>CAVQSQ010000021.1:0-765666 GCA_963715955.1 Candidatus Sulfomarinibacteraceae bacterium
CGGCCACCGAGATCGGCGGCTTCGCCGGCGGCACCTTCATTTTCATGCTCACGTCGGGCATCAAGAGGGGCCTTTTCCAACGAGTCGGGCTGGGCTAGGCGCCGTCGGCACGCGGCGGCCAAGACCGACGAGCCGATCCGAGAGGGCGTGGTGGCGATGCTCGGGCCGTTTATCGACACCCTGATCATCTGCTCGATGACGGGTCTCGTGATCCTCGTGTCGGGGGTGTGGCACGGCAAACAGGAACAGCAGCTGCGTGGTCAACGAACAGTCCGCCATCACCGCCGTCGCCGCCGGTACGAAGATCGCCGTCAACGGTGAGATTCCCCCGGGCTCGATATCGTCTGGCGATCTCGAGGTTTCTAACGGGGCGGCGGTCGGTTTCGATCTCGTCTGCAACGATGGGCTGGTCGACGACGTCGAACTGCTGATCGCCGACGATGCGGTGTTGCAGCGCAACCTGCGGGTGTTCGACGGACAGATCCGGCTCGACCCCGAAGATGGGGGCGGATTGGAAGCGGGCGAGATCCTCGGGAGCGACGGCCAGCCGGTGAGCGGAGTTCTGATCATGCGGGGGAACGCCATGCAGAACGGCTCGCCTCTGACCGCGTGGGCGTTCAAGGAGGGTCTCGGCGGTCTGGCCTTCGGCAACGGCCACCTGCTGGTGACCCTGGCGGTCTTTCTCTTCGGTCTGTCGACGGCGATCAGCTGGTCGTATTACGGCGACCGGTCGATCCTCTACCTGGTCGGCCCGAGATGGGTGGTGCCGTACCGAGTGGTTTTCTGCGTCGCCCACTTTCTCGGCGCCGTCTATTCGCTGGAACTGGTGTGGGCCTTTGGTGATCTGGCGCTCGGTTTGATGACCATCCCCAACCTGATCTCGATCCTGTTGCTGACCGGGTTGGTCAAGGGCTGGGTGCACGAGTACGTCGACGAGGGCAAGCTCGAGCCGCCTCAGCGTTAGGCCGAGGACTCGCTCAGAGGTAGCCGTAGGAAAGGGCGAGCGCGGCGAGCCCGAGGGCGAAGAAGAAACCGCAGATGTCGGTCACGGTGGTCAGGATCGGTCCCGAGGCGAGGGCGGGGTCGACCCCGAGTCCCTTGAGGATCAGCGGCACGGTGCCGCCGATGGATACGGCGACGACGGTGTTGGCCGCGAGGGCCGCACCGACGACGATCCCGAGGGTCGGGTTGCCACGCCACAACCAGGCGACCACGCCGAGCAGCAGCCCAAGGGCGGCACCGTTGATGAGCCCGACGCTGACCTCCTTGAGCCAGACCCGCATGGTCTCGCGCGGCCGCACGAGCCCGAGCGACAGCTCGCGCATGCTGACCGCGACCGCCTGGTTGCCTGAGCACCCGCTCATGTCCGAGATGATCGGCAGAAAGGCCGCAAGGGCGATCAGATCGCGTCAAGCGTGTCCTCGAAGTACACGATCACGCTCGCCGCGATCACGTTGAGGACGATGTTCGCGCTCAACCACGCCAGTCTGCGCCCGGAGCGCAGGGCCACCGGCATCGTGCGGACTTCCTCTCCGCCGATGATGCCCTGAACCAGGCGGAACTGGCGCGCGGTCCTCTGGGCGATGGCCTCCTCGACCGCCGCGCGCCGGACCACCCCGACCAATCGGCCCTCGTCGTCGACCACCGGCAGACCGAGGTAGCGGTGGCGGTCGAGAAGGTCGCTGAGATCCTGCAGCGGCGTGAGGTGGTTGACGGTCACCGGGTCTTCGATGATCAGGTCGCCGAGGACGGTGTCGTCGCCGCTGAGCAGGAGATCGCGGATTCTGAGGACCCCGCCCAGCGACTCATCGCCTCGTGTGACGTAGATGTACTGGATGTTGTAGTCGGCGTAGACCGCGGCATTGAGGCGGAAGTCGTCGACCACGTTCTGAACGGTTGCGGTCTCCGGGTAGGAGAGAATCTCCGTCACCATCAACCCGCCGGCGACGTCCGGGGCGTAACGGGCCAGCGCGAGGACGTCGTCCATTTCCCGTTCGGGGAGCAACGCCAGGATCCGTTGCGCCGTGCCAGGCTTCATCGCGGCGATGAAATCCGTGGCGATGTTGCTCGGCAGCTCGTGGAGGATTCCGGCCGCCGCCTGCGGAGCAACCCCCGACAGCAGGGCGTGGGGCGAGAGCTCCCTGAGGTTGAGGAGGAGTCCCGCAGCGTCCTCGGGGTCGAGGATCTCCAACAGCGCCGATCGGTCGGTTGAATCGAGCCTCGAGAAGATGAGGTTGAGGTCGGCCGGCGGGAGCTCGTCGACATAGGCGGTCAGTCCCTCGCGGTCCTCCTTCCAGATCAGCCCGGTCAGAACTTCAGTTGTCGAACGGATATCTGTGGAACTCATTTTCACTCCTCGACTGAATCCAGGGGTTCCCGCGTATGTGATGTGCCGGATTCAATCTCATCGTGCTCTCGACGCGCACCGCCGGTCTTCGTCCGGGCACTGGATGTGGCATTCTCTCACGGTCATCGATCGGACAGAGTCCGCTTGCAAAACGTTGCGGCAGGCACCATATTGAGATCGATGACATTGTGATTATTTTCACTTTCCGGGATGGGGCATGCAGACTCTGAGGATGAAAACGGGTCTTCTCGGCGAGTTGCTGACGGCGTTGCGCGCGTGGGGCAGGGTGTGGGCGCCGGTCGAGCGGGAGCACGGTCTCCACAGCCTGGAGGTCGTCGACGACGACGTGACCCTGGCGCGGCCCGACGCGTTGCGGACCATCGTTCCGTTCAAGAAACTGCTGCTGCAACCGCGTTTCGACATGCTGCGATCCGATGGCGGTCACCCGGTAGAGAGCGACGAAAACGACGCCGGACGGCAGGTGTTCTTCGGCGCCCATGCCTGTGACGTTCACGCGCTCAAAATTCTCGATCTCCTTTTCCTGGGGGACTTTCCGGACCCCTACTACCGAAGAAACCGCGAACAACTCGTGGTTGTCGGCTACGGCTGCTGGCCCGACGAACGGTGTTTCTGCGAGTCCTTGAACACGTCGTCGGTGGATGACTGTTTCGACCTCTTCCTGACTCCGCTCGAAAACTGCTCTCTGGTTGTTGTCGGATCCTCGGTGGGCGACGACATCGTACGCGCCGTCCCGCACCTCTTCGAGCCCGCCACCCGCCAGGACACGCGCCAGTACCTGGAGCGGCTGCGTGCAAGGGAGGCGGCCTTCACCCTCGAACTCGACGTCACGGACCTGCCGTTCGTGCTCGAGCTCAAGCGCGAGGACCCGGTGTGGGACGAGCTCGGCCGGAAGTGCCTGTGTTGCGGCTCGTGCTCCGTGGTGTGCCCCACGTGCTCGTGCTTCAACGTGATGGACGAGGTTCGGACGGGCGGGGGGGCTTCCCGCGTCCGCTCCTGGGACTCGTGTCTTTTCCGGGACTACGCGATGGTCGCCGGAGGCCACAGCTTTCGCGCCGACCGCGGCGAAAGGGTTCGCAACCGCTATTACCACAAGCAAGAGGCATTCGTTCGCGAATTCGGGATGCCGTCCTGCGTCGGCTGCGGCCGCTGCATCGAGAACTGTCCGACCGGCATCAACGTCGTCGAAGTCTTCGAGCACGTCAGGGGAACCGTATGAGCCTCGATCTCCCGCCGATGCAGACGCCCCGCCGCGCCGAGCGCGAGCTCGTCACCGGCGGGAATCCCTACCTGCCGGCCCCGGCACGGGTCATGAGGATTCAGGAATTGATCTCCGGCGTGCGTCTGTTCGATCTCAGGTTCTCAGATGCCGGTCTGGCGCGGACGTTTGCCTGGCGGCCGGGACAGTTCGTCGAACTGTCGGTGCTCGGGGTGGGTGAGGGGCCGTTTTCGCTGCCGTCCTCTCCCACCCGCACCGGCGTCCTGCAGCTGGCGATCCGCCGCGCCGGCGTCCTCACGAATTTCCTTTTCGACCACGTGAACGAAGGCGACGAAGTGGGTCTGCGCGGGCCCCTCGGCCACGGTTTCCCGATCGAGAGATTCGTCGGCGAGGATGTGTTGCTGGTGGCGGGCGGCCTCGGGATGGTGCCGATCCGCGGTCTGCTGCACTACCTGATCGACGTCCGGCATCTCTTCGGCCGGGTCGTGTTGCTGTACGGGAGCCGTTCTCCGGACCAGGTTCTGTTCCGGGATGAGTTGGAAAGCCTGGTCCGACGCGGCGACGCCGAAATCCTGCTGTCGGTCGACGCCACCAACGGACGACCGTGGGGCGGACGCGAGGGCGTCGTGACCGAGTTGTTGGACGACATCGAGATCGATGTTGATCGGACCTTCGCCGCGGCGTGCGGCCCGCCGGTGTTCTACCGTTTCATGTTGGAGAAGCTGGTGTCGAGGGGCTTCGCCAAGGACAGGATCTTTCTCAGTCTCGAACGCCGGATGGAGTGCGGCATCGGAAAGTGCGGCCACTGCGCGGTGGGTTACACCTTCACCTGTCTCCACGGGCCGGTCTTCTCCTACTGGGATGCCGTCAACCTCCCGGAGCTGATCGACCAATGACCCGGAGCAACGGCAAACCGCGGGTCGGGATCTTCGGACTCACCGGGTGTGCGGGGGACCAGCTGCAGGTCCTCAACTGCGAGGATGAGCTGTTGCGGCTGGCCGGGTCGATCAACATCGTCGACTGGGTGATGGTGAAGTCCGACAACGACCACACCTGCCGCCTCGACGTCGCCTTCGTCGAGGGGGTGGTCGCCACCGAGCGCGATCTCGAAATGCTCAAGACGATCCGGGCCCGGACCAACTTCCTGGTCGCAACAGGAACGTGCGCCGTGTGGGGCGGGCTTCCCGCGATGCGCAATGCCATTCCCCGCGAGGTCCTCGAACGGGAGGCATCGCCGGGCGCCGCGCCTTTTCCGGGCACCGTCGAGGCCTTGCCCGCGACCCATTTCGTGCCGTTCGAGTTTCTGCTGCCGGGTTGCCCGATCGAACGCCACGAGTTCCTCGCGACCGTGAATTCGCTGCTCTTCGGAACCGTGCCCGAACTGCCGGCGATTCCGGTGTGTCTGGAGTGCAAGGTCCGCGAGAATGTGTGCCGCGTGATCTCGCATCACGAGGTCTGCTGCGGCGCGATGACTCGCGGCGGTTGCGGCGCGCGGTGCCCGTCGCACGGCGTGTCGTGCGCCGGCTGCCGGGGACCCGTGGAAGAACCGCACTACGACGCCAACGTCACGATGTTTGCCGACCGCGGAATCTCGGCGCTCGAGATCTCGACCCGCATGCGGAACTTCTCGGCGCCGGCCTGGCTGCGCCAGGGACTCGAGGGAGCCAAAGACGATGAGCGCTAGCTCCAGTCGCACCATCAGAATCGCGCACCTCGGTCGGGTCGAGGGCCACGGCGGCATCTTCGTCAAAGTGGTTGACGACCGCGTCGTCGAGGTCAACCTGGACATTCACGAGGGCAGCCGGTTCTACGAGAAGTTGCTGGTCGGCAGGGACTACCACGAAGTGCAGGGCATCATCACCCGGGTCTGCGCCATTTGTTCGGCCGACCACACGGTGGCGGCCCTGATGGCTCTCGAAAATGCTGTCGGTATCACCGAGACCGAACGCGTGCGGCGGTTGCGCGGTCTGTTGCTGCTCGGTGCGGCCATCGAGTCCCACGCGCTGCACGTGTTCGCCCTCGCGCTGCCCGACTACCTCGGGTTCGACTCGGTCATCGCCATGGCCGAGCGCTACCCCGACGAGGTGACCTCTGCGCTCCAGTTGAAACAGCTCGGCAACCGCGTCCAGGAACTGATCGGCGGCCGGCCGGTGCACCCGGTCAACACCGTCGTCGGCGGGTTCGGCCGACTGCCGAGCCACCACCAGCTCGGCGAACTCCGCGCCGAGCTCGCCGGCGCCGTCGATTCGGCGATGCGTTTCGTCGATCTCGCCGCCACCCTCGAGGTGCCGACATGGTGCGCGAACTCCACCGTGTTCATGGCGCTTCGCCCCGACGACCCCGCCTACCGTTTCCGCGGTTCGACCATCTGCACCTCGCGCGGCGAGGAGTACCCGGCAGCGTCCTATCGCGAGGTCGTCCGCGAGTACACGGTCGAGCACTCGCATGCCAAACATGCCGCCCTGGCCTCGGGAGAGACCTACATGGTGGGCGCGTTGGCGAGGCTGTGGCTGCTCGCGGATCGGCTGCAGGGCCGTGCCCGCGAGACGTTCGAGCGGTTGTTCCCCGCAGGCTTCCAACCCAACATCCTGCTCAACAACTGGGCGCAGCTGGTGGAGATCGTGCACAGTCTCGAGCGCGGCGTGACGCTGTGCGACGAGCTCCTCGGAATGCCGGAAGACGCCCGCGAGGCGACCGACTACGAGGTCCGTGCCGGACGCGGAATCGCCGCGGTCGAGGTTCCGAGGGGCATTCTGTTCCACGAGTACGAAATCGATGACGACGGCAGGGTCGCGGCCGCGAACGTCGTGACGCCGACCGCCCAGAATCTCGCCAATGTCGAGCGCGATCTCCGCGCGGCCGCGGAGAGCCTGCTGGCCACCGGTGTCCCGGCTGGCGATGCCCGGCTGCAGTGCGGCCTGGAAATGGTGGTGCGGGCCTACGATCCCTGCATCTCGTGTTCGGTTCACGTGGTGCGGATTGATCCGTGAAACCGCCGGCTGAAGTTGGGACCCTCCTCGTCGTCGGTCTCGGCAACCCGTTGATGGCCGACGACGGGTTCGGGAGCGCTGTGATCGACATCTTGCGGGATGCCGATCCGTCGCCGACCGTCTCCGTCGCGGCTGTGCCCGACATCCTCCGTCTGCAATCCGTGTGGCAAGGGCAGCCGGCCGTGTGGATGATCGACGCCGTCGAGCGGGGGGCTCGTCCCGGGACCATCCATCGTCTCGAACACGATGAAGTGCTGAGGGTGCCTTCACAGTCCTCCGGGTCGGCCCACCACCTCCAGTTCGGGGAATGCTTGCGGTGGCTCCTCCATGCCGACCCGGGCCTGCGCAGCGTCAGGTTCCGGCTCTGGGGCGCCGAACCGGCGAGGGTGTCGGCTCGTGAGGGTTTGAGCCCACAGGTGGCGGCGGTCGTCGGACTGGTGGCTCAGGAGATTCAGAATTCGATGTCAGGGCGAACCGTGAACGCGAGGGAAGAGGCGCACGCCGGAGTGCTCTGAACAGGGCAGCTTTCCGAATATATTTTCCCGCAGAAAACATTCGGCAACTCAATCTCGATGACCCTTCCTCCTCGCGGGACGGCCTCACGTCATGGCCTCCGGAGAGAAGGCGAGCGGTCCGCGGAATCAAGGCTCTTCGGATCCGTCACCGGGGCGCAGTTTGTGGTCGATTTTCGGACAACGGTGTCGGATTTTGAACATCACAACTTTTCCATATAGCTATTTCAGATCAACGTAGAGGCCTGAAAACTGCTACTGATTCGCATTCACAAATCGAATCGAATTTGAGAATCAGGTGAAATTCCGGGGATCTTATTGACAATCGGCTTTTGACGCTCGTAGTGTGGGTCGGTCAAAAAGCCGGGAATATTTTGTTGGTTGAAACCAAGATTTCCAAAGGAGGCCATGATGGGTTGGAGGATGGATAGGTTAGGTGCGCCCGTCGGTTCCGCTGAAGGGGACGGTGTGGACCGAAGGGACTTTGTCAAGGCGTGCATGATGGCGGCGGCGGCCGTTGGTCTTCCCGCATCTGCGGGGATCAAGTGGGCCGAGGCCGCGGAAGCAGGCCTCAAACCATCGGTGATCTGGCTGCACTTCCAGGAGTGCACCGGCTGCACGGAGTCGCTGCTCCGTACGTCTCAGCCGGGGATCGCCGAATTGATCCTCGACCTCGTCTCGCTGGACTACCACGAGACGTTGTTTGCCGCAGCCGGCTACCAGATCGAGGAGGCCCTCCACCAGGCGATGGAAGCCCATGCGGGCCAGTACATCTGCGTGGTCGAAGGCGCCATCCCGAGAAAGGACGGCGGCATCTACTGCCAGATCGGCGGCCGCACCGCGATCGATATCCTGAACGATGTGGCCTCGAAGGCCGCCGCCGTGGTCGCCATCGGCTCCTGCGCCTCGTGGGGCGGGATCCCGTCGGCCGACCCGAACCCGACCGACGCCGTCGGAGCCCCGCAGATTCTCGAGGGAACCACCGTGGTGACCATTCCCGGCTGCCCGGCGAACCCTTACAACTTCCTGGGCACCGTGCTTGCAGTTCGTCGCTCTGGGAACGCTGCCGGCACTCGACGACAAGGGACGGCCGCTGTTTGCCTACGGCCGCACCATCCACGAGCACTGCCCGCGCCGCGCGCACTTCGACGCCGGCCGCTTCGCCCGCGAGTACGGCGACGAGGGCCACCGTCTGGGCTACTGCCTGTTCGCGCTCGGATGCAAGGGTCCCGAGACCCACGCCAACTGCTCGGTCATGAGTTTCGGTGAACTGCCGGATGCGTGGCCGATCGGTATCGGTCACCCCTGTTTCGGATGTACCGAAAAGGGAGTGGCCTTCCACAAACCGCTTCATCAAGAGGCGGCGCTGCCCGAAAACGCGCTGCCGCCCATCCACCCCGACCATCGGACAAGCCCCTCCGCGGCTGCCGCTGGTGTTGCCGGACTCGTCGGCGGCGCCGTGGTCGGTGCGGGGCTCATGGCCTCGAAGAAGATGTCGGAAGGGGGGAGTGAGGAGGGGTCGTCATGACCATGGATCGACGAACTCTGTTGAAAGGAGCCGCCGCGGTGGGCGCCGGTGCAGCGGTCTCGGCCGCGACGTCGGTAGAAGCCTCGACGACCCGCCTGCAGGCGCCGCCGGACGCGGTGGGAATGCTCTACGACGCAACTCGCTGTATCGGCTGCCGTGCCTGCGTCACCGCGTGCAAGACGGCCAACAATATGCCGGGCAATCTCTACGATCCGCCCAACGACCTCAACGGCGAAACCAAGAACATCATCAAGCTCTACGAGGGCGATGGTGAGATGTCCTACATGAAACAGCAGTGCATGCACTGCATCGACCCCGGGTGCGTCAACGCCTGCATGATCGGCGCCTTCAAAAAGCGCGAGTACGGCATCGTCACCTGGGACCCTGACCGCTGCATCGGGTGCCGCTACTGCCAGGTGGCGTGCCCCTACAACATCCCGAAATTCGAGTGGGACACGGCATTCCCTCTGATCGTCAAGTGCGAGCTGTGCAACCACATGCTGGCCCGCGGCGAGGAGCCCGGATGCTGCCAGTCCTGCCCCAAGGAGGCCGTGATCTTCGGCACCTACGAGGAACTGCTGGCCGACGCCAGACAGCGCATCGCCGAATACCCGGAGCGCTACTACCCGGCGGGCGACCCGCAGATCTTCGGCGACACCGAAGGCGGCGGAACCCAGGTGCTCTACCTGGCCGATGTCTCCTTCCAGAAGCTCGGTCTGCCGGAACTCGGCGACGAGGGTGTCGCGGCCCAGGCCCGCAACATCCAGCACGGAATCTACAAGGGATTCATCGCGCCGGTGGCCCTGTACGGCATCCTCGGCGCCGTGCTGTGGCGGAATCGCCGCTCGGCGAAGAAGGAGGACTCCGATGAGTGAGCATCACGCTGAACCCGTCGGCGGTCCCCTCATTTTCAACCGTTTCACCAAGTTTCTGGTGATGTTCCTCGGTCTGTGGGTGCTGATCCTGGCCTACCGATTCGCAACCGGAATCGGAACGGTCTCGGGTCTCACCGACGGCTACCCGTGGGGCATCTGGATCGCCTTCGACGTCGTCACCGGCACCGCGTTGGCCTGCGGCGGGTACGCGATCGCGATCCTCGCTTACATCCTCAACAAGGGCAAGTACCACCCGTTGGTGCGGCCGGCCCTGCTCACCAGCGCCCTCGGCTATTCGATGGCCGCGCTCGCGATCATCATCGACGTCGGCCGCTGGTGGGGCATCTGGAGGATCCCGCTTGGTGGGTTCCCCGATGTCGGCAAGTACAACTGGAACTCGGCGCTGCTCGAAGTGGCGCTGTGCGTCATGGCCTACGTCGGCGTGCTCTGGATCGAACTCGGTCCGGCGTTCCTCGAAAAATGGCAGGCCACTTCGAAAAAGCAGGGGCTGGTCAAATTCGCCGAGGCCGGACTCAAATTCTACGACAAGGCGTTGATCTGGATCATCGCCCTCGGCGTGCTGCTGCCGACCATGCACCAGTCGTCTCTGGGCACCCTGATGCTGATAGCCGGACCCAAGCTGCACGGCCTGTGGAGCACCAGTTGGGTGCCGCTCCTCTTCCTCATCTCCTGTGTCGGGATGGGGTACGCCGTGGTGGTGTGGGAATCCGCGGTGTCGAGCAGGGTCTTCAAGCGCGAGCGCGAGGACAGCATGCTGATCTCGCTGTCGGGCGCGATGGTCGTCGTTCTCGGGCTGTATCTGGTCCTCAGGATCGCCGACATTCTCGTCAGCGGCAAGGCCGCACTCATGTTCACATCGGGGGTCTTGAGCCTCATGTTCTGGATCGAGATCGCCCTCTTTGCGATTCCGATGGTGATGCTGATGCGGGCCAAGGACCGCGCCAACTTCGCCACCATCTTCAAGGCGTCGATGCTGATCATGCTCGCCGGCGGGCTGTACCGGTTCGACACCTATCTGACGGCGTTCAATCCCGGAGAAGGCTGGTCCTACTTTCCGACCACTCTCGAGCTCTTGATCACGCTCGGTGCGATCGGTCTCGAGATCTTCCTCTACATCTTCATTGTCAAACGCTACCCGATCCTGAGCGGCACCCGTGTCGCCGGGTCGGCTCATTAGAAGGGGGGGCCTGATGGCCAGAATGATCACTGTAGACCCGATCACCCGCATCGAGGGTCATCTGCGCATCGATGTCGAGGTCGACCGGGGCAAGGTCCAGAACTCGTGGTCCTCGGGTCAGATGTGGCGCGGCATCGAGAAGATCCTCGAAGGCCGTGATCCACGCGACGCCTGGGTGTTCACACAGCGCATCTGTGGTGTGTGCACCACCGTGCACGCGATCGCTTCGGTGAGATCGGTGGAAAACGCACTCCAGATCAACCCGCCGCTCAACGCGCAATTGATCCGCAACCTGCTGATCTCGTCCCACGCGTTGCACGATCACATCGTTCATTTCTACCACCTGTCGGCGCTCGACTGGGTGGATGTGGTGTCGGCGCTCGACGGCAACCCGGTCACGACCGCCAAGCTCGCCGAATCGCTGTCGCCGTGGCCCGGCAACGGCGTCAAGGACCTGACCGCGGTCAAGGAGAAGCTCGCGAGTTTCGTCTCCAAGGGCCAGCTCGGCATCTTCACCAACGGCTACTGGGGCCACCCGGCAATGGACCTGCCGCCGGATGTCAACCTGTTGGCGGTCTCCCACTACCTGCAGGCGCTCGAAGCCCAGAAGGTCGCCAATAAGGTGGTGACGGTGCTGGGCTCCAAGACCCCCAACATCCAGAACCTGGCCGTGGGCGGCGTGGCCAACGCGATCAACCTCGACAACGAGGCGACGCTCAACATGGCCAAGCTGTACCAGATCAAGGGCTACCTCGACGAGGTCAAGGCCTTCGTCGATCAGGTCTACTTCCCGGACGTCGCCGCCATCGGCGCGATGTACGCTCCCTGGCTGGGCTACGGCGCAGGCGTCACCAACTACCTGTCGGTGCCGGATCTGCCGACCAATGCCGAGGGCACCGAGTTCCAGATGCCCGGCGGCGTCATCATGAACAAGGACCTGGGCTCCTACCGTCCCATCACCTCGTTCAACGACGATCTTTTCCGCGACAACGTCGCCGAGTCGATCGCCCGCTCGTGGTACGACGGCGACTGGCAGAAACACCCGTGGGAAGAGGACACCGTCCCGGCCTACTCCGAGTTCGACTACGAAGGCCGTTACTCGTGGGTCAAGGCGCCGCGGTTCGAGGGTCAACCGATGCAGGTCGGCCCACTGGCTCAGGTGCTCGCGGGGCTCGCCGCCGGTGACGAACTGACCGTCAAGTACGCGACCGAGTTCCTCAATCTGGCGGGCGCGGTGGCCGGCGTCAAGCTGACACCGGCCGTCCTCCATTCGACGCTCGGCCGGCACGCGGCACGGGCCATCCGTGCTCGGGTCATCGCCGATCTCGCCATCACGCACTGGGAGGCATTGATCGCCAACATCGCTTCGGGCGACACCGACATCTTCACCCCGTTCGAATTCCCGAGGGGCGAGATCCAGGGCTACGGTTTCCACGAGGCGCCGCGCGGGACACTGTCCCACTGGTGCGTCATCGAGGACGGCAAGATCAAGCGGTACCAGTGCGTGGTGCCCTCGACCTGGAACGCCGGGCCGCGCGACGGAGAGGACCAGATGGGGCCCTACGAGGCGTCGCTGGTCGGCAACCCGATCGCCGATCCCGAGCGCCCGCTCGAGGTCCTGCGCACGATCCACTCGTTCGATCCGTGCCTTGCCTGCGCCATCCACACCCACGATCCGGATGGCAAGGAGGTCTCGAAGGTCAGAGTTCTCTGAGGGCGGATATTTTCATCATCGGGCCGGGGATTTTCCCCGGCCCTTTTTTTTCAGGATGCAGGACCCAGGATGCAGGATGCAGGACGCAGGATGCAGGACGCAGGATGCAGGACGCAGGATGCAGGACGCAGGATGCAGGACCCAGGATGCAGGACCCAGGATGCAGGACCCAGGATGCAGGACCCAGGATGCAGGATGCAGGATGCAGGATTCAGTCAACGCAGGCATTGACGTCACGATCGGGCGACCCACGATCTCGTGCATCCTGCAACCTGTATCCTGCATCTGGAAAAGGTCGGCCGTCACACTACCCAACGGTGCTCCGCTCTGGCATGATCATCCGATGACTTCGACCAAACCCATCCGCATTCTCGGGATCGGCAACGTGCTCTGCACCGACGACGGCCTCGGCCCGTACACGATCAAGGTCCTCGAGTCTCTTTACGAGTTCCCTGACGGTATCGACGTGAACGACCTCGGCACCCCCGGCATGGACCTCACGCCGTATCTGGCGGACGCGCGCATGGTGATCGTGATCGACACCGTCCGCGGTGACGAGGCGCCGGGGACCCTGAGGCTCCTGCGCGACCGTGAGATCGTTGCGACGCCGCCGCCGGATCGCATGAGCCCGCACGAACCCGGGCTTCGCGAGGCGTTGATGGCGACTGAGTTCTCCGACTGCAGCCCCGACGAAATCCTGTTCGTGGGCGTGATTCCCGAGAGCACCGAACAGGGCACGAGCCTCACGGCCACGCTGATGGAATCGGTACCTGAGGTCGTGGCGGCCGTGGTGGCGGAGTTGGAGCGGTTGCAGACGCCGCCGATCCCTCGCGACCCGCCGGGCGAACTCGACATCTGGTGGGGGTGAGAGATGGTCGTCACACGGCAGATGGAAAAGATCCTCATCGCGTTGATCGTGCTCCACAGCTTCATCGTCGGCATCATGCTGATGTTTTTCGCCGAGTGGGCCGTCGGGTTCGCCGGGTGGTCAGACGGCGCCAATCCGATCTTCTTCATATGGCAGGCCGGGGCCTTCCACTTCGTGTTGGCGGCCGGTTACGTCGCCGAATACCGGCGGTCGCAATCGATCGAACTGCTGCTGATCGCCAAGACCACGGCCTTTGTCTTCCTGGTCGGCGGTTCGCTGCTCGCCGACACCCCGTGGTCGGTGTGGTTCTCGGGCTTCGCCGACGGCGCGATGGCCTTGAGCGCTTTTCTCGTGCATCGGGCGGTCAAGAAGGCGTAGGCGGCTCGGGGGCATTCGAGAGAGTTTGACTTTTCGCACGCGCTTCCCGGAGGAGCCACCTTCAACATTGTTGGCCCGCGTCGTCTGCCGGCGGGGATGTTCGAGCCTCCAACAATATTGAAGATGGCACCTCCGCCGCACGCGGGCCGTTTCCAGGGCGCTTCCCGAGAGGAGCCACCTTCAACATTGTTGGCCCGCGTCGTTCTGCCGGCCGGGATGTTCGAGCCTCCAACAATATTGAAGATGGCACGCTCCGCCGCACGGGCCGTTCCAGGGCGTTCCGGAGTTGCCACCTTCAACATTGTTGGCCCGCGTCGCTCTGCCGGCGGGGATGTTCGAGCTTCCAACAATATTGAAGATGGCACGCTCCGCCGCACGCGATCAGAAATCGTCCTCGATCTCCTCGCCGCCGACCTCTTCGTAGATCTCGAGGATCTGGTCGCACCCGAACTGGATGGTCATCGAGACGTAATCGTGGATCGCGGATGAAAGGTCTTCGGCCTCCGGATCGCCGCGGAGCGAATCGACACAGATCCCGTTGAGCACCAGCAGGGCGCCGACCACCTCGCGCACACCGAACCCCTGCATGAGGCGCTTTTCGGCGAGGTCGCGGCAATAGGTGGTGAAGAGACCGCGGTCGCGGGTCCGGATCGAGCTCTGGAGGTGGCGCAGGAGGATCATGAACCGCCACTCGAGGACGTCGCGGGGGACGTTCTGGTAGGAGGGGAACCTGGCGGCAGAACCGGGTGACAGCATCTGGTCGAGATAGGAGGTGCAGATGCTGTCGAGGTATTTCTCCAGGAGACGGTTGATCCGCAGGTTGGCCCGCAGGTGGACCTCTTTGAGGGCGGCCCGGTTGACCCGGTGCCACTCGTTCGGGTTGGTGCGCCGGTACTCGACCATGAACGGCATCCGCCGCTGGAGCAGCAGCCGTTTTCTCGGTCGCCACTGCAGTCGTTGGTAACTGTGCGGCAGGCGTCGACGGCGAGATCGGTGTCGAGGTAGTTGATCATCCAGGGTCGTTCGAACGGGCGGTTGCCGAGGAATCTGACCGAGGAGGTCCGTGCCCCAGACGCCGATCCGGGCGAGCGTTTTGGGCATGAACAACGGCTTCGTTCGCTGCCCGAAATAGTCGATATTGGCGAGATCGAAAAGAGCTTTGTGGGAGAGCGTTTCGCTCGGGCTGGCGATCAGGATCTCGCGTTGTTCGAGGTCCTCTCCGCAGCGCGATGATCTTGCGGATGAACGGGCCCATCTCGCGGACGTGCATGTAGGGAATGGCCGTGGTCCCGCGGCCGCCGAGGATCCGTTGCTGTTCCAGACATTCGATAGCCAGGTCTCGAGAAAGATATAGAGCGGGGGGTACTCGCACCAATCCGAGAAGAGGGCGGCGAGACGCATGATGCACGACGGGACATCGTCATCGTATTCGGCCAGCATCTCCTCACCGATGCGCTTGGTGACGGCGTAGACGTGATCCCCGTCGGGCGGGTTCGTTTCCGTGAGCACCTTGCCGGGGTTGGGAAACTGACAGGCCGCCAGTGACGAGCTGAAGATGAAACGCTTGAGATTGAGGCTGCGGCACTCGTCGAGTACGTTGCGCATTCCCTCGACATTTGTCCGGGTGTACTCCGGGTGGTTTTCACCGGTGAAGTCGTAGTGGGCCGCGAGGTGGATGACATAGTCCGCTCCGCCCGACTCGCGGATGTAGCGGAACGCCGCGGCGAGCGAATTCTTGTCGCCGATATCCACCTGGTACCAGGTGATGTTGTTGTGAACGGGCGCGCCGCAGTGCAGTTGCGATCGACGGGCGAGACCGACGATCCGGAACTCCTCCTTGAAGGCGTCGAGAAGGTGGCGCCCGATGAATCCGGAGGCACCGGTGAGAATGAGACGAGGCAGTGCCATACGCAGTGAGCATTGTACTCGACACCTGTCGGTTCGCGGAGAGCGGCGAAACGAAATGGCTGGAATCGAGCAGGGGAGCAGGGAGCAGGGAGCAGGGGAGCAGGGGAGCAGGGGAGCAGGGGAGCAGGGGAGCAGGGGAGCAGGGGAGACACGCCCCTTATCATGTTCGGGTGGTTTCGGCGAGACTCTTAGTCTGCCCGGACGAGCGACTTCTCTTACCTGTCATCCCGACCGAAGGCCCGGAAGGCCGTAGCGGAGGGATCCCTCCGCTCGATCGCTTCACTCCCTCGGTCGGGATGACATCGAAAGGGGCCGCCTCACTCCCTGACCGGCAGCCGGGACGGCTGCCCCACAAGACCTCGGTTGAAGTGATCCGGTTGGAGTGCGCGCGTTACGCGTGCCGGGCAAGTGATGGAAAATTCGAAATCTGAAATCCGAAATCTCTCTCAATCTTCGGGCAGAGCGGATGGATGGCATTCCTCATTACTCATCAATGCTGTCCAAAACAGATCCCCATCTGACTTTGCCACTCTGAAAACACTGGAGTTGAGGATCGGTCAAAGCCATTTTCAGAACGAGGTCCTCAACAACCGAAAACGGCTGTCCAGGTCTCGTACTGAGAAACGGGTGATCCGAGACGCAGGAAACATCTCTGAAGGTGGGCCAAGGCCCACCCTACGAACCCGCTCAAAACTAATTCCCCTTTCTCCCTTTCTCCCTTTCCCCCTTTCCCCGATTCCGGCGTAATGGGCGCGGGCCGGAAAGGCCCGTTATAATGACCCGGTGCACGAGATGGGTATTGCACTCGAGGTCTACCGCACCTGCCGCGAGACGGTGGAGGCCAATGGCGGCGGCCGGCTGGAACGGGTCCGTTTGGCGGTCGGCGAACTCTCGGCCGTCGAGCCCGAGCTCCTGGTCTACGCCTGGGAGGCCGTGGTGGCGGAGACCCCAGACGCCGAGGCCGATCTCGAGGTGGTGTGGCACCGCGCGAACCAACACTGTTCGGCGTGTGATGCATCCAAGGAGCGCTCGGAGGGGAGTTGGCTGCGCGTCTGCCCGGACTGCGGCATGCCCCTCCAGGTTGACGGTGGGGACGAGCTGGATATCCTCGATGTGACGTTCGAGTCCGATCAACCGGATGTGGGGTAACTCATGAAAAAAGTGGTCACGGTCAAACGCCGCGCCCTCGAGGCCAACCAGGAGAGAGCGCAGGCGTTGCGGGACCGGTTCGCGGCGTCCAAGACGCTGGTCGTGAATCTGATCTCGTCGCCGGGTTCGGGCAAGACGACCCTGCTCGAGGCTACGGTTCGCGGGTTCGAAGGGCGAGTTGAAGTGTGCAGTCATCGAGGGCGACGTTGCGACCGAAAACGACGCCGATCGGATCCGCGCCCTGGGCGTCCCCGCCCACCAGATCCTCACCGGCGGTTCCTGCCACCTCGACGCCCGCCAGGTGGAGGGCGGTCTCGAGGCCGGAAATATCCCGGAAGTGGATATCCTGTTCATCGAAAACGTCGGCAACCTGATCTGTCCCACGACCTACGATCTCGGAGAGGACTTCAAGGTCGTGGTGTTGTCGGTAGCGGAGGGCGATGACAAGCCCGTGAAGTACCCCGCCATCTTTTCGCGGGCCGAAGTCGCGGTGATTTCGAAAGCCGACCTCCTGCCGCACGTGATCTTCGATCTCGATTCGGTGCGCACGCAGATCGCCAGCCTCAACCCCGACGGGAACATCCTCGTGACCGCTTCGCTGACCGGACAGGGGATCGACAATTGGCTGGGTCACCTTCGCGACCGGCTGACCGCCAAGAGGCGCGCCACGCAGTGATCCGCCTCCAGGTCCGTTGCCGGGGGACCGTCCAGGGCGTCGGCTTCCGGCCGACCGTCCACCGGGTGGCGACCTCGCTCGGGCTTGCGGGCTGGGTGATCAACGATCCTCTCGGAGCGACCCTGGAGATCGAGGGCCCGGAGAACACCGTCAACCTCTTTGTCGACCGCCTGGTGGCCGAGCTTCCGCCGCTGGCCCGCCTCGACGAGGTGGAACGTGAGGTCGTGGAACCTCTGGGCGAAACCGGCTTCGAGGTTCGGACCTCGACCCTCGGCCGGCGCGAGGGCGCCCTGGTTCCACCCGACTCGGTCGTGTGCTCGGATTGCCGGGACGACATGGAAAGGCCGGGGGACCGCCGCGTCCGCTACCCCTTCACCACCTGCACGAACTGCGGGCCGCGGTTCTCGCTGGTGCGGGCCCTGCCGTACGACCGCGAGCGGACATCGATGGCGTGTTTCCCTTTCTGCCCGGACTGCGAACGTGAGTACGGCGATCCGGCAGACCGCCGTTTTCACGCCGAACCGGTGGCCTGTCCGGCGTGCGGCCCGCGGCTGTGGCTGGCCGATGCCGCCGGCGAGGATATCGGGGCAGCGGACCCGATGTCCGCGGCGCGCGATGCGTTGCTGGCCGGCCGCATCGTGGCGGTCAAGGGGATCGGGGGGTTCCAGCTGGCGTGCCGCGCCGACTCGGGCGAGGCGGTCGAGCGGCTGCGCCGACGGAAGCGGCGCATGGGAAAGCCGTTCGCCGTCATGGTCCGAGACCTCGAGACGGCCCGCTCGCTGGTCGAGCTCGACCCGGAGTCGGTGAGGCTGATGGCGTCGGCCAGGGCGCCGATCGTGCTGGCACAGCGCAAGGAGCCGTCCGCGATCGCGGCGGCGGTGGCGCCCGGTCTCGACGACCTCGGAGTCATGCTTCCCACGACGCCGCTCCACATCGAGCTCGTGCGCGACCCGCAGATGCCGCCTCTCGTGATGACCTCGGGCAACCTCTCGGAGGAACCGCTGTGCCGCGGCAACCGCGAGGCGGTGGAGCGGCTGCGCGGGATCGCCGACTGGTTTCTGCTCCACGACCGAGACATCGTCCGCCGGGTCGACGATTCGGTGGTGCGGTCGTCGGCCGCCGGCCCGATCATGGTGCGCAGGGCACGGGGATGGGTGCCGGAGCCCATTCTGCTGCCGGAGGACTCGGCAGTGGTGGTGGTCGCGACCGGCGGCCACCTGCAGGTGACCGGTTGCGTCACCCAGGGGCGCCAGGCCTTTCCTTCGCAACACGTGGGGGACCTCGATTCGATGCCGGCGCGCGCCTTTCTCGCCGAGGTGATCGACGGTCTGCTCGACTTCCTCCAGGTGGTGCCGGAAGTGATCGTCTGCGACGCCCACCCCGATTACCCGAGCTCCTGGCTGGCGGAGGAGCTGGCCACCGCGCACGCGGCGCGGCTCCTGTCGGTGCAACACCACCTCGCTCACGTTGCCGCCGTCCTGGCCGAGCACGGTCGATTCCCGAGGCAGGGAGAGAAGGCGCTCGGTGTCGCTCTCGACGGTACCGGGTGGGGGCCGGACGCCACCGCGTGGGGAGGGGAGTGGCTGGAGATCGACGGCGACCTCGGGTGGCGGCGCCTGGCCCACCTCGAATGTCTGCCACTGGTGGGTGGAGAGGCGGCGGTCCGCGAGCCGTGGCGGGTCGCGGTGGCGGCGCTGGTGTCCGAGGGCGAGGAAAGGCTGATCTCCAAGACTCCGATGGCCGGTCTGGTCGACCGGGGAAAGCTGGAGGAGGTCGCGAGACTGGCGGGAAGCTCCGACTGGCCGCAGGCCTCGGGCGCAGGTCGGGTCTTCGAGGCGGCAGGCGCGTTGTTGGGTCTGACAGGTGTCAACCGGTGGGAAGGCGAGGCTGCGGCCCTTCTGGAGGCCGCGGCCCGAGGGAGAATCAATGTCGCGCCGTGGCCGGACATCGGGATCGCAGACGGCCCGGCGGGACCGGTGTTGCCGTCTGCGCAGCTGCTGGCCGAAACCGCCCGTCGAATCGGCGGCGGGGAAGACCGAGCAACGGTTGCGGCCGGGTTTCACGCGACGTTCTGCCGCCTGGTGGGGGACATCACCCGGCGGGTTGCAAACGGCGGTGCGCCAGCGGTCGCTTTGAGTGGCGGCTGCCTCGTCAACCGCCTGCTCGGCGCCGGTCTGGAGACGGAGCTCGGCCCCTCGGGGTTCGATGTGCTGCGGCCGAAGAACCTGCCGCCCGGCGACGGCGGCCTCTCCTACGGCCAGGCGGTATTGGCGACGGTCGCAACGACCCGCGGTGTGCAACCCAGGCAGATTGAGTAGGAGCAGGGGAGCAGAGGAGCAGAGGGAGCAGGGGAGCAGGGGAGCAGAGGAGCAGAGGAGCAGAGGAGCAGAGGAGCAGGGGAGACGCGTTCCTTATCATGTTCGGGTCGTTTCGGAACAGGAACGACTTTCCCAGCGAGCGTCCGCTTTTTACTGTCATCCCGACCGAAGGCCCGGAGGGCCGGAGCGGAGGGATCCCTCCGCTCGATCGCCTCGCTCCCTCGGTCGGGATGACATTTCTGCAATCGCCGCCCCGCTGCCTCACTCCCTGACCGGCAGCCGGGACGGCTGCCCCACAAGCCGGGCCGGTGATGGAAAATTCGAAATCCGAAATTCGAAATCCGAAATTGCGATGGCTCCCTTTCCTCCTCGCCCGTGGAATCCGGACGCAGACTCATCCCATTTGTGCATCATTGACCCCAGTCCTAGTAGGATAGGGGCGAGAAAACCCCGGCGGCCCGGCTGGCGGTCGCCGTCCTGAGGAAATGGAGGGCCGCATGTGTCTCGCCATACCGATGCAGGTGATCGAGTGCAGCGAGTTCGGAGGCGTCGCCGAGATCGACGGCGTTCGCCGCCAGGTCTCGATGATCTACGTGCCCGATGCGGAGGTCGGTGACTGGGTGCTGGTCCACGCCGGGTTCGCCATCGGCCAGGTCGACGCCGATGAGGCCGCCAAGACTCTGGAACTGTTGCGCGAGTACGCGGACGCCATGGTGGAACTGTGAGCGGCGGGCCGCACTTCGACCCGATGGCGATGGCCGGTCTGCTCGGCGAGCTCGAGACGAAGGCGGCGGGTCTCGACCGCCGCGTGACCTTGATGGAGGTGTGTGGGACCCACACCCACAGCGTTGCCGGCGCCGGTCTCCGCCGCATGATGCCGGCCAACGTGCGCCTGATTTCGGGCCCCGGCTGCCCGGTGTGCGTGACGCCCGTGGACTATCTCGATCGCGCACTCGCACTGGCCGCGTTGCCCGAAACCGTGGTGTGCACCTTCGGCGATCTGATGCGGGTGCCATCGAGCACCATTTCCCTGGAGAAGGCGCGGGCCGAAGGGGCCAGGGTCGAGGTTGTCTATTCTCCGAGGGACGCGGTCGCGATGGCTCGCGCCAACCCGGGGACCCGCGTGATCTTCCTCGCGGTGGGTTTCGAGACCACGACCCCGACGATCGCCGGCGCTCTCGACGAGGCCGAGCGCGAGGGCATCGCCAACTTCATGCTGCTGCCCGGCAACAAGACCATGCCCCAGGTGATGCGGGTGCTGGTGGATGACCCCGACCTCGATGTCAACGGCTTTCTGTTGCCGGGGCACGTGTCGGTGATCACCGGTTGGAAGATGTTCGAGTTTCTGACCGAAGATTTCGAGGTTTCCGGGGTGGTGGCCGGCTTCATGCCCACCGATGTGATGCAGGGCGTGCTGGCGCTGGTCGATCAGGCGCTCGAGGGACGCGCTTCCATCGGTAACGTTTACGGAAGGGTGGTGACCGAAGACGGCAACCGCCATGCCCGCGAGCTTGTCGACCGCTATTTCGCACCGTCGGACGAGATCTGGCGCGGATTCGGCAAGGTGCCGGGTTCAGGGCTCGGCCTGCGCAGCGAGTGGGCCCACCGGGACGCGTCGCTGATCGAGGTCGAGGTGCCGCCCCCCTACGAACCGGTCGGCTGCCGGTGCGGCGATGTCCTGCGCGGGGTCATCGACCCGCCGGAGTGTCCGCTCTTCGACTCCGGCTGCGATCCGGAGACCCCGATCGGCGCCTGTATGGTCTCGTCCGAGGGCACCTGTGCCGCGTGGTGGCGCCACGAACGGTGGACCGTTGAGGCCGGCTCGTGAAGGCGCCCGATCGGGTGTTGCTGGCGCACGGAGGCGGCGGTCGCCTGACCCGGAAACTGGTGGAGGGCCTCTTTCTACCGGCCCTCGACAATCCCCATCTGGCGACTCTGAGCGATGCCGCCGTGTTGCCCGAGATGCCGGCGGGGCGGCCGGCCATGACGACCGACGCCTTCGTGGTCGACCCGCCGGTCTTTTCAGGCGGCGACATCGGATGTCTCAGCGTCTACGGGACGGTCAACGACCTCGCGGTGTCGGGCGCCAGGCCTCTGTGGCTGACCTGGGCACTGATTCTTGAAGAGGGCACCGACGGTGAGCTGTTGGAGACCTGCGTCCGCGGTGCGGCGCGCGCTGCGAAGGAGGCAGGTGTCACGATCGTTGCCGGCGACACCAAGGTCGTGCCGCGCGGCAAGGCCGACCGCGTGTTCGCGGTGACGGCCGGTTTTGGAGTCGTGCCGCCGGGACGCGACCTCGGCGACGCCCACATCCGTCCCGGCGACGCGATCCTGGTGTCCGGGCCGATCGGCGACCACGGCGCGACCGTGCTCGCCCACCGCCACGGGATGGAGGCGCCCGGGCTGAAGTCGGATTGCGGATCGGTGGCCGCCCTGGTGGAGACGCTGCTCGAGAGCGGCGCCGAGGTGCGCGCCATCCACGATCCGACGCGCGGGGGAGTCGTCACGGTGTGCCATGAGGTGGTGGAACGCAGCGGTTGTCGCGCGGTACTCGTCGAGTCGGATCTGCCGGTACGGCGCGAGGTGGCGGGCGTGTGCGATCTCCTGGGGATGGATCCGCTGGCCCTGGCCTGCGAGGGCCGTGCCCTGGTGTGGGTCGCGGCAGAGGATGTCGAACGTGCGCTCGCAGCGATGCGCGTCCACCCCGCGGGCTCGGAATCTGTAATCATCGGACACATGGAGGCGGCGAAGACCGGGACGCCTCCGGTGGTATTGAAGACCCGGGTGGGCGGCGAGCGGCCCCTCGATCTTCTCTCCGGTCACGACCTGCCGAGGATCTGCTGATGGACCTGCCGTCATCGTCCTGGAGTTTGCTGGCCGCCGCATTCGGCGTCGGGGTGGTTCACACTCTGTTGGGCCCCGACCACTACCTGCCCTTCATCATGCTGGCGAAGGCCCGCGGGTGGTCGCGGCTCAAGACGGTCCTGATCACCAGCGCCTGCGGGCTCGGCCATATCGCGTCGTCGGTGGCACTCGGCGGTCTCGGGATCGCATTCGGTCTCGCCATCGGACAGATCGAGTCGGCGGAGGCCGGCCGCGGTCCCATCGCCGCGTGGGCGCTGGTGGCTTTCGGGGTTGCGTATGCCCTGTGGGGCGTGCGCCACGCGCTCCGCAGAAAGAAGGGGATCGAGGCGCACGTCCACGGCGACGACGTCCACATCCACACCCACGGCCTCAACCCGCACGGCCACGGCCACGCCAAGGTCGGAGCCACCACGACCTTCTGGACGCTCTTCATCATCTTCGTCCTGGGGCCCTGTGAGCCGCTGATTCCGCTGTTTGCCCTGCCCGCGAGCCAGGGGCGGTGGGACGTTGCCGTCATGACGGCGGTGGTCTTCGGGGTGGCGACCCTGGTGTCCATGGTGGGGGCCACGTTGGCCGGGTACGAAGGTCTGAAGCTGGTCAACCTCGGTCCCCTCGAACGGTGGTCGCACGTGGTCGCGGGGTGCGTGATCGCCGCGGCGGGTCTTTCGGTCATCTACCTGGGGCTCTGAACATGGCCGCGGGGGTTCGTTTCGTGCACGCCTCGGACCTCCATCTCGACGCCTCCTTCGGCGGCGTCGACGCCACTCTCGACACCGTGGCGGCCGCGTTTTCGCGATCCACGCTCGAGGCCCTCGATCGCGTGGTGGCCCTGTGCATCGACCGCGAGGTCGATTTTCTGGTCATCGCGGGCGATCTCTACAACAGCGCCGACCGCAGCCTCCGGGGCGAACTGGCATTTCAACGGGCCATGCGCAAGCTTGCGGACTGCGGCATCGCCGCGTTCGTCGTGCAGGGGAATCACGACCCGGCCGACGGCTGGACCGCCGGTCTCGATCTCCCCGACTCGGTCGTGGTCTTTTCCTCCCATGAGGTCGAGCGCCGGGAGTTCGTGCGCGACGGCAAGGTTGTGTGCGCGGTCTACGGACGGAGCTTCCCAACCCGCCAGGTGACCGAAAACCTCGCGCAGGACTACCGGCGGCGGAAAGACGACCCGCTCGCGGTGGCGGTGCTCCACACCAACGTGGGACAGCTCTCGGCGTGGGACAACTACGCGCCGAGCACGGTCGACGATCTGCGGGCTGCGGGCATGGACTACTGGGCCCTCGGACACATTCACGCGCCAGGACGAGTGGCCGACAATCCGGTGGCGGTGTACTCGGGCTCCACCCAGGGACTCAACCCCACCGAGGAGGGCCCGCGCGGGTGTTTTTTCGTCGAGCTCGATGCCAACGGTTCCCGCGAACAATTCGTCGAGACCGCGTCCATACGCTGGCAGACTGTCGAGATCGATGCCACCGGCCTCTCCGATCTCGAGGGCGTGCGTTCAGCGGTGGCCGCGAGCTGCCAAAGCGCCCGCGAAGAATCGGGTGGCCGGCCGGTGGTGGTCCGAATGGAATTGGCGGGCAGGTCTCCTGTTCACTCCGATCTCGGCCGGCCCGGAGTTCTTGCCGATCTCGTGACCGATATCCGCGACGAACAGCTGGCGATCGAGCCCTGGATCTGGGTCGACCGCTTGCGGAATCGAACCCGTCCGTACGTTGACCTGGAAGCGGTGGCGCGGGAGGAGGGCCTCCGAGGAGATCTGGTTCGTCTGGCGTCGAGGTGGAGCGGGGACGACGAAACCGCCGCAACGCTGGTGGACGAGATCCTGGCGCCTCTCCTAGGTCAACTGCCGGGGCGGCGCGATCTCGATCTGTCGCCGCAACAGATCGTTGAACGCGCTTGCGACCTCTGCGTAGATCGTCTTTCGGAGGACGGCTGAGATGTTCCTCAAACGTGTCGAGGCGGTGCGTTACGGAGAGCTCGAGGGCGCCGTTCTCGGCGATCTGAAGCCCGGCCTCAACCTCTGCCACGGGCCCAACGAGGCCGGCAAGAGCACCTACACCTCGCTCATCCGGCACGTGCTCTACGGTTTTCCGCGCGGCCGCGTCGCCGAGCGGCTCTACCTGCCGCCGGCGGGTGACCATCGGGTCGGCCGTCTCGTGTTTGCCGGCGACGACGGCGACCTGGTCTTCGAGCGCACCGAGGGAGTCCGCGGCGGAGAGGTCAGCGCGACGTCTCCGGGCGGCAAGGAGGCGGGCCGCGAACTCCTCGAAGTGATGACCGCCGGGGTGGGGAGCGGCGTTTATCAGAAGGTTTTCGGTTTTTCTCTCGAAGAACTGAGCGATATGGGATCTCTGGCGGACATTCAGTCGCGGCTCTATGCGACCACGGCTGGTTTGAAGGTCAACCCCTATGACGTGGTGGAGGAATTCAGGCAGAACGCCGATGCACTGTGGGCGCCTCGTGCCCGCACCAAAGCTCTCCACGCACTCGGCAACGAGCTGCGTCAGGTGCGGGAGGACCGCCGGGCGGTGGAGGAAGTGGCCGAGCGCTACCGGGCCGACAGGACGCGCAGGGACGAGGTCGCCGCCGAACTGGAGGAGGTCGAGAAAAAGCTGAGGGCGGCCCGAATCCAGGAAGAACGTCTGTCCGCCCTGCTCGGCGAGGGCCGTCGGCTTGATCAAAAGGCCTCTGAACACGAGGAGACCGCTGCAGAGGTCGGTCTCGAAGCGGACGTTTCCCACCGTGAGGCGGCCGCCTTCGAGGTGGATGAAAATCTCCTGGCCAAGGCCGAGGCCATTGAACGATTGGGTGCGCGGTTCGAGCTCTTCCGTTCCGAGGTGGCCGAGCTGCGCCGCGACGACGAGAAGCTCCACGAGCTGCATCGAGATCTGCAGCGGCGGGCGAGGGACATGGGCGAGAACTTCTCGCTCGACGAAGCGTCGGACGTGCACTTCGATCTCGAGCTGGAGAACGACCTGGCCGAGGCGGAGGAACGCATCCAGAAGCTGCGGCTCGAGCGGGACGCCTCCGCACGAAGGGCCCGGGAAGCGAACGACGAATACCTCGAGGCGCGAGCCACCGCCCTGACGAGATCGCAAGAGCTCGGGCTTGGCGATGACGAGCTCGCGCGGGACGTGGTCGGCGTCCGCATGGAAACCGTGGATCGACTGCTGGCCATCGGCTCCGGCCGGCCGCAGATGAGCCTCGTCGAGCTTCCGGTCGTTGCGGCGGCCGTCATCACCGTGGTGATGGTCGTTGTCGGGTTGATACTGCACGACCGCAACCTGATCTGGGCGGCCCTCCTGCCCGCGGTCCTGGCGGTTGGGCTGTTCGCCCGAAACTGGTTGCGGCGCCGCCAGACCCCCACCGAGGTCGCTTCGCTGGTCGCGGTGCTCGGTCTCGAGGAGACCCCTTCGCCGGCGGGGCTGGTGGAGATCCGCAGCCTGCTCGAGGGCCTTCGGCAACTGTGGGCCACCGAGCGCCAACTGGGGCGCAAGGCCTCGGCCCAGAAGACCGTCGAACAGGCTGCTCTCGACGAGCATGACCGTGAATGGTCCAAATGGCTCGACTGGCTCGAGCGCCACAATCTCCAGACCCGATCCGGCGAACCGGAGAGCGTCCGCCGCGTGATGCGCCTCCTGCGCGATCTGCGGACGCGATTGGAAGGCCGCCAGGAACTGGAAGCCCTGATCGAGAGGCGCCACGCCACGTGCCGGAGCTTCGTCGAAGAGGCCAGGGCGATCGGCGCCGAGGCCGAGCACACGGACGGGATCGAGGCCTACGAGGAAATCGAGCACTCGGTGCGTTCGATCCTGGCCCATCTCGGCGCCTCGCGGCGTCTCGACAACAAACGGCGTGAGTTGCGGACCGCAGAGGCCAACGCTCGGGAGCGGGCCGAGATGGCAGCCGGCGGGGCGCAGGTGGCCCGCGCCGACCTCGAGGCCGTCCTCCGGCGCGCCGGGCTCGGTGACGACGGCTCGCTGGCGGACCTCGAGGCCGCGGTGGCAGTGGCTCGACGCTCCGCGGCCGAGGTTGAGGCCGCGAGGGGCGAACTGCTCGAGACCCGCGGCACCCTCGATGGCCGGTTGCAGCGCGGTGCGGAGGAGAGTGAGTCGGTACGGCTCCGTCTGACCGAGGCCGGTCTCGAAGAGAGGATTTCCGAAACCATCGAGAGCTACGCTGTTCAGGCGGTTGCCGCCCACCTGCTTGAACGGTCTCTAGCATCCTACGAGGCGGAAAAACAGCCTGCGGTGATCCAGAGGGCGCAGGCGATCTTCGCGGTGCTCACCGAGGGCCGCTACACCAAGCTCGCCACCCCGCTCGGTCGTTTCGAGCCCATCGTCAGCGGCGGCAGCGGCACCGGCAAGGAACCCGAGATACTCTCACGGGGTACCGCCGAGCAGCTCTTCCTAGCTCTCCGCCTGAGCTATGTCGAGAACCTCGCCAACGCCCATCCGGCCCTGCCGGTGATCATGGACGACGTGCTCGTGAACTTCGACGACAGGCGAAAATCGGCGGCCATCAAGGTGATCGCCGATTTTGCTTCACGGCGCCAGGTGATCTTCTTCACCTGCCATGCCGCGACCGCCGAGGCGTTTCGGACGGCGGCGCCGCAATCGTCCCTGATCGAGATGGGATGAGCCACTCCAGGATGCAGGATGCAGGATGCAGGATGCAGGTGCAGGATCAGCTCTGAAGGTGGGCCTTGGCCCACCTTCAGAGCCGCCGCGGTCGGGGTGGAGCCTGAATGTGATTTCGAGCAGTACACGATGCCGTCTTGGACGAGAGTGTTGCAGGATGCAGGATTCATCACCTTCCGCCGACCCCGGTACAGCCTGCATCCTGGATCCTGAGACCTGCATCCCCAATATCACCAGTGACACTACTGCTGACTGCTGACTGACGACTTCTTTCGGTCCTTCAACCGTCTCCATGCCGTCCGCAGATCTTTCAGCCCGTTGAGATAGCGAGGGGGCTTCCTCATCCCTTCACGGGGGTCGCCGCCGGGATGGAGCAGGGTCTCCCACTTGATGACGTTGGCCTCGTAATACAGCGCGCTGATGCGGCGCAGAAGACGGTGGCCGAACTTTCCGGGTCGAATCCAGAACGATCCGGCGAGATCGATGAACACCACCCGGCCCTCAGGGGTCAGCAACAGGTTCTTGTTGTTGCGGGCGTCGAGGTGGAGAAATCCGAGTTCGGCGAGACGGTCCAGCGCCGACCGAATCTGCGCCAGATATTCCTCGCGGTTGGCGCCGCGGTCGGGGGCCCGGGCGAGGGCGATCCCGTACGATCTTCTCGACCGCCAGGGCGTGGCTGTCGATCGACCCGAAGAACGCCGGAAAGAACGGCATCGAACCGATGTAGCGATAGGCTCGGCATTCGCGACTCACCTCGAGCCGTCCGATGAGGCGCCGCCACCACGTTCGTTGAGCGAAGTCCTTGACGACCATCGGCCCGCCCTCGACATCGATGACGAAGACGTCGGCTTTGAAGGGTGCACCGTTGGTCAAGTACTGCTTGTCCGCCGCGTCAACTTCCGGTCTCGTGGGCGCGGTGCGCGAATGAGGGTAGACTTTCACTGTGGCAGACATTATTTCACACGCGGCTGCAGGCGATGACTCCGTTCTCGATCAACTGCGAGGCACCGTCCCCGTTCGTCGGATCGAGGGCCGCAACTGGACCAAGGCCGATGTCGAGTACCACGAGATCGACGGCCTCCGGGTGGCGGTCAAGACCTACGCGCCGCGGAACGCGCTGGCCCGCAACACTCTCGGCCGATGGCTGATCAGGCGGGAGGCCGCTGCGTTCAGGGCGGTCGCGGGGATCGACGCGGTGCCCGAATTCGTGGGGAGGATCGGCCCGTTCGCCATCGCCACCCGGTGGGTCGATGCAATGCCGTTGAAAGAACACGCGGACGGTTTGTTGGAGGACGACATCTTCGATCGTCTGGCCGCGATCGTCGACGAGTTCCACAAACGGGGCGTGGCGCTGGCGGACCTCCACCACCGGGACGTTCTGCTCGCCGACGACGGAACGCTCTATGTGCTCGATCTCGCCACCGCGTGGGTCGCCGGCGATCGGCCGGGGCCCTTCCGGCGCTACCTCTACGAGCGGTTCTGCGAGTCCGACCGCGTCAATCTCGCACGAATGCGGGCCCGCTTCACCGGAGGAGACGTCGACGCCGCGGTGGCCGGCGTGAGCCCGCAGGCCGCCGCCTGGCACCGCCGTGGCCGCAGGGTCAAGAGCATCCTCAACCGCGTGCGCGGTAAAGGCCCATCCTGAGTTTGGAAAAGGGGACGGCTGCGTTATCCTGCCCGTGTTGATCGGGGAGGACACGGCAATGAGCGATGGCGGCTACAACAGGTTTCTCGGTGTTCTGCGGCTGGTGGCGCTGTTCGCGGTCGTCGTCGCCCTCGTCTATTTCGCCAGGCCGACGATTCTCAGCGTGGCCATCGGTTTCGTGTTCGTGGCGCTCGGCGAGTCGGTCCGCTTCTGGTCGTCGGGCCTCCTGCTCAAGACCAAGGAACTGATGACTGCCGGCCCCTATCGCTACACCCGCAACCCGCTCTATCTGGGGCGCTTCCTGATCCTCACCGGGGTGATCATCATGGTCAACCTGCCCAACTACATGAGCCTGGCCGGGCTGGTCATCGGGTGGGGGTGGTTCCTCGGGGTTTACATGCGGCGCAAGGAAAGGGTCGAACCGGCGCGGTTGCGTCAGGAGCACGGCGAAGCTTACGACCGCTACTTCAATGCCGTGCCGGCGCTTTTCCCGACCTTGACGCCGTACGCCGACTTCACGCCGGCCGCCTGGTCGGCCGAACGCATGAAACGCAATCGCGAGTACTGGATGGTGATCGGGCTGCTGGCCGTCAGCGCCTATCTCCTGTGGCGCGCCCTCGACCTTTGAACGTGAGCGTCTTGCAAAATTCACATTCAAAGGCGGGGCAGGCCCCGCCACTCCAAGGGGATGTCCTTTTTGGGTAGGGGCGGCACCTGTGCCGCCCGACCTCGATCACGCGCGATAGGTCCGAATTCGACGGTATTTCTCGAGTTTTGCAAGAGGCTCACGTCAAGACATTCGAACGTCAGAACGGTCTTTTATTCCCTGAACTGAAGCTCGTGGAGGCGGGCGTAGAGCCCTTTGAGTTCGAGCAGCTCCCGGTGGGTGCCCTGCTCGACGATGCTGCCCTCGCGGAGGACGATGATGCGATCGGCCTCGCGGATGGTGGCAAGGCGGTGGGCGATGACGAGACTGCCGCGGCCCTCGAGCAACTCGTTCATCGCCTTCTGGACCTGGTCTTCCGACTCGGCGTCGAGGGCGGACGTGGCCTCGTCGAGGACCAGGAACGGCGGGTCTTTGAAAAAGGCCCTGGCGATCGTCAATCGCTGCCGCTGCCCCATGGAGAGCCGGGCGCCGTCCTCACCGAGCATGGTGTCGTAGCCGTCGGGCAGGGCCGACACGAAGCCGTCCGCCTGGGCGGCGACGGCGGCGCGCCGCACGGAAGCTTGATCTGCATCGCTGCGTCCCGCCGCGATGTTGAGGCGGACGGTGTCGTCGAAGAGGATGGTCTCCTGGGTGACGAGGCCGATGTTGCCGCGCAGCGAGTCCAGGGTGAGGTCGCGGAGATCGTGGCCGTCCATCGTCACCCGACCGCCGGTGGGGTCGGCAAAACGCAGCATGAGGTTGGCCATCGTGGTCTTGCCGCCGCCCGAGGGGCCGACCAGGGCGACCATCTCGCCGCGCCGGATCTTCAGCTGGATGCCCTTGAGCGCGGGTTCGTCGCTGCCGGGGTAGGTGTAGACCACGTCGTCGAAGTGGATCTCCTGAGGCGCGGTCTCGAGGTGCCGGGCTCCGGGCCTTTCCGTCACCTCGCGCGGCCAGTCCATCATGGCGAAGACCCGGCTCGCGGCGGACATGGCCTGTTGGACCTCGACGTTGATCTGGTTGAGGCGGCGAGCCGACATGAAGAGAAAGGTGAGACCGCCGAGGACGACGATGAAATTGCCGGGATCGATGGAGCCCGCGGCGATGCCCCGGCCCGCAAAGTAAAAGAGAATACCGCCGGCCAGAGCCCCGACAAACTCGATGATCGGCCCCGAGGCGGCGGCCGCCCGGCTCGCCTGGAGGTCCACCCGGAAGAGCTGCATCAGAGTCCTTCGAAAGCGATCGATCGAGATCTGTTCCATCGAGAAAGCCTGGATGATCTTGACGCCGGATACCGATTCTTTGAGCAGGTTGGCGGCGACCGCCGTCTGCTGCTGGGATCTCGTCGCCGCCTTGCGGAGGCGCTTGCCGAGCCGCACCACCGGATAGCCCATGACGGGCAGGACGATGAGCGCGAACAGGGTCAGCTTCCAGTCGTAGATCAAGACCAGCACCAACATCGCCGGGGCCATGGCGGAGACCCTGAAGAAGTCGGAAAAGACCTGGGTCGACATCAACTTGATGAGGTGAACGTCGTTGAGAAGGCGGGACAGGACCTCACCGGTCTGGTGGCGGCGGTAGAAGCTCGGCGCCTGGAAGATCAGCGAATCGTGGAGGTCGGCGCGGAGATCGCGGATGATCGCGGACCCGGTCTTCCGGGTCAGGTAGTCGCCGAAGAACAGGAGGATCCCGCGAAACAAGAAGATCGTGACCAGCAGCACCGGGACCTTGGCCATCGGCCGTTCGTGGATCCAGCTCTTCACCTGGTCGATCGGCAGGCGGTCGAGTACCCGGTCGAGGAAGGCGCGCGGCTCGTCCGGCACCGACGCTTCTTCCGCTTCGGGTGTCTTCGCGAGCAGGACCTCGTTGACCAGTGGGTTGAGGGTGGCGACGACGAGAGACATCAGGGCGCCCGCGATCGCCATCATCAGCGCTGCGGCGATCATCTGTCCGAGGTAGGGCCTGGCGTAGCCCAGGAATCGCTTGAGTTCCTTCACGCCCGGATGGTAGCAGGGATCAGGGGAGCAGGGGAGCAGAGGAGCAGAGGAGCAGGGGAGCAGGGGAGCAGGGGAGCAGGGGAGCAGAGGATACGCGTTCCTTATCATGCTCGGGTCGTTTCGGCGAGACTCGTTGTCCGTCCGGACGAGCGACCTCTCTTACCTGTCATCCCGACCGAAGGCCCAAGGGGCCGTAGCGGAGGGATCCCTCCACTCGGTCGCTTCGCTCTCTCGGTCGGGATGACACGGAAAGGGGTCGCTTCGCTCTCTCGGTCGGGATGACACGGAAAGGGGTCGCTTCGCTCTCTCGGTCGAGATGACATTATTGAAACGACCGAGGCTCCCTTTCCCCCTTTCTCCCTTTCTCCCTTTCTCCCGTGCGCCTTTTCCTTCAGGTCGGGTCAGCTGGCGGGCTGAACCTCTCGAGCACCGGGACGTCGGTGCGATCCAAGAGGGCCAGGAGGGCGCGGAGGATGGAGGTCTGCAGTTCGACGTTGTCGGCCTCGCCGAGGGGGAAACCGAGGGGGTAGGGGACCGACAGTGCGCGCGGCGGCCGGATCCGCCGCGTGACGCCCTCGAGCAGCGTGATGGAGGCGGTGGGGATGCCGCGTTCTTCGATGATCTGCTGTGCAAGACCGACGGTCTGCATGCACACCGGTCAGACGGGCACCATGAGGGCCACATCCACGTGGTCCTCGATCATCAGGTCGGCAATCGCGGGCAGGGTGCGTTTGAAGAGCCGGCCGGGTGCGGTGATCGAACCCATGAGCGAGATGTGGCGCGGCGCGACTTCGCCGAGGGTTCCGTCGGCCGCGAGTTCGTGGAGGCGGTCGAGCGGCAGGCCCATGTTGCGGTCGGCCTCGAGACCCGCGTGGGAAAAGGAGTCCGAACGGTGGTGCTCCTCGAGGGACTGGAGATCGGTGTCCGCCGGGATCGCTCGGAAACTGAAATCTCCACCGCGAACCGATTCGCTGAAGGGCTCGTCGCCGGGAACCACGAATCCGGCTGACGAGACGATCGCTACCCGGCACCGAGACAGCGGCTTCGTCAGGGACGCCACCGGTACCGGATCGATGGTGCGCCAGCGGTAGGCCTTCAAGAAGGCGCGGAGGGAAAGGGAGAGGTCGCGGGGGTCGGCCATGGCAGGAGAGAGTAGCATCTTCGAATTCGGAATTCGGAATTCGGAATTCGGAATGCCGGCACACGCGGCAACCGGGATCCGGCTTCGCCTTCGGCTTCGCCGGGACAGGCAGCCTGCCTACAAATGCACCGGAATCGGGCCTCTTGTGGGGCACGCGTCCCGCGTGCCATGTGCGGCGGAGGTGTGGAAGAACGTTGAAACGTCCGGCTCATCCGGAATCAGATGAGACGCGTGACTCAGCTCTGAAGGTGGGCTGAAGCCCACCCTACGGTCCCACTCGGTATGTGAGCCCGAGGTAGGGTGGGCCTTGGCCCACCTTCAGAGTTGCTGTGGATGGTTGGAGCCTGCAACGATAGAAAGTTGCGAATGCATGGCGGCCGGGCTTGCCCCGGCTTCGCCTTCGGCTGCGCCGGGTTACAATCCGCCCCATGTTGAAGAAAGCAATTCCCGCCGTTTCGTCGTTCGTCGTCATCGCTGCCCTCGCTGCCCTGCTTGTTTTTCCCGCCGTGAACGCGGCGGCTGCCGACGCCGTTTCTTCCACCGGTCCGGTGGAGCAGGTTCTGCCCTCCGGTGCGCTGGCCCTGTTGTGGCCGCGGCCGGGGTCGGGGACCGTCCTGGTCACGGTTGCGGTTCCGGCGGGCTCCGAAGACGAGCCGCCCGGAATGGGGGGGTTGTCGCACTACCTCGAGCACCTCTTGTTCGACGGTTTCGACGACCTCGACGAACGCGACGTGACCGAGGCGTTCGAAGTGCTGTCCGCCTATATGAACGCCTTCACCCGAGAGCAGGCGACGGTGTACTTCGCTCTGGTGCCGCGCGAGGTCGCGGTGACGGCGGCCGAGTTGATGGTGGGGATGTTGACGCGGTCGACGATTGGGGAGACCGTCTACGAAAAGGAAAAGAAGGTGATCCTCGAGGAACTCGCGAAGGACCACGCATCGCCCGATGGTCTCAGGGAGGAGACGCTGCGATCGGTGCTGTGGAGCGGGACGCCGCTCGAACACCCGGTGGGCGGTTCGGTGGCCTCCGTCGAAGCGACCACCCGCGACGAGGTGGTCGGCTACTGGAAAACACGCTACGTGCCGTCGGGGTTCAGGATCCTGATCACTGGGGATCTCGGGCTGGAAGGTCTCGCCGAAGTGCTGGCTCCGTTCGCCGCGCTGGAAGCGGGAGGGACGCCGCCGCGGCGAGTGGATCCCCTGACCTGGGGAGGGTGGGGCGAGTGGGCCGCCTCGGTGCCTCCTGAAGCGACTTCCGGTGGCGGGATGCCTCCAACCGGGATGGGGATGGGCCACGGGATGGGCGGGCCGCCGAGCGCGCCGTCAGGCGGCACCCTTGAGGTGGTCGTTGCGGCGCCCGACGCGATCGCGGAGTCGGGCACCTCGATGGAGGTTCTTGCGCGCTGGCTTTCCGATCCCTCGGGGCCGATCGCCACGGTGGTGGTTCCCGGATCGGCGATGGAGGTGAGCGTCGTCCGCCTGCCGCGGGACCCCCGCGACCTGCTCCAGATCCGGGTCGAGGCCGCGATCGGCACCGACCCGGAGGTCCTTTTGGCCACCGTACTCGGGGCCCTCGAGGCGACGGCTTCCGGACCGGATGACGCGACAGTGGAATCGATCCAGCGCACCTGGATGGGCGAACGGGCCCTCAACGATCAGCGCCTGCACTACGCCGCGGTCTTCTACGGAGAGGCACTCTCGGCGGGCCGGGGCGACCTGGTCGAAGCCGTGGTGCCTCCGCGCGTGTCGCCGGCCGAGGTTCGTGCAACTGCGGCTGCTCTTCTCGGCGGCGCTGCGCCCCGGAGCCGGGCAGCGTGGATCGGCACGGGTGGGCCGGAGGAGCGAGTCCCGTTGCCGGAGGCCGCCGCGGTCGAGGCACCGGCGCAATCTACGGCGTTCGAACCGGGCCCCCTCGGGAGCGTGGTCGCCACTCTCGAAAACGGGCTCGTGGTCGGCATCCTGCCGGAGCAGGGGAGTGACGTGTTCGGGATCCACTTGCTGGTGGCCGACCGCACCCTGCGCGAACCCGTGGACGCGCCCGGGATCGCCGATCTCGTGCACCGGTTGCTCCCCGGCGGTACGGTCCTCGGCCCCGGAGAGTCGCTGGCTCAGCGGATCGAACGGGCGGGTTTCGAGGTCAAGACCGCCGATTCGCCGGCGATCCCCTTCGACAACCGCTACCACGTGCCGGATTTCTCGTACGTCCGGATCGAGGGCCCGGCCGCGAGTCTCGAGACCGCGTTGATGATGCTGGCGGAGATGGTCAGGGCGCCCGCCTGGGACGAGGCGGGGTGGAGATCGGCAGCCGCCGAGCACGAGGCGGAACAAAAGGCCGACAACCGCGGGTCGGAGAAGGCCGAGCAGCTCTTTCTCGGCGCGCTCGTCGGCGACGCCAACCCGCTGGCCCAGCCGGTGTCGGGTCCGTTGGACGCACCGCCGCCGGGCTCGGAGCTGGTGCAGGACTGGTGGGGGGCATGGCCCGGAGGCTACTTCGCCCCCGACCGTCTGGTGATCTCGGTGGCCTCGCCGTTGGGGGTTGCCGACACCATGGCCGTCGTGGACAGTGCGTTCGGCGACGGCCCCCAGGCCTCACCGAAACGCGGGCCGTACCCGGCGTTCAAACCCGCCGCCGCTGCGCCGCAGGTTGAAATCGGTGAGGCGCCGCAGGTGACCGTGGTGTGGGGGAGGATCGCCGAGGTCGCTGAGGCCGATCGTGCCGCCGTACTGGTGGCCATGGACGCCCTGTCCGACCGGATGACCGCAGTGATTCGCGAGCAGGAGGGTCTGGCCTACCGGCTCGGGGCCGGCGTCCGGCATGTTCCGGGTGGTGCCTGGGTGCTGTCGGCGACGGTCGGCACCCGGCCCGAGAACGCGGTCCGGGTCGGCGAAGAGATCGCGTTGTTGGTGGCTCAACTCGGCGCCGAACCCCTGTCGGCCGATGATCTCGAGAGGCTCAACGCCCGCGCCCGCCGCACCCGCATGCTAAGGGGCCTGTCGGCCGCGTCGCGAGCCTACAGGGTGGGTCGAGCCGTGTTCGAGGGGCCCGCTTCGCCGCTGGCGGTGGATGAGGAGGCCTACGCGGGAGTCACATCGGAACAGGTTCAGGCGGTCGCGAAGAAGTACCTGGCCCCGGACGAGATGGTGATGGTGGTGACTCCGTAAGGGCTCCGGAATTTCGGATTTCGAATTTCGGATTTCGAATTTCGAATTTCGGATTTCGGATTTTTTTGTGGGGCATGCCTTGCCCGTGTGAATACACACTGCTTCTGAAAGCCGTAGGGGAGGGGTTTATCCCCTCCCGGCTACTGCATGTGCAGGAGGATTCTCTCGATCTCAGCTTGAGGCGGCGGTCGCATCGGCGGGAGCGAGCGATCCTTCGGTGACCCAATGTTCGTACAACCTGCGCACGCGGAATGCGTCGATCGGCAACTCGCTCTCGACCTCGGCGGTGGCGGCGCCCCGTGCGGCCCGGCCCCACACCTCCTTGGCCAGCTTGGGGTCCCCGTCCTCCTTGACGTCGGTCGCCTTTTTTCCGGTCGGCTTGTAGACCGCATCATCCGGTATCAGGGAGCAGGCGCGGTTGAACTCGTCGAACCTGCGCATCCCTTCCATCAACAGCCCCATGACGTTGCGGGCGTTCGCCGCACTGCCCGGCTCCTGGGCGGCGCCACTTGCCGCGGCGAACCGAAAACGCCCTTCGACCGGCCGTTCGAGCATCTGATAGATCGCGACGTCGTCCGCCAGGTTGCCGAACGCGGCCGACACCATCTCGCCGCCGGCAAACCCGACGGAAGCCGCCTTGGCGCCGTCGCTGCCGACGATATTCAAGGTGCCGGTGACGCGGTTGTCGGCGAGGTTCTGCAGCAGGTTGGGAAGGCCGAACAGTCCGAGGTCGCCGCTCAGGGTGATCGAGTCGTCCGCAGGAGCGGCGGCGGCGACCGGCCGTCCCATCCCCTTGAGGGCCTCGGCCGCCTTCTGACCGTAGGGCTGATCGCCGTGCTTCTTGGCGATCTCCGCCAGGAGTCTCTGGACTTCCGGCGACCTGGTGCCCGCGAGGGCTGCGATCAACGGTTCGAGGATCAGGGCTTTCCGTTGGGCGCCCACCGACATCCCGAGAAACTTGCGCGGCAGCTCCTCGCTGATCACGTCCGTGAGACGGACCACCTGCGCCGGGTAGTCTGAGAGATCCTTGGCACCGAGCGGCGCCAGCCGGCTGTAAGTGTCGCCGAGTTGGGGCGTGCCTTTGAGCCCGTGGGTGATGACGATTTCCAGGCTGTCGTTGTCGGGCTCCTGACACAGCTGTTTGATGGTGTTGCTGAGCAGGAGACGGCTTTCCTTGGCATCGAGGGGGATCGAGGCGGTGGCGGTCAAACCGTCCTCGAGTTCACTGACTCTCGCCGACAAAATCCCGTAGGCGCGGGGGTGTCGCAGCAGGGTCAGGACCGTGAAGCTCTCGCGTATGACGGGCAGCGATTCGCGGAGGTCGGATGTCCGGTTGAGCACGTCGATCTCGTGGTCGACGGTATCGTCGTCGGTGCGTGGGATGGCTCGCATCAGGTAGAGCAGGCTGCGTTCGATATCGGACGGTTTGCGCTGTGGGCTGTTGACCGACTCGTCGAGGGCATGGACGGCCTCGCTGCGGGCGGCCTCACCGTGAGCCCGCAGCAGCTTGAGCAGCCGCAGCCGGACCTCGCGGTCACTGCCTTCGACCAGCTGTTCGATCAGACGGTCGGGGTGGAGTTGCGGAAAGAACTTGAGAACCCTGCGGAGGAGGAGCCTTTTGTCGGGGTCGTCGGCGAGCACGTCCAGCTGCGCCGGGTCCAGCGTCGGCAGGCTTTCGGAGTAGACGGCCTCGGCGATCGCCGCCTCGATGTCGCCCCCGTCGACCATGCGCCCCGCGAGATCGAGCATGGTCACTGCACGCCCCAGCGAGCCGCCGTTGAACTCTTCGATCGCCACCGTCACCAGTTCCTTGAAGCGCTGCGTCAGCTCCTCGCGGTCCTTCGACAGCTTGACGACCTTGCGCATGGCCCGTGCAGCGCCTGCCGGAGGTTCTGCTCCGGAGACGGTTTCGTGAGCCGGTGGCGCCCAGTCGGGAAGGCTCCGGCCGAGCTGCTGGATCAGCCCGGCGCTGAGCCCGGGCACTCCGAGTTCCTTGAGAAAACCGAGTTGGGTCTCCAGTTCGAGGGAGGTGTCCGCGTGCGAAGCGACCTCGTCGACGACGTGTGCGAGCATCGAGGCGGACTGCGGCGCCGAATGGCCGGGCGCGCCGGCCTGTTGGGCAACTGTTTTCTGCAGTGTGTCGAGGAGGAAGTTGAGGCGCACGAGGGCCGCCGGATCGGCTGCCGGAACGCTCATGCCCGGAACGCTCATGACGGGAGCGGGCCCGTGACCTGAAACCGCTCCGCCCGGCGCCGCCGGATATCCGCCGCCGCTGTAGCCTCCTCCGGGGCCCTGGACCGATTTGTGGAGCACTTCGGTGCTGCTGCCGGCGATGGAGGTGCTCTTCTCGAGGTGTCCGAAGTTGACCTGGAGCCCGGCCCGCTGCTCCGCCGGACACAGCTCGATGAGATAGGGACGCAACCCGTCCATGAACTGTGCGACATCTTCACGTGGGATCAACTCGAGGACCCCGAGCTGGTGGAGCTTGGTGGCGGCGTGGAAGATCAGATCGGCCGCGGTCATATTGCTGGATCCGCGGAACTGGTCGCCGATCCAGGACTGGAGCTCGCTCACGACCACACCGACCGGGACCTCGAACAGCTCGGAGGCGTTGTTGGCGAAGATCATGGGTGCGATCTCGTCCGAGAGGTACCGCTTGAGGAGCATTCGCTCCTCTTCGTACCCGGTTTCCCCGGTGTGCTGGTTCAACGAAGTGCCCCCTCGGTCCCGTATCGAAAAGCCGGTTCGGCGGATCTCGAATTCTCGAAGCCGACCCGCACCGACACCGCGGAGCGGGACGCCGCACCGTCGACGGAGTGTCAAACGTCTCGACTATAGTATCTCAATTCCGCGATCGGGTTATTTCGAGCTCGTCGAGCATTCTCTGCGCAGTGCCGCGGACTGAGGCGAGATTGAAATTGATTTGGTTGAAGTTGACGACCTGGAGGCAGGCCGCGCGGGCCGCCTCACGATCGCCGGCGGCGGAAAAGGCGAGTGCATTGAGCAGCAACACCCGGGGGTTCTGCTGGTTGGCGTTGGCGAGCTCGAAGAGGGCGGCCTCGGGCTCGCCCGAGGCCAGTGCGACCAGACCGTCGAGCTGCCGGGATTGCTGGACCTCGAACCTGACATTGTGGAGAGCCACCGCTTCACGGTAGTCGTCGGCGAGATTTTCGGCTGTCTCGAGATCCCTCGCGGCAAGCGCCAGGCGCGCACTCTCGTAGATGTCGTTTCGGCGCACCGCCTCCTTGATGTCGTCGGTGGCCTCCGACGCCTCCATCATCTCTACCGACGCCTCGTACCTGGCGGATGCCTCCTCACTGAAGCCGGCTTCGAGCAGCATGTCACCCATGAGATTGAGGTCGCCGGACATGGCGACGCGGTCGTCGTTTTCGGCGGCGATGTCGTATCTCGACTGCACCTCGGCCAGGGCTCCATCGAAATCGCCCTCGTGCAGGTGGGATGCGGCCTTCCAGGTGTGCATCTGGCGCAGCTCGCCACCCGTCCGGGCAATCTCGGCGATCCGAGAGAGGGCGGCGCGGGCGTCCTGGGTCCGGTCCATGAAGATGAGGTTGTTGGCGATGCCGATATAGGAGGCGATGAAGGTGGGCTCGATGGAGAGGGCCTTTTCGTACGACGCGATGGAGTCCTCGAACCGTCCCATCTTCATCAGCAGCTCGGCGTAGGAATCGTAGGGATTGGGTTGATCGGGAAGGAGTTCGATGTAGCGCACAAAGGCCTTCTCCGCCTCTTCGAACTCGCCGAGGAACCGGTAGGAGTAGCCGAGCTGGTTGTAAGGCTGCGAGAAGTCAGGGTTGATGGCGACAGCCTTGCGGTATTCGGCGATCGCCGGTTCGTAGTCCTGCTGGCCGAAGAGAAAGGTCGCGTAGGTGTTGTGGGCCCGCTCGTCCCCCGGGTAGGCTGCGACCAGCGCCTCGAGTTGGGCGCGCTGCGTCTCGGGGTCCCGGTTGACCGCGGCCTCGAAGGCCCGGATCATCATCTGCTCGCCCTCACTCGCACCGTCGGCGGTGGCGATGGCATGGCGCATGGACGCAAAGAACTCGTGCGTCGTCGGCGAGGTGTTGGCCGCCGCCATCCATGCCAGGGCGAAATCCGGGTCGAGTTCGGTCGCCGAAACGAAATACTGGTGGGCGTCTGTGAAACGCAACTGTTCGAGCAGGTCCCTGCCGTGGAGGTACGCGGTCCGCGCTTCCTCCGAGACGGTCGTGATCGGAACCTTGACCAGGTCCTGTTGATGGTGTGGGTCCCCGCCACACGCGGCCAACGTGCACATGATCGCCACCGTGGCCGCCGCGTGCAGAAAACGTCCTGACCTCATTCGAAATCCTCCCCCGGGCACTCTCCGTGGTTCCAAAGACGATACGGCAAGCGGGCACGGTGGTTGCGGTGGAGGATTGTAACTTTCCGGACCGGAAACCCGTCTCTCTCTAGGAATGAGGAGAACGGCGTTCGAATCTGCGGTGGCCGAGCATGGCGGCAGAGTGTTCACACTGGCCGTGTATCTGCTGAACGATCGCGAGGAGGCAAAGGACGTGACCCAGGAGGTGTTGGTCCGGTTCTGGCAAAGGGGGCACGAGGTCGATTCGGACCGAATCGGAGCGTGGCTTCTGAGGGTGACCCGGAACCGCTGTATCGACGCTCTTCGCACGCGAATGTCCGCCAGGAATGCGTCCGTGACGAGCGACGGTACCCGGGTCCTCGAGATGGCGGTCGACGTCCGGCCGGACCCTGAGAGGAGGGCCCGCGCCTCCGAGCTCGGCTCGATCATCAACCATGCCCTGGCCGGGCTCTCGGAGCCGTATCGCAGCGTCGTCGTGTTGAGGGAGATTCAAGGTCACGCCTACGACGAGATCGCGGACGTTCTCGATATGCCGCTCAACACGGTGCGCGTGACCCTGCACCGGGGCCGGCGAATGCTGCGCGCGGCGCTGCGCGAGGAGTATGACCATGCCGCAGCCGTTTGAAACGCTGAGTTGCGATCAGGCATGCGGGCGGATCGAGGCCTTGATCGACGGCGATCTCGATCAGAAAGCCTCCGAGGACGTCCGTCGTCACATCGAGGATTGCCCTTCGTGCCGGAACGAGTTGGAACTGGCGGAGGAAGTTCGCGCGACCCTGCGCAGCCTGCCTTCGTTCGCAATGCCGGTGGGGGTCCTCCATGCCGTCCGGACGGCGACTGTGGCCGATTCGGAGCAAGAACCTGCCGCGGGTTGGTGGACGCGGCCTGTCGCGGCGTTGGCGGCGATCGCCGCAGCGGTTCTCCTTGCCCTGGTCATCGCCCCCGAACGGCAGAAGCCGCTTCCACATACCGACTCTGCCGAGGTCGAACGGGTCACGGCCGAAACCAGGGTGGCGATGGCGTATCTGGCATCTGCGGCCCGGAGGGCGGAGGCTCGGCTGACGCAGCGTGTCGTCAGAGACCGGGCGGTCATGGCAACTGTGAAAGGAGTGTCCAGCTCTTTGAAGTGGGCCTACGGTTCGGACACATCGACACCAAAGAACATCGGGAATGAAGGGAGTCTGTGATGAGGAAAATGAATGCGATTGCGATCGTCGTGGTGATGGTGTTGGCAGCAACGGGGACCTCAGGGGCCCAGGTGAACACGAGCCACCCGGGTTACTACCCGATTGAGAACATGGGAGTGCTCGCCAAGGGAGATCTCGAAGTGGATATCGATCTCTCGGGCGCCATGCTCCAGGTCGCGGCAGGAGCGATCCAGGCCGAGAACGGCCAGGATGAAGACCTGGCGAAGCTGGTGGCGGGACTGGAGAGAATCCGTGTCCAGGTAGGCGAACCCCAGGGCGCCGACGCGTCGACGATCGCCCACAGCTTTGAGCGAGCGATTTCCACCATGGACGGCGCGGGTTGGAACAGGATCCTCAGGGTGGTGGACGAGGGCGAACAGGTCTTCTTGTTCGCGCGTGAAAACGCGGGCCGGATCTCCGGTCTGACCGCCCTGATCAACGATGAGAACGAGGAGATCGTTCTGGTCAATCTCGTCGGAGACATCGACCCGGTGGTGCTGGGCAGGGTGATAGCAAAGGCGGACCACCTGCCCAACCTCGAGCGGTTCATGGAGGTCGGAGAGTGACGGCCGGCGTTTCGAGACGCTGGATCGAACAGAGTGCAGGAGCCCGAACGGGCTCCTTTTTCATGTTACTCACGGGTATCGCAGTCATCGCGGGCTGCGCTGCCACCGCGCCGCCGCTGACCGCCGACGTCCGGACCGCCATCGAAAAGAGGAACCCCGGGTGCCGTCTTGAGCGTGACAGTCGGGTCTCCCTCGCGGGACTCAAACTAGCTCTCGTGAAAGGTCTGGCGCGCGCGTCGGGCGAGTCCGAAGGCGCAGAGATCCTGTCCGCGATTCGGCGGGTCGAAGTGGAGACCTACCGCGTGGCAACGCCGTCGTCGTGTGCGGATGCCTCGTGGATGGAAGGCCTTGCCGAAGGGATGGTTCCTCTGGGTTGGTGGCCGATGGCCGTAGAACGAGATGGGCCCGATGCGACGTGGGTCTTCGCCCACGGTGGGGGCGAGGGAGATCTCGACGGGCTTTTCGTCATCGACCTGGGCCGTGCCGAATTGGAGGTCGTGCGACTCGATGGGCGTATCGACCGTGTGATGGCGGAGGCTGTTGCCGAGCACCCGGAGGAAGCGCGACTCTTCCTCGAGTGACAACAACTCTATTGGGAGTCGATCAGGATCTCACGCCCCTTCATGGTCACGATTACGAAATCGTCGTCCACGATCTCGAGCGCCGCCGGTGTGCCGCCGCCGGACCAGTGGCCTCCGCTGTCGATCAGCCCGACGTTTTCGAGCAGCGACGCGGCGCTGTCGGCGGCGCCCTGGACTTTGCCGACAACCACCAGGCGGGGCGCGCTGTATGCGGCGGTCGAGGCGGCCAGCCCCACCAGATCGGTCAAGGTCATGAGAGACAGCAATTGGAGCGGGTGGCTCGCGGTGCCGCGAATACGAAGGCTCGACGTCATGGGTTCCTCAGGAAGGCAATCGGTGCTCATCCTGAGCCGGGATGGCCACCACTTGACGGAGAGACGTACGAAAGAACCCGACCGGCGTTGCGCGGTCTGCTGGCCCGGGGACACCGCGAACCGGATCGGTCCACGAAAACGGCGCACCCGAAGGGTGCGCCGTGGTGATCGCGATGGTCTGGTCTCAGTAGACGTGCGTGTACTGCGCGGATTGCTGATCCTCCGAAACCGTGCCGTTGATGGTCCTGACCACCTCCTGGCCTTCGAAGACCCGTAGGGTGAAGGACGCGTTCGTCGAGCCGCTGCACGAGTCGTAATGGTGCGCCCAGAAGACGTAGGTACCGTGAGGCGCAGAGCCTTCGGGCCAGAAGATGTTCTCGGTCGGGCTCTGGCTGGTGTTGGAGCACGGGTAGTTGCTGTCGACGTCCAACTGGCCCTGGGTCGCCGACTGGGTATTGTCCCAGAAGATGGTCTCGCCGCTCGGTTCGGTGACGTAGAGATCGAGGTCCTGTGGGCCGCTCCAGGTAAGCCTGAACGAGACATCTCCGGTCTGTCCCTGCGATCCGCCCTCGAAGCTCCCGTCGCAGTCGTTGTTGAACGAGATGGTCTGGGAATCGCCGTCCTTGGTGATGGTGACCGATCCCGAAATCGGGTAGTTGGGACAGATCTCGGTGTCGAACTCGGCCGACCCGGAGACTGAGACGTCGGACAGGCTTTTGCCGTTCTTCACGGTCGACAGGGCAAAGCTCTCCATGTCCACCCCGCCCGAGACGTGCCCTTCATTGTCGATGGCGAGGTCCACCTCACCGGCAGCGCCGCCGATCTCGGCGTACTGGCCGTTCCACATGACGTTCTCGCCGGAGATTTCGTACTCCCAGCTGAGCTGGCCGGGCTGGTTGATCAGGCCGGTGTGCGTGCCGGTGACGCTGCCCGCGACGATGTCGCCGGTCTGGGCGGCAACGAAGTGGGAGCCGAGGTCGACGCGCCACCCGTTCGGCAGCGGGGTCATGATTCCCGGCGGCAGCAGTGCGGCTGCGGCAGCGATCAAGCCCTCCATGCCGGTGGACTGGATGATGCCGACCATGTTCTCGATGCTGGGAATACCGTCCTGGCCGAGCATGCCCATGGCGCCGAACGCGGCCTCGGCGGCCGGAATGAAGGAGGCCGGTGTGGGTTCGGACGCCAGCACCGAGGTGGCGGGTATGAAGATCGAGTCGCCGGTCCGGTTGTCGATGACGGTGGCGTAGGCCAGAAAGCGCGCGCCGGATGTCGCTGAGGTGACGACGATGTAGCCGTCGCTGACCGTCTGTGAGGTCACGCGTTTGAAGATCTTGTCCTTTTGAATGAACTTGAACGGTTCGAGGCTTTCGGAAAGGGTGCCCAGGCTGGTGCCGTCGGCCGAGCGGAGGTCGAAGTCGACGACGATGGTCTGGGCGGTCAGATTGACCACGCCGACGTTGGCGCGGAAACCGGTTGTGTTGGAGGCGTCGTGGGTGAGCTGCATCAGGAGGGCGCGCTCGCCGGTGGCAAAGGCCTGCGAACCGTGAACGGTGCCGCCGAACTGGCCGAAGGTACCGTCAGGCTTGAGATTGTAGGTGCGGCTGGTGGCGATCACGTCGCCCTGGAGAATACTGATCCGGAGGGCCGCCGCGCCGCTGAATCCGAATGACGAGTAGAGAATGTCCTCGAGCCGGGTCGAGGCCCCGGCGTTGACGATGAAGGTGCGGGTCTGGGGCGACGGGTTGGCCTGGTCGCGGATCAGCATGTCGATCCGGGCTCGGGCCTGGACCAACCCGGGATTGTGGAGCTGAACATCGGTGCGCCAGTTGGTGTCGCCGGAGCCGGTGGCGTGGGCCGAAGCGGGAATGTACATTGCGTTGTCGACCGCCGTCGCCTTGCTGGGGTCGATGTTGAGGGGACCGGGACGGAGCGGCGGCGAGCCCCGCCAGAGGACGCCGACCGGTTCATAGCGGTGGGTTGTTGTGCCCGATTTCCAACCCGGGATCGGTGCGATCCGGATTCTCGCCGTGGGCACCTTCACCCGAATGCTTTCTGTGGTTTCAGATTTCGACGACCATGAGCCCACGTAGTCGAAGGTGTTGTCGCCCTCGTCGCTCTCGTTGACCACGTCGTCGGGATCGGCCACCAGGGTCGCGGTGTGCTGCCCCGCTGAAATTCCGTCGATCTGGTAATCGTCGTACGATGCGTAGAAGCCGGCCTCGAGGGTGTAGTCGCTGTTGTTGTAAAAAGACACCCGACTGGTGCCGTCGAGAGCAATCCTCGCGATGGATTCGCCCGCCGGAAACAGGGCGTCGTCGGGACCGTAGTTGGCGACCGCCCAGTCGAAGTAGGTAGAGCCGCCGCCGCTCAGACCGCCCGAGGTCGAGGTGCCGGTGGTGCCGGACACAACCAGCGGCCCGCTCCAGCCGTCGGGTTGGTACGGTGCGAGGTTGGCGCTGGTGGTCGGTGTCGCGGTCGGTGTCGGGGTTGCCGTCGGCGTGGGTGATGGCGTCGTGGTCGCCGTCGTGGTCGGGGTCGGCGTGGGTTGGGGAGGCGACGAACTCGCGCTCCGGGTCGATGGTGTGATGTAAATGGGGTCGCCGGTGCGGTTGTCGATCACCACGCCGTAGGCGAAGAACGCGCCGCCGGCGGTGGGGGTGGTCAGGACCGCATAACCGTCATCGACATCGCCGCTGACCACTTTCTGGAAGATCTTGTCTTCCTGTTGAAACATGTAGGGCTGCAACGGATACGACTTCGTGCCGAGGTACGACCCATCGGCGCGATAGAGGGCCACCTGAACCGTGATCGACGACCCGGTCGCATTGACGAAGCCGATGTTGGTGCGGAAACCCGAGGTCGTGGAGCGGTTGTGGGTGAGCTGGATGATGCGCCCTTCCTGACCGGGCTGGATGGCGGTGTGGCTGATCACTCCGCCGACGAACTGACCGAAGGTCCCGCCGCCGGTGAGGTTGTAGGTGCGGCTGGTGACCGCGGCCATGCCGCTGGTGTTGACTACCCGGATGGCAGCGGCGCCGTCAAACCCGAAGACCGACATCAGGGCGTCTTCGAAACGCAGGGCCTCGCCGGGGTCGAGGGTGTAGGTCCGGGTCTGCGGGTTGTGATTCGAGGTCTTGGCTTTGAGCAGTGCCACGGTGACCGAGGCCTGCGTCTGCCCCGGATTGAAGATCTCGAGGTCGGTGCGCCAGTTGGTGTCCAGAGCTCCCGACACGTGTGCGCTCGCCGGAATGAAGAGCTGCGTGTTCTCGATGGCGGCGGAAGATTTGTCCGCCCCCTGGGCGGCAGCTGCCGCGGTCACCAGAAGCAGCAGCGCACAGACCGCCGCCACCCTGCGGGCGCCGATGTCCAGACCGGATAGACTCGAACTCGTTGCCGACCGCGCTGCTCGTGACGCCATGGACCACCTCCGAAATGAGATCCGTTATGAGAGAACTTGTATCAATTACGATTCATGCCTCTACGGCATTTTCGCCCTTGTTACGAGAATAGTAGTCGCTCCGAAATCTGTCAACGGAACCCGGTTGTGCAGCCGTCGAACAGCGCGGCACCACGGTCGGCCGGGCGTGGCGGCCAACCTGAAGGCCTCACCCCGGCTCCTGCGCGACTGGATGTAAGATGGGGGGAGAGCTTCGACCCGTCTGGAGGATGTGCCGATGACGACAAACTGCACCCGGGCCCTCGCCTCGTTACTCGCGCTGGTGTTGGTCGCGGTTGCGCCGCCCGCGATGGGTCAGGACGATACGCAGGGGTGGCTGGGTACTTCACCCGCTCTCGACCAGCTCAAACTGGGTTTCGTGGCGATGGAGGAAGGCGCGTACGAAACCGCCCTCGATCACTACCGGTCGGCCCTGGATTCCGCCAATACCCGGGAGCTTCGATTTCAGGCTCTGTTGGGCATCGGTTCGGCCGAGGCCGGGCTCGGCCGCCTCGACGATGCGGCACGGTCGTATGATCGGGCGCTCGAGATCAAACCCGAAAACCCCGAGGCCCTTGTCGCCGCCGGGATGGTGGCCAAGGACCAGGGGCTCTACGATTCCGCTGCCGAGTTTTTTGCCAGGGCTGCGGTCCGCAAACCGGATTTCGAGGAGGCGCTGACCCAGCTCGGGGTCGTCTACGCATTTCAGGGGCGCTACCAGGACTCTGCGGCGGCGTGCTGGAAGGCGGTTTCCGTCAGTCCGAAGGATGCGGGCGCACTGCTCTGTCTGGGTGTGGCCAGGTACCACATGGGTCTGTATTCACAAGCTGCCCAGGCTTTCGAGGCGGTCGTCGAGATAGACCCTCAGCATGCAAGAGCCCAATACAGTCTCGGGCTGTGCCGACTCTTCGAGGAGGACCCGGACGGGGCTCTCGCCGCGTACGTGGCGCTCAAGGATCTCGATCCGGATCTGGCGCGCGATCTCTACAAAAGGATGTTCGCGACCCCTTAGGTGCCGGGGCCGGGCCTCAGCCCTCGGCGACCAGGGCCTCGATCTGGGCGAGGGCCTTGTCGAGACGGTCCTTGATGTGGGATGTCGGCTGGCGCCGACGTTTTTCATAAAGGCCGACCGACTTCCAGAGATCCCGGTTCTCGTCTTCCAGCTCTTCCGTTCGCAGCCGCAGGCCGTGCCGCTCGAGGATCGGTTCGATGCGTCGGCGGTTGCGCCAGAGTTTTCGGCGCGTGCTCAAGTAGGCGTGTTCGCACACCGCCTTGCGGTTGGAGAACGTGAACACGTTGGTGAAGAACATGTTGTAGTCATCGCGACGCGGCTCGAAGACCAGCACGTCCTTGTCGGTGTAGCGGGTCTCGTAGGCCGACAGACCGACCCCCATCCGCGAGTGGACGAGGGTGCGGAAGGTCTGGGCGAGGACTGTCGGCAGTCCGCGATCGACCAGCTGGCCCCGGCGCATGACGCCGAGCTCGACCGATCGGATGGTGTCGACCGGAACGATCGGATTCACGCACAGCACCAGATCGGCCCGCTCGTCGAGCGCTACCGATGCGTGGACGGTCTTGAGGAGCACGCCGTCGACGTAGTACCTGCCGTCGATCACCACCGGCGGGTAGAGACCCGGAAGGGCGGTGGACGCCATCACCGCGGTCGAGATCGGGACGTGGTCGAGACCGGGTTCGCCGAAGCGGACCGGCCGGCCGGAGTCGAGGTCGGTGGCAACCAGGACCAGCTTGCGCCGCAGTTTGCGGAAATCGTCGGTGCGGCCGTGCATGGAGAAGATTTTGGCGAGGTAGGCGCGAACCGGCTCATTGTTGAAGATCCCCACCGGGAGGGCGCGCGAAAGCCGGGTCATGGGGGTGAAGAAATTGGTGTCTGCGGGTTTCCGCACCATGTCCCAGAACGCGTGGACGAGCAACCCCGGGACCTTCATACCGCTCTTGACGAATTGACCGACCGCGGGCGCGAGAAAATTCTCCGGTACGAAGGGGTGTTCGCCGGGCTCGTCTTTGACGATGGCGCGGCACAACTGAGCGGTCGACAGGTTGTTGGCGAGGCACGATGAAATGAAGGCCCCGGCGCTGACCCCGACGTAAATGTCGAGATCGTTGAAATCGATGCCCTCGATGGCCTCGTCGAGGGCTCTGACAGCGCCGATTTCGTAGATCGAGCCCGCGGGGCCTCCGCCGGCGAGAGCGAGCCCGATCCTGGCGGACGACGTTCGACCGTCAATCACTGCCGGGTCCCCGCCGATACGCCTCGTGTCATCGCTTCACTTCGCGGGTTTCTTCTCGACTTCCGGGGGCTTCTCGCTCACCTTGCGTTCGACGTCGATGGCGGCCAGCGACGACTCGAGATCCTCCAGTCGTTCCCGCAGCCGGGCCATCTCCTCCCGCGCCCGCCGGACGGGACCGATGCGGTCGATCGATGCCTGAACCAGTTGGTCCATGCGGGTCTGCAGCTGTTCGACCCCGCTCGAGACCGCCTGCTCGCCGATCCGGATCAACTCGTGAAGCATCTCGTTCGGGAGCAGGGCGGTGCCCTTGCGGCCCTCTTCGGAGATGATCTGGGTCAGGGTCTGCGAGGTGACGTCGTCCGATGTCTTGTTGTCGATCACGCGGATCTGTTGGCCGCTGCGGATCCAGCCGGCGAGCTCGTCGAGGGACACGTAGCGGCTCTCCTCGGTGTCGTAGAGCTTGCGGCTTCCATATCTCTTGATCAGACGGATCATGGCGGGTCTCCTGTGTCATCACCCGGGCGCCGGTTGCCCGGATTGCCGCCGCGCGGCGTCTCCTCGTGTATACCGCAGTGCGGCAACCATGTCAAGAGAACTCTCTTGTTGCAGCCCCTGCATTGGGTCCTTAAGTCATTCAAAAAAAAGGGGGAAGTATTGTGCAGCACGGCCGCGTTCCGGTTCCCCCGGGGGAGATTGCGGCGGACGCGCTCGGCCCTTGTGAAGTTGCCGCAGCGCGGCATAAAGAGACATCGACTGGGAACCTGGTGGTCGCTCCCGTGATCGCACGATGAAACTCGAGACTCACGGTGTGAAGTGGTATGTTCCGCGGGTGATGCATACACGGTTTACAGATCTGCGGCAGTTCCTGAACCGGTTGCAACGGGACGGTGACTTGCAGGTGGTCGAGGCCCCGGTGCGCCCCTTGCTGGAAGCCGCCGAGATTCACCGGCGGGTCATCGCGGCGAACGGTCCGGCGCTGTTGTTCACCGATGTCGTCGGCAGTCCCTTCCCCCTGGCCACCAACCTCTTCGGTACCACGCGCCGGGCCGAGCTGGCCTTTGGCGAAAGACCCCAGGCTCTGGTTCGCAGCGCAGTCGAGTTCGCGACCCGGGCCATGCCTCCGGGCCTCGGCGATCTCTGGTCGGCGCGTCACCTGGTGGCGGCGGGTCTCAAGCTGGGGACGCGGTCCGTGGGTTCGGGCCCGGTCAGGCAGGTGGTGTCCGGGAATGTCGATCTCGCCATGTTGCCGGTCCTCACCTCGTGGCCTGAAGACGGCGGACCCTTCGTCACACTTCCCCTGGTTTACACCGAAGACCCCGACGGGGCCGGCCACAACCTCGGGATGTACCGGCTCCAGGTGCACGATCGACGGACGACCGGGATGCACTGGCAGATCGGCAAGGGCGGCGGCTTTCACCATGCCCGGGCGGAATCCCGCGGCGAGGCCCTTCCGGTCACGGTCTTCCTCGGCGGACCGCCGGCGCTGATCCTGGCCGCGGTGGCGCCGCTGCCCGAAAACGTGCCCGAACTGATCCTCGCGTCGCTGCTCGCGGGCGGCAAGATCCGGCGCTGCCCGGGGCCGGGTGCACATCCTCTGCTCGCGGATGCCGAGTTCGCGCTGGTCGGAAACGTCCCCGCCGGCATTCGCCGGCCCGAAGGTCCGTTCGGCGACCACTACGGATACTACTCCCTGCAGCACGACTACCCGCTGTTCGAGATCGACCACATCGCCCACCGCCGCGACGCCATCTATCCGGCCACCGTGGTCGGGAAACCGCGGCAGGAGGATTTCTTCATCGGCGACATGTTGCAGGAACTGCTGTCGCCGCTGTTCCCGCTGGTGATGCCGGCGGTGGAAGCCCTGTGGTCCTACGGCGAGACCGGTTACCACTCGCTGGCGGCGGCGGTCGTCCGCCAGCGCTACCGCCGCGAGGCGATGGCGTCGGCCTTCCGCATCCTCGGCGAAGGGCAGCTCAGCCTCACCAAATTCCTGCTCGTCACCGACCGGCCGGTGGACCTCAAGGACTTCCCGGCGACCCTCGAACACGTGCTCGCGCGGACCCGGCCGGAGACCGATCTCTACGTGTTCTCGAACGTGTCGATGGACACCCTCGACTACACCGGGCCCGAGGTCAACCTCGGCTCGAAGGGCGTTCTGCTGGGTCTCGGTGACCCGATCCGCGACCTGCCGCGGGAATTCCGCCCAACCGAACCGCCGCAGGGATTGGGCCTCGCGCAGCCCTTCTGTCCCGGTTGCCTGGTGGTCGGCGGACCGAGTTGGTCGGCGGAGCCCGGCGCGGCCGCGCGTTTTGCGGCCCACCCCGCCTTTGCCGGGTGGCCGCTGGTCGTTCTGACCGACGAACCGGAGCGCGCGCTGGCCAGCGCCATCAACTTCCTGTGGACGACCTTCACGCGGTTCGAACCGGCGGCCGATATCCACGCCGCGCGGGTGGAGGTCAAACGCCACCACCTGTCCTACACCGCGCCGCTGGTGATCGATGCGCGGATGAAGCCGCCGTACCCGGACGAACTCTTCTGCGACCCCGAAACCGCCGATCTGGTCACCCGCCGGTGGCGTGAGTACTTCCCCGAAGGCAGGGTCGAAATGGGAGACTCCGACCGCGGCCATCTCGACTGAGAGGAGGCCTGGGGCTTGAGGTTTGGGGCCTGGGGCTTGAGGAAGGTTGGGCAGGGGAGCAGGGGAGCAGGGGAGACACGCCCCTGATCACGATTCGTCGCTCTAAATCCGAAATCCGAAATTCGAAATGTGCGATGGCTCCCTTTCTCCCTTTCTCCCTTTCCCCCTTTCACCCTTTGACGGCTGCGCCACACTGTTTTCGAGAATCAATGGTTGCCGTCGAGCAAAAGGTCTCAATCCTCAAAACCCAATCGTGAAAAATGCTCATCACGCGGGACGGTGCCGACCCGCGACAGACCCCGAGAAATCTCTGCGGTTCACCGTTTTGGACTGTGAACCAACCACGAGGTGAAGGCGGCGATTCCCGCCACGGCGACCGCGGTGCCGATCCAGAACATCCAACTGCGACGCATACGACCTCCTCCAGCCGGGCCGCTCTCGACTGCCCGGTAATCGTTATTGAGATGCAATCCTCTTGCCAGGTCGCAGGGACGATCCGGACCGGATCGCTGCGTGTTCCACTGTGTGGTCTGATGTGGTTTCAACCGAGGCGCGCGCCCGCCATCCACCCGGGTGGGCGCAAAAAAAAAGGCCGTGCGGATTCGATCGTCGACCAGCATTGCGGGTCGCGGGCGGGTTGCGGAGGTCCCGTGGCGAGACGGGTCATGCGTCTCCGGCTCAAGGGTCCGCCCGTGGGGAACCGCGGTCGCGGCCGTTTCCAAAGGGTAACGTTGTCGCGCGCTGCTGCAGAGGCTATTCTAGCTTCGCCATCGAGGGGCATCCCGTGGAGGGTCGATGTGGAAAAGTGGTGCGAGCGACGATCGGGTGGGTGTGATGACCGCTCGGAGCGTGGGAAGCCCGCGTTGATGGTGCCGTGAACGGGCGTCTGGCGCCCGTCGACCTGGTCATCGTGGCGGCCTATCTGGTCGGCATGCTGGTCGTCGGCGTGGTGGTTTCGCGCCGGATTCGCGGTTTCCGAGATTTCTTCGTCGCCGGCGGTCGCATGACCACGCCGCTCCTGGTGTGCACTCTGGTCTCCACGTACTACGGTCTCGATGTGACGTTCGGCAGCTCCGAGACCGCGTACTACGAGGGAGTCGCGGCCTTCGTCGCCTATTCGGCGCCCTTCTACCTCTTCTATCTCCTCACCGCCGTGCTGGTCGCACCGCGGCTCAAGCGCCTTCCGGCGTTGTCGCTGCCGGAAGCGATGGGCATCGCCTACGGGCCCGGTGCGCGGGTGGCGGCGGCGGCCGCGTCGTTCGTTTACTCGGCGCCGATCCTGGCGGTGGCGGGGATGGGTCTCATCGGCACCTACTTCTTCGGCCTCGCGCCCTGGCAGGGTTGCGTGATCGGGGCCTCCATCGCACTCGTCTACACGGTCCTCGGCGGTCTCCTGGCCGATGCGATCACCGACGCTGCGCAGTTTGTCGTGATGTGCGTGTCGGTGGCGGCGGCGGCTGTCGTGATGCTGAGCACGACGGGCGGTCCGCAGGCGATCGGCGCCCGTCTCGGCGGCGAGGTCCTGGCCCCCTTCGGCACCCTCAGCGGTTGGGAGATCATGGTCTTTGCCGGCGTCGCCATGACGCCGCTGGTCGAACCGGCCTTCTACCAGCGCACCTTCGCCGCCGCCGGGGCACGGCAGGTCGTGCTCGCGCTGTTGATCGGCACCGTCTTGTGGGCGTGTTACGACTGGGTGGTGGTCTACCTCGGTCTGGTGGGCCGCGACATGGTCGCCGCCGGGTCCCTGCCTGCCGATCTCGACGGCAGCGCCGTGCTGCTCGCGGTGGCTGCGAAGGCGCTTCCGCCGGGCCTCCTCGGTCTTTTCGTCGCCGGCTGTCTGGCGTCGGCGATGTCGACCGTCGACTCCTACACCCTGATCGCCGCCGGCAATGTGGTGTACGACGGTTGGCAGGCGGCCACCGGGCGCAACCTGTCCGATCGCACTTTGTTGCTTGCCACCCGCCTGCTGGCGGTGGTGACGCTGGCCGCCGCGGTCGGGTTGTCGCTCCTGTTCGAGCGCCTCCGCGATGCGTGGATCTTCATGTCGACGGTGCTGCTGGCGACTGCTCTCTTGCCGATGCTCGCCATGCTCTTCGTTCCCCGTCTGGCAACCCCCCGTGCCGGTCGCTGGAGCGCGGTGACCGGCGCGGTCTCATCGTTGGCGCTCTTTGCGGCCTTCCAGGTCATCGGGTCCTCGACGCCGGAAGGGTCTCGCGTCCTGGTCGTGGCAGGTTGGGCGCTCGAACGCGAGGCGGGCCTGTTGGTCGTGATGCCGTTTGCTCTCGCGGCGTTCGCAGCCGGTGCGTATGCCGACCGCAGGCGCGGTGCGCAGCGATGACCGCCGTCACCTGGCTTGCGAGCGCTGTGCTGGCGGCAGGTTCGGTGACGGTTTTTCTGCTGTTTCTGCGTGATCTCGGTCTGGTGCTGCCGCCGTCGCGGGACGACGAGGGCGACGATCAACGCAGAGGATGAAGAAAGCGCTTCCAGCGCGGGAGGAAGTTGCGCGCGGGGTCGACCGATGCGGCGACGAAGGTGGCGCGGCCGACGATCTTGTCGCGGGGGACGGAGCCGAAATACCGCGAGTCGTAGCTCTCGTCGCGGTTGTCGCCCATCACGAAGTACATGGAGTCGGCGATCACGACCGGCGAAAACGACGGCATGCAGTGGCGGCCGCGAGCGATCATCACGGCGTGCGGCGAGCCGCCGAACGTCTCCGACGCGATGAGCCGGCCCTCCATGCCCGCGGTCCGGCCGGCGACCATGCCCTCGACCGGAGGGGCGTAGGAGACAACGTCGCCGTTGACGACCAGACGGTCCTCGACCATCGCCAGGGTGTCGCCGGGAACGCCGACCACCCGTTTGACCAGCCTCTTCCCGTCAACCGGCGAGTAGAGGACGACGATGTCGCCCCGCTGGGGGTTGTCCCACGCCACCAGACGGCGGGTGGTGAAGGGGATCTTGAGGTCGTAGGCGAGCTTGTTGACCACGATCCGGTCGCCTTCGAAGATGGTGGGTTTCATCGAACCCGTGGGCACGTCGTTCCAGTCGGCGACCGCCGACCGGAACGAGGTGATGATGAGGACGATCAAAAGGACCGAGCGCATCCACTCGGTCCACCAGCGCACCACGGTGGTCTTGATTCTGCCTGTCATCCACTCCTCGTTGTCACATACGTGGCGCGTGGTCCCATTGTTTCATCGGGCGCTCCGCAGCGGTTCATTTCCCGTGTTTGGTGCCCCCGGGAGTCATCACCGGCATGGGAAAGGAGGCGACCTTGCCCTCGCCCGGAGTGATGCGGCCGCGACCGGCTTTCTCGACCTCGTCGATTCGCAACACCGAGTGCAGAGGCACATAGAAACGGTTGACGTCGGCAAACTCGGTCTTGAGCCGCTCTTCCGAGGAGTCGATCAGCAGCTTGCTGCGCTCGCCGAAAACCAGACCCTCGACTTCGACGAAACCGAACAGACCGCCCTGGGAGACGTTCTTTGCGTAGACTTCGTACACCTCCCCCTGGTTGACGAAGCTGATCCGGTAGATGGTCTTGCTGGTTGCCATGATTCGAAACCAATTATTAACACAACCGCGGGACAAACGGCATCGATCGCGATCGGATCACTCCGCGAAAGAGTCGATTCTGTCCGCAACCGCACGTTCGCAGACCTGGCAGTACGGCTGGATGCGGCGGGAAAACATCAGGCAGTCGATCTGCGGCCGGTAGAGACCGGTCGACGAGTAGCCGGCGCCCTCGAAAGCGCCGACCACACCGGCGAACGCGCTCTTTGAAAGATAGTCGTGGGACCACTGCGCGTGCGCGGCCGCGTGCTCGATCTCCTGGGCGGTCAGTTTCCTGGTCTTTTCTTCGGGGGCCCCGGATCGCGTCGCTTCGGCGATCGCCTCGTTGAGCGCCGTCCGCTCCTTCTGGTAGGCGGCGTCCGCGATGTCGAAGGCCTCCTTTCCCCAGGGGGTCGGCAGCGCCGTGCCCGGCGCCACCAGGTCCTTCCACTTGAGTTCCTCCGCATCGAGCAGGGCCGTAATGTTGGGCTGAACCGGTTCGCGGCCGTGCGGGTAGAAGTCGTTGTAGGCGGTGCTCGAGGAGTAGTACTCGTCCGCCAGACCGCCGAAAGAGTGGCCGAACTCGTGGAGCAGGAGATACCCGGCCCAATCGGAGTGCGCGGTAAAGGTGCAGAAGAGGTTGTAGATCCCGCCGCCGCCGTAGCGATCGTGGTTGATCATGATGATCAGTGCGTCGTAGGGGACGTTGGCGGCGACGTCGCGCAGGTCCCGGTTGTTTTCGGTCAGGAGATAGCGTTCGGAGCCGAGGGAGTTGAAGGAGGCGCCGAGAGTCGTGTCGCGGTAGCTGCTCCGGGTCGGTTCGTCACAACCGCTCTGGTTCGACGGCACCAGCACGCCGCGCACGCTGACGTGATCGCGGCGCGAGGCGAAGGGCTCGAATCCGAGCAGCGTCTCGGTGGCCCAGGAGAGGTCGCGGACAAAGGCATCCGCTTCGTCGGCGGTGTAGCCCTCGCCGAGAATGGCGATGTCGAGAACCCGGTGCGGCGGCCCGCCGATGTGCGCCTCCACCACCTGCGCCCCATGGCGCGGCGGTTCGGTCGTGATTTCCATTGACGCCGGGTCGATGACCGTCTCCGCCAACTGCAGGACCGTGCCGTCGTTGCGCCGGGCCGTGAACACGACCCGGATCGGGCGTTTGGGGTATGGCAGGAGAACCGTCTCGTGGTAGGTCCGCAGTGACCCTTCGCCGGCCGGGTTGGTGGTCCGGTATTCACCGAAATAGGTGTCGTAGCCGCGGGAGTAGAGGAGGTCGCCGGTTTCCGTATCGCGGGCCTCGACGAGGTACCCGCCGTACTCGAAGGGGTCTGCGAGCCGCGTTCTCGATCCGGCCCAGACGCCCTGGCGGGAGACACGGTCAATCGAGATGAACTCTTCAACGGCGTTGCCGACGTGGTAGTAGTCGACGCGGAGGGTGGCGTCCTCGAAGTCTCGGTTGAAAGGAGTGTCGATGCCGGCGCCGGCCACCACCAGGGTGAGGGCAAGTGCTGCGAGCAGGTTCCTTGGCTGCATGGTGCTCTCCTTTGAGCTTTCGTGCCGACCCCTATTGTGCACGACCCGGCCGGCGAGCGCGAAGCGTAACTTTTCCGGCTCCATCGACGTAGACTGGATGTATGAGATCGATCGTTTCCCGGATAGCGCTCGTCGCCTGCGCGGCTCTCTGCGCAACGGGTGGTTCTGCGGCGGCTCTCGACTCGGGGATTTTCAGTTTCGAGGAGTGGCAGCGCGCTCTCGCGGAGCTTCCCGTGGACGCGAACGAAGTCGTCTACCCCTTCCACGCAACACCCGAGATGACCGAGTGGGTGAAAATCAAGCTCTCGCCCTATATGACCAACAGCCCCGATGTCCGGTTGCAGGTTCTGCAGAAGGCCTTCTTCGAAAACGACGAGTTCGAGTTCGAGTACGACCAGGCGGGAACCCTGACCGCTGAAGAGGCTTTCGCCGCCCGCACCGGCAACTGCATGTCCTTCACGTCCCTCTTCATCGCGCTGTCGCGCAGCGCCGGCGTCCCGACGTTTCTGGTCAGCGTCAGACGCCTCCCGGATGTTGACATGGACCAGGGGTTGGTGGTGGTCAACCGGCACGTGGTGGCCGGGTACCGGGCGCCGAATCGGATCCATACCTACGATTTCTACGTTGCCTCGTCGACACCGGTGGCCGGCCACCGGGTGATCGACGATCTGACCGCTTCGGCCATCTATCACACCAATATCGGTGGGCTGGCGATCCGTCAGGGCAACCTCCCCACGGCGATCCACAATCTCGAGATCGCTACCATCCTCGCGCCCGATTGGGCGCCCGGGTGGGTCAACCTCGGGGTCGCCTTTTCGCGGATAGGCGAAACGGAAGCAGCCTTTGACGCCCTGCAAAAGGCCCTGGAGGCCGAGCCGTCGAACTCGTCGGCGTTGATCAACCTCTCCAAGCTCTACCGCGACCAGGGTCGGGAAGAAGAGGCCGACAACGCCATGCGGGCCGTCGCAGAGGGCACGCGAAACCCGTTCACACTCATCACTCTGGCGGAGATCGAGATCCTCCGGGGTGACTATGAGAAGGCGAATCGGTATCTACGGCGAGCGCGTTGGTGGTACGCCAAGGAACCCCACGTGTACCAGGCGATGGCCCGCCTCGCCGAGATCGAGGGAGATCGCGAAAAAGCGCGGAAGTACCGGGACAAGGCGGCGGAATTGCGCCGAGCGGAGGCCCGGGAGTCTGACTGATGTCCTTGCGGGATTGCAAAGTCTGCCGGCAGGGGTTATCACTGGGGGTATGCGAACCCTGTTTCTGGTCTCACTCATGACATCGGCATCGCTGACCGCAGCTGCCACCAGACCGGCCGCCGTCGCCGGGTCGTTCTATACGGGCGATGCCGGCGATCTCCGTGCCCAGGTCGTCGAGATGCTGGGCGAGACCACCGAACGCGTGCAGTCGCGCGCGTTGGTGGTGCCGCACGCGGGCTATGTCTACTCGGGTGCGGTCGCGGGCCGGGCCTTCGCGACGCTCGACGCGCTGTCGGTGCAACGGGTCATCCTGCTCGGCCCGTCGCACCACGAGGCTTTCGCCGGCGGCGCGCTGCCCGCGCGGAATGTCCAGTTCTTCTCGACACCGCTGGGAGCGGTCGCCCTCGACGCCCGGGTGGTCGACGCTCTGCGCGCCGACCCCGATTTTCGCGGACCGGCGTCAGCCCACGGTCCCGAACACAGTCTCGAAGTCGAGCTGCCCTTTCTCCAGGTCGCGGTCCCGGGGGCGAAGATCGTCCCGATCCTGGTCGGCGCGGGGACAACCCGTGATATGGCCAGGAGGATGGCGCGCGCCCTGGCGCCGCTGCTCGACGACCACACGGTGGTTGTCGTCTCGTCGGATTTTACCCACCACGGCGACCGCTATCGCTGGACGCCTTTCTCGGGTCCGGAGATCGGCGAGCAGCTCGTTCGCCTCGGCCGCGCCACGGCCGGCCGGTTGGCCGCGATCGATCCCGCCGGATTCAGCCACCAGGTGGAGGTCAGCGGCGACACCGTGTGCGGCGCGCGACCGGCGATCGTCCTGGCCGAGCTTCTGGCACACGCTTTTGCGGGTTCGGGCGAGGTGCTCGAGGTGACCACGTCGGGCCATCGCACCGGCAGTTGGGAGCTCTCGGTGACGTACGCGGCGGTGGCCTTCACGGGGACCTGGACGGCATGGAGCACCCGCGCTGCGGCGCCGCCGTTACCGGAGATCAGCGAAGAGGAGGGTTCCCGGATCGCGGCCCTGGCGCGAGCCAGCCTCGAGAGCTCTCTCCTCCACGACGCGAGCATCGCCGAGTGGTTCGCCTCTCCGCACGATCCGGCGGTCTCGACGGCGCTGGCAGGCGCCTTTGTCACCCTGAATCATCGCGGAGCCAAGCCCGGCGACCCCGGCCGGCTCCGCGCATGCATGGGAGTGATCGAGGCCGAGCAACCGCTCGAGGACGCAGTCGTCCAGGCAGCGGTGTGGGCCGCCCGCGATCCCCGGTTCCCGCGGCTGCAGGCCGGTGAACTGGAAGAGCTCGAGGTCGAGGTCTCGGTGCTGTCGCCGGCGCGCCCGGTGCCGGGCCCGGATGCCATCGAGGTCGGCACGCACGGGGTGATTCTCGAAAAGGGCAGCCACCGTGCGCTCTTTCTGCCTCAAGTCGCGGTGGAGCAGGGGTGGGACCGGGCGACCATGCTCGACCACCTGGCGCGCAAGGCCGGGCTTCCCGATGACGGCTGGCGGAAGGGCGCTCAATTCGAGGTCTTCACGGCCCAGGTCTTCGGAGAAGCCGAGTGAGGAAGATGACGCGGCGGGAGCTCGCGGGGTTGCTGGGCGCCGGCGCACTCGCTTCGCGCGCATCGGGTGCGGGCTGGCGACCCGCGGTGTTGCCGGGCGTCGTCGGTCTCGGAGAGGCGCCGGCCGCTCTCGGGAAGGCGCTGTCGCCGGAGGCCGCGCGGTCAGCGGTTGTCGCGGCGGTGGTGTCCGCGGTGGGAACCTCGCCCGGACCCGAGGCGGCAAAACGGCTCTTCCGGCCCGACGACACGGTCGGCATCAAGGTCAACTGTCTCGCCGGGCGCAGCCTGTCGCCGCGGGTCGAGCTGGTCGAGGCCCTGGTCGACCTCATCGCCGCGGCCGGGGTGGACCGACGGCGCATCATCGTCTTCGAGCGAACGAGCCGCGAACTGCGGCGGGCCGGCTTCACTCCCAGTGACGGAGGTGGTGCCTATCGGTGCGTCGGCACCGACAACGACTACGAGAGCCTGCCGCAGGACTCGGGCGCCATCGGATCCTGCTTCGCGCGATTGGTGTCCACCGAATGCACTGCACTCATCTCGTTCGGCGTGGTCAAGGACCACGATCTGTCCGGCGTCTCGGCGGGGATGAAGAACTGGTACGGCGTGATCCACAACCCCAACAAGTACCACGACAACGGGTGCGACCCCTACATCGCCGACGTCGCACGCCACCCCTACATCCGCGACAAGCTGCGGCTGACGGTGCTCGACGGCGTCATCGCCCAGTGCCACGGCGGTCCGGCCTATCGCCCGGGTTCCACCTTCGAGCTCGGGCTGGTGGCGGCGAGCACCGACCCCGTCGCGGCCGACCTGTGGGCGTGGCAGGTGATCGAGGCCGAACGCGCTCGTCGCGGACTGCCGACCCTCGAGGCGGCGGGGCGGCCGGTGCGCTTCCTCGCCACGGCCGCCGCCCACGGCCTCGGGGTCGCCGATCCCGCGCGCCTCACATTGGTGAAGGCATGAAGATCGACCGCCGGCGGATGGTGGTGCTGGGGGCCGCCGGGGCGGCGGCCGTACTGCGTCCGGCGCCGTCGGGTGCGGCTCTGCTCTCGCCGCGAGGCACCACCGCCGATCTCCAGGCCCGCGAGGCTTCCTGGTACAAGAAGCTCGAGGAGGGGAGGGTGGAGTGCCAGCTCTGCCCGCAGGCCTGCACCGTCGCCGACATGGAGCGCGGCATGTGCGGCGTGCGCGAGAACCGCGGCGGCACCTACTACACCCTGGTCCACGGCCGGGCCTCGGCGGTGCACGTCGATCCGATCGAGAAAAAGCCCTTCTTCCACGTCATGCCGGGCGAGAAAGCCTTTTCCTTTTCGACCGCGGGCTGCAACGTCGAGTGCAAGTTCTGCCAGAACTGGGAGTTGTCGCAGTTTCGGCCCGAACAGGTCGAGGCGTACGATCTGCCGCCCGCGGCCCTGGTTGCGGCGGCCAAACGCAGCGGCGCCCGTCTGACGGCCGCCACCTACGGCGAACCCGTGGTCTATTGGGAGTACGTGCGCGACGCGGCTGCGGCCGCCAACGCTGCGGGACTCAGGCCGGTCGTGGTCTCCAACGGCTTCATCCAGGAGCAGGCGCTGCGCGATGTGCTGCCGCTGCTGTCCGCCGTCAAGGTCGACCTCAAGTGCTTCAGCGACACGTTCTACCGCGAGCAGGTCCGCGGCAAGCTCGAACCGGTGCTCAAGAGCCTCGAGATCATCCACGACAGCGGGGTTTGGCTCGAGATCGTGGTCCTGCTGGTACCGACCCACAACGACTCGGCGACCGAGATCCGCGACATGACGAAGTGGATCGCGGCGACGTTGGGGCCCGATGTGCCGATCCACTTCACCCGCTTCCACCCCACCTACCGGCTCACCGATCTGCCGCCGACCCCGGTCGCGACCCTCGAGCGGGCCTGGAAGATCGGCCGCGAAGCGGGCCTCAACTACGTCTACCTGGGCAATGTTCCCGGCCACCCGGGTGAAAACACCGTCTGCCCCGGGTGCGGCGAGATCGCGATCCGGCGGTTGGGTTTTCAGGTTCTGACGAACACACTCGTACGGGGCGCCTGTCCGGGGTGCCACCGCCAGATCCCGGGTGTGTGGAGTTGAACTGCTGGAGTGGTCGAACTGCCGGCGGCGGCCCTGATGGTGGGCCAAGGCCCACCCTACCCGATGTCCGACGTAGGGTGGGCCTTGGCCCACCATCAGAGGCGCCGATGATGGTCATTCTGAAGAAGATATGGGTTTCGTTCTTGTTGATGAGCGTTGTCGCGTGTGCGACCACGTCCGTGCGGGACCGATTCCCGTGTTCCGACGACGTGCTCGCCGGGTGGCAGATCCCGGCGGGTTGGGTGGTGCGGGAACTGACGCCGGCTCAGGCGCGGGCCGAGGTCGTGACGGCCAATGTCTCGAAGGACTCGGCCGAAGCCGGCTGGCGGAGACTCGAGGACCAATGGCGAGGTGGCGATCAGTACTGGCTCTACCGCCGGCCGGAGGCCGACACCATCAACGCCCTCGGGGCCCAGGAAGGAGTGGTGTTGATCCGCGGCTGCGATCAGCTCGGTTTCGTCACCACCCGGATCGCCACCGAACCGTCCTCCGCCCCCTGATCGGAAGTCTGCTGCCACATGATCCTCGAAATGGCGTATCGTGTGCGCTGCCATGACGACCGAACGCACCCACCTGCCATTGGCCGGGATGCTCAACCTCCTGGTGACCTACGTCGTGTGGGGCAGCACCTATCTGGCCATTCGCGTCGCGGTGCGGGAGGGCGCGGGCTGGGGCCCGTTCTGGCTCGGCGCGGCGAGGGTTTTGGCGGCGGCCTCGGTGCTCTTCCTGCTGAACCGGTTGCGCGGCTCGCGGTTGCGGCCGACGCGCGGCGAACTCGGGGTCGTGGCGGCCACCGGTCTCCTGTTGTGGGTCGGGGGCAACGGCGGGGTCAACTGGGCCGAGACCCGGATCGACTCGGGTCTGGCGGCCCTGATCGTCGGGACGATGCCGATGTGGGTGGCGATCATCGAGAGCCACCTGGATCGCCGCCCTCCCTCGCTATTGCTCGCAGGGTCGTTGATCGTCGGCTTTGCGGGTCTGGTCGTCCTGACCTACCCCAAGCTGCGGGACGGTGTGACGTCCGATCTGCTCGGGATTGCCGCGGTCGTGTGTGCCGCGGTCAGTTGGGGCTTCGGTTCGATCCTCGTCAACCGTCGCAAGCTCGCCCTCGATCCGGTCGTCATGGCGGGGTGGCAGCAGCTGTTCGGCGGGGTGGGTTTCGTGGTGTTCGCCGTGTTGGTCCGCGAGCCGCTGCCGCACCCGACCCCTCAAGCCTGGGCCGCCTGGGGCTACCTCGTGATCTTCGGTTCGCTGCTCGCCTATACGTCCTTCATCTACGCCCTGCGGTTGCTGCCGACGACCGTGGTCATGACCTATGCCTACGTCAACCCGGTCATTGCGGTGCTGCTCGGCTGGCTCATCCTCTCCGAACCCATCACCGGTTACACCCTGGCCGCGATGGTGTTGATCGTCGCCGGCGTCTACGGCGTTTTTCGCGACAAGGGGCGACGACGCCAATAGAATTAGGAATTCGGAATTAGGAATTCGGAATTCGGAATTGCAGCCTCCACCCCGGGAGATGGTCAATTCAAAATTCAAAATTCAAAATTGAAAATTTTTCACTCCCCGATGATCTTGATCAGCACCCGTTTCTGCCGGCGGCCGTCGAACTCGCCGTAGAAAATCTGCTCCCACGGTCCGAAGTCGAGGCGGCCGTCGGTGATCGCCACGACGACCTCGCGGCCCATGATCTGCCGCTTGTGGTGGGCGTCGGCGTTGTCCTCGCCGGTGCGGTTGTGGTGGTAGCGTTCGGGCGATGGATCGAACGGCGCGAGCTCCTCGAGCCAGCGCTTGTAGTCGCGGTGCAGCCCGGGCTCGTCGTCGTTGATGAAGACCGACGCGGTGATGTGCATGGCGTTGACCAGGCACAGTCCCTCGCGGACCCCGGACTCCCGCACCGCCTCCTCGACCCGGGGCGTGATGTTGACGAACTCCATGCGTTCCTGAATGTCGAGGAGTAATTTTTTGGTGTGTGATTTCATCGATCGGTCCTCTTCGCGTCGACCCAGCGGCACAGGGCCCGGACCGCTCGGTCGGCCTTGCGGAAGACCGGCAGTCCACCTTTCTCCAGGGCGGAGGCGAGCGGGTCGAAGAGGGTGCCGGAGTCGATGACCGCGACCAACGGTTTGTCGGCGGCGGCGGCGACCTCGGGAAGGCGCTGGGCGACCGATCCCGGATCGAGGATCGACTCGGTGTGGCCCTCGCCCGGAGCCAGGGTCTGCATGGCCGGAGTGAGGGGAACGATACCGGCCACCACGGCGTCGATGCCGTTGTCCGCGAGAATTTCGGCGACCATGTCGACATAGACGGTGTCGCCCGCCATCGGGGTCACGTCGAACGGGTTCTTGACGTCCACCAGACCGTCGAGCCGGTTGTCGGAAAGCAGCCGGCCGAGGGCTTCTGCGGTCGGCGGGGAGAATGCCGCCAGCACCAGTTCGGCGCCCGGCTGGCGAATCGAGTCCGCCATGCCGACCGACTCGTATCCGGCATTGGAAACCGCGGCGAGGCGATTGCCGCGGGCGGTCTTGCCGCGAAGGGCGAGGGTGACGCGCAAGAGATCGCAGAACTCGTCGAAATCGGACGCCACGAAGGCCCCGGCCTGGACCAACGCGTTTTCACAGACCGCGTAGTCACCCGCCACCGAGGCCGTGTGACCGGCGGTGGCCGACCGACCTTCGCTGGTGCGACCGGCCTTGTAGAAGACGACGTCTTTGCCGAGGGCGACCGTTTCTTTCACCGCGGCGGCGAAGGTGTGGCCGTCGCAGGGCTGGAAACCCTCCATGTAGACGGCGAAGACCTCGATCTCGGGGTCGTCCTTGATATACGAGAGCAGATCGCCCGCAGTGAGATCGATCTGGTTGCCGATGGAGAGGGCGTAGGCGGGATCGAGCCACGGCATGCGGCTCAGGTTGGAGATGATGAAGGCGCCCGACTGCGAGATGAAACAGAGCTTGCGCGGGTGCCGGCCGCGCGATTTCGGGAGCTTGCTGTCGGGGATGAACATGGTGTCGTAGCGCCCGGGGTGCGAGATCACTCCGAGCGAGTTGCCGCCGAGAAAGACCGGGCCGCCGTTCGGGGCCTGGTGCGCCTCGCGGATCTTGGCTTTGAGGCGACCTTCGAGGACCTGGCTGCCCTCCTTTTCACCGAGCCCGCCGGGGATGAGGATCACCGCGTTGGCCTTGTCGTGATCGATCAGATCGTCGATCACGGAGGGGACCTGTTCGGCACCGACGGCGACGACGAAGAGATCGAGCGTGCGTTCGAGATCGGCGATGGAGGCGACGCACGCAAAGCCGTCGATTTCGTTCGCGGTGGGGTGGACCACCGTGATGTTGTCGCGGTCGAAACCGGCGTCCGCCAGGTTGCCGAGGATGATCCGGCCCATGTTGGCGGACCGCTCCGAGACGCCGATGATACCGACCGAATCGGGTTTGAGCAGGCTGCCGATCTTGTCGATCGGGCGCGGCTGCTGCCGGGTGGTCGCCGGTCTGAAGCGGCACACTCCGTCGAGCGGCGCCATCCGGCCGCCGGAGCTGGAGAAGGGGTTGACCTCCATCTCCTCGAGGTGGAACTCGGCGTCGGGATTCATCGCGGAGAAGTGGTTGGCGAGATCGATGAAGGCCTGGAAACACTCGATGAAGATCGCGTCGTCGAGGAGTCGGCGCGAGCCGCGCATGGCGCCGGACATCCTTTCGTAGCTCAGCGTCCTGGTGAAGAGTTCGAAGAACTGCCGGCCGTCGACGGTGCCGGTCGGGGCGATGGCGACTGCCGCTCCCTTCTTGGTCTGGCGGGCGAGGACCTCCATTTCGACGCCGCCGAGCCCGGCCGAGATGATGGGCCCGAATTCCGCGGTGTGGCGGATGCCGACGAACAGCTCGGTGGCAAAACCCTGCGCGTCGGGGGGCATGTAGCTGCAGAGGAGGATCCCGACGAAGCGGTCGGCGAGCCGTTGTTCGAGACCGCGGCCGCGGCGCCCCGCGAGCCCGTTGGGGACCTCGCCGGTGTGGTGTTCGAGGTACGCGCCGTAGGTTTCCGGGACCTCGCGCAGCATGAGGTCGAAGGCCGCCTCGACGGCACCGATCTCACGGGCGACGATGCGCACGCCGCGGGCCTCGGTCTTGTGGGTGATGTCGGGCGACACGATCTTGAGCACCACCTTGTCGCCGGTCAGGTGCTCGAGATCGGCCGGGGTGGGGTGGCCGCCGATCGGGATCAGCCGGTTCTTCGGCGCGGCCTCGGCGCCGGTCGCCTCGAGCAGGCGGTAGCACTCGTGTTCGTAGAGGCTGGTGCGCCCGTCATCGTGGGCAGCGGCCAGGATCGTGTGAATCTTCTCGGTGTCGATGGGCATCTTTCCTCCACTCTCAGGCGAAGGACGCGGCCCCGTCGCTGGGGACCAGGTCTTTCTCGGCGAGCACTGCCGCGAGCTTGGCGTCGTCATCGCCGATGGCCTCGGCCCACGCCGGGGCGTGCGCCGGGTCGATGCTCTCGGCGGCGATCTTGGCCGACAGCTTGATCGCTGCGAGCCGCGGCATTCCACCGTCAACCAGGCCCCGGAAGAACAGACCGGCTGCCCGGCCGTGGCTGAAGGCGCGCTTGTTGACGTCGACGATCTTCTCACCCTTGCGGCTGAACAGGAGTTCGACAAACCGCAGGAGCTGCTCCTCCGAAAAGTCCAACAGCGGTGAGGCGGCGCCGACAGCGGCCATGTTCTGGGCGCGCAGGTTGCCGGCGGCGCGGGCGATGTTCGCGGTGTCGACCATGACGATGTTGTCGAATCCCGCAAGCTCGGCGAGCAGGTCGTCCATTTCCGGGTAGTCGGGGATGTTCACGTACGGGGTGACGCTGGTGACCACCCAGCCGCCAGGCCGCAGGTAGTGCCAGTAGCGCAGGACCTCGAGGGGCTCGACGCTGAGGATGAGGTCGGCGCGCCCCGTAGGCACGATGTCCGAGTAGATCTCCGAGTCGCCGTAGCGGAGGTGGGACTGGACGGCGCCGCCGCGTTGCGCCATTCCGTGGACCTCCGCCTGTTTGAAGTGGAAGCCGGAGTCGAGAGCGGCGTTGTCGATGACGAACGCGATCGAAAGGATGCCCTGGCCGCCGACGCCTGCAAGGATGATGTTCTTCTCCATCAGCGCTCCCTCACGCCGACCGGCTCTTGAGCGCCTCGATGCAGGCGCGGCGGGCGACGATGACGCTGGGACCGTCGTAGGCGAGCTCCTCGCGCAGGACCTCGACGTTGGCCTCGTGGTTGCGCGGGGTCGGCTCGATGATCCGGAAGTGGTCCTCCTCGATCCCGGTGCCGAGGATGATCTGGTCGAGAGTCTGGCCGGTGGACATCGAGCGCTGGGTGCCCGTCATCCCGACCGTGCTGTTGTCGACCACCAGGACGTTGAGGTTGACGTGCTGTTGGACCGCCGAAAGCAACGGCGTGATCCCGCCGTGCGAGAAGGTGCTGTCGCCGATGGCGGCCACCGCCGGCGAGTAGCCTGCGTGGGCGGCGCCCGCGGCCATCCCGATGGAGGCGCCCATCGCCACGCAGCTGTGGACGGCTTCGAGCGGCGGCAGGGCAGCCAGGGTATAGCAGCCGATGTCGGAAAAGACCTGGGGGTTGTCGAAACCGCTGAGGGCCTCGTTGAGCGCCCTGAAGGAATCGGTGTGGGGGCAGCCCTTGCAGAGGGCGGGGGGGCGATTGGCGAGCTCGGTCTCGTGGGTGTGGGCGGTCTCCAACGGCGGCAGTCCGAGGGCCTCGCGGACGATGTCGGGGTTGAGCTCGCCGGTGCGCGGCAGCTCGCCGGTCATCCGGCCCTTGATCTGGACGCCGTCGATCCCGAAGAGGCCGCGCAGCATGTTCTCGACCAGCGGGTAGCCGTCTTCGATCACCAGCACCTCGTCGACGTGCCGGACGAGCTCGCGGACCTTGCCCACCGGAAGCGGGTACTGGCGGACGCTGAGAATGGAGTAGTCGTGTTCGGCGCCGATGTTCTCGCGCAGGTAGTTGTCGGCGAGACCGCAGACCAGGATGCCGGTCTTACCGGCGATCTGGAGCTGGTTGTGCGGGCTGTCCTCGGCCCTCTGCAGCAGTTCGGGCTGCTTTTCGGTGAGGTGCTTGTACTGGACCCTGGCATTCACCGGAAGGAGTGTCCACTTCTTGATCTCCTTGGTGGGTTGGAGCGGATTCTGCGGCCGCCGTTCCCGGGTCGCCACTCCGGCCCGGCTGTGGGCGATGCGGGTCACCAGCCGGATCATCACAGGCAGCGACAGCTCCTCGGAGAGATCGAAGGCCTCGAACATCATGTCGTAGGCCTCTTGTTGGTTACGGGGCTCGAAGCACGGGATCAGCGCGAACTGCGCGAAGTAGCGGCTGTCCTGCTCGTTCTGCGAGGAGTGCATCCCGGGGTCGTCGGCCACCGCCAGCACCAGACCGCCGTTGGTGCCGGTGACGGCGGAGTTCATGAAAGCGTCCGCGGCCACATTGAGCCCGACGTGTTTCATACAGACCAGGGCGCGTTTGCCGGCCCAGCTCATTCCGAGGGCTTCCTCGTAGGCCACCTTTTCGTTGGTCGACCAGAAGGCGTGGACGTCGCCCGCCTTCTTGGTGCGGCGCTCGACGAACTCGAAGATCTCGGTCGAGGGGGTGCCCGGGTAGCCGTAGATGCCGCTCAGGCCGGCGTCGATGGCACCGAGACCGACCGCCTCGTCTCCGAGGAGAATTTCTCGCTTCATGGTTGCTCCCTTCGCGGGTTTGACGGCATTTCGCGAGGCGTCTCAGGACGCCTCCAGCGGATGTGAAGTATCTCACAACCGCTCCCCGCCCTTCAATCGACGGAGGCGGGGGAGCAGGGGAGCAGGGGAGCAGGGGAGCAGGGGAGCAGGGGAGCAGGGGAGCAGGGGAGCAGGGGAGCAGGGGAGCAGGGGAGCAGGGGAGCAGGGGAGACTCGATCCTTATCACGAATCGTGGTCCAATTCCGAAATCCGAAATCGGCATGTTTGGGTCGTTTCGGAACAGGAGCGCCTTTCCCAGCGAGCGTCCGCTTCATACTGTCATCCCGACCGGAGGCCCGGAGGGCCGTAGCGGAGGGATCCCTCCACTCGGTCGTCCGGCTCCCTCGGTCGGGATGACAGTAAAGGGGTCGTTTCTCTCCCTCGGTAGAAATGACATACTTGGAAACTCACGTTCTGTTGCCCTGATTTCGAAATCCGAAATCCGAAATTGCGATGGCCCCCTTTCTCCCTTTCCCCCTTTCTCCCTTTCCCCCTTACTCGCTGCCCGGGTGGAGATGGGCCGTCATTCAAAATTCAAAATTCAAAATTTAAAACTCATATAGAATCTCCGCATGACATCAACGCCCCGGATTCTGGTTACAAACGACGACGGCTACACCTCCGAGGGGATTCAGGTTCTCGCGGATGCCCTGGAGGGTCTCGGCGAGGTGTGGGTGGTCGCCCCCAACCGCGAACAGTCGGCGGTTTCGCACGCGCTCACCCTGGACCGGCCGCTGCGGATCGACCGTCTCGCCGACAGGCGGATAACCGTCGACGGGACGCCGACCGACTGCGTGGCCATCGGCATCTCCAGCCTGATGGCGGATCGTCTCCCGGACCTGGTGGTTTCGGGGATCAACTTCGGTTTCAACATGGGCGCCGACGTGCACTACTCCGGCACGGTTTCGGCGGCCTTCGAGGGTGTCATCCTGGGCGTGCCGGCAATGGCGGTTTCGCTCGGGGTGGGCAAGGGGCTCAGCTTTCACGTAGCGGCGAAGTTCGCGCGGGTGGTCGCGGAATGGATTTTGGAACACGGTCTGCCGCCGGACACGCTCCTCAACGTCAACGTGCCTCTCGGTGAGCCGCTCGGGGTCCGCCTCACCCGGTTGGGCGTGCGCCGCTACACCGAAGGCGTGATCGAATCGAAGGACCCGCGCGGCCGCCAGATTTTCTGGATCGGCGGCGGCCAACCGGTGTGGGAGCCGATTCCCGGAACTGATTTTCACGAGGTCGCCTCGGGTTTCGTATCGGTGTCGCCGCTCCACCTCGACATGACCGACCGCAGGGGCCTCGAGCGCTTGACCCGACACGCACCGGCGTGGATCGACGCCGTCGGCGGGGCTGGGGCCTGAGTGCCCGCCGCCGACGCCTACGACTACCGTCGTGCGCAGATGGTCGATGCCCTGCGGCGGGGCGGAATCGACGACCAACGGGTCCTCGAGGTGATGGCGAACGTGCCCCGCCACCTCTTCGTCCCCGAGGCCCTGCGCCACCAGGCGTACTCCGACGACGTGTCGATCAACATCGGCGACGGCCAGACCATCTCGCAGCCCCGGATCGTGGCCCTGATGACTCAGGCGGCACAGATCCGGCCCACCGACCGGGTGCTCGAGATCGGCACCGGTTCGGGCTACCAGGCGGCCGTGCTGGCGCAGCTCGCCCAGTTCGTGTTCTCGGTCGAACGGGTCGCATCTCTGGCGCGCCAGGCCAAGCGCGTGCTCGACCATCTGCAGGTTGAAAACGTCAGCGTCAAGGTTTTGGACGGAACTCTCGGCTGGCGGGCGCAGGCCCCGTTCGACGCGATCCTGGTGACGGCGGGGGCGCCCGACATCCCGGCCCCCCTGGTCGAGCAGCTGACCGACGGCGGCCGGCTGGTGGTCCCGGTCGGTCCCCGCGAGACCCAGGTCCTCAAGGTCGTCCAGCGCCGCGGCCAGCGAACCATGGTCAGCGAGCTCAAGGGAGCGTGCTTCGTGCCCCTGATCGGCCGCCACGGCTGGAACGAGAGCTCCGGATGAAGGAGAAGCTCTTCGCCTGGATCGACTCGCTGGCGGCGATGCCGCATCCGAGCTGGTGGCTGTTTCTGCTCGCCTTTGCCGAAAGCTCGTTCTTTCCGATACCTCCGGACATCCTGCTGGTGACCCTCGGTGTCGCCGCGCCCGACCAGGCCCTGTGGTACGGCTTCGTGTGTTCCCTGGGCAGCGTGCTCGGCGGCGCCGCGGGCTATGGAATCGGGCTTTACGGAGGCCGGCCTCTGCTCTACCGGTTCTTCAACGACAACAAGATCCACGCCGTGGAGAGGCTTTACGACCGCTACAACGCCTGGGCCACCGGCATCGCGGGTCTGACGCCGATCCCCTACAAGGTCTTCACCATCGCCGGCGGCGCATTCAAGATCAACTTCAAGATCTTCGTGCTGGCGTCGATCGCCTCGCGTTCTCTGCGGTTCATGGCCGAGGGGGCGCTGTTGTACTTCTACGGTTCCTCGATCCGCGATTTCCTCTTCAAGTGGTTCAACTGGGTCTCCATCGGCTTTGTGGTACTGCTGGTGGGCGGGTTCTGGGCCGTGCACCGCTTCGGTCGGCGCGCCCACCGCAACACCGAACGGCCGCCGGAGGATTGAGTCATGCTGGTCAGGGACGGTTAGACCGAGATGGTCAAGAGGTACCGGGTCGCGGGGAAGGTTCAGGGCGTTGGTTACCGGGCCTTCGTCCTGCGCCAGGCGCAACGGCTCGGAGTCAACGGGTGGGTCCGCAACCTCGATGACGGCACGGTCGAGGTCCTGGTCGATGCATCCGAGGCCCACCACATCGCGTTCGAGAACATCCTCAGGGAAGGGCCGCGGTTTGCCGAGGTGCAGCTGGTCCTGGTCGTGGACGAACAGGACCAGTCGCCCCTGACCGCGGGCTTCACCGTCTCCCACGATCGGGGGTGAGACGTGGTTCGCCTGCTGCCGCCGACTCCCGAACGCGTCGACCTGGGGTTGCGGGACGTCATCGAGAGTGCCCTGACCGGCGGCGCAGCAGAACCCGCGTGGATCGCCGTCGACGACGGCAGCGGCCGGTGGTTGCCGATGGTGGCTGCCTGTCCTGTCGCCGAGCGAGCGCGTGGGGTTGTCGTCGCCGCCGGCGAGGACACGCTCCTCGCGGCTCACAGACTCGGGGTGGGTGGCGCGGCTGTCTTGCCGCTGTCGACCCCAGGTCTGGTCGAGGCTCTGCGTGCGGTCTCGAAAAGACCCGCGCCGGCGGTCTCCTTCGACCCCGCCGCGATCGAGCTCTTCGAGGACTCGGCAAGCCTCAAAGTCGCGGCCTATTCCAATCGCGGCTTCTGGCGGGCCCAACTCGGCGACCGGGTCCTGGCGCGATTGCTGGCGGAGCTGGCGATCGGGCTCGGACTGCCGCCGCTGGTCCTGCCCTGGCCGGCACTGTTGCTCTCGGACCGCAACCAACGCCAGATCCTCGAAGCCTGGAAGCCCCTCGCCGCCGGGGCCGGCCGGCCGGCCGACGACCTCGTGATCTCGAACGTCGTGCCGGGTGAGCGGGGCGTGGCCGCGGCGGTGTATTCGGTCCTGCTCGAAAGGGCAGAGCACCTCCGCGCCGTCAAGACGGTTTCGACCGAACCGGTGTACGAGTTGCCGGCGGGCAAGTTGATCGGCCGCTGGGCCTCGGAACCGGGACCGGAAGACCCCGACGTCTGGGTCGCCGCTCCGATCGAATATCACCGGACCCGAAGTGCCGTTGGCGGCTGACGGGTGGAGGCACCGACACCGAGATCGACGACGTTCTCGAGGTCGCCGACCTCACCCGCCTCGATGCCGCCACCGCCGTCCGCGTGCCCGGCTCGGTGACCGGCAACCTGAGGCCTGGAACCCCCGCCGGACTCCTGGTGCAACGCATCGCCGACGTCGCAGCCCGCCGCGGTTTTCCCTGTCTGGGTGCCCAATGTCGACACCGAGGCGCTGAAGTTTGCGCTGAGGCTTCCCGGCACCGTCTGGGTGGATGGCCCCGCCGTCCCGCGGTGAGGATGGGGCAAGGGGAGCAGGGAGGAGAAAGGGAGCAGGGGAGACGCCGCCCACGCGGATTCATGCCGTCCCTAAAGGCCGTAGGGGAGGGGTTTATCCCCTCCCTTCCGATCTTTTCTTTGGCCGTGGGGCCCTCGGTCGAGCCTCTTGCAGAACTACGAGTTATTCCGCCTCGATCCGATGTTGCGCTGCTGATGAGGCCGGGCGGCACAGGTGTCGCCCCTACCCGTAAAGGACACTTTCCTGGAGTGGCGGGGCCTGCCCCGCCTCCCAGAAGCACCACCGAAGACCGGCAGAATTGACTATTCTGCAGGAGGCTCGGCCGTGAGCTATGGGGAGCACGGGAGCACATGTGACCTGTGCCCTATCATGTGGGGGTCGACAGAAAAAAGGACTCGTATCGAGCGAGCGACCGCCCCCTTCTGTCATCCCGACCGAAGGCCTGGAGGGCCGAAGTGGAGGGATCTGTTCGCCTCGCTTTGCTCGCGCGGTCCCGGTCTTGGGAGGGGCTGAAGGCGGGGTCCTACCTTCAAGAGGTCCCTCCACTCGGTCGCTTTCCTCCCTCGGTCGGGATGACATTGTGGAAGACGGAATGCATACTTCGCGAACATGATCGACATCACATCCTGCTGCGGTCATACTCGAGCCATGAAGACCCGTTTGCAGGTTGTCATGGATCAGGACGAGCTGGAGGCAATCCGCGCTGCCGCAGAGGAAAAGGGCGTGACGGTTTCCGAGTTCGTTCGCGAGACTCTTCGCGAGGCCCGTCGCAAGGTTGCTTACGGCGACTCGGAGCGCAAGCTCGCGGCGATCCACGCGGCCCTTCGTCATTCCTTTCCAACGTCCGATATCGATCAGATGTCAGGGTGAGATCGAACGCGGATATGGAGAGCATCCTGACTTATGACCGTCACTTTGAAGGACTGCCGGGAGTGACCAGACTGGCTTGAGTCGGCCGACAATGGACCCCACAGGGCTGCAGAACGCCGAGACAATCGTATGGTCGGTATACTTGTCGAGATGTCAGGAGTGACCCATCAACTTGCGGAGGAACGCAGCCTCGCTTTGCATCGCGAGGTGGCGCGACGGCTGCGGGAACGTCCCGAGCTTCTGAACACGGCGCGTCAACGGGTTCAGGGCTGGCTGGAAACCGGAAGGGTGTCGCGGTACTGGGCGGAGGCATGGGATGAAGCGCTGGACGGCAGCCTCGATCAGGTGATCGCCCGCATCACCGACACATCGGATGAAGCACGTGCACTCCGCCAGAGTTCCCCCTTCGCCGGTGTCCTCGGTCCTCGCGAACGGTGGGAGATTCTCAGACAACATCGAGGGCAGGCGGCGGCGTCATGACTCGAGCGCAGTTGGAGCACGTGATCAGAGCCGCGGCGACAATTGCGGACGACGATGAAATCGTCGTGATCGGGAGCCAGGCCGTGCTCGGTCAATTCCCAGATGCTCCGGATGAACTCTGCAGGTCGATGGAGGCCGATGTCTGGCCGCGCAACCACCCGGACCGGTGGGAGCTCGTTGACGGATCGATCGGTGAACTCTCGCCGTTTCACGAGACCTTCGGCTATTACGCGCAGGGCGTGGGACCGGAGACCGCAATCTTGCCCGATGGCTGGCAGGATCGTCTCATTCGGGTCGAATCGCCGCGGACTCGCGGAGCCGTCGGCCTGTGCATCGAGATTCACGATCTCGTGACCTCCAAGTACCTCGCCGGTAGGGAAAAGGACATGGCCTTCGTCAAAGCCGCCATCGCCCACGGACTGGTCGAGGAAGATCTACTCCGGCAGCGTCTCGAGGAAACGGCCTCCGATGAATCGACGCGTCAACGGGTGGCTGCCCTGATTGCTCGCGACTTCGCTCACTGATCGACCCGCAGCGTTTTCTTGTCGTGTAGATTCGCACAGGGGTGGGTGGTGAATTCGGGTCCGCGAGGTGATCCGTGAATACAATCGGGAGTGTGGATCGAGAATCGAGCATCTGGACGAGTGGGCAACGCCCTTTCCCCCTTTCCCCCTTTCCCCTTTCTCCCTCTCTCCCTCTCTCCCTTTCTCGCGACGCCCCGCTGACTGATTGACACCAGAGGCCGCGGGCCGTAGCATCGGGACCCTGCGCGGGGCTATGGCTCAGGTGGATAGAGCGGAGGTTTCCTAAACCTTAGGTCGCAGGTTCGAGTCCTGCTAGCCCCGCCATCCTTCAGAATTCAGGCCCCAGGATGCAGGCCCCAGGATCCACCCAACTCGACCGATACAGGATGCAGGTCACAGGATGCAGGGTGCATCGTGAACCCTGTATCCTGAACCCTGCATCCGGTGTTTTGTTGGGGGGAAGGTGGCGGTTGATGGTGCCAGGCTGTTTCGCACGGTTCTTGTGGTTGCAGCTGCGGCGGTCGTGGTGGTGGGGTTGATGGTGATCTTCGAAGAGTCTCTGATCTTCTTCCCGACTCCGTACCCGGACGGCGAGTGGGACGTGGAGGTGGTGGCGCGCGGGTCGGGGTGCGTCATTGAAGACTGTACTTACGAGAGTGAGGACGGCGTCCGGCTGCACTCGTGGTGGTGCCGGAGGGTGGACTCGAAGCCGGGTGGGCCGGTCATTCTGTTTTTCCACGGCAATGCCGGCAACCTGAGCCACCGTGCCGACCTGATGCTGGAGTTGGCCAACCGGGTCGGGGCGGAGATCGTGGTGGCCGGCTACCGCGGGTACGGCCGCAGTGACGGTAAGCCGTCTGAGGACGGACTGTATGCGGATGCGCGCGCGGTCTGGCGTTTCGTGACCGTCGACCGCGGTGTCGATCCGGGCAGGGTGGTGATCTTCGGTAAGTCGCTTGGTGGCGGAGTGGCGGTCAACCTGGCCGCGGAGACCGATCCCGCCGGTCTGATCGTCGAGTCGACGTTCACCTCGATCCCGGACATGGCGGCGCGGCACTATCCGTTCGTGCCGAAGTTCGTGATTCGTACCCGAATGGAGTCAGTGGCAAAGATCGGGGGCATCGGGTGCCCATTGCTCGTCATCCATTCGCGGGCCGACGAGGTGGTGCCGTACGAGTTGGGCCGGAAGCTGTTCGAGGCGGCCGCCGAACCGAAAACGTTCTACGAGGTTGTTGGCGCCGGTCACAACGAGACCTGGCTGGTGGGCGGGCAGGGCTACTTCGAGGCGATCGCGCGATTTGTCGGGGAGGTTCATCCGTTGTGACGTCGCTGAGAGGTCAGGCTGACGGCACCCAATCCCGAGAAAACGAGAGCCTTTCACTTCCTGTAATCCCGACCGAGAGAGCGAGGCGACCGAGCGGAGAGATCCCTCCGCTACGGCCCTGCGGGCCTCCGGTCGGGATGACAGGGCAGGACAGACGGGCTTCCGGTCGGGATGACAGGGCGAGAGGCGTGGTTCGCGTTTCGGGTCGCGATTCTCTCGAGGACGCGTCTGAAGGTGGGCCAAGGCCCACCCTCGGATTCACGCGGGTGCGGGAGCGAAACCGCTTCAGTTCTGTCATCCCGACCGAGGAAGCGAAACCACTTCACATTCTGTCATCCCGACCGAGAGAGCGAAGCGACCGAGCGGAGGGATCTGTGTGGCGGCCCTCGAGATTTTGTCGCCCGCTGCCCTGAGTGAGATCCCTCCGCTACGGCCCTGCGGGCCTCCGGTCGGGATGACAGGGCAGGACAGACGGGCTTCCGGTCGGGATGACAGGGCGAGAGGCGTGGTTCGCGTTTCGGGTCGCGATTCTCTCGAGGGCGCTTCTGAAGGTGGGCCAAGGCCCACCCATCGGATTCACGCGGAGTGCGGGAGCGAAACCGCTTCACTTCCTGTCATCCCGACCGAGAGAGCGAAGCGACCGAGTGGAGGGATCTTTTTTGGGGCTCACGGGACGTCGTTACCCGCGTCGCTGATAGAGGTCCCTCCGCTACGGCCCTGACGGGCTTCCGGTCGGGATGACAGGGCGAGAGGCGTGGTTCGCGTTTTGGGTCGCGATTCTCTCGAGGACGCGTCTGATGGTGGGCCTTGGCCCACCTTCAGAGAAGCCGGTGTGACGAGGGCGCCTCTGAAGGTGGGCCGAGGCCCACCCTACGGATCGGCGCGCTCATTCAGGGCTGGCGTTGGCCTCTTCCATGATGTCCTTGAAGAGCTCTTTGTCGATGGCCTTGTCGTAGGCGGAGCGGGCGGTGACGAGGCCGTCCTCGTAGAGCTGCCGGATGGAGGCGTCCATGTCGATCATGCCCTGTTTGACGCCGCCCTGGATCAAGGACGTGATCTGGCCGACCTTGCCGCGGCGGATCAGGTTCGAGATCGCCGACGACGCGAAAACGATCTCCACCGCCGCCACCCGACCGCCGCCGATCTTCGGCAAAAGCTGTTGCGCAACGACGCCCTGCAATCCTTCGGCGAGCACGTTGCGCGCGCCTTCCTGTTCGCCGGCGGGGAACACGCTGACGATGCGGTCGACGGTCTTGATGGCGTTGTTGGTGTGGAGGGTCGCAAAGACGATGGTGCCGCGTTCGGCGGCCGACAGCGCCATGGAGATGGTTTCGAGATCACGCAGCTCGCCGACCAGGATGACGTCGGGGTCCTCCCGTCCGGCGGCGCGCAGCGCTTCGGCGAAGCTCGGGGCGTGGGTGCCGATCTCGCGCTGGTGGATCAGGCATTTCTTGTTGGGGTGGACGAACTCGATCGGGTCCTCGATGGTGACGATGTGGTAGCCCCTGGTCTCGTTGAGGAGGTCGATGATCGCCGCCAGGGTGGTCGATTTTCCCGACCCGGTCGGCCCGGTCACGATCACGAGGCCGTTGTGGACAGAGGCGAGTTTGCGGAGCTGGGTCGGCAGACCCAACTGTTCGATGGTCATGATGTTGGTCGGGATGATCCGGAAGACCGCGCCCGATCCGCGGCGTTGTTTGAAGAGGTTGACCCGGAAGCGACCGATCTCTTCCACCTCGTACGAGAAGTCGGCGTCGCCGGTGTCGACAAAAGCCTGCCACCGCGACGGCGGGGTGATGGGTTTCATGAGATCGGTGAGGTCGGTTTCCTTGACGGTGCGATAGCGGATCTGCTCCATGTGGCCGCCGACCCGCAACATCGGCGGACGACCGACCGAGAAGTGGAGGTCGGACGCCCCGCGATCGTTCATGAGCTTGAGAAAACGGTCGATTCGCTGCTGCTCGGCCATCACGCGCCGTCCTTTGCCGCCTCGGCGGTGGCCTCGGTCTCGAAGTCGTCCCGGTTGGCGGCGTGCATGTAGGCGCTCTCGGCGGAGATGGTGCCGCGGCGGACCAGGTCTCTCAAGGCGTCGTCAAACGTCTGCATCCCCTGGGTGCGCCCCATCTGCATGGCCGACTGCAGCTGGAAGGTCTTCTCGTCGCGGATCAGGTTGGCGACCGACATGGTCCCCTTCAGGATCTCGAAGCAGGCGACCCGTTCCCGAGTGCCGTCGACGGGCAGCAGACGCTGCGCGATCACGTATTTGAGGGACTCCGCGAGGGCGACCCGGATCTGGGGTTGTTCGGAGTGGCCGAAACTGGTGATGATCCGGTCGATGGCCTTCGGGGCGGTGGTGGAACTGAGGGTCCCGAGCACGATATGTCCGGTTTCGGCGGCGGTCAGGGCCAGCGCGATGGCCTCGGTGTCACGGAGATCGCCGATCACGATGACGTCGGGGTCTTCCCGCAGCGCCCCGCGCAAGGCACGGGCGTAGGATCTGGTGTCCGGTCCGATCTCGCGTTGGTTGACGAGGCAGTTCTTGAAAGGGTGGACGAATTCCACCGGTTCCTCGAGGGTGATGATGTGGGACTGTCGCGTCTCGTTGAAGAGATTCACGAGAGCGGCGAGGGTGGTGGTCTTGCCGCAGCCCGAGGGTCCGCACACCAGCACCAGACCCTGGTGGTGGGCGGCGATCTCCTCGAGGTGGCCGGGAAGACCGATTTCGGCGATGGTCGGAGGTTTCTCGGGGATGACCCGGAAGACGCCGTTGTAGCCCTTGTGATCCAGAAAGAGGTTGGTCCGGTAGCGCCCGGCGCGCGGGATGTAGTAGCAGAGATCGAGTTGCTGTTCCTCTTCGAGCTTCTGCCACTGGGCCTCGGTGAGAATCTCGCGGATCATCGCCTCGCAGTCGGCGGACGACAGACGCTCGCCCTCCATCGCCAGGAGGTCGCTGGACTCGCGGACCATCGGCGGCAGCCCGACCGCGAGGTGGAAATCCGATCCCCCTCGGTTGCGGGTTTCCACCAGCAACTCGTGCAGCCGCGGTTCGTCGCCGCCGATCTCGACCTTGAGGGCGCTCTGACGGAGTCTTTCGCGATTCTCGATGTCGATCCTGTTCCGTTTCGCGACCTCCTCCGCGATCTCGAGGGCCCGCGCACGGACCACGCGGTCGGGATCCGATGTGGCGACCTTCTGCAGTGCTTCGAGGATTTTCGGGTGGTCGAAGTTGCGCAGCGCGAGCAGCACCTCGATGCGAACCTCCGGCGCCGGGTCGGCGAGGAGCTTGGCCAGCGGCTGCAGCGACCGCAGGTCCGCGATCCGTCCGAGGGCCTCGACCGCTGCCCACCGCGCCTCGGGGTCGTCGAGGGTGGCCACCAGGGCGGCCGTGGCCTGGTCATCCTTGAATCGCCCGAGGGTGTCCGCTGCGGTGACCCTCAGCCACCAATCCTCGTCCTTGAGGAGCGAAATCGTGGCGGGGATGATGCGTGGGTCGTCGAAGGACCCCGCGACCACCAGCGCCATCGCCCGAACCTCGTCATCGGGGTCGGAGAGCAGTTCGATCGTGGGCTCGATGAGGTCGTTGCCGAACTCCTTCATGGAGTCCAGGGCGCGGTCTCGCGCCCAGCCCGCCAGACCCTTGGAGAACTTGAGGTACTTCTTGACGAGGTCGTGACGGTTTTCGAGGCTGAGAAAGATCTTGATGACGGCGGAACGGGTGCCGGCCTCGCCCGATGCCATCAGGGGCAACAACTGGTCGACAAAACCCGCGCCGAGGGATGGTGCGACCCCGCTGAGGGCGGTGATCAGGTGTTGTTGGGTGGCGTAGTCGACGCGCGCCAGGTTCTCGACGATGAGGTCGACGGACTCGACGGGGCGTTTGTCGGCGAGGAACTTGAGGGCGGTGGCGCGAATCGCCGGGTCGTCGTCTTTGACGTGTCGGACCCAGCGCGACAGGTCGTCCTCGGCCATGTCCATGATAGCGAGGCGCTCGAGAAAGACGCTCCGGTTGCCGGTGTTGGGAGACTCGGCCAGGCTCCAGAACAACGACGAGAGGGCCGGTGTCACCGGGGCTTCGAAAACCAGCCGCCGGGTGGCGTCGCGGACGTTCTCGTCCTCAGCTGCGAGGAGGGCCGTCAGGTGCTTTTCGATCCCCGGGATCCTGAGCCCGAAGAGGATCTCGGTGGCCGTCCGCAGCGCCGACTCCGTCTTGCCCTTGCTCTCGACGACGAACTGGTTGACGGTTTCGGTCGTGCGCAGCCTGCGCAGCAGGCGAACCGCCGCGTCACGGAGATGGCGCTCGGGCCGGTAGGCCATCCACACCGCGTCGCGCGGTTTGATGTTCTGGGTCTCGAACACCGCCTGCAGCAGCGCGTCGCGCTCTTCGTCGGACGCGTACTCGTTTTTCGCCAGCTTCCCGAGATTGTCCTGCAGGGATGAGTGAAAAAGCGGTCGCATGGATTGATTATATGACGTTCAGGCGTCTGTTCGTTCTGCACTCGTACAACCACAGGGCATCCTGAATCAGTGAGCAAGGATGCGAGCCCCCTGGGGCGACAGATTGTAGCCCGGGGCGTGAGCCCCGGGACTCCTGGGCAGTCATTGAATTCAAGCCGCGGAGCGGCGGCAGGATTTCGGTGTTTGCGGTTAATTGTGAATGGGGTCCTGTCGCCCCTCCGGGGCTGGGGGTCTTGGGTGATTCTTCACCCTGGGGCTGACGCCCCAGGCTATTTTCTGTCGCCGCTCCGCGGCTTTTTCTTCGTCCAACCGTACAAGGTGAGTCAATCCAACCGATTAAGGTGAAACGGTTCGGTCATCTCCGGAACAACTCATTCATTTGTCCGGGGCTTCTGGTCGGTCCGAGCTTCAGCCGGCCTTTTTGAGCGTCTTCTGCCACTCTTTGCTGATCGCATCGAGGGCCCTCTGGATCGTCTTCTGCGCCTCTTCGGGGCCCGCCCGGTCGGGCACGACGCCCACGACAACGCCTCTCCAGACGATGTTCTCGGTTTTCGGGCTGAAGGCGTCGACGACGAGCGTCCCTTTTGTGTAGGCCACTGTGTCCATGCCGCTGCCCCACAAGGGGCTCCACCACCAGCCGGCGCTGTAGCTGTAGGAGTACATCGTGACGTCCAGCTTCAGGTCCGATTGTTGGCTGGTGTGATAGGTGACGTAGATGTCCGGGTCCTTGTCGACCTGTTCGAGACCGCTCGACTTGAACTTGATGATGAGCAGGTACTTGATCATCTGGTGGATGTCGTCGTCCGCGACCGACGTGTCGCGGGTCTCGTAATAGGCGAAGGTCTTGATCGTGCTCATGTCCACGTTCTTGTCGTAGCCCACGTAGGCCTTGAACCTGGCGGCGGCAAAGGAAAACAGACCGAGCATGATCACGAAAAGGATGGCGGATTTCTTCATTCGGTGGCTCCTTGCTGGATCGATCGCGACCCGCTCAGTGTGACACAGCCGCGATCCGCCGTCTCAATTCCTCGGTTTCGAGCTCGAGGAACGGGTTGATTTCGAGGGCCCGTCGGACCGCGTCCCCGGCATCGGCGGCGAGGGCTTTTCTGGTTGCCGGGGCGCTCTCGGCCTCCGCCTGGATGGTTGTCAGGGCGGCGCCCGTCACCATGGCGCTGGCGAGACCGGGGTTGAGGGCCAGGGCCTGTTCGACCAGGCGCTTTCCCTGATTGACGTCGGTGCGAATCGACAGCCCCTGGCGGAGCCGGTCGTCGGCCCGCCAACGGTGGACCTCGGCGGCGCTCTGATAGGCGACGGCGTTGCGCGGGTTGACGGTCAGTGCCCGCGCTGCCGATTCGGAGGCGGCCTCGAAGTGGCCTTGCGGAGACGTACCGCTCATCATCGCCCACCGCGCCGACAGCAGTTCCACAGCCGTTTTTTCGGGGTAGGCCCAGAAGATCTGGGGGTTGATTTCGAGCGCCGTGTCGAGGTCCGCACCGGCCGACTCGAGGGCATCGGACGGATCGAGGTCCTCATCGATCCTGTACATCGCGAGCGTTCGTCGCGCGAGACCGCGGTTGGCAAAGGCATAGGCGTATGTCGGGTTGCGTTCGATGGCCGCGCCGAAGGCGCTGATGGCCGCGTTCAGCGTTCCGACCGGGTCGGAGCCGGTCCTCTGTTCGAAACGGCCGCGGCGCCAGAGCGCGATGCCCGAGTTGTTGTAGGCGTTGGCGTAGTCGGGGTTGATTTCGATGGCCCGCTGAAATGCCGCCACGGCGTGGTCGAGCGACGGGCGCGGGTCGAGCCCGATGTCCATCTCGTAGCGCGCCTTGCGCTCCCAGGCGTAGCCGAGGTCGTCGTGGGCGAGGACGAATCCCGGGTCGATGGCGATGGCGTCCTCGAAGCTCGCGATGGCCCGCTCGAGAGTCTTCCGGGGGTCTTCCCCTCGCCCCATCTCCCGGAGCGCCGACACCGTGAGGGCGCCGCCCTTGGTGAAATAGGCGGGCACGCTGTCGGGATCGAGCTCGATGGCACGTTCGGCGGAGGCGATGGATTGCTCGAGGAACGGCTGCGCGGTGCCACCGCGATCGTTGACGATGTCGGCCCATCTCCAGTAGAGGTGGGAGAGCTTCTCGTGAACGACCGAGCGGCCGGGTGCGATCCGGAGGGCGCGGTCGCATGCGGCAACGGCGCTTTCGAACGGTTCCACGACCGCCTCGCCGCGCCGGCTGCGGATGTCCATGATCTGCGTCCACAAGGCGCACTGTCCCTCGTAGATGCTGGGGTCGGAACGGGCGATGTCCGCCGCCAGGTCGTAGGCCACGTCGGCCTCGGCGAGGTTGTGGAGGGCGCCGTCGGCGTCCCCGCCGAGGCGCCTTTCGGCTGCCATCTCGACCAGGATGTCCGCCTCCAGGAGCTTGGCCTCGTAGAGCCATTCCTCGGCCTCGAACGCTCTCCTGGTGGCTGCCAGAGCTTCTTCGAGGTGCCCGCCGTAAAACGAGATCAGAGCCTCCGCATAGAGCGGCGCCTCCACCGCCGACGTCTCGCCGGTCCGCAGGAGGGCGAGCGCCGGATCGCGGAGGTCGCGCTCGATCCCGGCGATCCTGGCGTCCCGGAGTTCGTCGTTCTCGATCCGCCTGGCGATCGTCAGATCGCGTTGGTACAACCGCCCGAGGGCCATGCCGAGGGCGTAGGCCACCCCCGGTCTGCTGGAGTCCATCTCCATCGCCAGCTCGAGGTGGCGGCGGGCGGCGGCATAGTCCTGGAGGGTCAGCCAGCCCCGCCCGAGGGCGTAGTGCCCCGGCCCCGAGCTGATGTCGCCGAGCCGTTCCATCTCCTCTTCGATGGCCGACATTCGCCGTTCGATGGCGCGCTGTTCCTCGGTGCGATCGTGCAGCGGCATCATCGCGGCGACCCTGGCGAAGCTCTCGATCTCGGTCGCACGGTCGCTCAGAAGCTGCGCCACGGCAGCCTGGCGCCGGGTCTGGAGGTTCGTGCGCAGGCTGATGAAACCGAGAGCGGCAAAGGCACAGATCGCGACAACGGCCGCGGCGACGATGCCCGGGTGTTTGCGGACCCTCTTCGAAAGCTTGTAGAAGATCGTGGCGGGACGCGCGGTGATCGGCTCGCCGGCGAGAAAGCGGCGCAGGTCCTCCGACAGTTCCCGGGCGGTGGCGTATCTGCGATCCTGTTCCTTTTCCAGACACTTGAGGACGATCGTCTCGAGGTCGACCGGGATCGTGCGGTCGATTCGATGGGGCGGCACCGGGTCCCGGTCGGCGACGCCGGAGAGGATCTCCGTGTAGGCCCCTTCGTAGGGCGAGCGCCCGGTGAGGAACCAGTAGAGGGTGGCGCCGAGACCGTAGACGTCGGTTCGCCGGTCGAGGTTGCTGGATTCGCCGCGGACCTGTTCGGGAGCCGAGAACGCCGGCGTTCCGAGGACCATTCCGGACATCGTGAGCTCGTGGGGGGTGTCCATGTCGCGGGCGATGCCGAAATCCACGACGTAGGGGTGCCAACTGCCGCCGGGGTTGCGCTCGACGAGGATATTGGCCGGTTTGATGTCGCGGTGGATGAGCCCCGCCTGGTGGGCCGCGTGCAGCCCGTCCGCCACATCCACCATGATCTCGACCTTGTCGAGAGGGCTGAGCAGGTCCGCGATCTCCTTGATCGAACCGCCGGACACGTACTGCATCGCGATGTAGGAGAGGCCCTCGACTTCGCCGACCTCGTACACCGGACACAGGTTTTCGTGTTCGACCCGAGCCTGGACCTTGGCCTCGCGGAGGAAGCGTTTGACCTGGTCGGGGTCGTCCCTGCGCAGGAACTTCAGCGCGACGAACCTCCCGAGACGGAGATCGCGCGCCTTGTAGACGTCGCCCATGCCACCGCGGCCGACGAACTCCACCAACTCGTAGCGGTCCCAGTCGGTGACCGGAAAGACGTCGAACGGGTCGCGGGCCCCGGGATCCCCGTCCGACGCTGCAGGCATCCAGTCGTCGTCGAGACCGAGGTCCCGCGCCAGCTCCGCGAGGGTGTCGTCATCGAGCATGTCGTCCGGGATCACGACCCGGATCGAGGTGTCATCGTCGGGCGGCGGGCCGGGCCGGTCGTAGAGCCCCGCAGCCATCAAACGCTCCCGCACCTCGGCGATCGTGCTGTCGGCCTGATCTTCGGTGATCAGCCCGCGCCGTTTCGCGAGGTCCAGGACGCGCCTGGCGTCGGCCTCCGGATCGCGCTCGATGCCGCCGGTGGGGTCGCCGTTCGTGTTCAATGCGAAGCGATCATAGCGCTACTCGATGATCGTTGCAGCGACGATGTAGTCCAGCTTCGGGAACGATCCCTTGAGGTAGTCGTTGCCGCCTCTGAAGAGCTTGGCCTGGGAAGGCCCGTTGCCTTGTGGCGCCCCCTCCCCGTAGCCGTTGTAGAGCTGATTCACGGTTTCGAACCCCTCGACGACCTCGCCGAACGGTGCAAAACCGGACGCGTCGAGAAAGGAGTTGTTGGCGTAGTTGATGAAGATCTGAGTGGTCCGCGTGTCGGGGCTGCCGCCCATCGCGAAGGTGACGCGGCCCTTGGTGTTCGACTGGGTGACCTTGTCGGGGGGGATGCGCGCCGATGACCACGCCGAGGTGACGGCCGGGTTGCCGTTCATGCCGGTCTGAGCCATGAATCCCTTGATCACCCGGTAGAACGCGACGTCGTCGTAATAGCCGATCTTCACCAGGTTGAAGAACCTGTCGGCGCCCTTCGGCGCCCAGTCGCGGTGCACCTCGATCACAAAACTGCCGACCGTGGTCTGCACCTTCACCTTGAACAGATCGGGCGCCGTGGCCGTGGCCTGGCTCGGATCGAGGAGAGCCGGGCTCGGGCCGGCGGCGGCTGCGCCGCCCTCTTCTGCGCCGGATTCGAGTGGCGTGGTGAGCAAGGTTGAGCACAAGAGAAGCAACAGACCGCTGCGGATCATCGTCGAAATCTTCATCGCGTCGTCTCCTTTGAAATCTCGTGGTCGTTCGCAGGGTTATTCTACCGATTCTTCGATGGGGAGGAACTGATGAAGCAGGCACAATTGGAAATCGGACAGCCGGCGCCGGCTTTCGAGTTGCAGGACCAGGACGGCGTCGAAGTTTCGCTCACCTCTTTGCACGGCGCCTGGGTGGTGCTCTATTTCTACCCGAAGGACGACACTCCCGGGTGCACGACCGAGGCCTGCGAGTTCACAGAGGGCATCGAGGCCTTCCGGTCGCTCGATGCCGTGGTGCTCGGTTGCAGCCCCGATTCGCCGGAGAGCCACCGGAAGTTCATCGCCAAGCATGAACTCGCAGTCCGCCTCCTCAGCGATCCCGACCACGAAGTCATGGAGGCCTACGGAGCGTGGGGCGAAAAGAACATGTACGGCAAGATCTCGGTCGGCGTGATCCGCTCGACGGTGATCATCGATCCGGAGGGCCGGGTCGCCCACCACTGGAAACGCGCCTCCGCCAAGGGCCACGCGGCGAAGGTGCGGGAGAGGCTGGAAGCGCTCAGGAGGTGAATTGGGAATTAGGAATGAGGAATTAGGAATGAGGAATTAGGAATGAGGAATGCCCTTCCGGCACGCGAGACGCGTGCCCCACAAGACGACCGAATCCGGAGTGGTTGTGGGGCAGCCGTCCCGGCTGCCAGATCGCTGTGGCCGCGTGCGGCGGAGGTGCCTGGCATCCTCTCGGGAGAAACGTTGGGAAACGGGCCGCGTGCGGCGGAGGTGCCTGGCATCCTCTCGGGAAGCGCGTTCAGATACGAGACGCGTGCGGCGGAGCGTGCCATCTTCAATATTGTTGGAGGGCTCACTCTTCACATCGGCAGAATCTCCCGGGCCAACAATGTTGAAGGTGGCAACTCTCGGGAAGCGAGTTCAGAAAGGCGGGCATTCGCGGGATGTTCGGAATCAGATTCATGGGTGCGAAGTAGGGTGGGCCTTGGCCCACCTTCAGTCGCGAATCGGGATCCCAGCAACCTCCAGATGGGTGCAACGCTGAAATGTTGAACGTTCAAACGTCTGGGTCATCGATGTCGACCCGGCGTCGGTGGTAGTGGACGCTCCAGTCTTCGAGCTCCTCGGCGGACGGGCAGGTGAGGCCGAGGATTGCCGCACTCCCGAGGAACAGCACCGCCGTCGCTGCCACGAACCACGGCGGGATGAACTCCCCGACGTGGAGCCGGGCGTAGAACTCGGAGAGGTTGGTTGCGCGGGTGGGGTGGATGAAGAGCTTCGCCACCCAAACCGAGGCCATGAACCCGATCACCATCAGATAGTTGCGCCGCAGCCGCAGCCGCATGCCGGTGAACCAGCTGATCGAGAAATGGGTGTGGCGGAGATCGGCCGCCAGAAGGCGGCGCCAATCGGGAAAGGCGTCCGACTGGCGGGCGGGGCGCAGGATGTTGGCGAAAAAACCCGACTCGAGGAGGTAGAGTCTCCATTTGCTGTGGTGGAGGTGGCGGTAGCGCCGGCCCTCGAGAAGGATCGAAATCATGACCAGAGCCAGACCGAGCAACAGCGTGTAGTGGGGAACATCGACGGAACCGAGCGTGAAGGTGGTCAGGGCGGTGGCGAGGATGATCGCCCAGTTGGAGGTCACATCGAGGCGGTGCCGCCACACCGACATCCGGTTCATTTCCGCGCGGTAGAGGTGTGAGACCGCTGTGATGAACTGATTCGTGTCGGTTGAAGTCAGGGGTGACTCGGGATGATCGACCACCGCGCGACTGTATCACGAAGGGACTGTCCGCGAAGGTGCTGCGCGCCACCGCAACATTGTTGCGGGCGCGACGTAGAAACCAGACGAGGCGTGAATCCGTAGAAACCAATACAAAGACGGGGATTGAGGTGAGAAACATGAAGAAAATGAAAAAGGCTCTGGTGATTGGAGTGCCGGTCGTGGCCGTGTTGGTGGTGGCGGGGGCCACCCTGGCGTCGCGCAACCGGGGAGTGGAGGGCATCGAGGTCGAGATCGAACCGGTTGGCCGGCGCCAGGTGGTCCAGACCGTGACGGCGACTGGCAAGATCCAGCCCATGATCCAGGTCAATATCTCGGCCGACGTGAGCGCGAAGATCACCCGCCTCGAGGTTGAAGAGGGTGAGTGGGTCGAGCAGGGCGCCCTCCTGGTCGAACTCGATCGTGAAAGGTATCTGGCGGCGGTGGCGAGCGCCGAGGCCAGCCTGTCGTCCGCCCAGGCCAACGGCAACCTCGCACGCGAGAACATGATCAAGGCCGAAAAGGACTACGAGCGCACCAAGGAGCTTTTCGATCGTAAGCTCGAATCGCAGTCGGTGCTCGATTCGGTGTATGCCGCGGCCGAGGTCGAAAAGGCCCGCTACCAGTCGGTGCTCGATCAGGGCGAACAGGCCAAGGCCGCCCTGCGGCAGGCCCGGGACGATCTCGCCAAGACCACGATCTACGCTCCCATGTCGGGAACGGTGAGCAGGCTCAACAAGGAGATCGGTGAAATCGCGCTCGGCTCCCAGTTCCAGGAAGACGTGATCCTCGAGATCTCGAATCTCGAGGGCATGGAGGCGTTGGTGGCGATCGATGAAAACGACATCGTGTCGGTGGCCATCGGCGACGAGGCCGAGATCGAGGTCGACGCTCTTCCGGACGTCAAGCTCAAGGGCAGGGTCACCGAGATCGCCAACAGCGCCAGGTCCTCCGGCGCCGGCACCACCGACGAAAAGACCGAGTTCGAAGTCAAGGTCGCCATCATTGACCCCGTATCCGAGTTGCGGCCTGGAATGACGGCCTCGGCGGAGATCGTGACCGAGGTCTGCGACGACTGTCTGAGCGTGCCGATTCAGAGCGTCGCCGTGCGGACTCTCGATCAGCTCGGTGCGGAACCTGCCGCTGAAGGCGAGGAGCCCAAGTTCACGCCGGACCGCGAGGGATTCGTAGAAATCGTGTGGGTTGTGGTCGACGGGCGCGCTCACGCGCGGCAGGTGAAGACCGGCATCCAGAGCCAGACCCACATCGAGATCGCGGACGGGCTCGCGGACGAAGACCAGGTGGTGATCGGCAACTACCGCGCCATCAGCCGCGATCTCATGGACAATGCCGTCGTTGCCATGGCCGGCGACCACAAGGGTTGACGATATGACCCTCGAGTTGCATTCCGTTGAAAAAGTCTACGACATGAACTCGGTGGCGGTGCGCGCCCTGCGTGGCGTTTCCTTCGCAGTCGCCCGCAACGAGTACGTCGCCATCATGGGCCCGTCGGGGTCGGGGAAATCCACCCTGATGAACATCATCGGGTGCCTCGACGTGCCCTCGACGGGGACCTACACCCTCGACGGCGCCGATGTGGGCACCCTCGGCGAGGACGAACTCGCGGAGATCCGCAACGAGAAGATCGGTTTTGTCTTTCAGACCTTCAATCTGTTGGCGCGGTCGGACGTCTTCCACAACGTGGAGCTGCCGTTGATCTATGCGGGAATGCGGCCCGCGAAGAGACGCAAGATGGCGGAGGAGGCAATCGCCAGAGTCGGTCTGGCGGATCGCATGAACCACCGGCCCAACGAACTCTCGGGTGGCCAACGGCAGCGTGTCGCAATCGCCCGGGCGCTTGTCAACCAGCCCTCCATTCTTCTTGCCGACGAACCGACAGGGAACCTCGACACCAAGACCGGCGCCGAGATCATGGCCATATTCGACGCCCTGCACGCCGACGGCAACACCATCCTGTTGGTGACCCACGAGGACGAAATCGCGCGACATGCGCAGCGTGAGATCCGCTTGCGCGACGGGCTGATCGAGAGCGACACGGCCCATTCAGAAGCAGCATGAGCAGGATCCACTCCACCCTGGAGGCCCTGGGGATCGCGATGGCCGCGTTGCGCGCCAACAAGGCGCGCGGCGTCCTCACAACCCTCGGTATCATCATCGGCATCGTCGCGGTCGTCACGACCATGACCGCCGCCAACGGCCTCGCCAACAATTTCCGCGAGAGCGTGTCCGTGCTCGGCACGGACGTGCTGTACGTGTCGAGAGTCCCCTGGATGTTCCAGGGAAGGTTCTTCCAGTTTCGCAATCGGCCCAACCTCGAGCTCAAGGACAGCGAACAGCTCGCCCGACAACTCGGCTCGTCCGCGATCGTCAACCCGACCGATGACACCCAGCGCCCGGTCAAATACCTGTCGGAGGTGATCGGCAACGCGACCGTCATCGGCACCACCGACAAGCACATGCTGGTATCGAGCGCGGTGCCCGAGTTCGGCCGGTTTCTCACCGCCTCCGACGTCGCTTTCAAACGCCACGTCTGCGTCATCGGCGTCACCATGCGGGAACAGCTGTTCGGCGACGTCGACCCGATCAACAAGAAGATCAAGGTCGGCCGGTCGGACTACCGGGTGGTCGGCGTCATGGAGAAGCAGGGGAGCGCCGGGTTCTTCGGCGGCCCGGACTTCGACAGCCAGGTCTTCATTCCGGTGACGGCCTTCGTCAGGGATTTCGGCGGCCGCAACCGGAGCTTCGCGTTCGCCGTCAAGGCCCCGGCGGGGACCGACATCGAGGACTTCGAGTACCACCTGACCGGGGAGATGCGCAAGATCCGCCGGCTCCACCCGAGCGACGAGGAGGATTTCGCCATCAACAAGATGGACTCGCTGCTCGACGCCTTCAACAACGTCATGGGAGTGGTGCTGATGATCGGCATGGCGGTCACCGGGATCTCGCTCTTCGTCGGTGGGGTCGGGGTGATGAACATCATGTTCGTGTCGGTCACCGAACGGACCCAGGAGATCGGGATCCGCAAGGCGATCGGCGCCAAACGGCGGGCGATCCTGATGCAGTTCCTCTTTGAAAGCTCCGCCATCTGTCTGCTCGGGGGCGCCATCGGCGTGGCGTTGTCATTCGGGGTTGCGGCAGTGATCAACAAACTGGTGCTTCCGGCCAGCGTGAATCTGCCGATCGTGTTCATCGCGTTGACGGTCTCGATCGCGGTGGGCGTCATTTCCGGATTCATTCCCGCCTGGCGGGCTTCGCGGCTGAATCCAATCGACGCGCTGCACTATGAGTAGGGGATGAGGTGAAGCAATGACCTGGACCGAGAGTTTCAAGATGGCACTTTCGGCGATCGGGGCCCACAAGCTGCGGTCGATCCTCACCCTGGTCGGCATCGTCGCCGGAGTCGCCGCCATCATCGCGGTGATGACCGGAGTCTCCGTGGTGCAGAGCCAGATGGAAACCGAACTGAGTGTGTTGTCGAACCGGACCTTTCAGATCATGAAATTCCCGATGGGAAATTTCAACAACGACCGCAACATCAACTTCCGCGAGATTGCCCGCTGGCCACCCTTGACCATGGAGCACGTCTACGCGATCCGCGAACGGGTGGACTCGGTCGACCTGGTCGGAGCCGAACTGTGGCACTACAACACCCGGGTCAGCTATCGGGACTCGTCGACCGAGCCTCGGCTGATGGTATGCGGCGGAACGCCGGAGTATGCGGAGAACAACACCCACTACGTTGAGCTCGGCCGCAATATCACGGAGGAGGACGTCGAGGTCGGGCGCCGCGTCGTGGTGCTCGGGCACGGCATCGCACAGGAGCTGTTCCCATTTATCGACCCGGTCGGCAAGACCGTCAAGGTCGATGGCCACAAGTTCACTGTTCAGGGCGTTTTCGCCGAAAAGACATCTGCCATGGGCGGACAGTTCGACAGCTACGTCCTGATGCCGATATCGGTGTGGACCGACCTCTACGGGACCCGTGATGAGGACGGCAGCCCGCGGTCCATCTTCATCACCGTCCGGGCTCGCTACGGAGTGCCTCTTGAGGAAGCCCTCGAAGAGACGAAATCGGTGCTGCGCGCCGCCCGTGGTCTGAGTCCGCGCGACCAGGACACCTTCCACTGGTTCACCTCCGACTCGCAGATCCGCGCCTTCAACGACGCGACCGCCGGCGTCAAAACGGCGGCCTTTGTGCTCGGCATCGTGGCCCTGATTGTCGCCGGGATCGGAATCATGAACATCATGCTGGTGTCGGTTACGGAACGCACCCGCGAGATCGGGATCCGCAAGGCGTTGGGTGCCAAACGCCCGGCCATCCTCCTCCAGTTCCTGATGGAGGCGGTGGTGCTGTGCAACATCGGGGGCGTGATCGGCGTTCTCATCGGTTTCGGGCTCGGCAACATCGTGACCTTCTTCACCGGATTCGCGGTCCACGTACCGGTCGAGTGGGCGGTGCGCGGCGTCATCTTCTGTTCGGTGGTGGGTCTGGTCTTCGGCATGTGGCCTGCCATCAGAGCTTCGAAGTTGGCGCCGATCGAAGCCCTCCGGTACGAATGACCTGATCACTCAGATCGTTCAGAACAGCCTGGAAACGCATTTTTCAGCCAAAATATGCACATTTCGCGGTGGCCTTTCCAGTCGTTTTCGCGACCCAAACTCAGATCTAATCCCGGGCCTACTTTCACTGCAATTCTCGAGGGTTGCGGCGAGCGCTCGAGGTCGTCAAACAGATTCACCGGCTCCCGCCGTTCGGTCGAATCGCACTGGAGGAAAGGCCTTGCCTGGGCTCGCCGCAACCCTCGAGAATTGCGTTCGAGAAAGATTTCACAATCTCCGGAATGTGTGTATCATATGCGGGATCGATTGTGGGGGAGGTTGGTTCTTGCGATAGCGTCCTGAGATCAAGGCTTTACCGCGAGAATCGCAACGGCTAACACAGGCCCATAAAGAAGGAGGAGGACGTGGAACCCGTACATTTCATTTATCTGACACCGGCGGTGGCTATCGTGGCCCTGATCTTTGCCTATATGCGGGCGTCCTGGGTCACCAAGCAGGACCCGGGCAACGAACGGATGCAGACGATCGGCAAGTGGGTGGCTGAAGGCGCCATGGCATTCCTCAAGCAGGAGTATCGGGTACTGGCGATCTTCGTGGTCGCGGTGGCCATCCTGCTCGGCGTGTCAAACCAAATGGTCGGCGCGGCCCAGAACACCAACGGCATCATCGCCGTATCGTTCATTCTCGGTGCATTCTGCTCTGCCCTCGCGGGTTTCTTCGGGATGAAAACAGCGACGGCAGCCAATATCCGAACCGCGTCAGCCGCTCGTAAAGGCCTCAACGAGGCCCTCCAGGTCGCCTTCAAGGGCGGTTCGGTCATGGGTCTGTCGGTGGCCGGTCTGGCCTTGCTCGGTCTCGGGTCATTGCTGCTCGTGTACACGACCATGTATCCCGGCTCTCTCGATGGCGGCGACGCCACCATGTTGGTACTCAATCTGCTCTCCGGCTTTTCGCTCGGCGCCTCGTCGATCGCGCTGTTTGCTCGCGTCGGTGGCGGTATCTACACCAAGGCTGCTGACGTCGGTGCCGATCTCGTCGGTAAGGTCGAAGCTGGGATTCCCGAGGACCACCCGCTCAACCCCGCCACCATCGCCGACAACGTGGGCGACAACGTGGGCGATGTGGCCGGCATGGGCGCCGACCTCTTCGAGTCCTACATCGGTGCGGTGATCTCATCGATGATCCTCGGTGCCGCCTGGTATGCCGGGCTCGACGCAGCCGGCTCGGGAATGGGCATCAACGCCGTCATCCTGCCGTTGGTCATCGCCATCATCGGTATCGTGGCGTCGTTCCTCGGCTTCTTCCTGGTGAAGACCAAGGAGGGCGGTGATCCGCAGAAGGGTCTCAACCGCGGTACCTTCGGCGCCGGAATCTTCATGGTCATCGGCACCATTTTCGCCATCAAGGCGCTCATGCCGGCAAACCCGTTCACCGTCACTGACGTGATCGCCGGCGAGCCCACCTTCACCTGGGTCGGAATTGCGATCGCGGTCGTCGCCGGTCTCGTCGCCGGCATCCTGGTCGGGATGATCACCGAGTGGTACACAGCGACCTACCGCAAACCGGTCGAGACCATTGTCGAGGCCTCGAAGACCGGCGCCGCGACCACGGTCATCCAGGGCATCGCAGTGGGGATGAACTCCACCACCTTCCCGATCCTCGTCATCAGCGCGGCGATTCTCATCGCCTACCAGTTCGCCGGGCTCTACGGCATCGCCCTGGCGGCGCTCGGCATGCTCTCGACCATCGCGATCCAGCTCGCCACCGACGCTTACGGCCCGATCGCCGACAACGCCGGCGGGATCGCCGAAATGGCGCAACTCGGTCGCGACATTCGCGCCCGTACAGACAAGCTCGACGCGGTCGGCAACACCACTGCCGCAGTCGGCAAAGGGTTCGCCATCGGTTCGGCCGCCCTCACAGCGCTGTCGCTCACCGCTGCCTATCTGACCAAAATGAACGGCATGGTCGAGATCAATGCCGCGAATCCCCTGGTTCTGGTCGGTCTTCTGATCGGCTGCATGCTGCCGTTCCGTTTTTCGGCCATGGCCATGGTCGCGGTTGGCGTGGCCGCCCAGGACATGATCCAGGAAGTTCGGCGACAGTTCCGCGACATCCCGGAACTTCGGCCGGCCCTCGAGGCCGCGCAGCATGCCGAATCCGAGGAGCGCGAGCCCAACGAGGCCGAGGCAAAGATCATCTCGGCCGCCGACGGCAAGGCCGAATACTCGCACTGCGTCAGCATCGCCACCAAGGCTGCGATCAAAAAGATGGTCGCGCCCGGGGTGATGGCAGTGGCGGTACCGGTCATCGTCGGTGTCATCAACCCGAACATGCTCGGTGGACTGCTCATCGGCGTGACCATCTCGGGTGTCTGCCTGGCCATCTTCCAGTCCAACGCCGGTGGCGCGTGGGACAACTCCAAGAAGCAGGTCAAGGAGCAGGGCCATGAGGTGTGGGGGGATGAATACGAAGAGATGCACAAGGCGACCGTGACCGGCGACACCGTCGGCGATCCCTTCAAGGACACCTCGGGTCCGTCGCTCAATATCCTGGTCAAGCTGATCTCGGTCGTCGCGATGATCATCGCGCCGATTCTGTACGCCATCCATTTCGGATAGGCGAGACCATTTTCATTCTCAGCCGGGCCTTCGGGCCCGGCTTTTTTTTGTTGGATCTTGGATCAATGCTGTCCAAAACAGATCCCCATCTGACTTTGCCACTCTGAAAACACTGGAGTTGAGGATCGGTCAAGGCCATTTTCAGAACGAGGTCCTCAACAACCGAAAACGGCTGTCCAGGTCTCGTACTGAAAAACGGGTGATCCGAGACGCAGGAAACATCTCTGAAGGTGGGCCAAGGCCCACCCTACGAACCCGCTCGGAACCTGGGTCCGAGGTAGGGTGGGCCTTGGCCCACCTTCAGACCCGCCGCGGTCGGGGTGGAGCCTGGATGTGATTTCGAGCAGTCCACGATGGCGTCTTGGACAAGAGTGATCTTGGATATTGGATATTGGATATTGGATTCGTCTGCCCACTCCCGCAAGACACCATCCAATGTCAAACATCCAACATCAGACATCTGCGTTTATCCGTGTGATCCGCGGGCAAATGGATTTCGCAGTTCTGTTGCGTCTCCGTGACTGAAACCGTGCGTATCATGTAACAATTCACGCGACGGAGGTTGCCTGTGCGTCAGTTGCTGGCGATCGGAATGTTGGTCGTTTTCGGTTGCGGCGGATCTCCAGCCCCCATCGTCGAATCCGGATTCGCCGAGTTCGGGCAGAGCAGGCTCTACTACGAAGTTGCGGGCGAGGGCGATCCGACCGTGATCCTGCTCCACGGTGGGATGCTCGATTGCACGATGTGGGACGAGCAGTTCGAGTTGCTCGCGAAATCACACAGGGTCGTTCGCTACGACGCCGGCGCTCACGGTCAGTCGGCGCTTCCTCCTGAAGCGTACTGGGATCACGCCGATCTCCTCGGGTTGATGGACCACCTTCAGATCGACCGGGCGGTGTTGGTGGGTCTGTCGATGGGCGGACGGGTCGCCATCGACACGGCCCTCGAGGAGCCGACCCGGGTTCGGGGAGTGGCGGCGGTTTCCTCCGGATTGGGCGGCTACCTTTTCGAGTCCGACTTTCACATGGGAAACCGCAAGAAGATGATCGCGGCATGGAAATCCGGGGACTTCGATGCGGTCGTCGAGGCCTTCCAGCGGGAGTGGACCGACGGCCCGTCGAGGGCTCCGGACGAAGTCGACCCGAACATCCGTGAACGAGTGCGGGTGATGGCCCGCGGCACGGTCGACTCGGTCATGGAAGGGCGCTCATTGCAGCCACCGGCCATCGAGCGCCTCGAGGAGTTGGATCTCCCGATGTTGATCGTGGTTGGTGAGCTCGACATGCCCGGGATCCACGAAATCGCCGATCTCCTCGTCGATGCCAACTCTCAGGCCGAACTGGTCACAATCCCCGGCGTCGCCCACATGGTCAACCTCGAGGCGCCGGAGGAGTTCAATCGAGTGCTGCTGGAATTTCTCCAGAGATTCTGACAGTCGTCGCTTTGACCTACGCGTCGCGGGATCCAGGATTCAGGATTCAGGATGCAGGGCTTTTCCTCATGACCTAGAAACGGGACCGTGCATCCTGCATCCTGCATCCTGCATCCTGCATCCTGCATTGTTTGTCCGCGCCTTTGGCACGGACAAACAAAAAGGCCCCGCGCGAGCGCGGGGCGAAAGAGGATACGAGACCGAAAAGGCTGTGAAGCTCAGCCGTTTTGACTCTGGTAGTACTTCATGAGGATCTTGGCGACTTCGGGGCGCGCGAACTCGGGCGGCAGGTCCTCTCCTTTGGAGAGCATCTCGCGCACCTTGGTACCGGACAGGAAGACGAAGGACTCCTTCTTGTGGCCTTCGGGGGCTTCGCGCATCATGATGACCTCGCCGAGTTCACGGGAAAACGCGGTGTGGTCGGCCTCGAAGATCGCAATCTCCATCGCGCCCTTGGGGACCTCGTCGTGGAAAATGGTCTGTGCGTCGAAGGGGCCGTAGTAGTCGCCGACACCGGCGTGGTCGCGACCGACGATGAGGTGGGTGGCGCCCATGTTTTGGCGGAACAGGGCGTGGAGAACGGCTTCGCGGGGACCTGCATAGAGCATGTCGTAGCCGTAACCGGTGATCTCCACCGAATTGGGCGGGAAGTAGAGTTCGGCCATTTTGCGGATTGCGGCGTCGCGGACGTCGGCCGGGATGTCGCCGGGTTTGAGTTTGCCGAGCAGCATGTGGATCACGGCGCCGTCGGCGTTCTCGCGTTTCATGGCCATGCGAACCAGTTCTTCGTGGGCGCGGTGCATCGGGTTGCGGGTCTGGAAAGCGACGACCTTTTTCCAGCCGTTCTTCGCGATGAGCTCGCGGATCTGCGGGGCGGTCCGGAACGTATCCGGGAAATCGCGCGCGAAGTAGGAGTAGTTGAGGACCTGGATGGGACCGGAGATGAAGGTCTTGCCAACGGTGTTGAAGGCCTTCACGCCGGGGTGCTCCATGTCATCCGTGGCGTAGATCTTCTGGGTCATGGTCGCCATCTGCTCGTCGGTTGCGGTCTCGACCTTGTCAACGGTCTGGATGGCGAGGACCGGGTTACCGGAAACATTGGGGTCTTTGAGGGCGATGCGCATCCCGGGCTCGATGCCGGCGGAGTCCTCGACGACATTGACGATCGGCACCGGGAAGAAGAGTCCACTGGTGGTCACCATCTTCTCGGCGACCGCCATCGAGTCAGCGAGGTTCATGAAACCGGTCAAGGGGTTGAAGTACCCCGAGCCCAGCATGACCGCGTTGGCGGCCGCCTGGGAGCAGACGACGATCGATTTCAGGTTTGCCGCCTCGGCCTCGAGGGCGGCGCGTTTCGCGTCATCCGCCACGTACAGCGGGTTCAGGGTTTCGGAGCCGTGTGGTTTGATCATATTTTTCTCCCTCGTTGTTGTTGGCGCCTCCGTGGAGGCGGGTTTTCAGATTTCAGGTCTTGTCAACGGTCAGGCGTTCGTGCGCCATGGCGAGCGTGCGGTAGAGGATGTGGGCGAACTTGGAGTAGGGGAGCGTCAGGAAGAGACAGAGCACCACTCCGAGGTGGATGATGTAGATTCCGAATCCGAAAATCGGGCTGACTCCGGGAACAAAGCGGAAGAACTCGGTGAAGACGCCGGTGACGATGACGGCGAGAACGACCCACAAGAAAAACCGGTCGAACGGGTTCGTGCTGCCGACCAGCTTGTCGCCGGTCTTGCGGCGGTTGATCCACAACAGCAGACCGCCGACTACGAGAGCGACGGCCGAGGCGTTTCCGAGCAGTTTCACCCAGTGCGTGATCTCGACCGGGTACCCCGGCTTTTCAAATGGGAAGATCTTGAAAAACCACGAGAAAAAGATCGTGTCTCCATACAGGTAGACCACTGCCCAACCGGACGTGATCGCCGCACCCACGAAACCCCACATGACGAGGAAGTGACCCCACCTGCGTTTGGGCACACCGTGATCGCAGCTGGAGAACTTGCTGTGCAAGGCAATGCTTGCGAACACCCCAGCTAGCGCGCTGATCAATGTTCCAGCCCTTTTCTGTCTCGTGCCAAGCAACTTCCAGAACTTCGATCCCTGGATAAACAGTGCCAGGGCGACCCAGCCCACGGCTGCAAAATTGACGATGTAGATCAGTGAGTGGGGCACATACGAGTCGTAGAAGAACTGCCCCAGCAGAGCTGAGGGTTCCAGATTGGTGTGCCCCTCGATCACTCCGAGACCAGTCGTAGCGAAGAGCAGTACGAACCAGAAGAGGATCGGTGTGATGACGAGCAGCGGCCAGGTCGTCTTGACGTTGCCCACGATCGAGCCGAGAAAGCGGGGGAAGGCCATTCTCTCGACCACCATGGCTCTGGCGACGGCCATCACGTCTCCGGGATTGACATCACGGGGGCAGCGCACCGAGCAATCGTTGCACTGGTGGCAGAGCCACGGACCGGGATCTGCGATGATCTGGTCCTCCAGTCCCCACTGCGCCATGAGCACCTGGCGGCGCGGAAACGGGGCATTGGCCGGCGCGAGCTCGCACACGCTCGAACACGTCGCGCATTGATAGCACTGGGCTGCTTTGCCTCCGCCGCGCTTGACAAAAGCCTCGCGAAAGCCGGTAGATGAGTGGATGACCGGGATCGATGCCATGACTGGTCCTCCTTCGCTCTCCTCTGCCTAGAAACCCTTGAGCGGGTTCGGGCCCATTTCGTCGAGCTCCTCGGCGAATTCGTCGAGAATCGCCGGCACCCGGCCGAATTCATCGTGCGAGAGTTCGACGAACTTGATGCGCTCGGGCTCGAGCGCCAGACGCTGCAGAGTCTCACCGACGTTGCCGAGCCGGGTTTTGGCGAGCTCGGAACCGCGCACGTAGTGGCACTGGTAGTCGTCTCCGTGCTTGCAGCCGATGAGAATCACCCCGTCGATACCGCGCGAGAGAGCTTCGGCGAGCCACACGATGTTGGTGGAGCCGAGACAACGGATCGGGATGACCCGCACCCAGGGGTTCCACTGGGCGCCGTTGCCGGCGGCCGCATCGAGAGCCGGCACCGCGTCGTTCTCGCACATCAGGGCGACGATTCGCGGCTTTTCCTCGTAGTCTTCGGGAACACTCATCGCCTTGATCATCTCGGCGATCATGTGGACCGAGTAGTCCTGGAAGCTGATGATCCGCTCCGGGCAGGCGCCCATGCAGATGCCGCAGCGGCGGCAGCGGAGGGGGAAGAACTCCGGCGTCCCCTTGGCGTCCTCGTTGATGGTTCCGAATGGGCACTCCTCGGTGCAGCGTTTGCACTGGGTGCAGCGCTGGAGGAAGAAGTCCGGGTAGGCGGTGTCACCGGCCCGCGGGTGGACCGCCTCGCCGCGTTTGGCCATCTCGATGCACTGGACCGCTTTCATCGCCGCCCCGAAACCGTCCTCGGAGGCCTGGATGGAGTCCATGGGAGCGTGGACGGTGCCGGCGGCGTAAATGCCGGTGCGGCGCGTCTCATAGGGGAAACAGATGAAGTGAGAATCCGGGAATCCATACTTGAGGGTCGGCAGATCGGGGCCCTGCCGGTATTTCAGGTGAAGGATCTCGGTGCCCTCGTGGCCGACCAGTTCCTCGGCCCGTTTGGCTGATTTCTCGCGAACCTGGGAACTCTCCGAATGTTCCGCCTGGTGGCGGGAATCGATGAGCTCGCGAATGAGCTCGCCGTCCGCCGAGTTGGGGACCATGCCGACCGCCAGAACCACCAGGTCGGACTCGATTGTGACGTCTTCACCGAGCAGGCTTTCGCTGAGCTGGATGGAAACTTTGCCGTTCGCCTGCACTCCGTTGACTTCGCCGCGCGTGATCATCACGCCGGTCTTCTCCTGGGTGGAGAGATAGAAATGTTCCATCAGGCCGGCGGCGCGCATGTCCTTGTGGACGATCGCGCTTTCGATCGCCGGGTCGACGGCTTTGAGCTCGGCGACCTGGCGCAACGTGTTGACGCAGCACTCGGAGGAACAGTAGTTCAGGTGCTCGGGATCCCTCGAACCCGCGCACTGGATGAAGGTCACTCGTTTGGGTGTTCGGCCGTCTGACGGGCAGGTGACTGCACCCTCCACAAGCATCTTCTCGAACTCGTGCGAAGTCACCACGTCGGGCGAGGCACCGTAGCCGAGGTGGCCGAGCTTCTTCGCATCGTAAGGGCTGGCGCCGGTGGCCTGGACGATCGATCCGACCGTCATTTCGAGACCGGACGAGCCGTTGAGCTTCACCTTGAACTGGCCTGGTTGGCCATCGATGGAAACGATCGAGGTCGAGGTCAGAACCTTGATGTTGTCGTGCGCCTTGACCTCCTCGATCAGCTTCGGCACCGGGTTGGGTTGTGGGGCGTCGTAAGGGGGCTCCTCGGGGGCGATCGATTTCTGGAGAGCGAGGAGGCCGCCGAGTTGATCGTCCATCTCGATCAACACCACGGGATGTTTGAGCCCCGCCGCTGTCAGGGCGGCGTCGAGACCGGCGCGGCCGCTGCCGACGACGAGCACGGTCTCACTGATCTCCTCTTCGAGTCGGGTGATGGGCTTGACACCGTCGAGACGGGCGAGACCCATCCGCACCAGGTCCTGCGCAAGCAGGTTCCTGTCTTCGTCGTCCTCGACATTTCTGAGCGGCCACGTGCAGTGCTCGCGAAGGGCGACCCGGAACATGGATGGTCCGTCCGTGGTCAACGCGGCGAACTCGGGCGTCTTGGCGCGCTCGGAACAGGCCGCGACCAGGATCCCGTTGAGATCATTTTCGGAGATCGCGTCCGTGATGGCAGCCAGGCCTTCGGGGGCGCAAAGACATTCGTGAGTCAGGGTACAGGCGCAGCCGACCTCGTCCGCCGCCTCGATCACCGAGTCGACATCGAGGGCTTCACCGATTCCGCAACCCGTGCACAGAAAAACGCCGACCTTGTTCATTACGCCCTCCTTCCGGCCGCCACGAGCGCCCGTGCCGCGGCCCCGGTTGCGTCGCGGACCGACGATGCGACGTCCTCGGGGCGCCGGGCGACTCCGGCGACGGTCACACCGCTGGCCATGTCGTCGAGCAGGAAGCCGTCGTCGTCCTTGCGGGTGAAGATGGCCAGATCCTGGTCCGCGGCGGCCGGCACCATGCCGGTGGCCAGCACCACGAGATCGGCCTCGGCTTCGATCAACTTGTTGTTCGCGACATCCTCGACGTGGAGGGTGAGGTTGCCGTTCTTCTGCTCGATCCGCCCCACCTTGCCCTTGACCAGGTTGACACCCTCGAGCTCGGAGACCTTGAGGAGGACATCCTCGTTGCGGCCGGGGGTCCGGCGGTCGATGTAGTACATGGTGACCTCTGCGTCGGGCAGCTGGTCCTTGACGTAGGTCGCCTGCTTGAGGCTTGCCAGACAGCAGACACCCGAGCAGTAGGGGAGGTGGTTGACGTCGCGCGAGCCGGCGCATTGCACAAACGCCACCTTGGCCGGCGCCTCGCCGTTGGACGGTCGGACGATCTTGCCGCCGGTTGGACCCGCCGGAGCGGCCAGGCGCTCCATCTGGACGTTGGCGATGACATCGTCAAGAGCGCTCCCCAGGTCCTCGAGCTTTTCGAGCGGGTAGGGCTTCCAGCCGGTCGCCAACACCACCGCGCTGACCTCGAAGGTCTCGGTGGTCGCGGCCGCCTCCAGATCAACAGCCCCATAGGTGCACGACTGGGCGATGGCCTGCGCCTCGCCGTCGTCCACCGCCTGGCGGTCGAAGACGAAGCGCTTCGGCCACGCGTTCAGGTGGGGGAGGCGGATCGCCTTCACCTTGCTCATGTTGAGGTTGTAAGGGTCCTCGACCTCGGTGGTGCAGGCCTTTTCACAGTCACCACATGCGGTGCACCGGGAGTTGACCCAGGCCGGGTCGGTCGTCACCGTGACCTGCCATCCGCCCTCGACCGAGTCGGCAGCCGTAACCTGTGACGACGTCAGCACCCGGATGCGGGGGTTGCGTTCGATGCGCCGGATATTGATCTCCATGCCGCATGTCGGCGGGCACATCTTGGGGAAGTAGTTGTGGCTGCGGATAACGCGCCCCCCGACATAGGGTTCGCGTTCCACCAGAACCACTTCGGCGCCGGCTTCGGCCGCTTCCAGAGCGGCGCTGACTCCCGCGATGCCGGCACCGATGACGAGCAGAGATGGTTTGCTTTCACTCATGTGTCACTCCGTTCGACGGTTTTCTCGCGTGTCTTCATGGTCGGTTCGGCAAAGAGGGCGAACCGCAGCCAGCGAAAGGCGAATTTGAGGAGCGCGTCGTCGTTCGTTTTGATGCATTCGAGCTCCTCGGCATCGATCTCGAATCGATCGGTGAATGAGGACTCGAAGACGAAGGTCCGGAAGGTGTCGAGGTCGTAACACCCCATGTAGAGCATGTGCATGCGTTTGGGATCGAGCGTCCGACCGCCGATGAACCAGGGGTGGCTCACCAGATCCCGAAAACCCGCTTCGAGTGCCTCGTGGTCTTCGACGCCCTGATCGCGCCGCCATTTTTCGGCGGTCCATTCCTTGCGGTCGGGCTGTTCGCGGCCTTTGCAGTGGTCGTCCTCGAAGATGAAGAACATCGGGTCGGGCTCTTCGCCGGCCCGCGCCGGCGGAATCGCCATCCCGAGCGGGTACATGCGGCAGGCCCACGGCCGGTCCTCGTACACCGTGCAGCCCTGCTCCCCGACAAAGGGACAGGGCTTGCCCTCTTTGCCGGTCATCCGCAACATCACCATCGGGATCTTGAGGTCCTTGGTGATCGGGTTGGTGGTGTGGGTCTCGAGGAACTGGCGGGTGTCCATTTCGAGCCGCCGGGCGAGCCGGAGCACGTCGGCGGGGGTCAGGACGATGTTGATGTCCGCACAGCACGAATTGAAACAGGGGACACCCGGATGGCAGGTGAACCCGAAGGTCTGATCTTTTTCGAGTTGCCGTTTGTCCACCAGGAACTGCGGCAGGCTCGCGTCGGCATTCGTCATGTCCGGCCTCCATTCTCATCGCCTTCGGCAGCGACGTCGCCATCGGCCTTTTCTCCGATGGCGACCTCGATGATGCGATCTTTGAGAGCGTCGGCGGACCAGACGGGGAGGGGAGACGGCGCACCGGTTGAAGGATCGATTCGATATCGGTAGGACGCATTGACTGCGAAGTTTTCCTTCATATGTGCCCAGCCCCGCACGAAGTACGGGCAGTCGTCGTTGAAGCACGCGAGCTGGAATTCCCCGGTCCAACCGGTGGCTTCGGGAAGCTCGAATGCCTGCATCGGCTGGTCACAGTGGGCACACGCGGGGTGTTGTTGGAGAGTGGTCAAAATATCCTCGATTGGAAAAAGGCCCCAGGCGCCGAGGCGCCTGGGGCCGGAATAGAGATCGGTATCAGCTCATGGGGAGAATGTCGCGTTTGAGCATCTCCCACTCTTCGGTTACCGGATCCATGATGCAGTTGACGAAGCACAGCCAGTTATCGTTGTCCAGCTTGGGGAAGTCGGCGCGGAAGTAGTATCCGGGCCAACGGGTCTCTTCGCGGAACAGGATCGTGCGGACGTGCGCTTCGGCCTGGTACATGCGGTGGACGTTTTCCCAGCACCGCATCAGCTCGTGAAGATCTTCCGCACCGAGGTGGGCGGAGTCTTCCTTGAGCATGGCGAGGAGCTCGAGACCGCGTTCGCAGAGGAACTTGGACGTCGTGAACTGGGAGCCCACGCCGCCGGCGTACTCGTCCATGAGTTTCTGCAGGCGGAACATGAACATCTTCGGAATGATGTAGTTCGGGTTGACGTCGGTCTGCGAGGTGAAGCCCTTGTGCTCGGCGAAGAGATCGAGGGGCTTCAGGGTCTTGGCCTTGAGGTCCTCGACCAGCGCGTCGCTGACGGTCGGCTTCGGCGGGTTCTCGTTGACGAGGTAGCGCACCGCAGCCTTGGCGGCGATACGGCCCTCGGCGTGGGAACCGGAGGAGAACTTGTGCGAGGAGGCGCCGGTAGCATCGCCGGCGGCGAACAGGCCCTTGGTGGTGCACATGTTCTCGTAGCCCCAGAAGTACTCCGGCGGCGCCAGATCTTCGGGACCGCTGACCCAGGCGCCGGAGGCGCCGGAGTGCGAACCGATGAAGTAGGGCTCGGCGGCGGCGATCTCGGACGACTTCTCTTCGGGCTGGACGTCACTGGCAGCCCACAGAATGGCCTGCGAGATGGTCATGTCGAGGAAGTCTTCCCAGGCCTCGCTCTCGAGTTCCTTCATCTTCTTCTTGTATTCCTTCGGATCGTCCTTGTAGGTGTCGGCGATCTTCTGGAGGGCTTCTTCCGTCCGCATGTAGATCGGGCCCTTGCCTTCCATGACGTCGAGCATGCCGAGCCAGTTGCGGAGGTTTGCCGGGATCGGCTTCACCAGACCGTAGGGCTTCCAGTTCTCGAGCTCGGGGCGCCGCTCGACCATGTACTCGCCACCGAAGGCGTTGGTCGCGCGGGACTTGAAGAGCAGGAACCAGGCGCCGACCGGGCCGTACGCATCCTTGAAGCGGACCGGGATGAAGCGAACTTCCTGGCAGGTCATCTCGGCGCCGGCCTTCAGGGTGAAGTATGCGGACGAGCCCGAGTTCCATGGCGGATACCAGGCGCGGCCGAGGCCTTCACCGGATGAACGCGGCTTGAAGACGTGGACGGCGCCGCCCATGGCGCAGAACACGGCGCGGGCGAGGAAGATGTAGAACTTGTTCTCGCGAACCGAGAAGCCGTAGGCGCCCTTGAGCACGCCGTCTTCCATGATCGGGCCGACGATGAACACGCGCTCGATGATGTTGTCGGTTCCGAGGTAGTTCTTGGCGGCTTCGGCCACGATCACCTTGTAGGACTCACCGTTGATCATCAGCTGCCAGCGGCCTTCGTGGACGTATCCGCCGCCTTCGGCCTTCCAGATCGGGAGGCCCCATTTTTCGAACAGGTGGACCGAGCCGTCCACGTGACGCGCGATCGAGGCGACAAGGTCGTCGCGGGCGACGCCCATGAGGTCCTGCTTCACGTAGTTGACGTAGTCCTCGACGGTGTTCTCGCCGTCTTTGATGCCCACGTACTGGTTGATGGCGGAGAGGCCCATGGCCACCGCGCCGGAGCGGTCCACCGCGGCCTTGTCGACCATGGTGACCTTGAGGTTGTTTTTCTTGGCCCAGTGGGCGGCTTCAACCGCGGCGCCGCAGGACGCCATACCGCCACCGAGGATCAGAAGATCGGTTTCGACTGTGACTGTTTCGAAGTTTGCCATGATCCCCCCCTACTTCGTCCACACAGGGCAGCCGAGGGAATCCGGCTCGGTGAAGAGCACCGGACCCTCGAGGCCCGGCTCGGTGTTCCAGCCACCGGTGGGTTCCGCCTGGCCCTCTGGGGTGGTGCGGATCGGGAATTTGAACCTCTTCACCTGGCCGCTGCGGAACTTGACCGTCCACATGATCGAATCGGTGGACCGCAGGGGCACAACCGACGCGCCCATGGGCACGAAGTCCGCATAACCGCGGACGTCGACGGCCTGGGTCGGGCAGATCTTGACGCAGTTGTAGCATTCCCAGCACATCTCGGGTTCACGGTTGTAGGCCTTCATCTTCTCCTTATCGAGAACCATGAGGTCGTTTGGACAGATGTGTTGGCAGGCGGTCTTGTCGAGCGCCTTACACCCGTCACACTTTTCAACGTTGACGAAACTCGGCATACAGGGTTCCTCCTTTCAAGCTCCAATGGTCTTTTGAATCGAAAACTCCACAAATTCTCATCGGACACGGACCAAGCAAGAGCTGTGCCTGATTTCACAATCTCCCGGACGGGGAATCTTGGAATTCTCTTTAAAAACTGTAAACAAAAGGATTGTGACCGAATTCGCTGAGCGTTCACAGGCTGCGGTTGCGGCTCGGTCCGCCCTTTGGGGATCAAGTGCTCGGGGCGTTGTGGCCGCTCGAATGTCCCACCGTGGAGTGGGCATATTGACATTTCGTTGACCTAAGTCGTGCTTCTGGAACTCTTACGGTGGAGGGTGACGAGGTTTTGAAGTGGTCTGTGAAATTTTTCACTTGCAAATGAACAAACGACTTGCGGGTCTTGGTCTCCGAGGATTGTTACCGAATCGTTACGGATCCCTGACGTCGACACTCTAAGTTGATGTTTCATAGCTACTTAGACGATGCGGTGAATCGTTACTCATGTGGAACGGCAGGCGCTCGTCACCCGTCCGTTACGTCGGTTCCGGCGGCGTCAGGGTCTCGGTTGGTGCCGGGCACGTGATCGGAAGTTTCATTGTTTACAACACTTTACGACAGCTTCGGAGACTCGATGGGTTGTCGGTGGCTCGTTCCGTGGTCGGTGGACGGCCGGACGCCGATGACCTGGAAAATGACCACGGATGGCCTCGAAAAGGATGGAATGCTGTTGAACGGGGGTCGAGGCGGACGCATGGCGGGCATCGAATGTGCAAGAGTCGGGGTCCACATCAACGCGGGTCACCGCGAATCGGAGGACGGCTGTATGCGACTGATTCTTCTCGGACCACCCGGCGCAGGCAAGGGCACCCAGGCGCGATTCATCTGCGAGCGTTTTGCAATTCCACAGATCTCGACCGGCGACATGCTGCGCGCGGCGGTGGCGGCGGGGACCGAACTCGGCAAGCAGGCCAAGGCCGTCATGGATGCCGGTGAGTTGGTGTCCGACGACATCATCATCGGTCTGGTCAAGGAGAGGATCAAGCAGCCGGACTGCACGGCGGGATTCCTGTTCGACGGTTTTCCGCGGACCGTGGCCCAGGCCGAGGCGATGCGTGAAGCCGGGGTCGCGATCGACGCCGTGGTCGAGATCGCGGTTCCAGACGACGACATCGTGATGCGGCTTTCCGGCCGGCGGTCGCACCCCGGCTCGGGCAGGGTGTACCACGTGACCTTCAACCCCCCCAAGGTTGAAGGCGTGGACGACATCACGGGTGAGCCGTTGGTCCACCGCGACGACGACCGCGAGGACACCATCCGCAACCGCCTGGCCACCTATCACGCCCAGACCGAAGTGCTGACCGAGTTCTACGGCGACCTCGAAGCGAAGGGGACCGCGGACGCGCCCAAGCTGATCAAGGTCGACGGTACCCAGTCGATCGACGGCGTGAGGGAGCAGGCCCAGGCCGAGCTTGAAAAGCTCGGCCAGTAGCTGGTAGCTGCGAGCAGTTCGTCAATAGCTTTGAGCAATGAGCTATGGGCTGTGAGCCCGTGGCATCGGGTTCGTCGAGTGACGACGCCGTTCCTGAAAATCGTAGGGAAGGGGTTCAACCCCTCCCCTCGTTTTGGGACCGCCTCACCGCGGTGTCAAGGTGTGTCTACCAGGCTGAACCGGAGAAGGGTAAGACGAGTGTCGCATCTCTGAAGGTGGGCCAAGGCCCACCCTACCAACCCGCTTCTGTATGTGGGTCCAAAGTAGGGTGGGCCTTGGCCCACCTTCAGATTCGCTCCCGGTGAAATATTCAGGTTTGGTATCAGCCCACCGCAGGATCGCGAGGCTGTAGTCACGTCACAACCACGAAGGCACGAAGACACAAAGAAAAACACAAAGAAAAACGTCTTGGTGAAATCCTTTGTGGCTTCGTGTCTTTGTGGTTGCGGTTCATGCGAACCCCCGTGGCGACAGCGACACAACGTGTATCTGCAAAAAGCTCAGCTGACTACTACCTCGAACGGGATATCCGCGACGCTCTCCTCGAGCTCGATGACCAGCCGCCAGCGGCCGGGCTGGACGCCACCCGAGACCCGGAACACGAGGGGGCCGGAGCAGACTTCGAAGCTGTTGAGGTGGAGCTCTTCGACGGCGAAGCCCCGGCCGAGCTCGGCGAAGAACCAGCGATCGCAGAAGCGATAGTCCTCTTCGAAGGTCCGGGTTGCGGGACTGTTGAACTCGGCCCGCCGCACGCGGGTGTGGATCTCGCCGAAGGCCTCCAGAAACGCCTCCTGGTCGATCAGCGGGAGCCGGCGCCCGTCGGGAGACCGAACGAAGACGGCGTTCCTGGGAATGGTCTGGACTCCGGACCGCGACGCCGCTCTGAACTGGGCGGCCAGAACGAGCCACTCCTCTCCCAGGGCGTTTCCCGTCTCGTGGGTGCCGATGGAGGCCACCAGCTCGGGGCCGTCGTAGAGCAAGAGAAAGTCGCCCCGTTGACGCACGCCCTCCGCCACGTCCACGGTGGTCGAGCATCCGGCAAGCACCAGAAACGCGCCGAGAGCGACACGAGTCCTTGCGGCCGTCACTCAGCCATTTCCTTGATCTTCGAATGCAGCTGCGGGGCGTCGAGCCCCTGGAAACCCATGTGCTCCCACAGACCGCCGCAGCCCTCCCGGTTGGTGCCCACATGGTCGTATTTGGGTGTGAAGCCTCTCTGCAGCAACCAGGTTCCGAGGCGAATGCCGAGGCCCGTTCGACGGTTCAGACTTTCGGCCACCAGAACCCACCGGCCGGATCCGATCTTGGCGAGCATCTCCTCGTCGACGAGATTGAGCGTGGACTTGTTGATCAGGCCGACGTCGAGGCCGTCGGCGCGAAGCCGCTCGACGGCATCGAGCGCACGGTAGAGGGTGTCGCCGAAGCTGACGACGAAGCCGCCCTCCGGGGTGGCGTCCCGCACAATCTCGTCCCGCCCGGGCTCGAACTCGTAGCCTTCTCCGAAGAGTTCGCTGCCCTCCGAGTCGAGGATCACCGGCAGTTTCGAGCGGTTCGAAAAGACGAACCGCAAACCGGGATCGTTGAAGATTCTCCGCACGCAGGCCCGCATCTGACCGCCGTCGGCCGGGAAGTACAAGCGGGTGGGGTGCTCGTCGTGCTCGAGACCGTTGTCGGCGAAGAAGTTGTTGAGCCCGAAGTGGCAGGTGTTGTCCGCCATGTCGTCGACACCGGCGTGCGAGAAGTGGCACAGGATGTTGCAGCCGTTGAGCCGCGCCATCGTGATCTCGGAGACGCACATCTCCAAAAACGCGCTGAAAGTGCCGAAAATGCCCTGCTTGCCGGCCTCCATCCCGAAACCAGCGGCCGCGGCGAAGTTGCCGCGCTCCATGATGCCCGAGCTGACGTAGATCTCGGGGAAGGCCTTCTTGATGTGTACCAGTCCGCACGAGCCCTCGAGGTCGGAGTCGACGACGAGAATGCTCGCCTTGCGGTCCGCCTCCTCCATCTCCCCGAGAATTTCGACCACCGCATGCCCGAAGAGATTGCGGTTGGAGTCCTTGCGGTCGCCTGCGCCGAGGTAGACGTGGGGATTCGGCGTCTTCGTGATCGAGTCGAGGTACGCGACGGCGTCGCGATATCCCCGTTGCGTGAGGTAGTCCCGTGCGACTTCAACCGAAACCACATCGTGGGCCTTGGTTGTTCCTTCGAGCCCGGGAATCCCGACCGCCATCGGGCGTTTGTTGATCACCGCGACGGGCCCGTCCGTTCGCAAGGCGAGCGCCATCCGCGAGTAGAGGTCGGCAAGGTCCTCGCCGTCACCTTCACTGACTGTCATGCCGTGGCCCGCGAGGGTCTTTGCGACCGAGAAGCCGGGCAGATAGTCGCTGGGGTGGCCGGCGATCGTGACGTCGTTGTCGTCGACGATCAGTTTGACGTTGAGTTTGCGCCCGACCGCGAAGCGCGCCGCTTCGGCGTCGTTGCCCTCCTGGAGCGAGCCGTCGGAGCTGAAGCAGAAGACCGCCTTGCCGGGGTTGGCCATCGCCACGCCGTTGACGTGCGGCCACATGTGACCGAGGCGACCGGAGCTGAAGCCGACCCCGGGCGTGTGGCCGAGTTCGGGGTGTCCCGGCAGGTGGGCTCCGGCTTCGCGGTAGTGCATCAGGGCGGCGGCAGGGAGATGGCCGTTGAGCACCGAGAGCAGGTACTGAATCGCCACCCGGTGGCCGGCCTCGTCAAAGTAGTTCTTCAGCACCGTATCGCCTCCGCGCATGAAGCCGTCGGCGATCAGGACCTCGGGCACGATGTCGTACGCGCCGCCGGTGTGGCCGCCGACGCCTCTGGCGGCCCCGGTTGCGGTGAAGAACACAATAACGTCCCGGCACAGCTGGACGTTGGCGGCGAGCTGTTGCTCCTGCTCGGCAGTCAACGACTCCACCGCGGGGTCGAGAGCGAGAGGACGGAACTGGTCGAGGTCGATCGGGAAGATCTCGTGTGTAGCCAACGTCGTGCCTCCTCGTGGGGTGAAGATATCAGAACCCGTTGCGAGGTCGGGGTTCGTCGGGTCACGGCAGCTCGAACCCGAAGAAGCTCGCCGCATTCCCGAAACAGACGTCCTTAACCAAAGCCCCCACCAGATCGAAGTCACGGGGCAGCAGCTCAGCGGCCATGTCCCTCCCCAGAACGTTGCAAAGAACCCGGCGGAAGTACTCGTGGCGAGAAAACGACAAGAAGGAGCGGCTGTCGGCCACCATTCCCACGAACCGGCGCAGGGAGCCCAACTGGGAAATGGCCTCCAGCTGGCGTTCAATGCCGTCCTTCTGATCCAGGAACCACCAGGCGGAACCGAGCTGCATCTTCCCGGCCACGGATCCATCTTGAAAGTTGCCGATCATGGCGGCCAGCATTTCGGTGTCCCGTGGATTCACGTTGTAGAGGATGGTCTTGGGCAGGTTGCCGGCAGAGTTCAGCGCGTCGAGGAACCGCGCCAGAGGCTCGGCGTACCGACGGTCCCCGATGGAGTCGAATCCGCTATCCGGCCCGAGCTCGGTGAACTTCACGCTGTTGTTGTTGCGAAGGGCTCCGATGTGCAACTGCACCGTCCAGCCCTTCTCGCCGTGCAACCGACCGAGCTCCAGGAGCAGGGCGGTGGCCAGCTGGTCGCACTCGGCGGCCGAGAGCGCCGCCCCCGACCGCACCCGGTCGAAGATGGCCGCGATTTCCCTTTCGCCGGCCGGCGACCAGGGGATTGTGGCAAGCCCGTGATCAGAGAGTCGACAGCCCGCCTCGTGAAAGTACTCGTGGCGCGCGGCGAGCGCCTCGATCAACTCGTCGTAGGTCCGGATCTCCAGATCGGCGACAGCAGCCAGTTGATCCACGTAGAGATTCCACGAACCGGGATCGGCGAACGACAATACCCTGTCCGGACGGAAGGTGGGAAACACCCGGGCCTCGATCCCTTCGTCGGCCGCAACCCGCGCATGGTGCTCCAGGGAATCGATCGGATCATCGGTGGTGCACACCGCGATCACGTTGCTGCTTTCGATCAGGGAACGAGCAGAGATGCCACTCTCGAGCGCTGCCGTGCCTCGCTCCCATACCTCATCGGCGGTTTCCGCGCTGAGGAGAAGGTCGTCGATCCCGAAAGACCGTGCGAGCTCCAGATGGCACCAATGGTAGAGAGGGTTGCGCAGCAGGTAGGGCATGATGCCGGCGAAGGCGTCGAATTTCTCCCGGTCGGACGCATCACCGGTACAGAAACGTTCCGCGACGCCGTTGGCGCGCATCTGGCGCCACTTGTAGTGGTCGCCGTTGAGCCAGACCCGGGTGATGTTCTCCCAGCGGGCGTCGGCGGCGATCTCGGCCGGCGGCAGGTGGGTGTGGAAATCTATGATCGGCAGCCCGGCCGCGAAGTCGAAGTAGAGACGGGCCGCCTCGTCGCTCTGGAGCAGGAATCGTTCGTGGATCAAACCGCTCACCGGGCATCCTCCCGCGCCCGGGTCAAAGCCCCCGGGGTCTGATGGCCGAGGCCGATATCTCGCATTGCGTTCATCGCAGCGCCTGCCTCCCTGTTTCTGGGCGAGGGTGTTCCCAAGTGAGAACGCTAGCATGGTCAAAGGGTCGGTGTGGTGATGTGCTTGCGGCGCCGAACCGCTCACCCCGTCGATCTCGGGTACCGGGGGGGATGATCTGAGTTCCGGTTGAGCCGGACGGCTCTCTGAAAAACCGTTATTCTGTCAATATTGGTCAGACCATATCTGTTGAAACCAGGTGATCCCGTGCAGGGTCGGGTGGGTTGTGATCCCCGCACGGCAGAAATCTCGAAAACAGGTTTTGATATAAAATTATCATTTCAAACGGCTTAATCGATACAGTCTCGAAATTTTGCCGACGTTGACTCGACGACGATGGATGTTAGAATGATCCATGTGGTCAGACCAATAGACTGAAACCACGGGATTTCTATGGAAACACAGGGCGAAACGGGCTGCACCGATCCTCCGATGGCCGCATCGCTGGTGGTGGCCTACATCCGGCGGCTCATCGAACGTGGTGATCTCAAGGCTGGAGACAAGCTGCCGCCGGAGCGGGAGTTGGCCCGGTTGACCGGGGTGAGCCGCGCCAGCGTCCGAGATGGCATCAGGTCGCTTGCAACCGTCGGCGTTCTCGAAGCTCGACGCGGCGCCGGAACATTCGTTTCCGAGGGGTCGCCGCTCTTCGACGTCAATCCGTTGTCCATTTTTTCGGCTCTTCACGGGATTCCGCAATCGGAGCTCTTCGAGACGCGGCGGGTCATCGAGATCGACCTGGCGGGGCTCGCAGCCGAACGGGCCGGCGGCGACGAGTTGGCCGCGATTTCCGAAGAGGTCATGGAGATGTTCGCGTGCCGTGATGACGTCCACCGCTTTCTGGTGCATGACATCCGTTTTCATCGGGCGGTCGCGGCGGCGGCGCGAAACCCTCTGATGGCCGCGATCATGGAAATGGTCGCCGACCTTTTCTACGACCAGCGAAAGAGCACGGTCGATCGCTGGCGTGGTGCGGATGAAGCCGCCGAGCAGCACCGGCGGATCTACCAGGCGATTCGCGCCGGAGATGTCGAGTCGGCACGACGTGAAATGGACGAGCATCTCCGGTGGGCCCAGGACACGCTGGCCCTGGAGGTCAAGGCCGAGCTCAACCGTGAGGAGGCTGAATGAACGTGCGCGAAAAACTCGAGGAGATTCGCCGGAACCCGTCGCCGTCAGTGGACGGAACGCTCGTCATCGATGTGCCGTCCGGAGGCAGGCTCGAGGTGGCTCCGCGATCCATCGCGTGGATCGACGGGGGTGCGGTGATGGTGGGCCGATTGGGCAACCAGCGGCAATTGCTCGTGGTGGATCTGGAGGAGGGTTCCGGTTTGCTCGCGCGATTTTCCGGGGAGAAATGGACGGTGGAGCCCGGTGTGGAGTGTTGCTGCGGCGCGCTCGACCATCACAACGCGGTCGCGGTGCGGGGGGTCTACGAAATCGCACGGCCCCGGCCGCTCGGTCTCGCCGATTCTTTCGGTCTCGGGGACCGTCTCGGAGTGGCCGGGCCGGCCCATCTGCGTGCCATGAGGGGCAGCGGATTCAAACCGGTCCTGGCACAGCAGTCGATCCGCGAGCTCGAGCGCACCGAGCGTTCCGCGGACGACGTCATGGGTGCGGCCACCTGGGCGGTGATTGAAGAAGGGTGGACGGATGACTGGGGTGCGGACGCCGATCACCTGAAGACTCCGAAAGACGTGGAGCGGATGGCGGCGGCGGGATTCACCATGTTCACCATCGACCCCGGCGACCACGTGGTCGATGCGGCCGATACGTTGCCGGTCGAGGAGCTTCGAAGGGCGGCGGCAGGTCTGCCGTGGGCCGATCTCGAGGACACCATGACGAGTGCCCTCGACCGGTACTCCGGGACGGCCATCATGGTCGGCCACGACCTTGATCTGGAACCGTCCGACGAAGAGGTGCTGCGGGCGTGGGTCAAGTACGGGGCGTCGCTGTCCCACGCGGCAATGATGTACCGCCATATCGCGGCGACGATGGGCGACCGGCCCTTCGAGGTGGAGGTCTCGGTGGATGAGACCGCGTCGGTCACGACCCCCTTCGAACACTGGTTGGTGGCGTCGGAGCTGCGCCGCCTCGGCGTCGAGTGGGTCGGGCTGGCGCCCCGCTTTATCGGCGATTTCGAAAAGGGGATCGACTACCGCGGCGATCTCGAGATCTTCCGCACCGAGTATGTCAAACACCTGGCGGTCGCCGAGGCCCTCGGGCCGTACAAGATCAGCATCCACTCCGGGAGTGACAAATTCGGTGTCTACCGGGTCATCGGCGAGCTCGGGAGAGGCGGGGTACACGTCAAGACTGCCGGCACGAGCTATCTCGAGGCCCTGCGGACCCTGGCGGCTTGCGAACCCGCCCTCTTCCGCGAGATCCTCGACTTTTCGCGCTCGCTCTACGAACACGAGCGGCGCACCTACCACGTGTCGGCGCAGCTTGACCGCGTGCCTGCGAGCGACAGCATGAGCGACGACGATCTGGCGGCCCTCTTCGAAGATGAGGACGCCCGCCAGGTGCTGCACGTGACGTTCGGAAGGGTGCTGACCGAAAAGACTCCGCAGGGAGGCTACCTTTTCAAGGACCGTGTTCTGGCCGCGCTCGCCACCCATGAGGCGGCGCACTTCGAAAATCTGGTCACGCACTTCAGGCGCCACACGGCGCCCTTCGGCAACGGCGGTGGGGAGATCACATGAGCTATCTGAACGATTTGTTTTCGCTTGACGGCAAGGTCGCCGTGGCGATCGGCGCCGGTGGGGTGTTGGCCGGTGCCATGGCCGAAGCGCTCGGCGCGGCAGGTGCGCGGGTGGCGGTGCTCGACCTCAACGGTGAGGCTGCAGAGGCGCGCGCCCAGACGATTCGGCAGGCTTCGGGGGTCGACGCGCTCGGGATGGCCGTCGATGCCACCAGTGAGGAGGATCTCCGCAAGGCCCTGGGGCAGGTACTGGGCGTCTGGGGGCGGGTGGACATTCTGCTCAATGCTCCCGGCATCAACTCGGGGACGCCGTTCTTCGAGATCACCCAGGATGAGTGGGACCGCATCCTCTCGGTCAACCTCAAGAGCATGTTTCTGGCCTGTCAGGTCTTTGGCAGGGACATGGTCGAACGTGGGGAGGGCGGGTCCGTCATCAACATTTCGTCGGCCTCGTCGGGGCCGCCGCTTTCGAAGGTCTTCACCTACTCGATCACCAAGGCCGGGGTCAACAGCCTCACCCAGTTTCTGGCGCGCGAGTGGGCGCCGAGCGGGGTCCGGGTCAATGCCGTCGCTCCGGGTTTCTTTCCGGCCGAGCAGAACCGCAAACTCCTGACCGAGGAACGCACCGCGTCCATCATGGGCCACACCCCGATGGCCCGTTTCGGAGAGGCCGAAGAGCTCGCGGGCGCCACCGTCTGGCTGGCGTCAGAGCGGGCTTCCAGTTTCGTGACCGGCTCCATCGTCCGTGTCGACGGCGGCTTCACCGCCATGACCATCTGAGGAGCCGCGCATGATTGTCGAATGCGCCAACACCGAACGCAGCCTGAGCGACATCGAGATCCGGAAGGTCGTGTGCGAGGGCATCGGAGCTCTGGATGTGACCGGCCGGCGGGTGTTGGTCGTCATCCCGGACGGGACGCGGTCGGCGCCCATCGGCCTGTTCTTCAGCCTGCTCGGGGATGTCCTCGGGTCGAAGGTCGAAAAACTCGACTACCTGATAGCACTCGGCACCCACCCGCCGATGGATGACGCCGCCAAATCGAAGCTCCTCGGGACTCCCGTTGTCGATGGAAAGGCGGGCAGATCACGAGTCTTCAACCACCGGTGGGAGTCGCCCGACACCTTCGCGACCCTCGGTACGATCCCGGCGTCGGAGGTTGCGGCTGCGACCGACGGGATGCTCGAGATGGACATCGCCGTGCGGCTCAACCGGCTGGTCGGCGACGACGAAGGGAACACGCCGTACGACCACATCCTGGTCTGCGGGCCGGTCTTTCCACACGAAGTGGCCGGTTTCTCCGGCGGCAACAAGTACTTCGTGCCCGGCGTCGCCGGTCAGGAGGTGATCGACGCCACCCACTGGGTCGGCGCGCTGGTGACGAGCCAATCGATCATCGGCGTTCGCGAGACACCGGTGCGACGCCTCATCGACCGGGCCGCGTCGTTCGTTCCGACGCCGAGGAGCCTGATCGCCCTGGTGATGCACGGACAGAACCTGCACGGCATCTTCATGGGCGGGATGGAGGATGCGTGGCGGGCGGCGACCGAACTCTCCGCCGAGCTCGACATCGTGTGGGTCGACCAACCCTTCAAACGGGTCCTGTCGGTGATGCCGGAGATGTACGACGACATCTGGACCGGCGCCAAGGGAATGTACAAGCTCGAACCGGCGATCGCCGACGACGGCGAGGTCGTGATCTACGCACCCCACATCACCGAGGTGTCCTATGTCCACGGGCGCTATCTCGACGAGGTCGGCTATCACGTGCGCGACTATTTCACCGCCCAGTGGGATCGTTTCAAACACATCCCGTGGGGCGTGCTGGCGCACTCGACCCATCTGCGCGGAGGCGGCACCTACATCGATGGCGTCGAGAAAGCCCGGATTCGCGTGACGTTGGCTACCGGCATCCCACGCGAACGCTGTGAAGCGATCGGTCTCGGATATCTGGATCCTGCGGCGGTCGACTTCAGTGAGTGGGAGGGTCGGGAGGACGAAGGCATCGTGCTGGTGCCCCGGGCGGGAGAAAAACTGTATCGAGTGAAAGACGGCGGCTGAGGCCGTCGATCGAGGAGGAGCACATGGGCAAAGCGGACATCGGTCTCATCGGGCTGGCGGTGATGGGCCAGAACCTGGTTCTGAACATGAACGACCACGGTTTCAAGGTTGCGGTTTACAACCGCACGGTGGCGACGGTGGACGAGTTTCTCGCGGGCAACGCCAAGGGCGCCGAGATCGTCGGCGCCCGCTCGCTCGAGGAACTGGTCGACGCGTTGGCGACCCCGCGCAGGGTGATGCTGCTCGTCAAGGCCGGCAAACCGGTGGATGACTTCATCGAGATGCTCGTGCCGCTGCTCGGTGAGGGCGACATCATCATCGACGGCGGCAACTCCAACTACAACGACACCATCCGACGCACGGCCTATGTGGAGTCCAAGGGACTGCTCTACATCGGCACCGGTGTGTCCGGTGGAGAAGAGGGCGCCCGTTTCGGTCCCTCGATCATGCCCGGCGGGTCGCCCGCGGCGTGGCCTCACGTCAAACCGATCTTCCAGGCGGTTTCGGCCAAGGTCGAGGACGGCAGCCCGTGCTGCGAGTGGGTGGGCGAGAACGGCGCCGGCCACTTCGTCAAGATGGTCCACAACGGCATCGAGTACGGCGACATGCAGCTGATCTGCGAGGCCTACCAGTTGATGAAGGAGGGGCTCGGGCTCGATTGCGACCGCATGCACGAGGTGTTCGCCGAATGGAACGAAGGCGAGCTCGATTCCTATCTGATCGAGATCACCCGCGACATTCTCGGTTTCAAGGACTCAGAGGGGGAGGCTGTGGTCGAGAAGATCCTCGACTCGGCCGGCCAGAAGGGCACCGGGAAGTGGACCGCGATCTCGGCCCTCGAGATGGGCGTGCCCTTGACCCTCATCGCCGAGGCGGTATTGGCGCGCTTCCTGTCCGCCCTCAAGGACGAGAGGGTCGCAGCTTCGCAGGTCCTGAGGGGGCCGGATGCCACCTTCGGAGGCGACGTCGATGCCTTTGTCAACGACCTCCGCCAGGCCCTGTATGCGGCCAAGATCGTATCCTACGCTCAGGGTTACATGCTGATGCGTGCCGCGGCGAAGGAATACGGCTGGAACCTCAACAACGGCGGCATCGCCCTGATGTGGCGCGGCGGCTGCATCATCCGCTCGGCCTTCCTCGGCAAGATCAAGGAGGCTTTCGACAACGACCCCGGGCTCACGAATCTGCTGCTCGATCCCTATTTCACTCAAGCTGTCGAAAATGCGCAGGCGGCGTGGCGGCGGGTCGTCTCCAGGGCAGTGCAGATGGGCATCCCGGTGCCGGCGATGTCCAGCGGACTGGCCTTCTTCGATGGGTATCGCAACGGCCGATTACCCGCCAACCTGCTGCAGGCGCAACGGGACTACTTCGGCGCCCACACCTACGAGAGGGTGGATCGTCCTCGCGGCGAGTTCTTTCACACCGACTGGACGGGGCGCGGCGGGGATGTCACGGCGAACACGTACCAGGCATAGGATCAGCGGCATGGCCGTCTCGCCAACACTGAGGCCGGATATTTGATGTTGGATTTTGGATGCGCAGTCGGTGAGTTTCGATCGTCATTTGTTGGTCGTGTCGATCCAACATCCAACATCCAACATCCAACATCCGACTTCTGGATCGCGAAGGCGTTCAGATTTCACCGGGAGCGGATGATATGGGAAGGACAGTCAACATGATCACGTTTCGCGAAGACTGCAAGTACGCACTGCTGGTGCCCACCAGCATGGGTGTTCGCCTGACCCCCGCCAACGGCCAGGGAGTCCATTGCAGCAAGACGTTCCTCATGGAGGTCACGAGCGCCGAGTCGAACGTGGCGAGCGTCTCGTCCTATCTCGGCCTGCCCGTGAAGGTCCTGACGGCCTTCGTCAAAGGCAGCCCGATCTCGCGTCTCATCAAGGACGACCTTGCGGGCCGCCACATCGACTACGAGGGCCGGGACGTCGACCAGGGAGGGCCCTGGGGATACCGTCACCAGATCAACATGGCGGACACCGGCTACGGCTCACGCGGGCCCCGCGTCCACAACGACCGCGCGGGCGAGGTCGGTCTCACCCTCGACGCCAGGGACTTCGACTTCGATCGGATCTTCGGAAGCGAGGGAGTTCGCATCGTGCACCTGTCGGGGCTCGTCGCCGCCCTGTCCCCCCAGACCACCACCTTCTGCCTCGATGTCGCGCGGGCAGCCAAAGAGCGTGGCAGCCGAATCTCGTTCGATCTCAACCACCGCGCTTCGTTCTGGAAGGGTCGAGAAGACGAGCTGCACCGGGCCTTTCACGAGATTGCCTCCCTGTCCGACGTGCTGGTGGGCAACGAAGAGGACTTCCAGCTCTGCCTCGGTATCGAGGGCCCGGAAGCGGGCGGCAAGGATCTCGCCGCGAAGATCGGAAGCTTCAAGGGAATGATCGACCGGGCGAAGCGGACCTACCCCGAGACGGGGGTATTCGCCACCACCCTGCGTGAGGTCATCAGCGCCAACGCTCATCTGTGGGGCGCGATCGCGGCGGTCGGCGACGAATGGCACGTTGTCGAGCCGCGGGAGATCGTGGTCCTCGACCGCATCGGCGGCGGCGACGGCTTCGTCGGCGGCATGCTCTACGCCATGCTCAGGGGTTGGGAAGCCGAGAAATGGATCCAATTCGGATGGGCGAGCGGCGCCCTGGTGACCACCCTGCTGACCGACTACGCCCAACCGGCGGACGAGGAGCAGATCTGGAGCATCTGGGCGGGCAACGCACGGGTTCGGCGCTGAGCGGGACCAGATTCAGGGACCGTGGAGGGAGAGGATCCCCGGTGACAGCCCGGATGCCGTGGCCGTGACGACCACCGCTTCGTGGTTGCCGTCAATCGTCACGTGGGCCCTGCCGAGACCGCGCGCCATCAGGATCTCGCCGCCGTCGTTGTAGGCATGGCACCGGCCGGGGCCCTCGATCGTCACCCGGACGGCGCCGTTCCAGTTCCTGACCACGGTATTCGAGTCGTCGTGGATCTCCACGTCCAACTCCAACGTCGGGTGGGCCGAACCGGCGGCCGCCCTCAGATGGACCCGTTGCGCCTCGCCGTGGCGCCGCACCCTGTCCTGGACCACGGTGCCGTCCCGCGACCCGGTGGCGATGAGTTCTTCGAAGGTCCCGAAAAGAGGGAGGACGTGGTGGATCGCGCCCTCGAGGACGGCCAGCATCGATCCGTCGCGGGCGACGCGCAGCGTCTCGCAATTGGTAAAGGCGTGCAGTTCGAGCGGAGCGCGGCCGTCGCCGGGGCTGCGGTGTTCGATCCGGAACCTGGTCGGAGCGGTCTGAGGGCCCGGTTCGGTGACGTGCAGCGACACGAAAGGCCGTTTCGAATAACGCGCCCGGAAGAGTTCGGCCGCCATCTTGGGGCAGCGCCAGGCGTCAAACAGACCGGGGAGCCGGCGGAACCGGTTGCGGTGTTCGGTGGCGTAGTCGGAGAAGCTCCAGACCGAGTACCCCGCCACGTGCGGCAGGTCGGCCATCCGTTCCCAATCTCCTTCGATGACGGCGAGCTGGACGAGCTCGGAATCGTCGTCCCCCCGAAGGCTCTCGGGGTGGTTGCAGCACTCCGATACGACCACGTTTTGCAGTCGGCTCGAGGCGCACGACTCCTCGAGAACGTCGAGCTCGTAATTGACGCTCCACACGTCGGGTACACCGATCGTCCGTTCGCGCCGCGCACGGTGGAGGTGGTTTTCGGCATAGGTCACCGGGCGCTGGGGGTCGAGTTCGCGGGCGATGGAAGCGAGCTCCAGATAGGCCTTGCGTGACCGTGCCTCATTGCCCATGCCCCAGAGGATGACGCAGGGGTGGTGGCGGTCGCGAACGATGAGATCGCGCATCTGCCGGCGCGCCGCCCGTCTCCAGCCGCGGGCCGAACGGACGCTCTTCCAGGTGGCGATCTCGGCATAGGCCATGATTCCGAGCTCGTCGCAGGCATCGAGGAAGACCGGCGACTGCGGATAGTGCGACAGCCGCACGAAATTGCACCCGACATCCTTGAGGATGCGGGCGTCGCGCCGCTGCAGCTCATCGGGCAGGACGTTGCCGAAACCCGGGTATGGCCTCGTGCCGGTTGCACCCGTGAAGGTCGACCCGGACACCGTCCAGGAAGAGCCCTTGCCGCGGCCGAAATTCGGCGCGGGTGATGCCGAAACGGACGCGCACGACATCGACTGCGACACCGTCGACCTCGAGCCGTCCCTCGGCCCAGTAGAGGGCCGGATCGTCCGGCGACCAGCAACGTGGGTTGCCGACTTCGATCGATATCGACTGCTGTCCAGCGTCGGTTCGACCTCGCCAGGGCGGAGCGGCGCCCACCGGATGACCGTGGGCATCGGTGAGGCTCCACTCGACCGTCGCCTCGACCGAGCCGGACGTCGTGTCGGCGAGGGCCCACTCAATGGTCACGGCTTCGGCGCCGGAATCCTGCTTCAGGCAATCGATGCGAATCCGATCGGCGTCAAGGTGCCGTTGGGGAACCCCCTCCAGCCATACGCCGCCGGCCAGGCCTCCATGAAGGATGAAATCAGGCTGCCGAAACCCTGGAAGGACGTTGCGGTGCCAACGGTTGTCGAGGCGAAAGGCGATCAGGTGCCCGGTCGCTCCCCGGAGCGGCGGAAGGTCGATGGCAGCGCCCATGTACTGGCCGTCAATCCGCGCCAGCCGCCGCCCGTCGAACCACACGTCTCCGACGCCGTAGAAGCCTCCCGCACAGAGGCGCCAGTTGATGCCGTTACCCGTTGTGGTGGTGGGCAGTGTGCCGTGCCTGCGGTAGGCGCCCCAGCCGGAGTAGCTGAATAGACCGTACTGAAAGGTGTCGGTGGTGTTCCAGCAGTGGGGGAGCGCCACCTTTTCGCCGCCGCCGCCGTGGCCGCTGAGCCAGGAACGGCCGACCCTTTCGCGGATGAACTCCCACCCGTCCTCGAGGGCGATCCGTGGCCGCAGCGGTGTTTCGATCATCGGGGGACATAGTAACCCGCCCGAGCGGGTCCCGCTCGGGCGGATGCAGGATGCAGGATCATTGCTGTCCAGGTCTCGTACTGAGACACGGGTGGCGCGAGATGCAGGTAACATCTCTGAAGGTGGGCCAAGGCCCACCCTACGAACCCGCTCGAAACCTGGGTCCGAGGTAGGGTGGGCCTCGGCCCACCTTCAGACCCGCCGCGGTCGGGGTGGAGCCTGAATGTGATTGCGAGCAGTCCACGATGCCGTCTTGGACAAGAGTGATGCTGGATGCAGGATGCAGGGCACAGGATGCAGGATGCGGGATGCAGGAATTGACGCGGTGTAGTTCGCGGGGCAAAACCGGAGCCAGTGAGACCGCGAATGCCACTCACGGATGGTCGAGGGCCGAGTGCGATGATTCCTGCATCCTGCATCCTGCATCCTGCATCCTGTATCACCCCTGCAGCTATTTGGGCTTCGCTGCTCCGGCCTCTTCGAGCAGTTCTTCGAGCCTCACCGGATCCGTGGTCGGCAACTTGCACTGGAAGTTGCGGCAGACGTAGGCCGCGGCCTTGCCGTCGACCGTTTCGTAGGCCGAGGAGTAGGGCACGAGTTTGCGGATCGCATCGCCGGCTTCACCTGTCGGTACGACCAGGACTGCGGCGCCCGGCAGATAGGGCCGACGGGCGGTCTCGATGAGGGCGAGGGTGTCGGCGCCGGAGGGGTCGCCGACGATGACGATCTCGAGGGAGGCGCCGACCCGAAACTGGAGGGCGGAGACGAGTTGCGTGTGGGCGGAAGGTTGCCGCGTGACCTCGGAAGCAAAGGCGGCCAGCACCCGGTCGGCCGACTCTTCCCAGGCGCTGTCACCGGTGAGACGGGCCAGCCGGACGAGGTTGGCGGCGGCGGTCGAGTTGCCGCTCGGGATCGCCCCGTCGTAGACCTCCTTTTGGCGCACCAGCAACTCCTCGTTGTCGGCCGCCGAGAAGTAGTAGCCGCCGCGTTTCCCATCGGCAAAGAGAGCGTCCGTCCGGCTTTGCAGCTCGACGGCCGTGGCGAGATAGCGGGCGTCAAACGTCGCTTCGAAGAGTTCGAGCACGGCGGTCGTCATGAAGACGTGGTCATCGAGAAATGCCGGAATCGAGGCATCGCCGTCACGGTATCGGTGCAACAGACGTCCCTCGTCGTCCCGCATTTCCTCGAGCACGAACGAGGTCGCCCGCTGCGCGGCCGCGACCCACTCCGGTTCCTCGAACACCCGGCCGGCGGCGGCCATCGCCGCCGCCATCAGGCCGTTCCAATCGGCCAGCACCTTGTCGTCCTTGAGCGGGTGGACGCGTTGATCTCGGGAATTGAAGAGCCGTGTACGGCAGCTTTCCAGACGCTTGTCAAAGGCGCCCTCTTCGAGGCCCATGGCGGCTGCGGTCTCGGCGTGGTTGCGGCCGAGGTGGGCGATGTTCGAGCCGGTGTGCCGGCCGCTCGCCTCGTCCGCATAGTTGCCCGTGGCGGAGAAGTTCCACACAGCAGCGGCAAAGGCGGCGTCTTCCGCACCCAACACCGCCTCGGCCTCGGAGAGGGTCCACAGGTAGAAGCGCCCTTCCTCGCCTTCGCTGTCGGCATCCTCCGCCGAATAGAATCCGCCTTCGGGTGACGTCATGTCGCGCAGCACGTAGGTCACGATCTCGCGTACGGTGGCTGCGAAAACGGGATTCCCGGTGGCCTGCCACGCCTCGGTATAGGCCATCGTCAGCATGGCCTGGTCGTAGAGCATCTTCTCGAAGTGGGGCACCAGCCACTCGGCGTCGGTCGAATAACGGTGGAAACCGAATCCTATCTGGTCGTAGACGCCGCCGAGACGCATCTGCTCGAGAGTCAGCGCCGCCATGTCGAGGGCGAGTTGGTTGCCGGTCGAGCGCCAGTACCGCGTGAGAAATATGAGGTTGTGGGGGGAGGGGAATTTCGGCGCCGAACCGAAACCGCCGTTGACCTTGTCATATCGACCCCCCAACTGCCGGAACGCCTCGTCGACTGCCTTGGGATCGAGCGTGCCACCGGTCTCGCGGGACTCCATGTTCTTCAGACCGGCGGTGATCTGCTGCGTCGTGCCGAGGATCTTGTCGCGGTCCGATCGCCAGACCTGTTCGATCCGGGGAATCAGATCGAGCATCCCGACCCGGCCGTAGCGGCTCTCGCGCGGGATGTAGGTTGCCGCGTAGAACGGTTCCTTCTCGGGAGTCATGATGACGGTGAGCGGCCATCCGCCGCCGCCGGTCATCATCTGGCAGACCGTCATGTAGACCTGGTCGATGTCGGGGCGTTCCTCGCGATCGACCTTGATGTTGACGAACGTCTCGTTCATCAAGGCGGCGACGTCGGGGTCTTCGAAGCTCTCGTGTTCCATCACGTGGCACCAGTGGCAGGTTGCGTACCCGATCGAGAGGAAGATGGGCTTGTCTTCCTCTGCGGCTTTCGCGAATGCCTCCGGGCCCCATGGGTACCAGTCGACGGGGTTGTCGGCGTGTTGCAGCAGGTAGGGGCTCTTGGTGTCGGCGAGCCGGTTCTGTTTGACGGGTGCTTCGTTCTCGGCGGCGTGGTTCATGCAGGCTCCCATCATGGCGGCGGCCGCCATGACAACGTGGTGTGGCTTCATGGCCTGGGAAACAGGGGGCCGGGTGGGGCCATTCCGGCCCCACCCGGTTACAGGATGCAGGATCCAGGATGCAGGGATCAGGATGCAGGATGCAGGGATCAGGATGCAGGATCACTTCTCGCCCGACTTTCTGAACGGCCTTGCTCGCGAGGAGCCACCCTCAACATTGTTGGCCCGGATCACCCTGGCGGCGAAAACCATCGAGCATCCAACAATGTTGAAAATGGCACCTCCGCAGAACGCGACCCATCCTGAATCCTGCATCCTGCATCCAGCATCCAGCATGGGGCGCCCGGCTCCATGCGTTTGGTGCATAATGAGACCACTCAAGGAGGAGCGAATGGACCCGAGCACGTATGCGGCACGACGAGAGGCATTGAGATCGGCGGTCCCGAAAGGCGCCATTCTGATCATGGGCAACGACGAAGCGCCCAGGAACTACGCGGACAACGTCTATCCCTTCCGCCAGGACTCCCACTTCCTCTACTACGCCGGGGTCAGCCAGGCCGGCCTCGCCCTGCTGATCGAACCGGACGGCGGCGCGGTGCTCTACGGCACGCCCGACCATCGGGACGACGTGATCTGGCACGGCCCGCACCCGACGCTGGCCGATCACGCGGCGGCCGCGGGTGCGTCCGAACATGCCGATATCGGCGGACTGGCCGGGAAGATCTCGTCGCTGCGCGATTCCGGAGTCGACCTCCACTATCTGCCGCCCTACCGGTCGCAGCGGCGGTTTGCACTTGCAAGGTTGCTGAATGTCGATCCGCGGGAGGTCGGCGCTCAGACCTCGGTGGAACTGGTGCGCGCGGTGGTCGCGCAGCGCTCGATCAAGGAGGAGTGCGAGATCGACGATATCGAGGATGCGCTCGCGGTGACGGCGGGGATGTACCGGTCGACCATGCGCGCCGCCGCGCCGGGGCGCAGCGAAGCGGAACTCGCGGCGGTCCACACGGCCGAGGCGATCAGCGCCGGGTGCGGACAGGCCTTCAACCCGATCGTCACCGTGCACGGTGAGATCCTTCACAACGTCACCTACGAAAACACCCTGGTGGATGGTGACCTTCTGCTGGTCGACAGCGGTGCCGAGGCGCCCAGCGGCTACGCTTCGGACATCACCCGCACATTTCCGGTCTCCGGGAGATTCAGCAGCCGCCAACGGGAAATCTACGAGGTCGTCCTTGCCGCCAACCAGGCGGCTATCAAAGCGGCGGCGCCGGGCGTCACCAATCGGGATCTCCACCTGCTCGCCGCGCGCACCATCGCTTCGGGTCTCAAGGACCTCGGTCTCATGCAGGGTGATGTCGACGCGGCGGTGGAGGCCGGCGCGCATGCGTTGTTCTTCGTCCACGGCCTCGGGCACATGATGGGCCTCGATGTTCACGACATGGAGGACCTCGGCGATGTCGTCGGATACGAACCCGGAGAGGAACGTTCAAGCCAGTTCGGTCTGGCGTACCTCCGTCTCGCGCGTCCGCTCGAGACGGGGTTCGTCATCACCATCGAGCCCGGCATCTATTTCATCCCTGCACTGATCGATCGCTGGCAGTCGGACGGCCTGCACAAGGAGTTCATCCGCTACGACCGGGTCGAACAGTACCGGTCGTTCGGAGGGATCCGGATCGAAGATGACGTGCTGATCACCGACGGCGGGAGAAGGGTGCTCGGCCCGTCGATCCCGAAATCCGTCGCCGACATCGAAGCGGCGATGGCGAAGTAGTTCTAAGTTATGAATTCTTAGTTTTGAGTTGGTGAGCGTTTGAGCTCCCTCAACGATACGCCGAACCTCGACACCGAGAACTCGGCAGTCGACACGGAACACTCAAAATTCAAAACTAAGAACTCAAAATTAAGAATTGCATCGGTTTGCGAAGAATTCGCGGACCGCGGCTTCGGGGTCTTCGTGGATGAGGTTGGTGGGGTCGCCGTGCGTCCACTCGTCGGGAAGCAGGCGGACGTAGCGGGGATCGAGGAAACGCCGCCCCATGATCACGATCACCCCGCGGTCGTGTTCCGATCGCAGGAGACGGCCGGCCGCCTGAACCACGCGGGTCAAGCCGGGGATCAGATAGGCGTAGGCAAAACCATGTTCGTAGAACTCGTCGTAGTAGCCCTTGAGCAGTTCGCGTTCGAGGTTGTACTGCGGCAGCCCGGGTGACACCACCATCACCTGCGAAAGCATGTCGCCGGGGTAGTCCACGCCTTCGGCGAAGATGCCGCCGAGAACGGCGAGCAGCAGGTGTGGTTTGCCGTCGCCGAGGGCCTCGAGGATCTCGCGCTGTTCGGCGTCAGTCACGCCGGGGCGTTGGGCGATGACCTCGTGGGTGACGGGCGGTAGTCGGTCGTGGACCGCCTCGAGGAAGGCGTAGCTGGGGAACAGGGTCAAGACGTTGCCGCCGGGGTGGGAGAGACGTGCGATCCACGATGCGATCCGGTCGTAGTGGGCCGCGCGGCGGCGGTAGGTGGTGTCGACATCGGTGATCGCAAGCACCAGGCGGTTCTCTGGAGGAAAGGGCGAGGACACGTAGAGCTCGTCGGTGCGGTGGGCGTCGAAGCCCAACAGGTCGCGGTAGAAATCGAAAGGCTCGAGGGTGGCCGACATGGCGATGGAGGAGGCGCTCCCTTCGAGCACCTCGCCGACGAAGCGTGAGGCGTCTCGGCAGAAGATCTTCAAGGTGTCGCCACCGGGTCCGTTGCGCAGTGCCATGTAGACGAACTCGTCGCCGCCGAGCGACAGCACGCGGTGGAACCTGGTCAGGGCGAAGAACACCTCGAGGACGGGGTCGTCGGCGATCCACATTTCGCGCTCGCGTTTGAAGAGGAAGTAGCTGAGGATGGCTCCGTCGAATGCGATCCTGAGGTCCGATATCGCATCGGGTTGGAGATCTGCCGGGCCTTCATCGGGCCCCTCGTCGCCGAGGCTCTCGGACACCCGGTCCCTGACCTCCCTGGCAAGGTCGTCCACGAGTTCCGCGAGTTGTTCGAAGACCGGGTTCGAGCGGGTCGCGAGGAACTGGCGGGCGCGGCCGAGATCGGCGGACGAGATCTGGGGCGAGTAGTACTCGCGGCTGCGATCGACGAGGTTGTGGGCCTCGTCGATGACCAGCACGGCGTTGCGGAGAGCCTCGCCTCCCGCCAGGGCCCCGAGCCCGATGGTGGGGTCGAAGACGTAGTTGTAATCGCACACCACGACGTCGACATCCGGCAACAGGTCGAGACTGACCTCGAATGGGCAGACCTCGTGTTCCTTGGCGGTGGCGAAGATGCGGTCGGGGTCCTGGTGCTCGTCGGCATCGAGCAGGTTCTTCAACAACCCGCTGCGCACCAGCTTGACGCCGTACTCCTTTGCGTAGGGGCAGAATTCCTCGTGGCAGATGATCTCGGTGTTGGCGCACATCTTGGATTTCGCGCGCAGTTGGAGGCTGCGAAAGAGACCCTCCTGCATGGCGTTGACGGTGGCCACGGCAATGCGTTGTTGGAGGGTCTTGGCGGTCAGGAAAAACACTCTTTGGCCGCGTCCGAGGGCGGAGCGGACGGCGGGGTGGAGCACAGCCGCGGTCTTGCCGCAGCCGGTGGGGGCGCGCAGCAACAGGTGGCGTTCCTCGGCCAGAGCTTCGGCCACCATGTCGCCGATCTCCCGCTGGACCGGCCGTTGCTCGGCATGCGGGAAGGGGACCCTTTCCGCCGCCAGTTTGAGTTCTTCGAGGCGGGCGCTCCGGCGCTGTTCGGCTGCGATGAGGCGGTGGATCTGCTGCCGGAGCCAGGCGTGGACGCTATCGGCCGACCACGCGACGTCTTCGTCCTGCTCCTCCTGAGTGACGATGTCGACCAGGATCAGGCGCGCGGCCGCCGGGTGGTCCGGTTCCGAGAGCATCAGAGCGTACAGCGAGACCTGGCGTTTGAATCGCTCGAGACGTTCCTCCGCATAGAGGTTGTGGAGATCGACGGCGAAGTGGAGGCTCTTGATCTCGTCGATCCGGACGGCGCGGCCGTCGTCGAATACCACCCCGTCGGCGCGGCCGGAGATCTCGACGTTCCAACCGTCGATGTCGATCTCGAGGACCGCCGGGACCTCGCTTGCGAATCCCGGCTCGGTGGCCTCGAGGTCCGTCTGCACCCGGCGGTGGAGCTCGGATCCGATCCACAATCGGGAAAGACCGCTGCCGGACAGACCGATCGATCGCTGCGAGGGGTCGCCGATGAGGTCGCCGACCCCGGCGCGAATCGATCGGCGGTCGGCGTCGATGACGACCGTCACGTGTTTCGGCGCCGGCGCTGGACGAGGAAGACGATCAGAACCAGCACCGCAAAGAACAGGGCGATGGCATAGGAGATCACGGCCGGAGTGGGCGGCAGACGGTCGCCGAGCCGCGGACGATACCGGATCGACTCGTCGATGGCCACGCTTTCGAGGATGCGGTCGAAGACCGGATTCATCGCCACATGCTGGGAGATCAAGGCGTAGCAGTGAACCGTGAACAGGCCTCGCTCGGTGAGGAAGGAAACCGACTTCACCATGACCTTGCCTTCGTACTTCAGGTCGAGGGTGTTGGTGACGTGGAGAGCATGGGTCTCGCGATCCATGAAGACTTCGTTGAGGTGGAGGTCCTTCAGAAACGGTCCCATTCGCCCGTCGAGCTTCCCGGCATCCTGCTCTCGCACGAGCTCGATCGGGGGCAATCGTTGGAACTGACGGGAGTTGAGTCGACCGTTCTCTTTGATCTGGATCAGGATCTGGGGGGGAGCGAAGTCCGCCTCCGGGTTGCCGGGTCGAAAACCGTGTTGGTAGATTTCGACCATCAGACCACCGCTGGACTCGGCCGACTGCAGACTGAAGAACTCGAGAACATCGGGTGGGATCTCGTTCCAGCGTTCCGGTATCTCGAGAGTCGCGAGACCGTCGTAGACTTCAACGGTCCGAAACGTGAGTTTTTCCTCGGCGGTCGGTGACGGCAAGGCAGCGACCGTCACGACGAGGAAGGCGATCACCCGCTGACGACATTGTCGAGAGGCCTTTCCGAAAACCTTCCAGGCGCTGGGTGCGCACCCCGGACGGACGGACTCGCGGACTGAATAAAGACACCTCATCGGCAGCGCATCCATACTACCGCATGGCGGTCCTTCCGGTTGTCCGGTCCACGATTCATACGCATCCCGCCTTTTCCGGACCGAAGCCCCGGCCGGATTCACCGATTTCCCGTTCAATCGCAGCCGGTTTTTGATATTGTGGACGTGGCAGTTGAAAGGCGTTGAATGGCTGACCAATACGATCCTTACGATGAACAGGACGGATCCGGAGTGCCGGACGGCCTGCCGTGTGTCGAACTTGAGTTCGCGACGCTGCGGCGATTCCGCGAAGAGATGGCGCCATATCTGAACTACGACGGGTTTTTTGCCCGCACCGACCGGCCCTTGCCGCGCGGCACATCGGTCGAATTCAAGTTCGTCATGCCGGAGGACTTCGTCCTTGCCCACGGCACGGCGGTCGTTTCGTGGATCATCGAACCGGAAAACAACCCCGAATTGGTGCCGGGCATGGCGCTTCGCTTCGGGCAGGTGGGCAAGCAGAGCCGGGCGGTGATCGACGAATTGGTCGATTTCCATATTGCGACCGGCGGCGATCCTTTTGACGTCGGGCCCCGGGCGAGCAGGGCTGGCGAGATACCCACCGACGCGCTCGTCGGGACAGGCGGCGGGGCACCATCCGTCATCGACAGCCCTGCGCCGAAGACGCGTGATCTTCCGTTGCCGCCCGATCCGGAAGAACCGCCCGCACCCGAGGTCCCCGAGGATCCCGAGGATGACGTTTTGCCGGACTGGTTGTCGGGGAGTGCGGGAGCTAAGAAGGCGACTCGTTTTGAGATGCCGACTGAACCGAAAAAACCGGTTGCGTCTGCGGGGACCACCGAGGGGTTCGATTTCTCCTCCGGCCTGTCCTCCGACGAATTCGACGTCGACATGATCTTCGAAAACGGCGAGAAAGACCCGACCCCTCTTCGCCGCGAGGATGATTCGTTTCACCAGATGGCGATGGCCCCGCGCCCGGACAACAAGCCACCTCGCGATATTCGGCTTGGGTTGATCGTGACGGCGGGAATGGTCGCGGTCGCGGTGGTCGTGCTCGGCTTGACCTATTGGATGCGGTCCACCGGCGATGAGGCCGCCGAGGTCGTGTTCCCGGAGGAGACCGTCGCCGAGGCCGGTGTCGCATTGATCGACGACGAAGCAGATCTCGCGATCGAAGAAGCTCCCCCCGAAGGGGGCGGGGAGGTGGTCGACGAGACTGCCGGCGAGTCCACTACCGAATCGGCCTCCAGGGTGGCTGCCGAGACGGCGGCGAGGGTGGCCGCAGGCTTGTCCTCTGAAAACCCGCAGGAGGCGCCCCAGGAGACCTTCGCCGGCATTCCCGTCGTTACCGGACAGGAACCCGTCGCCGCCGCGCCGACCGAGGCGATGGCGACCGAACAACCCCCTGCCGAGATGCCACCTCCGGCGGCTCAGGCACGGGCGTCGCAGGTGGTGGATGTGGCGGCTTTCGCGCAGAGCGATGTCACGACTGTTGCCATTCGCGGCAACGGGGTGTTCGACCCTTCATTCATCCGCTCCCTGCGGCTCGAAGACCCCCTGCGGATCTGGCTCAGCGTTTCGCCCATCGAGACGTTTTTCAAGCCCAACGAGATCGGTGTCGGATCCCGGGAGATCGAGCGGATACGCATCGGGTATCACCCCGAGGACAGCCCGCCCGCCCTGTACATCGTTCTCGACCTCGCCGGCGACGACGTGTTCCTGCTCGACACCAGCGTGCAGGGTGACGTGATCCGTCTGACCGTCGGGCGAAAGTGACCCGGGCGCAGCGTTCTGATCAACTGCAGTCGGAGCTGACCGGCACTCCGTGCGTCTTCGTCTCGGATCTGCACGGCAGCGCCGAGCGCTACCAGAAGCTGTATACCGTGATCGAGAGCGAACGTCCCGCAGCGGTGTTTCTCGGGGGTGATCTTCTCCCCAATCGCTGGGCGTCCGCCCTCGGCTGGGGCGACTTCTTCAGCAATGACCTCGCACCGGCGTTCAGCAACCTCAAGTCGAAGATGGGATCGCGGTTTCCGCGGGTCTTCTTGATCCTGGGGAACGACGACGAACGCTCCGGCGAGTCGGTGTTCATTGAAGGGGACGGCGCAGGCTTGTGGACCTACCTCCACGAGCGATGGGACAGGATCGGAAGCTTCCCGGTATTCGGCTACTCGTGTGTGCCTCCGACGCCTTTTCAGCTCAAGGACTGGGAGCGGTACGACGTCTCGCGATTCACCGACCCGGGGTGCGTGTCACCCGAGCGGGGTGTTCGGACCGTCGCGGTGCAGGCTGATGACCTGCGCTTCGGGACCATCGCCGCCGACCTCGATCGGCTGGCCTCGGGGCATGATCTCGAACGAGCTGTTCTGCTCTTTCACTCGCCGCCGTACGGGACGGATCTCGACCGCGCAGCTCTCGACGGCCGCATGGTCGATCACGTGCCGATGGACGTCCACGTCGGCAGCATCGCGATCCAGCGTTTCATAGAGAGCGCCCAGCCCCTCGCCACCCTTCACGGCCACATTCACGAAGCACCTCGATTGACCGGGGCCTGGCGGACGGTCATCGGTCGGACCCACTGTTTCACCGCAGCCCACGACGGGCCCGAACTGGCGCTCGTACGGTTTGATCCGTCCGATCTGAGCGCAGCCACCAGGGAGTTGCTGTGACCTGAGTTCCCTCCCGGTTCAGGTCTTTTTTCTTCCGATCGGCAGTTCGAGCGCGGCGTCGGTGACCGCCCCGATCTTGGCGGCAAACGAGGTCCGCTGTTCGATGTCGGCATCGGTGATGATGTGGACGTCCAGGAGTTCGGGGTTGGAGTACCCGGTCCGCAGGTAGTTGACCTTGCCGAGCGCCAGGCTCCATCCCTGAAGCCAGATCTCGAGCTCACGGCGCTGCTCTCCGGTGCCGCGATGGTGGATGAGGAGGTCGATATCGCTCGCGGGCCCTGCGCTGGCGTTCTTGGTGCTGCCGATGACGTACATGGCGGCGACCCCGAAACGCTCCGGATCGACCTCGGAGGCGATGTGGTCGGCCATCTGCATCCGCCATCTCCAGAACTCCTCGGCATTTGCGGGGGAACTGCGGACGGTTCCCGTCAGGCCATGGTCGGCGTGTTCCTCCGGCGAGGCGAGCATGCCGATCGCCTCGTCGAGTTCGGAGTTCATCAGCACCCGGAGCACCCGTCCCCCGCTCGCACCGGGGATGTCGACCACGCGAACGGTGTCGGCGAGGTGGGCGTATTCTGGCAGCATCGCGACGAGGAGGTTCGGAGAGGCGTGGAGGAGGCGTTGATTGAGCGAGCTGTCGGCATCCGGGTAGAGGGGGAGGTAGCGGATCTCCGATTCGACGAGGTCCTGAAAGAAGTGGGTCCCGAAGCTCAGATCGGGCAGGTAGTCGCCGGTCTGGCGGGCGATTTCGATCAGCATTGCGGTGTTGTTGATGTCCGAATAGGTGACGTTCACACCGAGCTTGATGTCGCCGCGGCTTCCCCAGCGCCCCGGGCCCATGAGGATGAACTGGCGTTTCGGAAGCAACTTGTTGAGCTTGCCGACCGCTTCACCGACCGCGACCAGGTCGGTTCGATTCCGGAGGCTCGCGTAGCTCTCCGGGTCGACATAGACCACGTGCGTGATGTCGGGCACTCTGCCGTTGGAGACGTAACGGTGGGCGGCAAAGAGCGTGTCTTTTTCGGGCACGTCCTTGGGGATCGGCGCCGGGGCGTCCTCGGCGGCAAAGCTCTGGGGGCGGCACTGCAGCAGGTAGAAATCCCGCCCGTCGTGGGCGAATTCGATGTCCACCGGGGTGCCGAGGGCCTCCTCGAGGATGCGGAGGATATTGCCCACGTGCTGGACGAACTGGGTCGAGCCCACCAGACCGCCGAGGTCTGCGATCAGCTCGTCCCGGGCGGTGTCGACGAGGAGCTTGACCGGTTTGTGGAGCACGTCGTCCTTGAGCACCGAGAAGACCTGTTCGAAGGCCGGGTATTCGGTGCCGTGCACCCTCAGGAGTTCTTCGATCTCGATGGTTTCGAACGAGTTCGTTTCGAGGTTGATCGCGTCGACAAAACGCGGCGAGTACCGGATGACCTCCTCGACCGTGGTGTTGACCCGGAGACCGGGCTGACCCGGCACCGCGAGAATGGGGTAGTCGTCGCCGACCCGGTCGACGGCCCGGGTCCCGAGGCCCGGGACGAGACGGATGAGGCCGTCGGCGCGTCGGATTCGTGGCGACCACCGGAACTCGTTGTTGGAGAAGGCGACCCCGGCAACCGCTGGAAGGAAGTACCTGCCGAGCCGGGTGCCCACGACCTCCTGGACCAGGATCGCCATTTCCTCGTGAAAATCGAGGAGCCCCCGCTCGCGCCGGTAGGCGATGGGGTCCGGCCCGAAGACCGAGGCGTAGACCTCGGTCATGGCGTCGAGGATGGCCCGCATGCGCTCGTTCTTCGAGCCCTGGTTGGCGATGAAGAGACTGCGGTACTTCCCGGAGAAGGCCGATCCCATCCGGTCTTCGAGAAGACTCGACGAACGGACGATGAGAGGCGTGTCGCCGACCTCGTCGAGGATCATCGAGACACCCTTGACGATTTCGGACGGAAACCTGGAGTTCTTGAACAGCTGGATGATGTTGGGGAACTCCTGGCGAACCTGGGAGGTCTCGCGGTATTTCTGCTGCAGCACCTCGTCGAGGTCGTTGTGCTCGATGAAGCTCATGAGCCCTTCGGACGCGACGTACCAGCTGCGCGGGACCTTGAACTCGCCGATCGGCCGCTCCCCCGATCCGTCGCGGCGCAGGATGGCGTCGGCCAGGAAGAGACCGGCGCTTTTGCCGCCGAGCTTGCCGTGGCTCGCGTCGGATTGGATGACCCGGTCGATGAGGTCGATGAAATCCTCGGTCCGGATGTACTTCTTCGCGACCGAGATGAAATTCAACTGATCGGTGAGAAAGCGCCGGATGAGACCGACGTGGATGCCGTCGGTGGTTGCCGTTGACAGTTCGGTATCATCGGTCAGCAGGTGATGGAACCGACGCACGGCCCCTGCCACTTCCGACAAAGTGGAGCGGGGGTTGTTGAGGACCGCGGGCAGGAAGCTGGCCTTGTCCTCCATCACCCAATCACGGGTCAGCGAGATGACGACATCGGCGCCGAGGTACTGCCGCGCGAGTTCGAAGGGTTTGCCCGAGAGCAGGACCGGTTCATTGACCGAGCGCGGGCGGGCGGGGGAATTCGCATCGAGGCGGTGGTCCTCCTCGGGAAGACCGTAGATCTCCTGGAGCAGTTCCTGTCCACCGTCGATCCCGGCCCAGCACAGGTGGTTGACCATCTTGCGCGCGATGCGCAGGTAGAGCTCGCGGTCGGAGCGCCTCAGCAGATCGATCGGGGCCCGCCACCGGTCCTCCTTCTCGGCTTCGAGTTCGCGGCTGGCCTCCTCCCATTTCAGACGGGTCTCGTACATCCGATGGAACAGAATGCTCTGGCCGAGACGCTCGGCGATGGTTCGGATCAGCCGTTCCTCCTCGTTCAGAAACGGGCCGATGTCCTCCTGCGGGCGCTCCTTGGTGTACCACACGCTCAGACGCCCGACGACCGCCCCCTGGACCATGATGTCGCTCGACTGCACCCACGGGGTCGGACGGACCTCCTCCCCGGCGAACACCTGCCCGTCGTACTCGATCACCGCCCGGCAGACGTCGGGGTACTGCCAACCCGGTGGAATGACTTCGACCACCTGCCGGAACGCGTCGTCCAACGGCAGGTCGAGACGGGCGAGGATCTGCTCGACCTCGTACAGGCAGTTCAGCTCCTTGGCGCGCTCCTGGAGGGAGGAGAGCAGCTTGTCGACCGGACGGTCGCTGTCACGATTCGTCATGATGTCTGATCACTCCCCGGCCGGTGGCGCCGTCGACCCGCACCGACAGCGGTCTTTCCAGCCGCACGTGGGTCGTGTGCGAGGCCGAGTGTGCGACGGGCTGAGCGGTCAGCCAAGGCCAGTCGATTGCGTACGGTCCATGGTGCTCGAGCGAAAGGTAGAGCACCTGAAAACTGAGGACGTTGTGAAAGAAGTGAGAGCCCTGGCTGAGATCCGGTTGGACATCGGGAAGCGTCGCCTCGACGATCACCCTGGCGCCGCTGATCTGACCCCACGCCACCGGGATCCCGAGCGAGGAGTCCGACGTGCCCCAACGGCCAAAGCCGATCAACACGTAGCTGCGTCCGGCGCCCACCAGCTGGTGGTTGATCTTCTCGAGCTCCTTGGCGATCGCCGGCGTTGCCGCCGGGTCGAACGCTTCGGGACGGACGAAAACGACGTCGAGCAGGTCGTTCCGGGACCCGTTGCCGAGTGCCTTGTCGGTCGCCAGGAGGACTCCCTCGCCGACCAGCTCTTCCGGCGACACCTCGACCGCCTCCCCGGCAACCATCATCGGTCGGACCTGGAGAAATCCGAGCCGGGCAGGCAAGGCTTCGCGACGGTGGAGATTGATGGCGAACTCGATCTCGACCTGAGCGCCGACAGCCTCCTCCGAGAGATCCATCAAACGCCTGATGAGCCCGTTGAACGGCATCAGGCGCGAGCCCAGGATCGGAGCGAAGGTGAGGGCGCGGGGGCCGCGGGCGTCGAGCCCGGGGTTGAGCCGGTCGGACCCCGCGTCGTAGGTGGATACCAGGTACCGCAAGGCCCCGTCCGCCTCCGCCTCGGCGAGCCCCGGCTCGATCAGGTACTCCGTTTCGCGGATCGGGTCGTGCGGCGGCGGGTCGCCCATGTTGACCGCCCAGAACCGCGTCTGGGTGTTCTTGAGCAGTTCGCCGATGTCGTTGAAGGGCGGGGGCGCCTTGGGGTACGCCGGCGAGTACGACCAGCTCCGGCCGCCGTCGACGATGGTCTTGCCGAGACCGAGGGCGAGGCTCACCACTCCGTCCGACGGCCGCGCGTGCCCGGTGGGGTAGAAGTTGTGGGTGCGGGCGACACCCGACACGCACGGGTAGAAGCGGTCGTCCGCGCGCTGGCCGACCACCTCCTGGATGATGACCGCCATTTTCTCGTCACCGGCGGTACGGCCGATGGATGCCATGTACGCCTTGGCTTCGGCGAAGAAGGTGGTCGCGTAGACGAAGCGAATGGCCTCGACCAGACGGTTGAAGCGGGCATCCTCCTCGATCTCGTTGTTGGGGATCATCTTGGTGCCGTAGACGCCCGCAAACGGGTGGTCGAGGGCGTCCTCGAGAAGACTCGAGGAGCGCACGGCAAGGGGGCTGTGGACGCCCGAGATCAGGGCCCGCAGATCGCCCACGATCTCGGCCGGCAGTTCGGCCTGTTGGAAGGCGTGCCCGATGCGGTCGTCGGGGTGATCGGAGAGGGCCAACCCGGCGAGATCGTTGCGCGCCATGAAGCGGTCGAAGACGTCGGTCGTCAGGATAACGGCCTTCGGCACCCCGACCTCGATGTAGGGAAACTCCTCCAGGTCGAGCCGCGACAGGATGTCCTCGTGAACCTGGCGCAATCCGGAGGCCTTCCCCCCAAGCTCGCCTTCGCCGATCACGGTCAGCGGGTTCTCACTCTCGAAGAACTCGCGGTCAAACCGGGGCAACGAACCCTGCGTCATCAGCCAGGCCATTCAGTGAAGGTGGGAGGGGCGGGGAGATCACGCTCGGTCAGAAGAAAATTTTGAATTTTGAATTTTGAATTTTGAATGAGGAACCGGTTGATCGACGCACGGACGATGGTCCTGAATTCAAAATTCAAAATTAATAATTCAAAATTCATTCAGAGCCATCCCCGTTCCCGACATTGTTCCGCGACCCTGTCGATCGCGATCACCAGGGCCGCGTCCCGCATCGAGAGCTTCTTGGTGCGGGCGAGATCGGAAATCGCGATGAAGGCCGCGGTCAGTTTGCGGTCGAGCTTGGACAGCACTTCCGACAGCGGCCAGTAGTAGTTCATGTTGCTCTGCACCTGCTCGAAATACGAGCAGGTCACCCCGCCCGCGTTGGCCACGAGGTCGGGGAGCACGTAGACGCCGCGCTCGATCAACGCCCCTTCGGCCGCTGCGGAAGTCGGTCCGTTGGCGCCCTCCGCGAGGATGCGGACGCGCTGGTGGACGGCGCCGACGTTTTCGGCGGTGATCTGGTCTTCGAGGGCGGCCGGAATCAGGATGTCGACCTCCTGTGCCAGCCAGGCCCCGGCCTCGAGTTCCTCATAGCCGAGGGCCCGGGCCTTGTCCGGTTTGATGTTTCCGAGTCGGTCGCTGGCGCCCCTCAGTTCCGCGAGGTCGATGCCGTCGCCCTTGCGATAGCTCACCGCGCGGCCGGCCGCGGCGTCCCAGCTCGAGACGCAGGTCACGGTGCCGCCGATCTGGGTGTAGAGCTCGATCGCGTGCTGGCCGACGGTGCCGAAGCCCTGGACGCTGGCGGTGGTGTTGGCGGGTTCGACGCCAAGCTCCTTGAGGGCTTCGCGGAGGGTGTAGACGAGACCGTACCCGGCCGCCTGGAGGCGGCCGAGGGAACCGCCTGCGCCGAGGGTCTTGCCCGTGATCGCTCCCGGCGACCGGCAACCGTGCAGGGTTTCGTACTCGTCGAGCATCCAGGTCATGTGTTGGCTCGAGGTCATCATGTCCGGCGCGGGGACGTCGCGGTGGGGGCCGATCGAGCGCCCAACCTTGCGGATCCAGGCGCGGCAGATGCGTTCGATTTCGCTGGTGCTGAGCCGGTGGGGGTCGCACACCACTCCGCCCATGCTGCCGCCGAGTGGGATGTCGACCACCGCAGTCTTCCAGGCCGTCCACATGGCGAGGGCGCGGATGGTGTCGATGGTCTCCTGGGGGTGGAAACGGACGCCGCCCCAGGCGGGACCGCGGGCGTCGTTGTGCTGCACCCGGAAGCCGTGAAAGACCTCGACCGTGCCGTCGTCGAGCCGTACCGGGAGGGTCAGGCGGTGCTCGTGCGCGGGCGTACGGAGGAGCGCGCGCGTTGCGCCGTCGAGCCCCATGAGGTCGGCCAGGCGGTCGAACTGGGCCTGGGCGTCTGCAAAAGGATTAAAGGAGGCGGCCTCGCTCATGTTGATCCTCCTACCGACGATGATCGCACAGCGGACGGCGGATTTCGGATTTCGAATTTCGAATTTCGAATTTCCGGCCACCATCGAGGGTTTGGCAAACGGCCTAGGCTGCAGCGACGGCGGCGGATGTCAGCGGCTCCCGGCCCCGGCTTCAGAACTCGACTTCGATCCCCACCTGCAGCATTCTCCCGGGCATCGGATAGCCCAGCCGGTGCTCGTACTCTTCGTCGGTCAGGTTCTCGCCGAACACGAAGACCGAGCCGTCGATCTCGAGCCCCAGCTGCCGCCACGGCAGTGACAGCTTGGCGTTGGTCAGGAAGTAGGCGTCGACCGCGGCCTCACCGGATGCGTAGCGGGGGTTGAGCACGTAGCGGTCGTCGACCCACTGCAGGTCGAGATTGCATCGCCAGCCGGAGCGGCCGTTCCAGGTGGCGCCGCCGACCGCGGTGGCCCGCGGCAGGTTGGGCACCGTCTCCGGGTCCGCGTCCGAGTACGTCCCGCCCACGAACAGGGCAAGGCGCTCGTTGGGCTGTGCCTGCAGCGAGACCTCGACGCCGTTGACGGTGTAGGCGCCGATGTTGGCGAACAGCGGCGGCGGCGGAGGCGGCGGCACGAAACGGATCGCGTCGTCGACCTTGTCGCGGAAGAGCGAGGCGGTCAGTTGCAGCGAACGGCCGAACGACGCCAGCCAGCCGAGCTCCAGATGGTCGATGGTCTCCGCTTCCAGGTCCTGCCACTGGTCGCCGCGGCCCCACCCGGAGTACTGGACGGCAGCCCAGACCCCCGGAAGGTTGAAGCCGTGGGCGTAGTTGGCGTAGATCTTGTGCCTGGGGAAGCCTATGGCGATCGCGGCCTGGGTGCCCCACTCGTTTCCGAAATAGCGGCTGTCGTTGTAGCGCACGCCGATCGACGGAGTGACGGTGACGTCCTTTCCGAAGGTGTGGCTGAGCTGGGCGTACGGCGCGGTGTTTCGGAACTCGAGGTCCGTGGCGAGCCTCTCGTCTTCGGGGTGCCGCTCCACGAACTCGCCCCCGTAGAAATCGTGGTCGAGCCCGACCACCAACTCGCCACCTTTCCACGGCGCCACCGTCTCGCGCCAGCGCAGGCCGTAGTTGGTGGAGTCGGTGATCGACCGGAACCCGTGCCGCTCGGCGCCGCTCCACTGCAGCCAGTCGAAGGTCCCGGCGTCGAAGTAGAGCTTGACGGTGCCCGACCATCGATCGTGGTCGTGAACGACGGCGGCGAGGACGAAGTCGTTGTCGATGTCGTAGGTAGGGTCGATCGGGACCGGGGGGGCGCCGACCATCTGCGGGTCGCCGACCGAGCTCGAGGTGTGCTCGTAAAAGACCGAGAGGCTCCAGATGTCGCTGAGCTGGAATCCGAGGCGGCCGGAAACGGCTCCGATTTCGCCGTTGGCGTTGTCGCGGTGACCGTCGCTCGTGCGATAGCCGACGGTCAGGTAGTAGTCGAGAGACTCGCTGCGCCCGCCGTACTCGAAGTTTCCGATCAAGGTGTCCCAGCTGCCATAGGAGCCGGTAAAGCGGCCGCCCGAACCGACGGCCGTTCGCCGGGGAGTGGCCATGTCCACTGCGCCGAACGCCATGTTTCCGATCATTACAGGCTGCGCGCTGCGGTAGATGTCGATCGAATGCACGGAGTCGATGTTGGAGACGTCGATCAGGGGATGGGTCCAGATGCCGACGAAGCGCGGGATGCCGTCGGTCAGCATCATGATCTCGGCGCCCGGACGCCCCGAGCCGTGGCCGCGGATGAAGATCGCGCCGCCGTCGCCGCCGCCGTAGGCGCCGACCGTGTTGTAGCGCGAGATCACCACACCAGGGACCCGGCGCAGCGCCGATGTCAGGTCCTGGGCGTAGAGGTCGTCGATCTGCTCCTCGGCGACTGTGGTCACCAGGCTCCCGGAGGCATCGATCGTCGAACCCTCGACGATCGGCGAATCCTCGACGGTGATCGAGCCGCGGAAGGTGCGCGGCGGCGCGGCCTCGGGGTCCCCGGCAGCGGCCTCCGAGGCCGTGGTCGGCGCCTCGTCCTGCACCGGTTCCTCCGCCACGGAAGGCGTGGGACGGAGCGTGAGGCCGAGCCAGCACGCTGCGACGAGACACCAAACGAGACGGACCGGGTGAGCCTTCTGACGCGTCATGGAACCTCCCATTGATCTCTCGGTCAGTTTCGAGATTGGAACCCATTGTTCGTGTATTATTCTGAGAATATTACACTATTCCGAAAGGTAATACTCGTTACCGGATCTGTCAAGAGGACCGGGCGAGCCAGCGCCGACGGATGGCCGAGGTGTCCCCACCGTCGGCCGCGATGGAGCCCCCTTCGAGCAGGAGCACCCGCGAGCAGAGGCCGTCGACGAAGTCGAGGTCGTGGCTGGCGATGATCTGGGCGGCGTCGCGTTCCGCGAGGAGGGCGGCGAGGTCGCGGCGGCCGCGCGGGTCGAGGCCCGAGGTGGGCTCGTCGAGCAGCAGCAGCGGAGGCGCGGTGACGAGCGCGCCGGCGAGGGCGACCCGCTGCTTCTGACCGTGCGAGAGGTGGTGGAGCGGGCGCTCGGCGAGATGGCCGATGCTGAGAGACTCGAGGCTCGCCTGCGCCAGGGCGCGGGCTGAGGTGATATCGACGCCGTCGCGGACGAGGCCGAAGGCCGCGTCCTCGACGGCGGTGGGGAACAGCAGCTGGTCCTCGGGGACGTTGAAGAGGAAGCCGACGCTGCGTCGCACCTCTACGGCCGAGCCGCGGGTCAGGCGGCGGCCGTAGATCTCGATCTCGCCGTCGTTCGGCGCGAGGCCGACCAGCGCCAGCAGCAACGAGGTCTTGCCGGCGCCGTTGAGACCGACCACCGCCAGCCGCTCTCCCTCCGCGACCTCGAAGCTGAGGCCGTCGAGAACCGGCGCGGCGCCGTGCTCGTAGCGGACACTGACCTGACGGCACGACACCGCGGTGCGGCTCATGCTCCGCCCCACAGCCTCAGCGCCGCGGCGCCGGCGACGGCGAGGGCGGCCGCGGCGACGGCGAAGGCGTCGAGCCGTCCGGCGGCGATCGAGCCCATCGCCTCGAGCTCGACCTCCAGAAAACCGCGCAGCTCCATCGCAGCGGCGACTCGGTCGGCGCGCGACATCACCCGCGGCAGCCAGACCCGGGGCAGCGAGCGGAGCATCCGGAGCGCTGTGGCGGCAGCCGGGGAGCCGCCGCGAACGGCCATGGCTGCGGCCATTCGCCGCGTTTCAGAGAGTAGGGTCGAAATCTGCTGCACGACCTGGAGCAGGATCAGGGTCGCGATCCTCGGCGCCGGAAGTCGGACCATCCCCTGGCGCAGCTCGCCGGCGGTCAGCGTCGAGGCCGCCGCGACGGTCACCAGCATGGTGGCGAGGCCGCGGACGAAGACCGCCACGGGCGCGCTCGCCGCGGCCTCCCAATCCGGGGTCGCGGTCTGCCCGAGAAGAAGCGGCGTCAGCAGGAGGATCGGAGCCAGAAAGACGAGCCCCAGAACGAAGGTGGCGCGTACGACCGCGGCCGGCGGACGGCAGAGCGTGAGCCAGGCGACGACGGCGGCGGCGATGACCGCGAAGCCCGGAACGGAGGCAGCCGGAGCGGTGAGACAGACGGCGACAGCGGCCGCCGCGCAGACGATCCGGGTCTGCGGCGCGAGCGCCTTCAGCGTGCCGCGGCCGCTGCCCCATAGAACGTGCCACGGCGTCCGCATCTCAGCCCGCGCGCTTGACCGCGCTCACCAGGTAGCGGTCGTTGTCGTCGACGATCTGCACCGCCGAGAGCCCCGCCGCCTCGAGCACGGCCGCGACCTCCCTCCCCGGCGCGAGGAGATCGTGCTGCACAGCGTGCGAAGCGGCGGCGTGGATGGCGTTGATGCGGGCCCTGGAGGCGAGGTGCCAGACGTGCAGGCGGCCGCCCGCCCGCAGCACGCGCGCGAGCTCGAGCGCCGCGGCCGCGGGATCGTCGAAGTGGGGCCACACCGAAAAGCAGATGACCCGGTCGAAGGCGCCCGCCGCCAGAGGCAGGCGCTCGGCGTCGGCCTCCAGCCACCACACGCGGGAGTCGTCCTGGTTCTTGGCGCGCGCGACCGCGAGCATCGCCGGTGCGTAATCGAATGCGACCACGCGGCCGTGCCGACCGAGCCGGGCCAGCAGCGCCGCAGACAGGTTGCCCGTACCGCAGCCGACGTCGAGGACGGCCTCGTCGGGTCCGATTCCGAGGTCCTCGAGGCCGCCGGCCAGACCGCTCGCGAGGGCGGCGGCGTCCTGATGGGCGTCCCACACGGCCGCCAACCCCGCAAAGAAAGCGTGCTTGTCAGGCCGGCTCATCGCGTCCCTCGAGGAGCGCCCCGGCCCGGCTCCGGCCGGCGCCGGCGGTGCGCACGATCACCGGCACGACCGCGAGCATGAGCGCTATGCCGGGCCATCCGCTCACGAAGGAGATACCGGCGACCCAGGCTGCCGGCAGCTCGACGAGATGGGCGAAGGCCGCCGCCATGCCCACGTACAGCAATCTGCCCACCACAAGGACCGGCAGCAGAATCGCGAGTTCGGCCGCGTGCGGCCATCTGCGGCGGGCGGCAGCGATCAGCGCCGCCATCGCCGCCAGTTCGAGGGCCATGATCGGGGCCACGGGCGGGTACAGCGGCGGCATGCCGGTGACGAGGGCGGAGAGCACGGGCACGATGCCTGCGGTATTTGCGGCCGGCAGCGGGCGCACCAGGAAAGCCAGGGCGATCAGCGGCAGGTACATGGGCATGAACACGTGACCGAGGCGAACGAGATGGAAGAGCGACGGCAGGAGCAGTGCGGTTGCGCCGAAGAGGCCGCAGAAGGCGAGCTCCCGGGGACTGACGCCGCGGCGGGTCAACGGCCGACCTCGATCGCGCGGGCGTGCGGCGTCATCGACAGGGGGCGAGGCAACAATATTACTCCCACGCGAGATATACTACTGTACCGGAATCGGGTCAAGTAAAACAAACGGTGTCGCATTTGCGGCAGCGACTCTGTATCGGCCCCACCGGAACCGTCGCGGCTCGCCACACGGCCCCGCCAATCGACTACACTGTGTGCGACGGGGAGGCTGCCGTGGAACTCGAACGCATCAGCATCACGATCGAACCCGAGCTGTTGCGGCGCTTCGAGGACCTGCTCGAGCGGCGTCGGCTCGGCAACCGCTCGGAGGCGATCCGCGACCTGATCCGGGCGCGGTTGGTGGAGGAAGAGGTCGCGACCGGCGATGGTGCGGCGGTGGCGAGCCTGACCCTTATCTACGACCACGAACAGCGGGAGCTGGCGCGCCAGCTCGTGGACAGCGGCCACGCACACCACGCCCGCGTCCTCTCGTCGCTGCACGTGCACCTCGACGAGCAAATCTGCCTCGAGGTCCAGGTGCTGCAGGGCACGCCTGCGGAGCTGCGCCACTACGCGGACCACCTGATCGGGCTGCGCGGCGTCAAGCACGGCGAGCTCGTTCTGAGCTCGGCGCAGCTGTGGCGGGCAGACCAGACCTCGTGAGCGCGGTCCGTCTGTCATATGCCCGGGGTCGTCTGAATCAGTGCCACACTTCGCGGTGACACCGCGTGGTGAAGGTCTTCCGGGCACCGCCTGAGGTCCGATCGCCGGGCCGGACCCTACCCGCACCCCCAGCCTTCCACCATCGGCAGGGGACTCATTGAGCAGAAAACTCAAAACTCATAACTCAAAACTGAAAAAGGCGGCCCCGAAGGATTGCCGGAAAAAGTCCTGATGTCGGTGGGCCGCCGTCTTAAACGAGCCCCTGGTCGATCAAAAAGGTACCTGGCACGTAGTTCCAAATTTGCGGCTCGAAATAGTCTACGAACACCAGGCGGCAGCGGCTACGTCCTCCCTCACCTCGTCGATTGGTCGGGCCTCCAGCCGGCCACGTCTGCCTGCGTCGCGGCAGGCGGGCCCGCTTTCAGTCCTGCTGACCGGGGGGACGGCCCCCATGTGGCACCGAATGGTGGATTCGCATTGATCAAGTTGTGTTTTTAACATAAGCGGGTTAAGATAATTCCATGAAACAGGCGGTCCGGGACTATCTGGCCGAGATCGGGCGCCGGGGCGGGCGCAGGAGCCGCCGGGTGCTGACCTCCGATGATGCGAGGGAGATGGTGAACGTGCGCGAAGCACAGCGTTTGTACCGGCGCTTCCACGCGACGTGCTTCTGGTCGTACAATCCCGAACATCGGATCGGCAAGAAGGATGTCGCGTGGGTCGCGGAACAACTCAAAAAACATGGTGGGCGCGAGGCCTGGGATGCGGCGGCGAGGCTGTGCCGTTGACCGATTTCCAGGCCGCGGTCGCCCGGTTGCTGTCGGAGAATCGGTCATTCGACTCCTACCTGGCGGCCGGGTGGCGTCCTACCGAGCGTCGGTTGACGTCTCCGTGCCGGTCGTTTTGACCTGGACGGAGATTCAAAACTCAAAACTCAAAACTCAAAACTGAAAACGGCGGCCCCGAAGGACCGCCGGATCGGGTGTGTTTTTAGAGGGGCCGCCGTGTCTACACGAGGCCCTGGTCGATCATGGAGTCGGCGACCTTGAGGAAGCCGGCGATGTTGGCGCCGACCACGTAGTTGCCGGCCTGATCGTACTCGGCCGCGGTGGTGACGCAGGCCTCGTGGATGCGGCTCATGATGTCGCGAAGGCGGTTATCGACCTCTTCGCGAGTCCAGGACAGGCGCTGACTGTTCTGCGACATTTCGAGACCGGAGACCGCGACGCCGCCCGCGTTGGCGGCCTTGCCGGGGCCGTAGAGGATCTTCTTGCCGACGAAAAGCTCCACCGCTTCCGGTGTCGAGGGCATGTTGGCGCCTTCGGAGACCACGAAACAACCGTTGTCCATGAGCGTCTTGGCGTCGTCGGCGTCGAGCTCGTTCTGGGTCGCGCACGGCAGGGCGATCTCGCACTTGACGTTCCAGACGCCGGTGCCCTCGTGGAAGGCGACGCCAGGGAACGAGTCCGCGAGTTCGCGGATGCGGCCGCGGCGGACGTTCTTGAGGTCCATGAGCTGGTCCCACATCTCCTTGGTGAGACCGTCTTCGATCACGACGTAGCCCGACGAGTCGGAAAGCGTCACCACCTTGGCGCCGAGTTCGAGACACTTCTCGGCGGCGTACTGGGCGACGTTGCCCGAACCGGAGATCGCGACCCGCTTGCCCTCGAAACCGTCTTTGCGGGTGGCCAGCATGTTCTGCGCGAAGTAGACACAGCCGTAGCCGGTGGCCTCGGGCCGGATCAGGCTGCCGCCCCAGTTGAGGCCCTTGCCGGTGAGCACGCCCTCGAAGCGATTGCGGATGCGCTTGTACTGGCCGAACATGAATCCGATCTCTCGACCGCCGACGCCGATGTCGCCGGCGGGGACGTCGGTGTCGGCACCGATGTGGCGGCACAGCTCGGTCATGAAGCTCTGGCAGAAACGCATGACCTCGTTGTCGGACTTGCCCTTGGGGTCGAAGTCCGAGCCGCCCTTGCCGCCGCCCATGGGTAGGGTGGTCAGTGAGTTCTTGAAGATCTGCTCGAATCCGAGGAACTTGAGGATCCCGAGGTTGACGGTGGAGTGGAAGCGGAGACCGCCCTTGTAGGGACCGATTGCCGAGTTGAACTCGACGCGGAAGCCGCGGTTGACCTGGACCTCGCCGCGGTCGTCCATCCACGGCACCCGGAACATGAGGACCCGTTCGGGCTCGACGATGCGTTCGAGGATCCGGTGGTCGAGGTATTTGGTGTGGCGCTCGAGCACCGGGACCAGCGACTCGACGACTTCCTCGACGGCCTGGTGGAACTCCGACTCGCCCGGGTTCTTGGCGACCACCCCTCTCATGAACTGCTCGGCGAACAGCTTCGCGACCTGACTCATGGGCGCATCCTCCTTTGGTTTCGTTCCGCCGGTAAACGTCGTCGCTTCCGGGTTGACCAAATGAGAATAGCCGCGCCGCGTGAACTGTCAAGGCAGGTGCGACTGGGTCCCAATTGACGCGAAAAACCGACAGGCTGAGAGCCGATCAGGGCTCGAGGATGACACCGCGGCTGGTGGAGCCGTCGACCAGGACCTGGGCCGGTCGGTCGAGCCGGATGTGACGGATCACGCCCTCCATCGCCGAGGCCTTGGTCGGCTGGCTGTCGAGCCACTCCCAGTTGATGAAACCTCTGCCGTCGAGTTCGTGAACCGCGAAGAAGGCCACGCCGTAACAGGTCAGATTGTGGAAGAAGTGCGACCCGAGAGACGGTTCCACCTGGAGATCGGTGAAATCGGTCTCGACGATGGCCCGGACCGAGGAGATTTGCGGCCACGTCACGGGAATCCCCAGCCACGGATCGCGAGAACCCCAACGGCCAGGCCCGATGAGAATCGACTGGCGCCCGTCGCGCCGCAGCTGGCGGTTGATCTGCTCGATCGCCGCAGCGATGTCCGGCGTCAGCGCCCGGTCCATGAGCCGTGGGTCCACCACCACGAGGTCGGAGATGGTCTCGCGTCGGCCGTGACCGAGAGCCACGTCGGTGCGGACGACGGTGCGGTCCTCCATCGACTCGTCGAGTTCGACCTCGACATCCATGTCCTCGAAGACCATCGGCCGCAACTGCAGCACGTGGAAGGTCTGGCGGTGGCCGAGCCTGGGGTCGATATCGGCCGCGAACTCGAGTTCGGCCGGGCTCGCGAGCCCCTCCCGGCAGGTGTCGAGAAGGTTGGCCAGGATCTCGGGCAGCGGGATGATGCGGCCCCTCAGCAGGAAGTCGAAACTGATGAGCGGAGCGCCGCCGGGCTGGAGCCCCGACACGATGCGGTCGTTGGCGCGGTCGTAGGTCGAGGCGATGTGGGTCGCCGCGCCGTCGCGAACCGCCTCCATGGTCTCTTCGTGGCGCAGGTTGTTGTCGGTCTGGAGCCCCGGGATGACGTCGTTGCGGGAAAGGTCGAGAGCGTAGAATCTGCGCTGCGCGTTTCTGAGGATGTCCTTGACGGCGGAGAACTGCGGCAGCGACCCGGGGTAGCGCGGGCAGAAGCGCAGGGCCTCGAATCCTTCCACCACCGACTTGCCGAGTCCGAGCGCCACCTGCGCCACCCCGTCCTCCGGTTTCATGTCGCCGAAGGGGTAGAAGTTGTAGGACGAGGCGGTTCCGGAAAAGGTCGGATAGAAACGGTCGCCGCGCCGGCTCCCCACCAGACGCTGCACGAGCACCGCCATCAGCTCCTCTTCGATGCGGTAGGGGGTTGTCTCCAGGTAGTCGCGGGCGGTCTGGAAATAGGTGGAGGCGTAGACCACCTTGATGGCCTCGAGGAGCTGGGCCAGCCGGACGTCGAGCGACGGGTGGTTGTTGGGGAGCATGATGGTCGCGTACACGCCGGCGAAGGGCTGGTAGACGGAGTCTTCGAGGATGCTCGACGAGCGGACGGCGATGGGGTCGGGCACCCGTTCGAGGAAGGCCCCGAGGTCGTTGCGCAGGGCGTGTCCGAACCGGGCGCGGCGGAAGTAGTCGAGGATCTGCTGGTCGGGCATGTCGGACGAGCGGGTGACAAAGCCCCGCAGGTGGTTCTCGTCGAGGAACGACTCGAAGACATCGGAGGCCAGCACCACCGTCTGCGGGATCGCGATCTCGGTCTGTTCGGTGTCCAGCATCTCGCGGGCCAGGATCTTGTGCATGAAGGCGAGCCCGCGGCCCTTGCCGCCGAGGGACCCCGACCCGATCTTGGCGAAGGCGGTGAAGTCGTTGAACCGGTTGGGATCGAAGTCGGTGATGACGTGTTGCTGGATCTCGCGCAGGTAGCCGGTGATGGCCGTGATGAGAAAGCCGCGCAGGTCGGAAGCGGTCGCGAATTCGGAGACGTGGCGCGGTCGGATCATCGAGGCGAGCTCGAACTCGGTCCGCGCCTTGAGCCAGGCGGAAAAGTGGTTGCGGCCGGCGTGGTAGGTGAGCGACTCGCCGGGGACCTCGGCCAGGGCCTGCAACATGGAACGCATGCCGGTGGCGCGCATGACCTCGGTGCCGTCGGGGAGCTTGAAGACGAAATCGCCGAAACCGAAGTGGTCGAGGATGTACTGGCGGAGGTGCTCGAGCAGCTGCGGAGAACGCTTGCTCATGAACTCGGCGTCCACCGCGAGGGCCTGTTCCTCGTGCTCACTCTCCATCGACTGGATGAGAATCGGGATGTCCTCGTCGCGGGCCCGAATCTCCCGTGCCAGCCGCAGGCCGGCCTCGGGGTCGAGCTTGCCGTTGCGTGGAAAGCTGACGTCCGTGACGATCCCGAGGACGTTGACCTGGTAGCGCTCGTACAGCGCCCACGCCTCCTCGAAATTCTGGGCCAGCAGGATCTTCGGCCGCGCGCGGATTCGCAGCAGGCGGTGGGAGAGGTTGATGCCTTCCGACATCAGGCGGGCGGTCTGGCTGGTGATCTCGGTGTAGAAGTGGGGGAGGTAGATCGAATAGAAGCGGGGCTCGTCCTCGACCAGGATGATGGCCTGGACGCCGCCCTCGAGGATGTCCTTTTCGGCGTTGCGGCGGTCCTCGACCTGTTTGATCATGGCGAGGAGCGCTCGGACGTTGCCCTGCCACAGAAAGGTCCAGTCGAGGTCGCCGCTCGACCGCACGTCCTCGAGCCACGGCAGCTCCCAGACGTGCGATGCGATGAGACCCACCGGGAGGTCGGGTTCGGCCTCCTTGATCCGGTGAACCAGTTCGCTGATCTCCATGTCGGGCATCCGCGGCGTGGTGATGACCATGTCGAAGTCGCGTTCGGAGATCAGACGGAGCGCCTCGGCGGCCGAAGCGGCGCGCGTGAACCGTGGGGCGAAGCGCAGGTTGAGGTCGAGGCTGCGGTACTCCTGGATCACCAGTTCGGTGAGCTGGCCGTCCTCCTCGAGGATGAACGAGTCGTAGTGTGAGGCCACCAGGAGGATCTCGATGATGCGGTACTGCATCAACGAGGAAAACTCCTCGCTGTTCATTCCGTAGCGGCTTCGCAGTCCGATCGAGCTCTTTGCCATATGCCCCTGACTTGCCTCAACGGTAGCAGAGAAAGGGCCTCGAATGATGGTGAGACGGTGGACGACGGGTTACTCTGGCTGTGTGAAGGCCGCGTCCTCCATTCCGACTGAAGTGGCCGAGATCCTGAGCGATCGGGTGCTGGGCCGAGAGCTCGGCTGCAGCTGCGGCAGGCACCACCGCATCCTCACCCGGGAGGTGGTGGTCGAACCCGGAGTCTCCGGGCTGATGGCGGAGCGGCTCTCTTCGCTGGTCCCGGGCGAGCGAGCGCTCCTCGTCGCCGACTCGAGGACATGGAAGGTTGCAGGCGAGGACGCCGCGGCCGCTCTCGGGGTGCGGTACGAAATCGAGAGTCGCCTCCTCGAAGACGGTCGCGACGGCCATATCCACGCCTCCGTGGCGCTGGTGGACGAGTTGGAAGCAGGCTCCGACGACGCTTTTGATTTCTACGTCGCTGTCGGCAGCGGGACGGTCAACGATCTCACCAAGGCCCTGGCCCACCGCCGCGGCCGGCCGTATGTCGTCGTCGCAACGGCGGCATCGATGAACGGCTACACCTCCGCGATCGTGGCGTTGCTCGAGAACGGGCTCAAGACGACCCGCGAGACGACCCCGCCGGTGGCCGTGTTCGCCGATCCGGAGATTCTGGTTCGTGCACCTCGCGATCTGACTCTGGCGGGCCTCGGCGACCTGGTCTCCAAACCCTACTGCGGCTGTGATTGGAAGATCGCGTCCCTGGTCAAAGGCGAGTACCACTGTCCGATGCCCGATCGGCTGCTGTCGGCGCCCTTCCAGCGGGCGCTCGATGTCTTTCCCAAACTGGCCGATGGCGACCCCGAGGCGGTCACCTTGTTGTTCCAGTTGCTCCTGATCTCCGGTCTGTCGATGGCTGTCACCGGGACCTCGAGTCCGGCTTCCGGCGGCGAGCACCTCCTTTCCCACTACTGGGATATGACACGGCTGCGCGACGGCCTGCCCACCAACCTCCACGGGGCCCAGGTCGGGGTGGGTTCGATGGTGATCGACGAGCTCTACTCGCGCATCCTCAACGTCGATTTCTGCGCCGCCGGTTTCCGCCCGGACCCGTCGTTCGAGGTGGAGGAACGCGAGACGCGGGCGTTCTGGGGGAGCCTCGGTGACGCGGTGTGGCCGCAGTGGCGTTCCAAGCTGGAGGGGCGTTCGCAGCGCGATCTCGGGCGTCTCTGCCTGCACCAGGACGAAATCAAGGAGGAGATCCGCCACACGCTCGCCCTCGGCCGCAAGGTGTGGCACGCCCTGACCGCGTCAGGTGCGCCGGTTCGCGCGGAGCAGATCGGGGTCCCGACCGAAGAGCTGGCGGCGGCGGTGCGCTACGGCCGCCGGATCAGGAACCGCTTCACCGTCCTCGATGTGGCCGCCGAGTTGGGGATCCTGGATGAATTTTCCGACGAACTCGCTGGGGGAGTCTGAGACCGTGCTCGAAGACCTTCTCACTGCCATGAGGCGGGCCATCGCCGAAGTCGAGAGCCGATCGGAGCGAACGGTCCGGGTTCTCCACCACAACGACTCCGATGGTCTCTCGTCGGCCGCGATTCTGACCCGCACGTTCGAGCGCAAGGGCTATGCGGTCGAGCGGGTGTGTCTGGAAAAGCCGTATCCGGTGGTGCTCGAAAAGGTCTTCGAAGCGAGCGACCGGCTGATCGTCTTCACCGACTTCGCGGGCCGCATCGCGCCCCTGATCTCGAGGCTCAACTGCGGCCGCAACCTGGTACTGATCCTCGATCACCACAAGGCCGAGCTGCCGACCGACGACCGGGTCCACCTCCTGGATCCCGAGATCTTCGGTCTCCGAGGCGACCGCGACATCACCGCTTCCACGACCTGCTACCTGTTCGCGAGAGCGTGGGACGAGGCCAATGCCGATCTCGCCCCGATCGCCACCATCGGCGCGGTGGGCGACCGGTTCTTCGTCGGCGGCCGGCTGGTCGGGCCCAACCGCGAAGCGGCTCTGGAAACCGTTCGCCGCGGTCAGTTGACGATCTCGGAGGACGGCGAGGGCGAACGCTACGTCTTCGTCACCCCCACCGGTCGGGTCCCGGTCGACCGGCTGGCGCGGGATCTCGACACCCTGGGCGGCGCCGGCTATGCGGACGGCGGGCCGGAGATGGGGATCCGGGTCTGCCTCGAAGGGAGGTCGACCGCCTCCTTCGAGATGTTGCATCGCCTTCGTGTGATCCAGGATCGGGCGTTTGCCGAAGAGATCCGCAGGATCCGGGCGGGGGAGATGGTCACCACGGAACACATCCAGTGGGTCCACGTCCACGGACGGTTTGCTCCGATGGGCGTCAAGATGATCGGCGCCTTTCTCGACGCCATCAAGAACAGCCTCGACGTCGACCCCGAGAAATACCTGGCGGGTTTCCAGGTGATCCCGGGCGAGGTGCCCGGCATCGGCGCTTTCGAGTTCGGACAGGTCAAGGTCTCGATGCGGGTGTCGGACCTGATGGGCGAGGGGGTCCGCAGCGGCAGGGAGCTCGGTCTCGATATTCTGCTGCCGCAGGCCACCGCGCAGGTGGGCGGCTTCTCCGACGCCTGCCACAGCCTGACCGCGGCGACCACGCTGCCGATCGGGTCCGAGGCGCGGCTGATCGATGCAATGGAAGAAATCCTCGCGGGGAGGTAGGACATGGGCAAGGGAACCGGATTCGGCAAGACCATCCTCATCGGCGACCAGTTCGTCCTGCGCGGCGTGCCGGCGATTGTGGCTGCGCTGCCGTTCGAGACCGAGTGCACGGTGGAGCGTGTCGACGGCGCCGGCTGGGTGCTTCAGGACAACCGCCACGAGGTCCCGGGCTACAAGGAGAAGAAGAAGCACCAGCAGGTGGAGTCGGTCAACCGCGTGCTCGAGGTCATGGGCGTCGATGCCGCCAGGACCCCGATCAAGATCACCTATGGCGGGTCGTTGCTGGCCGGCAGCGGGGTCGGCGCCAGTGCCGCGAGTTGCGTCTCGCTGGCGCGCGCCCTCAATGACGAGTTCTCCCTCGGTCTGTCGACCGAGGAGATCAACCAGGTGGGGTGGGAGGGCGAGTTCGCCTACCACGGCATCCCCAGCGGGGTCGACAACACTGCCTCGACCTACGGGGGCTTGCTGCAGTACTGGATCGAAGACGGCAAGAAGTTTTTCGAGACGATTGCCGTCGAGCGTCCCCTGCGATTGGTGCTCGCCAACAGCGGGGTCACCGCCGACACCTCGCAGCTCGACGGTTTCGTGCTCGCCATCAAGGAACGCGACCCGGCGGCCTTTGCCGAGATCATGCGCGGGATCTCCGACCAGTCGCGGGCGATGCGGGCTGCCCTCGAGCGCTACGACCTGGAAACGGTGGGCTCGCTGATGACGGCCAACCACGCCCTGCTCATCGACATGGGGCTGTCGCACGAGATTCTGATCGCCCTGTGCGCCCGGGCGTTGTCTCTCGGCGCTCTCGGCGCCAAACTCACAGGTGGAGGCCGTGGCGGTTACATGTCGGCCCTGACCCCGGACGAGACCGTCCAGGAAGCCGTCGCAGCGGCGTTCGAGAGCGACGGCTACAAGGTCATCCGTGCAGAAATCGGCGGGGCTAGGAATTTCGGATTTCGGAATTCGGAATTTCGGATATTCCACCGGACCCCCCACGTTCGCAGGGTGCAGAATCGAAATCAAACCGGCAAATTGTGGTCGTGAGTATTCAGGGCGTGTGGAGACGACCATGGGGCGAGTCCGGAGTCGAAGCCGTTGCTGAAGAGCGGCACCGGACCGCTGGTGAGTCTGAAAGCGCGCAGCTCGAAGGGCTCGAGGTCCACGGTCCAACTCGACGCGTTTTCGGCGAGCAGGATGCCGGTGGCCGAGTTCACCAAGTGGCCGGTCTCACCGAAGGTGATGCTGACATCCGAAAGAGTCGCGCGACCGGTGTTGACGACGGCGAACCAGGTCCCGTGGTCGAGGGTGTCGATCCTTCGTACAACGACGTCGGTGTGATCGGCAGCGCTCACCACAACAGTGCTCGGGAGGGCCGGCAGTGAGTGAAACGCGGCGTAGAACCGGCGAGCGGCCAGGGGGAATCCCCGATTGAAGGTGTTGCCGGTCAGGTGTGCGATAAAACGGGCGTTGCCATTGGCCACGGCCAGAGCTTCCTCGAGCATGGAGAACGAACCGGCTCGCTCGTAGTCGGCCACGAAGTAGCCGATGAGGCCGTTGTCGCCCCAGTTTGGACTCGACCCGTCTGACGGATCGTCGTCCTCCGCCGTCAACAGCCGATCCTCGTTGAGGTAGTACATCCGAGTCACTGCAAGGTTGCCTCCCGCAGTGTCGTCGAACGCAGAGAGCACCTCGGGTGAACCGACGGTGTACGCGCGGTTGATGGGGAAGGTCATCCTGGTCAGAGGCGTTCCCCGGTAACTGTTTGGATCGGCGGGCGGCGCCGAGTGCCACATCTCGTAGGGTGGGTTGGCGCCGGGCCCGGCAAGAACTGCATCGAGATAGCTCCCGTCGGCAATCACGTCGGCGAGCGGGGTGCTCACCCACCAGGACTCGATATCGTTGAGGGGCATGAGCGGGTCCCAGGTGGAGGGCGCGTCGTTGACCAGATGGTTGTTGCCGAGCAGGCGCGGACCGGGCTCGCCGTACTCCGGGGTGAAGAGAAGGGCCGTGTGGGAACCGATGCGGGCGGCCAGCCACGTTCGCACGGTCTCCAGAAAGACGGCCCTGTGGTCGAACCACCATGCGTAGTAGTCGGCGAGAAGCGAGCTGTCGTTCTGCAATTCTTCCCTGGTCGGAACCGCGACCCCGCGGTCGGCCGCATAACGCGCGCGGGTGGCGTCGGCAAAGGAGATGGGCAGGTGGCTCAGTCGCTGCCTGAGCCACACGCCGGCAAAGGGCACCTGATCGGCGAAGGCGACCACGGTCGCATCGAGGGTTCGCTGGAGATCGATGAGCGCATCCGGGTCGGTGATGTCGGCGTTGAAGTTCTCGGACCAGCCGATGTTGGTGTAGTCGGGATAATGATCGGGCTGGTCGTCGAGCGGTTGGGCTCGCCGCAGGGGACCGATGCCGAGTGTGTTCCCGGTGCTGCCCGCATACTCGAAGTAGGGTAGCGCCTCGAAAGGAAATTTCTGCAGCCGTTGCACGACCCTCGACCAGCGGTCCTTATAGGAAGGCTCGATCCACCATTGGTATCCACCGTACCGGGCGGCGTCGAAGCCCTGGTTGTGGCCGAATTCCAGGAGGTCCTTGGTAAAGGTCCGGATGCCAAGGAAACGCATGAGCCGCATCTTGTACTCGTACCAGTCGGCGTCGTCGGGCACGGCCCGTTCGTTCGAGTCGGGGTGGTCGATGACCCTGTCGGCCATCTCCTCACGGAAGAACACGTGCCGGTGGGGGAGAGGCGACGGCGGCAGGTGAATCGGCAGCTCGTATTTCTCCTCATCGAGCAGCTTGTACAGTCGAATCCTGGACACCGCGGCGCCCTGGGCCACCGGCATCTGCGAGCCGAGGTTCTGGGCGACGATGACCCAGAAGCCGTCCGGCGGAGACAGCGGGAAATCGGTGGAGTCCAGCGGGTACTGCCAGTCTCCGCGGCGAACCACCAGATCGCCCGTGCGATGGTGGAGGAAGAACAGCGTTTCCCAGGTCTCATGGGCGCCGGACAATGGGAGGTCGAGAGACTCGGGGTTGGAGTGACCGTAGCCGGTGATGTTGTCCCCGAGCGCCTTCCCTGTGGCGAAGCCGCGGAAGATTTCGGCCCCGCGATTGACGACGACCATCGATCGGGATGCGTCTTCAGGGTAGTCGACCTGAAGAACATAGGCCGCTCCCGGGGCCAGCCCCCCGTCCTCGCCGAGGCGGACAGCGAAATAGCGCGCGTCCTCGTGTGGGTCCATCACTCGCGTCTGGCGGCCAAGGATCGTGGTAATTCGGGTTGCACCGGATGCTGATTCGACGAAGCGATGACCGGGCGCCGCCGAACCGAGATCGACCTCGTCGATCAGTTGCAGGTCAGCCGAATCGAATACCGAACCCGCGAAAGCCGGACCGGCGCACAATATCCCCAGGCAGACGAAAAACTGTCGAACCATCGAACACCCACCCCTTCCATGATATCCCACGGGCGGGTCGGAGTCCGTGCCCGGGGTCACGGTGGGGCGGCGGAGCAGGGGAGCAGGGGAGCAGGGGAGCAAGGGGAGCAGGGGAGCAGGGGAGCAGGGGAGCAGGGGAGACCCGGCCCTTATCATGTTCGGGTCGTTTCGGCGAGACGCATTGCCCGCCCGGACGAGTGGCCCTACTTTCCTGTCATCCCGACCGAAGGCCCGGAGGGCCGTAGCGGAGGGATCCCTCCACTCGGTCGCCTCGGTCCCTCGGTCGGGATGACAGAAGGGGGACGCTCTGCTCCGTCGGTCGGAATGACATCCAGGAACTCCGTGGTCTCACCAGTCGAATGTGCATCCTGGACCCCGAATCCTGTATCAGGAGTGGTAGGCGCGTGAATCGAAATTCCGAAATCCGAAACCCACCACCAGATTGAAAACCCCGGTCGAATCGACCGGGGCGTCCGTCATTCCGAATTCCGAATTCCGAATTCCGAATTCACAATCAGTCCTTCCACTCCGTCACGAAGACGTTGGTCTCGCCGGGGTTGGAGTTGTTGCGGTTGGAGCAGAAGACGAAGGTCTTCCCGTCGGGCGACCACATCGGGAAGCCGTCGAAGCCTTCGGTGAATGTGATCTGCTCCAGGTGCCCGCCGTCGAGATCGACCATCCAGAGATCGAACTCGCGCCCGGTGGGATCGCCGTAATTGGTGGAGAAGATGATCTTCTCGCCCGAGGGGTGGAAATAGGGAGCAAAGGCCGCAACACCGAGGTCGGTGATCTGCGATTTGTTCGAGCCGTCGGCATCCATCACCCAGATCTCGAGCTTGGAGGGCCGGATCATCCCCTCGGCGAGGAGGTTCTGATAGTCCTCGATCTCGGTCGGGTCGGTGGGATGGCGGGTTCGGTACACGATCTTCGACCCGTCCGGTGAGAAGAACGGCCCGCCGTCGTAGCCGATGCCGTCGGTCAGCCTTTTCACGTTGGAACCGTCGAGGTCCATGGTGTAGATGTCGAGGTCGCCGTCGCGCATCGAGGTGAAGACGATCGAATCCCCGAGGGGAGAGACCGTCGCCTCGGCGTCGTAGCCCGGAGTGTCGGTGAGCTGTTCGATACCCGAGCCGTCGGCGCGGGCGCGGAAGATGTCATACCCCGGATCGATCGGCCAGACGTAACCGCGGCTCATGTCGGGCGGCGGTGGGCAGTTCGGGTTCGCGAGGTGGGTCGAGGCGTAGACGATCGACTCGTCCCCCGGGAGAAAGTAGGCGCAGGTCGTGCGTCCCGTGCCGGTCGAGGCGAGTCGGGTCTCGGCGGTGTCGATATCCATCGTGAAGATCTGATCGCAGCCGTAGGGCGGCCGGGTGGACTGAAAAATCAGCCGATCGCCGGCGTACGAGAAGTAGGCCTCGGCATTCTCGCCGCCGTCGGTCAGCATGCGGAGCTCACCGAAATGGGTCTCCTCGGGTGAAGGTTGGACGACGCGGGGCAGAATCGAAGCGGCGGGCGCCACCGGCTCCGAGTCCAGAACCGTGGCGTTATCGGTGGACTGCTGAGCGCAACCGACGGTTGCGAGGATCAGGATGGTCGTTGTCATGACGGGTGCGAGATTCAGATTCATTTTCCCTCCAGGCCGGGGGATGGTCTCATGACTCATGCGATGTGACAAATTCCTGACACTCCGTCGCCGTTTCGGTGTCGGTGCAAACCACGTTTCAACGTGAGCTTCGTGCTCAGTTCAACACGGGCGCGGATAAACCCCGCCCCTACGGTTTTCAGGAACGGGTACGGGACTCGAACAAACCCTTCACTTTCAGATGCATCGCTTTCTCGACGCCGTAGGGGAGGGTTCATCCCCTCCCTTTTCGGTGTCTTTTTGGCGAGGTTCGATTCACTGCGGGTGTTGTTGCAAGAGGCTCACGTATGGCCGTCTACCCCTCAAATGCCAGCAACAGCGGCTGCTCCAGCGAGGCTTTCAGCCGGGCCAGAAACCGTGCGGCGTCGGCGCCGTCGACCAGGCGGTGGTCGTAGGACAGGGACAGCGGCAGCATGAGCCGCGGACGGAAGGAGCCCTCGTACCACTGCGGTTCGATGCGGCCGCGCGACACGCCGAGAATCGCGACCTCGGGCCAGTTGACGATGGGGGAGAAGCCGGTGCCGCCGATACCGCCGAGGTTGGAGATCGAAAAGGTGCCGCCCTGAAGGTCGTCGGGCGAGACTTTCTTGTCGCGAGCGCGGCGGGCGAGGTCGTCGAGAGCGACGCCGATCTCGGTCAGGTTCTTGCCGTCGGCGTCGCGGATGACGGGGACCAGGAGGCCGCGCTCGGTGTCCACCGCCACTCCGATGTTGATCGACTCGCGGAAGACGATCTCGTCGTTCGCCATGTCGACCGCGGCGTTGAGGGTCGGGTGCTGTTTGAGGGTCGAGGCCACGATCTTGACCAGGATCGCGGTCATCGTGAGCTTTCCGCCCGCCTCTTCGACCCGGCCCTTGTAGGCCTTGCGGAACTCCTCGAGATCGGTGATGTCGGCCAGTCTCGTGGTTGGTGACCTGGGGAGCGTTGAGCCATGCGCGGGTCAGGTTCTCGGCTGTCAGCCGCCGCACCTTGGACATCGCCTCGCGGCGGACGGGCCCGAAGCGGGAGAGATCCGGGAGTTCCGCCGTTGCGATCGCGCGGCCGGCCCCCTGCGACAGCAGTTTGTTGGTGTGCGCTTTGACGTCGTCGATCGAGATCCGGCCTCCGGGACCGGAACCCTGGACCGTCGTGATGTCGGCCCCGACCTCGCGCGCGAAGCGGCGTACCGTCGGCGCGGCCGGGACTGCGGCCAGACTTTCGCGCGGCGTCGCGGGCGGTGGGGGAGTGGCAGCTTCGGTCGCGGCCTCCTCCTCCTCTTCTCCTCCGCTCCTCTGCTCCTCCGCGCCTCCGCTCCTCTGCTCCTCCGCGCCTCCGCTCCTCCGCTCCTCTGCCCCTCTGCTCCTCTGCTCCTCCGCGCCTCCGCTCCTCTGCTCCTCTGCCCCACCGCTCCTCTGCTCCTCTGCGGTGACTTCAGAATCCGTTGCCTCTCCGGAGTCGCCGGCGGCCTGGGCAGCCGCGTCGATGGTAGCGATCGGGGCGTTTTCGCCGATGGTGTCGCCCTCGGCGACGTGCAGCTCGACGACCTTGCCGGCAGCGGTGGACGGCACTTCGACCGACGCTTTTTCGGTCTCGACCTCGATCAGGCTCTGGTTTTTTTCGATCTCGTCGCCGACGGCCACGAGCACCGCCACCACGTCGACGCTGTCCACGCCTTCGCCCAGTTCCGGGAGTTTGATGGTGATTGCCATGACCGCCTCCTCAGACCGTCACCGGGTTCGGCGCGCCGGGGTCGATCCCGAAATCGGCGGTAGCCGTCCGCACCACCTCGCGGTCGATGAGCCCCTCGTCGGCAAGAGCGCTCAGGGTGGCGACCACGATGTGTTCGGCATCGACTTCGAAGAAGCGGCGGAGGGCGGCCCGACTCTCCGAACGGCCGAAACCGTCGGTGCCGAGGGCGACCGGGTTTTTCGGGAACCACTTGCCGACGGACTCGGGCAACGCCTTGACGTAGTCCGAAGCGATGACGTAGACGCCGTCGGTGCCTCCGAGACACGTTTGGATCCAGGGCGTTCGCCGTTCGCCGTTGCCGTTGAGGCGGTTGAAACGGTCGCAGTCGGTGCCGTCCATGTAGAGCTCCTTGAAGCTGGTGATGCTCCACACTTCGGCGGCGACGTTGAATTTTTCGGCGAGGATCTCCTGCGCCCGCAGCGTCTGATTGAGGATGGCGCCGCTGCCGAAGAGGTGGGCTTTCAACTCCGCCCCCTCGCTCCCGGAGGGGCGGAACTTGTACAGACCGCGAAGAATGCCTTCCTCGCAGCCTTCGGGCTGCGCCGGCATGGCGTAGGGCTCGTTTTCGACGGTAATGTAGTAGAAGACGTCTTCCTGCTCGACGTACATGCGGCGGATCCCGTCCTTGATGATGGCCGCGAGCTCGAAGGCGAAGGCCGGGTCGTAGGCCTTGAGGTTGGGCACCGGGTAGGCGAGCAGGTGGGAGTTGCCGTCCTGGTGCTGGAGTCCCTCGCCGTTGAGCGTGGTGCGGCCCGCGGTGCCGCCGATCATGAAACCGCGGCTTCGCATGTCGGCCGCCGCCCACACCAGGTCTCCGATGCGCTGCATCCCGAACATCGAGTAGTAGACGAAGAAGGGGATGGTGTTGATGCCGTGGGTGGCGTGGGCGCACCCGGCGGCGATGAAGGAGCTCATCGAACCGGCCTCGGTGATGCCCTCCTCCAGCAGCTGTCCGTCCTTGGCCTCGTGGTAGTACATGAGAGTGCCGGCGTCGACCGGTTCGTAGAGCTGGCCGGCGTGGGAGTAGATCCCGATCTGTCGGAACAACGACTCCATGCCGAAGGTGCGCGCCTCGTCGGGGATGATCGGCACCACCAGCTTGCCGACCTGTTTGTCTTTGAGGAGCTTGGTGAGGATCCTCACGAAGGCCATGGTGGTCGAGATGTCGCGTCCGTCGGATCCTTCCGCAAACTCCTCGAAGACCGAGTCGGGGAGCATGTGGAGAGGCTCGCAACGCACTCCGCGGGTCGGCACCGGTCCGCCGAGGGCCGCTCGGTGCTCCTGGATGTAGACCATCTCGGGGCTGTTCTCGGGCGGACGATAGAAGGTGGCCTCCCGCGCCTCGTCGTCGGAAAGCGGAATTCCGAACCGGGTGCGGAACTCGAGCAGTTCTTGCTGTTCGAGTTTCTTCTGCTGGTGGGTGACGTTGCGTCCCTCGCCGGACTCGCCGAGGCCGTAGCCCTTGATGGTTCGAGCCAGGATGACCGTCGGCGCGCCCTTGTGATTGACGGCTGCCTTGTAGGCGGCGTAGACCTTGCCGGGATCGTGGCCGCCGAGCCTCAGGCGGCGCAGCTGTTCGTCCGACATGTTGGCGACCATCGCCTTGAGTTCGGGATACTTGCCGAAGAAGTGTTCGCGAACGTAGGCGCCGTCCGAGGTCGAGTACTTCTGGCTCTCGCCGTCGACGACCTCGCCCATCCGGCGGACCAGGAGTCCGTCCCTGTCCTTGGCGAGCAGGGCGTCCCAGTCCTCGCCCCAGATGACTTTGATCACATTCCACCCGGCGCCGCGGAAGTGGCCCTCGAGTTCCTGGATGATCTTGCCGTTGCCGCGGACCGGACCGTCGAGGCGCTGCAGGTTGCAGTTGACGACGAAGATGAGGTTGTCGAGCTTCTCGCGGCCGGCCAGCGAGATCGCCCCGAGGGCCTCGGGCTCGTCGGTCTCGCCGTCGCCGAGAAACGCCCACACCTTGTGGTCGGACTTGGGGTGCAATCCGCGGTCCTCGAGGTAGTGGTTGAAGCGCGCCTGGTAGATGGCCATGATCGGGCCGAGCCCCATCGACACGGTCGGAAACTCCCAGAAGTTCGGCATCAGCCACGGGTGGGGGTAGGACGAGAGGCCGTTGCCGCGGCCGGCGCGCAGCTCGCGACGGAAGTTGAAGAGCTGGTCTTCGGTCAAGCGGCCCTCGAGAAAGGCCCGAGCATAGATCCCGGGCGAAGCGTGGCCCTGGAAGAAGATCTGGTCGCCGTCGTAGTGTTCGCCCTTGCCGTGGAAGAAGTGATTGAAGGCGACCTCGTAGAGCGTCGCGGCCGACGCGTAGGTCGAGATATGACCGCCGATGCCCGCTTCCTCGTGGTTGGCGCGAACCACCATGGCCATCGCATTCCAGCGGATCAGACTCTTGATGCGGCGCTCGAGCTCGCGGCTGCCAGGGAACGGAGGCTGGTCGGAGACGGGGATGGTATTGGTGTGGGGTGTCGTCGCCTCGAACGGGATCTTGATCCCGGCCATGTGGGCGTGGCGCTGGAGATCCTTGAGCAGCTCTCTCACCCGCTCGGGCCCGCCGTGCTGGATCACCCAGTCGAGGGACTCGAGCCATTCCCGGCTTTCGATCGAGTCCGCAGTTTCCTTGTTGGCGCGTGTGCTTTCCGTCATGGATACCCCTGGTTCAGTGAGTGTCGGTGCAAGAGCCGCCAGTGGCGGTTCGTCGTGTGGTAACAAACAAAGTCGCTACTGTGTTTCAATTTCAGGGGGGATTGTAGCAAGAACCCGGATTCTCGGGAAATTCTCAATGGCGTAGGCACGGCCTTCAGGGCCTGCCCGTGAGACGTTTGGAACGCGGGTGGTGGCGGGTCGTGAACGACCCGTCTACGCCTTTGAGAGAATTCCCTGGCCGCTTGATCTCGAATTGTGTCTGAGGCTCAGCTCGCGGCGGCGTTCTTGGCGGGGGACTCCGATCCCTGCATGCGGTCGGCGAGGATCTTGGCGAGGTGATTGGAGTGGCCGGCGGTGCGTTCGAGCAGGCTCTCCGCAACCTCCTTCGGGAGGGGTGGGGCGACAAAATAGCCCTGGATCATGTTGACGTCGAGATCCACCAGGGCCTGGAATTGGGAGCGGGTTTCGACACCTTCCGCAACCGTGTCCTTGCCGAGGTTCTTGGCGAGGGTCACGATGGTGCGCACGATTTCCGCGCTTTCCTCGTCTTCGAGCATGCGCGAGACAAAGGAGTAGTCGATTTTCAGGGTGTCGATCGGGAAACGCCGGAGATAGGCGAGGGACGAGTAGCCGGTGCCGAAGTCGTCGATGCTGATGGAGATTTTCAGCGCCTTGAGCTGCTCGAGCACCGCCGAGGCGTACTGCGCGTTTTCCATGAGGACGCTCTCGGTGACCTCGAGCTTCAGGCTCGTGCCGTACAGCCCGCTGTTGCGCAGGATGAGGTCGATTCCGGCAACCACGTCGGGCCGCATCAGCTGGGTGGTCGAGAGATTCGCGGACATCGTGACTTTCGAGTGGGCGCGGAATTTCTGGTGCCAGATCCGCAGCTGTTTGCAGGCCTCTTCGGTGACCCAGCGATCGAGCTGGATGATCGCGCCCATCTCCTCCGCCACCGAGATGAAGGCGCCCGGCATGAGCAGGCCCCGATCGGGGTGTTGCCAGCGCACCAGGGCCTCGAAACCGGCGATGCGGCCATCGTCGATGGCGACGATGGGTTGGTAGAAAACCCGGAACTCCTTGCGGACAAGTGCGCGCCGCAGGTCGTTTTCCAAACGAAGCGTCGCGACCACGTTCTTGTGCATGGCGTCGTCGAAGACGGCGAAGCTGTTCCGCCCCATCGATTTCGCGCGGTACATGGCGGTGTCGGAATCGCGCAGGAGATCTTCGGGGCGCGCGTACTCCGCGTTCCAGAGGGCGATGCCGATGCTGATGGTCGCAAAGACCTCGGTGCCGTCGAGATCGAATGGAACCCGAAACTCCTCCTGGATCCGTTCGGCCGCCACCGTCGCGCCGCGAACGTCCTTGATGTCCTCGACCAGAATCACGAACTCGTCACCGCCGAATCGGGCGACGGTGTCGCCGGGGCGGCAGGCCTTTTCGACCCGGTGTGAGATCGCGCGCAGAAGCTGGTCGCCGGTCAGGTGCCCGAGGCTGTCGTTGACGTTTTTGAAGCGGTCGAGATCGAAGAACAGGACCGCAAACCGCTGCTCTGGATCGCGCTCGGCGCGCGCGAACGCGTGCCGCAGACGGTCCATCAGCACTGCCCGGTTGGGGAGGTGGGTGAGCGGGTCCTGGAGGCCCGAAGAACGGACCGCTTCCCGGGTCTCGTCCTCCTGCTCGACGTCGGTCTGGCGCCCGACCACGCGGACCGCCTTGCCCTCTTCGTTGGCCAGGACCTCGCCTCGCGCGAGCATCCAGCGGTAACGGCCGTCTTTGGTCTGCATCCGGTAGCGCTGTTCGATGACGGTGATTTCGCCCGCGATCCCGGCGTCGATGACGGCTCTGAGGCGCCCCAGGTCTTCGGTGTGAACGCGGCTCAGCCACGCCTCGAGGGTGTCCTCAAACTGGTCCGGCTCGTAGCCGAGCATTCGTTTCCAGCGCTCGGAAAAGTGAATGGTCTCGGTCGTCAGGTCGAGGTCCCAGACGCCGTCGCCGAGACCTCCCGTCGCGAGCAGGAAACGATCGTAATCCAGCTCGAGATCGCGCTGCAGGGCGCGCATCTGATCGAGCTCGCGATGGCGCTCCTCGATCAGACCGAGCCGGGCGACGAGTTGCTCGCGGTCGAGCGGCAGCATCACGAAGTCGTTGAAGCCGAGCTCGAGAACCTTCGACAGCTCGTCCGATTGGTCGGCCGGCAGCAGGGCCAGGGTCGCGCACGCCCGACCCTGATCTTTTCTGGTCAGCGCGTCAGAGAGCTTTGCCCCGTGGTTCCGGCCCAATCGCCAGTCGACGATCACCAGTTCCGGCGCCGTTCTCCGAACCGAATACCTGCACGCCCAGGCGTTGCGGACCGTCGAGCAACTGTAGCCGCGATTCTCGAGCAACGTCTTGAGCTCGCTCTCGAGTTTGCGATCACGGCTGCAGATGACGGCTTCGCGGGAGTCCGCACCTCCTCCCCGGCCGGCGCCGGCCGCGTGCGGGCCCGCTCCGAGTTTTCCGAACCAGGATTGAAGGTCGAACAACGCCATGAGACCTCGTGAACCGCCGTTGAGATCGAACGAAAAAGCACCGATTCGGGCCGAGATCCGGCCGTCACAGCTACCCTTTCAAGTCTATCACTGTGGTGTGAGGGAGCTTACAAGGAGGACTCGAGGCGGTCGCGCAAGAGCCTCGCGGCACGAAAGTCGCCGTGCCGGCGGATGGCCTCTTCCAGGGTAGCGAGGGCATTTTCGGTCTTTCCTTCGGCGATCAAACGGTCGACCTGCGCCAATGCCTCGGCTGCATTCTCGGCGGCGCGCACCTCCTGGAGCCGACGCTGCGCCGTCTCGGTCTGGACGAGCACGCGCCGGACCCTTTCGTTGTGTGGGTCGAGGGCGCTCGCCGACTCGAGGTCCGCAAAGGCCTCTTCGAAAGGACGATCGCCTTGAAGCGCTTTTTCCACCAGTCGGTCGATCTCCAGTCGCCGCAGCTCTCGCCCCTTGGCGTCGATCTTCGAATCGAGTTCGTCAAACACCTCGGAGGAACCGTACAGCCGGCGCGCCACCGCAAGTTCCCGTTGCGCCTCGTCGACCGTGCCCCTGTCGAGCTGGCGCTCGACGCTGGTGACCACCTTGTCGATCGCGACACTGCGCCGGTGCGCGTCGATCCTGCGGTGGATTTCGGTCTCGCCTTCGGCGACGATTTCGATCGCATCCGGGATGCCCGCTGCGAGGTCTCTGGCCGACTCGAGGGCTTCGTTGGCCTCCGAGAACCGATCTTCGGCGGAATGGGCGAGAGCCGAGTCGATCAGCCGGTCGACCTCTTCCAGTGTCCTGGTGGTCTTTTGAAGATCGCTGACAATGCGGCTGCGAAGCACTTCGGCCTCGTCGAAATCTCCCAGTTCCTCAACGGTCTCATCGACCAGGCGGACGGCGGACTCGAGACGGCCGGCGAGAACCAGTCGGTCGATCTTCAAGGCGGCCTCGTCGATGGCCATCCGGCGCCGCTGGGCCTCCTCCTGGAGACGGATGCCTTCGCGCGCCGCAGCCAACAGATCGTCGGTGCCTTCCGCCTCCGGTGCGATCCGGTGGGCCTCTTCGAGAGTTGCGAGGGCCGACGAGAAATCAGCGTCTTCCATGAGCGCCCGCGCGGTGTCCTGAAGCTCCTTCGCTGCAGCCAGACGCTGAGCAGCGCGCAGCTCGTCGAGTCGCGAGGCGAGGTCGTCGAAGACCTCGAGAGCGCCATACAGTTTCACTGCGACCGACAGCGCTCTGCCCGCCTGCTCCGCTTCGCCATCGTCGAGGTGTCGAGTGATGGTGGTGGCGGTGTCCTCGATCTCCTGTTCACGGCGCTCGGCGACGCGCTGTTTCGCCAACCCGGTCTTCGCGGCGTCGAGCCGGGACCGGAGTTCCTGGTTCCCGGGGTCGATCACGAGAGCGTCCTCGACGACCGAGATCGCTTCGTCGAACGAGCTTTCGGACATCAGCCGGTCGGCTTGCGCCGTCATTTCGGCGATCTGGTGGCGGCGCTCTTCGGCGCGCTGTTTGGCGTCGCCGATTTCGGCCCTCAGTTTCTCTGCGTCCGCCGACGCGCCGTCGCTTTCGACCGAAGTCTGCAGGCGCGCCTGCGCCCGGTCGAATTCTCCGGCGAGGATGAGCTTCCTGACGTCGTCCATGGCCTGTTGCCGGCGCTGCCGGAGCTTGACGTCGGAGGCCTCGACGACCTTGAGGAGTTTCTTCGCCTCGGTGTTGTCGGGCGACAGTTCGAGCACGGTCGCGAGCTGCAGGCGCGCCTCGTCGAAGTGCTGTCCCTCGACCAGTTTTCCGGCGCCCAGGAGGAGGGCCCGGACCTGGCTCTGGCTGGCCTCTTTGCCGTCGCTGGAGCGGCCCCGGTCCTCGCCCCCGGTTCCGATCGTCGCGCCGGAACTCTCGATGTCCGATCCGGCATCAGAGAAATCACCGGGGGGAGGGGTCGGGGAGAGCCCGAAATTGCGGTCGATACGACTCTGAGTGCTGCCCGGCTTGATGGTGCGGATGCTCCGGGTCGTGAGGGTCGGAATCTCGAACACCGCCCGCAGCTGGTCCTTCTCCAACTCATAGTGTTCGCGGAACGGCGCCAGGGCCTTGCGCATGACGGCCGCCGACTCGAAACGTTCGTCGGGCTGTTTGGCCATCGCCTTGAGAACGATGGCTCGCAGGGGCTCCGGAATCAACCCGTCCGGGTCCGAGGTGTCGAAATCGAGCGGCGGGTGCATGAGGTGGCCGGAGATCAGCGACGCGATGTTGGCGCCCTTGATGGGATAGGTCCCGGTGAGCATCTCGTAGAGGACCACGCCGAAGGAGTAGAGGTCGCTCCTCGCGCCGATCTTCGCGCCTTCGTGGGTGCGGAAGTGTTCCGGCGACGAGTAGCGGACCTTGCCGAGAAAGGTGCCAGCCGAGGTCAGGGAGTCTTCGCCCTCGCGGTCTTTGGCGATCCCGAGGTCGATGAGCTTGATCTGCGGCGCGCCCTCGTCGTCGCGGGCTACCAGGATGTTGTCCGGCGAGATGTCGCGGTGGATGACCTTTTTCCGGTGCAGATAGCCGATTGCGTCGAGGCTCTGATCGGCGATTTCGAGCACCAGGCCCGGCGACGGCCTGCCGAGGATCTTGATGATTTCCTGGAGATCGAGCCCGTCGATGAACTCCATCACCAGGTAGGCGTAGCCGTTCTCGTCCATCGTGAAGTCGTAGATCTGGGCGAGATTCGGGTGGTGGAGCCGAATCGCCATTTTGGCCTCGCGCAGAAACCGCATCTTGAGGTTCTCGTCATCCGCCAACTGGGGGCGCATCACCTTGATGACCCGTAACTCGTCGAGCAGCTCGTGGCGCACCTTGTAGACGGAGCCCATGCCGCCTTCCCGGATCTTTTCGAGAAGTTCGTACTTGCCCTCGAGCTGCTCCAGCGGGGTGGCCACGACTTTCACGCTCCTTGTATCGCGGAAGCGTATGCAACCTCCACCCCACTGTCAACTCCAAACCGTTCACTGACTGAACGATAGCCGCCGGTCGCGAGGGGTCGTATTGCCTGTTGTCTGCCGGCATGTACACTGGCTCGGTGACGAAGAGACGCAAGCTCGTGGTGGCGGTCGCGGCCGCATTCGTGACCCTGATGGTGGCTGCCGTCGTCGTTGTGCACAGCCCGGGCGTCCAGCGCCGGGTCTGGCAGTCGGCTGCCGCGGCCGTCGAGGAAGCCAGCGGCCTCCGGATCGAGACGGAGGACGTTCGTTTTCGGGCCCTTCCGGCGGGGCTGGTGATCGGAGGGTTGCGGGTCGAGATGGAGGGCCGGAGACTCCTCACCGTGGAAGAGATCCGCGCGGATTGGAAGTGGCGCCGGCTGGCGGGGCAACCTCGCCGCATCGAGAAGATCGTGGTCCTCGGGCCCGAGTTCTTCGCCGACGCACTGCCGAGCCCCGGTGAATCTCCGGATGAAGGTCCGGCGGTCGATTTCTGGGGCATCGTCGAAATCGGCTCGCTCGAGATCAGGGGCGGCAGGGCGTCCGCCGGTCTCGAGGATATCGCTGCCGTGCTCGACGGCGTTGCGATGCGATCCGAACTGATCGGCGGCGTGGCCGATGCTTCGATCGTAGCCGAACGACTGCTCCTCAGTCGGTTGGGCCGTGATCTTCTCCTGGGCCCTCTTTCGCTGGAGGTGGAAGCGTCCGCCGCCGGTGTCGACGTCCGCAGCCTGGAGATCAGAGGCGACGCGGCCGGCCTGTCGACGGCCGGCCGTCTGACCCTGTCTCCCGCAATCGCGGGCCGCTTCGAGAGCGAGATCGAGGCCGACCTGCCGGAGGTCTCCGAGTGGTGGGACCCCAATCTGGTCACCGGGCTCGCTCCCGAAGGCCGGGTCCGTCTGGTCGGCGAGATCGAACTGGATGGCGAGGGCAATCTCACCGTCGAGTTCGCCCATCGCGGCGCCCCTCTGGGTCTTGCGGGTTATGACTTCGACACTCTCGAGCTCTCGTACAGCGGCGGGCGACCTGCCGTGAAAGTGGAGGGAGCGGGGTGGGGACGGGCCGAGGTGTCGCTGGACGCTCCCGGTGTGACCTCTGTCTCGACCGACCTCGACGGCGCACCGGTTGACCGGTTGCTGGCGTTTTCATTTCCGCAGGCCGCCGAGATCCTGAAGGGCCCGACGACGATCACCGGGCGGTTGGACGGCACGTTTTCGTTTCCCGTCGATCCCGCCACGCTGGTGGGCGATGTCGATCTGGTGCTGGCGTGGCCCGAGGGACGAATCGCCGTTCGCGGCGCCGGCGTCGGGGCCGAGTGGTCGATTTCGCGGATCGAGGCGCAGCTGGCCGGCGTGACCGCTGTCGGCGCCGGCGTTATCGGCGCCGATGGAAGGGTGTCGGGCGAGGCCGAGCTGTCGGTTGCCGACCCCGGGCTGACGGTGGCTTTTCTCGAACCCTGGGCCCCCGATCTGGAGGGTCTCGGCATCGGCGGCGGTCCGATCGAGGGCAGGCTGCGCGTGGGCGGTTCCGTTGCCGATCCCGAACTGGTGGTCGACCTGACGTGGTCGCAACCGGCCGCCGCCGGACGCGAGTTCGAGAAGATTCGTATGAGCGGAAGCGGCGGCCGCGAGGTCGTCGAATGGGCATCAGAAATCGAGGTGGAGAGCGGGTTGACCCTCGAGGCGCGGGGAACGGCCCATCCGATCGAGGCCAGGATCGAGGCGGATTGGACTTTCTCGATCCCGGATCTCGGACGGATGACGCAGTACCTGCCCTCGGAGGGGGTCGGCGCCTTGCACGGCAGTCTCGGGGGGTCGGGGTCGTTGGCGTGGTCTGCGAGCGGCTACCGATTGAGCGGCCGGGTCGACGGCAGCGGCGTGGGCAACGAGTTCCTCACCGTGCCGCGCCTCCAGACCGCGTTCGCGGTGGATCCGGAGGTGGCGGTTCTCGAGGACTTGAAGGTCGAAATCTTCGGCGGCACGATCGAGGGGAGGATGCAGGCTCCGCTGGCGAACCTCGATGGAAAGCTCGAAGCGCAGCTGTCGTGGAACGGACTCGATCTGGCCGCGCTTCCAGTCTCTTCTCCGGAGCACTCGAATGGTCGGGTATCCGGCAATGCCGACATCGGCGGTTCCGTGAGCCGTCCGCAGGCAGAGGTGGACGTGGTCTGGGAGTCCCGAGGATCGCACCCGGTTGTCGACCGTCTGCAACTCCGGCTCGAACTCTCAAACGGCATCCTCCAGGCCTTCATCGAGGACACCGAAACCCATGCCGGACGGCTGGCGGTCCAAGCAAAGGTGCCGCTGGGAGACATCGAGCGACCGCCTTGGTTCTGGCCCGACGCACCCGGCGGGCCGACCACCGGTCACATCAGGACGGACGGTTTCACCTTCGGGCCGCTCGCTGAAATGCTGGCGATCGATACCCTCGGCAGCGAAATCGCCGCCGACCTCCAGGCGGACTTCGAGTGGGACCCGATGCAGCCGGACCACCCGACGTTGACCGCGTCGGCGCGCGGCCTTCGCCTCACCCATCCGACCGGCGAACTGGTTGCCGACCGGCCTGTGGAGCTGCGGATCGACGGGCGGCGGGTTCATATCGAACCGGTCGCACTGGTCGGTTTCGACAGTCGAATCGAGGTCGAGGCCTCGTTCGATCCTGCGCGGGAGAGTGTTGACGGTCGCTTGAACGCGGTCGTCAACGAAGACCTCGCGAGGCTGTTGCAACTGCCGGTCAGCGTTCGCGGGCCTTTCAGCATCGTCGGAGACCTCCACCTTCCGGTCGCTGACGGCATGTCGTTGGAGTCCGCCACCGGAACATTGACGCTGGATCACGGGGACGGCGCGATTGTCATGCGAGATCCACCGGTCGAGATCCGACGGCTCAAGGTGTCGGCCAGGGTGCAGGACGGCAGAGTCGACATTCTCGACGGGTCGGCCGAGGTCAATCGGGGCACGGTGCTCCTCGGTGGGGGCTGGGACCCGAAGTCGGGACAAGGGATCATCTTCGAGATCGACGACGTGACGCTGTTTTTCGAGGGGACTCTCACCAAATGGGACGGCGATATGGTCGTCGAACCGAGGTCCGATGTTCTGGCCCACGTGGCCGGCGATCTGACCCTGGTGGCGGGACTCTGGGACGAGTCGTTCGACCTCACGTCGGCGTTGCTGGGCGGCGACGACCTCGGGTTGGCGGCCGACGACCCGCTCTACGACATCGGCCTCGATATCCGCGTTCGCGGAAGATCGGGCGTCAAAGTCGACAACAACCTCGGCCGTTTCGACGTGGCGTGGGACGTCCTGCGAGTCGAAGGGACCGCGGCGGAGCCGCGCATCCACGGTTCGGTTCGCATCGCGCCCGGTGGGATCATCGGGATCGGGGGTCGGGAGATCAAGGTGCGGCGGGGGACGCTGGAGTTCACCGGCGATCCGACGATCGATCCCATCATGGAGATCGTGCCGGAATCCGACATGACACTGGTCGGAGGTGAGGGGGGTGACCTGAAGGTCGATCCGACCCTGATGGCCACCCGCGGTCTGGCCCAGGGCCTCAGCAGCGTGCTCGGCTTCGAGAACGAGACCCTGAGACCGGCCGAGATCGCCGGTCAGATCGAACGCGACCCGAGCGTCAACTTCCTGGTCGGTCAACGACTCAATCGCAACCTGGCGCTGTTCCTCTCCGCCAACCTGACCGATGTGCAGGACCGGATGACCATGCTCCAGGGCTGGAATATCCGCGGCCTGCGCGGACTGGTCGCGCAGGTCTATCAAGAGACCGTCGACGACAATGCCGGAGCCGCGATTTTTCAGCGCTTCAGCTGGGGAGGGACGACAGCGACGCTCGCCCGACCCGAGGTCTACCGCCTCAAACTCGAGGGCGACTGGCCGATGTCCAAGCGCCAGCTCAAAAAGGCCACGCGATTGCGGCGAGGCCAGCCGTTCGACCAGTTTCTCCTCTTTGTCGCGTCGGTGCGTCTGGAACGGGCGTTGGCGGCCAACGGGTACCAGAACGCTCGTGTGACCGCCTTTCAAGAGGGTGATGAACGATCGCCGACCCTCGTGTTCTACTGCGATCCCGGCGTGCCGCAGTTCGTCCGGTTCGTCGGTGAGCCGCCGCCGCGGCACGTGCGTGCCGAGGTGACGTCCATGTATCAGCCGCCGCCGCTCGAGGCTGCTTCACTCGAAGCGATGCGCTCGCTGGTGACGCGGTACTTTGCGTTGCAGGGATTCCCGGATGCGGCGGTAACGATTGAACGGTTGGGCGATGTGATCGTTGTCAGCAGCCATCGCGGGCAGGAGACGAAAATCGAAGGACCATTTTTTGACGGTCTTCCGTTCGATGTTGCGATCGCCATCGGGAACCAATTGGAGTCAGCCAACATCGTTGCTGCCATGGCCGACCGGCCCGAGTCCCTCGCACGTTCGGTGGAACGTCGACTGGCGTCGTTCGGCTATTTGAACGCCAAGGTGCGATCAGTGGACGTCGTCCGTCTCGACCCATCCAGGACCGAAGTGCGGATTGATGTCGAGGCCGGACCGAGGCAGGTCATTGACGCGGTCGTACTGATCGGCAGCGATCCGCTGGGGTTGGCGGCGGTGGGGACCTTCGGGGTTCGCGGCGGCCAGCCATTGGATCGTGAAGCGGTTGATGCCGCGATGCGGAACCTGAGGAACGCCTACATAGCGGCGGGATACCGCGAGGCGCGCGCGAGGAGTGAATTTCGTGCATCCCCCGACGGCGAGTGGGTGGTCGAGGTCGAACTCGAACCGGGCAGGAGACGGGTGTTGCGCAACGTCGAGTACTCCGGTCTGAAACACACCAGCCCGCGGGTGCTCGACAAAGGGGTGACTGTCGACGCCGGCGAGGTGCTCACCGATCAGGCTCTCGACCGGTCGGCCTCCCAGATCGCCAACTTCTCGCCGATCGAACGGGTCGAGGTGCGGACGCGCGACGTCGGCGTTTCCGAGGTCGATGTCGAATTCGATGTCGTGGAGAAGGACCGCTGGGCCGCCGAGGTTGGAGGCGGGTGGAGCACCGAGCGCGGCGTGTCGGCGAGCTTCGGCCTCCGGGACGACGATCTTTTCGGCAGGGGCGCGGGGCTCAATCTCAGGGGCGGGTGGGGCTCGACCGAACAGAAGCTCTTTCTGATCGGGTCGCTGCCACCGGTACCGGGAGGTCGCCTGTCTCTGATCACCACTCTCGGCTACGTCGAAGGCGATGCGCCGGATGAGCCGGACTTCTTGAGTCAACAGGAGAAGCTCGCCTCGTTCGAGGTGTCGTACGCCCTCGCCGATCGCGTCGAGGGCGGTCTCTACTACCGCTACACCGATACGAGGACGTTCGAAAAGGAGCCCGACCCGTTTTTCCCGTTCGATATCCGCGTCAAGATCGGTACCGTCGGGGTGCGGACGGTCGTGGACCACTTCGACAATCTGTTCGACCCCCGCAGGGGTTACGGTCTCACCTCGGATCTCGGCTGGAGCTCACAGGCTTTCGGCTCTGATCTCGACTACGTCAGTTGGTTGAGCAACTTCAGCCTCGCCCTGGAACCGTACGCGGGAGCAACCTGGCTGCAGACGGCGCGGCTGGGCGTCGCAGAGCCGCTCCAGGGTCAGAACCTCGTGCGGGACGTGCGCTTCTTTGCCGGCGGCCAGGCCTCCATCCGAGGCTTCGATCTCAACAGCGTCGGACCGGTGACTCTCGGGATCGACGGGACACTGGTGCCTGCGGGCGGCGGGGCGCTCTTCATCCTCAACGAAGAACTGCGGATACCGGTGTGGGGCGCGCTGCGCTTTGCGGTCTTCGCCGACATCGGCCAGGTGTGGCCGAGCTGGCGCGACGCCGATTTCGGTCTTTCCGTGGGCGCGGGCGTGGGCCTGCGGTGGTCGACGCCCATCGGCCCGTTGTGGGCCGACGTGGCGTGGCCCGTGGCAGACGTCGGCATCAGCTCGAAGAAGATGAAGTTCTACCTCGGCATCGGACGGCCGTTCTAGAACGGATACAGGATGCAGGTCACAGGATGCAGGGTGCAGGGTGCAGGATGCAGGATGCAGGGTGCAGGATGCAGGTCACAGGATGCAGGGTGCAGGATGCAGGATCCAGGATGCAGGTCACAGGATGCAGGATGCAGCGAGACCGTGAATGCATCTGAAGGCTTGTCAGAGGCCCTGTGCGATAGATCCTGAATCCTGAGACCTGTATCCTGGATCCTGGATCCTGCGATCCTGCATCCTGCATCCTGAAATCACCCTCCGGATGATTTCAGGATCGCCTTCGCCTTGCCGGCTTCGGGACCGTTGGGGGCGAGCTTGATGTAACGGTCGAGGTCGAGCAGGAGGTTGTCCTTGCGGCCGAGCTTGTCCCAGGCCATCGCCCGCCAGAAGTACATGGGGGCGAAACGGGGATCGACGGTGAGGCCGACGTCAAACGCGTCCTTGGCCTCCTTCCACTTCTGCTGGAAGAGGTAGATGAACCCGATCTGCTGGTTGACCATCGCCTCGTTGAAACCGCCGCGGACCGCGAGCCTCAGAGCCTTGAGCGCGGGATCGTACTTCTTCTGGCGAACCAGGGCGGCGCCGAGATAGAACTGGGCGGTGGCGTTGGTGGGATCGGCCGCCACCATCTTCTCCGCGCTCTTGGCCGCCGCCTGCCAGGCGGCGTTGGCCTGGTTGTTCTTGTTCTGCTGGTAGAAATACTCGCCTTCCCAATACTGGGCCACGGCATCGGTCTGCTGGTTCTTCGTCATCTGCGCGAGGGTCGCGGTGCTGCTGCCGGGAGCGGGTTTGCCGGCGGCCGCCGCCTCCTGGATCTCGAGCAGCGCCCACGCTGTCTTGAAATCGGAGTCGGAGCCGTACTTGTTCTTCTTCGCCTCCAGGGTCTTCCGGGCCGCCTTGGTCTGCCACCCCGCGAGTTGGGCTATGGCGGTATTGGCCACCGCCGCGGCCTCGTTGGATTGTGGTGTGTCCGCGGCCATCGCGAAAGAGGAGGCCATGAATACTGTGAGGGCTGCTCCACTGATAATTCTCCGATAGGTCGTCATGTCGTCCTCCTGGGGTTTCTGCGTGATGTGGTCGCCATGGTGACACACCTGGTGCACGGTCGTCCAGATGAATCCGCGCAAACGTGAAGAGCGAACCGTCGTATGCTGCAGATCCACTCGAGAGGGGGCGCGTGCTCGACCGTCGACGAATCTGGACAATCCTCGCTCTGGCGCTGCCGATCATCGGCGGCATGGTGTCGCAGAACGTCCTCAATCTGGTGGACACCGCGATGGTCGGCACGCTCGGTCCGTCCGCTCTCGCAGCGGTGGGCATGGGGAGTTTCGCCAACTTCATGGCGATGGCCTTCATCATGGGTCTGTCTGCCGGCGTGCAGGCGATTTCCGCCCGGCGTCTGGGCGAGGGTCGGGCGAGTGAGACGGCAGCGCCCCTCAACGCGGGCCTCCTGATCGCGTTCGCGGTGGGAGTGCCCTGGTCGCTCGTTCTCTTCAGCTTCGCGGACCGCCTCTTTCCGTTGTTGGTTCAGGACTCCGAGGTGGTGGCCATCGGGGTCCCGTATTTCCAGGCGCGGCTGGTTGGAATGACGGCGATCGGGATGAATTTCGCTTTTCGCGGATTCTGGAACGGCATCAGCCAGTCGAAACGCTATCTCCAGACCCTTGTCGTCATGCACGTCTGCAACGTCATCCTCAACTGGATCCTGATCTTCGGGCACCTGGGGCTGCCCGCCCTGGGCGCCGCCGGCGCCGGAATCGGGACCACCATTTCGACCTATATCGGGACCGCCATCTATATCGGGCTCGCGCTGCGGCACGCCCGGCCGCTGGGCTTCCTGCGCAGCCGGATGGACCGTTCGACGGTGGCGTCGATGGTGAAGCTCTCGGTCCCGGCGGGGCTGCAGAGTTTTTTCTTCGCCGCGGGGATGACCGCGTTCTTCTGGATCATCGGCCGCATTGGTACCCCCGAACTCGCTGCATCCAACGTGTTGGTTCAACTCCTGCTGGTGGCCATCCTTCCCGGGGTCGGTTTCGGGTTGGCGGCGGCTTCCCTGGTCGGGCAGGCCCTCGGCAGGGGAGACCGCGACGACGCCGTCGTCTGGGGCTGGGATGTGAGCAGGCTCGGCATGGTGCTGGTCGGCGGAGGGGCCATGGTGGGTCTGGTGTTTCCCGATCTCCTGCTCGGTCTTTTCCTCCACGACGAACACACGATCGCGCTAGCCCGCTTTCCGCTGCGCCTGCTCGGCGCTACGATGACTCTCGAGACCCTCGGTAGCGTCCTGTTGAACGCTCTCCTCGGCGCGGGCGCCAGCCGTCTCGTCATGCAGGTCTCGATCGGCATGCAGTGGGGTCTGTTTTTGCCGGTGGCGTATCTGCTCGGGCCGGTTCTGGGTCTCGGGATGTCCGCCGTGTGGGTCGCGCAGGTCGCCTACCGGAGCGCCCAGGCCCTGGTGTTCGCCGCCGTGTGGAGAAACCGATCCTGGATCAACCTGGAAGTGTGACAAACAGAGCAGTTTGCCGCGCCGCGCCTTTCATGCCGCGTCGCGGGATGGTAACCTCCCCGCCGCGAGATCGAAGCCTTCCGCTGCCGGTGTGTCTCCACCGGTGAGCGCTGGTCGATGGAGAGAAGCATGAACTTCAAAAACGTGTCGGTTCTCAGCGTTGCCCATGTGGACGCGCCGCATCGAATCACTTCCGAGGAAATCGAACAGAGACTGGCGCCGACCATGAAGCGGCTCGGAATCCGTCCGGACCTCCTGCGGGACCTTTCGGGCATCATCGAACGGCGGGTTTGGGATGAGGGCACGATGCCGAGCGAGGTTGCCGCTCAGGCCGGTGAGAAAGCCATCGAAGCTGCGGGCATCGATCGCTCGAGGCTCGGTATTCTGATCAACACGTCGGTGTGCCGGGACTACCTCGAACCATCCACGGCCTGTATCGCGCATTCGATGCTGGGGCTCCCCGAAACCTGTATGAACTTCGACCTCGGAAACGCCTGTCTGGGATTCGTCAACGGCATGGACATGGTGGGCAATCTGATCGACCGCGGCGAGGTCGACTACGGCATCCTGGTCAACGGCGAGACCAGTCGCCAGATCACCGAGGCCACGATCGAACGGTTGCAGGGCCCGGAAGTCGACGAGGCCACCTTCAGAGAGAATTTCGCGTCGTTGACCCTCGGATCCGGCGCTGCCGCCATGGTGCTCGGCCGGACGGACCTCGAACCGAACGCGCACCCTTTCAAGGGCAGCGTCAATCTTGCCGCGACGCAACACTGCCGCCTGTGCGCCGGCAATATCGACTCCATGGTGACCAAGACCAAGGACCTGCTGATGGCCGGGTTGGAGCTTGCCGTGCGCACCTGGGGACGCGCGGCGGAGGTCCTCGGTTGGACTGCAGACGCCATCGACCATTTCGTGGTCCATCAGGTGAGCAAGGTCCACACCGAGCAGTTCGCGGGAATTCTCGGCATCGACATGCAGAAGGTCTTTCGGCTGTACCCTGAATTCGGCAACATCGGCCCTGCGGGTGTGCCCATCGCCCTGTCGAAGCTGGCTGAAGCCGGGAAGTTGTCGAGCGGGCAGCGGATTGCGATTCTGGGAATCGGCAGCGGCATCAACTGCACCATGGCCGAACTGGTCTGGTAGCGATCCTCTGCCGCGAATCGCTGGATGAGAAGATGCAGAATATTGAGGAACGACTTTATCCGTTTCAAAGGAACTGGCTCGACCTCGAAGGGCTGAAACTCCACTATCTCGATGAGGGACAGGGCGAGGTCGTGGTCGCGGTCCACGGCAACCCGACGTGGTCGTTCTACTACCGCGATCTGGTGCGCGACCTCCGGAAGGACCACAGGGTCGTGGTGCCCGACCACATCGGTTGCGGTCTTTCAGACAAACCCGGCGATGATCGTTACGACTACACCCTGGCGACGAGGATCGAGGACTTCGGTCGATTGATGGACGCGCTCGAGCTTTCCGACATCAACCTGGTCATCCACGACTGGGGCGGGATGATCGGGCTCGGGTGGGCTGTCCGTCACCCCGATCGGATCAAACGGTTGGTTGTGCTCAATACTGCTGCCTTCCACCTCCCGAAATCCAAGCCCTTTCCGTGGCAGCTGTGGATGGTTCGCGACACCCCCCTGGGCCCGTTGATGGTACGCGGCCTCAACGCCTTCAGTCGGGGCGCCTCCCGAGTCGCCTGCACTCGGAAGAAGCTCTCCCGCGAGATCCGAGACGCCTACTGTGCGCCGTACGACAGCTGGAACGACCGCATCGCCACCCTGCGCTTCGTCCAGGACATTCCGTTGGCGCCCGGCGATCCCGGCTACGACATCGTCTCGGACACCGGCGCACGCCTCGACGTCTTCCGCGACCGGCCGGTGCTGGTGTGCTGGGGCGACCGGGATTTCGTCTTCGACCGCCACTTTCTCGCCGAGTGGCAGCGGATCTACCCCGACGCCGAGGTCCACCGCTATCCCGACTGCGGCCACTACATCCTCGAGGACGCTTCTGAGGAGGTCATTCCACTGATCCGCCAGTTCGTCACTGATGCTGTGTGAGCGGAGCACGGTTTGAACGGAACCCAGGCTCATCTGTCGGGACCGCGCACGACCGGAAAAATGAACGCAAAGACGCAAAGACGCCAAGGAGCAAAGGCAGCCCGACCGAGGAAGAAAACGCAGAGGCGCGGAGACGCGGAGACGCAGAGGTTCGGAAAGCGCGATACGGAACTCGGACAGACGGCGAGGTCCCGGGCGCCGTACGGCGCCCGGGGACCGTTGGGATGGGCTCCAGCTCCGAATGCAAGCATTCGCGGCTGGAGCCCATCCCAACGGCCTGCGCTCCCAGAGAGCGCAGGCCTCGCCTCCCTCGCGCACATTGCCAGCGAACGGACTCGGAATTCCCACCGCATCACTTCAGTCAAAAATGTTGACGTAGCCATCGCCCCCTTTGCGCCTTTGCGTCTCTGCGCCTTTGCGTTAAGAAACACCGGCCTCCAGGGTGGGCGTCTGACCTGTGGTTCTGGTACAAATTCTGGACTGGTGAGCTCATGACTGAGAAATCGAACATCGCGGATTTCCTGCCGGAGATGGCGGCGCGGCAGCCGGAGGCGACCGCCATCGTCTGCCCGTGGGGCCGGCGCGGTGGGCGGCTGACGTATCGGCAACTGGAAGAGCGCTCGAACCACATCGCCCGCGGTCTCGATGCGATCGGGATCGGACGCGGCGTGCGGACGGTGCTGATGGTGCCGCCTGGGCTCGATCTCTTCGCCCTCGCCTTCGCGCTTTTCAAGGCCGGCGCCGTGCCGGTGCTGGTGGACCCCGGGATCGGTCTCAAACACCTCAAGGCATGCTTGGGCAACGCTCAACCGGCAGCGTTCATCGGCGTTTCCAGGGCTCACGCCGCGCGGGTCGTTCTGGGGTGGGTCCGCGACACGGTGCGGACCAGGGTCACGGTCGGCAGACGTTGGTTCTGGGGTGGAGAGACGCTCGAAAGCGTGGAAACTCTCGGGGCGTCCCTGCCCGGCGCCGAGATCGCCGCGACTTCCGCCGACGAGGTGGCCGCGGTGGTTTTCACATCGGGCAGCACCGGGCCTCCCAAGGGTGTGGTCTACCGTCACCGCAATTTCACCGCCCAGGTCGACGCCATCCGCGAGGCCTACGGAATCGAGCCGGGCGAGGTCAACCTGCCGACCTTTCCGCTCTTCGCCCTCTTCGACCCCGCTCTGGGCATGACGACCGTCGTGCCCGATATGGATCCGACGCGGCCCGCGCGCGTCGATCCTGCGAAGATCATCGAACCGATCAGGGAATTCGGCGTCACCACCATGTTCGGTTCCCCGGCCCTGCTCGACACCGTCGGCCGGTGGGGCGCCGAACACGGCGTCACGCTTCCCACCCTGCGGCGGGTGATTTCGGCCGGGGCGCCGGTGTCGCCCCAGGTCATCGAGCGCTTTCAGTCGATGCTGACCGGCGACGCGGCGATCCACACGCCGTATGGAGCTACGGAGTCGCTGCCGGTGGCCACCACCTCGAGCCACGAAATCCTTGGCGAGACCCGCCACGCAACGGATCGCGGCGCCGGCACCTGTGTCGGCCGGCCGGTGCCCTCCATCGAGGCCGCGGTGATCGCCATCGACGACGGAGCGATCGATCTCTGGAGTGAGAGCCTTCAGGCGGCGACAGGGGAGATCGGTGAGATCGTCGTCAAGGGCCCGCAGGTGACGACGGAATATTTCAATGCGCCGGGGCATACCGCGCTCGCCAAGATCGCAGATGGCGACGCGATCAGGCACCGCATGGGAGACCTCGGCTATTTCGACGAGAGTGGTCGGCTGTGGTTCTGCGGCCGCAAGACGCAACGGGTGCGGACGGCTGCCGGCGACCTCTACACCGTGCCCTGTGAGTCGGTCTTCAACACCCACCCCGATGTCTACCGCACTGCGTTGGTCGGGGTGGGTGAACCCGGAAACCAACGCCCGGTCCTGTGCGTCGAACTCGAGAAGAACGTCGCCGCCTCCGAACACGGGCGGGTTCGGGGCGAACTTCTGAAGATCGGTGCCGGCTTCAACCACACAGAGACAATCACGACCGTTTTGTTCCACCCGGCGTTCCCTGTGGATATCCGCCACAATGCCAAGATCGGGAGGTCCGCCCTGGCCGTGTGGGCAACCCCGAGGATCGGGCGATGAGGGCTCTGGTCACCGGTGGCGGCGGTTTTCTCGGCGGGGCGGTCGTGCGCCGGTTGGTCGAGCGTGGCGATTCGGTGCGTTCGCTGCAACGAGGCCACTACCCGCAGCTTGACGAGCTTGGCGTCGAGCAGATCCGGGGCGACATCGCCGATCCCGAGGCTGTCGGACGCGCCGTCGAAGGATGCGAGATCGTCTTTCACGCGGCGGCCAAGGTCGACCCGTGGGGCGCCTTCGAGCCCTTCCGGCGCACCAACGTGGTCGGCACCGAGAACGTGCTTGCGGCCCTGAGGCGCCATGGGGTGCCGAAGTTGGTGTTCACCAGCACGCCGAGCGTGGTCCATCGTGGGGGCGATCTCGCCGGGATCGACGAGTCTGAGCCCTACCCGGAGCACTTCGATGCCGCCTACCCGCAGACCAAGGCGATGGCCGAGATGGCGGTGTTGGCGGCCAACGACGACAGCCTGTCGACGGTTGCGCTGCGGCCCCGTCTGATCTGGGGCCCCGACGACACCAACCTGGTGCCCCAGCTCGTCGAAAGGGCGAGATCGGGTCGGCTCCGTTTTGTCGGCGGCGGCGACAACCTCGTGGACACGACCTACATCGACAACGCGGCGGACGCCCATCTACTGGCAGCGGACCGGCTGGCGCCGGGTTCTGCGTGCGCCGGACGACCCTACTTCATCTCCAACGGCGAACCGTGGCCGCTCAAGAAGATCGTCAACGGGATTCTCGGCGCCGCCGGCCTGCCTCCGGAAGAGCGCAGTGTACCGCTGGGTCTTGCGGTGGCCGCGGGTGCGGTCTTCGAGACGGTGGAACGTTTCGTCCCCTTCAAGAACGGCCCACCGATGACGAGGTTCATCGCCCGAAACTTCGCCGCTGCCCACTGGTTCGACATATCGGCGGCCAGGCGTGATCTCGGATATGAACCGAAGGTCACAATCGAGGCGGGGTTGGAAAAACTCGGTCGGTGGTTTGCCGACAGGGGGTGATCCTGTCGATGGCGGTCTCGAAGGGCGGCCGGGATTGTGGATGAGCGACATTCATGGGATCAGATACTTGCTCGATTGAGGAGATCTGCAGGCCGTTTTTCGCTCTCCACAATGTGACGCCGAAGTGGTATTCTTCTGCGGCACGATGGACTCGTGCAAATTTTCACACGCCCGACGCGTGGCGCGCGACGGTCAAGGTCGGAACGGGTCGGCGGCGGAACAAGGAGAATGGCCATGCTCAAAAAGATCGGTCTCATCGGCGGCGGATACATCGGCGGCGTGCTGACCCAGGAAATCGTCCAGCGGCGGCTGGCCCGTGAGGTCGGTCTGGTGGACCCGGCGCCTTTCGTCAACACGGACGACCCGCCGGAGCGGCAAGAGGTCACCAAAAAGCAATCGGTCTCCAAGGGCAAGTGCCTCGATATCGCGGAGGGAACTCCCACCATCCGTACCGATGTCCGCTGCGTGGGTTCCAAGGACTATTCGGCGATCGCCGGCGCGGAGCTCATCATCAACACCGCCGGTGTGCCGCGCAAGGCGCGTCCCGACGGCACCTTCCCGACCCGCGAGGAACTTCTGACCATCAACCTCAAGGTCACCAAACAGGTCGCCGAGGGCATCAAGCAGTACTGCCCGAAGGCCACCATCATCTCGATCGCGAATCCCCTCGACGCCATCGTCTACACGTTGGACAAGGCTCTGGCGCCGCCCAAGGGCAAGCTCTTCGGTATGGCCGGACAGCTCGATTCGGGCCGCTACTGTTACTTCGTTGCCGAGGCGGCCAACGTGTCGGTCGAAAACGTCAACGCGATGGTGCTCGGCGGCCACGGCGACACCATGGTGCCGGTGCGTTCGTCCTGCCTGGTCGGCGGCATCCCCGTCACCAAGTTCCTCGACGAAGCGACCCTGGCGGCTATCGAGACCCGCACCCGCAAGGCGGGCGGCGAGGTCGTGGGCCTGCTCGGTTTCGGTTCCGCCTTCGTGTCGCCGGCGTGGGCCGCGCTCGAGATGGCCGAAGCCATCATCTTCGACAAACGCAAGATCATCCCGGTGTGCGCCAAGCTCGAGGGCGAGTACGGTGTCAACGGTCTGTTTGTCGGCGTCCCCGCCATCGTCGGCGCCAACGGCGTCGAGCAGGTCATCGAGATCGACCTGACCGACGACGAGAAAGCGGCCTTCGCCCACTCGGTGGAAGCGGTCAGCAAGACCTGCGGCGAAGTGGACGGAATGCTCGCCAGTCTCTGATCCCGGTCGAACCCGATCACGCCCCCTGCCTCGCAGGGGGCGTTTTCGTTAGAACGTTAGGTTCATCCGGAATTGCATGAGATCGAGACTTGGACGGATGTGATCACAGCGTCGGCGTCAGCGGCAGTCACCAGGGTCCGGACCAGGTTCAGCGACGGCGACAGCGCCAGCCACAGAAGTCCGCGGCGGCGTTCGGGTGCAACGACCGTGGGCATGGTCACCTCCGGGTCGTTCAAATTGGTGAGTAGCCGGTGGGCAGCCGATGTCAAGGGCAAGCCGGGCTCGGAGCCCGGTGCGGAGCAGAATAACATCGGCTGCCTCACCGGCTCGGGGAGAGGACATGAACGACCCGGAGGTGACCATGTCCAACGTCCTCGCCAACACCAACCTCATCGCCCACGAGAAGGCCCTCGCGGCAGCGGGTGATGCCATCGCCCTTGTCCTGCGGGTGCCGGCGCCGCTCAAGTCGATTGCCGATCAGGTGATCCGTTCAGCGAGCTCGGTGCCTGCAAACCTCGCGGAAGGCCACGGCCGGTCCGGACGCGATCGGAACCACTTCTGGAGGATTGCCTATGCATCGGCCAAGGAGGCCGACAGCCACCTGCGGCTTCTCCAACGAGCTGGGGTCGTCAACACCGGCAGAACCGAGAAGGTTCTCGAGACTCTCGATCAGGTCCGCGCCATGACCTGGCGGCTCATCAATCCGAAGAGCTGAATGATCACGATGCCGTTCCCGGCTCGTCCGGGCGCTGTCGCCGGAGGCCGACGCTGATGCTGTACCTGTCGGTGGCGCCGGCTGCTGCCCCGGTCGCTGGCGCTGGTCGCTGTATGCCTGATATCCATTTCGGTCAGTGCCCATCTCACGGATTTCCGGATGAACCGAACGTTAAAACGTTGAAACGTTGAACGTTTATTTTGTGTGCCGCCAGGCTCTGAGGTAGACTGATCTGCAGTCTCGAACGGGGGTGGTCTTGAGCGACATCCGCAGGATCGCGGTCAACACCGGCGGCGGCGATGCACCGGGACTGAACGCCGTCATCCGGTCCATCGTCCTGTCGGCCCTGCGGCGGGGCTGGGAAGTGCTCGGAATCCGCAAGGGTTACGAAGGACTCCTCGACACCACCAAGATCATGCAGCTCGACCGGGACTCGGTGCGCGGTATCACCCACCTCGGGGGGACCGTCCTCGGCACCACCAACCGCAACAGCCCCTTCGAGTACCCGGTCAAGCTCCCCGGCGGTGAGATCGGTCTCGTGGATCGCTCGGAGGAGGTGGTCGAGAATTTCCGCCGGCTCAAGATCGATGCCCTGATCGCCATCGGCGGCGATGGTTCGATGCGGATCGCCAACGGTCTGGTCGCCAGGGGCATGCCGATCGTCGGGGTGCCCAAGACCATCGACAACGATCTTTCCGGTACGGTCGTCACCTTCGGGTTCGACACCGCCGTGACGGTGGCCACCGAGGCCATCGACCGGCTCCACTCGACGGCTGAGGCCCACGAACGGGTGTTCGTGGTCGAAGTCATGGGCCGGTACGCCGGGTGGATTGCGCTCCACGCGGGTGTTTCGGCTACCGCGGATGTGGTGTTGATCCCGGAGATTCCGTACGACATCGCGTCGGTGTGCGACAAGATCATGGATCGGGAAGCCAGGGGCCGGCGTTTCTCCATCGTCGTGGCTGCCGAAGGGGCGCGACCTGCCGGTGGCGAAATGGAAGCAAAGGACCAGGGTCAGGGCCGGGAAAAGCTCCTGGGTGGGATCAGCGAGCTGGTAGCGCGCGAGATCCAGGAACGAACCGGCAAGGAGACCCGGACAGTGGTACTGGGCCACCTGCAGCGTGGCGGCGGCCCGACGACATTCGATCGGCTTCTCGCCCTGAGGTTCGGGGCGGCAGCGGTGCGGATGGTTGCCGAGCGTCGATTCAACGTCATGGTCGCCCTCGATCCGCCGACCGTCCTGGCGGTGCCGCTGGAAGAGGCGACCGAACGCATGAAGTCGGTGCCGCTCGATTGCGACACCATGTTGACGGCGAGGGATCTCGGAATCTGCTTCGGGGACGACGGAGGAGCCGGGGGGTAGATGATCGTTTCTGCATGGAACGACGGGCACAGCACCTACGGACTCCGCGTCCTTGAGGAAGACGTCAGTCTCAATTTCCGCCCGGAATGGACCACTGTGACGGTGTACTTGCCCGACTTTTCGGACCCCGCGGAGATCCCGTTGACTCCGAGCTTCTGGGAAGGCTCACCGGAGCTCCGTTCGCCCCAGATCAGGTCGTTCCTGGCACGAAACGGTCTCGACAACTGGAAGAAGCACCGGCCGCCTCATTTCGAGCTCATTCCGCTCGGCGAAGGCGTGTTCCGGCTCGAGTGGATCGTCAAACCGCGGGGCCAGTCGGCGCTGCCGCTGACCTGAGGCAGGCCCTCAGGGTGCGGCGAGCGGTACCGGTGTGACGGTTCGCGGGTCGCCGCTTTTGCGGTCGATCACCGACGCGTAGACCGCGACCGGGCTCGAGACGTCGATCCTCACCAGAAAACTCTCGACGCTGCCGCACTCCGCCGCCTGATCGCGCGGGGGCGCCAGGCGAAGCTGCTGCCATGATCCGCCCGCGACCTCGAATCGGTGGGGAAGGTAGGCCTCGTTGCCGTCGATGGCGACGGTCCGCCCGGTTTCGTGGGGAACATCCAGGATGATTTCCACCGGGGTCGCGCCGGGGTTTGCAAAACCCACCACGGTCTCGAACTCCGGTGGGCCGTCACAGGGGTTCCGGTGCCACATCAGGGCCGGCAGGAGATGGGCGCCCGCAGCGGGTAGCCGATCCGCCGCGATGGCGTCGAAGGCCTCTCCGCGGCCCGAAAGGACTGCTCCCGAACTGCCGTCTCCGCTCCCGGCGGTGTTCACCAGGCGGCTGGTGACGTGGAGTGGGCCGTCAGCCCTCAGGACCAGACCACCCCGGGCCGAGTCCGCACACCCGAGATCGGTGGCGAGACCGGCCGCAGTCCAGACTGCCGCCGATTGCGGTGGGACGACCCGGGTCGGAGTCATGAAGAGGTCGCAGGGGGTCGTCCTTTCGATGTTGCCAGGGAGGAATCGACTGAGCTCGACGAGCACCGGTTGGTCGCCGGGGTTGGTGAGATAGAGTTCCGAGCTCCAGAGGTCGCCGTGACGACCCTCGAGGTTGAGTGCGAAAACCGGCAGCACCAGCTCGCCGGCCGCCGCCGGGAGAGCCGTCAACACAGCGAGTGCCATCGGGAGAAAGAAACGGTGAAACATCGGGACGCGCCCTCCAACACGGAGTTCTTCCGTGACCTTCAATTATACGGAACGACGGCCCGCCCCGTTGAGCCGCGCTGTCAATCCGCTGTTAAACTTCAGTTTCGGAGGAGATTTCATGCTGCCACGAGGCGCCTATGCTCCGGTTCCCACGCCGCTCGACGAACGATTCGAGTTCGACGCCGATGCCCTGCAGGCTCACCTCGGATGGTTGTCCGGTCAAGGGCTTGACGGGGCCCTGGTGCTGGGCACCAACGGCGAGTTCCCGTCATTTTCGCTGGCCGAACGACTGCAGGTGGCAGAGACCGCCGCGGCCTCCGACTCGGGTCTGAGGCTGATGCTCGGGGTCGGGTCCTGCTCGTACGTCGAGGTGGCCGAGATGGTCGCAGCGGCGGCCGCCCTCGGCTATGACTCGGCGCTGTGTCCACCGCCGTTCTACTTTCGCGCGGCGCCGTCGGCGGGTTTGGCGGCGTTTTTCACTCGGGTGCTCGACCACGCCGAAGTGCCGGTGCTGCTCTACCACATACCCCAGGTCACCGGGGTGCCGATCTCCGACGAACTGCTCGACGCCATCGGCGCCCACCCGCGCCTCGCCGGAGTCAAGGACAGTTCGGCGAGCACCGACGATCTCGCGCGGTTGACCCGGCGGTTTGCGGAACGGACGTACATGGTGGGCACCGACCGGTTGGTGACGGCCTGTCTGTGTGCCGGCGGAAGCGGGAGCATCAGTGCGGCGGCGAGCGTGGCTCCGGTGCTGGTGGGGGAGGCGCACCTCGCCGAGGCGGGGCAGGGGAGGCTCGACGCCGTTCGCGGGTTGCTGGAGGCCTACGGTCTCGGGCCGTCGGTCAAGGCGATCCTTCATCGCTGTGGACTGGGCGAGTACGCGACCCGCCCGCCATTGGTCGGTCTCGAACCCGAACGCGCCGACCAGCTCTGGGAGAGCTACTGTGAGTTGGTGCCGCCCGAGAACCGGCCCGGAGTTCGTTAAAACGTCAACACGTTAGAACGTTGGAATGTTCGGTTCATCCGGAAAGACGTGCGATCGTAGCGTTGCCAAACGCGAGCTCCGAAGGAGCGACAGGCTGTAGCCTGGGGCGTGAGCCCCAGGAACGTGGGGGCAAATAATCCTCCAAGCCGCGGAGCGGCGACAGTTGTTCAACATCGACAAGAAAAACCCCGTCGCGGCCTCGATCTGTCGCCCCCTCCGGGGCTTTCCATTTTTGTTGTCGAGGTTGCCGGGGCTCACGCCCCGGCCTATTTTCTGCCGCCGCTTCGCGGCTCTCTCGTTCGGCTCTACCGGGATTCGATGAGACGGGCAACGCCCGAGTTCGAATACAGGAGTGTAGCGACCAGCAGCGGCGACCGGGGCAGCACCTGGTGACCAGGACAGGTACAGCACCGGCGGCGGCCTCCGGCGACCGCGGACGAACGGACCGGGCGCGCCATCGTGATCACTCAGAACTTCGGATTGATGAGTCGCCATGTCATGTCGCGGTCGCTGCACCCGAACGCAGCCGTCCGTCGCTGTGGCTGTCGCGGTCGCTGCCGCTGCAGCTGAAACCTGCCCCTGAACCTGATTGCTGCCGCTGACGCCGACGCTGTGATCTCATCCGCTCAAATCTCGATCTCATGCAATTCCGGATGAACCGAACGTTCAACGTTGAAACGTCTAGGGTGTGAGAACGATCTTGCCGAAGATCTCTCCGCCGGCGAGCAGGCGGTGGGCCTCCGACGCCCGTTCGAAGGACACGACGCGGTCGATGATCGGGCGGATGGCGCCGTTTTCGAGGTCCGGTCCGAATTGCCGAGCAAAGGCCGTGATGATCCGACCCTTTTCGGCTGCGGGGCGGGCGCGGAGCGTCGAACCGATGATCGTGAGTCGCTTGCGCATCACGACCGAGAGGTCGAGTGCCGCTTCGCGCCCGCCCTGGAGACCGATCACCAGCAGCCGCCCACCGGTCGTGAGCACCTCGAGATGGTGGCCGAGGTAGGGAGCGCCGACACAGTCGAGCACCACGTCGACGCCGCGCCCGTCGGTGGCGTGCAGCGTGTCCTGAACCCAGCCCGCGTGCCGGTAGTTGAAGGCGTGATCGGCGCCGAGTGTGCGACACCGCTCACAGCGCTCGTCGGATCCGGCCGTCACCAGCACTTCGGCGCCCGCCGCGCCGACCAGCTGGATCGCTGCGGTGCCGACCCCGCCGCTGCCGCCGTGGACCAGAGCGACGTGACCGCGTTCGAGCTTTCCGAGCATGAAGAGATTGAGAAAGGCGGTGAGAAAGACCTCTGGAACGCCGCCGGCTTCGATCTCAGAGATGGCTTTGGGAACCGGCATCACGGTCTCGGCCGGGGTCACGACCTGTTCCGCGTAGCCGCCCCCCGCCAGCAGGGCCATTACGGGATCGCCGTCTTGAAAACTCGTGACGCCGCTTCCGATCTCGCTGATCGTTCCCGAACACTCGAGCCCCAGAATGTCTGAGGCGCCGAGTGGCGGGGGGTAGAGTCCCTTGCGCTGCAGGAGATCGGCCCGGTTGATGCCGGCACCGGCCACCTGGATCCGTACCTCGTTCGGACCGCAGACCGGCGGCGGCACCTCGGCCACGCGAAGAACGGATTCGTCTCCCGGTCGGTCGAAGATGACGGCGCGCATGACAGAACTATACCCCTTCAACCACCTGCCGATGTCGATTCAACGGAGAGAGAGATTCATTTGCATTTCCAACGTGCGAGGGATATATTCCCTGAGAACCCATCGGAGGCAGAACAATGCGTGGATTCGACGTCACGAAGTGTGTCGCTTTTTTTGTGATGTCCGCATTTTCCCCAGCTCCGGCCCTGGCCGACGAATCGCCGATGATCGAAAGCGCCCAGCGCTATGTCTTTGTCGATCAGACCGCGTGCGTGTGTGGCAACTTCCCGGACGAGGACTCGCGGCACGGATTGTTGCTCGGCGGAGTGCCAGTCGGTGAACCGTCGACCTCATCCGAGTCGATGGTGGAATTCCACGTTCCCGACGGCGTTCCGCCCGGCCCGCACGCGATCACCGGTTCGTCGACCGGAGGTTTCAAGCCGGATGAAGGCCCACAGATCGCGGTGCTGGCTCTTGAAGGCAGCATCGACCTCGAGTTGCTCCACAGCGGCCAGTCGACGCCGATGCGCATCAGGATCGTCGGCACCGAGGACCCTCTCGAGTTGCGGCTGACCAACACGACGCCGCAGATCATCTCCATCGAAGGCGGCGACGAGGGCCTCGTCTGGACCTCCGGCGGCGCCGACAACACCGTCGAACGAACGGTTCGTGGTCTGCGGCCGGGGGATTTCAACATTTCGTACGGGGTGGCCAACGATGCGTGTCCGTGCGGACCGGGGTCGGCATCCGGTGCAACCGGTGACGGCTCCTCAGCCCACCCACCGGTGCAACAGGGCTACCCTCTCCCTGAAGGTGTCACGGTGGTTGGGACGCCGAGGGGAACCGGGCAAACGACCGGCCATATTGCCGATGTGACGCTCACCAACGACGGACCGCGGCCGGTCGTGTTCCCCGATCGACCCGTCTACATCCCGTCGGGTGGACGCTACCAGTCCTACGTCATACCGGGTGGGGGAGGCACGACGATGCCTCCCGGTGCGACACGGACGGTGCCCATCGACGGATACTGCGGTGATGTCAACCGGCCGCCGGTGCCCGCCGGCGAGGCCGTGCCGGGTCTCGAGGAGTGGATCGTTCCGCTAGACCCGGCGCGGACGGCCCCCGGCAATCCCCGACCACCAACCGGCGTGGTCGATCCCGCAATCGATCCGGAGACCGCGGCGCCCTACCTGTGGAGTGCGGTCGAGGCCATCGAGGAAACGGTCGACGAACTGCAGTCGAGCGGCGAACTCCACACACCGTTTTCTTCGAACCCCGATCGCGAACGCGAGGCGGTGGTGCAACAGACGTTCTGGATCTACGCCGGAGAGTTGTCCGGCCGGCCCTACACCCGGGAGCAGTTCGAGGAAAGGCTGGAGCAACAGTACGAAGACCGTACGGGCGCGCCGGTCGCCTCGGCACCCGCGGAGGATCGCGAACGGTTGGCGGAGGGGGCGGACGACTTCTGGAACGCCTTCGAGCTGGTAGGGGTCGAGGCCAAGGTGCTGGTTTCAGACGACGAGACGCCCGAGACGACCTCCGGGGAGTCCACGACGTCGGAGACCGAAACCGAGAAACCGCCGTGCGACATCGCCAAGACCATGGAGCACTCCGAGCCTGCCAGCGATTTCAAAATGTCCGAGAACTACAAGGACGAGGACAAGCGTGCGGGCCTGAAAAGGTGGTTCGCAGACCTGCCGGATCCTTCGAGCACGCCCGAAGGCGGGACCTTCGAGGCGAGCACCTATCCCGCCTCGGCGTGGGCTCTGGCCGGGCGCGACTTCATCGGCGGTTCCTGCAATGCGGTCACCAACCGTCTGTTCCTCGAGGCGGACGGCGGCCAGGACATGGTGTGGTCGACCGAGCTCTTGGAGGTCGAGGCCCGCTCCGACGGCAGCCACACGGTCACGGTCAGACCGCCGCCGGGCGGGGACTGCGACACCCTGGTGGTCGGCGCGGCGGGAGGGGTCGTCGAGGCGTGGACCAATGCGGTCGATCCGATCGCCAACTCCCGCGACTTCCTCACCGTCCTCCGGGTCGTTCGCGACGTCTCGATCATCGTCGCCAGCGCAGTGTTGGCCCCGGTCACCGCAGGCGCGTCGATCGCGGTCGGGGTTGCCACCCTCGGCGCCACCATGGCCTTCGATTCGGCGTTCAGTTCGGATGCCGATGCCGCCGCGGCGGTCGAGGGTCGGGTGCGGCTTCGCGTCAAGCGCAGCGAGGTCAACCTCAACGTCAACAGCCGGTCGTCGGTCACGAATGACGGCGACATCGAATCGGACGGCTCCAAGGTGGCGCACGGGAGGACCTCGGCGGAGGACCCGACCACGATCACCGCGACCTTCGAGGGCTTCAGCACCCTCAAGACCAGGGCCGAAGACAACGGCATCGCGGAGGGCACCATCGAGAGCCAGATCGGTTTCACCATTGTGGGTTTCTGTTATTGCGATGGCGGGATCCAGATCGAGTACCTCATCGACTCCGGACTCTTCCTGGCCGAACCGGGTGCCGCCGGCGCCGCGACAAGGGTCAGGGTCGGTCTTGAAAACGACCTCGTCAAGGTGCTCGAGAAGTACGGCGAGATGGAACCTGCGGAGGTGATCCCCAGCGCTCGAGAGGATCTCGGTGAGGAACTCGAGGAGATGCTCGAAGAGTGGGTCGAGGAAAACGCGAGTCAGTTCAATTTGCCGGCCGGGTAGGGCGCGGCGAAAAAAAATCGGAGGGAGCGTGCGCTTCTCTCGTGGCGTATCTCCGAGTTTCGGAGTTTTTCGCCGAGGAGGATCCACTGCTCGAGGATCTGTCCGTCGTTGGTCCAGTTCGAAACCCGAGACGCCGCGAAGATCCCGCCGCCGGCGGTTCCTCCGCCCTGAGCACCCAGGCGTCAATTGTCGGAGGAATGACCCGTCGGGAACTAAGAACTCAAAACTCAAAACTCAAAACTGATCACGAATGCAGCGCTCTCTTGTCGACGGCCAAGGCCGCTTCCTTGACCACCTCGGACAAGGTGGGGTGTGCGTGACAGGTGCGGGCGAGGTCCTCGGCTGACGCGCGGAACTCCATCGCCACGGCGGCCTCGGCGATCAGTTCGGAGACCCGCGGTCCCACCATGTGGACGCCGAGGATCTCATCGGTGGTCTGATCGGCGAGGATCTTGACCATGCCGTCGAGCAGCCCCATCCCCTTGGCGCGGCCGTTGGCGCGGAACATGAAACGGCCGGTCGCGAAGGCGATGCCGGCTTCTTTGAGCTCGGCCTCGGTGCGGCCGACCATGGCGAGTTCGGGCTCGGTGTAGACCACGTTGGGGATGACGTCGTAATTGACGTGACCGGGCATGCCCGCGAGTTGTTCGGCCAGCGCCACGCCCTCGTCCTCGGCCTTGTGGGCGAGCATCGGTCCGCGCACCAGATCGCCGATGGCGTAGATCCCCTCGACGTTGGTGCGGAAGTGGTCGTCGACCGCCACGCGGCCCCGGTCATCGAGAGCGACGCCGACGGCTTCGAGCCCGGCGGTCGCGGTATTGGGCCGCCGGCCCACCGCCACCAGCACCGTGTCGCAGGTCAGTTCCTCGGTCGCTCCCTTGGCGTCCTCGACCGTCAGCTTGACGTTCTTCTTGAGCACCTTGCCGGCGGTGACCCTGGTCTCGAGCCGGAAGTCCATGCCCTGGTCGGCGAGCGCCCGTTGCAGGGTCTTGGCCATCTGTCTGTCGGCAAAGGGTGTGATGGTGGGGAGCATCTCGACCACGGTGACCTCGGCGCCGAGGCGCCGCCAGACGCTGCCGAGCTCGAGGCCGACCGCGCCGGCGCCGATCACGACCAGGCTCTTCGGGACCGCCGAGAACTCGAGCGCCTCGGTGGAGGAGACCACCCGCTCGCCGTCAAACGGCAGGAAGGGCAGTTCCACCGGCACCGAGCCCATGGCGAGACAGATGTTGGTTGTCTCGAGGGTCGTTTCGCCGTCGTCGCCGTGAACCGTGACCTTGCCGGGGGCGGTGACGACCCCGCGCCCGGTGACGACCGTGACCTTGTTCTTCTTCATCAGCATCGCCACACCGTCGGTGAGCTCGGTGACGATGCCTGCCTTGCGGGCCATCATCTGCGGGAGGTCGAGACCGACATCGGTGACGACGACGCCGTGGTCGGAGGCGCGCTCGCGCGCCGCCTCGAAAAACTCGGACGACTCGAGCAGGGCCTTGGAGGGGATGCACCCGACGTTGAGACAGGTGCCGCCGAGCTCCTTGTACTGCTCGACCAGCGCCGTTCTCAGACCGAGCTGCGCGGCACGGATCGCGCACACGTAGCCGCCTGGTCCGGAACCGATGATTACGAGGTCAAACGTTTCCATCCCTCAGATCTCCAACATCATGCGTTCCGGGTTCTCGATGCACTCGACGATGCGTTTGAGGAAAGTGACGGCCTCGCGGCCGTCGATGATGCGGTGGTCGTACGACATGGCGAGGTACATCATCGGCCGGATGACGATTTCGTCGTCGATCGCCACCGGTCGTTTCTGGATCGAGTGCATGCCGAGGATGGCGCTGCCGGGAGGGTTGAGAATCGGGGTCGAGAGCAGCGAACCGAAGACGCCGCCGTTGGAGATCGTGAAGACCGCTCCCGTGAGGTCCGAGAGCTCGAGGCGCCGATCCTGAGCGCGCGTGGCGAGGTCGGCGATCCCGGCCTCGATGCCGGCCATCGTCAGGCGATCTGCGTCGCGGATGACCGGCACGACCAGACCCTTGTCGGTGCTGACGGCGACACCGATGTCGTAGTAGTGGTTGGTGACGATCTCGTCGCCCTCGATGTAGGCGTTGACGCCGGGTACCGTCTTGAGCGCATCGACCGCCGCCTTGACGAAGAAGGACATGAAGCCGAGGCCGATGCCGTGGCGCTTCTTGAACTCTTCTTTGTAGGCCGCGCGGAGGTTCATGACGGCGGACATGTCGGCCTCGTTGAAGGTGGTGAGAATCGCGGCGTTGCGCTGCACCTCGACCAGGCGTTCGGCGAGCCGTTGTCTGAGACGGGACATCGGCGCGCGAGTCTGTCGATCGCCGGCCGCTGCCGGAGCCGACGGCCGCGCGGCCGGTTTGGGTGGCGCGGAAGCGGGCTCGGACGCCGTCGTCTTCTCGGGTGCGGCCGGTGGTTCCGTCGGCCGGTTTTCGACGAAGCGGATGACATCGCCCTTGAGGATGCGACCGTCCTTGCCGGTGCCGTCGATTGCAGCCGGGTCCACGCCGTGCTCGAGCACCATGCGCTGAACGGCAGGCGAGAGCCCGGAGACCTCGGGAGGGGTCGGCGGGGCTGCGGCCTCGGCGGTCGCCTTTGCAGGCTCCCTGGGGCCCGGTGAGGACTGGTCGTCGGGTTTCGCGGGCGCCTCGGCGGCCGCCTCGGTGTCGATCGTGCCCACAACCTGGCCGACCTCGACGGTTTCGCCTTCCGCCACCAGGATCTTGAGACGGCCGGCTTGCTCGGCGGTGACGTTCATGGTGATCTTGTCGGTCTCGAGCACCAGCAACTGGTCTTCGACCCCGACCATTGCGCCGTCGACGGCGGACCATTCCACCAGTACGCCCTCGGTGATGGACTCTCCGACCTCCGGGATTTTGATTTCTACGGGCATGGGGGTGTCCTTCCTGTGGTCGCGCACCTACTCGATGTCAGCGCCTCGTTCACCAGGGCCGCCTGTTCCTCGCGGTGGATTCCCGGGGAACCGGTCGCCGGGCTCGCGCTCGGGCCGCGGCCGACGTAGCGGATCGCGCGGTCCGGGAAGAGCTCCATCAGCCTCGGCATCATGAAGTTCCAGCCGCCGCGGTTCTTCGTCTCTTCCTGAGCCCACACGATCTCGGTCGCTCCCCGGTAGGGCTTCACGATGCGTTCGAAGAGCTCGGTGTGGAACGGGTAGAATTGCTCGACGCGGACGATCGCGACATCGTCGATCCCGCGCTGCCTCCCGGGCCTCGTCGAGATCGTAGTAGACCTTGCCGGAAACCAGGACGATGCGGCGCGGAGCGTCGGGCGACGTGGGATCGTCGAGGAACTCCTGGAAACGGCCGTCGATGAGCTCATCGAGCGGCGAGACGGCGTGCTTGTGGCGGAGCAGGCTCTTGGGGGCCATGATGATCAGCGGGCGCCGGAACGACGCTCGCATCTGCCGCCGCAGCGCGTGAAAGAGCTGGGCCGGAGTGGTCAGGTTGCAGACCTGGATGTTGTCCTCGGCGCACGCCGCGAGGTAGCGCTCGAGGTAGGCGTTGGAGTGCTCGGGCCCCTGGCCCTCGTAGCCGTGGGGCAGGAGCATGACCAGACCGCTGACCCGCTGCCATTTGTCGAAGGCCGCGGTGATGAACTGGTCGATGATGACCTGGGCGCCGTTGGCGAAATCGCCGAACTGGGCCTCCCAGATCACGAGCATGTCGGGTTCGACCAGCGAGTAGCCGTAGTCGAAACCGAGCACGGCCGCTTCCGACAGCATGCTGTTGTAGACGCAGAACCTCGCCTGGTCGGGTTCGATGTGCTGCAGTGGTATGTAGATCTCCCGGGTCTTGGTGTCGAACCAGGCGGCGTGGCGGTGCGAAAAGGTGCCGCGCATGCTGTCCTGGCCGCTGAGCCGGACCGGGGTGCCTTCGATCAGGAGGCTGCCGAAGGCCAGCAGCTCGCCGAGCGCCCAGTCCACATCGCCGCGGTTCTCCACCGTTTCGCGTTGCGAGGGCAGGCGGCGGGCGACCTTGCGGTTGAGATTGAATCCATCGGGCACGGTGGTCAGCGCGTTGGTCACCGTGAGGAGCTCGTTGTAGGCGACACCGGTCTCGGTGCAGTCGAAACAGTGCTGGTGGTCGAAATCCGTCCAGATGCCTGTGAAACGCGCTGCGTTTCGGCGTCGACCTCGGCATTCCTCCTTGACACTCTTGAAGGCTTCGACCAGCCGTTCCTGGAGCGAGTTCGTGAGCTTTTCGCTCTCTTCGAGGGTGATGTCGTGCGCGGCTTCGAGCTGGAGCTGGTAGATGGCCCGGGTGGACGGCCGGTTCTGGATCTTCTGGTACATCAACGGCTGGGTGAAGGCCGGTTCGTCGCCCTCGTTGTGGCCGTGTTTGCGATAGCAGACGATGTCGACTACGACGTCTCTGCCGAACTCCTGACGGAAGCTCAGGGCGAGGTCCACGACGTGCACGACCGCCTCGGGGTCGTCACCGTTGACGTGGAGGATCGGCGCCTCGACCATTTTGGCGACGTCGGTCGGGTAGCGGGTGGAACTGGAATCGCCGGGCAGGGTCGTGAAGCCGATCTGGTTGTTGACCACGATGTGGACGGTGCCGCCGGTCGCGTAGCCCTTGAGCTGCGAGAGGTTGAAGGTCTCTGCCACCAGACCCTGGCCGGCGAAGGCGGCGTCGCCGTGAATCAGGAACGGGAAGCACTTTCGTTCGCGTGCCTCCGTCTCCGCGGCGCCGCTGTTTGGCGCGGGTCCGTCCCTCGACGACCGGGTCCACCGCCTCGAGGTGGCTGGGGTTGGCGGTCAGGCTGATATGGATGGTCCGACCGTCGACCGTCTGGTAGTCCGAGCTGAAACCGCGGTGGTATTTGACGTCGCCGTCGCCGCCGTAGGGGTCGGGGCGGACGTTGTCTTCGAACTCGTGGAAAATCATCGCGTAGGGCTTGTGAAGGATGTTGGCGAGGACGTTGAGCCGGCCGCGATGGGCCATTCCCATGACGACCTCTTCGGCGCCGGTGGTCGCTGCCGTCTCCATGAACTGGTGGAGCGCCGGAATCAACGATTCGGCGCCCTCGAGTGAAAACCTCTTCTGGCCCTGGTAGCGGCCGTGGGTGAAGCTCTCGAAGAGTTCGGCGTCGATCAGCTGCCCGAGGATCCGGTGCTTCTTTTCGCGGCTGAGTTCCGGACGATTGCGGTTCGACTCCATCTCGGCCTGCAGCCACCGCCGCGCCTCCATGTCCTGAATGTGGAGGTACTCGACGGCTACCGTCCGGCAATAGGTGTCGTGGAGCACGCCGAGGATCTCCCGCAGCGTGGCCTGTTGCGCCCCGACGAGGTGGCCGGTGTCGAATATCTGGTCGAGGTGCTCTTCAGCGAGACCGAAAGTTCCGAGCTCGAGCAGCGGGTGGCTTTCGAGGTTGTCGCCGAGCGGGTCGAGGTCGGCGATGAGGTGGCCGATGTTGCGGTAGGCGAAGATCAGGCTCGCCACCTTGGACTGATCGGCGGCGCGTTCCGATGCCACCGGCCCCGACGGGCGGTAGGCGAGGTCGAACCCCGAAAAGAACAACTGCCACTCTGCGTCCATGGCGTTGGGATCTGATTGCCACTGCTCGTACATCTGTTCGACGTAGTCCGAGCTCGCCAGGAGTGAGATGTTTTTCGGTGTGGGCCGTGATGGCGAATCGTTGGCCAAGTGTCTTCCCCCAGGTTTTGCCGCGTGCACCGCACCGCGGCAGTTGCTGCCCCTGCGTAACGTGGTGCTGGATTATGGCATTTCCAGAACGTGCGCGCACATCTCGAAATATTCATTGGCGATCCGGGATAGAATGCCGGGATGAAATCGCTCTCCCGCGAGAAGGCCGAATTCCTCCGGGTCCTTGCTTCAAGAATCGTCCCCGAAACCAGCAGTCTCGACGCTTCTGGCCTGGGCCGGTTCTTCGGCATCATCGACGAAGCGCTCGGAGACCGGGAACCCGCAGTTCGGCGCCAGTTCGCGATCTTTCTCGGCGTCCTCCGGTGGGCGCCGCTCGTGCGTTTCGGAGGGTCGTTCGACAGGCTTTCGGGCGAACGCCAGGACGCCGTCCTGCGCTGGTTCGAAGACTGTCCGGTGGACCTTCTGCGCAAGGGCACGTGGGGCCTCAAGACCATGGTCTTCATGGGCTATTACGGCCAGCCGGAGACCAATGCCCTGGTCGGCTACCACCCGATGTTCGACGGCCGGGACGGTCTTCGTGCGTGAGCACGAGTACGACATCGTCATCATCGGCTCCGGAGCGGGGGGCGGCACGGCGGCCAGGGAACTGGCCCCCCTGTGCGCCTCGGGCGTCCGCATCGCGGTCCTCGAGTGGGGCGCCAGGCTCAAGGACGAGGACTTCACCGGGCGCGAGCTGGAAATGGTCAAGAAACTCTACATCGATTCCGGCGGCACCTTCACCCGCGATCGGTCGGTGACCCTGGCCGCAGGGCGGGCGTACGGCGGGTCGACGGTTATCTACACCGGGACTTCTCTGACCATACCGGAAGAGGTTGTCAGGAGGTGGGACGTGCCCGGGCTCGACTTCGCGGATCTCCACCCGCGGTCGATGAAATACATGGCGGAGAACAACGCCCACCTGTTGGACGAGGACCTGATCAACGACAACAACCGTTTGTTCGCCGACGGCTGCCGCAAGCTCGGCTACCGGGTGGACCAGTTCCCCGTCAACGTCAAGGGCTGCAGATCCTCGAGCCTGTGCAACCTCGGCTGCCCCAACCAGGCCAAACAGGGCACTCACGTCGTCCAGCTGCCGCAGGCGGAAGCGTCGGGAGTCGAGGTGATCACCAACTGCCGGGTCACGACGATCGGCGATCGGACGGTGGACGCTGGTCGTCGCCGAACCGGGCTTCGGCCGGCCGTCGCGGTGGGAGTCTGGCGAACACCGGGTCAGGGCCAAGGTGATCGTCGTCTGCGCGGGCGGCGCCACCAGCTCGCCGGCGCTGCTCCTGAGATCCGGGTTCGGCGAGCGCCTGCCCATGCTCGGCCGCTGCCTCACCCTCCACCCGGCCCTGATCCTGGTCGGCGAGCACGACCACGAGATCACCAATTTCCACGGCCACCCCAAGAGCTACTACTGCGACCAGTTCGTCGCCGACGCGGGCTTCCTGCTCGAGACCTGCATGTACTTCCCCTTTGTCACGGCCAAGAACCTGATCGGTTTCGGCGCCGAACATTCCGAGATGATGCGCGCCTTCCCGCGACTGCAGATGATTCTCGTCCTGGCCATCGACGCGGCGCTGCCGGACAACCGCGTGACCCTCGACACGAAGGGAGAGGCGGTGGTCGACTACACGTTGTCACCGGCGGTCCTCGATGCGCTGCACGCCTCGATGGTGGCGAGTGCGCGGGTGTTCTTTGCCGCCGGCGCGAGGCGCGTGCACGCGCCGGCCGGAAAGAGGTTCTTCATCGATGCCGAAGACGCCGATCGGGTCGACGAACTCATTCCTCGCGAAAACGTCATACCGGGCAAGATCTCGATCACCTCGGCCCACCTCATGGGGGGGTGCCGGATGGGACGCGATGCCTCGGACTCGGTGACTGACGGGTGGGGGAGGGTGCACGGCGTGCCGTGGCTCTTCGTCGCCGACTCGAGCCTCTTTCCACAGTGCTCGGAGGTCAACCCGTACGTCACGGTCATGGCCCTCGCGGATCGCGTCGCCGAGGGCATTCGCACGAACGCACAGGAGCTGCTGTCATGAAGACCCGAGCGGCGAAAGAGATCGCCCGCGCCCTCCTCGACGAGGGCGTTCGCTACACCTTCGGCATTCCCGGGACCCACAACATCGAGCTGTATGACGCTCTCGCAAACCAAGAGGGTATCGAGACCGTGCTCGTCACTTCCGAGGTCGGCGGCGCCTTTCTCGCCGACGGTTTTTCGCGGTCGTCGGACGAGGTCGGCGTCATCAACGTGGTCCCCGGTGCGGGAGTGACGTACAGCATGTCGGGGATCGCCGAGGCGTGGATGGACAACGTGCCCATGGTGGTGCTCGCGAGCGGTATTCGCTCCGACACCAATGCGGCCTACCAGCTGCACGCCATCGACCAACTCGCGGCCCTGCGACCCATCACCAAGGAGGCGGTCCGGGTCGAGCGGGCCGAAGACCTCTATCCGGTCATTCGCCGCGCGTTCCAGGTCGCCCGCAGCGGAGCGCCGGGCCCGGTCGCGGTGGAGGTCCCCGCCCAGTTCTTCATGCTGCGGCACGAAATCGGCGACATCCGCTACCAGCCGGAGCCGGTCACCGGAACCGTGCCGGATTCCGACCTCGTCGAACGGGCCGCGGCGATGCTGGCGGAAGCCGAGTCGCCGGCTCTCTACCTCGGCAAGGGCGCGGCCGGCGCCGCCGATCTCGTGGTGCAGTTGGCTGAGCAACTCGGAACCCCGGTGACCTCGTCCTTCAGCGGCAAGGGTGTCTTTCCCGAGAGCCACCCCCTGTGGTTGTGGAACGGTTTCGGGCGGCAGGCCCCGGCCTTCGCGCGCCGGATCATGGACGGGTGCGACTGCCTGCTGGCGATCGGCTGCCGCTTCGGCGAGGTGACCACGGCAGGTTTCGGCATCGAGCCGCCCTCCGATCTGATCCACGTCGACATCGAGCCCGAAGTCTTCAATCGCAATTTCGCCGCCAGGCTGGCGATTTCCGGTGATGCCCGCCTTTTTGTTGAAGCCCTGATTGCCTTGATGGATGGTCGGCGCCCGTGGGAGAGCCTGGCGGGCGAAATTGCAGCGGGACAGGCCGAGGTCGTGGGCCGGTGGCGGCGGCAGGCGAGCGAGAACCGCGTGACGCCCCACTTCCTGTTCGACGCCCTCCAGCGGCACTGCCGGGAAGACGCCATCTACGCCACCGACAGCGGCAACGGCACCTTCCTCGCGGTTGAACATCTGCGTCTGCGAACGACCCGGGAGGTTTCTCGCGCCCACCGATTTTTCGTGCATGGGCTACTCGGTGCCGGCGGCCATCGGCGCCTGTTTTGCCCACCCCGGCCGCGACGTGGTGGCCCTTCCGGGCGACGGCGCCTTTCTGATGACGGGGGTCGAATTGATCACCGCCGCGGCCTACCGGACGGCGCCGCTGGTGTGCGTCCTGCGCGACGGCAAGCTGTCGCAGATCGCCCAGTTCCAGAAGATGCAGGTCAACCGCGAGACCTCGAGCGTCCTGTCCGACTACGATCTCGAGGGCTTCGCTCGGGCCACCGGCTGCCGCTACTTCCGGATCCTCCGCGACTCCGAACTCGACGCCGTGCTGCCGGCGGCCCTCGAACTCGACCCGCGCCGGCACGCCGGCGCTGGTCGAGGTCGCGATCGACTACTCGGAGAAGACCTACTTCACCAAGGGCGTGGTCAAGAACGTCTTCTCACGCCTGCCCTGGGGCGACCGCGTCGCCAACATCGCCAGGGCCATCGGCCGCCGGATCCTGTGAGTGACACCCTGCTTCGGAACCACCTCTCGAGCCAATTGGTCTGCCTGAACCGCAACCACAAAGACACGAAGCCACGAAGGAATCCACCAGGATGATTTTCTTTGTGTTTTTCTTTGTGTCTTGGTGCCTCAGTGGTTGTGACGTCTCTACCGCCAGTGAAATCCCGCGACGAGCTGGTAGCTTCTGAAGGTGGGCCGAGGCCCACCCTATTTCGGACCCGCATTTCGACCGGCATCGTAGGGTGGGCTTCAGCCTGCCATCAGAGTCGTTCACGAGATGGTAGGTCGCAGCAATCGAGCCGTATTGTGGTGCGGGCGTCCCGCCCGCACAGTGCGGCCGGGACGGCCGCACCACAACGCGCCGACACTTGCCCCGTAAAGCCTCAAGCCTCAAGCCCCAAGCCGCCAGCAGCTACTGCTGCGGCTTGAAGCAGGTCAGGTGGCCGTCGCCGTAGAACACCTCGTAGCGGTCCGAAAGGAAGTCGCGGAGGCAGTCGGCGATGGAGAAGATGATCGGCGGGTCGGTTTCCGACTCGACCTCGGCAGCGAATCGCTTGTAGAAGTCCCGCCCCGGGCCTTCGGGGCGCAGCGGGCGGTAGAGGTAGATGAAGTCATAGCCGGTGGCCGGAGTCTCGAGGACATCGGCGACCTTCCACTCGACCCGTTCAGCCGGGATCCGCAGCCACTCCTGAAGGCCCTTGCCGATCGCCACGGCGCGTTCGGAAATCTCGATCTGGACGGTCCTCCGGTGCGGGTAGAGGACCTGGAGGAGGAGGCCCTGGAGGCCGTCGCCGGCGCCGAAGTCGGCGCTGACGGTTTCCGGCCCGATCCAGGGGCCGGCCTTGAGGATCGGCGCGAGACCTCCCGCGTGATTCCAGTAGCCGCCGGCCTCGTCGAGGCGCCGTCGTTCGTCGCTGGTGTAGGGCGCCTCGTTCATGTGGAGGTGGGCGTAGAGCTCGAGAAAGCCGTCCTCGAGGGCCTCGCCGTCACCCGAAACCACCAGCTGTTCGACCGCAGATCTCAGCTCTGCAAAACGAGGGAAGGTGGTCGCGGCGTCGGGCGGGTCGGGCAGGATCAGGAACAGCAGGATCAATCTCGCCAGACGATCCGCCTCCCCGGGGTCTCGTCCCGCAGACGCAATCCTTCGCGCCAGATCGAGTTCGGCAGCGGTGTTGAAGTCGCCGACCATGATCACTTTGTACCACGTTCTTCGTTGAAGCGGATGGCCGCACGAGATCGGTCTTCCCTGATCGGAGGCTTCGACCGGTACTCAGTCCACTCGCAACGACCGCGCAGCGAGAAACGAAAACGCGACACCGAAAGCCGCCAGCGCGAGTAATTCAGGCCCCAGGTTCGAGAGGTCTCTGCCAAAGGAGATCAGGCCGTGGAGGGCCCTCATGGCCCAACCCGACGGGAGGGTGAGGGCGACCGTCTTGAGCGGCTTCGAAACCACCTCGATGGGCCACCAGCAGCCGCCGAAGGCGGCCATCGCCATGGTCGCCATGACGCCGATGTTCGCCGCGCGGTCGGGTTCCTTGAACCAGCCGCCGACGGCGACGCCGAGCGGGGCCGCGACCAGCCCGAAGAGCAGCAGCACGAGCCACATCTGGAACGGCCTGTCACCGATCTCGACTCCGAAGAGGCGATTGGCGATCAACCCCACCAGCACCAGGGTCGTGATCTGGACGGCGGCGATCACGAAACGGCCGCCGATCTTCCCGGCGACAATTTCGGTACGCGTCACGGGGGTGGTGATCAGACGCCGCAGCTGGCCGTTGGCACGTTCGGCGGAAATGGTGGCGGCGCCGTAGGTCAGGGCGACCAGCATGACGAACATCACGGCCATTCCCGGGATGGACTGCGCAAAGCCGTCGGGTTGGGTCGTGGCCTTGCCCGCAAAACGCGAATCCACCGACACCAGATCGTCGGGAAGCGCGACGTCGGAGAATGCCTGCAGAGGCACCGGGTCAACGTCGTTGAGCCCGTGAGATGCCTCGACCGTCCGTCCGATCAGCCGGGCGATGGCGGCGACGATGCGCGCCTGGACGACCAGCCCGGCCTCGTCGGAGGACCCGGGCTCCTTTTCCAGCCGCAGCGTCTGCTGAGTGCCAGTGAGGACCCCCTTGCTGAAGCCTTCGGGGATGACCAGGGTTCGCACCACTTCTTCGGACGCTTCGCGCTGCGCCTGGGACAACTCGTCGACGGCGACGCCCCGGCCCGCGAGGTCCTCGATCAACCGACGAGCCACCTCGCCGCCGTCGTTGTCGACCACGGTCAGGCTGGCCTGCGCATCCGCAGGATTGGAGCTGCCGCCGCCGGTGACGAGACCGAAGAAGGTGGCGAAGACGATCGGCAAGAGGAACATCCACATCACCGCGCCGCGGTCGGCGAGGGTCCGGCGGAGGTCGTTGAGGGCGATGGCGGTGATTTTGCCCATCACGCGGTCCCTCGCTCGAGCTTGCGTTGCAGAAGCCACGATCCGACGGCGATACAGAGACCGCCGACGCCGAAGAGAACCACGAGGTTGGGGGCGATGTCGGCGAAGCCGCCGCCGTCGATCGTGAGTTTGTTGAAGCCGGCGACCGACCAATAGACCGGTGTCGACGCGGCAACCGGCAGCAGGAACTTCGGCATCTGGGAAATCGGGATGAAGGCGCCGCCGAGCATTGACGACACCATGATGACGATGGTGGTCAGAGTGTCGCCTTGACGTTCGCTGCCGACAAAACTCGTGATGAGCATCAGAACCCCGCTGGCCATGACCGCCGATGCCACCACCATGGCGGCAGCCGCCGGGGCAAATCCCCAACTGACCCCTGCGGCCAGCCCGAGGGCGATCAGAACGGCGAACCCGGCCGTCGTCACCAGGAGCACCGAAACTCCCTTTCCACGCACATAGTCGGCGGTGGAGACAGGAGCTGTCAGGAGGTGGCGCACCAAGCCGTCTTCGCGATCGCGGAGGATATCGCGAGTGGCGGATTGTGCGAGAAAGAGAATGCCCATCACCGAGAACCCGGGCAGGAAGTAGGCGAGGATGTTGAAATCGGAGCCCTCCTCGTCGGCGGCTTCGTCGCTGAGCGTGAGGGTCTCGAGCTCGACCACCGGCGGCATCAGGAACCTCTCGATGCCCCTGAGCTTCTGGTTGAACCCGGTGCTCACGGCTGCCACCGCGAGATCCGATGGAGCCTGATCGCGGCCGACAAAGGAGCTGATCTGCTCGAGCTCGCTTCGAAACACGCGCGATGCCGCCGACAGCGCCACCGCGCCGAGAATGACCCCCTCGTCGACGACCTTCGGGAGGAATCGCTCGGAGGGGTTCTTGACAACCCCGATGGTGGTCGGCCGCCCGGCAAGGTAATCGTTCGTGAAGCCCTTGGGGAGATGGATCAATGCCGACGCCTCACCCCGGTCCATCATCTCGTAGCCTTCTTCGCCCACGGGCACGATGTCGAGCTGCCGATCCATCTCGGAGGATTCTCCGGCCCCTTCGAGCAGTCTCGAAAGCAGGCTCTCGTCCTCGTCGAAGAGCAGGACCTTGATCGAGATCTGGTCGGCGCCGCCGCCGCCGAAGACGAGCGCGAAAATCCCCGACAGCATGAGCGGGACCGCGAACAGCATGGCGGTCCGAACGGGGTTGCGAAGATAGCGGACGAGGTCGCGACGGACGATGGCGAGGGCGGCCATCAGTCGCGGAGCTCTTTCCCGGTGAGACTGATGAAGACGCTCTGGAGATTGGGCTGTTGGATCGAGACGTCGTCGACCCCGAAATCAGCTTCCAGGATCTTCGGCAGGATGGCCAGCAGCCCGGGGCCGCCCGCGTCGACCGACAGGACCGCGACATCGTTGTCGGCCTTGAGAACCCGGATGCCGCCGATGGTTTCGAGGCGCGCGCGAGCGCTGTCATCGAACCGGCCGCTGAGCCGAAGGACCTCCGCCTCACCGGCGAGCCGCGTCAGTTCGTCGAGAGTTCCGATCGTCAGGATCCTGCCGTGGTCGATGATGGCGATGCGGTCGCACAGGTCCTGCGCCTCGTCCATATAGTGGGTGGTGTAGAGAACCGTGGTCCCGGAGGCTGCGACCTCGCGCACCACCTCGAGAATGTTGAGCCGCGCCTGGGGGTCGATGCCGACGGTGGGTTCGTCGAGGAGGAGGACGCGGGGACGGTGGAGGAGGCCCATGCAGAGGTTGAGCCGCCTCTTCATGCCGCCCGAAAAGCCCTTGACCTTGTCGCCGGCCCGGTCGGAGAGACCGACCCTGGTGAGGGCCTCGTCGACCCTCGACCGCAGATCGCCGCCGCGCAGACCGTACAGCGAGCCCCAAAAATTGAGGTTGTCCCGAGCCGTGATGTCCTCGTAGACCGAGATCTCCTGCGGCACCACCGCCATCCCCTGTTTGACGATCTTCGGTTCGAGCCAGATGTCCTTGCCGCCGATCAGGACGCGCCCGCTGTCGGGTTTCAGCACTCCGCAGATCATGTTGATGGTGGTGGTTTTGCCGGCCCCGTTCGGCCCGAGAAGACCGAAGATCTCACCATCGCCGACGGTGAACGACACGTCGTCGACGGCCAGCAGGGTCGTGAAGCTCTTCCGCAGGCGCTCGACCTCGATCATTTATGCCTCCTGTTGAATCGGAACGGACTATACTACGCTCACACCTGCGCATGTGTTCCAATACCTGAGCTAAACTGATGGGATGAGTGCAATTGTGATTCCCTCTCGGGCCTTCTCCGGCCGCACACGGGCGGGGTGAGCGGTGGACGAGACCAAGAGAATCCTCGCCGTCGCCCTCGACAAGGAGACCCTCGACCGGATCGGGCCGGTCCTCAAGAGGGGCAGCCTCGCGGTGGAAGCGGTGGCGCAGGCTGCCGAGGCCGCGACCCGCGCCATCCGCGAAAAGTACGACCTCGTCATCTGTCGCTATCCGCTGCCTGATTTGAAGCTGCGAGAGTTCGTCGCCGCCATCCACGTTACGGCGAGTGCAAGCAAAGACGCTTCGCTGCTCCTGCTCACGATCCCGGAAATGATGACCGAGGCGCGGTCCGGTGTCGAGGGGGGGCCGTTCCTGGTATTTTCCGGACAGGAGCACCTCGGCGTCATCGGTCAGGGGGCGGCCCACCTGTTGCAGGTGGCGCCGCGATTTTCGCCGCGGATATCGGCTCGGGTCAGGGTCAGAATCGAGGACGAAACCGCTTTCAAGGGCTGGGTCGTCAACCTCTCGCGAACCGGCATGTTGGTAACCGACTCTCCCATGCTGTCGATCGGCAGCGGGTGTGTCTTCGAGTTCACGCTGCCCAACGGCGAACCGGTGCGAGGCTCCGGAGTGGTGGCGCGCCACGCCGCCCCGCGCCGCGAAAAGGTGACCGGGTTCGCGGTCCGTTTCGTTGACTTCGAGGACGGCTGCCGCGAGTCCCTCGAATCCTGGTGCGAATCCGGAAACGTTTAACGAGACTGAAGGTGGGCCAAGGCCCACCCTACTTCGGACCAACAGCTCGAGCGGGCTGGTAGGGTGGGCTTCAGCCCACCATCAGAGCGGACCACGTATCGCAGGTGATCCAGACAACGTTTGCACGTTCGGTTCATCCGGGATTCCTTGTGGTGAGGGAAAGTCTACGATGTCGATCGAGGACGCCGCGAACATCAGATTTTGCCGTGAGCCGCGGAGCGGCGATAGAGAATAGCCCGGGGCGTGAGCCCCGGGAACCGCGGTAAAAATTTCAAAAGCCCCGGCAGGGGCGACAGACCGGGCCGTGATGGGAACTTCCTTGTCGGTGTTGAACTCCTGTCGCCGCTCCGCGGCTTGGAGAAATATTTATCCCGGTGTTCCCGGGGCTCTCGCCCCAGGCTGCGGCCTGTCGCTCCTTCGGAGCTTTCGTCTCGCAGACGTCTGACCGCATCTTTTCGGAATGAGCTCATCGTTTCAACGTTTCAACGTTTTAACGTTGAACGTTCGAACGTTTCTCGAGTGCTTCGCGGGCGTCGTTGATCAGAGATTCGATCGACGCAGCCTGCGGGCCGTCGGGCAGGGTGGCCAACAGCGGATCGAGTATCTCGATCACCCGGGCGAACTGCTGCCGGTTGTAGAAATCCACCGCGGCGTTGTAGGTGTCGACATAGCGGTTGTAGACGAGTGTCCCCTCGAGTTCGCGGATCTTGCCGTCGATCCACCGCGTCTGCGCACCCGACGAACGATCCCGGATCTGACCGAGATACCGCACCGCGGCCTCGAGATCGCCGGCGGCGAGCAGTCGGTTGAGGTGTTCGATCTCTTCCGGGGTCGGAGACGCGGGGATTTCTCGAGGAGGTGCGTACTCCTCGGGGTGGTCGATGACATCCATGAGGTGGCGGCAGGTTGCAGTGACCGGGCCCTCGGAGGGGAGCTCTGCGAGGGCCTGTTCGAGCAGGGCACGGGCGGCCGCGGTATCGTCGCGTTGGTAGGCGGCGAACGCCAGATCGTAGATCTTGGCGCCGTTGTGTTCGGCAAGTGCGATTCTGACATTGGCGAGGCTCTGTTCAACGATCTCGGGTCTGGCTGCAAACCGGAGGTCGGCTTCCACGGCCTCAAGCCTCTCCGACACCCGAGCGGTCTGGTCCTCGCTGATGAGTTCGCGGGTGCGCATAAGATCGTTGAGCAGCAGGGCCATCCAGGCCTCGCCCCGGGCCCGGGGAGCGCTCTGGAGGGAGCTCTCGATGACGTGCCGGGCCTGGTCGCGCCGGTCCAGCCTGATGTAGAGACGGATCAGGCTCAGGGTGGCGTCGACGTCGGCCGGCTCCAGCCGGTGCGCCGTCTCCGCCGCGGCGATCGCCGCCGGTGAAGAATCGCCAAGCCGCCCATAGAGGTGTGAAAGGGCCGCCCACGCGGGGGCGAACGACGGTTCCAACTGAGTCGCTCTGGTGAGGGAGGCGAGGGCCGATCGCGGGTCGCCGAGTTGCCGGCTGAGGAACTCGCCGTGGTGAAACAACGCCGCAGCGTCGTCCGGATTCGCGCGAACCGCGCGGGCGTAGAGGTTCCCCGCGGCTTCCCAATCGGCCCGTTCCTCGGCCGCCAGGGCGAGGGCGGTCAGCGAGGGGCTGTGGTCGGCGTCGACCTCGAGCGCTCTCTCGAAGAGTGTGGTGGCCTCCGCGCGCTCGGGCACCTGGTTCGAGAGCAGATCCCCGAGGCGGTAGAGCACTTCGGCGTATGACATCTCCCGGATGGTCATCTCGTCGTCGACGTCGATCTCGGTTTTGGACTTGAGGATCGGAATCCTCGGGCCGCGCAGGTGCGTCCTGACGTCACGCTCAAGCCGTTCGAAATCAGGCCCGAACGCATCGGCGAACGCGGTCTCCGGCGGCGCCCCGCGTTCTACGGCGGTGATGTAGCGTCCGAGCTGTTGACGGCGTTGCTGGTCACCGAGCACGAGATAGTGGGTCAGGGCCCAGCTCTGGGCATAGAAATCGCCCTTCCGTTCTTTTTCGTTGTAAAGAGGTGAATCGAGGTCGACAGCGAGGAGTTCGGGCAGGGAAACCAGGGTCGAGTTGTGGAGGGTCGCGAGGTGGCTGTTGATCGGAAGGCCGAGGTACACGGTGTCGTTCACGACCTCGAAGGTCTGGTAGAACTCCGCCAGACCCTCTGACAACCACACCGGCAACCACCAGAAGTTGTTGGCCAGCACGTAGTGAACATACTCGTGGAATACGATGCCGGAGGCGTCTCGGGACCCGGCGTTGATCGCTATGTAATTGGCATGTTCGCGGTCGATGAAGTACCCGCTCATCGCTCCGGGTTGGTTGTTGTAGAGAATCTTGTAGGGAGTGAAGGAGCGGTCGTTCTTGAACACATAGATCAAGGTCGGCACCGGTGACTGCAGCTCGAAATCGGTGAGTTGGGCGAGTGCAGCGCGCAGTTCCTCGAGATCCTCGGCAACCCGTCTCGAGGCGCCGGTGCCGGCGTTCGAGTAGAAGTGGAAATTCGCGGTCTCGACTTCGATCCACTTCTCATCGGCTTTCGGTATCGCGAGTTGCGCCCCGCGCACGGTGGGGGCGAGGCACATTGCGAGAAGAGCTGTCGCGACGAACGAACAGACTCGCCCGACACCTCGGTTGCAACGAAAGCCTGTCATCGAGACCTCACGAGAGCCATGATAGAGAAATCGTCGAGCCGAAAGGGCGATGAGCATCCCTCATCAATACGACCTCCGAGCCGGAGGGTTCTTTCGTCTCGCCGTATCCACACAGCAATTCGGGGCTGTCGCTTTGAGCGGCAGCCCCGAATTGCCCGTGTGCAAGGTGGGAAGTTATGAATGGTATGTGGTGGGATATATAGGTGGGCTGTCGAAAGGTAGGGTTAAAAGATCACGGGCTTCTTCGGACTTTGACGATGGTGGATTCGAAAATCTCCATCTAGAACTTGAATATATAAGCATAAGGTTAAACTGTCAAGGCCCGGGCGAAGATTTCTGTCAGCAGACCTTCGCGCGCTGCAACCCGTCGCCGATCCGCAGCCGCAGGAGCAGCAGAAGATCGTGGGCCGAAACCGGTTTCTGCAGGAAGGTCAGCCTCGCATTGCCGAACCTGGCGCCGATCTCGAACACCGGGTGGTTGGTGAGCGCGACGATGTGACACTGTGAATCCGAGAGGTTTGCGAGGGTGATCAGGTCCATCGGCTCGTGTTCGAGAAGACCGACGTCGATGATGAGATAGGTCGGCGGATCGGCGGCGCAGATCTGCCGGGTCTGGGGGAGGGTGGAGCAGCCGGTCACACGGACGGTGGGCAGTTCGCAGAAACCGTCGAACACCGCCCACAACAGGTCCTCTTCCCGGGTGGCGACGACCACGTGCACCATGTCCTGGGTAGAGGCGGGGTCCCGCAGGTCTTCGATTTCGAATGCGGCTGTGTGTTCCGTTGAGTTGCCCATGATAGCTCCCCGACCGTTTTCGCCCTCCGGTCGGTTCACTTATGAGCAAGGCCCGTGCCAGGATTCTCATCGTTTCCAGAGCCTCGCGGTGTCCCACACTGAAACGTCCAACGTTCCAACGTTCAACGTTTTAACGTTCAAACCTCTTCAGGGGCTGATCCTCCGGCTGGGCCGCAGGACCGACATCGCCGGTTGGCCGCCGGCCACCACCTGGAGCGTGGCGATATACCAGCCCTCGGCGCCGCTGCAGCCGTCGTTGCCGAAATCGAAACGGATGCGGATCGAGTCGCCGGGAGAGGCGAGGCTGGCGAGGTCGATCTGCGTCTGCCCCCAGCTGCCCTCGACCGATCCGCCGTCGGCGCCGGTGTAGGCGGGCTCGCCGGCCAGCGGATTGGGATTCGGAATCTCGTTCTGCTCGCCGTCAGTGGTCGAGAGGATGATGGTGTCGTTGTACGTGTTGAACGCAAAGGCCGAGGCCGGAACCAGTTCGAAATCGCCGCCGTTGACGCTCAACTTGAGATTGCCGCCGTCCCACCCCGGCTCGGTGGCGACGTAGTGGTCGAAGACCAGATACATGGAGGAGGCCGACGACGGCAGGAGGATGGTCGGGCTTTCGGCCATCAGGACCCCAGACTGGTCGTCGTCGTTCGGTTCACAGTTGCCGATGAACGGGCTGTCGATGGCATACAGCGCACCGCCGTCGCGACCGGCGGGCAGCAAGGTCGAGACGCTCCAGTTGCGGGTGGTGTCGTACTCGGGGTAGACCCCCTGGTTGGTCAGCGTCCAGCCATCGAGCGCCGCTGCGCTGTCAAAGGTCTCGGAGTAGATGATGTTGCCGGCGTCGAGTGCCGGAGGGTTCGGGGCGAGGATCGTCTCGAAACCGCACTGCGTCGGTTCACGACGCATCTCGGTGGCAAGCATGGCCGCGGCAACCTGGGTGCAGTCCGAGTTCCTGACGACCGTGGCAACCGGCTGTCCGGTTGCAAGGTCGGTGAGTGATTGGTTGACGAGATCCTTGCAGCTCATTTCCAACGCTTCCGCGTGGTCGGGGAACCTCGAAGTCGGCACCTGGTACTCGCGCATCGCGCGCCAGTAGATGTGGGCTGCACGGGTCATACCGATCGCCTTGACCGTGACGCCGTTATACGTGCCGCCGTCCACCAGCAGGGCGAAGGCGTGGTTGGGGACGCCGCTGTTCAGGTGGACACCGCCCTGATCGTCCTCCAGACAGTAGTAGGCCGAGTCGGAGACCCTCCCCGGATTGCCCATGCAGTTGGGGTTCCACATGTCTCGGAATGCGCCGCCGGCGCCGTCTTCGGACACCAGCCAACGCACCGAGTTGTCGCTCGCGGAGTCGAGGGCGATCGCCGCCTGGACGCCTTCACCGAGGGACGCCTTGAGGGACTCTCCAGTGGTCTGGGACACGAAGATCGCGGGCGTTTCGTAGCCGGCGGGCCGTGTGCCGCCCATCAGGACCAGCGCGTCGCCGTCGTTGTTGGCGATGATGACCCCCGAAGCACCGGCATTCGCGGCGTTGGTGCACTTGTCGACAAAGGGGCAGTCGCCGCGGTCGATCAGTGCGATGCGGCCGGACGGAAAACCCTGCAGCGGTTCGCAGGCATCGCTGGCCGTGCCGGTGCCGTCGTTGACCAGTTCGACGAAGCCGCTCGCGGACCACGGCGCCGGCGGGTTGAACTGCGCGCCGCGGGCTTCATAGACGCCGGCGATCGAGGCCGGGGAGGCCACTTCGAGGTTCGGTGACGGCGTTCCGAAAAAGGTCGAGCAACCGCCGTTGGTGCGCTTGGTGTTGGGTGTGTCGAGCCCGTGGCCGTTCGTCAAATCCACGATCTCGCCGAAGATGTCGGAATAGCTCTCGTTGAGGGCGCCCGGCTGCCAGGCGTAGATCAAGTTGTGGGTGTAATCGGTGTAAGCATGGGTCCACTCGTGGGCGATCACGTCGTCGACGGCGAGACCTCCACAGAAATTGGTGGTGCGGCCGTTCCAGGTGGCGTTGATCGACTCCGAACACGGAGGGTCGAAGCTCGTGGCCTCGTAGACCGAAATCATCTGGCGATCGTTGCCGTTGTAGGAACGCCACTCGCCTCCGGTGATGTTCGAGAACAGGTCGTAGGTCTCGCCGGCAACATCGATGAGGTCGTTGACCTCGTTGTTCTGCTGAGTGGTGAAGGTGGAGCGGGAAAAGGGGAGGGTGTCGCCCTCTTTCCAGAGGGGTGAGGAAGGATAGGTGCGGTGATGGATCGCACGGTCGATTTCGTGAATCCCGTTGATCCGGTCGACCACGAATCCCCGGTGGGCGTCGATGAAGACATCTTCCCGGATGCCGTCGCCGTCGCCGACTTCCATCTTCCACACCAGGTGGTCGGTGCCGGGAATACCGCGGGCAAGCCCGGTGCGGTAGATCATCAGTTCGGGTGGGGTGGATTCGAGGTCGTCCGGGCTTCTGACATGGTCCTTGGCGACCACGCGGCGGGCGAAGTCCGCGGCCTCGATCATGGCGACCGACGGCGTGGGATCGAGGTCGAGATTCGGCACCACGGTGCCGTTGATCGCGACCAGTTCCTGCGCCGCGTCAAAGTGAAAACGCAGTTCAGCGGCAAAAACCGGCAGGCCCTGGTAGGTCTGCGTGTAGCGGAGGTGCGTCATCCCGAGGTTGTCGTCGCGGCTCTCTTCGGCCACGAGATCCCGACCGGGGTTTTCAAGCCCGAAGGAGGATCCGTAACGGGCGAGAAAGTCCTGGGCCCTCTCTTGCTTGTCCGCCCCGAGGAGTTCGAGGACCCCGGGCGGGATGACGATCAGATTCGGCGTTCCAGTAGAGGCGTCGGCCACAATGCGTGCCTGCCGTCGTGAGTCCGCAGCCAGCTGATCGAGCGCCGTGTTCGGCTTCAAGACCGAGCGGTCGACGGCGTTCGCCGCGCCGGCCGCCAGCACCAGGATCGGAAAAACGAGGCAGAGTGTCTTTCGAAAATGCATCCAATGTCCTCCGCGGGCGTTGACCGGGCAGTTCGCAGCCGCGAGCGGGATGAGGCTCCGGTTCGTCTCGTGGAAACCTGCCGATCCGGTCCCGGCATTCCAATGATCGGTGATCATGGGCTCGGCGGCATTTCGTGTCGTGATTCGAGACGCCATCTTTCTTGACCGCCCGCACTTTCAGGTCTATCGTGAGCAGGCTCGGGGGGTGGTTCAAATACCGGCCCCATCGAGTTTTGACATGGTAACAGACGGGCCGCTGAGGTCTGGAAAACGATTTTTTGGACACCCGTTCGGGTTTCCGTACGAATTCTCGCAATCTGGTCTCATTCCCTGAAGAGATTGCGGCATCGATCTTGCTAGAATCGTACCTGAACAGGCAGAAGTCGATTTGAGCTATATGTTTTCTTTTCAGAGTTTTTGAGAGTATGAGAGATAAGGAGGTAGTGGCATGTCTCGATATTTGAACATTCGAACTGCGCTCGCCGTGGTGGGCGCTCTGCTGATGGTCACTTCGGTGCAGGCACAGACGACGACCGGGCGATTGATCGGTACCGTGGTGGATGACACCGGCGGAGCGCTGCCGGGCGTCACTGTGACTATTTCGTCGCCGGTGCTCATCGGCGGCGCGCAGACCAAGATCACCGACGGCGCCGGCGATTTCTCCTTTATCGGCGTCGCTCCCGGAGATTACGCCGTGAAGGTCGACCTCTCGGGTTTCGTGAGTCAGGAGCGGACCGAGGTCAAGGTGCCGCTCGGCGGCGCAGCCTCGATCATCATCGAAATGCCGATGGGGACCTTCGGCGGCGAGATCGAGGTCATGGCGGAAACGCCGGTCGTCGACCCGACCCAGGTCAACACCGGAATCGTCCTCGACCAGAAGTATCTGCAGGACTCGGCTGTGGGATCGGGCAACCGTCAATACCAGAGCGTGCTCTCGCAGGCGCCAGGTGTTTCCGGCGGCGGCAACCCGCGCGTCTTCGGTTCCAGCCAGCGTGAAAACGCCTATTACGTCGACGGGGTCAACACCACCGATCCGGTGACCGCGACCTTCGGCACCAACTTCAACTTCGACGCGATCCAGGAGATCCAGTTCCAGACCGGCGGCTTCGAGGCCGAGTACGGCATGGCCACCGGAGGCATCGTCAACCTGGTGACCAAGTCGGGCGGCAACCAGTTCAACGGCACTCTCGACATCCGTTACCGCAACGACAGCTTCAACACCAGCGGCGACCACTTCGACGCCAGCACCCAGGACACGGCGTTTCAGGATATCGGTCTCACGCTCGGCGGCCCGATCGTGCGCGACACCCTGTGGTTCTTCGTCTCCTACGAGTATGTGAAGTCCGAAGCGACCCCGACCGGCTCCCCGAACACCCGCGAATTCGAGGGCAACTACCCGCTGGCGAAGCTCACCTGGCAGATCGATCCGAGCTGGAGAATGACTGCCAAGTACACGGCCGACCCGGCGGAGATCGCGAACTCGAACGCCTCCTTCAATGTTGCTGCGGAATCAGGCGCTTTCCAGGAGCAGGGCTCGGACATCTACAGCGCAGAGCTGAGTGCGGTCCTCACCGATTCGCTGCTGTGGAACACGAGCGCAGGCATCTACCGGTCCGAACTCAACAGCTATCCCATGAATGGCGATCTTTCCCTCGTGGCGCACAACGATGCCATCACAGGAGAGTGGTACAACAGCTATCAGAACCAGCAGTACTCGACGCGCGACCGGGACGAGATCAAGACCGACCTGACCTGGTTTGTCGATGATCTGGCAGGTTCGCACGAGTTCAAGGGTGGGTTGGGCTATCAGGCCCTGACCTTCGCTTCGGGCAACTGCAACACGGGAACGCCCGGCGGCGCGACCTGCGCGGAGGCCGGGGCATCCGGCGTCTGGTATCAGGAACTGCCCGGCGGCCAGCCCTATGTGATGAACGAGATCGTAGCGGCCGGCTTGTCCGAGGACACAGGGACGATCGGCTCGCTCTATGTTCAGGACGCATGGCGCGTGATGCCGAACCTGACCCTCAAGCTCGGAGTCCGCTACGACCAGGCCAAATACGACAACGACACCGGCGCCCAGGTGGCAGACCTCAACAAGGTCCAGCCGCGGATCGCTGCCGCCTGGGACATCACCGGCGACGCGAAAAACGTAGTCCGTGCGAACTGGGGCCAGTACATGCACCCCAACAGCACCACCCTCCCCAGTTTCGTGAACTCGAATGCAACGGGCGGTGGTTGGTGGTTGTCGTGCTCCTATTTCACCGGGTTCGACGCGGAAACCTGTCAAGCGTTTGCGGCCTCGCGGGGATTCGGATGGCGCACGGACCCCGAAAACCAGGATCCGGCCGGGTGGTTGCTGACCCCTGCGAATACTTTCGGCGCCGAGCCGAACCAGCTCGATCCCGATCTGAAGGCCGTGTATGTGGATCAGCTGATTCTCGCGTACGAGCGCGCGGTCGGCAACCGGGCCTCCATCGAGTTCACCTATGTCGACAAGACCACCAAGGACATGTTCGAAGACACCTGCAACGGCAACTGGCCTGGCCCGGCGTCGGAGGGTTCGGATTGCAGCTACTTCGTCATGGCCAACCTGCCAGAGCTGTCGCGCGATTACCAGGCCTTCATGGTCAAGTACGAAAACCGGACGTTCAACTGGCTGACCCTCATGACCTCCTACACCTATTCGGAATCCAAGGGCAGCCAGGAGGATCGTAACGCGAGCGTGTTGTTCGATGTTTTCCCCGTTGACTACGAGAACAGGTACGGTTGGATGGGCGACCACCGCCTCCACCGCTTCAAGCTCAACGGCTTTTTCAACATCAAGGGCGATTGGACCATCGGTTTCGACTACTTCTACTCTTCGGACTTCCGCTGGCAGCCGACGGCCACCAGTGCCGATCCGGGCTACGAGAACCTCCCCCCGGGCCACACCCTCTTCGTCGAAAGCCGGGGCAATCGGGAAGCCAACCCCAACCACCAGCTCGACCTCCAGGTGTCGAAGGGCTTCACGGTCGGCAACGACCTTCGGTTCGTGCTGATCGGCTCGGTTTTGAACGCGCTGAGCTTCGAGAAGCCGACCGGGGTCTGCCAGTCGGTGAGCGGTTGCGGAGTGGACAACGACGACATGCCCATCGATACGGGTGATGCCACCAGCTGGCAGCAGCCCCTGCGTTTCGAACTCGGCTTCCGCGTCGAGTTCTGATCTCCCTGTTCTGGGAATCTCAAGCCCACCCTTCGGGGTGGGCTTTTTCATTTCCAGAAGCTTGATCTCGTTCGACGTCTCAAGAAGCCACCTCCTGAAATGACACTTCCGAGGCAAACAAATCAAGGCGCTTTTCCGTAAGAGACAGGAGAGAGCACGGCGGTTCGGGACGTCGTGCAGGGGCGGCCGGCGCGTATGCGTCGGCCATCGACACTTTTGGGCGGGTTCGCCCGGGAACGAAAGGAGGCGCGGAGGGAGTGAGGCCCTCCAGAGACCAGAAACCAGCCTCAACTCGATAACGAGTTCGCGACCGGTCCAATCTCGAAAGCCCGGTTTTCAGGGTTTCAGAGGCAGGCCGGGTATCCCGTAGGGCATGGAGGTACACAGATGTCTCGATCATTCGATTTCCGAAATGTGTTCGTTCTCGTGGCTGCGCTGTTGGTGGCCACATTCCTGCAGGCTCAAACGACAACGGGCCGGCTGATCGGGACCGTTGCCGATGACGCGGGGCTCGCCCTTCCGGGCGCCACCGTGATCGCGAATTCGCCCGCACTGATCGGCGGCGCGCAAACCAGAATCAGCGACGAAAGGGGCGAGTTCACATTTATCGGTCTTGCGCCGGGTGAGTACACGGTCAGTGCGGCGCTGCACGGGTTCATCACCCAGGAGCGCAGCGAGGTCAAGGTCAACCTCGGCGGGGCCACCGCCATCTCGATTGAACTGCCCTCGGGCACGTTCGGTGGCGAAGTCGTGGTCGTCGCGGAAACGCCGGTCGTGGACCCGACCCAGGTCAACACCGAACAACTGTACGACGAGAAATATCTGCAGAACGCGGCCATCGGGACCCTCGGGCGCGACTACACGGCGGTGCTGACCCAGGCGGCCGGAGTCGCGGGCGCCGACAACCCGAACGTCTTCGGATCCACCCTGAATGAAAACGCCTACTACATCGACGGGCTCGACACCACCGATCCGGTGACCGCGACCTGGGGCACCAGCTTCAACTACGACGCCATCGCAGAGATCCAGTTCCAGACCAGCGGCTTCGAGGCCGAGTACGGCAGGGCCACCGGTGGCCTGGTGAACGTCGTCACCAAGTCGGGCGGCAACCTGTTCAGCGGCACGCTCGACATCCGGTATCGGAACGACTCGTTCCAGCAGAGCGGCGAGTATTTCGATGCGTCCCAGTTGAACTCGGCCTTTCAAGACGTTGCCGCCACCCTCGGCGGCCCCATCCTCCGCGACAAGGTGTGGTTCTTCGCTTCCTACGAGTACATCAACTCCGAATTCACACCGATCGGTTCACCGACCACCCGGGACTGGGAGGGAATCAACTACCTCGGCAAGGTCACATGGCAGGCCGGTCCGGCCTGGCGTGTCGTCGGCAAGTACTCCGACACACCGACGGACATCACCAACGACGACGCCGACAGATTCCACGCCGCGGAGGCCACCTCGTTCCAGGAACAGGGGACCGGCCTCTTGACCGCAGAAATCAACGGTGTTCTCTCCAACTCGCTGCTGTTGGGTCTTCGCGGCGGGACCTATGACTCCGTCCTCAACGCCTACCCTCAGACCGGTGATCTGGAGTCGATCAGCCACACCAACGGCATCACCGGCATGGTCACCGGCAACAACCCGAACCAGCAATACTCGGACCGCAATCGCTTCGAGCTCGCCGCCAACCTGAGCTGGTTCGTCGACCGAATGGCCGGGTCGCACGAAATCAAGGGCGGACTCGAGTACGGAGACCTCTCGTTTTCTTCCTCCAACTGCTCCACCGGAACTCCGGGCGGCGTCACCTGTACCGAGGGCGGCGTCGGATTCACGTTCACGGACACCGAATTCGGCGGCGACTGGCCGTGGCTCATGTGGGAGACCTACGCGGGCGGGACCCAGGAGTACCAGGGCACACTCTCGACGGCCTATGTCCAGGACGCGTGGCGCCCGATCCCGAACCTGACGTTCAAGATCGGGGTCCGCTACGACAACGTCAGCTACGACAACAACCAGAACACCCAGATCGCGGATCTGAGCATGTGGCAGCCGAGACTGGGTGCCGCGTGGGACATCACCGGCGATGCCAAGAACGTGGCGCGCGCCAACTGGGGCCGCTTCATGCACCCGAACGCCCTCACGCTGCCGTGGCAGGTCCGGGCCACCGACGAGCCCGCCTTCCGCTGGTACTCGTGCTCCGGGGTGCTGCCGTTGGCCTTCGGCATCGACATCGCCTCGATCGAGGAGTGTGAGGCCTTTGCGGCCGCAAACGGGTGGGATTATCGAATGGATCCCGAAACCTGGGACCCCCTGGGGTGGGTGCTGTCGCCCGGTGAACACTACGGTTCGGATCCCAACGGGATTGACCCCGGTGTCCGGCCGACCTATGCCGACACCCTGACCCTGGCCTTCGAGCGCGAGATTGGGAAGAGGGCGTCGATCGAGGTCGCCTACGTCGACAAGAAGACCCGCAACGTGATCGAAGACACCTGCGACGGCAACTTCGGGACCGATGAACCTTCGGAGGACGCCGAGTGCAACTCCTACATTCTGGGGAACCTCATGGACGGCAACCTCGGGCGCGACTACAGCGGTTTCATCGTCCGCTACGAGTCGAGGACCTTCGACTGGATGACGCTGTTGACGTCCTACACCTACTCCAAGTCCAAGGGAAATATCGAGGACACCCAGGGCGGCAACACCGATTTCGACGTCTATCCATGGCACTGGCAGAACCGGTACGGCTACCTCAGCGACCATCGGCTCCACCGTTTCAAGCTCAACGGATACTTCAACATCAAGGGTGACTGGACGATCGGTTTCGACGCCTTCTGGTCCTCGGCCTACACGTGGGAGACACAGGAGGGGCCAGCCGACAACCCGGAAATCCCGTACGGTGTTGCCTTTTTGGAACCACGCGGAAGTCAGGAGGCCAACTCCAACCACCAGGTCGACCTCCAGTTGATGAAGGGCTTCAACATCAGCTCGGTCCGGCTGGTGCTGATCGGGTCGGTCTACAACGCCTTCAGCTCCGAACTCGCGACGGTGGTGTGCAACTCCGTCAGCGGATGCGGGACCGATGGCGACGGCAACCCGATCGAGGCCGGTGGGGCCACCAACTACCAGACCCCTCGGCGTTTCGAGGTTGGGTTCAGGGTCGAATTCTGAAACCGCGGGCCCGTCCGATCGGGCGGGCCCTCTTTTTCACAAGGAGCGCTGCGGCGATTCTCACGAAAAAAGGAAGTCGAGGTTCTCACGCCGCGTGCCGTGGCCAACACGTGGTGAAAGAGCTATTGTAGCCGCGTGGTGATGGTCAAACTTCCCGAGATGGGCCCGTTGGTCCCGCGGCGCGGATGGCGGTTCGGCCGCTTCATCGGACGAACTCTGTTCAAGGCCTTCGGGTGGTCGTTTCCCGGGTCGATCCCCGACGTCCCGAAGGCGGTGATCATCGTCGCGCCGCACACCTCGAACTGGGATTTCGTGATCGGCGCAGCCGCCATGTTGGCGATGGACCTCGAGGCCCGGTTCTTCGGCAAGCACACCCTTTTCACGGGGCCCCTCGGAGTGTTCATGCGTTTCCTCGGCGGGATCCCCGTCGACCGCGCCCGCGGCGGCGACGGGGTCGTCCAGGACCTGGTGGCCCGGTTCGAGGCTGCGGACCAGCTTATTCTGGCGCTGGCGCCGGAGGGGACCCGCAGCTCGGTCGAACACTGGAAGACCGGGTTTCACCGTATCGCGCTGGCGGCCGATGTGCCGATCGTGGCGACGGCGCTCGACTGGGGCCGGCACGAGATTCGCTTCCGCGAGCCCTTTCAGCCGACGCAGGACGTCGAGGCCGATATCCGGCAGCTGCTGCCCTTCTTTGCCGATTCCCGTGGCAGACGGTAAACAACGCCCGAGTTCCTGCGTAGAAGAGAGGTCTTCAATTCAAATGGAGGAACTGATGAATTCCGTGAAGCTGCGCTGGACGGCGCTGGCGGCGGTCCTTTGTCTGGTGACCGGTGCTCCGGCAGCATGGGGCCAGGACGGGGCAAGAGCGAAAGCGTGCACCGATCCCGAATACTCTCAGTTCGACTTCTGGGTCGGCGATTGGAACGTGACCGACCCCGACGGGGAAGAACAGGGCACCAACCACGTGGTGAAGATCCTCGATGGGTGTGTGGTGCAGGAGAACTGGAAGGGCGCCAAGGGCACGACCGGGCAGAGCTCCAACGTGTATGCCAAAGGCCGCGGTGTCTGGCACCAGACCTGGGTCGATTCGAACGGTTCGTTGCTGCTGCTCGACGGCGGCGTCATCGACGGCAAGATGGTGCTCAAGGGTGAGACCCCCGCGAAGGACGGCAAGGGCACGGTCCAACACGAGATCAGTTGGCAGGCAATGGAAACCGGTCAGGTCCGCCAGGTGTGGCGGATGTCGCAGGACGGCGGCGGCACCTGGACGGATGCGTTTGTCGGCATCTATACCAGAAAGAAAAAGTGAGCCGAGGAGGCCAGATGCGCATCGCGCTCGTCCAACAGCACGCCACCGTCGATCTCGAAGACAATCTGCGGCGCGGTTTGGAGTCGTTGACCACGGCTGCAGCCGACGGCGCGCAACTCGTGTGTTTCGCCGAGCTCGCCTTCGAGCCCTTCTACCCGCAACTTCCGGCGGGCGACCGTCCCGCGGAGCTCGCCCAGGAGGTCCCGGGCCCCATCACCGAGGTTTTTGCGAAGCGCGCCGCCGAACTCGGCGTTGTCGTGGTGCTCAACCTCTACGAACGCGACGGCGATCGCTGCTTCGACTGCTCGCCGGTGATCGACGCCGACGGCACCCTGGTCGGCCGGACGCGGATGGTACACATCACCGACTACGCCTGCTTTCACGAGCAGGGCTACTACACGCCGGGGGACACCGGCGCTCCCGTGTTCGACACCCGTGTGGGGAAGATCGGCGTGTCGATCTGTTACGACCGCCACTACCCTGAGTACATGCGCGCCCTGGCGCTGGCCGGCGCGGAACTGGTCGTGGTTCCGCAGGCCGGGGCGGTGGGGGAGTGGCCCGACGGCCTGTATGAGGCCGAGCTGCGGGTGGCGTCGTTCCAGAACGGCTATTTCACGGCCCTGTGCAACCGCGTCGGCGCCGAGGAGTGTCTGGAGTTCGCGGGCGAGAGCTTCGTCTGCGCTCCCGACGGGCGGGTCGTGGCGCGGGCGCCGCTCGGCGAGGACCACATTCTCATGGCCGACATCGACCTCGCGGAGGTGGCGGCGAGCCACGCACGCGAGCTCTTTCTCCGCGACCGCCGGCCCGAGCTCTACGCCGACTGGCTCTCGAAACGTTGAACGTTAAAACGTTTGAACGTTGGAACGTTAGCCCGTCGTACCGGTTCGCGCGATTCGTGGGCCCGGGGTCAACGAATCTGAAGGTGGGCCAAGGCCCACCCTACAGTCCTGCTCGTTTTTGGGTTCGAAGTAGGGTGGGCCTTGGCCCACCTTCAGTATCACTGTTGGTGTACAAACGAACTGAGCGTCAGAACGCTGGACCCGCGAAGTGGCGGGTACCCGAGTATCGAGGTCGGGGCATGCCGATGGAAACCGTCGCCGCTTTGGTGGTAACCGGACCGGCATCGTTGATGACGGTGCAGTCGTAGTCGCCCTCGAGGGAACGATCGAGACCGATCAGGGTGAGCTGCCGTGATCGAGTGCCCGTAACCCGGTCGGTGTCGACCAGTTCGACGCTGTTGCGCCGCCACTGGTAGACCAGCGGCGTTTCGCTCTCGACGTCCACCGCAAGCGTGACCAGCCGCCCCTCGGGAACGATGGCGTCTCGGGGAAAGCCGCGGATCACCGGCGGAGGGGTGCCGGTTGCGGTCATGGTGACGAAGATCGGGTCGCCGAATCTGCGTCCGTCGTCGGCCACCAGACGTGCCTCGAGAACGACGCCGGCGGACAATCCGGGTTCGACGCTCGACGGGGTATCGAGTGGAATCACCAGGAGGGCGGTAGCGCCGGCAGCCACCTCGAACTCGCGCGGCAACGCGCTGCTGTCGACTTTCCAGAGATCGGAATCGAGACCGGCGTCGACGTGGAAGCCCGCCGAGCCTCGCCACGTCGAGGTGCCTGTGTTGCGCAGCTCCACCCTCGCCTCGGCGCGCTGGCCGGGCCGGACAAAGGCCGGGGCCACGAGATCGACGATTTCGCCGTCATCGGTTTCGGTCGCGGCGATGGCGTTCCGGTAGGCGTAGAAGGCGGGTTTGGCCTCGAGGTCCGGCTTGCCCTCGAGGATCCCGAAAGTCGTCGGCGCCGGGTCGCGCCCATCGTGCATCTGGTAGAAGAAAACGCGGTCGATCCACCGGCCCTCCGGGTGTGGGCCGAACCAGTCGTCGACAACGCCGTCGTAGTAGTCGGCCTGGTCCCCCGGCCCCTCGACACCGCTCTGAACTCCGGTTTCGGTGAGCCAGAATGGGCGGCCCCACCAACCGGTTTCGATCAACACGTCGCGAACCGCAGGGGAACCCCACGGCAGGTCCGGTTTCTGTTGAAAGTCGTAGACCAGTTCGAATGCCTTCCCGTGCGAGGGGTAGTAATGGTGGGTCAGAATGTCGAGTGAGTCGCCCGCTGTCAGGATGACATCGCGCAGCCAGGTGTCCCACTTGCCGCTCGAGAGGTGGGCGAGATCGGGGCCGGCGACCAACCCACGGGGATCAGCTGCCCTGACCGCTTTCGAAGCCGGAATCAGGATCTTTTCGATGTAGTCCGTACGGCTGCCGTCCCAGAAGTGCTCCAGGTTGGGCTCATTCCAGATGCCCCAGGCTGCGATCCGCCCGCGGTAGCGTCTGGCCGCGAGATAGACGAACTCCTGCCATTGCGAGACGTCGTCGGGGACGCCCGAGAACTCCGGGCCCGATGTGGCCCACGCGGGAGTGCCCTGGAGGGTGGCGTAGGCCTGGAGGCCCCGGGCCTCGAGACGGTCGACCAGGGCGTCGTAGACCCGCCAGTCGTAGACGTCGCGTTCGATCTCCACCGCCGACCACAGAAAATCGATCCGCACCCACTCGATCCCGGCCTCGACGATGCGGTCTGCAACTGCGTCGTTGGGGATGTGGGCGTTGATCCCGAAGGTCGAGGCTGACGCCCTTCCCGCCACCGACAATCCGACGGCGACCACGCAACACAATCCGAGCACACCTCTCTTCACGGGAGAAATCATACGTTATATTACGCTTTAGTTATGTAGAAATTCTGTCAAACGAGCTCGGGCATGTACTTCTCCCGCGCCAGCCGCCAGAAGACCACCAGAAACGCGGTCAGCGGAATGGCGAGGACCATCCCCATGATGCCGTTGAGCGCCGCGCCCCAGAAGAAGACGGCGAGGATGATCACCATCGGGTGGAGCCCGGTGCGGTCGCCCATGATCTTGGGTGTGAGGAAATAGCCTTCGATCATCTGCACGCAGGCGAATACCACCAGAACGGCGAGGACTCGCGTCAGCCCGCCCCCGTCCTGGAAGAACGCCAACGGCAGCGCGGTACCGAGTCCGATGATGTTGCCCAGATACGGCACGATATTGAGGAAGCCCAGGGTGAGACCGATCACGAAGCCGTACTTGAGGCCGACGATGGTGAAGCCGATGGCGAACAGGAGTCCCTGGAGAAAGGCGATGATCAGCTGGCCGCGGAAGAAGGCGACGATGATGTTGAGGAATTCCTGGAAGAGGTAGACGACATCCTTGCTGGTGTTGGCCTTGAGGAAGGGGATATGGCGCTCGATGTTGTCGATCTTCGAGGTGTCGGCCATCAGAAAAAACGCGAAGTAGATGGGTGACACGACCCAGAAGAGCAGCGCCGCGACCCCCGACAGGACCCCCGCCCCGGCGGACACCGCGCGTTCACCCAGGTATTGCCCGATCGACACCAGAGCGTCGCCCTTGCCCTCCACCGCGTTGCCGATTGCCTGGCCGACCTTGGTGTCGGTGTAGAACTGGAGCAGCGCGGGCGCCTTGGCCTGGGCCCACGCGACGGAAGCGTTCCACCACGTCGGGATGGACTGCACCAGCCCCTTGATCTGGGCGAAAAGGAGTTCACCGAAGAACCACCCGAGCGCGCCGATCGGAATGATGACCGAGAGAAAGACCACGATCAGAGCCGGCACCTTCCCGAGTTTGAGCCGCTTCCGGATGGCTTCGTAATAGGGCTTGACCACGAGGGCCGCCACCGCCGCGACAGCCAGAGGCAGGAAGATGCCTGAGAACTTGACGAAGAACGCACCGATGATCCAGAACAGGGTGCCGATGGCGAGGATGATGACCACGGCCGACAGGATGGTAACTGCGGCGGCAATGGTGGTTCTCTGGCGGTCGCTGAACTCGATGGCCATTGTGGATCTCCTCGGAGCGATGTTACCAGTATTACGTTGTGGCTGAATTGGCATTCCCGTAGCACTTTGAGGCAGTGGGGCGGTGAGCTCTGAGCTATGGGCTTTGGGCTCTGAGTTGGACCGAGTCGCGTCGATGTGTTTGAACGGCGTAGGCGGGTCGTTTACGGCCCGCCCACGGGAGGCGCGGAATGTGCGACCGTGGTGGCAGGCCCTGAAGGACCTGCCTACGCCTTTCAGATAGGTGGTTTTTGCCCCACAACCCGGGCGCTGCGGAAAGGTTTTGTGGGGCAGCCGTCCCGGCTGCCATTCGATCACTCCCGAAGCGCAAGATCGCGGTCGATCTGGATTTCCGGGGTGAGGAACTCGAGCCCGGCGTAGAACTCGGCGCGGTCGATGAGCTCCCCGGCGGCGGCCAGCGCGACCAGGAGCCATGGCGGCCACCCACCTGCGATCAGCAGGGCCGAGGGGAGGACGATGCCGATGACCACGCGAATCACCGAGAGTGGAGCGCCAGTGGTTTCCAAACGCTCGCGGCGCACGAGGTAGAGCCCGAGCTTGGCGATCGCCGCCGGGATTGCAAGCACGGGGGCCGCGAGCAGGAGCCCCAGAAAGTATGCGGCGGTGAGCGTGGCCATGGCGCTGTGGGGCACGGCGGGCATCGTCGTTCCGGGTACCCGGTAGACCATGTCCATCGCGAACAGAGCTGCGAACCCTGTGATGACCGCGGCCCAGGCCGCTGTGGGTGAGGGGAGGTCGAAAACCGTGACGCCCCAGGCCGAGGCCAGAAAAAGGGCCACCAAGATCGCCTCGCGGCTGATCCACGACCCTCTCCAGTTGAGAAGGCCGCGCCAGGCGCGGGCCGGCCGCCCGAGATGGAGGGCGCTGGCTCCGAGGGCAAGGGCCGCGGCCGACGCGAACACGGGCAGCGAGACCATGGCGCCGGAAGCGGTCGCGGCCGCGAACCATGCAACCAGAAACGTGATGATCGACGAGAACGCCCACAATGACCACTCGCCTCGGAAGGCTCTCCAGGTAAGCGATCGGCGTCGTACGGTGACGCGCCCGGGTCCGGGTGCCGCCGTCATTTCGGGGGGTGCCAGACGGCGATCGCCGACAACCCTGATGGCCGGACGCAGCCCGGTATCGGGGAAACCGTCGCGCGCGACAGCAGGCGGAGATTCGACGGTCTCGAACGCCAGCGCCTCCACGGGGCAGGCGACGACGCACGCCGGATCCAGCCCATCAGTCAGGCGGTCCTGGCAGAAAGTGCATTTTTCCATCACGCCGCCGGCGATGTCAAAACGCGGTGCGTCATATGGACAGACCCAACTGCAATAGCGGCATCCGATGCAGCGATCGGGGTCGATGAGAACCGCGCCGGTGTCGGGTTCCTTGGTGTAGGCGTTCGCCGGGCACCCGACCTTACAGGCCGGATCAAGGCAGTGGTTGCAGGCCAGGGAGTAGTGGAAGACCGGTGCGTCCGGCATTCGTCGCCGGTTGAATGTCGCGATGCTCCGCCACGCGATGCCGTCGGTGGGCGAGTTCTCGTTGGTACACGCGACCACACAGGCGCCGCAGCCCGTACACCGGTCGAGGTCGAGAACGAAACCCCGCTGCGTCACGCGAGCCGCTCCACCTCGACGGCGTTGTCGTGAAAGGCGGCGCCGTGCCCCATGTCGGTCTCCCGGGCGGCGGACAGGAGATTGATGCCGCCCCCCTCCGACAGCCACCACCCGTTGTGGACGACGACACAGCCCGGTCGCAGGCTGTGGTCGATCGCCGCCTCGATCTCGACGCTGCCACGTTCGTTGAAGATCCGGACCCGATCGCCGTCGGCGATGCCTCGGGCTGCAGCATCGGGCGGGCTCAAATGCACCAGGGGCCTTGGATCGAGGGCACGGATCGACGGCAGGTTGCCGAACTGCGAGTGGATCCGGTTCTTGGTGTTGGGGGTCAGGATCTGCAGCGGGAAGCCCTCGGCCCGGCCGAATCCAGGACGCTCTTCGCGGTCGAAAAAGACCGGCAGCGGGTCGCTGCCCCAGCGTTGCACCGCCTCTTCGGAGAAGAGCTCGATCTTCCCGGACGGAGTCGGAAAGACCAGATCCGACCACGCCACCTCCTGGGTACCAGGTGCCGCAACCGGCCCTTCCCGGAGACCTTCCAGCGAGAGTTCGGGATAGGGCGCCAGCTTCGCCTCCAGCCAGGCCTCGACACCCTCGTCGCTCGGCGCTGGGAAGACCTCGTCGATCGCAGACGCGGGGACGCCGAGCCGTCCGGCCAGCTCTCGGTAGATCTCGGATTCGGGGCGCACCTCGCCGGGCGGTTCCACCATCTTGTCCTTGATCTGGATGTAGGGGTGCCAGTAGGCGTTGATGACGTCGGTCTGTTCGAACATGGTCTTGGCCGGCAACACGATGTCGGCCTCGCGCGCGGTGTCGGTGAGGAACTGGTCGACCACCACGCGGAAGTCGAGGGCCCGGAGGGCCTCGAGGACCGCGCCCGTCTGCGGGTTCTGGGTCACCGGGTTGCCGCGCTCGATCCAGGCCACCTTGAGCGGCGGGTCGCGCTGTTCCAGCATGGCGGGCCCGAGACGGGCGGTCGATACCGAGACCCGGATGGGATCGGTGTCGTCTGCGGGCGGGTAGAGGGCGAGGGGGTCCTTGATCGCGTCGAAGATGTGGCTCTGGAGGTTGGCGTAGACCCAGCCGGCGCCCGGCTTGCCGAAGTTGCCGGTGAGAGCCAGAAGGGCGATCAGGGCGCGCATGGTCTGGCCCGAGTTGGTGTAGCGCTGCATCCCGTAGCCGGCGCAGATCGTGAGCGGCGCGACCGCGCCGATCATTCCGGCGAGTCTTTCGATGACCTCCTGCGGGACATCGGTGATTTCGGCCACCCGGTCGGGCGGGTAGCTCCGCACCATCTCCGCGAACTCGGCGAACCCGTGGACGTGGGCGCCGATGAACGGCCGGTCGATCGCCGCCTTTTCGATCAGAAGGTTGGCGATGCCGAGGGCCAGTGCGCCGTCGGTCCCGGGCCTTATCTGCACCAGCAACTCGGCGCCTTCCGCCGACTGCGTCCGCCGCGGGTCGATGACCACCACCCGCGCGCCCCGCTCCACCGCCTGTTCGACAAACCGCATCTGATGGATGTTGGTCTCGGCCGGGTTCTTGCCCCAGAAGATGATGAGGCGGGCGTTGGCGAGGTCCCAGGGGGCGTTGTGCTTATTGTCGCCGAGGGTGAGGCGTGTCGCCTCGAGACCTGCCGGCCAGCAGAGATCGCCGTAAGTGGTTGTGCAACCTCCGAACAGCCGCCAGAAGTCCAACGCCAGCCGGTTCGTCAACCCCTTCGTCCCGCTGGCTTCGTAGAAGAAAACACTGCGCGGACCGTGGGTTTCGCGCGCCCTCGTGAGTTCGGTGGAGATCCGTTCGAGCGCCGCCTCCCAGGAGATGCGCTCGAAGCTGCCGCCCGATGTGCGCTGGAGCGGGTGAAGCAGGCGGTCCGGGTGGCAGACCCTTTCGATGTACGACAGTCCCTTGAGACACACCCCCTCGGGAGTTGCGGCGTTACCGGGATGCGCCTCGATCGCCCGCAACCGCCCATTCTCCACCGTGACCCGCATGCCGCAGGTGGAGTAGCAGTTTCTCGGGCACGCGGTGGTGAAGACCCTGCTCACCGGATGATTATAGGGTGGCTCATCCCCCGACGATGCTTGAAGGCGGAAGTCTTTCCTTCCAACCCAATGGCAGGCGGGACGCCTGCCCCACAAACGCTCCGGAACAGGTTTTGTGGGGCACGCGTCTCGCGTGCCATTCGCCGCCCTGGGCATTGATTTCATGTTAGTCTGCGTCTCAACACAACGGGCAGCGAAAGAAAGGAGTGAGACCATGAACGGCAAGCGGTTTGCGCTTGGGTGCGTTGCGGTTTACGTCGTCTACCAGGTGCTCGGTTTCCTGATCCACCAGGGCTTGCTCGGCGATATCTACAAAGTGATGGAAATCGTGTGGCGTCCCGAAGCCCAGATGATGTCGATGATGTGGATCCAGTTCTTCACCAGCGCGGTCTGGGTCGTGCTCTTCTGCTACATCTTCACCCGCGGCTACCAGAACAGAGGGGTGATGGAGGGTGTGCGGTACGGCCTTTTGATCGGCCTGTTCTTCGGCATTCCCTATTCGTACGAGAGCTACATGATCTACCCCATCACTCTCGCCCTCGCCCACGCCTGGTTCGTGTCCACGGTGATCGTGAGCGTCATCTGTGGGGCGGTGTTCGCCGCGATCTACAAATCCGCCGAGGCGTGACGAGGCGCCCGCTGCTCCAGGCGCAGTTCCCATCGCCGATCGGAGGCGTGCGCGTCACGGTCAACGACGCCGGCGCGGTGGTGTCGGTGGCGTTCGTCGACGATGAACTGGCGACCGGTGACCTGGGTGGCCCCGCTGCCGCTGCCGCCCGCCAGATCGAGGAGTACTTCGCCGGCACGAGAGAGACATTCGACCTCGTGGTGGAGCCCGAAGGCACCGACTTCGAAAAACGTGTGTGGAAAGAACTGGTCCAGATCCCCTTCGGCACCACCGATTCTTACGGCGCCATCGCCACCCGGCTCGGCGATCCCGCCGCGAGCCGCGCGGTGGGGGTCGCCAACGCCCGCAACCCGATCGCGATCGTCATCCCGTGCCACCGGGTCATCGGCTCGAACGGCGACCTCACCGGCTACGCCGGCGGCCTCCACCGGAAACGGTGGCTGCTTGCACATGAAAGCGGACAGGCAAGCCTGTCCTTCTAGGCAATTTTGAATTTTGAATTATGAATTTTGAATTATCGGGCAATCACCCCTGAGACTGGGCCGGGCGATGGTCATTCAAAATTCAAAATTGAGAATTCAAAATTCTTCGAGCAGCTATTGACGGTCGAACCTACACCTTCTCATCCAACATCATTGCCGCCATTTCCTCCTGGAAGGCTTCGATGATGGATTCGGGGTCCGGCACCAGCCCCGAATCGGTGGCGACCCCCAATCGCACCTGACCGGCGTAGCTGAGGATGCTCACCCCGAGACCGAGCTTGGCCGACTGCGGCACCCAGAACATCATGCTCCGCATCGCCTTGCCGGCGAGGTAGATCTCCTCGCGCGGGCCGGGGACGTTGGTCATCACCGCCGTCGCCTTCGAACCGAAGAGCTTGAGCGCCAGGCTCTCGATCTTGGGGCCGGTGATCCCGACCGCGTTGAGCAGACCGTAGATGACCATCGGCTCGGAGGACTTTTTGATGGCGTCCATCCGGCTCTTGAGGGTCTCGAGGCGTTCGCGCCGATCGGCGATGCCGATCGGCAGGGCCAGAAAAACCAGACCGAACCGGTTGCCGAGTTTGACGATGTCGGACTCTGGACGGAGGTTGACCGGCACCACCGCGCGGATGTCGGCGCCGTCGACATCGACCCTGCGACCCATCATGTAGCGCCGCAGCGCCCCGGTGACCCCGGTCAGCAGAACGTCGTTGATGGTCGCGCCGTTGGCCTTCGAGAAGGTCTTGACCTGGTCGAGCTGCATGATGCTGGACCAGGCGCAGAGCTTGCGGGTGCACAGATTTCCCTTGAACAGACTGTCGGGGTCGGCCGGCATCGTGGCCAGCCTCGCCAGCACCCCGGCGCCCTTCGACCCCTCGTTGATCAGGTGCACAGCCTTGGCGGGGTCGGTCAGAGTGTCAACCGTCTTGTCGATGACGCGGCCGGTGATGCGGCCCACCGAGTACACCGCGTCGTTCACCACCTCGGGCAGCCAGTAGCCGCCTCCCAGGGGCCGTCTCCGCCGCCGCGTGCGCCGCGCGTGCGGAGCGCCCTTCGGCGAGTCGTCGGTCATTCCCAACAGCACCCGCACCAGCGCGATGCCGTCGGCGATGCAGTGGTGGATCCGCGCCACCACCGCGCTGCCGCCGCGGTAGTTCTCGATGTACTGGAACTGCCACAGGGGTTTGGTCATGTCGAGCGGCGTGCTCATGAGGTTGCTGACCATCTCCTGGAGCTCGTTCTGTCCCCCGGGGTCCGGCAGCGCCACCCGCTGCAGGTGCGAGTGAAGGTTGAAGTTCTTGTCGGCAACCCAGCGCGGTCCCACTCCCGGGACGGTCGACACCACCACCCTTTGGCGAAACCGCTCGAAAGGCAGCAGCCGGTCCTCGATCAGTTCCTTGAGCGCGGCGTAGTCGAGCTTCTCGTAAAAGGACATCACCCCCGCGATCAACATCAGGTTGGTCGGGTCCTCCATATGGAGCCACGCCGCGTCCACGTTCGACATCGGCCTGCCCTCGAAGAGCGCCATGCTGCTGATCCTCCTCGCCGTGCTCGGGAACTGTCTAGGGAGAATGTAGCAGAACAGGGAAGTCGAATTCGGATTTCGGATTTCGGATTTCGGATTTGGGCGGATCTAACCTCTCGGTCAGCCTTGGCCGATGTGGCTCCGCGCGCGCTCGAGAAGATCCGCAATGCCGAGAGTTGTCGCCCACGTGTCGACATACTCTTCATCGAGATCTTCTCTGACAGCCATGAGGATTCCAAGCACGTCACGCCATTGGCGGTCGGAGACCTCGCCGCCCTTCCGGTACCACTGTAGCTTGCGAAGGATCGTGTCCTCAGGACTCTTGACCCGGACTGACCGAGGAGGATCTTTCACGACCTGTATCAAGCGGCTCCGCTCGAGTTCCACGTCATCGAATTCATCACTGCCTTTGACGAAAAAATCGACTTTGAATCCGCTGGCGAGATGGATCGCGTTGAAGGACGAATGCCGGGCGACGGCGTCCATTGCCGCGTGTCGGTCGGCGTAGAAATCACCTTCCAGTCGAGCCACCAGTCGATCGACATGCCCGGAACTGAGATCCACCACCAGATCGGCGTCCATCGTCTGCCGTGGCACGCCGTGGACGGCGCTCGCAAAAGAACCACCGAGGTGGTAGCGGACGCCCAGATCCTCGAGGATTCCAATAACGTCGAGGACCACCGACAACGAAGGAGGAATGCCGGAGCTCATCGAGGCCTGGTGCGGTTCGGGCCCCAGACTAATTCAGCGATCTCCTCGCCCACCAGGAGGTCCATGAGTTTTCTGTGCAACTCGGCTTCAGACAGGTTCGAAAACCGCGATCGCAATCCGGCCAACAGCAGTGCGCGGTTTGTGTCGCACGCGTCACCCAGAAGCTCCAGCTTTCGCCAAGCGGGCAGAGCCCTGAGCACTGCAATCTGGGCTTCTTCGGCCAGCTCGTCAGTGTCGCGCGCGAGTTTCCCCATTTGCGATGAGTTTAGCCGATTCATTCCGGATTGCCCGCTACAGGGGTATTCTTCCACTCGATGGAGAACCCGCACCTACCACGTGGGCACGGTTTCCCAGCCGGGAAACGGATCGTGGGTGAGCTTCCAGCCGGTGGGGGAGGCCTCGTCGCGGACAACGCGGAGGTTGGTGAGGGTTTTGAGCTTGGCGATGAGCTCGTCGCGGGGCAGAGTGTGGAGGGGTGGCTTCGAGAGGTCGGGCATGGGCCAGAGGCGCACGGTGAGATCATATCCTCCCGAGGCAATCCACCTGCCGTCGGGTGAAAACGCCACCTTGGTGATCGTGCGCTCGTGGCCGAAGAGGATATGGGGCTCCTCTCCGGACGCCGGTCCGACGCGGACGAGACGGTCCCGGTAACCACCGGTGGCAATCCATCGGCCCGAGGGGGCGATGGCTGAGGTGACAGGGAGGTCACCATGGGTCGCAATGCGGCTGGTGGTGTCGGTGCCGCCACTCGTTCGCCATAAGTCTCCCGACTCAGGTCCGGTCATCACCATTTTCAACATGAAGGAATGATCGGAGCTGACGGCGCGGTAGAACTCCATCCCGGTCTCGGCGATCACGTTTGCGGTGCCGTCCTCGAGATCGAAAACGACCTCGCCCCCCGCGGGCTCCTGAGAGTTGCTGTACCCGGTCCAGAGGAGGTGGTCTTCATCGAGGAACTCGAGGTGAGCCGCGACCCCGCGAACGAGCCCGACCTCGAATGCCTCACCACTTTCGATGTTCCAAACCCGAACGACCATCTTCTCAGGACGCACGAAGAGCGGAGCCGCAGCCAACATTCGTCCGCTCGGACTGAACGCCAGAAGGTGCCTCTCACGCCAGGTTCCCGTCGGTGCGCCGAGTTCTCGAACCGGGCCCCCGTCGATCGGAACGAGAGAAATCACGCCGTCCTGAGTGGACACCGCCGCGATCCTGTTTGAAGGATGGATTTTGAGGTCGGCGTTGTAGAACTGCGGAAAGGGTTTTTCGAGGAGGACCCGGGCTTCGCCGTTGTTCTGGCCGGCAAGCGGCCAGGCGCGAAGGGCGCCCATGTTGTCGTCCCCGTCGGCGGTATCGCACGTGAGAGTCAGGAGCCAGAGGCCATCCGGTGTGAACGCCAGGTTTGACACCCGACCTCGATGGTCGATCACCCAGGGATAGTGGTGGCTCAAAGGCCAGAAACCGAGGTCTCTCCAATTCGCTGTGATCAACCAGGAACCTGCGGGGTGAAAGGCCATGTCGTTCAAGTATTCCTGGTCCGTGCGCTTCATGACCAGCGGCAGCGCTCCGGAGGGCGCGTCGAGGTCCCAGAGCTGAGCGGCCAGCACGGAGGAGGTGACGCCGCCTCCGGCGAGCTGATTGCCGTCTGGCTCGAAACGAAGACCGTCGACAGATGCGGACCTGGGCAGCTTCCTCGACGTGCCGTCCTCCGCGGACCACAGCCGGACCACACGTTGGGCATCCACCGTTGCGATCTGACTGCCGCTCGGGTGGAGGGCCGTATCGCGAATCCGAGATGCAACCTCCCCGATCTTGCGCAGCGAAGTGTCCCAGTCCGCCGTCGATCGAAGGAAAACCTCGCGACCTCGACTGTAGGCGATCGTCGAGCCATCAGAACTGATGTCGCGGCTGTTCCACCGTTCGGTCGAGCCAACGCGCTCGGGCGCTCCCCCTGCAAGCGGCCATCTCTCGACGATGACCTGCCCGTCGGCGAACCTGTACGTGAGGTAATGGTCGTCCTGGACAGCGTAGGGAAAGCCAGGAAGCTCTTCGGTTCGAACCGGTTCGAGCGGATCTGGGATCGACCACCACCGGCGGACGCCGGCATTCTCGGTCAGGAGAATGTCTTCGGAGAGGAAGAGCCTCCGGAATCGAGTGTGGGAGTCCAGCGGTGGACCGAGGACCTTCGGTTCTCCACCATCGTGAGGAAACAGGGCCGTTTTCTGATCCCCAGTGGCGAGCCACGTGCCCTGCGGGCTGAGGGCTATGTCGAAGCTGCCGAAACCTCCGGTGATGTCCAGCGGAAGCACGGTCAAGGGCGGCCCCTCGGCCAGGGCGCGCAACGCGAGCATTCGGCCCTCGAAGGTGTCGGTGAGCTCCAGACTGGAAACACTCCACGCGAGTGACGCGGTTGGATAGGTGTCGAGGGCGAGTTCGCCGAGCGCGAGGAGCTTGGCGGCTTCCGCCCGGCGGGTCTCGCGCACGCTCCGTTGCCAGAGCACGGTGACCACCGTCAGCAACGCCAGCAGTGCCGCGACGCCTGCGAAGCCGACAATCCGTCGCCGTCTCTTCCGGCGTCTGGCGAAAGCAGTCATGGCATGCGAGAAGTCCTCCTCGAGCTCTGTCAGCCGACCCGGGTAGTTTTCGCGCCACACGGAAAACTCCCGAAAGGCTTTGCCGGACCACAGGAAATCGCTCGCTCGATCGTGGTCATTCCACAACCGTGCCGCCTGCCGCAGCTCGTCGCGGAGCTGGGCGGCGTCGGCGTCTTGAGTCTGCCAGCGCACGAGGCGAGGCCAGGCGTGAAGCAACGACTCGTGGACGATTTCAACGCGGGAGGTTGGCTTCCGCTCGTCTTCGTGGATTTCGTACGAGGTCAGGAGTCGTGCATCAATCAACGCGTTGAGAACCGCCGTCGGTGAATCGCTGCGCGAATCGCTGAAGATGGACAGCAACTCTTCCCGTCCACGGACCGCACGCGTGCCCTGGGCGGTCATCAGGTTGCGGAAGATTTCGCGAACAACCTCAATGCGCTCTGAACCAATATGTTCGATGGTGGATTCGGCGTGGCGGGCAAGCGCACCACTGACGCCACCGATTTCTTTGAAGGCCTGACGGGTCAGCAGCATGTGCTCCCGGTCGCGTTTCTCCCACAACCTCGCCACCGCGAATGCGATCATCGGCAGCGCACCGCGTTCGCCTTCCACCTCGACCACCATTTTCGAAGGGAGGTCGGCGTCCTCGAGGCTGTATCCGAGCCGTCGTGCCGGCTCGACAAGTGCCCGTTTGAGGGCTTCGGCGTCAGGCTGCTGCAGCGCAGTGAGGTTTTCGAGTACGGGGCGCAAGGGAGGGTGAGCCTGGCACCGGTAGAGGAAATCATCGCGCAGGCTGAGGACCACATGGATGTCGGCGTCGCTGGCGAGGTCGCCGAGAACTTCGGCGAAAGGTGTTTGGACGAGCGGCGGGTTGAGCGTGAAGAGCTCCTCGAACTGATCAACGATCAGGAGCACCTGTTGGTGTCGTTCGCGCCACCGGGTAAACAGCCGTGTTGCCGATGCCTGGATATCGACGATCTGAGCGATCGCATCGGCGTCGTCTTTGAATTCCGGTGCCAGGGTTCGAGCCAGGGACGAAAAGGGCGTGTCGCCGGGTTGGCAGATGAGGATTCCCCAGCCTTTAGGGGCGGCGGGAATCAGACCTGCCTGCAGGAACGAGCTCTTGCCAACTCCCGATGGACCGATCACTGCCAGCAGCCGGCGCGACATGATCTTGCGCCAGAGCTGGGCGACTTCGGCCTCGCGGCCGAAGAAGAACTCGGCGTCCTCTTCGGTGAAGGCGGCGAGCCCGGGGTAGGGGCTTCGTTCCTCCGCGGCTCTTGGCGTCGGGGTGGGGAAGGGGTGGACCGCCGCCGTGACCGGCTCGACGGGCGCGATGAGCCGATAGCCGCGCCGGTGGATCGTTTCGATGTACCTTGGCTCCTTCGCATCGTCGCCGAGGGTCCGCCGCAGCTCGGCCACGGCCCGGGTGAGGATGTTCTCCGAAATGAACTCGGTGGCCCACACCGTGTCGATGAGCTCCTGCCGTTCCACCAGCTCACCGGAGTGCTCGGCCAGGCACACCAGCACATCCATCATCTTGAGCTCGATCTGGAACGACTCGCCGTCGCGGCTCAGGCGGTTGAGCCGGGGCTCCACCAGCCACTCGCGGAGCCGGAAAGGCCGATCACCGGTCGCCGCCGTTTCGTTTTTTCGGGTCACCTTGAGAGGAATATAGGCCTCAAGACGTTGCTTCGGCAAGAAAAAGTGCCCGCAGGAGAGTGCGGGCGAAGGAATTGGGTATGAAAACCGATGGTGGAGTTGAGGAAGCCCGGGCAGGCACTCCACCGGCGGCTAAAAGTTGCAGGCGGTGGTGACCATGGAGTTGATCTCGCGCGAGGTCATGGCGCCCTGGTCGTGGGGTTTCTCGGTCAGACCGGCGTGGTGGAGCGCCTCGTGGATGACGTACATGGCGGCGCGCTCGTCGGACAGGCGCGCGAAGTCGCGGCACAGGAAGGTCGGCGCGGCGCCGACGTTGGTGAAGGCCACGGCACTGCCGCACACGGCCCTTTCCTTGCGGTGGGAGTTGATCGGGAAATAGAGGCCCGTGCGAAGGGTCTCGAGGGCGTCGGCGCCGAGACCCTCGAAGAGCGCGCGGCACTCGGGGACCTCCTGCACCCTTTTCGTGGCGAGTTCGAACCCGGCTTCGAGGCGTGCTTTCACGTCATCGGGCATGTCTCCGTGGATCCAGGGTTCGAGATCAGGAAGAGCGGTGAAGGAAGGGAGCGAGCTTCCAACGGCCCCGCCACCAGGTGCGGCGATCGAGGCGCCGATCGCGTCTCCCGCCCGGACAGACATCACCGAGAACACAAACACGCAGAAACCGACGATGATCTGCTTCGCCCCCAAGAGGACCTCCCGGGGCGAGACGGATACACGGGCACCCTCGTACCGCCGCGCGAAATCGCGCCGGTCTGACTGGTGTCCGCTGGTGTGAAGTGCCTGCCCCATACCGACACGGTCGGCCGCAGCAGGTCAGAAGAAATTTAGGGAGAATTAGGCGGTTGTGAAGGAGTTGTGAGGTCTGATGACTTCGTGATCAACTCCCATTATTCCAGCGATTTAGAATCTGCATTTCCTTTTCACCATGCGATTGATTTCATGCGAGGTCATCCCGTCCCGATCCGCTGGGTATTCCGCCAGGCCGGCGTGGTGGAGCGCCTCGTGGATCAACACCAGCGCCGCACGTTTGATCGGCAGTCGTTTGAAGTCGCGACAGAGCCAGGTTGTTGTCGCCCCGACATATGTGTAGGCCACGGACCTCGAGCAGAATTCGCGCCGTAGAACGGGGTTTTCCAGCGGGAAATAGAGAGTCGCGTTGAGCTCCTCGATCCCATCCGCACCGAGGGCCGCGAACAACCCGGCACACTCCGGCACCTCCTCGATCCGCTGCACGGCCACTCGTGTGGCCTCGACGATCTTTTCCTGCACCTCCGGGCCCAATTTCGGGTGGACACGTGGCATCGGGCGAGGTCTGAAGTCAGCGGGAGAAAGGGCTCCCGACACCGGCCCAGCAGCGGTCGAGAATGCGACGAGCGAACCATTCGGCGCCCCGCCGCGATTCTCATCGGAGGCCGTTGCGGGACGCGCGGTGATCGACAGCGTGGACGCCATGCCAATCGCAACCGTGACCTTCCATCGACCCTCGCGCCGGCGAGATATGCGGTCTCCGCCACACCGATCCATGCCTTAACGATCGAACCTGGCGAGGTCAAAGAAATTTGGAAACGATGACGAATCGGTGGTGGAGTTGTGGCGATTCGCTCAGAGGTCGGGATCTGACATCTGACGACCCGCGGGGTCTCAAGGCATCTAAACGCATCAAACAGTGAGCAAGAACTCCCCGAATAGCGGAATCATGGCACTTCTGATCTGCTTCTGGCGACGTCAGGCTTCGAACAACGGTCCTGTTGGAGTCATTGCGTCGGAAGTCTCGGTCGTCACGCAACTCGAGGCCTCTACGAGGAGCATGGCGATGGCACCGTCTCCGGGCGAGATCAGATCGCCGCTGTGCAGTGGTTCCAGTTGCTGAACCGGGTTGCCGTTGAGGAGCGTCCCGTTCTTGCTGTCGAGGTCTTCGAGAAATGCGTTGGCGCCCTCGACGATGATACGTGCGTGGCGCCGGGAGACCTGAATCGAGTCGATCCGCAACGATGCTCCCGGCAGGCGCCCGATCAAGTTCTCGCCCTCATTGAGCTTGATTTCCCGATTTTCGAAGAGAACTCTGAACCGGTGTCGTCGTTCGGTTACCGGTGGCGGCTGCCCATCGGGATCGGTCACGCCTATCAGTGCGCGGTAGCCGCGGCGATGGATGGTCTCGATGTACCGGGGTTTGGAGGCGCTGTCGCCCAGCGCCCGACGAATTTCTGCAATGGCGTGGGTCAGGGTGTTGTCTGTGATGAAACCACCACCCCAGACTTCGTCGATGAGTTGTTGCCTCGTGACGACTCTCGGACCGTGGCGCGCCAGATGAACCAACACATCCATGATCTTCGGTTCGAGGTGAAGCGTCTCGTTGTCTCGCTCGATACGGTTGAGTTCAGGCTCTACGAGCCACTCACCAATGAAAAATGTGTCGTTGCAGAGGGGTGGTATAGGTGTCCCGCGCGGCATTTTAGTTTGGCCTCATATCAGGTGAACTCGGACCGGGGACGCTGATAAACGTTCCAACGTTCGACCAGTCTCGCGGGTGGTGTGTTGAGGGGCCGATTACCATGTGCACGCCTTTGACGCTGCGGCTGGAAAGGGATCGTCGTCGTGCAGGGTTATTCTCGGTCAACAATATGGGTCTCGGTCTCTGTTCCTGCAATGAGTGCCGGTGATGAATCCGAGATTCAAGGGTGCCAGGGTCAAGACTGAAACAGCACTCGCACAGAATTTGCGGCCCGATCGGAACTCGAGGCCTCACCATCGCCCTGACCCCAGGAAGCTCGGGCGATACTCAGACAACGTCGAACGGCCTGGCACAACCTCTCTCCATTGAATTAATACCCGCGCATACCAAGATCGGGCGGCCGGTCCTTCAAAAAAATGATGGAATTGTGAGCGAATTGTGAAGAGTGTCCGAAAACGCACGCACCGTGGACTCGCGGAATTGAATCACCACCCTTTGCGTCCGGACTTCACAGGTCTTCTGGCGGCGACACGGCGTTGCAGCCCGTTGGGATGAGCGAACCCCGATCTACGGCGCCAAACGCCCCTCGGCGGTGATCCCGAGCTTGATCTGAGGGTTCGGCGGCTTGAGATAACGCGCGAGGAAGGCGTAGATCTGCTTGCGGTAGCCCCAGGCCTCGGGGGTGTCGAGGCGGTCGAAGCTGTGGCCGCCGGGGACGTCGGAGACCTCGTACTCGAAGGTCTTGCCGGCGGCGGTGAGGGCCTGGGTCAGGTGCTCGACCTCGATGTAGTTGACGTCTTCGTCGTGGATGTTGGTGTGGATGCGCAGCGGTTTGGTGAGCTGGTCGACCGACCACACCGGCGAGCGGCGCTTGTACTCCTCGAGGTTCTCCTGAGCCGAGGCGCCGATGAAGTACTCGGCCTCGTAGAGGTCGCGGTAGCCCTGGCCGTGGTAGCCCATGCGCTGCACGAGGTCGGAGACCGGCACGCCGGCGAAGCCGCAGGCGTACGAGTCCGGGAAGCGGAAGAGGCTGAAGAGGGTGATCAGACCGCCGTGGCTCCAGCCGAGGATGCCGACCCGTTTGGCATCCGCCCGCGGGTGGTTCTCCACCACCCAATCACGGGCGGCGAGGGCGTCGTCGACCTCGAGTCCGCCGTAGTCGATGTCCTCGTACATTCCGCGCCCGTAGCCGGTGGATCCGCGGTACTCGGGTGCGACCACGATATAGCCCTGGGCGAGGAGTTCGCGCACGATGTGGGCGTAGTAGGTGGTGAAATCCCCGTGGACGCCGCCGTGCGGCAGGACCAGAACGGGCAGCTTGCCGGCGTCCGTGAAGCCCTTCGGCGTGAAGAGGTAGGTATAGAACTTGAGGGGGTTGCCGGCGTTGACCCCGGTGGGGTTTTCTTCCTTCCACCGCGGCGGACCGTAGATGCGGGCCTTCTCGACCACCGCCACATCGCCGACCCGTTCGTACCAGAGGACGTCGTCGATCAGTTTGGCCAGCACGTCGAGCTGGTGCCCGGTGCTTTCCTGCGCCTTTTCGACGGCAGCGACGGCCGCATCGGCTGCGTCTTCGGATCCTACGGTCATCGGCACCAACAGCAGGGAGAAAACAAGCATGACGGCTGCAAAACGGTTCATCGGGCCCCCTTCAGGCGGATATCTTAACGCGGCCGCGGGCGAACAGGGGTACAATCGCGGGCATGAATACTCCCCCGGGGGACGAAGAGCAAGGCGGTATCGGCGGATTCACCCAGCGAATCCGGACCGAGGCGCGGAGGGCCTTTTCGCCGACGGCCTCGAGCACCGCGGTCACCAGGGCCCTCCAACAGCCGCGGCGACCCAGAAGCACCTGCCGCTGCGCTACCAGGTGAAGGAGGACGATCGGGGCCCGTACCTGACGTGCGTCGAGGCCTCCAACATCGCGGTGCGGATCGAACGAGGTCTCAGCGTGTCGGCGGCGGCGGCGAAGAAATACCCAAGCGGGACGATCTTCCTCGACGGTGCTGCGCAGGGCGCGCCTTTCATGGACGCCTCAAAGGGCATCTACAACCTCGACCACCACGAGGATTGCGTGCGCGCTTTCACCCTGGCCACCTGCGAACAGGCGATGATCGTCATCCTCAAGGGGCTCGACCTCGACGACGAACGGTGGACGGTGTGGGCCAACGAACCGGACTTCGACACCGTGCTCGCCATCTGGCTGCTGCTCAACCACCGCCGCCTGAACGGTGACGACCCCGCCCTTCGCCGAAAAATGATGCCGGTCGTTCGTCTGCAGGGCGTCATCGATACCCACGGGTTCGAGCTCGACGAACTGACAGGCTTTCCTCCCCACCTCCACAAGGAGACCCTTGAAACGATCAACCAGCTGCGCACCGAAGAGCTCGATCTCAAAGGGCAGGGCGTATGGGGCACCACTGATCTGTTGGAATTCACCAACTCGTCGTTGCGGAAGATCGACGAACTGGTTTACACGCCCGGAGACTTCGAGGGCCGGCGGGAGGTGGAAGAGCTGGCACGGGTGAGGATCACTCCCCACCGTCTCGCGGTGGCCTGCAACTCGGAGGCCGGGATCTACGAGGTGGAGGAGGAGCTCAAAGAAGTTCACGGCGACCGGTTGGGTCTGGTGATCCTGCAGAAGGACGACCGGACCTACACCGTGCGGCAGGTGGACCCCTTTCTCCCCATCAACCTCGATGACGTGTACGACCGGCTCAACCTTCTCGACTCGGCGGTGACCGGAAACCAGCGCTGGGGAGGCTCCAGCGACATCGGCGGTTCACCGCGCGGGGTCGGCACCGATCTCCGGATCGAAGAGATCGTGGACATCTGCCGCTGGGTGTTCCAGCCGCCCACTGCGGGACGGCGGTGGGCGACCGTCAGCGCCGGGCTCGCAATCGTTGCGGCGGTGATCGGCACGGTGGTTCTGGCGGGCGGGGTTGGTTTTCTCGGCCCGCCGGGCCTCCTGATTGCCTCCGGCGCTCGGGGGTTCCAGGCAGCGTCGCTTGCGCTGCTGAGCCTCGGGAGCGCGCTGGTGTTGTTCGGAAGGTCCAGGTTCCCCGGCTACTTCGGATTGCGGCGGCCGCGCCGGGCGGGCTTTTTCCTGCTGTTGCCCGTGACCGCAGGCATGGCCTTGTGTGGGGCGGCGTGGGTTCCCCTGCCAGGGTCGGGTGCCACCTCGGGGTGGTGGGTCGCGGGCGCCGTCATCGCGGGGGCGGCCGGCATCGAGCTGCTGCTGCGGGGGGCGCTCCACGGTCTCCTGATGACCGCTTATCCCGTCAGACTCAACGGGGCGCAAAGGGTCTCGGTGCCCAACGCGATCTCGGCCGCGGCGTACGCGACGGCGGTGGTGCTGTGTTTCGTGCCGGCGGATTGGCTGACGGGGGTGGCCGGCGCCGCCGGAGCCTGGGCCGTGTGGGTCGGCCTGAGCTTCCTTCTCGGTCTGGTGTTCGGGATCGTTCGCGAACGCTGGCGCAGCGTGTGGGCGTCGGTGGCGCTGCACGCCGTCACCGCGCTCGTGGTTTGGGAGATCGTCACGCGCTTTCTGAACGGGTAGGCCGCCATCGTTCGAAGATTCAACGATTACGCACTCAAGGGTGGTTGTTTCGAAAATGCTGAGATAGGTTTCTTCCGTGGAAACCTGCAGGAAGCCGCGCAGCGGCGGCAGAATATAGGCCGGGGCGTGAGCCCCGGCAATCACGTCAACAAAATCGAAAGCCCCGGAGGGGCGACAGCTTCGGGCTGCGGCGTGAGGTGGAGCCGCCGAAGGCAACCACCTGTCGCCGCTCCGCGGCTTCGTTTCATTTCATGGCGGGGAACCCGGGGCTCGCGCCCCGGGCTAAAACCTGTCGCCCCTGCGGGGCTTGACCCCTCGATACTCCTCGTCGTCCGAGGACCCGGATAAGCCGAACGTCCCAATGTCCCAACTTTCCAACGTTCAACGTTCAAACGGCGTGCTCAAGCGTAGCGCTCGAGGAAGAGCTGGAGGAGCCGGTCGGCCTCGATCGAGGGCCGCAGCCGCCACAGGATCTTGCGGTGGGTTTCCTCGTCCGGCACGTAGTCCCTGAGGAAGACCAGGATCCTCTCGCGCAGGCGCTCCTCGTCCATCTCGCTGTGGAACTGAGTGCCGTAAACGGGTTTGCCGGCGAGACGGATCGCCTGCGCCGGGCAGATCTCGGAGTGTGCGAGGTCGAGCCATCCCGGGCCGAGCTCACTGACCCTGTCGTTGTGGCCGAGCTGGACGTGAAAACGGTCGGGAAATTCTTCGAACAGCGGGTCGGCGCGGCCCTCCGGTGTGAGCTCGATCGGGAAGGTCCCGATTTCGGCCTTTTCCTTGTCCTCGATCACCGTCCCGCCGCCGAGGTCGGCGAGAAACTGGTGCCCCCAGCACGCGCCGAAGACCGGACGGTCGTCGTCGATGAGCCGCTGAACCACCTCGCGCAGAGGCGCGGTGAACGGGTGCTCTTTGGTGACCGAGAATGCGCCGGCGCCGCCGATGATGACGGCGTGGGCGTTTTCGACGTCGCGCCACCTCAGATCGGGGGCCTCGGCGAGGTTGTGGAAGTGGAACTGCCGCCGGGCGACGCGGCAGCGCTCGATGAAGCAACTCTGCTCCTGTTTGAGCGAGATGATCTCGCTGCGGACCTGCAGGAGCACCAGTCGAAGTTCGGTTCGAGGGGTCGCCATCACTCTCCCTGTCGTGCTGGTTTATCGGATCGAACGCAGATTGTAACCGAGATGGATGTTCTTACGTTCCCGGCGCCGCGTCGGGTCGGCACAGGGACAGGAGTTCGCCTGTCCGGTGGAGCGACGCCGCCTCGGTGAAGCCTCCGACAAAATGGTCGCCGATGAAGATCATGGGCACTGTCGGCCAGTTGCCGGCGCGAGCGGCAACCTCCCACCGCAGCTCCGGGTCACGGTCGACCGGGATCTCTTCGAAAGGGACGCCGAGACTCCGGAAGAGCCGTTTTGCGGCAAAGCAGAAACCACACCAGCGTTTGGTGTAGATGCGGACCTCGGGAGAGGGTACGCCCCGGTTCAACCGCGCCACCCGTCCTTCCACGCGCGGACGACAGCGAAGACCTCGCAGGGTGAGGCCAAGGGGTGTCCGACGTGGGTCTCGGCAGCGGCCGCAACCTGCGGTTGGTCGCAGCGGAGGAAAGGGTTGGTGGCGAGTTCGTCGGCGAGAAGGGACGGCACCGTGGGGAGGTTTTCACCGCGCAGCGCGGTCGCCTCTTCGAAGCGGCGAACCAGCGCCGGGTTGTCCGGCTCGACCGCCAGGGCGAAACGCAGGTTGGCAAGGGTGTACTCGTGGGCGCAGTAGAGGAGAGTCTCAGGCGGCAGGGCTGCGATCCGGCCGACCGATTCGTACATCTGCTCCATGGTTCCCTCGAATACCCGGCCGCATCCGCCCGCGAAAACCGTGTCGCCGACGCACGCGAAATCAGGGCCCAGATAGGCGATGTGGCCCGCGGTGTGTCCGGGCACGTCGACGACCCGCAGGTAGAGGTCGAGACCGGCCAGGGCGACGACCTCGTCGCCTCGGACGGGATGATCGACGGAGGGGATGGATTCGCGGGCCGGACCGAAGACCGGCGCCGGATGGCGGGCGACGATCTCCGTGACGCCGCCGACGTGGTCGCCGTGGTGGTGGGTGAGGAGAATAGCGGTCAGCCGCAGCCCTCGGCCATCCAGCGCCGCAAGGGCCGGACCGGCCTCGCCGGGGTCGACGAGGGCGACCTCGGGATCGGCGGCGGACTCGATCATCCAGATGTAGTTGTCGGAAAAAGCCGGGATCGGGGTGAACTGGAACATTCGACCATGCTGCCAGTCACCAGTCGCCCCGTCAAACGCGAGATGTTTGGGAACAAGGCGATCCCGCGGAGCGTTTGTCATGACAGAATGTCCCCATGAAGACTCGATACCTCCTCGTCGCCGACAGCCTCGAAGACCTCAACCCCGAGTTCGACCTCGGTGTCTGCCTGAGCACCGAGCTCCTCAGCCGCGGCATTGCCGTCGACTACATGGACCTTCCCGCGACCGATGCTGAACAGACGTCTCAGTCCTACCTCGCCAACCTCCCGGTGCGCGAGGTGTTGTCATCCGATGCCGCCCGCACGCCGTTCTGGGAACTCGGTCCGCCGCGGAAGGCGGACGTATCGGAATACCGGGTGATCCTCCAGCGCAAGGACCCGCCGGTGGACGATTTGTTCGTCGCCCACGCAAAGCACTTCGAAAAGGCCCCCGGGGAGATCGTCCAGATCAACCACGCGCCGGCCACCTACGAATTGTCGGAGCACACCGCAGCTCTTCGCTACCCCGAGTTTGCCGCTCCGACGGTCGTGTGCGACAGTCTCGAAGGCCTCGTCGAGGCGGTGCGGGGACAGTCCGGCGAGGTGGTGCTCAAACCCGAGAACACCTATTGCGGCATCGGCGTGACCTTCGTCGACCCCAACGTGGCCGAGAGCGAATTGCGGACCTACTGGGAGACGTGGAAGCCGCAGGTCATCGTCCAGCCCTACCTCGATGCCATCGAGATCTCGGGCGATCTCCGGATCCTGACCATCAACGGGCGGGTCCTCGGTTCGGTCCTGCGGGTACCGGCGACCGGTTCGCGCCTCGCCAACCTCCACCAGGGCGCGACCCCCGCCCGGTTCGAACCTTCGCCCCGCCAGCTGGAGGCGTGCAGGGTTGTTGCGGAAGATCTCAAATCCATGGGACTGTACCTGCTCGGGCTCGATTTCATCGGTGACGACCTGACCGAGGTCAACTTCACTTCGCCGACGACCATCGTTCAGATCAACCAGGTCAACGACATCCGCGCCGACAAAGTGTTGGTCGATGAACTCGAAAAGATGTGGCGTTCTCATTCGTAGAAACGCCCCGGCGTTTCTACGAATTAGTGAAGGTGGTCGTTGAGGTACTCGGTGAGCCGGTAGCCGTCCTGACCGGTGAAGGACTGGAAGCGGGCGCCGACGCCCTCCATGCGCTCCAGTTGGACGTTGGTCGTGCGGGCGATGGTGGCGGTGCCTCGTATCGGGTCGCTCTGACCGGGGATGTTGATCTCGAAATCGATGGTGGTGCCCGGTGGGTAATGGCCGAAACCGCGCAGCAGCATACCCGTCTCCGAGATGTTTTCGGTCTGGCAGAAGGTCCTGAGCGGACGCTGTTCGAGATTGAGGACGACCCGGGTGGGCGCGCGGAGGGCGAGTCGCGGAGCCACCGATGCGAGTTCGGTGATGCTGGCCGCGAGGAGCTCTTCCGCGTTGTCCGACGGGATGGCGCGGTTGATGCCGACACCGACAAAGGCCTGGGCGGCGTCGATGTGCTGGGGATCGGCGAGCAGGATCACTCCGCTGTTCTGGCAAGCCGATCCGGGCGCCCGCACGCACTCGACAAAGCGCCGCAACGGGGTGATCGGGCCCGGGAAACCGATGATGATCACATCGAACCTGGTGCTCTGAACCAGGTCGAGGGTGTTGTCGTCCCAGGGTGCGTGGTGGAGGTTGATTTCGTCCGATTCCAGTGCAGCCGCGGCGCCGGCGAACGTCTCCTGGTCCATCCTGGTCAACACGATGTTTTTGGTCATGTCTCTTCCGCCCAGGTCTCATTATAGCCAATCAATGGAGATTCTCCACAATTTGATTCTGCATACGGAGTGAACACTGCTCAGCCGGTACGCAGTTGGTTTGGAAAAATCGACCCGCTGGGGCACACTGGCGCCGATGGTGGATCAACCTCCCTTCACGGCACCCGACGGAATTTCGGGCGTGGAAACGGATGTCCCGCTCGCGCCGTTGACCAGTCTTGAGCTCGGAGGTGCCGCCCGCCACCTGGCGAAAATATCGGATGTGGCGGGCGCTGTCGAAGCAGTCCGCTGGGCCCGTCAGCACGAACAACCGGTCGTCGTACTCGGCGGCGGGAGCAATGTCGTGGTTGCCGATGACGGTGTGCGAGGGCTGGTCCTTCAGGCTGCCGTGCGAGGGCTCGTGATCGCCCGTGACGGTGACCGGTCTCTGGTGACGGCAGGCGCCGGGGAAGTGTGGGACGAGGTGGTGGCGGAAACCGTGTCTCACGGCTTCGCCGGGATCGAGTGTCTTTCCGGCATCCCGGGGTTGGTGGGAGCGACGCCGATTCAGAACGTCGGCGCCTACGGACAGGAGGTCGGTGACGTGGTCGAGAGCCTGCATGTGCTCGACCTCGAGAGCCTCGAGGAGAAGGTCTTCCCGGCAGGGGAGTGCGGTTTTGGATACCGCAGCTCGGTGTTTCGGGAATGCCCCGGGCGGTATCTCGTGCTCGATGTGACCTACCGGTTGCGACCCGGAGGGGCACCGACTCTGGTGTACGAGGAGCTGCGCAGCGCGGTCGAGGTCTACGGATCGTCGCCAGGCGTCGCCGATGTCCGCGAGGCGGTGCTCCGTTTGCGGCGGTCCAAGTCGATGGTGCTCGACCCAGATGATCCGAACCGGCGCAGCGCGGGGTCCTTTTTCGTCAACCCGGTCGTTGACCGTGACCAGTTGTCCGGCTGCAACCGTCGAGCGCGGGAGGCGGGGATCCTGACCGGAGGCGATCGCGTGCCCTCGTTCGATATCGCAGACGGGCGTTTCAAGGTGCCAGCCGGGTGGTTGATCGAAAGGGCCGGGTTTCACAAGGGTCTGCTCAGGGGCCCGGTGGGCATCTCCTCGGCCCATGCGCTCGCCCTCGTCCACCACGGCGGCGGGTCGGCGACCGAGTTGGTCGCCCTCGCGAAGGAGATCCGCGACGGCGTCCGGACGACTTTCGGGATCACCCTCCGCCCCGAACCTGTCTTTCTGGGTTTCAACGACTCGAATCCCCTCGACTCACTCTGAAGGTGGGCCAAGGCCCACCCTACGCCGGTCCCGGCTGCCGAGAGGTCCCGTAGGGTGGGCTTCAGCCCACCTTCAGAGTTGTTGACGTACTCGCAACCGCTCAATCCGCCGAGTAGCTGATCTCGAGCTTGGCGGCGACCCGGGTGGCGAGGTAGACGAGGACCGCGGTCGCGGTTGCCAGTGCCAGCAGGGCGGCCCACCAGGCCACGGGCTGGGCGAGAATGGCAAAGGCGGCCATGGACACCGGCACCGGGGCGAACGACACCAGGTAGTGGACCAGGCTGAGAGACTTGAGCAATTGCGGCAGGAAAGGCGTCAGCAACTCCCACCCCAGAAAGAGCACCGCCGGCACCATCGGGTTCTTGAAGAACAGCCCGGCGAGCAGAAAGAGCGCGCCGTAGGAGACGCACGCGAGGACCACGATCAGCTCGTACCGTGCGAGCTGGCCGAGGCTGGTCCCCGAGGACATGATCGACAGGCCATTCGCGCCGTGGGGGAGAAAGACCAGAAAGTAGGTGAGGGCGGTGGCCGGCACCAGGAGGAGGACGGACGACAACAGACCGCCGAGGTATTTCCCGAAGACGAGAACCTTGCGCGGCAGCGGCGCCAGAAGCGTGTAGTGGAGGGACTGTTCGAGGATCTCGCCGCGGAACAACCGCACGAAGATGAGGGCGTTGGCAAAAAAGACCACGAAGCGGAGAAGGAAGAAGTGGAAGACCTCGGCGAACTCGGTGGTCGCGTGGGAGGGGTTGGCCCGCATCGAGGACGGCATGAACAGGGCGCGCAGGATCATCAGGGCGATCGGCATTCCCACCAACAGGTAGAGGGGCAACGCCTTCGGGCTGAAGAGGCAGCGACGGATCTCGGAGAGTACCAGGGCCCTGGTCTGAATGCGGCGAACGCCGGCGGAGTCGGTGGGTCGATCGGTCATGTCGTTCCGCCTCCGCCGCCGTCGCCTATCAGATAGTCGTAGACCGCGTGGACGCTCTCGTCAGATGGCGCGACGGTCTCGACCTCCACCCCGTTGTCGAGCACGATCCGGTTGAGCCGGGCAAAGAAGTCGTCGGCGTCGCGGGTCCTGATGAGCAAGCTCCGCTCGTCGAGGACCCTCGCCTCCACGACGTGGTCGAGTTCGAACGCCTTCGAGGCGACGACGTGGGGGCGGTCCGAACGGACCAGGACCTGGATCGGGTGCGAGGTGATTTCTCCGCGGACCGCGCGGATGGCGCCCTCGGCGACCACCGAGCCGCCGTGGATCATGATGACGCCGTCCGAGATGACGTCGACCTCGTGCAGAATGTGGCTCGATACAATGACGTGTTTGCCGCCCTTGGCCAGCGACGAAAAGAGCTCGATCATCTCCGCACGACCCATCGGGTCGAGCCCGTTGAGGGGCTCGTCGAGCACCAGGACCTGGGGGTCGTGGCAGTGGGCGTGGGCGAGCTTGATGCGCTGGCGCATGCCCTTGGAGTAGCCGGCGATGCGGCGCCTGGCGGCGTCGGTGAGCCCGACCCGTTCGAGGGCCGACCATGCCCGGGTCTCCGCCTCGTCGCGGGAATAGCCGTGCAGGGCGAGGGCGTAGAGCAGGAAGGAAAGACCGGTGGCGCCGTTGGGAAAGCTGTCGTACTGGGTGCAGTAGCCGACCAGGCGAAACAGCTCTTCGGGTTGGTCGGGCCGTACTCCGAGGACTGTGATCTCGCCCCGGCTCGGCCGCAAGAGGCCGGTCATGAGGTGCATCAGAGTGCTCTTGCCGGAACCGTTGGGACCCACCAACCCGGTCAGACCGGGCGCGATCTCGAGATTGATCCGGTTGACGCCGAGGACCTCGCCGTAGAAGCGGGAGACGCTCTTGAAGACGATGCGGTCGCCGCTCATCGGACGACCTCGTGGGCGCGCAGCTTGCGGTTGAGGAGCCAGAGGCTGAGGAGGGTCACGACCCCGAGGGTCAGCCAGTTGAAGATCACCGGGAGACCGCTCGGAGTGGGGGCCCCGAACAGCGACAGGACGACGCTGTTGATGGCGCGGACGAGGTGGAAGAGGTCGCCCCACGAGGTGCCGGTCACGCCGTTGACCGCCGTCCCGAACCCGGCGAGGATGAAGATGATGCCGAAGAGGGCGCCGCGGGCGGCCGGCTTGAAGCGGACCCATGCCGAGATGGCAAGGGTGAGCATCGCGATGACGACGATCCACGCGACGTGTCCGACAAGGTAGGCGGCGCCGATCCGGTAGTTTTCGATCCACCACGATCCGCCCTCGAGATAGGCCTGGAGACCGAAGATGGTCAGCCCCATCACCCAGGTCATCGGCGACAGCAGGATGGCGAGCACCGCGGCCTTGCCGAGGACGTAGTCCGGGCGGTCGATCGGCCGTCCGAGATACAGCGGCAGGGCGCCGTTGGCGAGGTCGGCGGCGACCAGGCTCGGCGACACGATGAGCGCCACCAGAAATGCCGGCACGGCCTGCCACCCGAAAAGGACCATGAAGAACTGCGAGGTCAGGACGTTCATCAGATCCTGCGGCATGCCCAGCTTCTCGAGCAGGGTCACGTTGTGGCTCAGATAGATGAAGAAGAGGCCCACCAGGGACGGCAGGAAGCAGACGGCGTAGAAGGCGGTGAAGAGACGCGACGCAAAGGCGTCCGCGATCGCGTATTTGGTCACCACCAGAAGGCGGGACCGCACCGGAGTGAGGTCGCCGGAATAAGGTTTCCATGTCCGTTCATACACCGCCATGGTCGACCTCCATGGCGCGCAGGAAGATGTCCTGCAGCGAGTCGCGTTTGATGTCGAGGTGGCGGATGCCGACCCCCAGTTCGTCGGCGGCGGTGTAGAGGTCGCGAACCGAACAATCGCCCGGCATCACCAGCTTGAGCCGCGCGTTGTCCTGGACCGCCAGCTCGCAACCGAGCCCGGTCAAGGCTTCGGCAAATGCCGGTTCAGGCGCCTGCAATTCGATCTCGACGAAGGACCGGTTGGAGCGGCGCTCGGCCTCGAGGTCGCAGGTCGCCGCGATTCGGCCGCCCTTGAGGATGATCACCTCGTCGCACACCGACTCGACATCGCCTAAAAGGTGCGACGACACCAGAATGTGGGTCTCGCCGCGGTTCCTGATGTCCCGGATCAGGTCGAGCATGCGTTTGCGGGCCGGTGGATCGAGACCGTTGGTGGGCTCGTCGAGCATGAGGAGGGTCGGTCCGTGGACCAGCGCCTGAGCCAGCTTGACCATCTGCTTCATCCCGGTCGAAAAAGTGCCCACCTTGCGGTAGCGCGCCTCGCCGAGGCCGACGTAGAACAAGGCTTCGTGCGATCGCTCGAGGGCGGGCTCCGGAGGGAGACCGCTGAGTTCGGCCATCAGGCGCACGAAGTGGATCGCGGTCATGCCCGCGACAAAGGCGTCGTTTTCGGGCATGTATCCGACGTGGGCTCTGAGTACTTTGGCCTCGCCCCTGAGCGACAGACCGAGGACGCTGACGTTGCCGGTGAACGGACGGTAGAAACCGAGGATCGTCCGCAGGAGGGTCGTCTTGCCGGCGCCGTTGGGGCCGAGCAGGCCGATCGCGCGCCCGGTGAGCGAGGCGCGCAGATCGGTCAGGATCGGCCGGCCGCCGAGGGTGACGCTGAGGCCGTCAAGCTCGATCGCCGGGGGCGGTGTGGTCCTGCTATCGGTCATCCCGGGGATGATACAGCTTTCGCGTCTTCGGTGGCTTCGATCTCGGAGATGGTCGCGATCTTCCCCTGCGCCCCTGCGCCTTCCCGGATGGCGGTGGCCATCCCCAGGACGGAACCGATGCCGAGGAGGCTGCCGCCGGTGGCGCTGGCCGTGATGCGGTCGTCGCCTCCGAACACACAGACCACCCCGCTGCTGAGTCCGTTGCTCACGGCGCCGGCCAGCTCGAACTGTTCGAACAGATCGGTCGGTACGGCCGACATCAGCGACTCGAGGTCGCGGTAGACCAGGGCTGAACAGTCGGCGTAGCCGTTGTCCGGAAGGAGAGCCCGAAAGGCCTCGGAGGACGGTAGATTGACTTCGGAGGCGCGTTGGGCGATGGCCTGGTCGACGACGCCCTGGCTCGGTCCGGCCACCAGGTAACCGTCGATCGTCGTGAAGACGGCGAGTCTGTCGAGGCCTTCCCGGTGAAGGGTGTAATAGGTGCGGCCGGCGGCCGATCGTTCGTCGAAAAGGACCGGCGATTCACCTTCGGCCGCCAACGCCAGGTTGAGCTGTGCAATGGCGGTGCCGAACGTGTGGACCAGGGTGCCGGGGTCGTAGACCTCGACGATCAGCTTCCACGACGGCACCGGCAGCATCGGGCCGTCGAGCGCGAAGGTCGCCTCGCCGCCCAGAGTCGCCGCGAGATCCTCGCGGAGATCGATGCCGATCTGCTGCTGCCAGAGCTGGAACCCTGCCCACGCCACGGGATCGCGTTCCGCCAGGATGGCCAACAACTCGTCGAACATCTCCGCCGGATCTCGGGTGACCGCGGAGGCGGCGATATAGGCGTCGGGCGAAACGAACTCGAGGCTGCCCATCGGCGCGGGCGCGGCCAACCACGCCATGATGCCCCTGCGGGTGTCGGAGAACAGGAGTTCGGCATCGGTGGCGTACCATTCGCCGTCGCGGTGTCGTTCGACCACCAGCGTCGTGATGTCGAGCACGCCGAACCGCTCCATCATGCCGGCCTCGTCGGGCGGCATCTGAGCCACCGCCTCGGTGACGGCGGCTGCGATGTCGGCGCCGAAGAGCCACGAAACGCCGCCCGAGTAGGCTTCGGCGAGGCGGGTGTGGAGTCGGGTGCCGGCGAAGGTGTCGGTCGCGGTCGCGTCGACCCGGGCGGCGAGGGCCTGCAGGGTCTCGAGATCGGATGCGGCGGCGAAGAGAGAGCCCTCGACCCACAGAAAGACCTGGCCGTCGGTCGGCGCAGCGGTCCGCGGGTCGTCGACGACCACGATCCCCGCATCGCCGCCGGACTCGGCGTCGGCCTCTGCCACGAGGGCTTCGAGTTCGATGCTGAAGGAAGCGGCGTCGTCGAGCTCGGCCATGAAGAGGGGCATGCCGTCCTCTTCCATGACGGTCTGCGGGACGGCGACCACGGCTTCGCTGCCGATCGCCTCGCCGATCGGTTGCAGGCGATCCAACATGCCGTCGATCTCGCTCTCGACGCCGGTTTCGACGACCTGGGTCTGCCACCACTCGTTGAGCACCGGGCTGACGGCCAGCCGTTCCTCAAAGGCGGTGCGGGCGTCGACGAGCCCGTCCGTGATATTGGGCATGGCGGCGTAGATGAAGGTGTCCGCCGGTGCGAGATCGAGCAGGAAGGTCGAGGTGCGCGGGGGGGCCTGGTCGACCGCCGCGGCGACGACCTTTCGCAGGGACGTCAGTTCCTGAAGAAGTTGGCGGTGCGTGTCGGCATCGCGGCTCCAGGCGAAGTCCTGCTCGAGGGGGACGGAGCGGAGACGGACGTTGGTGGTGATCTGGTCGCCGGGTCGCAGCAGCGCGCTCACCGAGCCTTCGCGGACCTCGACCTCGCCCTCGAGCACCGAAACCCGCGAGCCCTTGAGCCCGTGGTTGACCGAGAAGATCGTGCCTTTGACCGCCACTTCGCAGTCTGCAGTGTCGACGTAGAGCCTGCCGCCGTGCTGGTCGGCGGCGTGGACGATGATGTTGCCGCGCTGCAGATCGACGGTGGTTCCGCGCCGTGAGGCCCTGAGCTCGATCTCGGAACGCTCGTTCATCTCGACCATCGAGCCGTCGGCGAGCCGGATCATCGCGCCCGAGTTCTTGGCGGTGCGCAGAACCTGGCGGGCGAGAATGCCCCCTCCCGATTCGAGATCGGCGGTGCCGTTCGAGGTCACCAGCTGGAGCGAACCATCGACCGAGGCCACGGTTGCGCGAAGCCGGTTGTCGGCGATGAAGTTCCCGATCAGGTGAAAGGACGCCACACCCGTCAGGATGAGGAAGGCCGCAGCGGCGATTCGCAGGAAAACGCGGGTGGTAAGCGATCGGTGAGCAGCCATCCGGGTGGGCCGGGCCTCGCGCAGTTCGCCGCGTTCGGCCATCAACGCCCGGCGGCAGGCGATGCATTCCCGGGTGTGGTCGCCCACCAGCAGTGCGCGCGCCTCGGGCAGCGAGCCTTCGACGAAGGCCGGGATTTCGCGCTGGTAGTCGTCGCAGGAGCGCAGCGGCCCCTGGCCGGTGTTCGCGGCGGCGATTTTCCGCCACACGCGGTCGGTGATCTGCTGCTCGTTCTCCGCGTCGAGGCGCTGGGAGCCGATTTCGGCCGCAACGCGGTCGAGGATTTCGTCGGAGTCGTGGGTGCGATCGGTCATTGGATTCCTCCCATGAAAGGGGCCATTTCGGTTTTGAGCTGCGTCCGCGCCCGGTGAAGGGTGACGGCCACGGTGCCCGGGGTGGTCCCGAGGTGCTCGGCAATCTCGTTGTTGTCGAGCCCCTCGAAGTAGCGCAGGGCGAAGATCTCCGCGCCGCGCCGGCTGAGCTTGGTGAGCGAACGGCGAAGGTGTTCCTGCAACTCCCGCCCGAGGTGCCGGCGGTCCGGCGCCGGGGCCGGGTCGCGGTGGACGCTGTCGTCGCTGATGTCCAACGACACGCCCGACCGCGCGTATCGCGACCGGACGATGTCGAGGGCCGCGTTGGTGGCCGCGCGCCGCAGGTAGGCGCTCGAGCCGGTCGTGAAATCGGGCGATTCGAGGCGGCCGGCGAGGCGGGTGAAGACGATCTGCAGAACGTCCTCGGCGTCGGCCGCGCTCCCGGTGACCCGGTAGGCCGCCTGCAGCACGGTCCTCGAGTGCTCGCGGTAGATGGTCTCGAGCCAGCCGCCCGGGTCCGTTGGTTGATTGGCGAGAGCTGCTTCCACAGGTTCCTCCTGATCTTCGTCGTCAACCATGAAACGGTCCTCCACCGGATACATTAACGAAAAATCACCGCCGGCGTGCCGCAATCCGGCTTGCGCCGCTTTTCGGCGGCATGGCATAGTGCTGAGCGACACCGAAACGGGGAGGACCATGCGCGATCACATCGTCGAGCTCGAGGCCGACCATCCCGGGTTTCACGACCCGGATTACCGCCGGCGGAGGGACGAGATCGCCCTCCTCGCGCCGCCACTCGGATCGGGCGAGCCCCCTCAAGTCGTCGAATACACCCAGTCCGAGCGCGAGACCTGGTCGACCGTGTTCGAAAAGCTGACGGCGCTGTATCCAACCCACGCCTGCCGCGAGTTCCTCGAGGTTTCGGGGGCCATCGGCTACCTCCCCGACGAGGTGCCCCAACTCGCCGACGTGAGTACGTTCCTCAGCGGACGGACCGGGTTTTCGCTGCAGCCGGTGGCGGGATTGGTCTCGGCCCGGGAGTTTCTGGGCGCCCTGTCGCGACGCGTCTTCTGCGCGACCCAGTACATCCGCCACCACTCCGAGCCCCTCTACACGCCGGAGCCCGACATCGTGCACGAACTGATGGGGCACGCGCCGATGCTCGCGATCCCCGAGTTCGCCGATCTTTCGCAGAAGATCGGTGAAGGGTCGCTGACCGCGAACGACCAACAGGTTGAACAGCTGGCCACTTTGTACTGGTTCACCATCGAGTACGGCGTTCTGGTGGAGGACGGGAAACTGCGGGCCTACGGCGCCGGGCTGCTCTCGAGTTTCGGCGAGCTCGAACACGCGCTGTCGGGGGCGGTCGAGATCCGGCCCTTCGACCCGTGGCGGGCCAAGGACACGACATACCCGATCACCACCTACCAACCCCTTTTGTGGAGCGTGGATTCGATCGGCGAGGCCTTCGAGCGCATGGACGAATTCGTTCGCTCCCTGTAATTCCCACGTCCGGGAATCTCTGGTTCCCGGACGAGAGAATTACACGGCGAAGAACCCGCCCACCTGCGCCGTGTCGAGATAGACGACGCCGTCTTCGATGACGATCGGCAGGGGCCGCAGGTGCGAGCCTTCACAGGGCCCGCTGACGCACAGTCCGTCGACCGGGCGGTAGCGGGCGCCGTGTGAATTGCACACCAGGTGGGTCTTGCTCGGGTCCCAGAAATCTCGCGGGTCGCGGTCGTCGAGTTTCATGGGAAGGTGGCGGCACTCGTTCTTGTAGGCGCGGATCTGGCCGTCGGCCAGTTTGAGAAGGATGCCCTCTTCCTCGAACGGCCCCTCCTTGTACGTGAAACGGAGGCCTTCGAGGGAGATCTCGGCGAGTGAGGCGATGGATTCCATAAAGAGAATGATAACGGATTCCCGGGATACAATCGCGACCCCATGCCGGAGCTGAGCGTCGTGATTCCTACCTTGAACGAAGAACGGACGATCGAGTCCTGCCTGCGGGCTGTGGGCCGTCGCCGGGGCGTCGAGGTGGTGGTGTCGGACGGCGGCAGCGCCGATGGGACGGTGGGCTGCGCCCGATCGTTGGGGGCTGCGGTGGTGGAGGGACTCCCCGGACGCGGCGGACAGCTCAACCGGGGCGCCGCGGCGACTCGGACCGGGTGGCTCCTCTTTCTCCACGCCGACTGCCGTCTGCCGCAGGGGTGGTATGACGCCGTTGCAACCGCCCTCGCGGACCCTGCGACCGCGCTCGCGTGTTTCCGCCTGCTCACCGAAGCATCGCCCGGAACCGTGCCGTCAAAGGCCCGTCGCCTGTGGCTGCGGACCCTCGACCTTCGTTCCCGGGGCCTTCGGCTGCCCTATGGAGATCAGGCCTTTGCCGTTCGCCGCGAGGTCTTTGACGAGGTGGGTGGCTTTCCCGACATTCCCCTGATGGAGGATCTGGCGTTCGCCCGCAGCTGTCGCAGGGTGGGGAGGATCTGCCGTTTGCCGCTGGAGATCCGCACCACCGCGCGGCGCACCCACGCCGACCCGGTCCGCGCCCGGGTGATGATGCTCGTCTTCCCGGTGCTCTACCGGCTCGGCGTGTCGCCGGAGACGCTGGCGCGGTGGTACGGAAACGCCCGGTGAAGACCGCGGTGGTCGTTTTCGCGCGCGAACCGGTGCCGGGGCGGGTCAAAACCCGTCTGGCGGCGGCGATCGGCGAGGCGGTTGCGGCCCGTGTGTACGCGGTCGTTCTCGAACACACTCTTGCGGTGGCGGCCGGCGCGGGCTTCGACCCGGTGGCGTCGTTCGCTGAGGCGCCGTCGCCAAGGTGGGCCGGAGAACTCGCCCTACGGTGGGAGGTGCAACGGGGGGATGATCTGGGCGAGCGGATGCACGATGCTTTTGACCGCCGCTTCGAGGAGGCTTTCGATCGCGTCGTCATTGTCGGGTCGGACTGTCCACTGTTGCGGCGAGAACACCTCACGGGTGCGGCGGATGCCCTCGAGGATGCGCCGGTCGTTCTCGGCCCCTCCGCGGATGGGGGATATTGGCTGGTTGGGCAACGCCGACCCGGGGTGGATCTGTTCAGCGGAGTTCCGTGGTCGAGCCCCCGCACCCTGGCGGCGACCCGGCAGAGGCTCGAGAATCTCGGCACGAAGTGGGTCGAACTCGAGGAACTCGACGACCTCGACACCGAGGCGGATCTCCACGCCGCCCTCGCGGATCCACGAGTCGCAAAGGAATTGCGCGAGCGGCTCCTGAGCGAATTGGAATCACCGACGTCCCGTGAACGACTCTGATGGTGGGCTGAAGCCCACCCTACGGGCCCGCGCGGATTTGGGGGTCCGAAGTAGGGTGGGTCTTGGCCCACCTTCACGGCCCGCCACCGCCACAACCATCTGTCATCCCGACCGAGAGAGCGAAGCGACCGAGCGGAGGGATCTGAGCGGGTGCGGTCGGGATGACAGGAAGGAACGATTTCGCTTTCGAGGTCGGGATGAAATGAGCACGAACTGAATTCCAAGCCAATTGAAACGTTCAACGTTCAAACGTTGAAACGTTCAACGATGTGATCGGAGAACTTCGATCAGCCCGGCCATGTCGTCGGGGACCGGGGCCTCGAACTCGACCTCCTCGCGGGTCACCGGGTGTACGAAACCGAGCCGCCACGCGTGCAGGGCCTGGCGCGGGAAGCTCCGGCACGCCTGCTGAACGGCCGGATCCTTGAGGTTGCGCCACTGCCGCCCGGAGTAGAGCGGGTCGCCGACCAGGGCGTGACCGCGGTGGGCCATGTGGACCCGGATCTGATGGGTCCGCCCGGTGACCAGACGGCAGCTCACGAGGCTGGTGTCGGCGAAGGCTTCCTCGACGTGATAGAGGGTCCTGGCCGGGCGCCCCGTCTTCACCACCGCCATCTGTTGACGCTCCTTCGGGTGGCGGTCGATGGGGGCGTCGATCACGCCGTCGACATCGGCCGGGACCCCGTAGCAGACTGCCAGGTAGGTCTTGGCGATCTCGCGCTTCTTGAAGGCGAGGGACAGCGCGAGGTGGGCGCGGTCGGTCTTCGCGACCACCAGCAGACCGGTGGTCTCCTTGTCGAGACGGTGGACGATGCCGGGCCGTTCGACGCCGCCGATCCCCGAAAGATCCGTGCAGTGGTGGAGGAGGGCGTTGACCAGGGTTCCACGAGGGTTGCCGGCGGCCGGGTGGATGACGAGACCGCTGGGCTTGTTGATGACCAGCAGCTCGTCGTCCTCGTGGACGATGTCGAGGGGTATGTCCTCGGGCTCGGTTTCCAGGGGCGAGGGTGGGGGTTCGAGCACCAGGATGCGGTCGTCCTCGCGGACCTTGAGGGAGGCTCTGGCCTCGATGCCGTTGACCGTGACGTGGCCGGCGTCGATGAGCTTGCGGGCGCGCGACCGCGACCACTCGGGCACCAGCTCCGCGAGGCAGCTGTCGAGTCGTGAACCATCGAGTTGTTCCGCAACCGTGAGCTCGTGCCGGATGATCACGAAGCCTTGCGCCGCCGGACCCAGATGTGGAGGCCGACCCCGACTGCGATCATCCCGAGCGAGATCGCCTGGCTGGTGGAGAGAAGACCGTCGAGCACGAACCCGCGGGCGACGTCTCCGCGCGTCCACTCCAGAACGAAACGGCCGATGCCGTAGAGCACCAGGTAGGTGGCAAAGACGGAGCCTGCCGCGAGCCGCCGCGCAAACAGCGCGGCCAAAAGGAGATAGAGACCGACGTCGAACAGCGACGCATAGATCGGGAAGGGGTGCACGGCCTGGTGCAGAGGCGTCCCGAGGCGTTCGGCAGCCACCGGGTCGGTGTAGGTGATGGCCCATGGCAGATCGCAGGCGGCGCCCCAACAGCACCCGGCCATCAGACAACCGAGCCGCCCGATGGCCTGTCCGAGGGCCAACGACGGGGTGATCACGTCAAAGGTCGACAGTGTTTTGAGCTTGTAGCGGCGGAGCAGGACTGCGGCAGCGATCACGGCGGCGATGAATCCGCCGAGAAAGACCCCTCCGGCACGGAAGACTCCGAGAAGCGAGGCGGGGTCGCGAAGGTAGCGCGGAAGCTCGACGACGACAAGCAGGAGCTTCGCTCCGACCAGCGCCCAGATGACCAGCCACAACGTGAAATCCACCAGGTTGGCGCCATCCATCCCGGCACGGTCGGCGCGCCGGCGCAGGGTCAGCAAACCCGCCACCACGCCGGTGGCGAGGAGCAGGCCGTAGGTGGGCAGCTGGAAGAACCCGAGGTCAATCAGAATCGGGTGCATCGTCTTCTTCCACTGATTCTTCCTTGTGGCGCCCGCTGACGACCTCGCTGATGATGAGCAGGATCGCTCCACAGGAGATCGAGGCATCGGCGACGTTGAAGTCGGGCCACGACCAGGTCCGATCACCGATGCGGGCCCAGACGTGGAGGAAATCCACGACCCAACCGTAGAGCACGCGGTCGATCAGATTGCCGAGCGCGCCGCCGAGGATGAGGCCGAAGGCCACACCGGCCAGCCGGCTGTTGTGGGCGTGGCGCACCAACATGGCGGCGATGATCACCACCGAGGTGAAGATCACCAGGTGGAGGAGGACCCGGGTCAGGGGCCCGCCCCCGGCAAAGAGGCTGAAGGCGATTCCCGGGTTGTGGACATGGGTGAGGGCGAAACCGGGCATCACCTCGATCCAACCGCCGGGCTCGAGGCGGTCCATCAACATGTTTTTGGTGATGCGGTCGGCGATCACGACGAGGCAGGCGATGATCCAGGGGATGGCGTTGCGCATCACTGAGCCGGGTCCCCGAGCTCCGCGCGCCCTTCGGCCAGGAGCCGCCCCACCACATCGTGGCAGCGCGGGCACAGATCCGGCAGTTCGACATCCGCCACCAGTTCGTCGAAACGCCGCCAGCAGCGGCTGCAGGTCACGGCCTCATAGGGCTCGACGGCGCCCGAGAGCCCCGGGTAGCCGGGAACGTCAAAGCCGCCGGCAGCCGCGCCAAAGTCCGCCCTGGAGACGATCAGCAGCGCCGCGAGGTTCGTGCCGGTGGCGTCAAGGTCCTCTGCGAGAAGGGCGGTGTCTCCGCCGAGCGTGACCCTGGCTTCCTCGGCCTTGCCGATCGCGCCTTGCTGCCGAAGCTCCTCGAGGGCCGCCAGCACGCGGTCCCGCAGACCGAGCATGCGGCCCGTGCGCGCGTCGGCGTCCGGCGCAGCCGGCACATCCTCGAAGGATGGGAACCTGGCGAGGTGGACCGACTCCTCTCTCTCACCCGGCAGGAGCCGCCAGAACTCTTCGGCGGTGAAGGAGAGGATCGGCGCCAGCGCCGTCGCAAGGCACTCCGCGATCCGGTACACAACGGTCTGGGTGGCGCGGCGGGAGGGGTCGTCCGGATGATCGCAATACAACCGGTCCTTGCTGACATCGAGGTAGAGGCTCGAGAGATCGACCGTGCAGAAGTTGACGATCCGGTGTGAAAGCGATGCCAGTTCGTAGTTCTCGTAGGCGGCAGCGACATCGCTCATCAACCGGCCGCAGGACCGCAGCATGGAGGCGTCGAGGCCGCGGAGATCGGCGGCCGAGACGGCGTCTTTCGCGGGATCGAAGTCCGCCAGGTTGCCGAGGAGGAAGCGCAGGGTGTTGCGGACTTTGCGGTAGGCCTCGGCGTTGCGGGCCAGAATCTCATCCGAGATCCGGATGTCCTCGCGAAAATCGACCAAAGCCGTCCACAGACGCAGGATGTCGGCGCCGTACTGTTTGAGGATCTCGCCGGGCGTGACCACGTTGCCCACCGATTTCGACATCTTGTGGCCCTCGGCATCGACCACAAAGCCGTGGGTGACCACCTTGCGGTAGGGGGGCGCGCCCTTGAGCCCGACCGATACCGTCAGGGAGGACTGGAACCACCCACGGTACTGGTCCTGACCTTCGAGGTAGAGGTCGGCAGGCCAGTCGAGCCCGTAGCGATCGGTGTCGCACACCGCGAGGTGGCTGACCCCGGAGTCGAACCAGACGTCGAGGATGTCGTAGTCCTTCGAAAAGGCGGTGGCGCCGCAATCGTTGCACGCGTAACCCGGGGGCAGCAGTTCGTGGGCCTCTCGGGTGTACCAGGCGTCGGAGCTCTCGGCGACGAAGACCTCGCGGATGTGGTCGAAGACCGTCTCGTCGATGGCGGCGGCGCCGCAGGCGTCGCAGGTCATGATCGTGATCGGCACGCCCCACATCCGCTGCCTCGAAATGCACCAGTCGGGGCGGTTCTCCACCATTCCCTGGATGCGCGCCTCACCCCACCGCGGCAGCCAGCCCGCCTCGTTGATGGCGGCGAGCGACCTCTGCCGCAGGTCGTGGCGGTCCATGCGGATGAACCACTGGTTGGTGGCGCGGAAAATGACCGGGTTCTTCGATCGCCAGCAGTGGGGGTAGGAATGAGATACCACGCTGTGGGCGACCAGCACGCCGAGCTCGCGCAGGCGCTCGACGATCGGTTTGTTGGCCTCGTGGACGTGGAGTCCGGCCCACTCCGGCACCTCGGAGGTGAACCTGCCGTCGTCGCCGACCGGGGCATACGGTTCCAGACCGTACTGCCGTCCGATCACGAAATCCTCTGCGCCGTGCCCGGGGGCGGTGTGGACGAGCCCGGTGCCCTGTTCGAGGGTGACGTGGGGAGCGACGATGAACAGCCCCTGGTTGCCGGTCAAAGGGTGGAGGTAGTGGGCGGACTCGAGGAGGCCGCCCTCGAAGGTCTTGAGAGTCTCGACCTTGTTCCACGTTGCGGCTTCGGTGTTCGCGGCAAGGAGATCGGTGGCGAGGATGAAGAGTGATCCGTCGGCACGGACCAGGGAGTATTCGAAATCCGGGTGAAGGGCGATCGCCAGGTTGGCCGGCAGGGTCCACGGAGTGGTGGTCCAGATCAGCGCCGCGACCGAATCCCCTGCTGCGATATCGAGGCGCTCCCGGGCATCGTCCGAAAGGCTGAAGGCCACCGTGACGGATGGGCTGGAGTGGTCGTGGTACTCGACCTCCGCCTCGGCGAGGGCGGTCCGGCATTCCGAGCACCAATGGACGGGTTTCCGTCCGCGTTCGACATAGCCCGCGAGCATGAATCCGTGGAGGGCGGACGCGATGTCCGCCTCGTAGTCGTTGGCCATCGTCAGATAGGGGTCGTTCCACTGGCCGAGGACGCCGAGTCGCGTGAATTCGTCGCGCTGCAGCTTGTAGAAGCGCTCGGCATAGGCACGGCAGGCGGCGCGGATCTCCGAGACGCTCATGTCCGCCTTTTTCGGACCCAGTTCCTTGTCGACGTGGTGCTCGATCGGCAGGCCGTGGCAATCCCAGCCGGGCACGTAGGGGCTGTCGAACCCGAGCATCGTGCGCGACTTGACCACGATGTCCTTGAGGATCTTGTTGAGGGCGGTGCCGACGTGAATCGACCCGTTCGCGTAGGGCGGACCGTCGTGGAGAATGAAGCGCGGCGACCCCTTGCGGGCCTCGCGGATCTTCGCGTAGAGATCGATCGACTGCCAGTGGGCCAGCATCTCCGGTTCCCGTTGCGGCAGCTTGGCGCGCATCGAGAAGTCGGTTTTGGGAAGGTTCAGTGTTTTTCGATACATCAGGTCTCCGCCTCCGGCTTGCGAGCCTACGTGGCGCGGTTGCGGCCGTCAAGAAGGCGGGCATTCCGGGAGCTGTCGAGAGACCCTTGTGGTGGACCGGTCAGGGGTCGAGCAGCGATTGGACCCGGCGCACCACCTCCTCGGCGGTGAACGGCTTGGTGATGTAGCCCGCCGCACCGACCTCGCGGCCGCGGAGGACGTCGGTGGCAAAGCCCCGGGCGGTGAGCATGATGATGGGGAGGTGTTGGGTTCGCGAGTTGCGGCGGAGCTTTGCCGCGAGGTCGAAACCGTTGGTCGGCGTTGCCAGGGCGACGTCCAGCAACACCAGGTCGATCTCGTGTTCTCCCAGCAGTGTTTCGGCAGCCTCGGCCGACTCCGCCTCGAAGGTCGTGAAACCCTCGCGGCGGAGCTTGAACGACAAGATGCGCAGGATATACGGCTCGTCGTCGACGATCAGGATGCGGCGCCCCACGATGCCGAGTTTAGGGTCGACTCGCTGTCAGATCAAGACCCGGGGGCGTCTTGAGATTCATTTCCGGTGAGGCGGAGGGGCGTCAAGAGCGTCGGATGGACCAGTTCCCACACCACCAGCAGCAGGTGGAGGACGCCGAATGCAGAGAGAGCGCCGCGGACCCAGGGCAGATCGAGAAAGGCCGCCAGTCGGGTCGGACACATGGTCAGCAAGAGGCCCCAGACCTGGGACCACGGCACGACGACGAACAACAGGCCGACGTTGACCAGGTAGCCGATGTAGATGACGATGGTGAGAAATCTCAGCGGACTCACTTTCGTATAGTACCTGGTTTGTCATGGGAGCCGGGTGCGGATTGCCACTCCAGGCTCCCATGGCAAAAAAGGAGAAGACACCTTTTCCCGGTTCCTGATAGTGTCGCCTCATGAAGATTCTGTGGGCGTCGCCGTTGCCGCCGGTCCGCTCCGGTGTGAGCGATTACGCGGTGGAGCTCCTGGAGGCCCTGGGATCGCGAGCGCAGGTCCGGGTCGTCGAACCGCCGGGGTGGCAGCGACCTGACGACTGGCCGCTTGCCGGCAGGGTGGAGATAGTCCCGACCGACGTGGAGGCTGCGCCGGACGAGGTGTTGCTGGTCCACCTCGGCAACAACCTGCACCATCTGTGGCTGCTCGAACGTTTGGGTCGGCCACGGACCGCAGTCGTTCTCCATGACTTCGTGCTGCACCACCTGATGGTCGAGGCGGCCGCCTCGAACAACGACCCGGGTACGCTCGCCGAGCGCCTTCGCGAAGCTCATGGCGAAGCGGGCGCGGCGCTTGTATCCGCTCGGGAGATCGGGTTCGCAGGGCGCCGCGACCCCTTCCTCTTTCCTGCCTGGCAGCCGTTTGCCGCCCGCGCCGCGGCCGTGATCGTCCACTCCCGGTGGGCGCAGGACGCCGTGCGGCGCGAGGCGCCGGGTCTCGCGGTCGGCCGGATCGGGCTGCCGGTCGCCGATCCGGGCGAGATCGACCGGGTCGAGATCCGGAGCAGGCTCGGGCTCGAAGACCGGGATTTCGCCCTCATGCACCTGGGTTTCTTGACCCCCGAAAAGGGGCTTTCGGCCATTCTCGGGGGTCTTGCGGCGGCTGTCCGCGCGGGGGTGGCGGCGCGCCTGGTGCTGGTGGGCGAGGGAACGGTCGGGACTGACCTGATCCGCGCGGCATCGGCAGCCGGGATCGCAGACCGGGTCGTCGCCACTGGATGGATCGGCTCGGATGAGTTTCCCTCCGTGCCCGCCGCGGCCGATCTCGGGGTGGTGCTGCGAACGCCCTCGGCCGGCGAGACTTCGGCCGCAGCAATCCGCTTTCTCGCCTGCGGGACACCGGTTGCCGTCGGGGGAGGACGCCAGTTTCTCGAGTTGCCGGAGACCGCCGCCCCCAGGCTCACCCCGGGACCATCAGCCCCGGCGGAGCTGGCGCGGCTGCTCGCCGTTGCCGCGGAAGGTGGTGAGGCGTGGGCGCTGCGGCGCGAAGCGGCCCGCGAGGCCTACGTGGCTGAACACACTCCGGAACATGCCGCCGATCAACTGCTGACGTTCCTCGGGGAAACGTTCAGCTCATCCTGAATGGCATGACGCCCCAGAGACAGCGTCAGCGACAGGAATCGGGGCCAGAAACAGATCTTCAGCGGCAGCGACAGCCACAGCGACCAGCGGCGGTCGGGTGCTGCGATCGCGGCACTCCGGCCGAAGAAACGATGTGACCCCTCAAACCCTGTCATTTCAACCGATTGTACGGAGTGACGCGCAATACCCGTCATTCCGACCGAGCGAACGAAGTACCCCCCAGAACCCTGTCATTCCGACCGAGCGAACGAAGGACCCCCCAGAACCCTGTCATTCCGACCGAGCGAACGAAGTGAGCGAGCGGAGGAATCTGTGGCGTAGCCTTCAACACGGGATTTGCTGCGGTCTTCGCCTGGACCTTACGCTGAGACAGGATGAGATCCCTCCGCTCCAGCCCTTCGGGCTTCCGGTCGGGATGACAGGCCATGAAAGAGTATCGGGCTTCCGGTCGGGATGACAGGCCATGAAAGGGTATCGGGCTTTCGGTCGGGATGGCGGTTTGAGGGGCTCGGGTCGTTGGTCTTAAGGACGGTGGGCCCTGGCCCACCTTCAGAGTCGCCCAACCATACTCGAACGAACGTTCTAACGTTTCAACGTTCCAACGTCACTGAGGTTGGGCGCGGACGTCGCGAGCGTTGGCGCCGAGGGCCTCTGCCGCCGCGGCGGCCCTGGCCTTGACCAGGTTTTCTGCGATGACGTTCGACTGGGCGTCGAGCTCGTTTGCCCGCGCGAGGAGAGCCACGGATTCGTCATAGCGCTCCTGGGGGTAGATCGCAGCCGCCACGATGTTGACCGAGGCGGGGTCGCCGGGTCGCGATTCGGCGATCGCCGCGAGGATCAGTTCGGCGCTGGAGAAGTTTCCCCGTTGCAGCTCGAGGAAGCCGAGGACGACCTCGCGGTCGCCGGCCGGGTCGTCTCCTTGTACGGCGTCGATGACCCGCTGGCTCTCTGCATACATCTCGTTGAGGGCGAGGGCCAGGGCCAGCGATCGTTGCACGTCGGGCTCATTGAAGCCGCCCTCGACGGCGGCCCTGAGGTGGGTCAGGGCATCCGCGGCCCGGCCCTTGGCGAGCATGGCCTGGCCGAGCCTGGCCTCGAGTTGAGGATCGTTTCGCAGCAGGTTTGCCGCCGCGTCGAGGGATTGCAGGGCGCCGTCGATATCGCCCCGCATCAGCAACAGTTCGCCGTTTGCCAGCTGGACCTCCGGCAGGAGGGAGTTTTCGTGAATCGCCCGAGCCAGCGCTTCGAGGGCCCGGTCGTAATTCCCCAGCCTGGCCTCGAGCAGGCCGAGTGAGGCCCAGGGGCGGTCCGAGTTGGGGTACTGCTCGGTAAGCGACTTGAAGACATCGCGGGCGGCGGAGGCCTCGAATGTTGCCAAGTAGACTTCGCCGAGGCGGAGCTTGAGGTCAATGTTGTCAGGTTGCAGCGAAAGCGCGCTCTTGAGGGCGTACTCGGCCGATTTCCAATCCGCCACCTTCTGCGCCGCCTCGGCCATCAGCTCGAGGGCCATGTAGTTGGTGGGCGACAGCGTCACTGCCTGGCGTGAGAGCTGGAGCGCGGTGGTTGCGTCGCCCTGCTCGAGCAGGCGGTTGGCGCGCAGAACGAGATCGGTCGCCGACACGCTGTCGTCATAGATCTGGCTGTCAATGGCCCCGTTGCGCGAACTGGCGAGCAGCGACGCCTCCTCGGTGCGACCGAGCAGCATCAGGACCTGGCTTTTGAGGGGGATGAGCCTCCCGTCCCTGGGGTAGGCCTGCATCAGCCTGTCGACATCGACCAGTGCGCCTTCGAGGTCGGCTTCGGAGACGATCCGGTCGTTGATGCTGGCGACGGTCGCCTCGAGGTCGGGACGCGGGACGCCGCCGTCGCCTCCCACCTCGAAGTTGGTGCGCCGCGCCTGCTCGAAGATCTCGAGGAACTCGGGCGTGTAGTAGTCGGCCGGAAGGCTCAGGTTCGGCTGCTCGGTCAGGGCGATCCGGAAGTGGGTCCGGACCTCGTCCGGGCGACCCATGGTGAAGAGGTTCCAGGCGATCTGGATCTGGATCCGGGCGCGGTGGGCCGGGTCGTCGGTCTCCGCGAGGGCAGCCGTGTAAAGCTCGACCGCTTGCTCAGAGGCGCCTTTGCGGTAGGCCTCGAGGGCAAGCTCTTCGCTGGGCGTGGTCTCCTGGGCGGAGACCAAGGCCGGCAGCGCCAGGGTTGAGAAAAGAGCGAACGCACAGCAGAAACTACAGAGTCTCGACATGGCCTCACTCTAACGCGAAATCAGCGCGAGGTCCATTCCGGGGGCGCGGCGCCGGTGCTTTCGGATCAGTCGCTCGGGGGGGCCACGACCACCCGAAGACCCGGATTCGGAAGCCGCGGTACCACAACGGTGCTGCGGAACGGGCGTTTGCCGTCCCAGCGGACCACCAGCTCGTGTTCTCCTGCCGGCACCTTGTAACGCACGAGGGGGATGGGGCCCAGCGCATTGCCGTCGAGAAAGGCGATCCCGCCGGGCGGCGCGAGAGACGGGTCCAGGAGCACCGAGATCTGCCCGACCTCCACGGTCAGCGACAGCACCTTGGTCTCCGGGGTCACTTCCCGGGTCATCGTTTTGACCGGGAAATCGGGCACCGCCACCGTGAATGTGTGGCTGCCCGGACGCAGACGCACGGTGCCGCCCGCGGTCCGGCCGTCACCGAAGGGCCGGCCGTCGATGGTCACATCGGCCGGTGGGTCGACCACCAGGCGGACCGATATCGGCGCCGGCGTGGCCGTCGGGCTCGGTTCCGGGGTGACGGTCGGGGTCGGTGTGACCGTAGGGGTGATCGTGGGGGTCGGTGTGTTGGTCGGCGTGGGGGTCGCCGTCGGGATCCACGGCGCCCCGGCCTCGCCGAAAACCAGATCCTGGGCGTCCTTCGACAGGTAGAGGGTCGCCGCCGCGGCCACCAACAGGGCCAGCAGGATGGTGAAGATGTAGACGGCCGGGCTGCGGCGGTCCTTCTCGGGCTCCGAGACTTCCGGAGTGCGGCTCAGCCTGGCGTTCTGTGGGGTCGGTTGCGGGGCAGCCGGTGGCCGGGTCGGCGACGAGCGCGGCGTGCGGACCCGCCGGGTGGCGTCCTCGCCGTTCGCCGCGGATGTGGGCATGTCTTTCATGACCCGCCGCAATATCCCGGTGGTGAGTTCCTTGGTGGTGGCCGCCTCGGGGGCGGCGTCGGACGCGATCTGCCGCAACTCTGCCAACAGTTCGCTCGCGTCCTGATAGCGTTCAGCCGGCTCCTTCGCCATGCACCTGCGGATGACGCGGTCGAGGGCATCGGAACAGTGCGCCGAGGTGTCCGCCGGATAGCTCGGTTCTTCGTTGAGGATCTTGTAGAGCACGTTGCTCAGAGTGGCGCTTTCGAACGGCCGCACTCCGGTGACCAGCTCGTAGGCGACCACGCCGAGGGCGAAGATGTCGGTGCGGGCGTCGACGGTCCGGCCCTGGATCTGTTCCGGAGCGAGATATCCCGCCGTACCGAGAGCGATGCCGGTCTGGGTGAGCTTGCTGGCCGCGAGGATGGACTTGGCGATGCCGAAATCCATGATCTTGACGGTCCCGTCCTCGAGCACCCTGATGTTCGAGGGCTTGATGTCGCGGTGGACGATCCCCCGCTCGTGGGCGAACTCGAGGCCTTCGGCCGTTTGCAGAAGGATGGAGACGATCGAGTCTTCTCCCTGCACGACCCCGGCCTTCAGCAGTTCGTCGACGTCGAACCCGGAGAGGAACTCCTGCACGATGTAGGGGACCCCGTCCTCGACCCCGTAGTCGAAAACCAGGGTGATGTTGCGGTGGACCAGGTTGCCGACGAACTCCGCTTCCTGCTGAAAGCGTTGGCGCACTTCCTCGTCGGGAGTGGCGCACATCTTGATCGCCACAGTGCGTTTGATGAAGGGGTCCCAGCCCTTGTAGATGACGCCGAAGCCGCCGACGGCGACCTGTTCGATCACCTCGTACTTGCCGATGGTCTCTGGCTCGTGCATCAGTTCAGTTTAGCCTCACCCGCCTCCGGGGTCCACACGCGGTCAGTCTTCACGGTTGGCGAGGAAGAAGCTGAGTTCCTCGAGGTGGACCTTGAGGTCGACTGTTTTTGCCAGCACGTTTTCCGGCGCCCTCACCCGAATCGGAGCGAAGTTGAGGATCGTTCGCAGACCCGCCGCCACCATCTGATCGCAGACACGCTGTGCGGCATTTGCCGGGGTGGTGATGACGCCGATCTCGACGTGGCGCTGGACGACGATTTCCGCGAGGCGCTCCTGGTCTTCGACGAGGAGACCGGACGGCGTGGCGTCGCCGATCCGGGTGGGATCGGAATCCAGCACCGCCACGACCAGGAAGTTGCCGGTGGAAAAGCCCGAGTAGTGACCGAGAGCGTAGCCGAGGTTGCCGGCGCCGACGATCGCGATCCGGTGTTCGCGGTCGAGGCCGAGAATCTCGATGATGTACTGGCGGAGCTCGCGGACGTTGTAGCCCACCCCGCGGACTCCGAACTCGCCGAAGTAGGCGAGGTCCTTGCGGATCTGGGCCGAGTTGAGGTTGAACCTCTTGGCGAGGTCCTGGCTGGAGACCGTCTCGACGCCGAACTCGAGGAGTTGGTCCACGCACCGGAGATAGATCGAAAGACGCGAAATCGTCAGCTCCGAGATGTTCGCGGTGTCGATGTGCCGCTTGTAGGCCGCCATGTGTCTTACCTCACCAAATTGAGAATGGCGCTCGCGGCGGCGTCGATCACGGGGCCCGGGAAAGCCCCGAGAACGAGAACGCCGAGGGCGGCGACAGTCGCCACCGCCACGATCGGAAGCGACGGCTCGAGCCTCGGTTCCCGTTCGGGCAGCGGTTCCATGTACAGAGCGTAGATTACCCGAAGATAGTAGAAAGCGGAAAGCAGGGAGTTGGCGACCCCGATCACGGCGAGCCACACGAAGCCCGCGTTGACCGCGGCGCGGAAGACCATGAACTTGGCGGTGAAGCCGAGGAACGGCGGCAGACCGGCCAGCGAAAAGAGGCAGACCGTGAGCACGAGGGCCGCCATCGGGCGGTTGTAGCCCTGCCCCTTGAGGTCGTCGATGAGGTGCGGCCGGTCCTCGCGTTCGGACATCAGGGCGATCGCGGCGAAGGCGCCCATGTTCATCAATGTGTAGGCGGCGAAGTAGACGAGAACGGCCGTGCCGCCTTCGGGGCCGGCGACGATCACCGCCACCAGGGCATAGCCCATGTGGGCGATGCCCGAGTAGGCGAGCATGCGTTTGACGTCGCGCTGCACGATGGCGACCAGGTTGCCGAGGACCTGCGAGGAGACGGCGATGATGGCGGTGCCGATCACCCATCGCGGCGACAACGCCAGCAGGTCCATCCCGACGGCCAGCCGCAGCAGCACGATCAAGGCCGCGCCTTTCGGCACCACCGACAGGAAGGCGGTGACCGGGGTCGGCGATCCCTGGTAGACATCGGGCGCCCACGCGTGGCAGGGCACGAGGGCGAGCTTGAAGGCGAGACCGCCGACCACCATCGCCAGACCGACCGCGGTGAGGGGGTTGAGGGCGCCGGCCGCGACCACCCTCGCGCCGATATCGACGATGTTCATGGTGGCGGTCGCGCCGTACAACAGCGCCATCCCGTAGACCACGAAGGCCGAGGCGAAGGCCCCGACCACGAAGTACTTGAGCCCGGCCTCGAGGCTGATGGCGGTGCGGCGGAGAAACGCGTTGAGCACGTAAAGCGGGATCGAGAGCAGTTCGAGGCCGAGGAAGATCGTCAGGAGGTTGACCGACGCCGCCATCACCATCGCCCCGACCGTGGCCAGCAGCAGGAGGGTGTAGAACTCGCCGTTGTCGGCTTTGACGCGACGCAGGAAGGGGCCGGCCATCCACACCGTCATGAACAGTGCCGCCAGAATGTAGATGTCGACGTAGGCGGCGAGACCGTCGATGTGGAGGGCGTCCGACCACACCGCTCCCGGCAGGGGCATGGTCACCCTCGCCCAGATGGCGACGCCGACGGCGACCAGAGTGAGATCGGAGAGGTGTCGACGGAGCGGCGGCATGAACGCCTCGACGATGAGCACCAGTCCGGCCGCAATCGTCAGGATGATCTCCGGGGCGAGGGCCTGGAGGTCGGTGGCGGTGGGGGTCAACATCTCCCGCCTCCCTCTACTGCGCCAGCAGGAGGCGGACGGCGGCCTCCATCGGCGACAGGAAGGTCATGGGATGGACGCCGATCCACACGATGAGGACCAGCAGTGGGAACATCACGAAGAACTCGCGGATGGTGAGGTCCGGCAGGTCCTTATTGGCGGGGTTGTCGAGGGGGCCCCAGAACACCCGCTGCACCATCCACAGCATGTAGACGGCACCGAGGATGATGCCGAGTCCGCCGCAGACGACGGCCGCCGGGAAAACGCTCCACGATCCGCCGAGGATCAGGAACTCGCCGACAAAACCGTTGAGCCCGGGAAGGCCGATGGACGACAGGGTGACGAAGAGGAAGACCCCGGTGAAGAGCGGGATGACGCCGGCCAAACCTCCGAATTCGGCGATCATCCGCGTGTGGCGGCGTTGGTAGAGCATCCCGACGACGAGGAAGAGGCCGCCGGTCGAGAGGCCGTGGTTCACCATCTGCAGGATCGCGCCCTGGGTCGATGCCTGGGTCCCGGCGGCCAGCCCGAGCATGACGAATCCCATGTGGCTGACGGAGGAGTAGGCGACGAGCTTCTTGACGTCGACCTGCACCATCGCCACCAGGGCCCCGTAGACGATGCCGATCACCGCCAGCACCACGATGAGCGGGGTGAAGAGATCCCAGGCCTCCGGGAGCAGGGCCCGGTTGAAGCGGATGAAACCGTAGCCCCCCATCTTGAGGAGCACGCCGGCGAGAATGACCGAACCTGTGCTGGGCGCCTCGACGTGGGCATCGGGCAGCCAGGTGTGGAACGGGAAGATCGGCACCTTGACCGCGAAGGCGACCGCGAACGCGGCGAACACCAGCAGACCGGGCGCCAGCAGGCCGCCTGAAACAGAGAGAAGCGGTGCGGTCGTGAGCAGGTCGAGGTAGTTGTAGGACCAGATGCCGGTCTGCTGGTGGTGGAACCACACCAGGTACAGCACCGCGACCAGCATCAACACCGAACCCGCCATCGTGAAGAGGAAGAATTTGACCGACGCGTAGATCCGGCGCGGCCCGCCCCACACGCCGATGATGAAGTACATCGGGATCAGCGTGATCTCCCAGAAAACGTAGAAGAGAAAGAGATCGAGCGCGACAAAGGTGCCGATCATCCCGGTCGTCAGGAGGAGCAGCGAGATGTGGAGCGATTTGATGTGCTCGATGTTCAACCGCCACGCCGCCAGCACCACGACCGGCAGCAGCAGGGTGGTCAGCAACACGAGAAGAACCGAAATGCCGTCGATGCCGAAGTCGAAACTGATCCCGAACTCCGGTATCCACGCGTGGGACTCGACGAACTGGAAGCCGGGGTCGTTGGCGTCGAAAGCGAACCACAGTCTGAGCGAGAAGGCGAACATGATGGACGAGGCGATGATGGTGAGGATGCGGTGGACCCGTTTCCACACCCTGGGTATCGGCAGCAGGAGGATGGCGAACGCCGCCGGCGCCAGGAGGACGATGAGGAGCGTGTGATCAGCCACCGGCCCCCCCCGTCACCACAGCAGCACCGCCAGCGCTAGAACGGCCAGCGCCACGGTCATGGCGTAGTTGCGGACGTTGCCGGTGGTCGTGAATCGCAGCAGGTCGCCGGTGAGCTCGACGGCGAAGGCCGAACCGTTGACGAAGAGGGTGTCGATCAGGAGTTCGTCCACGATCCGCCAGCAGAAGACGCCGAAACGGCGGATCGGCGCGATGACGAGGGCGCCGTAGATCTCGTCGACCCAGTACGTGTTGAAGAGGAGCTTGTGGAGGAACGGCACCTGTTCGGCGAGCCTCTGCGGGGCCTTGAAGGCCCCGGGGCCGAGGTAGAAGCGGCGGGCGATCGCGATCCCGGCCACCGCCACGGCCACCGAACCGAAGACCAGCAACCACTCGACACCCAGCGTCAGCCCGTGCGAGCCGTGCTCTGCAGCGGCCTCGGCCCCGTGGGCCGAAGCGCCGCCGAGGGGCAGAATCACCGGTTCGAGGAATCCTTCGATCAGGTTGAGCCCGGAGACGTGGAAGAGCTGCCCCGGAAAGCCCACGAAGCCCCCGATTACCGACAAAACGCCGAGAACGATCAGGGGCAGGGTCATGGTCCGCGGCGATTCGTGGAGGTGGTGCTCGTTCTCCGCACCGCCGCGGTAGTCGCCCTGGAAGGTCATGTAGAGCGCGCGGAACATGTAGAAGGCGGTCAGCAGCGCGGCCACCATCCCGAGCGCCCACAACGCGGTGTAGACGGTTCCGAACCCGTTGAGGTCTCCTGTGCCGGCGGCAAAGGCCCGCGCCAGGATCTCGTCCTTGGAGAAAAAGCCGGCAAACAGCGGGATCCCGGCGATCGCCAGGGTGGCGGCGAAGAAGGTCCAGTAGGTGGTCGGCATGTGCCGTCTCAGCCCGCCCATCTGCCTCATGTCCTGTTCGCCGCCACAGGCGTGGATCACCGACCCCGAGCCGAGGAACAGACAGGCCTTGAAGAAGGCGTGGGTGACGACGTGGAAGATGGCGGTGACGAAGGCGCCGACGCCGGCGGCGAGAAACATGTAGCCGAGCTGCGAGACGGTGGAGTAGGCGAGGACCTTCTTGATGTCGTTCTGGACGAGACCGATGGTGGCCGCGAAGATCGCCGTCACGCCGCCGACCACCGCGACCGTCAGCATCGCGGTCGGGCTGAGGCGGAAAAAGACGTTGGCCCGCACCACCATGTAGACGCCCGCGGTGACCATGGTGGCGGCGTGGATCAGCGCCGACACCGGTGTCGGCCCGGCCATGGCGTCCGGCAGCCACACGTAGAGCGGGATCTGGGCGGACTTGCCGACGGCGCCGACGAACAGAAGCAGGCCGATCACCGTGGCCGCCGCGGCAAACTGCTCGGGGTGGGCGGCGGCGGCGGCGAACACCGTCGAGTACTCGGTGCTGCCGAAGACCGCGAGGGTGATGAACACCGCGATCAGGAAGCCGAGGTCGCCGATGCGGTTGACGATGAAGGCCTTGCTGCCCGCCGCGGCACACCAGTTCTTGGTGTAGTAGAAGCCGATCAGCAGGTACGAGCAGAGCCCGACTCCCTCCCAGCCGACAAAAAGCACCACCAGGTTGGAGCCCAGAACCAGCAGCAGCATCGAGAACATGAAGAGGTTGAGATAGGCGAAGTAACGGGCATAGCCCCGGTCGCTCTCGCCGTGCATGTAGCCCACCGAATAGATGTGGATGAGCAGGCCGACAAAGGTGACAAAGGCCACCATCACCGCCGACAGGGGGTCGAGTTGAAGCGACGCGTCGATGGTGATGCTGCCGGCCGAGATCCAGGTGAAATAGGGTTCGACCACGACGTCGATCGATTGATGGAGGTACTGCCACAGCGCCGCGAAGGCGGCGACGGTCGCCGCTCCGACCGAACCCACGCCGACCACCGTGACCACGGCCTTCGGTGCGCGCACGGCACCCAGCGCCAGGTTGACGAGCGCGCCGGCCAGGCACAGCGCGGGAATCAGCCACAGGGAGCCGAGGATCACCGGCGCCTACCAGCGGAGTATGTTGAAGCGGTCCACATCGATGGTTTCCTTGTGACGGTACAGGGCGATGAACAGAGCCAGACCGACCGCCGCCTCGGCGGCGGCGACCGCGATGACGAAGAAGATGAAGACCTGGCCGTCGATCGCCGCCGCGGCCGTGGCGTGGCCGGTGGCATAGCGGAAGGCGAAGGCCGCGAACGCGAGGTTGGCCGAGTTGAGCATGATCTCCAGCGACAGGAAGATGGCGATGGCGTTGCGGCGCAGGAGGACCCCGAGGGTGCCGATGGCAAATAGAACCGCCGACAGCGCCAGGACCCACGTGTAGGGGATCGCGACCACGTCGGGCGCGCTCATCGCAGATCCTTCTTACCCAGGTAGACGGCGCCGACGATGGCCGCCACCAACAGCAGGGTGATGAACTCGAAGGCGAAGAGGTGCGTGCTGAGGAGGGCCCTGCCGATCGGCACGGCGGTGCCCGCGGCGGCGGCGCCCGGCAGCACCGCGCCCTGTTCGGGAACCAGGAGACCGGCGATCACCAGCACCATGGCGCCGATGGCGGCCGCCACCAGGGTGCCGATGAAGGCCTGGTAGGGGCGACCGCTGCCCAGCCGATCGATCCTGCGGATGTTGAGCAGCATGACCACGAAGAGAAAGAGGACCAGGATCGCGCCCGAGTAGACGATGACCTGGATGGCGGCGAGGAAGTCCATCCCGATGATCGCGAACACCGCCGCCATGGCGAAGAACATGACGACCAGGGCGAGGACGTTGGTCATCGGGTTGCGGGCGACGACGGCGACCAGGGCGAATGCGATCGCGACGGCCGCTGCGACGAGAAAGACCCACATCACCATCGCCGCACCCTACAGGTACCCGAGGGCGAGGGCGACCCCGACCCACAGGAAATTGAGAACGGCGAGGGGCATCATGACCTTCCACCCGAGCGCCATCAGTTGATCGAATCGAAAGCGCGGAACCGTCCACCGCACCCAGACGAAGAACCAGAGGAAAAAGGCGACCTTGAACGCGAACACCGACATCGAGAGGATCGCGCCCGGCCAACCGCTCAAGGGTACGTCGATCCAGGGAAGGTTCCAGCCGCCGAAGTAGAGCAGGGTGATCAGCGCCGAGGCGACCATCATGTGGATGTACTCGCTCATGTAGAAAGCGGCGAAGGAGAGGGACGAGTACTCGGTGTGGTAACCGGCAACCAGTTCCGCCTCCGCTTCGGCGAGATCGAAGGGAACGCGATTGGTCTCGGCGAACGCGGCCACGACGAATACCAGAGCGCCGATCGGCTGGGTGAAGACGTTCCAGTGGGGGAGGTATCCGAGCCAGGCGCCGTTCTGCGTCGTCACGACCTCCTGGAGGTGGAGGGAACCGGCGGCCATCAGCACCCCGACCGCCGCCAGAGTCATGGCGAGCTCGTACGAGATCGCCTGCGCCGACGCCCGGATGCCGCCGTAGAGGGCGTACTTGTTGCCCGAAGACCACCCCGCCAGGACCAGCGGGTAGACCCCCAGCGAGGCGATCGCGAAGATGTAGAGAATGCCGATGTTGAGGTCCGGGGCGACGATCAGACCGTCGACGGCGTGGCCGAAGAGCTCGAGTCCGCTGTCGGCGCCGATGGGAATGGCGACAAACGTGCTCAGTGCGATGGAGACCGCGAACAGGGGAGCGAGCAGAAAGAGCCCCTTCTGGGTCCGCGAGGGCAGGATGTTCTCCTTCGCGATCAACTTGACGACGTCGACCACCGGTTGCAGCAGACCGAACGGGCCGACCCTGTTCGGTCCCAGACGGTCCTGGATGAGGGCCGAGCCCCGCCGTTCCACCCACACCATGATCGGCACCGTGGTCAGGAGGACCGCCAGCCCGAAACCGAGCTTGATGGCGATGACCACGACCTCAGCCCACACCCGGCACCTCCCGGCGGATCGGCAGCGGAGCGCCGCCGGTCAGTCCGCCCCAGGTCAGGCCCCGGTAGGCGGCCACTTCCGCCGCCATTTCTGCAAAAAGGATGTGGGGGGAAGCCGCTCGCTCCTGTTCGAGACCGAGGGCGAGGGCGAGACCGTAGACGACTTCCCACGCGGGGCGCGCCAGGCCCCGCGGGGCCAACGCCCGTTTCGCCAGCTGAACGTGTCCGGTCGACGAGGTGTAGGTGCCCTCGGTCTCCGCCCACGACGCGGCGGGCAGGACCACCGTGGCGGCTTCCACCAGCGGCGTCCGGGTGCGCGCGAGCACGGCGACCCAGCGGTCGGCGATCGCAGCCGCAGCCGCTTCCGTCGTCAGCCAGGGGTGGGCCTGGGCGTCGAGAATCAGGAAGGGCCCGTCGCCGTCGCGGAGATAGGCTTCCAGGCTCGCGCCGTCGGCCGTCGCCAGACCCATGTGGCGAGCGCCCGAACTGTTGGGGTGGGCATCCGAGCTCTCGATCCACTCGCCGCGGCCGTTTTTCATCCTGCGAACCGGTCCGCTGTGGATGGGAACGACGACCTCCATGTGGGCCCCGTCGACGAGGTTCCGTTTGAGGGCGAAGAGGGCCTCGTTGGTGAGGTTGGCCGACGCCACAACCACCGGCCTGGGAGCGTTCTTGAGTTTGTCTGCGAGTGCCGAGAGGGCGACGGGCCAGGCCGTCGGGTTCTCGCGGCCTTCCGACCGCTGCAGCGGGCGCTCGACCTCGCAGTCGTTGAGACCCTCGGCCAGAAACCGCCCGTAGTCGCACATCCACCAGCCGTTGATCTCGGTGTTCTCCCGGGGAGTGAAGCGGTGGACGACGCGGTCGAGGTGGCCGAGGTGGACGTTGCAACCGATGCTGCAGCCCGGGCACACGCTGGGCGTCTCCTCGAGGTGCCAGACGCGGGCCCGGAAGCGGAACTCCTTGACCGTCAGCGCGCCCACCGGGCAGACATCGGCCACGCACGCCGACCACGGGTTGTCCAGGGGTTGCGAGTCGAAGGTGTCGATGTAGGAGTGGTTGCCGCGGGACTTCATCGTGAGGTCGGCGGTTTCGGAGATCTCGGCCGTGAAGCGGATGCACCGCGTGCAGTGGATGCACCGGTTCTGGTTCTGGACGACGTGCGGGCCGATCATCCGGCGTTCGAACCCCGGGAAGGTGCGGCGTTCGTCCACCATGTGGGTGGTGTCGAGGCCGTGTTCGACCGAGTAGTCCTGAAGACCGCACTCGCCGGCCTGATCGCACACCGGACAGTCCAGGGGGTGATTCTCGAGCAGGAATTCCATCACCGCGGCGCGCGCCTCGCGGACTCGTTCCGAGGTTGTGGAGACCGTCATCCCGTCCTGGGCCGGCGTCGAACACCCGGTCACCAGCCGCGGCATGCCCTCGACCTCGACAAAACAGATCCGGCACTGGCCGACCACGGTCAGCCCGGGGTGGTAGCAGTAGGTCGGGATCTCGATACCGGCGCGCGCGGCCGCCTCGACGAGGTTGGTGCCCTCGGCGACCGAGACCGCGGTGCCGTCGATCGTCAAGGTGATCACGGCTGCCGCTCCGCTTCAGACATGGGTTCGACGCCCGATCCGACCGGGAGGATCGGAAGGTACCGGGCGGCCTGCGCCCTGGCTTTGGCGATCTTTTCCTCGAACTCGTGGCCGAAGTGGTCGAGAAAGCTCGTGATCGGCCCGCAGAAGGCGTCGCCGAGCGGGCAGATGGTCATTCCCTGGGAGGCGTAGCGGGCGATCCGGCGCAGGGCGTCGAGGTCCTCGGGGCGGCCGAACCCGCGGCGGATGCGGCGGACGATGTCGACCGACCAGTCGGACCCCTCGCGGCAGGGGGTGCACTGTCCGCACGACTCGTGGGCGTAGAAGACCAGGAGGTTTTCTAGCGCCCACACCATGTCCACGCTTTCGTCCATGACGATGAGGCCGCCGGAGCCGAGCATGGACCCCGCCGCAGCCACCGAATCGAAATCGGCCGCCGTGTCCACCTTGTCCGCCGGCAGGACCGGCGCCGAAGAGCCGCCCGGGATGAAGGCCTTCAGCGCGCGGCCGCCGCGGACACCGCCGCAGCGCTCCTCGATGATTTCGCGGAATGTGATCCCCATCGGTTCTTCGTAGACCCCGGGCTTCTCGACGTGTCCGGAGACGCAGAAGAGCTTGGTTCCGGTGCTGCGTTCGGTGCCGATGCCGGCAAACCACGCGCCGCCGCGCTCGATGATGTGGGGGATGCAGGCCAGGGTCTCGACGTTGTTGACGACGGTCGGACACCCGAACACGCCGACCACCGCCGGAAAGGGCGGTTTGAGGCGGGGGAGACCGCGTTTGCCCTCGAGCGATTCGATGAGGGCGGTCTCCTCGCCGCAGATGTAGGCCCCGGCGCCGCGGTGGATGTGGATCTCGAGGTCGTAGGGGCGGCCCATCACCTTCGGTCCCAGATAGTTTTTCTTCCGCGCCTCGGCGATCGCGGCTTCCAGAATCGCGGTCTCGCGGACGAACTCTCCCCGGATGTAGATGTAGGCGGTGTGGGCGCCGATCGCGTAGGAAGCGATCGCGATCCCTTCAAGGACCATGTGCGGATCGACCAGGATGAGTTCGCGGTCCTTGAAGGTCCCGGGTTCCGACTCGTCGGCGTTGCAGATCAGATACTTCGGTTTCGGGGAGTCCTTGGGCACGAAGCCCCATTTCACCCCTGCCGGGAAGCCCGCTCCGCCGCGCCCCCGGACACCCGACGCCTTGACTTCGGCAATGACCTCGGCCGCGCTCATGCCCAGCGCCTTTTCGAGAGCGCGATAACCGCCCGCCTTGACGTAGGTCGTGAGGCTGCGCGAGTTCTTCGTGCCGCGGGCGCGGAGGAGGATGGGCTCGTTCATCGTGCGGCGAGCCCGTCGAGGAGGGTCCCCAGGGTCTCGGGGTCGAGGTCGGTGTAGTAGTCGTTGTTGATCTGGAGGACCGGCGCTTCGCCGCAGGCGCCGAGACACTGCACGTCGACCAGGGTGAAGTTGCCGTCGGGCGTGGTCTCTCCGAAACCGATGCCGAGCTTCTTCTGCAGGTGCTCCAGGAGGTTCGGGGTGCCGCACAGCTGGCACGACAATGTCGTGCAGACCTGTAAAAGGTAGCGTCCGGGGGGCCGGCTCTGGTACATGGTGTAAAAGGTGACGACGCCCTCGACAAAGGCGGGGGCGAGATCGAGGCGCTCTGCGACGGCCCGCATGATCCCCGGAGAGATCCAGCCCCACTTTTCCTGGCAGAGCCACAGCAGAGGCAACAACGCCGCGCCCTGATTGGACTCGGGATAGCGCCGGCAGATGGCGTCGATCTCCCGCCCCATCGCATCGTCGAACACGACCTCCGCGACCTCGTCGGCGGGAGCGATGGTGAGGGGTGGCGTCGACGCCTCGGTCATTGCCGGTCGCCCCGCTCGGGCGTCGGCGCCCGCCGCCGGCCCCAGTCGAAGACGCCCTTGCGCCAGAGGTAGGCGTAGGCGAGCGCGAGGAGTCCGAGAAAGGCCAGCATGTCCAACAACGGCACCAGGGAGCCCGTGCTCGAGAGATCCCGGTAGTTGACGGCCCACGGATAGAGAAAGGCCACCTCGACGTCGAGCACCACGAAAACCAGTGCGACCAGGTAGAACTTGATGGAGATCCGCTTGCGGGCGCGGTCGAGCAACGGGACGCCCGACTCGTAGCTTTCGGCCCTGGCCGTGGTCCGCTGGCGCGTGCGCTGGCCGAGCAGGGCGGCGGTGCCGAGCAGCAGCGCCGCAAACGTGCCCGCCACCAGCAAGATCATGAGCACCGGCAGAAACTGTTGCGCCATGAAGCTTCCTTTGATCGACCAAGTAATCCGGAGAGAATCCTAGCTTTGCTCTGTGGTCAGGTCAAATGGAGGAGGTCGCCGGGATCACGGCGGATGAGGCGCAACTTCAGGGATCAGACGATTTCGGACGACGACGCTGAGGGAGGCGAGAACCACAGCCAACGTCACATAGGCCGCCATCAGAATCGAACCGGGCAAGGGAGAATCGATCAGGAATCCGGCGCCCATCAGCAGCGCGGGGACGATAGCCAGGATGGCGGTCAACCACGCCCAACGCCGGTTTCGGCAGATGAAGCCGACGATGATCGCCGCACCGGCCACCAGGACTGGTTGATGAAGGAATATGGAGCGCCGGATCGAACGCTCGAAGACCCCGATGCGTTCGTCGATCGTCAAACCGTCATGGGCGGCCCACCGCACCGAACCCACGATCCGGTCGCTTTCGACCGTGTCCAGCTTGTCGAGAGCGACGGTGATGAGCAGGGCCACCACGGCGGCCAGGAAGAGATCGGGTGTGACACGGCGGAGCCAGTTGATCATGTCTGAGTATTTCCCTTTCGCCCCGCCCGGTTACCATCTTCTCATGGTCGGCATTCGAGGTCGTGGGAACGAGGTCGGTCGTCGCGCCGGCGTGCGTTGGGGGAGTGAGGCGGTGAGGCAGTGGCCGGTCACGCCGCTGCCCGGCGCTCAGTCGGTCCTCGGCCGCAGCGACAACGGCAAGGTTCAGGTACAGGGACGGCGTGCGGCGGCAGCGGCTGCGACCGGTTCAGCAGTTGGCTGCAGCGGCTGACACAGCGACCGCCGGCGGCGCTTGCGTGCAGCCCATCACGGCAATTCCCTGAAGTGCCGGTAAATGCGACAATGGGCAACGGCACCAGTGGGTCTGAATCGGGAGGACGGCCGGCGAGCCGTCGGGGGAGGGACGCACCGATGTTTGTAGAACGCTCGGAAACCGGAAGCGTCCGACACTCGAGTTCGGTCTACGGGAAGAGTCGTGAGGGCCTTCCCTTGACGGTGTGGCTCCCCGAGGACGGCACGCCCGAGATCCTCGTCCTCGCCGCGATTCACGGGGACGAGCCGGAGACCACGGTTGTGGTTTCCGATGCGTTGCGAGCGATCGACAAGGGCGGCCTCAAGAACGCCGCCATTCTCTGCGGCAATCCCGACGGGTTGCTCCGGGGGACGCGTGGCAACGCCATCGGCGTCGACCTCAACCGCAACCTCCCGACCTCCAACTGGTCGCCCGAACCGGTTCTCTACAAGAGCACGCGGAAGGGCCCGCAGGACATCAAGCTCAGCCCCGGCGCCGAACCGGCCTCGGAGCCCGAGACCCGTGCTCTGCTCTCCCTCGTAGACGAAATCAAACCGCGTGCGGTGGTCTCTCTGCACGGGGCGCTGGCGTGCATCGACGACGAGGGCGGCTCGAAGCTGGGGCTGTGGATCGCCGAGAGAACGGGGCTGCCCCTCGAGGACGTCGGCTACCCCACCCCCGGCTCCTTCGGCTCGTGGGCGCGCGAGCACGACCTCACCCTGGTCACCTACGAGCTCGAGGCGGCCTCCCTCTACGATCTCAAGGAGCGGCACACGCCGGTGCTGATCGAACTGCTCACCGGCGCGATGGACCTCGGGGACTGAGCGCGCCGGATGAACAGGCCGCCTCTGAATTTGGCGTATTCGGTATTCCATGAGGTCGAGAATCGAAGTGATGAGTCTGCAGCGTCTGCATCCGCGGCAGTCATCGAGGTTCAGCGACACTGTCCAGAGACCGTTACAGCCGCAGCGACCGGTACTGCGGACCTGGCACACAGAGAAAGGCCTCGACACTCACTCGCGTCTCGCTACGCGGAGCCAGGGAATCGCTGGTGCAGTCCACATCACCGCGAGAGATCGAGGATCCGGCCGCTGACATCGGCTACGTTCGCGCGCGGCCGACCTCGGCACAGGGCATTGCGGTCGACGCCGTTCGTGTGCTCGAGAGCGCGCGTCGGAGGTTGCGCGACGCCGACCGGATTGCTGATGGCGCGGAACATGCCTGACTCCGGGATCCTGATTCGCCTCGACCCACGGTGGGACCAATTGCTACGTCAGCTCTGCGCCTGGAATCACGCAGGAGATCGAAGACTTCACCGAGCGGGTCCACGGGCGCGTACCCGTCCGACGAGACCGGTGCCAGGCCGTCGGACGGGCCGGAGTTGCCAGGTACGGAATCTCCGACGCACGGGGGCAATTCGGGACTGCTGAACTCGCCGCCGAGCGCAATCGAACACCTCGAGTGCTCACGGCACCCGTTCACGCGGGGTTCCATTGAGGACCAGCCGTGGCATTGCGCCGATCGATGTCAGTCGGACGCAGCCTCGAATAGGGGCGGGGCGGGATGCCAGAGCCAATAAGGCCAGCGGGACACGTCGATCCAGAGTGCGGGTCTCAACGATGTCGGGGAACGGGGTCTCGTCAGCCAGCCGTACTCCCGAAGGCGCGGGCGGCGGATCTTCGATCCAGGTCAAGAGCTACTATGCTCGCCTATTGATCAGCGGATCACGCATTTGGATCGCCTACCTCGACTTCTACCCTTCATGGTCGTCCGCTCGTCTAGGACTCGCCAGAGGTGGGCTATCGGGTAACACTCAATCGATACTCGGATCTGATTACGGTCAACGCGTTTTCGGATGCAAATCACGCATGGCGACACGAAAATGGCGGAGTTGAACGAGAAGACTCGTCATACTCGAAGTCCAGGCGACGGTATTCGATCGGCGTATCGTTACGCGGAGGCGCCATGCGAAGTCAACGTCGAAGGGCGACGTGGACCGAGAATCGCTAGGAAGATGATCTCCGACGAATCGATGCACGCGGACATCGTCATTCCGATCCGACCGGACGCCACCTACGTCGACACTGATGCCGTCTTCCAAAGCCGCTTCGATTGCCGGAACGGTCGAGTTCCAGAGAATGCGACACATGGCACCTCCGCCGCAGGCTTTAGACTCGTTTCCGCTTCCGCGCCTGAGTACTCGACGATTCATCGGTCGGTGGGAGGCTGGTCCGAAATTCAAAATTCAAAATTCAAAATTCATAATTCCCGTCTGTTATCCTCCGCCCCAACAAAAACTGGCGCTGCGGCGCCGGGGAGCTTGCATGCAGCACCAGGTCATCCTCATCCTCGATTTCGGGTCGCAGTACACGCAGCTGATCACGCGCCGGTTGCGGGAACTCGGGGTCAAGACGGTCATCGAAAGGGGCGACCTCCCGGGGAGTGAGATCGAGGCTTTGGCGCCGATCGCGGTGGTGCTGTCGGGCGGGCCGGCGAGCGTATTCGAAGAGGGAGCGATGCAGGTCGATCCTGCGGTCTTCTCGCTCGGTGTCCCGGTGCTCGGAATCTGCTACGGCCTCCATCTCATGGCGCGCGACCTCGGTGGACACGTACAGTCCTCTCCGCACCGCGAGTACGGTTTCGCGGAGCTGGAGGTCGTGGCCGAGGAGCCTGTGTTTGTCGGCACCCCCCGGAAGCAGCCGGTGTGGATGAGCCACGGCGACCTGGTGGAGCGGGTGCCCGAGGGTTTCGAGGTCCTGGCCCGCACACCAACCACCGAGGTGGCCGCTGTTTTCGACCCGAACAGGCGCTTTGTGGGACTGCAGTTTCATCCCGAGGTCCGGCACACCCCGCACGGGACGACGATGCTCGAGCACTTCATCGCATTGGCCGGCGCCCGCCGCGACTGGAGCCCGTCGGTGATCCGCCACGAGCTGGTGGCCAGGCTTGCCGAACGTCTCACGGAAGGCCGCGTGATCTGCGGCGTCTCGGGCGGGGTCGACTCGTCGGTCACGGCCATGCTGCTCAGCGAGGCGATCGGCGACCGGCTGGTGCCGATCTTCGTCGATACCGGGCTTCTGCGGAAGGACGAAGGCGACGCGGTGGAGCGGAACTTCGAGGAGTTCGGGCTCAAGCTCGACCGGGTGGACGCTGCGGACCGTTTCTTTTCGGCCCTCGAGGGAGTGGACGACCCGGAGGCCAAACGCAAGATCATCGGCCGCGAGTTCGTCGAGGTCTTCGAGATCGAGGCCAGGCGCTTCTCCGACGCCCGCTTTCTGGCGCAGGGGACCCTCTATCCGGATGTCATCGAGTCCTCCGGCGTGCGCGGGACGGCGGCGGTCATCAAGACCCACCACAACGTGGGCGGTTTGCCCGAAAAGCTCGGTCTGGAGTTGGTCGAACCGCTGCGCGACCTCTTCAAGGACGAGGTGCGGAGGGTGGGGGAGGAACTCGGTCTGCCCCACGACTTTGTCTGGCGCCACCCCTTCCCGGGGCCGGGTCTCGCGGTCAGGGTCCTCGGCGAGGTCACCCGCGAACGGGTCCACACGCTGCAGGAGGCCGATGCCATCGTCATCTCCGAGATCCGTTCGAACGGTCTGTACGACGATATTTCGCAGGCCCTGTGCGTGCTGTTGCCGGTCAAGAGCGTCGGCGTCATGGGCGACTCGCGGACGTATGAAAACGTTCTGGCCGTGAGGGCCGTGACCACCACCGATTTCATGACCGCCGACTGGTACCGCTTTCCGCCCGAGGTCCTCGACCGGATCGCCCGCCGCGTCGTCAACGAGGTCGCCGGGATCAACCGGGTGGTCTATGACGTGACATCCAAACCCCCCGGAACGATCGAGTGGGAGTAAAAGGATGCAGGATGCAGGATGCAGGATGCAAGGCCTTTGATTTACGGCTCCACCAACCCGCCCATTTCCCGTCGTGTGACCTGCATCCTTCATCCTTCATCCTGCATCCTGCGACCTTCATCCTGCGACCTGCATCCTGCATCCTGCGACCTGCATCCTGCATCCTGCGACCTGCATCCTGCATCCCACCACCCGGCCAACCGGCCGGGTGGTGGTAGAATCCCCCCGCTGCCGGTTCAGCTTCACCCGGCGGCGTGTGACCATCGAGGCTGGGCGCCGTACCGATGGTCTTTCCGAGGAGGACAATCATGGCACGAACCAAGGTCGTCATCATGGGCGCGGCTGGACGTGATTTCCACAACTTCAACTGCCTGTTCAGAGACAACGAGGACTACGACGTCGTCGCCTTCACCGCCACCCAGATTCCGGATATCGAGGACCGCGTCTATCCGGTGGAACTTGCGGGTTCGCTCTACCCGGAGGGGATCCCGATCCTCCCCGAGAGCGAGCTCGAGAAGGTCATCAAGGACAACGACGTGGACGAGGTGTGGTTCAGCTATTCGGACGTGCCCCACACCTACGTGATGAACAAGGGCAGCCAGGTGATCGGCTGGGGGCCGCACTTCGGCATCTGCTCGGCGACCAAGACGATGATCGAGTCGACCCTGCCGGTGATCGCCATTACCGCGGTGCGCACCGGGGTCGGAAAATCGCAGACCACCCGCTACGTCTCGAGAATGCTCAAGGGGATGGGCAAGAAGGTCGTCGCGATCCGCCACCCGATGCCGTACGGCGATCTCGCCAAGCAGGCGTGCCAGCGCTTCGAGACCTATGAGGACCTCGATCGCCACCAGTGCACCATCGAAGAGCGCGAGGAGTACGAACCGCACATCGACAACGGATTCATCGTCTATGCCGGCGTGGACTACGAGAAGATCGTCCGCGAGGCCGAAAAAGAGGCCGATGTGATCCTGTGGGACGGCGGCAACAACGACACTCCGTTCTACCGGCCCGACCTTCATATCACCCTGGTCGACCCGCACCGCGCGGGACACGAGACGACCTACTACCCCGGCGAGACCAACCTCCGGATCTCGCACCTGTTGATCGTCAACAAGGTCGACACCGCGGACCCGGTCAAGGTCGAAGAGGTGCTCGACACCTGCCGCACGGCCAATCCCTCGGCGAAGGTCATCAAGTGCCGGTCCGTGATCACCGCCGACGAACCGGAGTTGATCGCCGGCAAAAGGGTCCTGGTGGTCGAGGACGGACCGACCCTGACCCACGGCGGGATGGAGTACGGCGCCGGCTGGTTTGCGGCCAAACAGGCGGGCGCCGCCGAGATCGTCGATGCGCGCCCGTATGCCGTGGGTTCGATCAAGGAAACCTACGCCAAGTTTCCGAACGCGGCCAGGATCCTCCCCGCCATGGGCTATGGCGATCAGCAGGTCCGCGAGCTCGAGGAGACCATCAACGCCACCGACGCCGACGTCGTGGTCGAGGGGACGCCGATCGATCTCAAGCGGATCATCAAAGTCAACAAGCCCATCGCCAATGTCCGCTACGAGTTGGAAGAGGTCGAGCCCGGCATCATCGAGGAGATGGTCGGCCGGGTGTTTGAAGACCGCTGATCGATGGGGCGGGGGAAACGCCGGGGAATCTCGGCAGCGCTGTGGATCGCGGCGTTCATCGTCACGGTCGGGCTCGCGTTCTTCCAGAGGATCACCGGTCCCAGCCATCCGGCGCGGGGATCGGTGAAACTGGCGGACGGGCAGGAGCTGCGGTATCGACTGCCGCGGTCCAATGAGGGCCGGGACGCTCTGGTGATCGCCCTGCCGCGGACGTCAGGTGACGTCCGCGCTGCGGTCGAGTGGCGCAGATACCCCACCGACGACGCGTACCAGCCGTTGACGATGGAGCTGTCCGAGGCGGGGCGTCTGGAAACGTCGATACCGCGCCTTCCCGCCGCCGGCAAGGTCGAGTACACGATCCGGATCGAGGCGGGCGGTGTCGCGGCGCAGGTTCCTCGAGAAGAGACGGTTGTCGCCCGGTTCCGGGACCCGGTGCCGGCGTCGGTTCTGGTGCCTCATATCCTGGCGATGTTCGCGAGCATGCTGGTTTCGACCCGCGCTCTGTTCGAGGTCGTTCGTCGCGGTGCGCCGCGCGGAAGCGGTCTGGTGCTCACCGCCATGGGTCTGCTGGTTGTCGGGGGGCTCTTCCTCGGCCCGCTGGTTCAGAAGTTCGCCTTTGGAGCGTACTGGACGGGGTGGCCGAACGGCTCCGACCTGACCGACAACAAGACCCTGATCGCCTTTCTCGCCTGGCTTCCCGCCACCGTCGCGGCCCTCAAAGGTCTGAGAACGAGAGCGGCCGTGGCGCTGGGGTGGGTGGTGATGATGGGAGTGTTCCTGATTCCTCATTCGATGCGGGGATCGGAGCTCGACTGGTCCGAGACCGATGCCGCGGCTTCCCGGATCGTCCAACCGGACGGAGGCGCGGGGGCGGGGTGATATCCTGAGGCCCATGGACATCGAAGTCCCTGTTGCTGAGGGAGATCGACGGTTTCTTCTGGTGCGCACCGGTGGGTCGTGCTACGCGGTGCCCGCGGCCCAGGTGCGGCACGTGGTCCGCGGACTGGCCTGCCATCCGGTCCCCGGCGGACAGCCCCACCTGTTGGGTCTCGCGCAGTACGCCGGCGAGCCGCTGGCGATTCTCGATCTCCACTCGCTGGTCGAGGGTGAGGCGCCCCAGGCCCACCACCGGACGACGGTGATTCTCGGCCGCGGCGAGCGCAACTCGTGGACCGCCGTCGGGCTGGCCGTTCACGAGGCCCTGCGCGTGCAGAACCTGTCGGAGGAGATCTCCGATGGTCCCCGTGACGGCCTGGTTTCGGGCGCGGTCGAACTCGAGGGCGAGACGATCAAGCTGGTCAACACCGGGGTCCTGTTCGAAGACGGCCGGTCGGGTGAAGGGAGTGGAGATGCTTGAGGGTCATATTCTGGCAGCGCTGCGCCGGTGGTTGGGCGCCGCCCTGCTGGTGGGTCTGGTTCTCGCAGGGGGCGGCCTGTTGGAGGCCTCGGTCGACCAACCCCACGGAGAGCTCTACATCAGGGCCTTCCTGGTGATCGGGTTGTTGGCGATCACGGTCTACGTGTTCGCGGTCCAACTCCCGCAGTGGCGGGCCGAGCGGCGCCTGCGGGAGCTCGAACAGAGCCTTGCAGGCCAGAACGCGGCTCTCGCGCTCGCCCTCGACGAGCTCCGTTCCGGCGACCTGGTGGCGGCGGCAGCGCCGGTAGCCGAGCTCCCGGACGAAATGCGCGATGCCGTTCTCGGCGCCAGCCGCGCTCTGGCGGCCCTGATACAGCAGATCCAGTCGTCTTCGGTCGAGGTCGCGGGTGCGGCGGGGACCGTGAAGCGGACGTCCTCCGAGCTGGCATCGGCCTCGAGCCAGCAGGCGGCCGCGGTGGTCGAAATCACTGCCAGCACCGAGGAACTGGCGAGGACCGCGGGTCAGATCGCCGCCAACTCGGCGGCGCAGGCGGAGTTGGCGGCCCGTTCCGAGACCGCCGGAGACGAGGGCGCGGCGTCGGTGGAGGCGGCGGTCACCGGGGTCGATGCCGTGCGGCAGCACATGGACGCCATCGCCGGCCGCGCCGACACTCTCGGCAGCCGGTCGCGGGAGATCTACCGGGTGCTCGATCTGATCACCGAGATCGCCCAGGAGACCCACATCCTGTCGCTGAATGCGGCGATCGAAGCGTCGGCCGCCGGGGAACACGGCGAGAGATTCTCGGTGGTGGCCGAAGAGGTGCGGCGCCTGGCCGAACGGTCCCGCGAGTCGGTGGATTCGGTGCGCGCCCACCTCGACGAGTTCGCCAATTCGATCCGCGGCGTGGTGCTGGCGACGGAAGAGGGGAGCAAGGCCGCCCATCAGGTCCTCGAACAGAGCCGGTCGGCGCAGGCCGCGATCGCCGAGCTGCGCGGAGCTCTGACCGAGACCGCCAGCGCGGCCCGCGAGATCTCGTTGGCCACCCAGGAACAGCGCGGCGCCTCGGATCAGGTGGCGGGAACCCTGCGCGAAGTCGGGGAGGTGATCCACCGAATCGCCGACGGCCTCAACCGCTACACCGAGGCCGCGGAACGCCTCAACCAACTTGCCCTGTCCATCCAGCTCCTGACGCAGAGTTTTCGCATCGATTCACAGCACTCGCTGCGCCACCAGCTCCTCAAGTGGACCGTCGCGTTGCGGGACTACTCCGGAAATCTCGAGGCGGTGGAAGGTCTTCTCGAAGACCTGCTGGAGGAGTGTCCGTTCCTCGAGATGGCCTACCTCGTGGATCTTTCGGGCGCCATGGTGACCTTCTCCGTCAACCGGGAGCGGGTGGGGGACCGCCGTTTGCCGGGCAGCGTGGCGATCGGTCAGACCTACGCCGATCGCCCGTGGTTCCAGGCGGTGACGAGAGACGGACGGTCGGCGGTGACGCCGGCCTACGATTCGCTGCTCACGGGAGACCCGTGTTTCACCATCGCGGTGGCTGTCGAGGACCACCGGGGGTCGATGATCGGCACCCTCGGGGTCGACGTGAACCTCCGCAACTGGACCAAGATCTGAGCCGCGGTGGCCGCACGAGACGATGCTGATCTGATCGCGCTGTTCCTCGAGGAGGCCGGCGAGCGCCTCGAACGCGTGATCGAGCAGGTGGGCCGGATCGGGACCGACGACGGGGCCGTGGTCGGCTTGCGGAGGGAGCTTCACGCCCTCAAGGGGGCGAGCCGGATGATGGGGCTCCGAGAGATCTCCGACCTGTGCCACCGCGCCGAGGACCTCGCGGCGGCTGACGCGGCGAACAACCGGGAAGATCTTGCATCGTGCTGCTCGGCGATCGCCTCCATGGTCGAGTCCCTCGCAGGAGGTGGCGCCGGCGCCGAAGCCGGCAGCGCCGCGCCTCGCGACCGGCGATCGACCTCGAAACGACGGCGGGTTCCGGGTCAGATCATGCGGGTCAAGGCCGGTGTGGTCGATGATCTCGCCGATCGGGGTGCCCGGTTGCGGGTGATCGCGGTGGCGGCCGAGGGCCTTGCCGACCGCATTTTCAGGTTGGCGACGCTGGCCGAACGCGGAGTCGGCGACCGCGCGCCGGAGCAGGTGTTGGCGACCCTCGCGACGTCGTTGCGACAGGTTGGTCTCGAACTCGAGGGTGGGCAACGGATCCTCCGGCGTCTGACCGACCGCCAGCTCGACACCCTGCTGCACCTGCAGGTCCAACCGATCCGGCCGTTCGTTCGGTTGATCGCTGATCACGTTCGAGAGCTTGCGGATTCTCTCGGCAAGCGGGTCGAGGTCGTCGCCGACGCCGGCGATGCCCAGCTCGACCGGAGAATCTCGAACGCTCTGCGCGAGGCCTTCCTCCACCTCGTGCGCAACGCGGTGGATCACGGCGTGGAGACGCCCGAAGACCGTCGTCTCGCAGGCAAGGCCGAAACCGCGCAGGTGCGGCTCGAGGCCTCGACCGACGGCGACCGGGTGCGCCTGGTGGTGCGCGACGACGGCCGCGGCATCGAGGCCGGATCAGTCGTCGCGGCGGCGGTCGCGAGGGGCTTCATCGAGCCCGAAGAGGCGGCCGGTCTGGCGGGTGCGGACGCTCTCCACCTGCTGTTTCTCCCCGGCTTCACGACCCGCGACGAGACGTCGCAGGTCTCGGGCCGGGGGGTCGGTCTCGATGCCGTCGCGACCGCGGTGCGGGCGGTGGGAGGAGACCTGTGGCTCGAGTCAGAGGCGGGTCGCGGGACGACGGTGACGGTCGAGGTCCCGGTTGCGCGCCGAGGCGACCGCGTGCTCGTGCTCAGGGTGGGCGAACACCAGCTGGCCCTGCCGGCGGCGCCGATCCAGGCATTCCGCCTTCTGCCTGCCGGCGCCGTCAGGGAGGAGAACGGCCGACGGAGCATCGAGATCCGGGGACAGTCGATCGTTCCCAGGTTTCTGTCGGATCTGGCGGGCGAGGACTCGACGGGCAGCATGGTGCTGGTGGAGACGGTCGTCGGGGGGGCCTTTGTCGGCGTCGTCGCCGACGATGTGGTGGGAGAGGAAGAGGTCATCGTCCGTCCGATTCCGGCGGCGGCGGGTGCGCCTTCAGGAGTGGAGGGAATCGCCCTGTTGGCGTCGGGCAGACCGGTCGTGGTGTTGTCGCTGCAGCGGCTCGGCCTCGGAACGCCCTTCGACGTGGTGAGCAGGGAGAGCGGGCGTCGCACCGTGCGCCCCATCCGCGCCCTCCTGGTTGATGACTCGGACGTCACGCGGGAGATGGTGCGAAGACTCCTGGAAGATGCCGGCATCGCGGTCACCGGTGTCGGTTCGGCCGAGGACGCGTTGCACGCCCTCGCCTCCCGCCCGATGGACTGCGTCGTCACCGACATCGAGATGCCGGGCATGGACGGGCTGCGTCTGACGCGGGCGATTCGCGAGGACCCGGTGTTTGCCGATCTGCCGATCGTGGTCGTGTCGACCCTCGATCGGCCGGCGGACCGACTGGCGGGACTCGAGGCGGGCGCCGACGCCTACCTCACGAAACAGGGCCTCGACGCCCGCGAACTGGTGGCGCTGGTCCGCCGCGTGGCGGGCGACGGATGAGCGGCGTCCGGGTGATTGTGGCGGACCGCTCGGCGACCGTGCGCGGCGTGGTTCGGCGGCTCCTCGGCGCTTTCGACGCGATCGAGGTGGTCGAGGAGACTGCCGACGGTCAGGAATTGGTGGATCTGGTCCGCCGGTCCCGGCCGGATGTTCTGGTCGTGGATCTCGACCTGGAGGGGCTCGGCGGGCGCCAACTGATCGAACGGTTGGCGGAGATAGCGAGAACACCGATCTTCGCGCTGATACCTCCTCTCCGAACCGATACCACACGGATTGCCTTTGCGGCCCACGGCCTCGGAGTGATCGCGGTCCACCCCAAACCCGACCGCCCGGACGGGTGGGCCGACCTCGGCAAGGCCCTGGGGAACGCGATCGTCGAGGCCTGCGAGAAACTCGCCGCCGAAGCCCCCGGTTCTGCTCAACCCGTCGCGACTGGCGCGATCCGGCGCGGACTGCGCTTTGTGGCCATCGGTGCCTCGACGGGCGGACCCGGTGCGGTGTGTGAGTTGCTGCACGGTCTCGGTGGAGGCGCCGGCGTCGGGATCGCCGTCGTCCAGCACATCGCGGAAGGTTTCGAGAACGTCCTCGCGGAGTGGTTGGCGGCCGAGAGCGGGCTCGATGTCGCGGTCGCTCGGGATGGAGAACGGCTGTTTCCGGGATCGGTCCGGCTCGCACCGGCCGGCGGACACCTTGTGCTGAAGTCGGACGGCAGCCTTGTCGTGGACCGCCACGGACCGCCGGTCAACGGCCACCGGCCGTCGGTGGGGACCCTGTTCCGGAGTCTTCTGGAGCATCCGCCGGGCACGGCGGCAGCTGTCCTACTCTCAGGGATGGGCACTGACGGGGCCGCCGGTCTTCTGGAACTCCGCCGGGCGAATATTCTCACCGTCGCCCAGGATGCGGGGAGCTGCGCGGTCTTCGGAATGCCTCGGGCGGCGATTGAAATGGGAGGTGCCGCCTTCACCCTGACTCCCGCCCAGACAGGGAGGCTTCTAACCCACGCAGCGGCGGCCCGCTGATGGACGCGACGGTCGGAGAACTGGCCCGCATGATTGAAGAGGCGAGTGGTTTCGTTGTTCCCCAGCGGGGCTACGTGCAACTCGCGGCCATCGCCCGTGAACAGATCGCGTCCCTGAGGTTGGCCGGGATCGAGGAGTACATGGACCTCTTGACGATCAGGTCCGACTCGCCCGAGTGGCGGCACCTGCTCGCTCGCATCACCGTCAAGGAGTCGTATCTGTTCCGGGGGCCGGGTCAGATGGATGCGCTGAGCCACACGATCCTGGAGGAGCTGGCGGCGATCCGCCGCGACCGCCGTCTCAAAGTGTGGTGCGCCGGTTGCGCGCGGGGTGAGGAGGCGGTCACGCTCGCCATCGTCCTCGCTTCGCACCCGGTGGTGAGCTCCTGGGACTGGTCGATTCTCGCGACCGATGTCGACGACCAGGCGTTGGATGAGGCCCGGCTCGGGCGCTACGGTGAACGGGCGGTGTCTGCGGTGCCTGACGACATCCTGGCGTCCCGATTCAGGCACCGCGACGATCGTTGGGAGGTGGACCCGAAGCTCCTCGGCCGGATCGACTACCGACGGTTGAACCTGGTCGACCGCGAAGCGGTTCTGAAATTTGGCCCGTTCGACGTGATCTTCCTCCGCAACGTCCTGATCTACTTTCGGCCTGAACTCCAGCGGAAGGTGGTCCGGACCGTCGAACAGGCGCTGGCGCCGGACGGGGTCCTGTTCCTCGGCCCGAGTGAGAGCCTGTTGTCTCTCGATGCTTCCCTTCGCCCGCGGGATCTCGGTTCGTGTTTCTGCTACAGGTGGCCGACCCCGGACGTCGATCTGCGACCGGGCGGCGTCGTCACCACACCGGTTCACCAGAATACGGGTAACTCCGGACGTGGGATGCCGGCCCGGGCGCTGCCGCCTACCGCGTCCGAAGAGGCGGCGTCTCGGCGAGCGCCGGACGAGCGCATCCGCGGCATGTTGGACGCGCTGGCGGCCGCCGATTTCGAAACCGCGCGAGGGATCGCGCTGACCCTGCGGCATGATTTCCCCGAGAACCCGGTGACCCACGCCCTGGTGGGTTTTGCAGCTTCGCGGTTGAGGGAATTCAAAGCCGCGGTCCTGGCCTATCGCGGGGCCCTGTATCTCGATCCGGGGGTGCCCGAGATCCGTTTTCTCCTGGCGGTTGCTCTCGAGGCGGACGGACGGGACGACCGGGCCCTTCGTGAGTACCGGTCGGCGCTGGCCTCGCTCGGTTCAGCCCCGGCCGCCGCGTCGCCCCTCTTCACATCGCTCGGCATTCCCGCGAGAGATCAACTCGTGGCTATTTGTCTCAAAAAAATAAATCAAATGAATCGTTGATCTCAAAATTACCAATGAACTTCGACCTTGCGCGGCTTGCCGCCGAAGCGGTCGACGTGAACCCACCGATGGCGTTTGCCGAAGTTGTAGAGGTCGCGCGTGACGCGGACGTCCTCGCGGCAGTATTCGGCGATCTTGTCGACTTCGCCGAGGCGCCACCATTCGAGGGCCTGGAGCCCGTCGGCGCTCTTGCCCACACCGAGGGTGGGGGAGGCCACACTCTCGAGCTTGGGCCGGAAACCGAGCCGTTCTTCGAGGTCGTACATGATGTCGAAGGTCGGCAGTTTCTGCAGATCCCGATCGGTGTATGCGCGCAGCACCTCGTAGTCGAAGCCGCGAATGTTGTAGCCGACGACCAGATCGGCTTCGCACAGCCACTCGATCAACTGATCGATTTCCGATTCGGTAACGGTGAGGAATTCATCGCGGTCGTAGCGATAGGCGACGCCGATCGACACGCCGAGCTTGTGAAGCTGGCTGCGCCCGCCGACGTCGGCGAATGACCTCTGGGTCTCGAGGTCGAACACCACCACCTTCTGATCGGGCGACACCTCCCGCTGCGGGTTGGCGTCGAACAGGTCCATCTGTCCGTCCCAGTGCTCCATCGGGCCTCCAGCTTTCAGGTGGGGGAGAGTCTAACACTGCCGGTGGGCCGGAAAATCCGGCTGCGGGCACGGCAAGGGGAGAGCCTGTATACTCCCGCCCGATGTTGATGCCTGAAGAAGAACTCTCGAGCCCACCGGTCGAGCTGACGGTATTCAGCGGTCCTCTGGATCTGCTGCTGCATCTCATTCGCAAGAATGAGGTGTCGATCTACGACATCCCGATATTCAGTATCTGTGATCAGTACAACGCGCACCTTCACGCCATGCAGGAGCTCGACCTCGACGTCGCCGGAGAGTTCCTGTGGATGGCATCCTGGCTGCTGCACCTGAAATCGAAGATGCTGCTGCCGACGGTTGCCGAAGGCGAAGAGGACCCCCGCGACGAGCTGGTGGAGCGCCTTCTGGCCTATCGTCGGGTGAAGGAACTCGCGTCCTTCCTGTACGACACCGACACCGTGAGGCGGTGTCTTTGGATCCCCACCGTGAAGACCGAACTCGGAGGCGGGGAGGAACCGGAGCTCGACTGGGAGGACGTAGACCTCCGTTTGTTGGCCGAGACCTACCTCAACGTGATGCAGCGGTTTGCCGCCGCCCATCCGGCGCCGCTCCAGGTCCTGCCACTGCGCTACAACGTGCACCAGAAGATGCAGGACATCTATCGCCGGGTTCTCGACGACGGGCTGGTGCCGCTGCTGCGCCACCTGAACTCGAGATCGGATCCCGAGGAGGTCGCGGCGGTGATGGTGGCCACCCTCGAGTTGGTTCGCCTGCGCGGCGTTTTCGCCGAACAGCGGATGCCCTTTGCCGAAATCTACCTGCGTCCGGGAGACCAGCAACTCACGTCGACCCAGATGCTGCACGAGGAAATGCCCAGTGACACCTGACGAACGGTTGGCGACCATCGAAGCCACTCTTTTGACTGCCAGTGGCCCCGTGACGGTGAACGCCCTGGCCGAGGCCTTGGGCGATCGCGACTTCGGCACCGATGAGATCGTGGAGGCCCTGAAGACCATCGCCGAAAGGTGGGCACGCCCGGACAGCGGGCTCAGGCTGGAAAGGGTGGCGGACGGCTGGCGCTGTGTGACACCACCGGAACTCGACCCCTACTTGAGGGCGTTCCACGGTATCGCCGCCCGCCAGCGGCTGTCGCAGGCCGCGCTCGAGGTGCTCGCGATCGTCGCCCACCGGCAGCCGGTGACCCTGCCGGAGTTGAACTTCATCCGTGGGGCGAACTCGGCGAGCACGGTGCGGACCCTGCTGGAGCGCCGTCTGCTGCGGATGGCCGGACGCAAGAAAGTGGTCGGGAAGCCGTTCCTCTACCGCACCTCGCGCGAGTTCCTCCTCCACTTCGGGCTCGAACGCCCGGAGGACCTCCCGGATCCGGAAGAGCTGGTCAGGGACGAGGAGAGTATCGCGTCGGAGTAGGCAGCAAAGACGCCCCCCACCAGAGTGCAGGATACAGCTCTGAGGCAGGCCAAGGCCCACCCCGGCTTCGGACCGTTTCCCACGATGTTGTCTTGGACACGACCGGGTCGGCATCAATCGACCACTGCCGCTTGGGGATATACTCTGCGGAGGACACGTCGGAGGAACCCCATGGATGACAGCCGTTTTCAGCCCAAGAGCAGGGTCCTGATGATGCCCCGCGATACCAACGCGGCAGGCACCATTTTCGGTGGTGTGATTCTGTCCTATATGGACCAGGCCGGCTCCGAAGAGGCTTTATTTCAGGGCGCCGGTCGGGTGGTGACGGTTGCCATGAACGAGGTTGTCTTCCTGGAACCGGTCTTCGTCGGAGATCTGGTGTCGTTCTACACCTCACTGGTGCGGGTGGGTCGGAGCTCGATCACCGTCAAGGTCAAGGTCTCCGCCGCCCGCCACTGGAACCGTGGGGAGGAGGTTCAGGTCACCGAAGCCGAGATCACCTATGTCAACGTGGACGAAAACCACCGCCCGAAGCCCGTCGAGGACCACGAGGAGTGACGGCCGGAGGTGCAGATCAGCAGGTGCGGGATCTCCTGGAGCGGGCGGTCGCGGCGGGGCGGTTTCCGGGTGCGGTCGCCCAGTGGGGGCGAGTTGATGGAGAAGTTTCGACGTGCGTCGTCGGCCGGGCGGAGGTTCGGGACGTACCGCGCGACGTGTCCGACGACACCTGGTTCGACCTCGCGTCGCTGACCAAACCGCTCGTCACCACCACCTTGTCACTGGTGGCATTTCAAGAACGTCTTCTCTCGCCGAACACCCGGGTCGGGGAGGTGCTCCGCGAGACGGAGGGATTTCCGATCGGCGAACTCGAGATCCACCGCCTCCTCACCCATACCTCCGGTCTCCCCGCCTGGCTGCCGTTTTATTGTCTGGCCGAAGGACGCCGCGACACTGTGCCGCAGGTGCTGCGGCACATCGAGCTCGCGTCGGGACCCGGTGAACGGGTGGTCTACTCCTGTGTGGGCTTCATCATTCTCGGTCTGATGCTCGAAGAAGTTTCGGGTTCAGATCTTGAACGACTGTTTCGCGATCGGGTACTGGTGCCGGCGGGTCTCGAGGGCGAACTCGGTTTCAACCCCGATACCGCCTTCCGGGTGCTGGCCGGAGGCGCTTTGGCGCCGCTGGCCGAACAGCGCCTGGTGCGGGACCTCGGTCTCGATCCGGTTTGGATCCCCGCCGTTGGGAGGGGGCTTCCCGACGACGGCAACGCCAGGTTTTTCGGTGGCGCGGCGGGGAATGCCGGCCTCTTCGGCACCGCTCGCGGCGTGCGGCGATTGACGGCGGAGTACTGTGGCGGCGGCACGAACCTGATTGCGCTCGACGCCATCGGCCCGGCGGTGACGTCTCAGACGAGCGGGCTCGAACAGGAACGGGGGTGGGGTTGGCAAATCGCCTCCTCCCGGGGCTGTTCGGCTGGTGGGTCTCTGCCGGACACCGCAATCGGCCACACCGGGTTCACCGGGGTCTCGGTATGGGCCGACCCGATGGGCACGGGGCTGTGGGTGCTGCTGACAAACCGCAACCACCCAGGGCAGCGCGGTGTCGATCTCCACCCGTTGCGGCGGAAATATCACGCTGTAGCGACCGCCTTCAGAGACGATAACGCGTGAGGTGTCGGCATGCCGACGTTGTCAGGTGCGCAGGGTCGTCAGCCGATTGACCGCAAAAAGAGTCGCCAGTATGACCGGCGACCACGCCCCCATGATCGGCGGCAACACCTCGACCTCGCCCAGTTTGCCGAACAGCGCCACCAGCATGAAGTAGGCGATTCCAAGGGTCAGTGCGAGCGCCACTCCTTGCATGGTGCTGATCCGCCTGCCACCGCGGCTCAGGGCGAACGGCAGCGCGAGCAGCACCATGACGAAGGCGGAAAGAGGGTAGGTGAACTTCTGGTGCCACTGGACGACCAGGTTTGCGGGCCGATAGCCGGAATCCACGAGCTCGAGGATGTAGCTGCGAAGCTCGCCGACGGTCATTTCCGACGGTTGCCGGTACTCCTGGCCGAAATAGGCCGGATCTTCCGTGATCTTGAGCTCCAGCGGCGCGTCAATACGTCGAAAGACATCGGTGCCATCCGGAAAGAACTGGCGGAACCACCCGGAGTCGGCGATCCACTTGCCGTCGAGAAAGCGGGCGCGGCGGGTGAAGAGATGGGACTTCAGGTTCATATCGTCGTCGATCTGGAACATCGTCAGGCGGATGAGGGTCCGGGTTTCGCCGTCGAAACGGAGAAAATTGTAGAGCGATTCGTCGTCGCGTGCGAGCAACCACTGGCGATCGCTCGAGCGGTAGGAACGGGAGGTGTCCGCGCCCCTGATGACGTCGCGCAGGCGTTGCGCTTCGCGGTTGGCGTCGGGCACGATGAACTCACCCAGCATCCACAGACCGCCTGCGGCGACGGCAGCCACCAGGAGAACCGGGACCGCCAACCGATAGAGGGAGATGCCCGCGGCCTTGAGCGCTGTGAGTTCGCGCTGTTGTTCCATCACGGTGAGCAGGATCAGCACCGATATCATCAGCGCCATCGGGGTGACATCGAGAAAGACCTGAGGAATCCGGTTGGCGTAGTAGCTCAGGATCAGGTCGGCCGAGATGTTGTTTTTGGTCATGTCTTCGATGGCGTCGCTGAGGTCGACCACCACGTAGAGCAGGGCGGTACTGCACAGAACGAGGAGCAGGGGAGGCAGGAGGCGGCGTGTCAGGTAGCGGTCCAGGAGGGCCGGAAAGATGTTGGCGTAACGGCGGCGCTGGATCGCGATCGGGACGCTGCCGGTCAGTTCGTCCGTAAAATGCCCCGCCGTCGCCGGTCGCCGCCGGCGGAGGGTCTGCCACCAGGACCTGATCGATTTGATGCCACGGACGATGATGTTCACGCGAGGTTCCCGCTCACCGAGCCAACGGCCCATGCGGAACATCAGGACCAGCGCCACCACTGACAGGATGATGTTCGGCAGCCAGATTCCCACCCAGGTCGGAACCGCGCCCTCGATCGCCAGCACCTCGCCCTGGTTGTTGACCAGGTAATAGGCGAGAACGACGCCCACCGAAATCACAAAACCGCGACCTCGGCCGCCAGACCCCGATCCGACCCCGAGCGGGAGGGCGAGCAGGCCGAAAACCACGCATGCGAAGGGAATCGCCAGGCGCTTGTTGAGCTCGATGCCAGCGTGGCGGCGCGAGAGTTCGGGGTCGGGTCCACCCGTTTCCGGGTGCCCTTCGGCGTCGAGCAAGGGCCCGCCGAGCAGAAACTCGGCCAGGTCCCGGCTCGATCGTTCGCGCATGCTGAGGCGGTAGTGGGTGGTACCGCCACCCTCGAAGGACGGTCGAATCAGCTGCGATTTCGTGCGGTTCACCCTGTAGGTTTCCGGGTCATCCCGCGAGAACTGATGGGAGACCACATCCTCGAGCCGGATCCACTGATCCGCTTCAGGCAACTCGCCGGTGGTCGGATCTGGGCCCATGGTCACGGCGGCCCCGGAGGACACCATCCTCCCGGTGCGAGCCAGTGTCAGCCGCTCTTCGTTGGGGTTGCTGTTGTCGAACAGAATGATGTCCCGCCATTCCCCGGATTCGGGATCAGCGTCTCGCAAGTACAGCAGGGTGTTCGGGATCTCCTCGTGGAAGACCTTGGGGTCGATCCGCCCGAGGTTCTTCGCGCCGGCAAAAAGCCTGACCTTGAGCTCGCGCAGTCGGGTGCTGGAGTCGGGAATGACCCACAGGTACAGGGAGGCGTTGAGAGCGGCCAGGACGATCGCGAAACCGAGAATCGGCCGCAGCAGGCGCCGGATCGGGATCCCGCCCGCCTGGAGGGCCACCAACTCGCTGTCGGCGTTCATCCTCCCGGCCGCCAGCAGGACGCCGAAGAGGAAGCTCATCGGCAGCGTCAGAACGACGACGTGGGGCAGCGTGATGAGCAGAACCCTGGCAGCATCAGCCAACGAGACACCCCGCACCAGAACCTGCTCGATCAGGGTGTAGACACCGCGGATGACCACCAGAAAGGTGTAGGTCATGAACCCCAGGACGGTGGGGCCGAAAATCTCCCGCACCATCAGGCGGTCAACGACTCCGAAGAACTTCATCGTCGATTCTCCGGACACGGAGTTTCGGCCTGGCGAAGCATCCTACGGATTTTACACGCTTTGGCGTTTCAGTCCATGCGGCAAGGAACCGATTGGGCGAGAGGCGGCACATCTCCGCAACTTTTCCACAGGGGAGGAGAAATCCACAGACGGCGTGTCGGGATGCAATGTCCGATAAGATATATTATGTAAACCTAAACACGAAGAGAGCCAGATTCGGAAAGGTTTTCAGGGTGTCCGTCCTCCCCTCAGTTCTGGGGGGGCTCCGTTTCGAGGTCGGCTTCGAGGTCGCGAATCAAAGAACGCAGCGCTTCGATGACCTCTCGGGGCTCGGGTTGGGTCTCGGTGCGGAATGCGAGCGAGACCGAGAAAGACCGTTCGGCGTTTCGAAACTGAAAACGGAACGGTCTCACGTCCGACGTCTGCTCGCCCCGCGAACCGGCGTCGGGCTCGGATGAACCGGTCCCGCCGTGGCGGCGCTCGCGAAGCGCGGCACGATCGAGTCGGAACTCGACGATCTCCCGCACCAGCTGCGCCATCGCATCCTCGTCGCCGGCCCGGGCGATTTCGAGCAGCATGCCCTTGGCGGTGATGTCGGCATGCCGACAGAGATCGCGGATCGGCTCGGGAATGCGAAGCATCGTCAGGGCTTCGGTGACCGTCACCCGCGAACGGCCGACCGCCTGCGCCACCTGTTCGTGGGTGTAGCCGTATTTGTCGATCAGGGTCCGATAGCCGTCACCCTCTTCAAAGGCGGTCAAGTCTTTTCGCTGCAGGTTTTCGATGAGGGCGATCTCGAGGGCCTGTTGATCGTTGACGGTCAGCTCGATGCAGGGAACCTCGGTGAGACCGACCGCCATGGCGGCGTGAAAACGGCGTTCGCCGGAGACCAGCTCGTACTTGCCCTGGCCGAGGTTGCGCACCAGGAGCGGCTCGAGGACCCCGTGTGCGTCGATGGAGGACTGGAGATCGTCGAGATCGCCGAGGTTTGACCGCGGCTGATCCTGGTTGCTGGTGATGGCGGTGATGCGGACCATGCGCCCGATACCCTCCCCCATCCGTTGGGTGAGTTCGTCGACGAAGTGCCGGTCGTGGCGCATGCGACGATTGGGCGGAAGGCCGACTTTGCTCTTACTCGGATCCGACACGCTGGAGAACCTCCTCGCACAGCCGGTAGTATTCGTAGGCGCCGCTTGACGAAGGCGCATGGGTGAAGATACTCGTCCGGTGGGCCGGTGACTCTTCGAGCCGCACGGACTTGGTGATGTTGGTTTCAAACACCAGGTCGCCGAAGACCTCGTCGATCTCCTCGCGCACCTGGCGTGCGAGCACGGTCCGCCGATCGAACATGGTGACGACGACCCCGAGCATCTGGAGATCCGTGTTGGGGCGTGCCTTGATCTTGTCGATGGTTTCCAGGAGATCGTCGGTCCCCTCGAGCGCAAAGTACGAGGCCTGGATCGGCACCAGCACATGGGTCGCAGCGACCAACGCGTTGACCGTGAGCAGTCCGAGGGTCGGCGGTGTGTCGATGATGATCGCGTCGAAATGGGTCTCGAGGCCCTCGATTGCGTCCTTGAGCCGATACGGGGCGTCGAGCTCACCGACGATGTGGACCTCGAGTTTGGCCATGGCGATGCGGGACGGCGCCACCCACAGATTTTCCTGAGACCCCGCGAGAATGACCTCGTCGAGCCTGGATGTCGTCCGCAGAACGTCGTACATGTGGCCGTTGATCTGCTCCAGGTCGACGTTGGACATGGTCGAATTGGCCTGTGGATCGAGATCGATGAGCAGCGTTTTCAGCCCCTTCTGGGCCAGACCTGCTGCGAGGTTGATGGCGGTGGTGGTTTTGCCCACACCGCCCTTCTGATTCGTGATGGCGATCCTCATGAAATCTCCGGGTTCCGCAGGAGCTGCGACAGTGCTCGACCCACTATAGGGGCGCGCGGTTTGGGGTGTCAACGAGGGGATCCGGTGAACTGATCGGTTGCTGAAGCTCCGGCCGTGGCTTCTGATACGGGGAGAAATCGCCGGCGGTGATCACATTTCGTATTCGCCCATGTCCTCAGGGCGCATCTTCTCCAGCAGTTCACGGATCGTCTCCTCGACCGTGGTCGCGTTGAGGACGCCGTGTTCGAGGACCACGGGATCAACCAGAACGTCGGCCTTTGCCCGGAGGGCGATGGCGATGGCGTCGGAAGGTCGCGAGTCCACGGCGTGGACCGTCGCGTTGGCGTCTCGAAGTTGGATCGAGGCTTTGAAGACGCTGTCTTCGAGCGAATGGATGAAGATGTGATCGACGACGCATCCGGCTGTGGCGAGGAGATCGCGAATGAGATCGTGCGTCATCGGCCGGGGAACCGCCACTCCCTCGAGCTCGAGAGCGATCGAATTCGCCTCACACACTCCGATCCAGATCGGCAACAACAGGTTGCCGTCCGGGTTTTCAAGCACCACGACCGGTGTGTTGGAGGTCGGGTCCATCACCAGACCACGAATCGTCATCTTGACGGCGGACCGGGAATCTCTGGTTGGGTTCATCTCCCCAATCTGTGGGTGCCGGGCGCCAATGTCAAGCCGCCCCATCGACGGCGTCGAAAACCGGCAACGCAAGCGACGGCGCGGCGGCTTCGCCGGAGAGGGAGTGCGATCCGGCGCGCACGATTCGCACATCGACGATGTCGCCGACCGTCTCGCGCCCGGTCTTGGGAAAATTTACGACCCGGTTGTCCTCTCCCCTGCCCTGCCAGTGCGAAGGATCGCGCCGGCTGTCGCCGTCGATCAGGACCGGGGCCACCTGCCCGATGAGCTGTTCGTTGAGTTCGTGGGAGATGCGCTCGGTGAGATCAAAGAGCCTGTGCAGACGGCTCTTTTTGATCTCCTCGTCGACCTGATCGTCGTAGCGTGCGGCCGGCGTGTTCGGCCTGGGAGAAAAGGCGAACGCGAATACCTGTCCGAATCGCACCTCGGCGAGGACCGACAGAGAGTGTTCGAAGTCCTCCTCGGTTTCTCCCGGGAAACCGACGATGACATCGGTCGAGAGGTTGATATCGGGCACCGCCTCACGGATCCGGCGCAACAGCTCCAAAAACTCCTCCCTGGAATAGCGGCGGTGCATCCGTGTGAGAATGCGATCAGAGCCCGACTGAAACGGCAGGTGGAGATAGCGGGAGACCTTCGGATTGGCGGCCAGGACGTCGATCGTCCGCTGGTTGAAATGGCGTGGGTGGGACGTGATGTAACGAACCCGTTGCAGTGGCTCGATGGCGGCGACCGCCTCGAGCAGGGCGGCGAAGTCGGCGCCGGTCTGCGGACACCGGTAGGAGTTGATGGTCTGGCCGAGAAGCTCGATCTCCTTGAGGCCGTCAACTGCGAGGGACTTCACCTCCCCCAACACATCCTGCATCGGCCGGCTGAGCTCGCGGCCCCGGGTGTAGGGAACAACGCAGAATGTACAGAACTCGTTGCACCCTTCCACGACCGTGACCATACCCCGGGTCGAGCTCTTGCGGAATATCGTCTGGTAGCCGTGCTCGCGTTCGGCGTCGAATCCTGTCAACACCGGCCGGTCGCCCCCTGCGACCGCGCGCACGGCCTCCCCTATCCTGCCGATTTCGCCCGGTCCGAGAACGAAGCCGACGCTGCGGGACCGGCCAAGCAGCGAGGCGCCTTCCTGCTGCGCGACGCAGCCGCAGACCCCGATCGCCGGAGGCCGGTCGAGTTTCTCCAGCACGCCGATCCGGCTGACGATCTTCTGGACGGGTCGGTCGCGAACGGAACAGGTGTTGAGGATCACGAGATCGGCGGTCTCGGGTTCACGCGCCGGGTGCATGCCCTGTTCGCGGAGCTGTCCCTCGATCAGCTCGCTGTCGTGCTGATTCATCTGGCAGCCCCAGGTTTCGATGAAATAGGTTCTCATTCGCAATATCCTCCGAACCGCCGAAAGTGTAACCCCGCGGCTCCGGCGCGGCAAGGTGTCGGCCTTGCGAAGGAGGCAGAATGGGTCAGTTGATGACGATTCCGGGCGTCGGTGTCGGCGGATACGGCGTCGGCACGGAGATGCCCCTGAACCACCCGGGCTCCGCGCCGTCCTTTCGCGCCTCTTCCTTGATCTCCCGCAGCCTCTGTTCTGCTGCGACCAGGTTCGCTTCCATCTTCGCTCGTCTTGCGGTGGCAGCGTCAAGCTTGGGCTTGATCACGCCGTCGCGGTACATGGGATCGTCCCACGCATAGAAATCCCTCCACAACCCGGGGATCTCGCCGTCGAGCACCGTGATCTGATGACGCAGAGAGGCGACCATCTCGACCTGGCTCTTGTACTGGTTCTGCCAATAACGGCGGCGTTCGTCGGTGTGCTGCGGGTCGCTCGGCGGAACGACCTCGACCTTCAGGGGGTCGCGGACCGGACGGCGATTCGGAGTGTCCTTTTCGGAGGCTGCCGTCATCGAGCCCCTGTCGGCGTACTCGGAGAGATTCTCGTTGGTGATCACGATCTTCTTTCCGTCTTCGGCGCCCTTGAGTTCCGTGTCTTTTGCCATCTCGTTGAGGGACGTCCCTCCGGCGGGTCGTGGCGTATTCGTCGGAGTCGGCGTCGCCGAGTCGGCTGCAAACGCCCACAGTCCGAAGCTCAGTCCGAGCGCGCCCAGGGTAGCGATGCGGATGTTCTCTCGTTTTCGCGAACTCATGACGGCTCCTTCGGCCCGATGGCCCTCAACCTGTAAGACGCATTCATGGCGCAGTGGTTCCCTGTCTCCCATATCTGTCCTCGAGACGCACCACGTCGTCGAGGTGGTTGGTCGACACCTCGAGGAGGCGGCAATCGGTGATCGCAACCATGCGGTGGAGTTCCTCCGGCGCCACGTGAAAGACGTCGCCGGCAACCATTCGAATTGGTTCCAGGTGGTCGACGTCCGGTCCGGTGATCATGTCGAGTTCGCCGTCGAGGACCCGCAGCGTTTCGTCCTTGACCTCGTGGTACTGGAGGCTCAAGGCCTGTCCCGCGCGAATCGCGAGGATCTTGCCGACGTAGGTCTCGGTCTGGGCGAAGATCTCCTCGTGGCCCCATGGTTTGTCGATCATCCGTGGCGTGCGTATTCCCATCGAATCCCCTACACGTGAATCTTGGTCTTCGCAAGCAGAAAAGCAAGCTGTTCGAGGAGGTATTCCTCGACATCGCGGGCGGTTACGAGCTTGAGCGCACGGCGCGCGATGGAGGTCGCCTCGCGGTAGGAAAGCTGTCGGATCAGGGCCCGAACCACCGGGACGGCGTGCGGGTTCATGCTGAATTTCTCGAGCCCGAGGCCGACCAGGACCGGGACCATCAAGGGATCGGCCGCCATCTCACCGCACATGGAGACGTCAATGCCTTCGATATTTCCCGCAGAAACCACGTCAGAAATGAGACGAAGGACTGCGGGATGGGTTGGTTTGTAGAGATCGGCCACCAGATTGTTGGAGCGGTCGACGGCCAGCGAGTACTGGATCAGGTCGTTGGTGCCGATCGACATGAAATCCACTTCGCGCGCGAGATCGCTGGCCATGACGGCCGATGACGGGACCTCGACCATGGCGCCGAGCGGGACCTTCCGGTGCACGGGCAGTTGTTCCGCCTCGAGGTCGGCGATGATTTCACGCACCAGGAGCCTGGCGATCCGGAACTCCTCGATGCCGCTGATGAGCGGGAAGAGGATCCGAACCCTTCCCAGCGGAAACTCCCCGGCCACCTGGAGGATCGCCCGCAGCTGGGTGCGGAAGAACTCCGGCCGTGAAAAACACAGACGAATCCCACGCAGGCCCAGCACCGGATTCGCCTCGGTATCGGCGCCGATGACCTCGCGCGCGAGTTTTCGCCCTCCGAGGTCGAAAGTCCGGATGGTGACGGGTGCCGGGCCCATCTTCGACACCATTTCGCGATACGTTTCGAGGTGGTCGTCGACCGACGGCAGGGCCGGGCTCATTTTCATATAGAGAAACTCTGACCGGTAGAGCCCGATCCCCGAAACGTTCCAGTGCAGGGCCTGTTCGACCTCTGCCGCCAACTCGATGTTGGCGTGAAGCTCGATGCTGCGGCCGTCCCGGGTCACCGTGGGCAGCCCCCTCATCTGCAGCAGACCGGTCTGGTGTTCTTCGTACTCGCGCTGCCGCGACTCGTATTCGCTGAGTTCAGCAGGGTTGGGGTCGAGAATGATCTTGCCCTCGAAGGCGTCGATGGCGATGCGCCGCGATTTTTTGGCCTGTTCGCAGACGCCGCGCGCACCGACGATCACCGGGATGCCCAGAGCCCTCGCAATGATGGTCGTGTGGGACGTCGGCCCACCCATCTCGAGCGCGAACCCCAACATCTTGTCGAGCGGGAGTTGGACCGCGGTCGAAGGCGGCAGATCGTCGGCGACCAGGATCACGGGGTGATCGAGGTTCCCGAGTTGGACGAGGTCCGGTCCGTGGAGCTCGTGGTGGATCTGGGTGGCGACGTCGAGGACATCGAGTTTCCGGTCCGCGAGATACTCGTCGGGCAGGGCCTCGAACCGCGATATCAGCGGCTCGAGAACCTGGTCGATGGCCCAGCCGGCGTTGACCTCCTGTTCGCGAATCACCCGTTCCACCGGGCCGGTGAACGAAGGGTCGGCGGCGATCAGCTGGTGCGCCTCGAAGATGGCGGCGTACTCCTCCCCCATCTGTGCCGCAGCGCGGTCGCGATTCTCTCCGATGTGCTCGATGGTCGCAGCCACCGCGGCCCGGAATCGCTCGACCTCCGCTGCGACCATTTCGGTGGGGATCGTGATCCGAAGAGTGGAGATGGGTCGCGTCTCATGCACCACCGGCTCGCCGATGGCAATGCCCGGGCTCACCCCGAGGCCGCTGAGGGCCTGGCTCACTGGCCCTCTCCGAATTTATCGGCGAAGAGAGCTGCGATGGCGTCGACAGCGGCCTGTTCATCGACGCCGGCGGCGCGAACCATCAGCGGGGTTCCCTTGGTGGCGGCCAGCGTGAGAATACCGAGAATCGACTTGGCGTTGACTTCCTCGTGTTCCGTGCCGATGTAAATCTCTGCCTCGAAAGCACTTGCTGTATGGACAAGTTTGGCCGCGGCCCGGGCGTGCAGCCCGAGCTTGTTCGTGATCATCACCTGCTCCCGGGTCATTGCTGTTCAACTCCTACCGTGATTGGCGGTCGCAGAGGGGTTCTTCAGGCACTGCGCGACCGGTCTGTTCAGTTCTATTGTATCCGCCAAGCCGCAGAGCGGGCGCCAACGGAGCTATTTTGACGAAGTTTTGGAATGCAGAAACTCGCTCGCCACCCGGATGCTCTTCTGGCCGGCGGTGGTCAAGCCGGTGGCGAGGTCGTGCAGCGACATCGTCCGACTCCGGAATGATCCGAGCTTGACCAGCATCGGCAGATTGACACCGGTCACGACCTCGACCTTTTCAGGTTCGAGCAGCGGGAGGGCGAGGTTGGTGGCGGTGCCGCCGAACATGTCGGTCAGGACCAGCGTGCCCTCGCCCTGGTCGAGCTCCCGAAGCTGCTTCTTGAGCGATCGGGAGGCTTCGTCAGAATCCACGTCCCATGGCAGAGGCATCGCCGTTGTCTGTTCGGAGATGGTGGGATCGATCGTCTGCGCGGCCTCCAGCAGTTCGGTCGCGAGGTTGCCGTGGGTGAGGACCAGGACCGGAATCATGAGTACCTCCAACGTTCCTTGTCGCGGTGGTGGACGACGACCTCGTGACCGGCGTCGCCGAGCGTCCGGGCGACGCGATCGGCGACGTAGACCGAGCGGTGCCGACCGCCGGTGCATCCCAATGCGATGCCGACGTGGGTTTTCATTTCCTCGGCGTACCGGGGAAGTAGATACGTTATCAGGTCCACGATTCGCTTGACCGCATCGTCGACCTCCGAGAATCCGCTCAACCACGTGGCCACCGGTTCGTCGTCGCCCGCGAGGGTCCTGAGGTTGACCTCGAAAAACGGGTTGGGCAGGAATCTCACATCGAACACGAGGCTTGCCGTGGCCGGAACGCCTTGCAGGTAGGAAAAGCTCTGGACCTCGACGGTGAGCTGCGGTTGATCGACTTCCCGCCCGCCGAGGGTCAGGACCTGCCGGCGCAGGTCGTGGGGCGACAGGTTGGTGGTGTCGATGATGAGGTCGGCCATGTCCCGGACCTCGGCCAGAGTGTTCCGCTCCTCGGTGATGGCCCTTTCGAGGCTGAGGTCGCGGAGTGGGTGCGGACGGCGGGCCACCGAGTACCTGCGCAGGATGATCTCCGGCGCGGCCTCGACAAAAACCAGGCGAACACCGGCGTACTTGGACCTGAGGTCGTTGAAGAACTGCGGAAAGAGCTGGATCATGCCGTGGGTCCGGACGTCGAGCACGATCACCAGGCGGTTCATCTCGCCCTCGGTTCGCGCGAACAGCAGCGGCACGAGGTCGAGCGGAATGTTGTCGACGCAGACATAGCCCATGTCTTCGAAACACCGGCTGAGCACGGTCTTTCCCGCGCCGGACAATCCGGTTACGACGAACGGTCCGCTGAAGTTGGTCTCAGTCCGCGTCACCGTTGCCTCCCTGGGCCATCAGGTTGATGCTCTCGAGAAAACCCCGCTCGTCCTGGATCCCGCGCTGTGCGAGCAGGCACTTTCGGACCGCGGTCTCGACCATGATTGCCAGATCCCGACCCGGCGCCACCACCATGGTGTACTTGGGCACCTCGATACCGAGGATGCTCTCGGTCGATGTCCACGCACTCGGCCGCTCCATCATCTGTTCCCGCCAGCGTTGCTCCATCTCGCGGGCCTCGGGGGTGAGCTTGGTGAGCTGAATGACCAGGGACACCGCCACCTTGGGAGATGTGGCCGTCATGCCGAAGTGTTTCCTGACGTCGATAATGCCGACGCCGCGCAGTTCGAGGTAGTTCTCGAGCAGCTCATGCGGACTGCCGAGCAGTCCCTGGTGATGCGTCCGTCGAATCGCGACCGTGTCGTCTGCGACCAGTCTGTGGCCGCGATAAACCAGTTCCAGGGCGCACTCGCTCTTGCCGATTCCAGGGTCGCCGATGATCAGGGTCCCCAGCGAAAAGACGTCGATGAGCACGCCGTGGAGCTGAATTCGGGGCGCGAGAGCATCCTCGAGATAGTCGGAAATCGCCTCGATTGCTTTCGAAGTCGCGGTCTGAGTCACCAAGAGCGGGAGGTCGGCGGACCGTGCGGCTTCCAGGACTCCATCGGGCGGGCGCTTGCCCTTGGTGGACACCACGCACGGGATGTCGAGCTCCATCAGACAGCGCAGGCGCTGCTCGGCCTCCGAAGGCGAGAACGTTGCCAGGTAGTCGTACTCGGACTCTCCCAGAATCTGCAACCGGCCGCCTTTGACGTACGGCAGGTAGCCGGCAAGCGCGAGCCCCGGTTTCTGGATCCTCGGGTTGGTGATGCACCGTTCTTCGAGTCCCGGTTCACCCGCAACCACCTCGAACCCGAGCGTGGAAAGCCGGGGCTCCGCGAGCAGATCGGCGATGGTGACGGATCGCGTTTGCGTCACAGCCCCTCCGAGTCGGCGGTTCGGCAGATGGCGTCGACGACCGCGTTCCGGTCCGCAGCGACCAACAGCTCGGAGCGCAGGTCACCCCGCTTCAGAACTCTCGCGATCTGCGACAGCACCTGGAGGTGGGCGGCGGGCTGGTCCGGAGGGGACAAGACCACGAACAGAAACGACACCGGTTGGTCGGCGTCGGGGCCGAAGCCGACGGGACGGGAAAGGCGGGCAAGGGCGATCGCGATGAGATTCAACCTCTGGATCTTGCAGTGCGGGATCGCAAATCCGTCGCCCACCGAGGTGGAGCCGAGAGCCTCCCTTTCGAGCAGGGCGTTCACCACTTCCCTTTCGTCGAGACCGAGAGTCGGCGCCAGCTCCGCGGAGACCGCGGTCAGGGCGGAAGAAATGTCCTCCGCATCGAGGTCGAGGAAGACATTCTCCGGTTCGATCAGTTTGTGGATCTTCATCAGAGTTCGGGGGTGATCAATCCCAGGTTTTTGTCGTCGCGACGGTACAGCACGTTGACCTTGTCCGTGGAGGCGTTGCGAAAAACCAGAAAGTCGTACGGAGATTCGTCGAGCTGCAGGACCGCTTCCTCGATCGCCATCGGTTTGATCGGAATCGAGCTCTGTTCGACGATTCTCGGTTGCCCGGACTTCATCGAATCGCGTTCGATCACGTCCACCGCCCAACCGCTGTCGATCTTGGCCTCGGACCCGGCGCGCTTCCTGTGGTCCTTGAGCCGCGCCTTGGCCCGGCGGGCCTGAATCTCGATCTTGTCCACCGCGTCCTGGATCGCGGTCGTCAGGTCCTTGTTCTGGGCCGTGGATTTGACGTCGAAGTCCTTGCCCTTGATGGCAAGGTCGACCACGTGCAGGTGGCGCTCGAGTTCGACCTCGAGCCTGATGTCGAGAATGTCGTTGAAGTACTTCGCGATCTTCGCGAGCTTCTTTTCGGCGAGTTGACGCGATTGTTCGGTGAGATCAACCTTGCGGGCGATGTAGTCGATTTTCATCATGGACCCCCTGGGTGCTAAAACACTTTCTTTCGCTTGTCGGACGACGGAATCATCATCTCTTCGCGGTACTTGGCGACCGTCCGGCGCGCCAATCGTACCCCTTCTTTCTGCAACATACGCATGATCTTCGAGTCGGACAGCGGCCGTTCGGGGTCTTCTGCCTCCACGACCTTCCGAATCCGTTCCTTGACGACCATGGACGACACGTTTTCCCCGCGTGCCGAGTCGACGCCCGAATGAAAGAAGTACTTCATCGGGAACAGACCTCTTGGGGTGTACATGTACTTGTTGCTCACCACGCGGGAGATCGTCGATTCGTGCATGCCGATGTCTTCGGCCACCTGACGGAGGACCATCGGTCGCAGGTGTTCGATGCCGTGATCGAGGAACTCGTCCTGGAAGCTGACGATGCTCCGCGCGACCTTGTAGATCGTGCGCTGGCGCTGATCGATGCTCTTCATCAACCACAGAGCGGAGCGCATCTTGTCGCGCAGGTACTCGTTGGCCTGAGGATCGAGATTCCTCGCTCTCAGCATGGACTGGTAGCGGGTGTTGATCCGGAGCCGCGGCAACCCGTCGTCGTTGAGCGTGATCACGTACTCCTCGTCGACCTTGCGCACGTACACGTCGGGTTCGATGTACTGGTTGTCGCTCTGCCTGTAGATCCGTCCCGGTTTCGGCTCCAGACCCTGGATCACATCCAGGACCGGCTTGATCTCCCCCAACTCCGAAAACCCCAACGCTTTCGACAGAATCTCCCACCGTTGATGGAGAAGATCGTCCCAGTGCTCCGTGAGCACCCGGTGGGCCTGGTTGAGGAGCGACAGGTCGCCGTTTTCGAGGCCCTCGCGAAGCAGGTGTTCGACCTGGACGGCGAGACACTCCTGCAGCGTGGTCGAGGCGATCCCCGGGGGGTCCAGAGACCTGACGACGCCCAGCGCCGTCGTGACGACCTGGTCGGTGCAGCCGGTTCCGTGGCGGATCTCTTCGCGGGTCGCCCTGAGGAAGCCGTCCTCATCGAGATTGCCGACGATGAAATCGCAGACCTCGAAGACCTCGGCGGTGCAGTCGAGCATGTGGAGCTGCCAGAGGAGGTGTTCGTAAAGCCCTGCGCCGCCCGAAACGATGTTCTCCATGCGGTTGTCGTTCTCGAGTGACGGCGCCGACATGGATGGGCCTTCGTTGCGTCCGTCGCCGAGATAATCGGAAAAGAACGCCTCGAGGTCGATGTCGCCGTAGGACTCTTCTTCGCTCGGCAGCGGGTCGTCGCTCTGGCTCTCGGAGGGATCCGCGGCGTCGTCGCTGACCAACGACTCTTCTCCAGTCGACCGTTCGCCGTCGTCCGCCGGATCGTCGCCGCCGTCGGTCACGTCGTCCTGTGACTCTTCCACCTCGAGCATGGGGTTTTCGAGGATTTCCTGGGCGAGCGTCTCTTCGAGCTCCAGGCGAGAAAGTTGCAGCAGCTTGATCGCCTGCTGCAGCGACGGCGTCATCACCAGCCGTTGCGCCAGCTTCAGTCGAAGTTTCTGTTCCAGGGCCATTGAGTGAAAAAACCTCATCGCGAGGCGACGTCGTATCCACTCTCGGAGGCAGGTCGCCGCGTGACCCGTCAGCGCGGTGCCGGATCAGAGCCTGAATTCCTCGCCGAGGTAGATTCGACGAACGTCCCGGTTTTCTGACAGATCGACGGGGTCTCCCGTAGCAAAAATCTTGCCGTCTTTGATTATATAGGCGCGGTCGGTGATCTTCAATGTTTCACGGACGTTGTGGTCGGTAATTAAAACGCCTATTCCCAGAGACTTAAGACGTTTGATGATGCGTTGGAGGTCGAGCACCGCCAGGGGGTCGATGCCGGCGAAGGGTTCGTCGAGAAGAATGAAGGTCGGTTTGGTGGCGAGAGCTCGCGCCACTTCGAGACGCCGCCGCTCGCCGCCGGACAGGGTCTCCGCCCGCTGGTTTCTCAGATCGGCAAGACCGAAATCCTCGAGCAGCCCATCGATCCTCCGGTGGGCGTCCCTGGCGTCGACGCCGAGGGCCTCCAGGATGAGCCAGATATTGTCCTCGACCGAGAGACGTCGGAACGAGCTGGGTTCCTGGGCAAGATAGGCCACGCCCATCCGTGCGCGGCGGTACATCGGTTCGGCAGTGATGTCGCGGTCACCGAGGATGACCCGGCCCTCGTCGGGCTGCACCAGCCCCACCATCATGTAGAAGGTCGTGGTCTTGCCGGCGCCGTTCGGACCCAGGAGACCGACGATCTCACCGGGGGCGATATCGACGGTGATGCCGTCGACCACCCACCTTCCGCGGTAGGCCTTCCGCAGCCCGTGCGCGGCCAGGTCGAGAGCCTTCGGACTCAGGGCGTCTCCTCAGGGTAGTAAATGGTCTCGGTTCCTCCGGCGACCGAGACCGTACCATCGGCCTGATTCCAGGTCAACGACGACCCGGAGACCTCGTTTCCGCCGGGATCGGTCAGCCGGACCGGCGACCCGGTGACGGTGACCAGTTGGGTCTTGACCTCGCGGCGCGCGAACTGCCCCGTCATGCGGCGGCCGCTTTCCACGATGACCAACTCGACGGATCCCACGGCCTCGACCGCGGTGACCTGGTTGGCATCATCGAAGAACACGGTCAGCTCAGCCGCCGCCAGGGTGTGCCCGGGGTCCGAGTAGCGAACATTGCCGCGATAGATCGCGGTGCCGCGGTTGTCGTCGAAATCGAGCGATCGCGCAACCACCACCACGTCCTCTCCCTCGTCGCCCTCGAGGTTCAGCTGTGAAGCGGGAAAGGTGGTCCGCACGTGTCCGGTGGCCCGCACCGTCGCCGCATCCTGGTGGAACACGACGTCGTCCGCCAACAGGAGGCGGTGACCCTGCCACAACCGGGTGTTCTCACGCAGGTGGTAGATCCCTCCCTGGTTGGTCACGTCGAGGATTTCCGAGGCGAAATGGGTGGGCTGAGATGCTTCCTGCGCCGATCTTCCGATCAACGAGACATCGAAGATCTCCCCTTGCACGTTGCCGCGGGCCTCGGACCGACCTTCGTGATTGAAGAGCTGCGCCTGGTCGCAACTCACGCGCCCGCGTTCGGACAGCAGCAGAACTCGTTCAGGCCCCGCCGGGTCTCCATGGAGCATCAGCAGTCCCGCCTGAGGCGATAGACGGGCCCGGTAGCCCCGCCCCTGGACGCCCTCTCCCTGGATCACGACATTTCGCAGCAATTCCACATCAGTGGCCTGGCCCTCGGAAAACCACACGCGGGCTTCCTTCGCCTCCCCACGCCGGACCGGTCCCTCCGTCGGCACTTCCCTGATGCAGACCCGGTCCTCAGCGCGAAGGTTGATCAGACCCTCCTCGCCGACCACGCCGCGCAACACCCACGTCTTGAGTTCGCGTTCGAAGTACCCTTCGCCGCCGACGAAACGGACATCGATCCACGGCCCGTGGGTGGTGGCGTCCACCTGCCAGCGTCCCGCGCCGTCGCGCTCCGCGACGATTTTCTCCATCCGTGCCACGACCAGTCCATCCCCGTTGGGCGCGGTGGAGAGGGCCGTCACTCCCCCGTCGAGTTCGATCCGCTGCGGCGGACCGTCGTCCTGTTCGAGGTCCACCCGCATCAGGGGCGCCTCGAGCTCGGATTGGCCCATCGTCATCCGTCCCCCTGCGGGGAAGTTCATGACGCCTTCGCTCCGGCTGTAGGTCGCACTGGGTGCGGACAGCGTGGCTCCGGACGCGGTCCGCAGAGTCAGGCCGTCTTCGAGCACGATTTCGTTGTGCTCGACGTCATAGGTCGCCGAGTCGGCGCGTCCGAAGGTCGCGCCGGACACGAACACGACCTCGGCGGCGGCTGTGAACCGCCGCGAGCTCGCTTCGAAGCTCCCGGCATCGGTGGTGAGGCTCGCGCCGCTCGGAAAATCGATGCGGATGCTCCCGCCGAGCTCCGCGTCCCGCGTCTGGATGTTGAAACGGGCGCCGTCGCAGGTCAGAACCGGGCCGGTTTCCCCATCGCGGAAGAACTGCAGCCGCACCCCTTCGATCTCGTGCCAACCGGATGACAGGCCGAGGGTCCGCTGCGACAGGAGTTCGAAAATCTTCCTCCCGGCCACGCGTTCGACAAACTCGAATCCCGTGTAGACCCCGACCGCTCGATCGGCGCCGCCGCCGGAGACGGCGTCGTCGTCCAGAGACTGCACGGGTGGGTGAAATCTCTCGATGCGCTGGACGACCAGGCCTCCCAGGACCAGGAGCACCACTGCAATGGCCAGAGCCGAAGACCTGCGAATCCAGCGGCGGGAAACGACACTCATCGTGCGGCCCCGGCGGCAGCCTGACGAGGGTGTGATTCGTCCATCGGTCTCGTGTCAGCGGTCGCTGAAGACGCCCATCGCCTGGAACTTCTTGAGGCGCCGGGCCACCAGGGCCTCGGGTTTGACTTTTCGCAATCCCTTGAGGTTGCGCCGGATCGCGGTCGAAATCGTGTCGGCCATCGCCACCGGGTCCATCTGGGCGCCGCCCAGCGGTTCCGGGATGATCTCGTCGATGATCTTGAAGCCCTTGAGATCCTTGGCGGTGATCCGGAGTGCGGTGGCCGCATCGGCGGCTCGCGCCTGGTCCTTCCACAAAATGGCGGCGCAGCCCTCCGGGGAGATCACCGAGTAGATCGCATGTTCGAGCATCAGAACCCGATCGCCGATGCCGAGCGCCAGCGCGCCGCCGGACCCGCCCTCGCCGGTGACCACGACGATGATCGGCACCGGCATGGCGGCCATTTCGATGAGGTTGTGGGCAATGGCTTCGGCCTGTCCGCGTTCCTCGGCGTCGATACCGGGATAGGCGCCCGGGGTATCGATGAACGCGATGATCGGGCGCCGGAAGCGGGCGCCGAGACTCATCACCCGAATTGCCTTGCGGTAGCCCTCGGGCCGGGGCATGCCGAAATTCCGGCGGAGTTTTTCTGCCGTGTCCCTCCCCTTCTGGTGCCCCACCACGACCACAGGGTCTCCTTCGAAGCGCGCGAGCCCGGCCACGATCGCGGGGTCGTCCGCAAACCTGCGGTCGCCGTGAAGCTCGGTGAAATCGGTGAAAATGCTGTGGGTGTAGGCCATGGTGTGGGGCCGGTCGGGGTGACGTGCAAGCTGGCACTGTTGCCACGGCGTCAGTTCGGAAAAAACGCGCTTGATGACCGCGTCGAGCTCTTTCCTCGCAGCCGACAGGTCGGCTTCGGTCCCGTGGCCGGAGGTCCCGGCGGACTCCAACTCCAGGATTCGGGATCGAACCTCTTCGATAGGCTCGAGGAACGGGGGCGTGGGTGTTGCCATTGTTGGACTTTAACCCGGATTCGAGGTGAAATCTACTTCTCGGCGACCACCAGCGTCGGCAGGTAGTCCGGCGGCGGCACGAACCCAAGGAAAAACAAGAGGGTCGCCGCGATGTTTCCCAGACCGGGTTCCGCGACGGCCGGGTTGGCGGTGAGCCCTTCGATTCCGGCGCCGACCACGCACAGTGGAACCGGCGACAGCGTATGGCTGGTTTTGATCATCGGCCGCCCCTCGCCGTCGCGCTTGACGTCGCCGGTCTTTTTGTCAACCTCCCACATGATGTCCGAGTTACCGTGGTCGGCGGTGACGATGAGCGTCGCTCCGGCCTCCAGAACCGCCCTTTCGATCCTGCCGACACACTCGTCGACCACCTCGACGGCGGCAACAGCCGCCGCCAGCGAGCCGGTGTGGCCGACCATATCGCCGTTCGCGAAATTGGCTCTGATGAACCGGTGGCCTCCGTCCACGAGGTCGCGAACCACGACGTCGCAGACTTCGCGGGCCATCATCTGCGGTTGGCGGTCGAACGGCACATCGCTGCTGGGCACTTCCACCCACTCCTCCAGGACCGCGTCGAATTTCTCCGAGTTGTTGCCGTTCCAAAAATACGTCACGTGGCCGAACTTCTGGGTTTCCGCCGTCGCCAACTGGCTTACCCCGTTTCTGACAAGATATTCCGAAACGGTGCGAGAAATTGCGGGCGGGCTGACCAGGTAGAGCGGAGGAATACCGAGGTCTCCGTCATACTCCATCATCCCGGCGTACAAGACATCGGGCACGCGTCCGCGGTCGAAGTACGAGAAGTCCGGGTCGGTGAAGGTGCGAGAGATCTCGATCGCGCGGTCGCCGCGGTAGTTGAAGAACACCACCGAATCACCGTCCTCGATCGGGCCGATCGGAACCCCCTCGGCATCGACGATCGCGAAGGGCGGCAGATCCTGGTCGATGATTCCGGGCCTCTCCGCCCTCAGGGTCTCGATCGCCTCGGCAACGCTGGAGAACCGCCTGGCGTCGGCAGCAACGTGGGTCATCCACCCGCGCCGCACCATCTCCCAATCCGCCTCGTAGCGGTCCATGGTGATCTGCATGCGGCCACCGCCGGACGCCACAGCCGCGTCGACGCCAGCCGACCTCGCCTCGGTGAGGACGGTCTCGAGGCGATCGATGAAGAGGTGGTAGGAGACCGGGTCGACATCGCGTCCATCCGCCAGCGCATGGATCCTGATTTTCTGGACGCCTTCGTCCACCAATTGGCGGACCATCCTCTCCACGTGCTCGATGTGGCTGTGGACATAGCCGTCGGACAGCAGGCCGATCAAATGAAAGGCCGAATGCCTCTCGGTGACCCGCGCCACGAGGTCCTTCCACACCGCCCCGGAGAACATCGTGCCGTCGGCGATCGCCCGGTTGACCAGCTGGGCGCCCTGGACAAAGACGCGCCCCGCTCCCATGGCATTGTGTCCGACCTCGGAGTTCCCCATGTCGTCATCACTCGGCAGACCGACCGCAGTGCCATGGGCCTTGAGCTGCAAGACGATCGGCGCCTCGGCGAGGAGGCGGTCGAGGGTGGGCGTCGACGCCAGATCGACAGCATTGCCTTCATAGCCCTCGGCGCGGCCTCGATAGAGCCCGATGCCGTCGAGAATCAACAGCACCAGCTGTCCATCGATTCCGGGGAAGGAGGGGTTCCTGTCGAGTGTGAATTCGCCCATCGTTCTCTCCTGTAGTCCTCAACCAACGGCGGTTGACCGACATTCCGCGGCACGAAAAACTGTGCGAGGTGTGCTCTGAAGGCGCGCTCAGATACCGGGAGGCTCCGCAATCACGAGGCGGGAGGAGCGACCCGACGCGCCCGCAGCAGAACGACGCTGATGTTGTCGTTGCCGCCGCGCTGGTTGGCGGCATTGACCAGCCGCTCGCAGGAATCGTCCAGAGAACCGCTGGCCTCGAGCAGCCCGGCGATCTCGTCGTCGGTCAGCATGGAGTTGAGCCCGTCCGAGCACAACAGGTAGAGGTCGCCGTCCTGAAGTTGGGTTTCGATGACGTCGACGCGTGGCTCGCTGCTGCCGCCGAGCGCCTGGGTTACGACGTTTTTCAGTGGGTGGTTGCGCGCCGCCTCTTCGGTCAGAAAACCAGCTGTCACCTGCTCGTGGACCCACGAGTGGTCGTTGGTCATCAGGGTGAACCCTCCGTCGCGCAGACGGTAGGCGCGGCTGTCGCCGACGTGGCATATGACCAGTTTGTCATCGATGCGCTGGTGGACCGCCACGACCACCGTGGTCCCCATGCCCTTGAGGTCGGCGTCGCCCCGCATCTCCTGCGTGACCCGGTGGTGGCCCGCAACGACAGCATCGACGACCGAATTCGCCGGAGCGCTGATCGCGGGGTCCCAGTGTTCCGGCCAGGTCTCGTCCGCATCGTTGACAGCGGTCGAAAGGGCCTGCAGGATCTCCTCGGTGGCGACCCGGGAAGCGACCTCTCCGGCCGCATGGCCACCCATGCCGTCGGCCACCAGAAAAACGCCGTGTTGCGGATCGAGGACGAACACGTCCTCGTTGACCCGGCGTTTCATCCCGACATCGGTCCGTCCGCCGGACTCGATCTCGAATCGAATGTGGGATTCAGCCATCACCGTTTCTCAACCTCGGCGCCTGAGGCGTTGAAACAGGCCGCCACTCTTGTCATCTTCGTCGCTCCCGGCCTGACTCAAGACCTCGCTCGCCTTGGCGCTGGTCGGATCGAGAGCCAGAGCCTCCTGGGCCAAACGGACCGCTCGGCTCTTCATTCCGGCGCCCAGGGCGAGACCCGCGGCCTCCGCCTTCATGGCGCCATTGGAGGGTTCGAGCGAAGATGCCCGCTCCATGTGACGGAGAGCGTCCCGTACCTTGCTCGGAACTCGAGCCAAAGTCAAGGCGTAAAAATAGTGGGCGCGCGAGTTTTCGTCGTCGTGATCGATGGCGCTTTTGAGGTGTTCGAGCGCTTCCGCTGCGCTGCCCTCCCGCAGGCACTGGGACCCTTTCGCCGCGAGTCGACGGGAGATTTCCCTGGGGTCCATCTTCTTGACATCGGTGCCCTTGGAAATCTCGATGTCGTATTTGTCTCTGCTCGATGGATGGCTGAGCACGTTGAACGCCTCGGTTATGCTCTGAAACTTCTCCTCCGCAGTCACCTGCGCATCACCCGTGAATTTGTCCGGGTGGTACTTCATCGCGAGTCTTCGAAACGCCGCGCGGACCTGTTGGTCCGTGGCATCGCGTTCGATTCCCAGCGTGTCATAGTGGGTCAACTTGTGACGCATACTCGATCACTCCGTCTGTGACCATTTGAACGTACCACGTCCCCAGGAGCGGTGCAACGGCTCCAAGATACTCAAGTATATCGAGGTTGCAAACGCGGTGGCCGCCAAACGAGAAGCCCCTGTAAGCTCCCCCGATTAACGCCGGGTGCTCATCAACCGCGCCGCCATTTCCCGGGTGGCTGGATTGAGATTGCGATCGCGCGAAACCTTCATTTTGTCCCGCGGCGACAGCTGAGGCAGGATCTTCCCGGCCGTATATACCGGGGTCTTCGGGTTGAGGACCAGCGCGACGATGACCGGGTAGAGCCTCGTCCAGCGGCGGTTGGCGGCGATTCCTGCAATCACCTCCTCGGCGACGCTGCGTGAGCCGGCGAAACGCTCCACTTCGAGGTCGGTGAGTTTGGGGCTGGCCAGCACTGATCGTTGGATCAGCCGGTTGCGGCTGTTGATGAGGATGGCCCGTTCTTCCTTCGATCCTCTCAAGGCGCAGACGATCCTCTGGTGGACGCTCATTTTGAGGAGGCGGGCGTGGGCCGACTGATGCCCGGCTTTGTTGATGGCGTCGACCAGAGCCGGGTCCTCGGATTCCGGATAGGGCATCGTATCTTCATTCGGAATGTGGGCGCCGATGGAGTGAAGGGCATCGATGGCCTCTTCGATGCTCCTGCCGGACGCCGCGAGCGCTTCCTCTTCCTCGGCCAACACCTTCTCGATGAACTCCTCTTCGAACTCACGGACCCGGCGCAGAATCACCTGGTGCGCCTGCGGGTTGGCGCGCAGGTCGTCGAGGATCTCGAGGCAGCTGAAAAGCCTCATCTGGTTGGTGATGATGATGTCCTGGACGACGTGGGTCGCGTTGCGGGCGAGTACCCGCAGGGTCTCGTTGGACACGTTCGGGTGACCGGCCACCGCCGCCCAGACAGCCTCGTCGTCGAGAACGCGGATGAGAAGGTCGAGGACCAACGGATCCGGCGGGCTGCTGCGGAGCCAGTTCAGGATCGTCTCCACTTCCTCGCCCCGCAACGATTTCGCGGCGACTTCCGCCAGTTCGGTATCGGGATCGGAGGTGAGGACGGTCTGCAGACTCAAGAGATCTTCCCGCGAGACCGGAAGCAGACCCTGGGCGGCGAAAAGGCGGACCTGCCGGGGCACCGCACCGCGGACAATCCCGCGGATCAGATCGGACGCAGCCGTGGCCTTCTGATCAGTCATCGCGCGGCCTGGGTCCGAGGACCACGAGTCCCTCCGAACTGACCTCGGTGTGGACCACCTGTCCCGGCCGGCCGAGATCGTCGTAGATGCGACCCGCGATCTCGAGGCTCGCCGCGCCTGCGTCGCCGACCGTGAGTTTGACCGGGCCCGCGAGTTCGACCGTCTCCTCGGTGCCGCCCGAGAGGAGCTTGCCCCCGGCGGCTCCGTTGTGATCGCGGTAGTGAATCCAACACTCCATCTCGGGGCGCACTCGGATGGTGATGGAGACGATCTCAGTGGCGACCGGCAAGCCGTCTTCGACCAACACCGGAGACGGGCTGGGTCGTCGTTGACTGACCGTGGGCGGAGGGCTGCGGAATTCACTCGACGCCGCACGCGGGCTCTGGCTCGGCGTGAACTGGCCCTCGATTCTGGAGCTTCTCCAGATCACGAACGCGGCAGCAACCAGGATGGCCGCGGCAGCCATCACCGGCACCCAGAAGCGCCAGCGAAATCTGCGAACGAGCGGCGGATCGTCGAGCACCAGGCTGGGGTGGGAACCGGATGCCAGGAGGAACCGGTCCCAGGCCGCCTCGAAGGCGTCCGCGAGCGGGCGCGGATCCGTCCCCACGACGTCGGCATACTGAATGACGAAGTTCCGGCAGAAGACCTTCTGCGGAAGGAACCGGAATTCGCCATGCTCCAGGCTCGACAGGATCTGTTTCGAGATCTTGGTTTCGGCCGCGATGTCCTCGAGCGACAGTCCGGCTTCCTGACGAAGCCGTTGCATCTCCTCACCGAAGGCCTTCGGGTGTTTAGGGGTCCCCTCCATCGCTTGTCTCACTGGAGGATATTATCACCCCCCGCTGTCCACTCGCCTCGCGCTCGATCAGAGAGAGAGCCGCCTCACGGACTTGCGTTGGAACGTTTTTCCCTCGAACGACGTGCCTCAGGTCGCTCACCGACATCTGGACGAGGAGACTCAAGGCGAGCGGGAGCGGTGTCGTGGCCAACTCGACGATCGCGCGGCGAACACCTCGGTAGGTCCCCCAGCGGCGGTGGCGTGCGATCCCGGTCAGAAACACTGCGGGAACGTCGACCGTGTTCAAAATGACCAGGATGTCGTTTTCAACCAGGCGGGGGTTGTCGAGCAGAGCCTCGAGGATCTGCTCGTCTCCGGATGCGGTCAAGGGCCGGAAGAGGGCCCGATGGGCGCGGCGGGCGAGTGCGATCTTCTCGCCCAGAGCCATGGTGAGCAGCTGGGACAGGAGCTTGCGCTCGGCGTGGCGCCGCACCACAGGTGGCGTCCTCGGGGCCTGCGAGATGGACAGGAGCGAGACCCAGGGCAGAGTCGCGAGGAGATCGAGTGCCCGGCTGAAGTTGAAGCCCGGGAAGCCTGCCAGCATTTCGCGGACGCCGTGCGGGTCGAGCAGTCGACGGTTTGACGCGATGATCTCGGCGATCTGCGCCGTGCAGAACGGACTTCTGAGGACCTGAAGCGCCTCGAGTTCATCGAGTTCACGCGTCGTGACGAGGTCCATCAGCCCATCTGAGTCGAGGCTTCCGAGCGACCGATCCATGCCCCATCGTACAATCGGCCTTCGCACGAGACCCACCGACGAGCCGCTTTCAACAAAATTTTGACATGAAGCTAATCGTCCTGATCGGGGCCGGGCGCCAGAATCGCCCGCAGGCGTTGGCGCAAACGGACCACCTCGAGCGAGGCGATGGCCGCTTCGTCCTTCGGGATGTGGCGGAGCGCGTGCTTGCGGAAGGCGATCCTCGTCAGGAGGCGCGAGATGACGGTACGTTCGTCGCGCAGCGGCCACCAATCACTCTTCAACCGGCGCCGGTAGTACGGAATCACCTCGGCGACCCACGCCGGCGCCAGCGAAAGAGCGACCTCTTCGCCGAGCTGCCGCTTCAGAATCCGGTGTTCGGACTGGAGAAAGGTGGCCAGAATCAGAACATAGCCCGCGTACAACATCGGGAGAAGCACGAGCCAGGCGCGCAGGCCGCCGCCCGGCGTCATCGGTCCCACGAGCATCAGGGCCGCATTCCAGCCGCCGTGAAGAACCGCTGCGACAAGGAGCCCGATCACCACCCAGGCGCCGCGCTGCCAGGGCCTGCGGGTCAGGACCGCGTGCCCCAGGAATCCGCCAAATGTGGCGCTCGCCAGACCGTGCAGGCCGGCCGAAAACAAGGTTCGCCCGACCATCAGCTTCATGAGATCAGCGAGCCCCATCCCGACGCCGGCGCCGACGCCGTAAATCGAGTTCTCGGTGACTGCAAAACCGAGTCCGACGGCCGTTCCATAGACGAAGCCGTCGGTGGGGTTGTCGAAGTCCCGGGTCAGGAACACGACCAGCACCACCCCGATCGCTTTTGCGGTTTCCTCCACCAGCGGCGCCGCCACCGCGGAAAAGGCGAAAGCCGAAAGATGGCCGAGATGGGCGGGCCACCAACGCTCCAGGGCCAGCAGTGAAAAAACGGCGATCGCCGGAGCGGCCGCAGCGCCCCACAAGAAGACAGCGGCGACCATGTGGAGCGGTTCGCGGTCGTACCGGTCCAGGTACCACACCACGGCCACGACGATCAGCAGCAGAGTGGCCGAGACCACCAACGACGCCAACAGGATGAGGGCGCCGGTCAGGGTCACGGCAGCATCAACTCGAGGTCTTCGATCGGTTGTCGGGCAAAGACCTCGCGGGCGGCCTCGACGTCGCGACGGATCTGGGTCATCAGCTGCATGGTCGAGGTGAAGGCCTGTTCGTCCCGCAGTCGGCGGAGGAAGAACAACCGAACCCGCTCCTGGTAGACGTCGGCCGTGAAGTCGAGGAGGTGGCTCTCGACGGTGGTCATGGAGTTCTGATACACCGTCGGCCGGACTCCGATATTGGTGACCGCCGCAAAGGTGCGGTCAAACGACGGAATGTGAACCATGGTGACGTAGACGCCGTGGCAGGGTTCGATTTCGTTTTCGACCTCGATGTTGAGGGTCGGGAAGCCGAGGGTGCGCCCGAGCCTCTTGCCTTCGAGCACCCTGCCGTCGATGAACAGCGTCCGTCCGAGCAGGGTCGCGACTTCCTCGACCCGTCCCGACGCTATGGCCTCGCGCACCCTGGTCGACGACACAACGCCGCCCGCGGCCTCGACGATGGGGGCGGCGGCGGCCTGGAATCCGAGTTCCTCCCCCATCGACTTCAGGAGGGCGACGTCGCCGCCGCGGTCCGCGCCGAAGCGGAAGTTGTTGCCGATATAGACCTCTCGAACCCCGAGCCGCTCGACCAGGACGTCGCGCACGAACTCCGCCGCATCCATTCGGGCGAGCCGGTGGGTGAAGGGAAGGACCAGGGTGGTCTCGATTCCGGTGCGCTCGATCAGGGCCAGCCGCTGGTCGAGGGTCGTGACCAGGCGGGGGGCCTCACTCGGTCGCAGAAGCTTGATGGGATGGGGATCGAAGGTCATCGCGACAGCCGTGGTTTCGGCGTCTCGCGCCCGCTGCACGACGTGCGACAGGACCGCCTGGTGGCCGATGTGGACGCCGTCGAAGTTGCCGATGCTGATGACCGTCCGGCGCGGCGGATCGTCGTTCCCGAGGGGATCGCGAAGAACCTCCATGGCGCTCTTCAGCCCAGCACCGGCAGGTTCGGCGCGACCCTGCCCGGGCTCAGGATCCGGAAGATCCCACCGACAACGTCGTACGGATGGGCATCCGTGATCTCGACCTCGACCAGCGAACCGGCGGGTGCGGCGCCGTCGTTGATCAGCAACCGGCCGTCGATCTCCGGGGCCTGTCGTTGAAGCCTGCCCTCGAGCAGCAGCTCCATCTCCGGCAGCGCCCCGGTGACCAGGGCCGGGAGGGTCCGGCCGACGAGGGCGAGATTGTGGTCGAGCGCGATCTCCTGCTGCGCCTCGAGGAGCGCGCCGCGGCGTTCTTCCTTGATCGCCTGCGCCACCGGATCGCCGAGTTCGGCGCCGGGGTTCTCTTCCTGCCAGGAATAGGAAAAGGCCCCGAGGTGATCGAACCGGATGTCGCGCACGAAGTCCATCAGCTCGCCGAACTCGTCATCACCCTCGCCCGGGAAACCGACGATGAAGGTGGTGCGGATCACGAGATTGGGGACCGTTGCTCGGGCCCGCTCGATCAGGCGGCGGTAGCTGCGCGCGTCCCCTCCTCTCTTCATCGATTTGAGCACCCGGCGGCTGGCGTGTTGCAGAGGTATGTCGAGGTAGGGAAGAAACCGGTTGTTCTCCGCCATCAGTTCGAAGAGAGACTCGTCGAGGGTGGCGGGATAGGCGTAGAGAAAGCGGAGCCATGGGATCTCGGTCTCTGTGAGGAGGTGTTCCACCAGGGTCCGTAGACCGTGCTCGATGCCGAGATCCTCTCCGTACCTGGTCGTGTCCTGGGCGATCAGGACGATTTCCTGGACCCCCTGCCGGTGGAGGAAGTGAGCTTCCGCTACCAGGTCGTCGACGGTCCGCGAGCGGAACGCCCCCCGCATCGCCGGGATGTGGCAGAAGGTACACGGATTGTTGCAGCCCTCGGCGACCTTCAGATAGGCGTGGCTGCCGGTCGACACGACCCGAGGGCTCGAATGGTCGTAGACCCTGAGGGCCCCGCGCTGGTCCGGAATGTGTGCGGCCAGTTCGCCCCGCACCGCCTCGGTGATGCGTTCGAGTTCGTCGAGCCCGATGAACGCGTCGATCTCGGGGATCTCGCTCCGCAGCTCGGCGGCATAGGCCTGAGCCATGCACCCTGCGACCACGAGTCGACGCACCCGGCCCGTTTTTTTGGCCTCGGCCACTTCGAGCATGGCCTCGATCGATTCCCGTTTGGCGTCGTCGATGAAACCGCAGGTGTTGACCACGACAACGTCGGCCGAGGTCGGGTCCGCCGTCAGTTCGATACCGGCCCGTTGCAGGTGTCCCAGCATCAGTTCGCCGTCCACCAGGTTCTTGGCACAGCCGAGGCTGATCATCCCCACCCGCACGGGAATGTCATTTCGGACTCGCTCGGTGTCGCCGCCTGTGCCGTGCATGTTCCTCCAGCCGGGGGATTCTACCCGATCCCGGGAGCGTCGAGGTGTTCGAGAACGGTTTCGGCCGCGTTTCGCGAGGCTCCCCGCTCGCCGAGCCGCTCCCGAACCACCGCCAGTTGAACCCTCTGCCGGTCGCCGCCGCCGCGCAGCAGTTTTGTGGTCTCGTCCGCCAGATGTTGCGGGCTCCACAAAGACTGCAGGAGCTCAGGAGCGACCGTTTCTCCGGCGATGAGATTCACCAGCGCCACGTTCGGCACGTTGACCAGCATCCGGGCTGCAAGATAGGTCAGCCCTCGCAGCCGGTAGCCGACAACCATCGGAACATCGAGGAGGGCGCACTCCAGGGTGGCGGTCCCGGAGGCGGTCCAGGCAAGCGCAGAGCGCGCCAACTCGTGCCTGCGCTGCTCGCCGTGAACGCGTGTGAGGCGCGGGTCGGAACCGGTCGTCGCCAGAACGGAGTCGACGATGCCCCTCATTCCGGGCGCCTCGACCAAGACCGCCTCGGAGATCTCGGATTCGGGGAGGTCGCGGAGGGTGGCGATCATCACCGGCAGCAGTTGGGTGACCTCCATCTCGCGCGATCCGGGGAGCAACGCGACCCTTCTCGCGACCACGTCGCGCGGTTGTTCGAAGAGCCCGACTCGGGCGATCTCGTCGACCAAAGGGTGGCCGACGTAGCGCGCGCGAACTCGATGGGCCTCATAGAACGAAACCTCGAACGGGAGCAGGCACAGAACCTCGCGAGCCAGACGACGGACGGTGCGAACCCTTCCCCGCCTCCACGCCCACAGTTGGGGCGATACGTACAGAACCACCGGCACGCCGAGTCTCTCGGAGACGGGCGGCCAACCGGAGGTTGAAGTCCGGGGAATCCACCAGAACCGCCAGCGCCGGTCGTCTGCGCGCCGCTTCATCCACGAGACGATGCATCAGCCGACGGATTCGGGGGAGTTCGCGCAGGACCTCAACCAGCCCCATGTGAGCCAGTTCGTCGATCGATGCCAGGCGCTCGAGCCCCGCCGCGTCCAGCCTCTCACCACCGACACCGAACGCTCTCACCTCCGGACGGAGCCGTTGAATCTCCGCGAGCATATTGCCGGCGTGGATGTCGCCGGACACCTCGCCGGCAACGATCAGCAGATCAGACGTGGTCGACCCCAATTCAGACTCCCAGTGCGCCGCAGTGTACACCGCGTTGTCGGTGGGGTCTCGGCCTCACGGGAATGGGTACATCAACCAACCGAGAGCGGTGCTGCCGACGACCATGATCACCAGTGTCTTGAGGAAGAGTTGGCGCCGCCCGCGGGCGGTTCTTCGCCACAGGAAAGCGAAGAACACCGAGACCAGCAACGCGTGCCACACCATCAGAAACAGGTGGTCCATCGTCAGTCCTTCTCGCCGCGGGCGATATCGGACGTATCGAGCACCGCGAGAAGGTTCATCAGGCCGCCGGTATAGAGGAAGGTGTTGCCGTATGCAAATCCTGCGGCCGAGGGACTGCCGCCGCCGCTCATACCGAATGGGAACCCGCCGAAGAGTCTGGCTGAGTCCATTGACCCACACGAGGCGCACCAGATAGAGGGCACCGTTGCCGAGACAGGCAAAGGTTGCCAACCACGAAAACGGGTTCTGCGGTTTCGGCGTTCCCAATTCGCCGCTGAGCAGGACTCCGGTGATGAAAGCGCTCACGATCACGGCGAAGAAGACCACGGCGCGGACGCGGCGACCGAGTATCCAGTGGCCGAGCCCGGGAATCAGCCACGCCGCCGCCAACAATAGGGATGGCGCGCGTCGGACGGGCACGGCCTCGCCCTGGCCCTCGCGGCCGGTCTTCGTCTTGTTCCTGTCGTCGGTCGTCACCCTGCCTCCCCGCTGCGCACGGTGTTCAGGGCACTGTGCATCCTCTCGTAGGTCCGGCCGATGTCCTCGGGAATGACCCGGGTCGCACCGATCACGGTCATGAAGTTGTTGTCGGCGTGCCACCGCGGGACGATGTGGAGGTGAAGGTGCTCCTCGATGCCGGCCCCGGCAGCCTCGCCGACGTTGAACCCGACGTTGAAACCGTGTGGTTGATAGAGCAGGCGCATCGCCGCGATCAGGTCTTTGGCGGTGGCCATCATTTCAGTCAGCGCGTCCACCTCGAGGTCGGCAAGGTCGTTGCAATGTCGGATCGGCGCGACCATGGCGTGCCCGGTCGTGTAGGGATAGAGGTTCAGCAGCGCAAAGGAGTGACTGTCGCGACAGAGCGTCAGCGTTGCGGGATCGTTCTTGGACGCGAAGGCATCGCAGAAAACGCACCGTGTGCGATCTCGATCATCGGCTGCGGAGACGTACTCGAGCCGCCAGGGAGCGTACAGGATCGCCACGACCGTCGCTTACTGCTGCAGCAGTTCTTCCCTCAGGTGCTTGCCGGGCTTGAAGTAGGGGATCTTCTTCGGTGGGACGTGGACCTGCGACCCGGTTTTGGGGTTGCGTCCGATTCGCTCTCCCCGCTGCCGGATGCGGAAGGACCCGAAACCTCGGAGCTCGACCTTCTCGCTGCGACGGAGCGCCATGATGATGTTATCCAGGATCACCTGCACCACGTCATCCGCCTGCTTGCGGGGAACGTCTGCGGCCTGTGCGACCGTGTCCACCAGATCGGCCTTGGTCATGGTCATTGACAGAACTCCTTGCTCCGAGGCCGGCGTCAGGCGCCGGTGTCGCTTTTTTCTTCGTCTTCAGAATCGGACCCGTTCGACTCGTCGCCGGTCTCCTCGACCGTTTCGGCCACAGCCTCTTGTTCGGAATCCGCCACTACATCCGCCGCTTCCGTCTCCTGATCGGTGGCGACGACGCCAGCCTCGGGAGCCTCCTCGGTCGCCTCGGCGTCCGCCTCGGCTTCTACCTCAGCCTCTGCCGCCTCGACCACCGCTTCGGCCTCGGCGTCATCCGACATCGCTTCCGCGGGGTCCTCGGCGGCCGTCTCGGTCTCTTCTTCTTCGACCACGCCGCCGAGACGCAGGGCCGCGGCCATGGCGGTCTCGGGTTGTGCAACGTCCGTCGCCTCGGTCCTGGTTTCCGCGCTCTCCCCCTGGTCGACGCCGTGCATCGAAAGCCCGATCCGGCTTTCGTGCCAGTCGACCCGGAGGATCCGGCACTGGACCTGCTGCCCCGGCGTGAACATCTCCGCCAGCGAGAGGCCCTCGTCGCGATCGATCTCCGAGATGTGGCACAGCCCTTCGACGCCGGGGGCCAGTTCCACGAAAACGCCGAAGTCGGTGACGTTGGTGACCGACCCCGTATCGACATCGCCGACGCCGTGGCTGTTGGCGTACTCCTCCCACTCGTTGGGGAGCAGTTCCTTCATCGACAGTGAAATACGCTGGTTGTAGGAGTCGACCGACGTGATGACGGCCTCGACCTCGTCGCCCTTCTGGACCACTTCACTCGGGTGGTTGATGCGACGGGTCCACGACATGTCGGAGATATGGACCAGGCCATCGACGCCGGGGACGATCTCGATGAAGGCGCCGAAGTCCGTGAGGTTGCGGACGACGCCCTTGATCGTGCTGCCGACGGCGTAGGTCTCGGCGACCTGCTCCCAGGGGTTCGGCTGGGTCGCCCGCAGTGAAAGCGAGAGGCGCCGCTTGTCGGCATCGACCTCCGAAACCACGACCTCGACCTCCTGGTCGATCTCGAGCATCGACCGCGGGTTCTTGATCTTTTTCGTCCATGACATCTCGCTGACGTGGATCAGGCCCTCGACGCCTTCCTCGAGAACGACGAAAGCGCCGTAATCGACGATGCTGACGATCTTGCCCTCGACCCTCTTGCCGACCGGGTATTTCTCCGGGACCAGGATCCAGGGGTCTTCGAAACGCTGTTTGTAGCCGAGGGAGACCCGTTCCCGCTCGCGGTCGAACCGGAGGATGACGACATCGACCTCGTCACCGACCTTGAAGTACTCCGAGGGGTGGCCGACCCGGCCCCACGAGATGTCGGTGATGTGGAGCAGCCCGTCGAGACCGCCGAGGTCGACGAACACCCCGTAGTCGGTGATGTTCTTGATCACGCCGTTGACCAATTTTCCCTCTTCGAGGGTGGCCATGGTCTCGTCCTTGATCTTGCCCTGGGTCTCCTCCAGAATCGCCTTGCGCGACAGCACGACGTTCGACCGACGGCGGTCGAAAGAGATGATGCGCGCTTCGATTTCCTGTTCGAGGTAGTCCTCGAGCCGGCGATTCGGAAGCAGATCGACCAGCGAACCCGGGAGGAAGGCGCGGACGCCGATATCCACCGAGAGGCCGCCTTTGACCCGTTCCAGGACCTTTCCGGTGACCGGAGTGCCGGCCTTGAAAGCTTCTTCGATGGAACTCCACGTCTTGAGCTTTGCGGCGCGGTCCCGCGACAGCCGGACCCGTCCTTCGAGTTCGTCGAGACGTTCGACAAAGACCTCGACCTCGTCGTTCACATCGACCTGGACCTCGTTGGTCTCCGGGTCGGTGAATTCCGCGACGGGAACGCTGCCCTCGCACTTGTATCCGATATCGACGAGAACTTCTTCGTTGGTCACGGCAACCACCGTGCCGTGGACGACTTCGCCCTCCTTGAGGCTTTGCAGCGAGTTCTCCATGAGCTGTTCCATGGAGAGCCCGTTCATGCCCTCTTTTGATTCCTGTTCGCCATTCACTTCCGGGTCCGTGTTCAAGTTCGTTCCTCCTCGCTAGATGCACCCCATTGTGAACCTAGCCTCTGTAATTTGATGACCTTACGGGTTCATCCCCTGTGCTGTCAAGCATTGTGATGCAAAAGCCTCCCGGCCTCTCGAAGCATCCTCTCCACGACCTCCTCGAGGCTGAGACCGGTGGTGTCGATGACCACCGAGCCCCGCGCCACCTGGAGGGGTGATTCGGTCCGAGAGGTGTCCTGCAGGTCGCGCTGCTGCTGCTGTTGCAGAACCTCGTCGAGGCTCGGGCCGCCGTCTTCCGGAGAGAAGTCCCGATGACGCCGCGCCGCCCGTTCCCGCGCACTGGCCGTGAGAAAAAACTTGAGGTCGGCGTCGGGCAGAACGACGGTGCCGATGTCCCGCCCCTCCATCACGCCGCCGGCACGCGCGGCAAGTGCCTGCTGGAGGGGGACCAGGGCTCTGCGCACCGCGGGAAGGGCCGACACCGCCGACGCCATCAGCGAACATTCCGGAGTTCGGATCTCAGAACTCACATCGCTGCCGTCGAGGAGGATTCTGGTGCCGGCGCTGGCGACCTCGACCTCGATCGAATGCTCGAGCATGAGTTCCGCCACCCGATTCGCCGCCCGGTCGTCAAACGGCGGTCGCAGCCCGTCCCGCAGCGCCAGCAGCCCCACCGTCCTGTACATGGCCCCGGTGTCGATGTAGGGCAGCCCGAGGCTTTCGGCCAGGCGCGCGGCGACCGTCGACTTCCCGGCGCCGGCCGGTCCGTCGATGGCGATCAGGAGCTTGGGAGGTCGATTGTTGGAAGGCGATTCGGCCACCGACGGGCGTCCTTTCTCGATCACACGAGCGCACATTGTACAGGGTGCCGTATGCTCGTCCAATGAAGTTCAACCAGGCCGAGATCCTCAAAGACGAAACGCGAGTCGTCCCGATTCCAGCCTTCGGGGCCCTGCGAGTGGCCGTCGGCTACCCCAACAGCTACTTCGTGGCCATGTCTTCGCTCGCCTTTCAGTGGGTTGTCGAATTGACAGCGAGCTTGGAGGATGTCGGAGTCGAGCGCTTTTTCACCGACCCTCCCCTGCTCGGCCGAACGTTGGAGAGCGGCAGCCACCTCGGTGATTTCGACGTCCTCGCCTGGACCTGCTCCTTCGAGCTGGATGCGCCGAATATTCTCGCGACCCTCGACGCGGCCGGGATCCCGCGGCGCTCGAGCGAACGGGACCACTCGCATCCGATCGTGGTCGTCGGCGGCGCGGTAGCCTCGATCAATCCGTTGCCGTTGTCGCCTGCGGTCGATGTATTTGTCCTCGGTTCGGCCGAACTGCTGTGGCCGAGCTTCCTTGCCGCTCTCCGTGGAGAGACCGACCGCAGCCGCCTCCTCGAGAGTCTCGCCGGGATGGATGGGTTCTTCGTTCCGAGCCTCCACCTCGACAGTCTGGGCGCACCACTCGGAAAACGTCGCCGGGTCGAAAAACGCGACGCTCATATGCTGGATCCCGCGATGGTTCCGGCCTCGCACGTCGTCACGCCGCACACCGAGTACAGCGGCAGGGGGCTGATCGAGATGTCCCGCGGCTGTCCGGAAAAGTGCCGCTACTGCTGGGTGAGTTACAACTACGGGCGCCTGCGGTCATACTCCACCGACGGCATTCTCGAGCGAGTCGACCGGCTCGCCTCGATCACACACCGGATCGGTTTCGTCGCGACGGCGGTCGGCGACCACCCCGAACTCGGTGAGATTCTCGAGGCCTGCCGCCAACGCGGGCTCGAAGTGGCGCTGTCCTCGCTGCGGATTCCGGCGATGCGGAGAGAGATCCTGGAACCGCTGGCCGCCTCCGGTGCGCGTTCGGTCACCATCGCTCCCGAGACCGGAACCGACCGGTTGCGTGCGTTGCTCAAAAAACCGATATCGAACCAGGCCATTCTCGAAGCGGTCGACACCGCACAGGCCTGCGGCATCGAAAACATCAAGATGTATTTCATCATCGGTCTGCCGGGCGAGACCGACGACGACCTCCGCGGCATCGCCGAATTGTTGCGAGAGGCGCAGGCTCTGATGGTCGCCCACGGCCGCGAGCGCGGCAGCGTGGGATCTCTGCTCGCCGGCTTCAACGTCCTGGTCCCCAAGCCCTACACCCCGTATGCACGCGAACCCATGCTGACCCGTAGCGAGGCCAGGAGGCGCATGGGGATCGTCGAGAAAGCCGCGGCCGGTATTTCGAATCTGACGATCGACCGCCCTTCCTACCGGCAGGCGCAGTGGCAGACCCACCTGAGCCGGGGCGATGTCTCGGTCTACGGTGCGCTGGAGGACGCGGCCTCCGGAAAGAACCTGGGCGCCCTGCTCGCCGCCCACCGCGAGGCGGTCGACGCATCGAGCCTGTACACGGTCGAGGGCCCGCCGGTCTGGCAGTTCGTGGTGTCGGCGCCCGTCGCCCCTGAACTCACCGCTCGCCGATGACCGCCCGGCGGCTGAGGGCCTGGGTGGGTGCAATCAGGACGGGCACCTCGAGGGTCCGCCTTTCGGGGTCGTTCATGGTGACTCGGATCCAGCCTTCCGTGACGGCGCCGACGGCCGCCGCGTCGAGACCTTCAACCAGACCGGCGCGGATCGACTGTTGAGTCGACGGCTCTCGGCTGTAGGCAGCGGCGGTGAAGATCGCAGGGTGTGAGACCTCGACGTCGGCGACCGAGAACTTGCGATCGCCGTAGTGAATGAGGGTGACAATCGCGGAACGGCCGGTGTTCTCTGCGGTCGGAGCGGTCCACATTCTGACCACGACTGGACGCGCATCGATCAGCGGGCGAACGCGGATCGAATAGGGGATCTCGATTTCCGCAGCCTCGGGGTGGTTGGTTGCGATGCGCACCGCGTCCGAGTACCGGCCGGCCTCGAGCGTCCCATCCGCTGCCATCTCCAACCAGACATCGCCCGCTTCGGCGGTGATCGCAACCGGCTCGCCGGCAGCCCCCCACGGCGTCAAATCCGTTTTTTCCTTCGGTACGGCAACAGGAGGCGAAGCGTCGACGGGATCCGTCCTCACGGTCACTCCCTTCAACGGCACCTCGGCTTTCCGGATGACCAACGGTTGCCCGTCGGTACGGTGGAGCAGGATACGCTCACTCGAGTCCTGACCCTCGATGGTATTCAGATTGAACCGGAACGAAGGCAGCGCCTCAATCGCCATCCGGACGTCGACCGTGAAGCGGAGCCTGAGGTTCTCCGCCCCCGCTGCGTCGGTGAAGACGTTGACCGTCTTCGAGACCCGGCCGCGCTGTGTCGCGCCGGTCTTCATCTTCGTTGTCAGAGTCCCCGACCCACCTGCCGGGATGACCGAGTCGAACTCGGCGACCGTGCACCCTCAGGACGGGGCGGCGCGCAGGATCCGGACGTCGCGGTCGCCCTCGTTGTGAAAGACGAACGTCGCCTCGGCCGTGGTGCCGGCGGTGACGGGGCCGACATCGAGACCGGCGCTTTCGACCCGGAAGGTCGGTGGCACATCGGCCGCCGCCGATTCGCCAACCAACAGGCACGCCGCCACAAGGGCAACACCGGCGGCGACGCCGAATTGCTGACTCATGATTCCTCCCCCGGGGATATCTGGAAATCAAAGGCGAGCCGCAGCGGCTCGTCGCCAGCCGATTGTATCAGCCGGCAACCCGCTGGGAGCCGAGGATGTGACCGCCCGTCCCGACCACCAGAAATTCCACGGGAATCTTGCGGCTGGCGCGCCGCGCGGCCTCCTCGGCGAGCCGCACCAGCCCTCCGCAGCACGGGACCTCCATAACCATGACCTGGAGGGACCGGATCTGCGCCTGGTCGATCATCGCCACCAGCTTGTCGAGATAGATCTCCTGGTTGCTGTCGAGCTTCGGACACGCGATCGCCAGGGACCGCCCGGCGAGGTGCTGTTGGTGGAAGTCGGCAACCGCGAATGCCACGCAGTCGGCGGCGAGCAGCACATCCGCTTCGTGGAAGAACGGCGCGGTCGGTGGCACCAGATGCAGCTGGACGGGCCAGTGCCGCAGCTGCGACGGTTGCGCTGCGGTCGGCCCGGCGGGCCCGGGCAACGGGACCTCTCGCATCGCCGGCCGCGATCCCGGGCAGCCGCCGCCGTGGCTCTGTCCCATCACGGGAAACGCCACCTGTTGGCGGTGCTCGGGCGGCGGAGCGGCAACCCCCAGCGATTCGAGGCGCTGCGCGACCGCGGCTTCGTCGAATTCATCGGCCTCGCGGCGGGTCACCGTGATGGCGCCCTGCGGGCAATGTCCCAGACACGCGCCGAGTCCGTCGCAATAGATGTCGCTCACCAGACGGGCCTTGCCGTCGATGATCGCGATGGCGCCCTCGGCGCAGGCGGTGACACAGTCGCCGCAACCGTCGCAGAGGTCCTCGTTGATTTCGACAACGTCTCGCACGGCCATTGTTCAATCCCCTTTCGCGACCTCGCGCAGCATGGTCAGCACCATCCGGCACGCCTCGGGGGCGTGCAGCGCGTGCGGAACACCGGCGGGCATGCGGACGATTTCGCCCGGGCCGACCTTCACCGGGTCGCCGCCGATGGTCAGATCGAGCGAACCGTCGACCACCTGGACCAGGGCATCGAACGGCGCCGTGTGCTCCGAAAGCCCCTGGTTTCTGTCAAAGGCGAACAGCGTCACGTTGCCGCCGCCGGACTTCGCCAAGACCCGGCTGACCACCGCCCCTTCGGCGACAGCGATCAGATCGGTCAGGGCGCTGCTGCGATCGGCCGGAAGGGCTTCCGCCGGATTCGGATTTCCATGGGACATTGCGAAACTCCTTTTCGGGGGCGAGGATTCGCTCACCGCTGATGGATATATTCGATCGTGTGGCGGCGTTATTCCTTGATCGCGGTCAAGAACGGGGGTAGACGGCCCCGGAGGCCATGACACCGACGGTCGTACCCGGGCACTCGCGGCGCCACGACTCGACGACCCCGTCGACCGCGGCGACCGGTTCGAACCCCAAACGGGCCGCGAGCGAGGGATCGAGGTGGGAGTAGAGCGCGACGCGGTGCCGGCGGGTCTTCTCCACCAGGCGGAGGGTGGTGTGGCCGTACTGCACCCAGCCACGGCTGAGGCGATCGAGGATCATCTCCGGGTCGGGATGCTCGAGAAAGGGCGACATGGCATCCGAACCGGCGCCGCGATCGATCGCCGCGACGTAAAGCAGCCGCCCGCCGGGGGCGAGAAACCGGCACGCCGCATCGAGGCCCTTGTGGGCCTGGATCAGGGACGAGTCCGACGGGGAGCCTCCACCGGACGCAACCATCACCTCGAAGAGTTGGTTCGTGGGCACCTCGTACCACGACCTCGCCTGTGCGACCGCGGCGTCGAAGACCTCTCGCCACGGACCGGCCGCCGCCCACGCGGTCTCCCCATCCCGCCCTTCGACCAGACACACGGACAACGTGGGTGGACGGGCCCCGGCCGCTCGCGTGATCTCCTCGGCCACCGGGTTTCCCGTCAGACGCCCGGGTTCGCAGGCGGGATGGCGCACGCTCCGGCCGTCCTCCGCCCGCGCGAGCACCAGGGAGTGGTTGGCCTGGATCTCCTCGTAACCCGCGACCCCTGGAAACACCATCTTCGGACCGCCGCCGAACCCCGCGAAATAGTGGTGGCGAACGGTGCCAAGGGTGACCAGCAGGTCCGCCTCGACCGCCGTACGGTGGAGCCGCAGACGAATGCCGGGCCGCAGCTCGCCGACATCGACCAGAACCTCGTGGTCGCGCGAGTCGTGTTGCACCACGGACACGGCAGGCGGCAGACCGCCGGTCAGCTCGTTGAGCTCGCCCGTCCCGACCGCCGGGTGCGTCCCGCAGGCGACCAGAACCGTGATGTCGCGGTCGGCGATGCCCCCGGAACGGAGACGGTCGAGGATGACCGGCAGAATCCTCGGCAGGTCGATCTTGCGCGTGGCATCGGGAACGATGACTGTCGCCGATCGTCGGTTTCGGGCGCGGTCGCGCAACGATTCGCCCGAGATCGGGTGATCGAGAGCGGCGCCGAGCAGGCTCTCGACGTCGCGTCCTCCCGGCGGCGCGCCGGGTGAAAGCGGCCGCACCCGCAGCCCGCGCAGATCCACGGCGACGGTCCCTCCGGCGAACGGCAGTTTGACAATCATGGCGGCACGATAGCATTCTGACCGTCATGGAACGAGGCAACGAAGAGAGGTCGATTCCGGATCAGAGCCGGGCCTATCTCCTGCGGCTCGCACGCAACTCCATCACCGCTCGTCTCGATGGGCTGCCGCCTCCCGCAGAGGAACCCGACGACCCGAGTCTTCTCGAGCGACGTGGCGCCTTCGTCACCCTCAAAATCGACGGCCGCCTCCGCGGTTGCATCGGTCACCTGGTGGGTGTCTCGCCGCTGTGGCTGACGGTCAGGGAGAACGCGGTGGCCGCGGCCTTCCGCGACCCGCGGTTCCCGGCCCTCGGGCACGACGAGCTCGCGCAGACCACGATCGAGATCTCGGCCCTCACCCCGATGGTCGCGACCTCGCCCGGCGACATCGTCGTCGGGCGGGACGGCATCCTGATCGAGCGCGGATCGTCTCGGGGCCTGCTGCTGCCTCAGGTCGCCGTCGAGTACGGGTGGGACGCGACGACCTTCCTCGATGCTACCTGCCGAAAGGCAGGACTCGCGGCCGGGTGTTGGCGCGAGCCCGGCACCACGGTGTCATCCTTCAGAGCCGAGGTGTTCGGCGAGCCTTGAGTGACGCCGGAGTCCGGTGGCCGCCACTCAGTCGGTGACGCCGAGCACCTTCCGTTCGTACTCCTCGAGCGACTCGAACGACCGGAATGGCTGCCCGCGGGCGGTCTCCCAGTCCGGCAACGGCGAGGCCAACGAGACGTCGAGCACGTGCGCCGCCATCGCCCGAAAAGCGGTCAGGGCGTCGTCGCCGGAAAAGAAGGTCCGTGGGTCGAAGGTGTTGCTGAACATCCTGTAGGTGTGGACGCGCTCGCTGGCCGCTCCCGGCGGGTCGAGCAGCATGTCGATCACCGCGACCGATTTTCCCTGTTCGCGCGCCACGATCGCGACCGCGACGGCCTGCAGACTGTGGAGGTCGATCTCCTGCAGAATGCCGGCGATATCAACCGTCATGGTGTTGGCGACGAACGACATCGGCACCGCTTCCATCACGGAGAGCGAACGGTCGTCGTCGGCCGTCACCCCAACCGGCACGTCGAGCTCGTCGACTTCCGGTTCTTCGCGTGCCAACTCCCGTTCGGAGGCCTCGCGCGCGAGGCCCCACAACGCCACTTCGAGCTCGGGGCGGGCGGCAGCCGGGAGTTCGGGATGATTCAGCGCAGTCTGCACGATGCTCCCCGCGCTCGGCGCCTCGAGCAGTAGAGCGAGTTTGGCCATCCGGAGAAGGACCGCCATGGGGGTCGCCTCAGTGGCTCGGGAATGGCCCAATTCAAGGGTCTCAACTGCCGATACGACCCGCTGTTCGCCGTCCAGGATCTCGGCCAGACGTGTCGCGAGGAGCGGTTCGATTTCAATGTCCGGGTGGTTGACGAGGATGTCGTCCCAGTGCGCGAGGATGAGCTGGGTGTCGCCGCTGCGCACCGCGTACTGGATCACCCTTGCCATCGCCGGCCCCGCGCGGGACGCATCTCCGTTTGCGTTGCACGTGTTCCAGAGGGCGATGGCGGCATCCACGTTCTCCGGGTTGCCGGCAAGCTCGGCCTCCAGGGACTCCACCGCGGCGTCGAATTCGCCGGCCCTCGCCCGGCCGACGGCCTGGTCCACCACCGTGTTGTCGAGCATCGTGACCTTGGACTCGATGGCGTGGTGGAGATAGCGCTGTTCGACCTTCAGCTGCATCATGATCGCCGCAAAGACCACGCCGAACACAAATCCCCAGACGTGCGCCCAGAACGCGACCCCGCCGCCCTCGGGAAGTCGTTGGTCGAGGCTCCGGGCCGAGAAGAGCTGAATCGCAAACCACATCGGGAGGATGATCCACGCGGGGGCCCCGAAGGGTCCGACCGGAACGCCCACCCAGACCAAGAACCGGATCTTCGACTTGAAATAGCGAACCAGGAAGGCCCCCATCACGCCGGCGATGGCGCCGGACGCGCCCACCAGGGGCATCTGGAGGTCGGGGTAGCGGACCGCGAACATGAGGCCCGCCACGGTGCCCGCCGCGAGATAGAATGCCGCGAAAATCGGGCGGCCCCAGACATCCTCGACGAACGGTCCGACCACGAACAGCATGAGGAGATTGAAGATCAGGTGCAGCCACCCGACGTGGAGGAACTGGTAGGTCACGAGGTGCGATGCTCGGAAGGAAGCCGGCACCAATCCGTATTTGCTCAAGAGCGAGGAATCAATACCATCGAAGTAGGCGCCGACGATGGTGTCGAAACGTTCCTGCTCGTACTGCAGTTGTGCCGGGTCCTCGGGTTTCGGCGGTCCGGCCAGGCGCATATGCTCGGCAAAGACGACCGCCTCCTGGTCTCCGAGTTCGTTGACGAAGATGGACCGGAATCGCGGCTCCATTTCCAGATACGGATGTTGCGTGTAATAGCCCAGGGATTGCTGGAGCCTGAGGAAGCTGTCCATCTGGGTGCGATGCTCCTCGGGCGCCATGACGATGAAGATCATCAGACACAGAGCCATGATGGTGAAGGTCACCCACGGCAGTCGGCGAACGCTGGTTTGCTCGTGTCCGAGCGGGATGAGCATGAATTCTCCTCGGCGATCCCTACGCTATTATATCCATCCATGAACGTGGAGGCGGTGATCCTCGTCGAAACATCCCTTGCCGGGAACCTGGGAGCGGCGATGCGGGTCGCTGCGAACTTCGGCGTTGAACGAATCGAACTGATTCGGTCGAAGGTCGACCCCACGGATCCCGAGGTCCGGAGTTGGGCCTGTGGAGCCGATCAGCGGCTGGTCTGCAGGCAGTGGGACAGCCTGCCCGAAGCTGCAGCCGGGTATCGCACGCTGGTCGCCTCGGCCTCGGGCCGCGGCCGCCACAACCTTCCCGTGGTTTCACTCCCCGAGGCCGTGCCGATCCTGCTCGACCGGGGCCTCGACGGCACCGCCCTGGTGTTCGGCAACGAGACCAGCGGCCTGCGCAAGGAAAACCTGGACTGCTGCGACCTCGTGGTGCGGATCCCGACGGTGCCGGAGTTTTCGGTGCTCAACCTGGCGCAGGCCGTCGCCATCCTGGTGGCCGAGATCCGCATGGCTGGGGAGACCGCGCCGAGTTCCGCTCCGGAGCCCGCGCCGCAAAGCGAGGTCGAAGAACTGATGTCGCACCTCGGGTCGAGCCTGACCACGATCGGTTTTCTCGATCCGCAGAGCCCGCAGCGGATTCTCCGCAAGCTCCGCCGGCTTTTCGGCCGCGCCGGAATCACCGGCAACGAAGTCAGTATTCTGCGCGGGATGTGCCGGCAGATGGAGTGGGCGGCCGGCGCCCGCCCGGCGCGCTTTGCCGGCGACGACGAGGACCCCACAACCCCGGGGTGAAGCCGAGGGTCAGCGGATTCCGACGTCGCGGCGAAGCCGGTCGGCCGCCGCCAGCAGCGAGGGGTTGGTCGGGTGGCGGTCGAGGGCCTCTGACAGCGTGACCGCCGCGCTCGTGAAATCGCCCAGGCGGAGCTGCAGGGAGACCAGCTGCACCGCCAGTTCCGGCGACGCCGGGTCGAGTTCCACCGCGCGCTCCATTGCGAGGACGGCGTCTGGGGTCTTGCCGGCTCTTTCCGCCACCCGAGCGATGCGGACCAGCAGTCCGACGTCGGAGGGCGACATCCCCCATGCTCGCCGAAGGTGTTCCAGGGCCTCGTCATAGTCGCCCCTCCGCTCCGCGAGACCGGCCAGAGACACGAACGCCCAGGGCGAATTCTGATCGAGATGAAGCGCCCGGAAGGCGGCTTCCACCGCTCCGTCCTGATCGCCGTCGAGGTCGCGCATGATGGCCGTCATGGCCCATGCGCGCGCCTGGAGGCCGCGAGGAGTCGACCGTCGATCGGTGACTGTCTGGAGCAGAAGGGAGGCAGTTCGCAGGTCGCCGGCGTCGATTGCCCAGGCGGCGCGTTCCAGCAGCACTTCGGGGTGCTCTTCGTGCTCGCTGAGAATGGCGCGGGCACCCTCGATGTCGCCCCCCTGGCGGAGTGCGCGGGCGAGCGCAATTCCGGTCTGTATCCGCCGTCTCGGATAGAGATCGCGCCGCAGTTCGAGGCTGCGAAGCCGAACGGCACGCTCGTTCTCGGGGGTGAGCTCCAACTCAGGCTCCCGTTGGTCTGGCGCCAGTGCAGTCGCCACCGCCAGGTCTTCGAGGGCCGGGCTGATTTCGCCCCGCGCCATCAGGATCAAAGCACGGAGGCGGTGGAGGTAGGCGTTGGTCGGATCGCGGAGGAGCGCAGCATCCAGAAACGGTGCGGCGGTCTCGAGATCGCCCGCCAACAGGTAGCCCCGGGCGAGATTGGTCGAACCCGCGGAGTGGGCGGGCATCCAACGGCGTTGGTCGATGCCGTAACGCATGAGGACCGCAAATGCGAGATCGATCGGGGCGGAGCCCAGATCTCTTACCGGCAGCCGCCGTGACCGCTGAATCGCCGATGGCAGGTCGAGCAGACGGTCTTCCGCCATTCGGCCCACCCCGCGCTCGGGGTTGATCGCGAGCTGCGAGGAGACCGAACCCCACGAGATCCAGCCGACAAGATCGATCAGGGATGCCGCCACCGCCACCAGGGACAGAGCCACCAGCGTGCGCCTCGGATAGGCGATCACGGCTCGACCGCTCTGCCGTGCTCGTCGACAAAAGAAAGGGCGGATTCAAGCCTCACGCCGGCGCGCTCCAGCACGCGATGGCGAGCCGTCTGAATCAACTCGAGGACATCACTGGCTCGCGACGACCTCCCGGTCCGGATCCGATTCGGCAGGCTTTCGGAGAGGCGGGCGGCACCCACCGCCAGCCCGAGGCACCCAGTATCGGCCAGCAGAGCTTCGGCCCGCACACCCTCGGGCCCGACAAATACCGGACCGGCCAGTCGCGGTTGGCGCTGCCATCTCTTGAGCCCTTCGTCGTTGAGCCGGATCCGAAGCGTGCTCAGGGTGTCTTTCGAAAGTCTCAAACGAGCTCTCAGGATCACCCGCCGCTCGAGATTCAGGGTCAGGCCCCGCCCGGGACCGCTCGAGGACGGCGGTCGCACCCGTTCTACCGGCCTCCCCGGTCGCGCCACATCCGTCCACTCGAGAACGCCCGCGAGCGGGAAATGACCTCGGTGGGCCGAATGCACCGCGCCCCCGACGGTGCCCGATGCGGCCATCAGGGCGCCGAACCCGCCGAGACCGGATCGTGCCGCGGCGCGACACACCTGTGCCAGGTTGGCACCACTGGATGCCACCGCGCCATCCACGTCCAGCTCCCACAGACCGAGATTCCCGGAAAGGTTGAGGATGGGGACCCGGAGCCCGTAATCGGACGGGACCAATCGGCTGCCGGAACCCATGACCAACCATTCCCGGCCATAGGCGGCGAGCAGGTCGAGGGCCCTTTGAAGCCCGTCAGCACTGCGACATCGGATCAGGAGGTCGGCCGGTCCGCCCACTCCCAGGCCGGTCCACGCGCGAAGATCGACACGTTCGTGGATCTCCGGCTCGCCACCTTCCTGGAGACTCCGGAGGTCCGTTTTGAGGCTCACGCGGCGGTCCGAAGATGGTTCACAACCCTCCTTGGAATATTGGCACACCGTTTGCTTATTGATCTGGGTGCCGGGCACACAACGACCTGGTACACGACATCATACCTCCTCCTTCCTCCTGCGGGCTCCCCAGCCCGCACCTTTTTTTATGCACGCTTCGGAATCCGCAGGAGAACAACGGATTCGGCCGGCAGCATCAGCGATTGAGGACGGCGTCCGTTGACGGTGACGGCGTCAGCGGCGGTCTCCGGCGATGCCCGTGCAGGTCTCGAGAAAACCACCTGGTCAATAAAAGTGGAGCGCAATTCACGAAAGGGAGGGGATAAACCCCTCCCCTGCGCCATTGAGTGGCGGCACATACGTGCGGAAGGCCGTAGGGGCGGGGTTTGTCCCCGCCCGGGTTGCGCGGAGGGGGCGGAAACTCAGCCCTTGGAGCTCTTGTTGAGACCCAGGCTCCGGAGGTGGTAGAGAAGGGCCTGGCGGGAGATTCCGAGCTCCCTCGCGGTGGCGCTCCGGTTGCCCTGGTTGCGGTGCAGGGCGGCGGTGAGAAACCGCCGGCGAAAATCCCGCTGCGCTTCGTCCCAGGTCCCTCCCGGCGCGTCGTCCGGAGCCGATATCGGGAGGTGTTCGCTCTGCACCACCGTCCCGGAAGCCCTGACCATCGCGACTTCAACGACGTGCCGCAACTCGCGGACGTTGCCCGGCCAGTCATAGCGTTGCAGGGCGGTGTCGGCATCGGAGCTCCAGACCGGGCGTTTCAGGCCGTATCGGGACACCGCTTCGCGCTCGAAGAGGTCTCGCAGCAGCGCCACATCTTCGCGCCGGTTTCTCAAGGGTTCCACCTCGACCTCAGGTGCGGCGATCCGAAAGTAGAGATCACGGCGAAAACCACCTTCGCGCATCCTCCGTCCGAGGTCGGCGTGGGTGGCGGACACGATCCGGACATCGACCTTGCGCATCTGGTTGGCGCCGACCGCCCGCACCTCCCCTGATTCGAGGAACCGCAAGAGCTTGACCTGGAGGTCGGCGTCGAGATCGCCGACCTCGTCCAGAAAGAGGGTGCCGCCGTCGGCGGCAACTGCGAGGCCTCGACGCGATCGGTCGGCGCCGGTGAAGGCGCCCTTGACAGAGCCGAAGAGTTCGGCCTCGAGCAGAGACCCCGGGATGGCGGCGACGTTGACCGCGACCAGGGCGCCGGGGCGGCCGGAAAGGCGGTGCAGCGCCCTCGCCGCCACCTCTTTGCCGACACCCGTCTCACCCACCAGCAGGACCGGGAGATGGGTCGGACCGAGTTCGAGCAGTTCGCGCCGCAGGGACACCGCAGCTCTCGAAACTCCGAAGAACCCGGTCGCCTCGACGTCGGCGTCATCGTGAGCCGGTGCCGCCGGCAGTACGAGGTCCAGAATTCCGAGAACCAGACGGCAGGCGGGACCGTCGACGAGGTCCCCTCCCAACGGACGGACCGTCAAACGCCCGTGCCGCAGTTCGCTCCCGGAGGCGCCGCTGCCCCAGCGCCAGATCTGTCTTCCTTCCCCGGCGTCGAGGACCTCGATGCCGGTGATCTCGAGGCTGCGGACGAGGAGGTCCAGATGCTGCGTCTCCACCCCCTCGATTCCCCCGTTCTCGACGATTCGAGCCAACGCGGTCATCAAGGATGCCGCGTGTTCCTGAATGGCGCTCAGTTGTTCGGCCCAACCTGTCAGCCCAACCCTCCGGAGGGCTCTGATGGCCGCGCTCCGGGTCTGCGCATCCACTGCCAGCCTGACACCGGCGACCCGCTCCGCGAGCGCGATCGCGAATCCGTCGACAGGCCCGAGAGCCTCGGACGAGCTTGCGGGCCTGGGGTCGCGTCCAGCTCGCACCGCGCGGAGGATTTCGGCCGCCCGGCCGACGCCCCACTCGTCGTCAACTTCCCCGCTCCCCTCCCCCTCGCACTCCGTCGACACCAGAGAGAGCCACGCCATCCCCTCCCGGCCCGCCTTCTCCAGCAGTTTCACCGCCCGGGCATGATCACCCTCAAGCACCGAAGCCACTCCCCGCAGCAGCGCGAGGCCCTCGGCGAAGAGGGGGTCGCCGTCCCGAACCGCGTCCTCGAAGGCCGCGAGGAGTTGCCGAAACGACGGCTCATCACCCACAGCCAGGGCCAGCCGCGCCCGCTCCCCGGTCACAAAAGCATCGGAGGGATCCGATTCCGCCAGGAGCCGCAACCGTTCCTCGGCGCTGTGGACCCTGAGCTGGTCGATGTCGGCCACCGCGAGATTGAAAAGGGCGACACTGGTGAGGTGCTCGTAACCTGCCGCCCTCATCCAACGGTAGGCGCGGAGATGGTGGGTGACCGCATCGCGACTCCGTCCCTCCTGGAGGGCCACCGCGCCGAGGTCGAGTTCGACAAGCCCCAGCAGCCCCGGACCGATCTCGGCTGTCGACAGAACCTCGAAGAGCCGTCGCGCCGACCTCAGGCGGCCGTTCTCGAGGTGGACCATGGCTCGGCGGTGCGCGAGTTGGACGCGGAGGGCGGGGGAATCGCCGGTCACACTTCGCCCCCATGACCGGTCGGCGAGCCTGGGCGGCTGGAGAACGTAGGTCCGCTCGATCTCGATCCGCTTTCGATTTCCGACGGCCAGGTTTTGGAGTGCAGCCTCGACTGCCGCCGCGGCTTCTCCCGACTGGTCCAGCCCTTTCCGGTGTGCGTTGCGGAGCACGATGACCGCAGTTTCAGCCGCAACTCTGGGGTGCAACCTGATCTCCGCCTGGGTCGGGAGCGGCCACGGTTCCCCCGGCGCATGGTCGATGACTCGAAGCCACTTGGTGTGGGCGGACGCCTGCCCCGCCGGAACACCGGTCAGCGCCTTGCGGGCGCCGCAGAGGTCGTTCACCGACAGACACGCCTCGGCCAGCAGCAGCTGCGCCCGGTGTCCGAGAGCTCCGGGCGCGATCATCGACAGCAGTTCTCGAACCTCGATCGCCCGCAGCCGGTCGAGCTCTCCCCTGGCCCAGCGTTGGAGTCGTGAACTGTCGCCGGTCCCGAGCGCCGAATGGACGAGGTGCAGAGGCTGGTCGGCCTCGACGATGCCGGCCACCAGGAGGTGGCGGGGATCGGCCACGAGCGGCTCCGGCTCCGGAAGTGCCCAGGTGCCGCCGTCGGTCGTGACCCCCAGTCTCTCTCCCGCAGACACCAGATCCGACATCGGGATGCCCGAGTGCAGGGCCACGAGGTCCGCCGGCAGTCCCGACGGAGACAGCCGCAACCAACCCTTGAGACCCTCGTCTACTGGATGACGGCGGGCCGGCCCTTCGCCGCTCCTTCTGGGCGAGGCGGCTCTGCCCACTGCCACCGTCAGAGAGTCGCGGTCGGAGCCCCGAATCGGGTCGAACCGGGAACGCCTCTGGTCGAGGATCCGGCGGGCACGATCCGGCGGAATTCCAACCACGGAAACGTGTCGTATCAGGCGCTCACCGTCGATGGCCGGCGTCGGCGCCTGCCAGCCCTTTGGATAGGTCCCGATTGCGACGGCGTTGCAGCCGTCCCGCCGCGACCACCGGCTCAAGGCCGCGAGCTCTCCCTGCGCCAGAGATCCCACCACGATCAGCGTGCCGCGTTCGCCAAGTGTCGGCATCGGCGCCGTGTCGGCGGCGGAATCTCCGGCTGACCACAACCAGGCGGAACGGCGGTCCCGCCGGAGCCTGCACCAGAGAGCCCCCGCCAGCCGGCGTGCCGTCTCATCCCGAGGCACCCGCCACAGCTGGACGACTCCGGGCTCACCGGTCGGGAGTTCGTTCCACCGCAGCGCCCACAGCGTTCGCGCCGTCACCGGATCCAAAGGCGTTTCGAGTTCACGCAACTGCCTGGCGATGGCGCCTTCAAAGACCAGTCCGGGCCATTCGCGGGTGCCGTCGATGTCCTCCGGCGCGAGCCCGACCAATCCGGCGATTCTCTCGAGCGCCGCGGTCCGCAGGCGCTCCATCGCCCCCTCACCACCCCCCAGCCGCTCGATCGCGACCGACAGCGGGTAGGGAAATTGACCCATTGTCACCGTCGGAACCCCGATCGAGCGATCCATTCGCGCCAGTCTCAGGGCGTCCCGCGTGGGCCACAGATCGAACTCCGCGAGGTGCGCCACGCCTGTGGTCAGCTGCAGGGCCGCTCGAAAGCGATCGCGGCGGGAAAGCCTGACGTCTCGAACGAATTTCAGGTCGCGGTTCGGAATGTCGGCGAGTGCGCCCGAAATTCCCGGCACCGGCACCGTCGGGTGTTCGACCAGGAGCGCCGCCGGCGTCGGAACTCTCATGCCTGGCCCTATCCCGATGCCGGTCCCGTGAAACGATCCCAATCGGTCCAGAACGCCGGGAAACTCTTGCTGACGCAGGCCGCGTCATCCAGATGCAGGGGACCGGCTCCGAGGGCTGCGACCGCCATCGCCATGGCGATCCGGTGATCGCCGGCCGCCGTGACCTCGCGGGGAGCATCGGCATCGCTGCGGAGAGATCCTGTCATCTCGAGCCGGGCGCCGTCGCTGGTCACGACGGCTCCGAGTCGTTGCAGGTTTTCGACCATCACCGTCAGGCGGTCACTCTCCTTGTGGACGAGGTGGTCGAGCCCGGTGAATCGTGAACCCGGCGGCGCACAGGCCGCCACCGCAACCAGGGCCGGGAAGAGATCCGGAGAGTGTTCGAGGTCGGCGGTGAGCGGTCCGGTGATGGGACCTCTGGCCGTCAACCGGCAACCGTTCCACTCGACCCGGAGACCGGCACTGACCAACACGCGCACAACCTCCCGATCGCCCTGGCGGCTCTCGGGGTCGAGCGGGCCGATCTCCACGGTGCCCCCGGCGATCGCCGCTGCGGCGAGGAAGAACGCCGCGGCCGACCAGTCGCCCTCGACCTCGTAGGTCGAGGGCCGCAGGGGTTGGGGCGCCACCCGCCAGGTGCGGCGGTCCGGGCTCGCCGAGACCTCGCCGCCAAAGGCCCTCAGGACCTCCAGCGTCAGGTCGAGATAGGGAGCGGACGGCAGCGAGCCCACCACCTCAAGATCGATTCCGCGACGCATCAACGGCGCGGCCAGGAGGAGCGACGAAACGAACTGGGACGACACCTCAGGTCGGATCTCGACGGTTCCCCCCTCGAGCACGGCGCCTTCCACCGCGACCGGCAGACGGTCGTCGGTACTGTTCTGCACCGCTCCGAGAGCCTCGAGCGCCCGCAGCAACGGAGCCATCGGACGTTCGCGAAGCCGTGGGCTCCCGTCCACCACCGTCCGCCCGGGGCACGCCGCCAGCAATCCCAGAATCAGTCGAGCACCGGTGCCGGAGTCTCCGAGGTGAACCACGATCTGATCGGTAGGATGCCTTCGGGAACCGATCTCGACCTCGTCTTTCCAGGAGATATCCCACCCCGCCGCGGCCAGGGCGGCGGCGAGCACCCTGGTGTCGTCGCAAGCGAGGGGCCGGACGATCCGACCTCCGCCTGCCACCGCGGCAGCGATCAGCGCGCGGTTGGTGAGGCTCTTGGAGGCCGGGAGTTCGACCGACCCGGCAAGATCGGTCAGAGGCCCGGGCACGTGACGGGGCTTCACGATTTCATCCCCGCTGCGGCGTTGACGCCGGCCGCCACGTGGTCCTCGAAAATCAGTTGTTTCTCCTGCAAAAAGTCGTCCACCAGCGCCCACCCGCCATCGGCGCGGACCAGCACGCTCGACCTGTTCTCCAGCCACGCCGGGACGATGAGTGCCTCGCGGTCGCCGTCGCTGCACATCCACGGCGAATGGAAGTGCCCCCAGAACACCGTCCCGACACCGTCGGCCCATGCCTCGGCAGCGCTTTTCTCGAGGTCTGCAACGGGCTTTTTGTAGCGGAATTTGCGGTTGGTCGTGGCGAGGTGGGCCTCCATCCGGCGCACGATGGCGACGGCCGCTGAGCGCGGCAGCAGACCTGCCCACACCCGCGCCACCCCGGATTTCGAGATCGTCGACCAGAAGCGGTACTGGAAATCGCGGCGGTTCACGAGGTCTCCGTGGACCAGACGATAGCGGCGACCGCCCGTTTCGAATTCGCGGACCCTGGCGCTCCAGTCGATCTCCGCCGCGAGGTCGGAGGCGTCGAGAAAGAAATCGCGGTTGCCCTCCACGATGCCGATCACCATTCCGGCCGATCTCGCCTGCCGCCAGCACTCGATCACCCGGTGCATCCCGGGGGTCCAGAACTTCGACATTCCGATGAGGTACTGAAAGGCGTCGCCGAGATAGATGAGCTCCCCCACCCCGGCCGCGGCGGCCCGTTTCACCAGGGAGGTCATGGCCCCGCTGTCGTCCGTGCCCTGGCCGACGTGCGCATCGGCAATGATGAGTCTGTTCACGGACGTATGGTAACGCAATAAAAATGGACGGGCCGCAGCCCGTCCAACTGAGATATCCGGGTCGGGATGATCACCCGTTCGTGCGGGCGAACTCCTTCATGAATTCGGCGAGGACCTGGACGCCCTCGAGCGGCATGGCGTTGTAGATCGAGGCGCGGCAGCCTCCCACCGAGCGGTGGCCCTTGAGGCCGACCATGCCGGCGGTCTTCGATTCGGCGACGAACTTCGCCTCGAGCTCCTCCGAGGGCAGTCGGAAGACCACGTTCATGTACGAGCGGCTGTCCTCGGCGACCGGGCTCTTGTAAAAGCCGCCACTCTCGTCGAAGACCTTGTAAAGCAGGTCGCCCTTGGCGCGGTTGGTCTTTTCCATCGCCGCGAGCCCTCCGGAGTCCTTCAACCACTCCAGCACGTTCCTGACCATGTAGATGGCGAAGGTCGGCGGCGTGTTGTAGAGCGAGTCCTTCTTCGAATAGGTGTCGTAGGAGAGCATCGTCGGCAGCCCCGCGTTGGCCTGCTCGAGCCACGATTTCCGGATGATGACGACGGTGACGCCCGACGGACCGATGTTCTTCTGCGCACCGGCGTAGATCAGGTGAAAGCGGTTGGCGTCGAACGGGCGCCACAGGATGTCGGACGACATGTCGGCGACCAGCGGCACCGAACCGGTGTCCGGGAAGGCGTGGTACTGCGTCCCCTTGATGGTGTTGTTGGAGGTGAGGTGGACGTAGGCCGCTTGCGGATCGAGATCCAGTTCCGCCGGTTTCGGGATGCGGCTGAAGCCCTCGGATTCGCTCGAGCCGGCGATCCGGCCGGTGGCGACGATGTTCGCCTCCTTGAGCGCTTTCTGCGACCAGGTGCCGGTATTGATGTAGTCCGCCGAACCCCCTTTCGGGATGAAGTTCATCGGCAGCATGGCGAACTGGGTCGAAGCGCCCCCCTGGAGAAACAGGACCTGGTGGTCGTCATCGAGACCGAGCAGCTCGCCGAGGAGCTTCATGGCCCCGTAGTGCACGACGTCGTATTCGGGGGACCGGTGCGAGGTTTCCATCACCGACATCCCGGTGTTTTCCCAGTTCGGGATCTCCGCCTTCGCCCTCTCCAGGGCCGGCGCGGGCAGAACGGCGGGTCCGGCGTAGAAGTTCCAGGTTCGGCTCATCGTGGGCCTCCTATGCGGTCTGTTGTTGAAAGTCTTCGAGAATTCGAACCACCACGTCACCGATCCGCAGCATGTTCTCGCTGCTCGATGCCCCGAGGTGCGGGGTCAGGATCGCGTTGGGGGCATCATACAGGGGACAGGAATCAACCGGCGGGTCCGAGGAGTAGACATCGGTGGCGTAGGCGCGCAGCTTGCCGCTCTCGAGGGCCGCGACCACGTCGTCCTCGACGACGCAACCACCGCGGGAGGTGTTGACGACCACAACACCGTCCTTCAGGTTGGCGATGGTGTCGGCGTTGATCATGCCGCGCGTGGTGTCGGTCAAAGGCACGTGGAGCGAGATGTAGTCGGACTGGGAGAAGAGCTCCTCGAGACTGACCAGGTCGACGCACTCGTGGCTCTTCAGAAGTGGGTCGTAGGCGATCACCCGCATCCCGAACGCGATCGCGCGCCGCGCCAGTTCGGTGCCGATATTGCCGGCGCCCATCAGACCCAGGGTCTTGCCCATGAGCTCGGTTCTTTTGAGCTGTTTCTTCAGCCACTTGCGCTGTCTCATGCTCTCGTGGCCTTCGACCAACCGGGTCGGCGCAGAGATCATCAGCGCGAAGGCGAGCTCCGCCACCGCAACTGCCGATGCCTCGGCGGTGTTGAAGACCTGGATCCCTTTCGACCGCGCGTACTCGACGTCGATGTTGTCGAGTCCGACACCGCCGCGGATGATGAGGCGCAGATTACCGGCCTGGTCGATGTAGTCGCGGGTGCACTGCGTCTTGGATCGGACCAACACGACGTCCACCTCGGGCAGCCGTTGCTTGTCGTCGATCACCTCGCCGAATGCCTCGAGCTTGGCGGGCAGGGAAGGGTCGAATGCATCGGAAATGAGTATCTTCATAATTCTTCCTCGTCGTCCTCAGTCCGCGAGCGGCCGAACGATCAGGCCGGATCGGAGCTTCGGTTCAAACCAGGTCGATTTCGGCGGCATCACCAGTCCCGCATCCGCGACCGCGAAGAGCTGTTCGATCGAGGTCGGGTGGAGCGCGAACGCCACAGCCCACTCACCGGATTCCACCCGCTTCTCGAGCTCGCCGAGGCCGCGAATGCCACCCACGAAGTCGATGCGCTCGTCCTTACGGGGGTCGCCGATACCGAGCACCGGAGCGAGCAGATTGTTCTGCAGGATCGCCACGTCGAGCCGGTTGACCGGATCGTCCTCGGGTATGCTGGCCGCTCTTGCGCGCAATCGGTACCACGAGCCGTCGAGAAACATCCCGAACGAACGGGCCCCCTCCGGGCGACCGTTCTCCACCTTTTCGACCTCGAAGTCGGCCTCCGCCCTCTCGATCAACTGGGCAGGGGTGAGACCGTTGAGGTCCTTGACCAACCGGTTGTAGTCGAGAATCTTCATCTGGTTGTCGGGGAAGATCACCGACAGGAAGTAGTTGTAAGGCTCCTCGCCGGTGTGTCCGGGATTGGCGTCGCGCCGCAGCGCCCGGATCCTGGTTCCCGCTGCCGAACGGTGGTGGCCGTCAGCCACGTACAACTCGGGCACGCCGGCAAATGCCTCGACGAGAGCATCGCGGTCGCCTGGATCGCCGATCACCCACATCACGTGCTGGATGCCGTCCGGGGCGACGAAATCGTAGGTTGGTTCGGCAGCGGTCAGGCGCTCGACGAGACGGTCGATCTCCGGCCGCGACTTGTAGGTCAGAAAGACCGGACCAGTGTTGTGGTTGAGGGTGTCGATGTGGCGGGTGCGGTCGTCCTCTTTGACCGGGCGGGTGTGCTCGTGCTTCTTGATCAGGTCGGCCTCGTACTCGTCGACGCTGGCGCCGGCCACCAGCCCGGTCTGGACGTGGTCGCCCATTCGCTGGCGGTAGAGATACAGTGCTTTCCCCGCTTCGCGAATCAACACGCCGTCGTCCATCAACTTGCGCAGATTGGCGGCGCCGGTTGCATAGACCGCAGACGAGTACACGTCGGTCGCCGGGTCGAGGTCGATTTCGGGTTTGACCACGTGCAGAAACGACAGCGGATTTCCCGACGCCATCTCACGTGCCTCGGCGCTGGACAAGACGTCGTAAGGCGGGCTCGCTACCTTCGCGCAGAGCTCGGGGCGCGGCCGCCACCCACGGAACGGTTGAATTCGGGCCATGATGCTTCCCCCAATCGGGTTCTCGGCGGATCCCGCCGCAGCGCTGGAGAACCGTCAGCGTTTTCCGGTGAGTCGCATCTTTGGTGTCAGCAGACCCATCCCCTGCGTGCCACCTCGAAGCCTTCACCCAAGGAACGCATCACGAACCCGCGCTGCCGCATTCTACAGCTTGTGAAAGTTTGGCACAAGCGACTCGGGGAGGGGTCTTTTCAACACGGCCCGTCTGCTACGGCTCAGCCCGCCGGGCGGAACCGCAAGGCCGTCAGCGGCGGGCGACAGCGGCCGGTCGGAACGTTGCACTGTTCGAACGTTGAACGTTCAAATTTTCGACGTATCCATCACAGCCTCAGTTGAGGTACAGACGAAGGTTGATCGGAACCTCCCAGCCTTCGGGTCGGACGGTCAGAATGAAGGGGCGTTCCGCCTGCTTTTCCCGCAGTTGCTCGAAGTACAGCAGGTCGACCATGCCGTAACCGTTGCGCAGGTTGATGGTGTTGATCGCCGTGTTGCCGCGCCCGCCCGTCAGATCGGGAAAGAAATTCGATCGCGCCAGTCTTCCGCTCTGGTACCAGACTTCCCACGGGATGCCGCCGGTCGACAGAAGCCGGCGGTCGATGACGATTCTCCGGTAGCCCTTACGCCATTGTTTGATGGTCGGCATGGAATACACGACATCGTCCATGTCGGTCAGGTGAAAGCTCTCCCTCGTCAACTTGACTTCATTCGGCGAGTTGTTCTGCACACCGACCACCATCGGCAGGTAGGCGTCGGAACGATTCTGCAGGGCGAGACTGAGATTGGCCCACACCGTGCCCTGATCATCGCTGGCGATGAAGAGCACCCTGGCCTCGTCGTCCCGGTCCTGTGCCACCGCCACGCCGAACGCGAGTATTACGAATCCGCAGATCACAAGCCATCGGACACTTCGCATCCGCCCATCCCTTCGAACTGCGCAACACACTCCGCCGCGGTCTTGTTCCAGGACTCTGCTATTCATCGGGGTACAGGGCCTCCCACCACTGCGGCTCGTCCTTGAGCCGGCGATCGAACCAGGCGAGGATGCTCCGGGACCACAATGCCCTCTTGTCGTGTTCCATGATCAGGTGGCCGAGGCCCGCGATCCGCAGGTACTCGACCTCCACTCCGAGCAGCTTGAGCGCCGCGTAGAATTGGTCGCTCTCGCCGGGAGGAACGTTCGGGTCGTCGTCGAACGCTGCAACGGTCACCTGCAGCGGCCCGAGGACCAGCCACTCGTTGATTCGAATCGGTTGGCCTTCCCCGGCCGTGGCCGATCCTGCGACGGCGGCTGTCAACAGCAACGGAAGAACGATCTGCTGCAGACGGACTGAGTGGGACATGTGCCTCCTCGATGCTCGCGAGTATACGCGTACAATACGCGTCGCCCTGGTTGAGTTTTTGCAGCGATCCGGAGGCCCATGTACCGTCCCGAACTCAAGCGCGCCCTTCTCGCCACCCTCTTCTTCGGTGCCGCATCCGGCATCTTCACCGCCACCCTCAACAACTACCTCGCCGAGGTCCACCAACTCGGCGCCGAGGCGCGTGGTTGGTTGGAGCTGCCGCGGGAGCTGCCAGGGTTTCTGATCATGTTCGTGGCGGGGGCGATGCTGACGGTCTTTCGCGAAACCCAGATGGCCGCCGCGGCCATGGTTCTGACGGCGATCGGCGCGGTGGGTCTCGGTTATCTGGCGCCGACCCACGCCGCCCTCGTCGTCTTCATCGTGATCTGGTCGCTCGGCGACCACATCATCTTCGCGGTCGAAGGCCCGATCGGCCTCAAGCTCGCCGACGGCGGCAAGGAGGGACGCCGCCTCGGCCAGTTCGGCGGCGCCCGCAACCTCGGCACGATCCTCGGCGTCGGCACGATCTACGTGCTCGCTCGCTTCCTGGGGGACCGCTTCTCACTGTTCTACGCCATCGCGGCAGGGAGCGCGCTGATCGCCGGGGTGATGTACGCGAGATTGCAGATCGGCCGCGGCGATCCACCCTCGAGGCGTCTGGTCTACAAGAAGAAATACCGGCTCTTCTACGCCATTTCGGCGCTTTTCGGCATCCGGAAACAGATCTTTCTCGCCTTCGGAGCCTGGGTGTTGGTCGAGATCCACGGAGTACCCGTGAGCACCATCGCTCTGCTCTATTTCATTGCCGCCACCCTCGGGGTGGTCCTGAGGCCGCTGTTGGGCGAGGTCATCGATTGGCTCGGCGAACGCACGGTGCTGGCGGCGGACGAAGTTCTTCTGCTCGCGATCTGTCTGACCTACGCCTTCGCCGGCGATCTCCTGAGCGGGCGAGCCGTGCTCTTCGCCCTCTACGGCGCCTATATCCTCGACATGGTCCTCTTCGCCCTCAGGGTGGCGCGCACCACCTACCTCAAGAAGATCGCCGACGACCCGAGCGACATCACGCCGACGATCTCGATGGGCATCACCATCGACCACGCGGTCGCCATGACCCTGCCGATGCTCTCCGGCTACATCTGGGAGGCCTACGGTTTCCGCTGGGTGTTCATCCTCGCCGGCGCCATCGCGCTCGTCGGGTTCTTCGTCTGTCTTCGCATTCCGACGACGTTTCAACGTTCAAACGTTTAAACGTTCGGTTCATCCGGAATTGCATGAGATCGAGACTTGGACGGATGTGATCACAGCGTCGGCGTCAGCGGCAGTCACCAGGGTCCGGACCAGGTTCAGCGACGGCGACAGCGCCAGCCACAGAAGTCCGCGGCGGCGTCGGGTGCAACGACCGTGGGCATGGTCACCTCCGGGTCGTTCAAATTGGTGAGTAGCCGGTGGGCAGCCGATGTCAAGGGCAAGCCGGGCTCGGAGCCCGGTGCGGAGCAGCAATAACATCGGCTGCCTCACCGGCTCGGGGAGAGGACATGAACGACCCGGAGGTGACCATGTCCAACGTCCTCGCCAACACCAACCTCATCGCCCACGAGAAGGCCCTCGCGGCAGCGGGTGATGCCATCGCCCTTGTCCTGCGGGTGCCGGCGCCGCTCAAGTCGATTGCCGATCAGGTGATCCGTTCAGCGAGCTCGGTGCCTGCAAACCTCGCGGAAGGCCACGGCCGGTCCGGACGCGATCGGAACCACTTCTGGAGGATTGCCTATGCATCGGCCAAGGAGGCCGACAGCCACCTGCGGCTTCTCCAACGAGCTGGGGTCGTCAACACCGGCAGAACCGAGAAGGTTCTCGAGACTCTCGATCAGGTCCGCGCCATGACCTGGCGGCTCATCAATCCGAAGAGCTGAATGATCACGATGCCGTTCCCGGCTCGTCCGGGCGCTGTCGCCGGAGGCCGACGCTGATGCTGTACCTGTCGGTGGCGCCGGCTGCTGCCCCGGTCGCTGGCGCTGGTCGCTGTATGCCTGATATCCATTTCGGTCAGTGCCCATCTCACGGATTTCCGGATGAACCGAACGTTCGAACGTTCGAACGTTCGAACGTTCCCTACCAGAGCCAGGCGTAGCCGATCTTGACGAAGACGGCGCGGCCGGTGGTTGTCATCGGAACTCCGTCGTACTGCTCGCGGCCCTCGCTGTAACCGACGAATGCCACGGTCTGTGGGTTGACCTTGTAGGAAAAGAGAAGCTGAACGAACAAGTCGCGTTCGACAGCGTCCACTTCGTCCACGTAGAGCGCCGGGTCACGCTGGATGTCGGTGTACTGGACGATCGCACGGACAAAGGTCCGGGTGTTGAACTGCCAGATCCCGGTCAACTGCGGCACCCTGGCCGTGAACAGCCGGCCGCCGCCCACGTCGAGGCTCGAGTGCAGATAGTCGAGATCCACCTGGAGGTGGAGGCCGAGGTTGAGGCCGACTTCGAACTCGATGCGGACCCGGTCGGCCGGTTGCACATTGGCGAAGTCGATCCAGTCCCCGAAGACCCCTCGAAGGTGGAGGCGAACGGCTGACGACGGCCGCATGCGCACGTTCAGCGAGGGCACGAGGAGGTCGTCGAAACGAACACCTTCGTAGACTTCGGTCTGACGGTTCCGAGCTCGAGGTGGAACTCGGTCTGCAGAGGTCCTTCGCCCTCGTCCAGACCGTCGCCACGTCGCTCAGCAGTTCGCCGGCCTGGTCCTCGGTCCGCGCGAGGAATCCGCCGACCTCCAACCGGTTGTACCAGCTGTCCTCGTCGCCCCACCAGATGTAGCCCGCGCCGACGTCCGCCCTCGCGGTAGCCGACCCGGGGGATGAATCCGAGGTCGGCCCGGAAGCCGTTGCCGAAGTCCTTGTACTCCGCGAACGCGAACCAGTCGCGCTTCGTGTGCTGGTAACTCGATGCTCAGGGCCGTGGTCGGAGATCTCATCCTCCGGGAGATCGATTTCCTGCTGCATTTCCGGCGAGTACTGGGTGCTCGACCACGCGGCGTCGATCGTCATCGAGTCCGATTCGGTCGGCCGAAGCCGTGCTGTCGAGGCTGAACACCCGGTTGAAATAACCGTCCTCCCCGTCGCGGTCGGTGACCATGGCGCCGATCGTCGAGTCCGCACCAAGGTCGTAGCGGTACCTGGCCGACGGTCGCGGTGTTGGCCGACTCGAAGTCTCCCGACTCCGAGCCCTCGACGCCGGGCACGACCAGGTTGGTGACCTCGTCGCGGGCGGAAAAGACTCCGAATGGTGTGGCGGCCGAGCTTGCCGGTGAGCTTGAGGGCCGCCGACGGGTCGGCGATCATCCGCGTGTAGAGCAGGTCGAGCCCGGTCTCGAAGTAGTCCGAGCTCTCGAGGAAGAACGGTCGCTTCTCCTCGGAAGAAAAGCGCGAAGCGCTGGTTGATCGCGAGCTGTACGGCGTCGGCCTCGATCTGGGAGAAATCGGGGTTGACGGCGCCGGTGAGGGTGATGTTCGGCGTATGCCCCAGCGCACCGTCGCCCCGACTTCGAGGTCCTTGTCTCTCCTCGAGGTCCGTGGAGTCGGGAAAGTCCGGACGCTCCTCGGGGGCGAAGCCCGGTGATCGTCGGCACCAGCTCGAGGTTGCGCCCGCGAGTCGCGCCGTCCAAGTCCGGTGATCTTGTCCGTCCTGCGCGAGATAGCTGTTGGCGCCGCGCTCCCGCGGGAAGAGCCCGATCCGTGACCCGGTCGGACCGCGGCCAGCTGCGGGTGAGGTCGATGCCCCAGGTCTGGGGCCGTCGGTACCGACTGGAACCGGATCTGGTTGAAGGGGATCGCCATCTCGACCTCGTAACCGAAATCGGTCAGCCGCCCGGCGGACTCCCAGATGGCGTCCCACGCACCGGTCGAAGTCCTCCGTCCTCCCCCGCCCCCGGACGTCGTTGAGGATCCGCATCCAGTCTGCGACGCCGAGCGGGTTGACCCAGAACTCGTAGGCCCGGCGCTCGTCGTTGAAGGTGTCGAGGGTGATGCCGACCGTGTCGTCACCCCGGATCTGGTCGCGGTCGCGATACCGAGCGCGGATCTTCTCGGGCTCCGGGTCGAAGGCCCGGAACGCTACCAGCACGTGGCTGTCGTCGTAGGTGAGGAAGACCACGGTCCGAACCGGGGGTCGGATGTTCTCGCCCGGCGAGACCTCGTAGCGCAGCTCGAGGATCAGGGCGTCGACCCACGCCTGCTCGTCGATGACGCCGTCGATCGTCACCTCGGAGGTGCCGTGGCGGCAGGCGGTGGGGCTCGATCCTGCGCACGGCATCGAGTCATCGGCGCCTGCCACCACGGCCACGCAGCTGAATGCCACGATCGCCGCGAGCGCCGGCGCCGATCCTCCCGGCGCCGAAGCCCGCGCCAGGCTGGCCCGCATGCTCGTGCCGACGCGCCGTCTACGACGTCGGCGGCAACAGAAGGGCGTTGAAGACCAGCTTGAAGGTTGCGGGCGTCGACCCCCTGAACTGCGGACGGATTCCGAACAGCACCAGCTGCCCCTTTCCGACCCGGACCCAGACCACCGACCGGTTTGTTCTGAAGCTCCTTCTCGCCCGTCAGATAATCCGCTCATCAACAGGTCGCGCTCGGGGTAGACGCCAACCACCCTGCGGTCGGTGTCGAGCCTCGGGATCGACGTGGCGAAGACCGGCTCGCCGCGGCTGAAGGCGCCGCCGCGCTCCGGCATGCCCCAGGTCAGGGGATGGTCCGGAAGGTAGTCGACGGCGAGAAAGGCTCCCGGCACCAGAACATCGTCGAGCTCGTCGGAGATGTCCCGGACCGGGATCTCGATCGTGTCGCCGTTGTCGTCGCCGCTCTCAGGGGCAGCCAAACCCTCCGTGAAGAGACCGGTCGATCCGCCCCAGGAGACGACCGTGCCGCCGCCCTCGATAAAGGCCGTGAGCTTCGAAAGGCCTTTCTTGGAGATGGGTTTGCGGAACTCCGGCGGGTAGTCGTTGACGACGTAGCGATCGCCCCTTTTGTACTTGCCCTTGGTGAGCACGTCTTTGCTCGGCATCGGGAAAGACGATGACGTCGAAGTCCCGCGCCAGGTCCGCGTCGTCGAAATCGCCGGGGTTGAGGACCCGGTAGGGAATGCCATAGGTGTCGAAGAGATACCTCGTCCAGCCCGCATCCATGTCGTGGAAAAAGGTCTCGACGAGAGCGATGCGGGGCATTTTCAATTTTTCGACATCGTCGCCGAAATCACCGCCGAACATCAGCGGTTCGATGCTTCCGCTTCCCGAGACCTCGCTCAACGCGGCCGCCGGCACGACAAAGGTGCCGGCAGGCAGGACGACCGTCCCACCCGGCGGGGTCATCGGGGCGGTCAACCGTCGCACCGGCAGACCCTTGGCGAGCGCGGCAAAGGCAGCTTTGTACGACAGGTTTGCAGTCGGCGAGAGCGCGGCCACGGCGACATCCTGCGGCGCCTTGAAACGGTCGGTCGCCCTCCCCTTCGATGACGGGTTCGAGACGGCCTTCCAGCTCTCTGGAACGGGTGTCGACCTGAATCGCGTCGCACACCCATGTGGAGGGGCAGCGACCAACTGGTGATGTCGTAGGGGCGGATCAACTCGCCGCCGGGCGTGTAGTGGCGCTCGGGATAGCGCTGCGCCTCCAGCATTTCCTTGACGAAGGGGCGGTAGGGCTGCGCCATCGGAACCACCAGGTCGCCGGCTTGGAGGTGGTGGGGGCCGACGATCGTGTCCTCCGTCAGACGGCTCGACCTCGATGCCGTGAAGCAGCAGCAGTTCGGCCAGAGCGGCGAGTTCGCCCGGGTCCGTCTGCACCTTCGGCAGCACGAAGTAGTACGGCGCTTCGGTCCTGCCCTTCTCCACCTCCTTGCGGCAGAGATCGTTGCGGAAGGTCAGGATCGCGACGCGGTTCGACGCGGCGGTGGCGAGGATCGACGCCATCGACGAGAGCTCGTACTCGACGATGTCGCCGAGACTCCAGACGCCCCCCGGCCACGGGTCGGGCAGGTTGACGCCCTTCTTGTATTCCGCCAGGCCCTTGCCGCGGACGCTGAGCTCGGTCGGTTCGATGAAGATCGGGGTGGCGGTCTTGCAGCTCGCCGCCTCGGTCAGGAAGCTGATGATGTTCTTCCAGTGCGAGGTCTCGGTGGAGCCCGGCCAGTAGTCGTCGAAGAGCCAGTGGCTGGCGACCCCCTGGAGGCCGTCGGCCGTCATGTCGCGGGACAGGTTGGCGCCGAACACGGCCGACCAGTTCCACAGACCCTCGTCGATCACCTGCGCGATGGGGTCGTGGTTGGGCGGCACGTAGTAGCGTGGACCGGTCGAGCCCATCTGGTGCTTCTCGACCAGCACCTGCGGGTACCACTCGGTGCTGTAGAGACGCGAGATCACCCGGGTGTCTTCCTGGGTCAGAACCACGAAGTCGCGGTTGTTGTCGTGCCCGACGTACTTGTGGTAGACCCGCGGCAAGCGACGACCCCTCGTAGACCGTACCGACGTACTCCCGGTAGTGCTCGACCACGAGGTCCATGCCGTCGGGGTTGTGGCACGGGACCATCATCAGGACCACGTTCTCGAGCTGGCGCAGCAGTGCAGGGTCCTCGGTCGTGGCGAGCGCGTAGGCGTACAACGGCAGCGTCTGGCTCGGCGCGACCTCCCCGGAATGCATCGAGAGGGTCTCCATGACGAAGACCCTGCCCCGTTCGATCAGAGACGCCCGCTCGTCGTCCGAAAGCGACGGATCGAGGGCGAGCTCCTGGTTGATGCCTCGAAGATCGTCCAGGCGGTCGATGTTGTCCGGCGAGGAGATGAAGACCACATACATGGTGCGGCCGAGAGGCGTCGTGCCGACCTCGCGCATCTCGATGCGGTCGGAGGCTGCGGCCAACTGCGTCAGGTAGTCGGTGAGTTGACCGTAGTCCATGAGTTGGCGATCGGCGCCCGGTTCGAACCCGAGAACGCTCGCGGGACTCGGCATGGTGGATGGTGTCTGGGCTGCCGGCGACCCGGCAACGGCGGACAGGATCACAATCGCGAAGCACACCCTGATCAGCTTTCTCATCTCGGGCCCTCCCCCTGCAGGACCCATTGTAGAGGCAAAGTCAACCCCTGGCTTCGCCGGATCAGTCGCCTTCCGCCGAGGCGGCGGCGGCGAGGGCCTCGAGCCGTTTCTCGGCCCCGCGCCGGTTGTCCAGCATGGCCGCGACCCACTGCAGGTCGTCGGTGTTCTCGAACAGGATCTTGAGGATCATGGTCAGTGGGACCGACAGCAGCATGCCGATGCTGCCCCACATCCAGCCCCAGAACACCAGCGACAGAAAGACGACCAGCGTGGAAAGACCGAGAGTGAGGCCCAGCAGATAGGGCTCGATGAAATTGCCGATGGCCACATTCACCACCACGTAGCCGGCAGCCACCAGAAGAGCGTAACCGATCCCACCCTGGACCAACCCGAGCAGCACCGCCGGGACGGCGGCAACGATCGAACCGATGCTGGGGATGTAGTTCAGCAGAAAGGCGAGCAGACCCCACACAACCGCGAACTCGAGACCGACGACCGCGGTCCAGAAACCGACCAACAATCCTGTCACGAGGCTGGTCGCGGTCTTGATCCCGAGATAGCGCTGCACCTGGCCGACGATCTGGCCGAAGTTCTCGATGTCGATGCCTCCCCTGCGAACTGCGGCCTGCATCTTGAGCGGCAGCGTCGCCGCCTCGAGCAGCATGAAGATCATCGTCAGAATGATCAGGAACAGATTCGACAGCACGCCTGCCAGGTTCTTCAGCACACCTCCCAGCATGTTGATGAGCTTTCCGGGCTGCAGCATGGTGAGGACGTCGAGCGACTGCGGATCGATGTCGTGGGCCTCGAACCACTGACTTGCGGATGCAATCAGGCCGTCGAAACGTGCCTGGTACTGGGCGGCAAAGGCGGCAAACTCGTTGACGGAGCTGCCGACGATCGCGCCGAAGCCTGAAAACAACGCCAGCAGGACGATCACGACGATCAGTACGGCGATGCCGACCGGGACCTTCCTGCGGGTCATCCACGACACCGCCGGCGCGCAGATGATGGCCAGGAACAGGGCGAGCAGGAACGGGATGATGAGCGTCTGCGCCGCCTTGAGACCGGCGAGGACGACCACCAGCGGCAGCCCCGATCATCAACGACCGGGCGCCTGTCCGAACACCCTTGTCCTCGTTCATCAAACCAGAATATCCCAGTTCCGCCTTTCGAATGTGGGTCGAGAGGAGAGATTGAGGCAGCGTGAAGAAATTCACAATTGCCACTGGACGTGGTCGAGAATCGGCGTATCCTGAGTCAATCAAAGTGGAGGTGCGTTCCAGCGGCCATGGGACGTCGGCAGCAACCATCTCATTTCCCAGCCCGTGAAGAGGAGTGAAGATTGGCCCTTTCGAGCCTGTTTTCCGCGTGTCTGATCGCGATGCTTGCGGTCTTCTGCCTGCTCGGCCTCCTGGCCCTGGTCATGTGGCTGATCACCACCGTGTTTCCGGTCCGCGGAGGGAAGATCGACTCCGCGATCGTCGCCGCCATCACCACCGCCGTCGCGTCGGTCTATCCCGGCGCGAAGGTGACCCGCATCGAGGAGGAACAGTGATTTTTACCGAGAAGCCGAAGAAGATCCGCGTCATGTTCACCCCGTTCCGAGACGGTCTGCAGAGCTCGTTCGGAGGCAAGGTCCGACTCGCCGACATCCTTCCGGCGATGGAATTCTCCGCCAAGGAGGCGGGCATCCGTCACTTCGAGTTCGGCGGCGGCGCCCGCTATCAGGCGCCCTTCTTCTACGTCGGTGAGGACCCTTTCGAGTGCCAGGACAAGATGCGGGAGGCGGTCGGTCCGGACGTCGACCTCCAGATCCTCACCCGCTCGGTCTCCGGCGTCACCCTGACCACCCAGCGGCTCGACGCTCTCCAGATGCAGGCCAGGCTGATGGCGAAGCACGGCACGACCTGGGACCGCAACTTCGACTACATGAATGACGTCGACAACCTGGCCAAGACCGGCAAGCCGATCGTCGACGCCGGCATGCACCACCAGGTCTGTGTGGCGTTGATGGGACTCCCGTTCAAGGACGAGACGGTCCACACCGCCGAGTTCTACATCAACATCATCCGGCAGCTGCTCGATCGGGGCGTTCATTTCGACTCGGTGTGCATGAAGGACGCCTCCGGCACCACCGACCCGAGGACCTGTTACGAGACCGCCGTCGGTCTCAAGAAGATCCTGCCGCCTGAAGTCGTCCTCTGGCAGCACACCCACGACACCGCCTCGATGGCCGTCTCGTGCTACATGGCGGGAATCGAAGGCGGCGTCGACGGCATCGACCTCTCGGTCCGCCCGATGGCCTCCGGAACGGTCCAACCCGACGTCCGGTCGATGTGGCACGCTCTCAAAGGCACCGGCTACTCGCTCGACATCGACCACACCAAAATGGGAGAGATCGAGAATCTGCTCGACGAAGGCCTTGCCGATTACGACTTCAACCCCGTCACCACCACCGCCGACGCTCGCGTGGTCGGCTTCCCGATGCCCGGCGGCGCCATCGGCCCCAACGTCCACATGATGAAGGAGGCGGGAATCCTCGACCGTTACTCCGAGGTCCTCGCCGAGTTCCCGGTGGTGGTCAAGGCGGGCGGCGCCTGGACCAGCGTCACCCCGGGCAGTCAGCAGTACTGGCTCCAGGCCTTCAACAACGTCCTCCTCGGCCGCTGGAAGAAGATGAACGACGGCTACGGCAAGGCCGTCCTCGGCTATTTCGGGCGCCCGCCGCTGCCGCCCGACCCGGAGGTCGTCAAGATCGCGGCCGAACAACTCGAGAAGCCGCCATTCTCCGGCGACCCGCTCGAGGCCGCCCCTGACAGCCTCGCGGCCGCCCGCGCGGCCCTCACGGAGCGCGGCCTCGCGACCACCGACGAAAACGTCTTCCTGGTCGCGTCGGCGATCGTCGCCGGCAAGAACATGGACCTCAACGAGGGCATCCGCCTGCTCACCGGCAAGGCCAAGATCGTGCTGCCCTTCAAGAAGAAGGAGGCCGCCGCTCCGGCGCCCGCGGCAGCGGCAGCGGCGACCGCAAGCGCTCCTCTTGCCGGTCCGGTGACCACCAGGTGCACGGTGGTCGAAAACGGGAGCAGTCGCAATTTCACGATCACCATCGAACCGGCCGGCGGGAGCGGCGAGACTGCGGCGCCTGCTGCGAAAGCCGCAGCGCCGGCGGGCAACGGCACTCCGGTCTTCTCCCCCTTTCAGGGCAAGACCGAACTGGTCGAGATCAACGTCAAGGTCGGCGACACCGTGAACAAGGGCCAGGTCGTGGCCGCGGTCGAGGCGATGAAGGCCAAACACGACGTCAAAGCCCCGTGCGGCGGCCGGGTGGCCAGCATCGACGCGGAGATCGGTGCCGATATCGAGGCGCGTCACTCGATCATGACGCTCGAGGCGTGAGATGGGTGCTCTGAGCACCCTGCTCGCCCAGTCCGGCTTCGCCGGTCTCGGGTGGCAGAACCTGGTCATGTTCGCGCTCGGCGGCGGTCTGATCTACCTCGCGGTTCGCAAGGGCTTCGAGCCCCTGTTGCTGATCCCGATCGGCTTCGGGGCGATTCTCGCGAACCTGCCGAACGCGATGATGAGCGCATCGGCCGAGGGCATCGCGGTCGCCGGCGGCAGCCATCCCCTGCTCCAGTTGATCTACAACGCCGGCATCAAGACCGAGTTCCTGCCGCCGCTGATCTTCCTCGGGGTCGGCGCCCTGACCGATTTTCGGCCGCTCCTCGGGCGGCCCCTGACTTTCCTCCTCGGTGCGGCGGCGCAACTCGGGATCGCGGTCGCCGCTCTCGGCGCCTTCGTGCTGTTCGGCTTCACCGCCCGCGAAGCGGCAGCCATCGGTATCATCGGCGGCGCCGACGGACCGACCTCGATCTTTCTCGCCTCGATCATGGCGCCCCATCTCCTGGGCGCGATCGCGGTGGCGGCCTACAGTTACATGGCGCTGGTGCCGATCATCCAGCCGCCCATCATGCGCCTGTTGACGACTGCTTCCGAACGCGCCATCGACATGCCGCAGGTCAAACCGGTGTCGACGACCGCGGTGATCCTCTTTCCCATCATTACGGCGGTGGTGGCGTCGCTTGCGGTCCCCGCCTGCGCGCCGCTGATCGGCATGCTGATGTTCGGCAATCTGTTGCGTGAGTCCACCGTCACGGATCGCCTGTCCAAGACCGCCGGCGGCCCGATGATCAACATCGTGACCATCTTTCTCGGCATCGTCGTCGGCGCCACGATGGAGGGGACCAGCTTCATCCGTCCGCAGACGATCTTCATTCTGGTGCTCGGTGCAGTGGCCTTCTCGTTCAGCACCTTCGGCGGCGTGGTCTTTGCGAAGATCCTCAACCTGGTGCTGCCGAAAAACTCGAAGATCAACCCCTGCATCGGCGCGGCGGGGGTCTCAGCGGTGCCGATGTCGGCGCGGGTGGTGCAGAAATTCGTGAGCGACGCGACCGACGGCAGGGTCAACCCGTTGATGGCCGCCATGGGCCCCAACGTCGCCGGCGTGATCGGCTCGGCAGTTGCTGCCGGCGTCTTCCTCGCCTTGCTCGGTTGAGCGAAGCGACCCGCAATTCGCAGCCGCCAATGGCAATCAGAACAACGTGTAGATGAACGGCGCCGCCGCCGAGCCGGAGAGCACGATCAGGACGGTCACCAACAGCAGGACCAGGATGATCGGCGTCAGCCACCACTTCTTGTTGTGGAGCAGAAAGTCGAGGAACTCGCGCACGATGCCCTGCTGCGGAGCGCTCGCCTCGCGTTCGAAATCGTCGTCGGAGTGGTGTTCTTCGCTCATCCGTCCCTCAAAACTGCCGGAAATGTCGTTTCGCGTCGATCTTGCCGCGATCCCGCGGCACCCAGTAGGTTGAAGCCTCCCGGTCGAACGTCTTCTTCATGGAATCATACCCGACGAGCCGCGTCACGAGGCCGATCGGGGTGAGAACGAGGTAGTACACCCCGGCCAGAACCACGTGCGAGACGACGAACCCGATCGGCCACGCGAGATAGGACATTCCCAGGAACACGAGGCGCATGAACGGCGGGATGGCCCAACCGAGGACCGGCACGACGACGGCGGCGACCCAAAGACCGCGGGCCAGGGCCGGGTTGTGGAACTTGAACCACGCGACGGCGCCGAAGAGGGCGACGAAAGCCATCCAGATCCAGCCGAACTGCCGGAGCTGACGAAGGGTCGGGTTGCGGTTGATCTGCACGACGCTCACGGGCGCTCCTAATCCAACTCGAACTGGGCCAGATAGCCGTCCCGGTCGGGGACCGCGGATCTCGGCTGTTCCTCCTTGAGGAGGAGGAAGTTCTCGAGCACCAGCACATCCATGTCGGTGCCCATGAAACAGTGGTAGGCGTGCTCGGGCGCGCACACGATGGGTTCGCCGCGGACGTTGAACGAGGTGTTGATCATCACCGGGCACCCGGTGCGTCCGGCGAACGCCCGCATCAAACGGTGGAGCCGGGGGTGGCGGTCGCGATCCACCGTCTGCACGCGCGCCGAGTTGTCGACGTGGGTGATGGCCGGCACGACCGACCGAATGCTCTTGAGCTTGTCGAGACCGGTGGCGCCGTCGTCCGCCACCTGCAGCCTTTTATCGACGGCAACGTCAGCCACCAGAAGCATGTAGGGGCTGTCGGCCTCGTCGGCCATCTCGAAGTACTCGCTGACGTGCTCTCTCAGCACGATCGGCGCAAAGGGCCGGAACGACTCCCGGAACTTGATCTTCAAATTCATCACCGACTGCATCTTGCGGCTGCGGGCGTCGCCGATGATGCTGCGGCAGCCGAGGGCGCGCGGGCCGAACTCCATCCGGCCCTGGAAGAGACCCACCACCTTCTCGTCCTCGATGAGGTCGACGATCCGGGAGTCGAGTTCTTCGTCGTCACCGACGTGGTGATACACCGCCGGCGTGGTCTCCAGAAAGGCCCGGATCTCCTGCTCGGAGAAACACGGGCCGAGCAACGAGCCTCTCTGCCCGTCGGGCAGGACCGGGGTCCGCGGTTTGCCGAGGAGTTGATGCCAGATGTAGAGGGCCGCGCCGAGGGCCCCACCGGCGTCGCCGGCTGCCGGCTGGATCCAGAGGTGATCGAAGGGGCCCTCACGGAGGATGCGGCCGTTGCCGACGCAGTTGAGGGCCACGCCGCCGGCCAGGCACAGATTCTCCATTGCCGGTGGTCTCGTGGAGGTGGCCGGTCGATCCGCAGCACGATCTCTTCCGTGACCTTCTGAACCGACGCCGCGAGGTCCATTTCACGCTGCGTCAGGGGTGTCTCCGGTGTCCGCGGCGGACCCCCGAAAAAGCGGTCGAACTTCTTCGAGGTCATGGTCAGGCCCTGGCAGTAGTTGAAGAAACTGAGATCGAGACGGAACGATCCGTCGTCCTTGAGATCGAGCAGTTTGTCCAGGATCTCGTCGGCGTAGATCGGCGAGCCGTAGGGCGCGAGACCCATCAGCTTGTACTCGCCCGAGTTCACCTTGAAACCGCAGAAGTAGGTGAAGGCGGAGTAGAGGAGACCGAGCGAGTGCGGAAACTGCAGTTCGTGGCTGAGTTCGATGCGGTTGCCGCGGCCGACGCCGAAGCTCGCGGTGGCCCACTCCCCCACCCCGTCGAGGGTCAGGATCGCCGCCTCTTCGAACGGCGATGGGAAAAAAGCCGACGCCGCGTGGGACTCGTGGTGTTCGGTGAAGACGATCCCGCGGCGGTAGTCGCCGCGAAGCTCGCGCCGGATCTCGCGCGGGAGGTGGAGCTTCTGCCGCATCCACAAAGGCATCGCCTTGAGAAAGGAGCGGAAGCCCGCCGGCGCAAAGGCGAGGTAGGTCTCCAGGATGCGTTCGAACTTGAGGAACGGCTTGTCGTAGAAACCCACGAAGTCGAGGTCGCCGGGGCCGATCCCCGCTTCCTCGAGACAGTAGGCGATGGCGTTGGTCGGGAACGCGTGGTCGTGTTTGATGCGGGTGAACCGCTCCTCCTGGGCGGCGGCGACGATGTCGCCGTCCACCACCAGCGCGGCCGCCGAATCGTGGTAGTAGGCGGAAATTCCGAGAACAGCCGTCATTGGCGGACGAACCTACTCGGGGGTCCCGAGATAGCTCAGCAAAAGCTCCTTCTTGGAATCCATGAACTCGGCCGTTTTCGCCTCGAGCACCAGCCGCAGCAGCGGCTCGGTGTTCGACGGCCGGACGTTGAACCACCAGTCGTCGAACTGCACGGTGATGCCGTCCAGATAATCGATCTCGCCGTCGGCAAAGACCTCGGCCAACTGCCGGATCATCCCGTCCTTGTCATCGACGTGGAAGTTGATCTCGCCCGTCGAGTGGTAGCGGTTGAGCGGCGCCACCAGTTCGGAGAGCGGCTTGCCGGTCTCGCGGATGTGATTGAGGGTCTCGATCAGGGTCATGATCGAGGAGTCCGCCGTGTAGTTGCGGCGGAAGTAGAAGTGGCCCGCGAGTTCGCCGCCGAACGGCGAGTTGTGTTCCCGCATCGTGGCCTTCATGAAGGAGTGCCCGACCCTCTCCCGCAGCGGCACACCGCCCGCCTCCTCGATCGCTTCCTTGGTCGCCCAGGAGGAACGCAGGTCGTAGACGATGGTCGCACCTGGCTCGTCCTTCAGGAAACGGGGAGCGAGGAGGCCGGTCATCTTGTCGGCAGAGATATAACGCCCCTTTTCGTCGATCAGGATGGCGCGGTCGGCATCGCCGTCGAACGCGACCCCGAGATCGCACCCGCCCTCCGACACGGCGCGCTCGACGTCCACCAGGTTTTCGTGCTTGAGCGGGTTGGCCTCGTGGTTGGGGAAGTTCCCGTCGAGCTCGAAGTACAAGAGATCGAGGTCGACGTTGAGCCGTTCGAGGATCGGGAGGTAGATGGTGCCCATCCCGTTGGCCGCGTCGGCGGCGAGCTTGAGCCGCGGCTCGAGGACCGTGACCTCGGCGAGCACGTGCTCGCAGTACTCCTCGAAGACCGGGCGGTGTTCCTCCCCAGCCAGCGGCGGCAGGTCGGAAGAGACGTCGGATGCCAGGACGAGCTGTTCCAGCTTGGCGATCCCGGTCTCGTACGACACCGGGATGGCGTCGCGCCGCGACATCTTGAAGCCGTTGTAGACCGCGGGGTTGTGGCTGGCGGTGACCTGGATCCCACCGGAGGCCTCGAGAAAACCGATGCCGAAGTAGTTCTGCGGGGTGTCGGCGACGCCGATGTCGATCACAGCCACCCCGCGCGCTCGGAGGCCATTTTTGAGTGCCTCCGCCAACGGCACCGAGTGCGCCCGCATGTCGCGTGAGATGACCACGACCGGTCCACGTGCCAGGTCCTCGTCGTCGAGCAGGTCGCGGAAGTGGTAACCCACCCGGTACGCGATCGATTCGTTGACCTGGTCGGGGTAGGTCCCGCGGATGTCATATGCCTTGAAGATCCCAGCCATCACTGCTCCTCTGTTGCTCGGTATCGGGTGCAGGCTACCACGCCCGTTCAGTTTTCCCGGGCGGTGGATTGTCCGACGAACACCTGGTTGCGGAGAAAGGCCTGCGGGTTCCACGGAGCGGGCTCGCCGCCCAGCCACTGGTGGAACCAGTCGAGGTGGACCAGGTAGTAGTAGGCCATCTCGTACCAACCCGGCCAGTGTCCGGCGTCGGGGAAGACCACCAGCCGCGAAGGAATGTCCTGCACCTGCAGGTCGGTGAAGAAGTGCAGGCTCTGGGTGTAGGGAACGCGGTAGTCGCGTTCGCCGGTGACGACCAGGGTCGGTGTCTTGAAGTGCTCCGCATAGGATGACGGCGACGAGGTCTCGTACTCCTGCGATGTCCAGGGCAGGCCGCAGAGGTCGTGCTCGACGAACCACAGTTCCTCGGTCGCCCCCCACATCGAACGCAGGTCGTAGACCCCCATCATCGAGGCCAGAGCCTGGAACCGGTCGGTGTGGCCGGCGAACCACATCATCATGTAACCGCCGTACGACCATCCCATGGCGCCCATGCGATCCGCGTCGACGTAGGACAGCCCCGCCAGAGCGTCCGAGACGTCCATCAGGTCGTCGTAGACCCGGCCGCCCCAGTCGCAGGCAATGGCATCGACAAAGTCCTGGCCGAAGCCCGCCGAACCGGTGGGGTTCGGAAACGCCACCACGTAGCCCTTGCCGGGGTAGACCTGCCAGTCGCCGCGGTAGCGATCGCGCCACGGCGACTGCGGGCCGCCGTGGACGTTGAGGATCAGGGGATATTTCTTCGTCGCGTCGAAATCGTGGGGTTTGACCACGAACACCTGGACCCGGTAACCGCGGTCGGTCTCCACCCACATCACCTCGGCCGGCCGAATGTCGACCTCGGCCGCCAGGGCATCGTTGAACGCGCTCAGGCGCTTCGACGCGCCGCCGGCCGCCGGGGTGGAAAACACTTCCGCGGGCTCGCCGACCTTCGACCGCACGGAGACGATGGAACGCCCACCGGCGGCCAGGTCCCACCCCACCAGGGCGCCGTCGGTTGCGATCTTCGAAGCCGCGGTGTCTCCCAGCCCGAGGCGGAAGATCGGCGTCTCGCCCGCCTCGTCGCCCGAGAAGTAGATCGCCTTCGAATCCGGCGCCCAGCGGAGGTCGTTGATCCAGTTGTCGAAATTCTCGCGGTCGGTCAGGTACCGGGTCTTCCGCGTCCGCCGGTCATACAGGCCGATCCGGTAGAGGTCGGATTCGTAGCCCGCCTCAGCCTGGCTGCGAAACGCGATGAACCGGCCGTCGGGCGAATAGGTCGGATCGCCGTCCCACCCGCCGTTCGTCTTCGTGATGTTGACCGGCGACGGGTCGATGATCTCGGCATCCACCGCGACCACCCAGAGATCGGAGTTGGTCGACCGGGCCTGATCGTGGTCGTGGTTGGAGACGAAACACAGTTCACGCCCATCGGGAGAGAATGCAAAGCCACCGCCGCCGCCGACCGCGAAGGTCGGGCTGTCCCAGCGTCCGGGCGTGAGATCGCGGATGACGTCGCCGGTTTCGGCCTCGACGAGCAAGACGTGGGTGAACTTCCCTTCCCGCCAGGAGGTCCAGTGGCGGTAGAGCAGTTCGTCAGCCGTTCGAACCTTGAGCGGCCCCGCAGCCACTGCATCGGCGATGGTCTCGTTGCACTCGGCGTCGGCGCCGCACTCGGGGTAGACCTCGGCCTGCACCGCGATCCAGCGCCCGTCCGGCGACCACACCGGGCCCGAGAGTCCCAGCGGAAAGTGGGTCAGTTGCCGGGCTTCACCGCCGTCGACCGCCATCAGATACAGCTGGGAGTTCTCGTTTCGGTCGGAAACGAAGAGCAGTTGTTTGCCGTCCGGTGAAAAGACCGGAGAACTGTCGTGGTGCCGGCCCCGGGTCATCTGCCGCAGACCCGAACCGTCAGCCGACATCATCCAGATCTCGCTCCAGCTCTCACCGGCCTCGAGGTCGTACCGGGTGACCGGAAACGCAACCAGGTCGCCGCCGGAACTCGCCACCGGAGCGCCGACAAAAGCGGTGCGGTAGTAGTCGGCGATCTCGAACGCGCGCTTCTCTTCCGCAGCGTTGCCGACAAGGGGAACGATCATCAAAGCGCAGGCTGCAACGACTGATGTGAGGTTGGTTCGAATCACGAGGTCCTCCCGGAGACCTCGACATCATACTGCACGACCGGAAAACCACAGAGGCACGGAGACACAAGGTTTCCCGCAGATCACGCAAATGACGCAGATCCATCGCAAGGGACAAACCACAGAGGCACAGAGGACACAGAGATGGGTCTCGTCGCAACCACGAAGACACGAAGACGTCACGAAGCTCTCTCGATCGCCCGGCGAGGTCCCCGGCCGCCGGGCGGCCGGGGACCGCTGGGCCGACCAACGGCTCCGAACGCGAGCGTTCGTCACCGTGGCTCGACCCAGCGGCCCGCGCTCTCGGAGAGCGCAGGCCTCGCCTCTCGCGTTGATCAGTGGTTCGCGTTCGAGCAGGTACGACTGCGGCGGGACCGACGCGCTCAGGCGCGTCGGCCGGGGGAAAGTCCGACCGGGACGGATGCTTGCATCCGGAGCGGTCGGGCTTTTCACCGGGTGCCGGCGATCATCGGATCGCCGGCGTTCCCGCCGTTCCACTCCGGGCAACCTCGCCAACGGCGGCATCGCTCCCTTTGCGCCTTTGCGCCTTTGCGTTGGGTTGCGATGGATCTGCGTCATCTGCGTGATCTGCGGGCAGACTCCGAGCGGCCGTCTCTGTGCCGTCTCTGTGTCTCTGTGGTTTGGTCCGGTTCGGGATCGTTTAGGATGGGTCGCATGTGCGGTCGTTTCGCCCTCATCGTCGACGCCTCGGTCCTGGCCGATGTGTTCGATGTCGATCCGCCGCGGACTTCACGCCACGGTTCAACATCGCCCCGACCCAGAGGGTTCCCGTCATCCGTCAGGATCCGCAGGGCGCGCGCGAGTGCGCGATGGTGCGGTGGGGCCTGGTGCCGTCGTGGGCCAAGGACGAAAAGATCGGGGCGCGGATGATCAACGCGCGGTCCGAGACCGCGGCCGAAAAGCCGTCCTTCCGTTCGGCCGTCAAGGCGCGCCGCTGTCTGGTACCGGCCTCCGGTTTCTACGAGTGGGTCAAGGGCCCGGATGGCAAGCAACCCCACTTCATCCACTTTGCCGATGCCCGGGTCTTTGCCTTTGCGGGACTGTGGGAGCGGTGGTCGAAAGGTGAGAGCGGGCCGCTCGACACCTTCACCATCCTCACCACCACTCCCAACGACCTGATCGCCGGGCTCCACGACCGCATGCCCGTGATCCTCCCCCCGGACAACTACGCCGAATGGCTGGAGCCCCGCCCTCTCGCCTCCGACCGCTTCCAGGAACTCGTCATGGCCCACCCCGCCGAGGGCATGGAGGCCTACCCCGTGACCACCCGCGTCAACCGCCCGGCAAACGACGACGCGGAGTGCCTGGCGCGGCAGGAGTGATCCCTGCTAGGTTTTTCTTGAAAGGGTGCAACCGACAGCGAAACTACTCGGCACCGACTCCCAGTTCTCGGGCGACCTCCGCGAAGCGGCGGTCCAGGGTCCACAGCGGGCAGGGCGTGAGCCTGGCGGCCGCAAGCAGTTGCACGTCAATCCACCCGAGGCCGCGGCCATAGAGAGTTTCTGATTCCAGAAAGACCAATCCCTCGTCGATGGATGCGCAGTCGGCTTGTGGGAGGGCCGTCAAGTATTCGAGGATCTCACTGCGGTTCCTGAGGTTGCCGCATGCCAGTTCACCGATGATGTGCGGATGGCAGAGAACTCGACCGTTTTCGAGCATCTCCGATAGCCTGCGGTTGCCCCTCCGGAAGTGATCCACCCAGACCGACGTGTCAACCAGGACCGTCAACCGGCATTTCTCCGGCGCGGCACGTCGTCAAGCTGCGGTTCCGAACCGCCGAGGAGCGCGAGTCGACGGGCGCTCTCGAGCGCAATCAGCGCTTCCAATCCGCTGTGCACCAGTGCCGTCTTCTCCGCGATTCCGCTGAGCTTCCGGGCCTTTTCAATGAGGCTGTCGTCGAGGTTGATGGTGGTTCTCATACATATTAATATGCATATTTGATGCATCATTGTCAAGGGGGCGATCCCTCAAGCGCATCAAACCACAGGGCGCGGTCTCCGAGTGTGGATGAAACGGAATGGAACACTATCGGTCCGCGTATAATCAACCGACTTGACCGATTTCAGGAGGCACCATGAGCGAAAACATGTGGTACGTGGCCGTTGACGGACAGACCGTCGGACCGATGAATGAGGCGGAACTGGTGGACGCACTCCAGGCCGGCAGCTATGCCCCCGACACCATGGTCTACTGCGCGGGGATCACCGAGTGGGCGCCTGCCAACACCGTGCCCTCCCTCAAGAGCCACACTCCCCCACCGGCGCCTCCGGGCCGCCGCACCGGCGGCACCGCGGATGAAGTCGACTTCGAGATCCACGGCGAGGAGATGCAGTTCGTCGAAGTCGAGCTCGACCCCGGCGAGAGCGTCGTCGCCGAGGCCGGCGCGATGATGTACATGGGCGAGGGCATCGAGATGCAGACCATCTTCGGTGACGGGTCGCAGAAGCAGAGCACCATGATGGACAAGCTGGTGGGGGCCGGCAAACGCCTGCTCACCGGCGAGAGCCTCTTCATGACCATCTTCACTCACAACGGTTCCGGCAAGAGCCGCGCTGCATTCGCCTCGCCCTACCCCGGCAAGATCATCCCGGTCAACCTCGCCATGCACGGCGGCACCCTGATCTGCCAGAAGGACGCCTTTCTGTGCGCCGCCAAGGGCGTGTCGATGAGCATCGCCTTCCAGAAGAAGATCGGCACCGCCCTGTTCGGCGGCGAGGGCTTCATCATGCAGAAGCTCGAGGGCGACGGTCTCGCCTTCATCCACGCCGGCGGAACCATCATCGAACGCAAGCTCGGCCCCGGCGAGGGCCTGCGGGTCGACACCGGGTGTCTGGTCGCGCTCGAGACCTCGGTCAACTACGACATCGAGTTCGTCGGCGGCGTCAAGTCGGCGATCTTCGGCGGCGAGGGCTTTTTCTTCGCCCGGCTCCGCGGCCCCGGCAAGGTCTGGCTCCAGTCTCTGCCGTTTTCCCGTCTCGCCGGACGCATCTGGCAGGCGGCGCCCCAGGCCGGCGGCAAGGACCGCGGCGAGGGCTCGATCCTCGGCAAGATGGGCGGCATCGGGGGGTTTTTCGACGGTAATTGACGTCGTCCGGCTGGCGCCGAACGCCGCCAATTACAGGCGTTCGCTTCGCGAACGCGGCGGGAGTGATGACGCTTGACGTGCCCAGCCGGTTCCAACGATATACACTGTCAGCGTCCCACCCCGGTTTCGAGGCGGAATCGGCGGGTGAAATTGCTGCAGATGAAATGAGGCGAGAATGACAAATATCAAGGTCATCGTCGAGAAACACACAGACGGCTACGTCGCTTACCCCTTGGGCCTCAAAGGCGTCGTGGTCGGTCAGGGAGACACCTACGAAGAGGCCCTTGCCGACGTACGCTCGGCCATCAGATTTCATATCGAAACCTTCGGTGACGAGGTTCTTCAGACCGAACCTCATGTTCTTGAGGCTTTCGTCGCCGAGGCCGGTGTCGCGATCTGATGCCGAAGTTCCCGATTGATGCGCCAAAGAAGCGCGTCATCAAGGCGCTTCAAGCTCTCGGCTTTGAAATCGTTCGCGAAGGAAACCACATCGCCATGGTGCGCCAAAATCCCGACGGCTCACGCACGCCGCTCACCATCCTAGACCACAAGAAGCTCAAGAACTCCACCTCCGTACCATCTGCACCCAGGCCGGCATCCCCAGAAACGACTTCCTCGACGCCTACGAAAAGGCCAGCTGAGACCCACCACCCTCAAATCGTCTGAATCGTCTGACCTGGCACCCGTTACGAACGCACCCGCGCCTGTCGGTCCATCCAAGTGACCACTCGCAGCACGCCTCGATGCGCCCGTCGGGAATCGGCCTTGCGATTCCTGCGTAGTCTCAATATGCTGTGGTTGTGGCGCAGTCGATCTGTTCCTTTCCTGTTCAAAGGAGAAACAATGCAACACAGAAACCGGCATATTCTGTCTTTCATCCTGGTGGCGGCTGTGTTGACAGTCCCGGTGCGTGTCGCTTCGTCGAACTCATGTGCCGAGTTCGTGGGCAGTTGGGCGTACGGCCCCTCTTTCGACGTGGCGGCGTCCGGAACGCGCGCCTTTGCAGGAATAGGGGCGGTCTTGGTGGAAATCGATCTCAGTGAACCCTCGGCGCCGGTGGAAATGGCGGAACTCGAGCTCGACGGAGTCATTTCGGGGGTTTCTTTCTCGGGTCAATACGTGTTCGTGGCGCTGGGCGACGTGGGTCTCGCCGTCATCGATGCGAGCACACCGGGCGTGCTCGTCCAGGTGGGGAGCATCGACACACCCGGTTGGGCCAACGACGTCGCGGCTTCGGGCGGTCACGCCTTTGTCGCCGACAATTCAGAGGGTCTGAGAATCATCGACGTCAGCACGCCCTCCTCGCCCTTCGATGTCGGGAATCTTGACACGCCCGGAGTTGCGGAAGGAGTGACCGTTGAAGGGAACACCGTCTACCTCTCCGAATCGGACATCGGGCTCCGTCTGATCGACGTGACGGATCCGACCACACCCGCCGAACTCGGGCTGTACGACCCTGTTGGGCTCGAGGATGGTGCACGAGGCTCAGCGATCTCAGCCAACTACGCCTATGTTGCGTGCTCGAGCGGGCTTCATGTCGTCGACATCAGCGACCCGACCGCACCGTCCAGCGCGGGGTTCCTCGGCGATCCGACTGTGGAAAACATGTGGCCCTGGGACGTGGCACTGAGCGGAAATCTCGCGTACGTCGCCGACGCCGCCTTCGGTCTGCGAATTGTCGACATCACCGACCCAAGTGACCCGGCATTGGCAGGCTCGGTCGAGATCGCCGGAGGCTATTCCTACGGAGTTGCGGTGACGGGCGATCACGTCATCCTCGCGAGCGGGGATGCTGGTGTCCCGGTAATCGAGGTCGCGGCCTCCGATAAGCCCGCCATCGTCTCGCAGATCGAAGGTTGGGGCGGTTCGAACGATGTGGCGGTTGTCGGCGATCGTGCGTACGTCGCGGCGTCGGGAGAATCCTTGAGGGTCATTGATGTGTCAGAACCGGTAGCCCCAGTATTCGTCGCCAAACCTGAGGAAGGAGTGTCATACGCTGACGAAGTGGTAGTTGCGGCTGGATACGCCTACGTCGTCGAGTACTACGACGGACTCTCGATCTTCGATGTTCACACCGCCGATACTCCTGACCGAGTGGGCCACATGGAACCTCCGGTCAACAAGCGGACTCGGGATGTCGCGATTCGCGATGGCTACGCGTTTGTGATGAATGATCTCGATGGCGGCCTTTTCGTAATAGCTGATGTCAGCGACCCGACCACACCGGACGTGGTCGGATCGACAGGAGACATCACCTCACCCCAGAGCGTGGCCCTCGCAGGTGACTTCGCCTACGTCGCGGATTTCAACGATGGTCTCGCCGTGGTGAACATCTCAGACGTTACCGACCCGGACTGGGTCGATGGCGAATGGGCGGCCGGCTATTCGCGGGGCGTTGCGGTTTCGGGAAACTACGCCTATCTGGCAAACGGACGAGACGGAATACGAGTCTTTGACATCCACACCCCTTCGAATGCGGTCGAGGTGGCGGTCCTCGACACACCCGGGAACGCTGCCAAGGCCATCGTTTCCGGCCATCATCTCTACGTTGCGGACTGGACCGGTGGAGTTCGCGTGATCGATGTGACGGTTCCTGCCTTTCCAATCGAGATCGCTTCATACCTGACGCCGGGATCCGCCTGGAACCTCGATGTCGCCAACGGTCTGGTCTACGTCGCCGACCGTTCCGCCGGGTTGACGATTCTCAGGGACTGTTCGATGAATATGTTCTTCGACAATTTCGAGACCGGTGATTCCGTCAGGTGGTCCTCAACGCACTCCGAGTGACCGAGTCTGATGGTGGGCCGAGGCCCACCCTACGGGAGCGCTCGGTCTTCGGCCCGAAGTAGGGTGGGCCTTGGCCCACCTTCACCTCCGCTACCGGCGAGTGACCACTTCCGCGGTTCTCCTCAGCCCTCCCCCACCCGCCTTGCAAATGCGTCGAGGACTTCGAGGTAGGGTTTGATGGACGGGATGTAGTGGCGTTCGTCGCGGGAGTGGGGGCCGATTCCGCTCTGGCCCCAGACGACCTGGTGGCCGCCGGGGGCGAAGCGGGCCGACGATCCCGGTTTCTTCCTGCCGACCACGGCGGGCTGTCCGGACACCTCTGCGACGGCCGCGAGGAGGCGGGCGAGGTGGGGGTTGTCGGTCGGGCAGGCGACGCCGGGCTCCATGAGTTCGAGGTCGGTTTCGAGACCGAGTTCGGTGCAGAGGCTCTCGATCTCGGCCACCAGACCATCGAGGTCGTCGCCGGGGATGGGCCGGATCTCGATTCCGAGGACGCCCTCCCCTGCCGTGATGTTGTAGACCCCGGGCTCGCCGACCGTGAGAAACGGAAAGCGGGTCGTGGTCTCCCAGCCGTCGACGCTTGACACCGTCAGGTGGCGCTTGAAGACCGAAGCCGAGGACGGCCTCTGACCTCGACCAGCTTGTCGAGGAGATCCGCGGGACCGCCGCTGACCCCGGTGTGGCCGCACACCCCGCGCGCGGTGATCCGCATCCGGAAGATGCCCCGGCTCTCGGTGCAGACCTGGCCGTGGAGCTCGGTCCCCTGTTCGCCGGTGCGCTCGCCCACCAGCATCAACTCCGGCGACCACCCGTCGCGGTGTTCGAGATCCGCGAGCACGTGAGGGGTCCCGAAGGGGTCGCCTTCGCCGTTCTCCTCGTTGCCGACAAGCAGCATGTTGATGAGCGGGAAGGGCGGTCCCGCTGCGGCCCTTTCGACCATCCACAGCATGTCGCTCGCGACCACCGTCTTCATGTCGGCGGCGCCGCGGCCCCACAGGTAGTCGCCCTCGATCCGCGGTTGGAACTGGCAGTCGTCGGGCTCCGGCCGCACCACGTCGAAGTGGCCGGAGAGCATCACCTTCGCCGGCGGCGCTCCCCTGAAGGACGCCAACACGGCCGGGTAGCGCCCGCGGTCGTAGAGCCGGACATCGAGACCGCCCCGGGTGAGGAAGTTGGCGACGAAACCGGCGCACGAGAAGACCTCGTGGACCCGTTCGTCGGGGCAGTTGGTGACCGACGGGATGCGCACCAGATCGGCGGCGAGACGGAGGACGTCAGCGGTCCGCTCGTCGACATTCTCGATCGTGAGATCGGTATCGACGGCGCCCAGACTCACCGGCATCTCGGGCCGGTCGCTCGCCATCGTGCGCAGACCCGTCACCAACGGCGCCAGTTTCGACCACTCGTTTCGCATCTCGGTCGAGGCGCCCGCGATCGACCGGGCCTCGTCCGCCACCCGTGCCCGCCGATTCTCGAACCACGTCGCCACCAATTCGGCGGGCACCACCACCGCGCCCGACCTGGACCTCCTGGGTTTGCCGTCGAGCTGGTCGAGAATCCAGTTCCGGATCCCCGCCGCCGGGTTCGCACCGCCACCAGCCATCTCGCGCAGCGGTTCGAGTTGGTCAGCCACTCCGAGTCCCTCGGCAAGGAACTCGACCTCGGTCAGAAGCTCGTGCAGGTACTCCCGCACGGTCATCTTCGTGCCGGTCTGAGGGTGCTCGAGTTCCGCATCGAGCCCGCGGAAAGCGGCGGAGTGTTCGTTGCGGCGGGCTCGCGCAAGATCGCCGGCGTCGTAGCCGTACGCTGCGCCAAAGCCCGGCTCGCCGTAGATCCTGAGCATCAGGAGGTCCTTGAAAAGAACTTTCGCGATCGACAGGTCGAGGGTGTCGCCGCCCTCGTCCGTGCGCACCTCGACCCGGTTCATCGGGAGGTCGACCCTGGCGCACAGGTTTTCGACGACCACCGCCCGTTCCGCCTCCTCGAGGCTGCCGTGGGTGCCGACCGAGAAGATCCCCCGGCGGTAGAGCTCTTGAAGTTGTTCGCTGGTGGCCATGACGTTGCGGCGCACCGGGGCGACATCGGAGCGGGCCCTCACCGGCGTCCAGTTGTTGGCGCCGAAGCGGATGCCCGACCGGACCAGACCGTACGAAATGTCGAGGTAGTCGCGGTGGCTCGAGTACAGACCCGGGACATCGAGTTCCTCGGGGTTGGGAAAGGCCAGCAGGCGCATCGAGTCGGTGTCGGTGAGGACGACCTCGCGCTGACCGTCGACCACGTCGCTGGCCAACGGCGAGGCGGCGCTCACGGCGATGAAGACCGGACACATCGGACGCAACAGCCGGGTCGCCCGGATCACCTGTTGGTTGCGAAAATCGACCAGGGTCTTCCCCTTGCGCTCGGAGAACGGCAGGTGGATGAAGTCCCACGACAGCAGGGTTTCCGGAAAGCTGTGGTTGGTGTGGATGCCGGCGGTGGCCAGCCGTCCGCCGAAGAGCTCGACGCACCGCTCGAGGTAGCGCCTGCGGGCCAGATTCCACCCTGCGGGAATGCTGGCGGAGGAAACGTCGAACGGCCGCGGGATGTTGCCGTGGAGGGCGAGAAAGGAGGTCGCGTAGGAGCGCCCGATCTCGGCCAGGGTGTCGAGCAGCACGCCTTCCAGAAGGCGGGCCTGCGCGGCGGTGGCGCGGGCGTCGAAACAGGGCTGCGTGGCGAGCTCGGTCATCCAGTGGAAGACCTCGAGCTGGAAGTACTCCTTCGCCCACTCCGGCAACTGCTCCTCGTACAGGAAGTCGGCAAAGGACCGTCCCTCCGGTCCGTAGCCTACGTGTTCGACCGGGTTGAGTCCGGCGTCGAGGATGTTGAACTCGATTTCGAGACCCGAGGTACCGCTCTTCGGATCGGCCTGCCTTGAGTTTTCTAACGCCAGTTGGACCTTCTCCGCGAAACCGAACCACTCGGCCCTCTTCATCGGTCTGCCCGCCCTTCCAATCGTTTCACAGTGACGACAGAGCGAACCACAGCCGGTCGAGGGCGCCCGCCGTGGTCTCCGGGGGCAGAGCGTAGGAGAAGCGAATCCAGTTCTTGCCGTATTCGGAGAAGAAGCCGCCCGGGACGACCGCCAGCCCGAATTTCTCCGCGAGCACGGTCCCCAGTTCGGTGGCGTCGGCCAACCCGGCCGGTTCCAGCCACGGCGTCATGTCGAGGAAGGCGTAGTAACCCTTGCCGAGGATGTGGCGGATCTCGTGGCCGGCGAGAAAGGTCTCGACGACCTTGCGGCTGGCGTTGGTGGGCCCGACGATGCCCTCGGCGGCGCGGTCGAAACCCATGCGGTAGGCCGCGATCGCCACCGCCTGGCTGTGGAACGAGGGGATCACCGCGTGCGAGGCCCGCCCCTGGATGAACTTCACCACCGGCACCGGCGCCACCAGGTGGGCGTTGCGGATGTTGCTCGCGCCGAGGGACTTGGTGAGGCCGTCGAGGAAGATGCAGCGTTCGCGCTCGGCGGGCTCGAGAGCGCCGAGGAAGGCGTTGAGGTCGTGCGGTTCGCCGTCAGTCACCCGGTGATAGATCCAGTCGAAGAGCACGAAGGGCACGCCGGCGGCGAAAGCGGCTCGGGCGAGGGCGATCTGCCGATCGGGGCTGAGACTGCGCCCGGTCGGGTTGTCCGGGCTGGTGACGACCAGCAGGGCCGGGCGGCGGCCGCCGAAGCCGGCGGCGGCCTCGCTGCAGGCGGCGATTCCCTCGGGCGTCAGCGCCCAGGCGTCCTCTTCCTGCACCCGGCGCCAGCATGACGTTGGCGCCCATCGCGTACGGGCCCCAGTTGTAGGAGATCCACGGCACCCGGGAGACGACGACGAAGTCGCCGCGGCGTTGGTGGCCGAGAAACTGGATCGCGTCGTAGGCCTTGACCAGCGCGTCGCGCCCGCCCTGACAGGCGATCACGTTGGCCGGTCCCCATCCGGTGGCGCTGTCGAGCCCCCAATAGTCCTCGACCACGGCGCGCCGGAAGGCCGGGGTGCCGAACGGCTTGTCATACCCGGTGCCGTGCTCCACCTGGAGACGGTGGGCCTCGTCCAGAAGTTCGCGTGAGACCCCGGGCAGGCTGGCGCCGCCGTCGCCCTGGCTGGCGTCGAACACGGTGCCGTCGGGCTCCTGCTCGAGATAGACCTTGAGCGCCTCGTTGATCTCGAACATCCGGCTGCCGGGGATCGGCAGCATCGTGGCAGGGCTGGTGTCGATGTCGATCAGTTGTTTGCGTCCGACAACCAGGTCCGGCCCCGACTCTGAACTGATATTCCGGTCCGTCATTCCCGTGCACCCCCCGCCATCGGACTTCGACTATTGTGCCATCAATTTCCGTCCTCCAGAACCTCGATCGGGTGGTAGACGGCCAGAGCATCACGTATTCTTTCCAACTCACCCCTTGATTCGAGGCCGGCGGCAACCTCCTTGGTCTCTTCGATCAAAAAACGGTCGCGGACGAGGTTGGCGAACCTGAAGCCTGCCGGGCCCCACTGCCGGGTGCCGACGAGCTCTCCCGGACCGCGTTGTTCGAGATCGGCTTCGGCGATCTCGAACCCGTCCTGGCTGCGGCAGATCACGTCGAGCCTCTGCCGGGCCGCCTCGCCCGGTCGTTCGTCGGTGAGGAGAATGCACCACGACTGGCGGCTCGCCGCGGCCGACCCGCCCGCGCAGCTGGTGGAGCTGGGAAAGCCCGAACCGCTGTGCCGACTCCACCACCATGACCGTCGCTTCGGGCACGTCGACTCCGACTTCGACGACGGTGGTGGCAAGCAGCACCTGGATGTCGCCGTCGCGAAACTGCGCGGTGACCGCCTCTCGCTCGTCGCGGGACAACCTGCCGTGGACGGTGCCGACCGCCACCCCGGGCAGCCGCCGCCGCACCTCATCTTCGTGGTCGGCGAGCGCCGCCGCAGGGATCTCTTCATTGGCATCGATGAGAGGATAGACGACGAATACGCGCCCGCCCTCGGCGATCTCACGGCGCAGAAAATCGAAGATCTTCGGTCGCGCGGATTCGGGCCGACGTTCGGTGCGCACCGGCCGTCGCCCGGGCGGCAGCTCGTCGATGATCGACAGTTCGAGGTCGCCGTAAACGGTGAGGGCCAGCGACCGCGGAATCGGTGTCGCCGTCATGACCAGGAGGTGGGGGTGCTTCCCCTTGGCCGCCAGGGCCGAGCGTTGGACCACCCCGAAACGGTGCTGCTCGTCGACAACGACCAGTCCGAGATCGCGGTAGTTCACCTTTTCCTGAAACAGGGCGTGGGTGCCGATCACGACGCCGATGGAGCCGTCGGCGAGGCCTTTCAAGACCATTCTCCGTTCGGCCGCGGGCGTCGAACCGACGAGCAATCGGGGCGGATTTCCGGCCGCGGCGAGGTATCGTCCCAGGGTCCGTTCGTGCTGTTCTGCCAGCAATTCAGTAGGCGCCATCACCGCGACCTGACGCCCCGCCGCTGTCACCATCGCCACCGCTGATGCCGCCACCGCGGTCTTCCCCGATCCGACGTCGCCCTGCAACAGTCTGGCCATCGGGGCCCCTCGCCGGAGATCGGCGGAGATTTCATCGCGCACCCGCCGTTGCGCCGCGGTGAGAGTGAACGGAAAGCTCGTTCTCCCGGCTGCGGCTTTGATCACCGAAACCGGCAGAACCGGGACCTTCGCCGACTGCCTCCGGCGGCGTCGTCCCGCAATCGCACTCGCGAAGGCCAGCAACTCATCGAAAGCCAAACGGCGGTGGCAGGGATCGGCGCGCCGGGTGAGTTCGCCGGCAATCAAGGAGGCTTCGTCCTCCCGGTCGCCGACTTGAGGTACGTGGAGGTGGTGCAGGCAGGACTGGAGGTCCGGGAGTCTGTGACGACGACGCAGTTCGGCGGGGAGTGGATCAGGGCAGGACGCGATGGCGGGCAGGCAGGTTTCGATCAACCGTCGCAACCGCCTTCCTGAGAAACGACCGATCCGCGGGTAGACCGGCACGATCCGTTCACCCTCGTCGACAACCTCCTCGATCTCGGGATTGCTCAGCTGGAGCTTCCCTCCCCTGGCCTCGCGCACCTGGCCGTACAGGTAGAAGTCCTTCTCGTCGTCGAGCCGGCGGGCGATCCAGGGCTGGTTGAACCACACCACCGGGAGCTCTCCAACCTCATCGGCGACCATGCCATCGGTGATGGAAAGACGCCTGCGCGGCACGCGACGGACCCTCAGGCCGCGGACCCGCCCGCGGATCAGGATCCACTCGCCGGGCCCGGCGGTCCCGTCAAGGGCGGTCAGACCGGAGCGGTCCTCGTAGCGCCGCGGCAGGTGGAACAGGAGATCGCGGATCGAATGAAAACCCTCGGCCGCCATTGCCGCCGCGGTTTTGGGGCCGATCCCGGCGAGCCGGGTCAGCGGGTCGTCTGGGTGAAGTGCGGCGCGGGCAGGAACCGGCGCGGGCTGTTTCTTCAATCGGCGTCGATCTCGAAGCGGCACTGGATGGTACCGAAGACGACGGTATCGCCCGAGGCGACCGGAACCGGCCGGCCGGCCGCCAGGCGGACGCCGTTGACAAAGGTCCCGTTCATCGTGCCGACGTCCTCGACCACGCTGAAAGTGCCGTCAGGTTCGCGCTTGATCCTTGCGTGGCGACGCGAAATCGACCTCTTGCCGTCCACCGGGGTCAGATCCACCTCGGGGTTGATGCCTGTCACGGGATCGATGCGCCCGACCGTGGTTTCCTTCGAGGCCGACAGCGGAAACACGATGCCTGTGGTGATCTCGACCAGCCGTGCGGTGGGGTCGGACTTCGTCGCCGGTTGTTCCTTGATACCGCTCTGCTCGATGTCCACCTTGTGCCCCACCGCCTCTTCGAGGAGGTGGGTGGTGTGTTCGAGCCGGAGAACCAGCTTGCGCATCATACGGATGGCGATCTCGGGGTTGTGCTTGAGGATGAAGGTGAAGGCCGACTGGTCGATCATGACCGCAGCCACGTCCTCGACGGCGTGGGCCGTGGCCGAACGCGGCGTGTCCTCCTCGAGCATGCACATCTCGCCGAAGAAATCGCCCTTGCCGAGGGTCGCCAGCACCGTCTCCTCGCCGCCGATGATCTTGCGGATCTCGACCGTGCCGCTTTCGATCACGTACATCGCGAGCCCGAGGTCCCCCTCGGTGAAGATCACGCTGTTCTTGGGGAACTGGGTGCGCATGGGTTCCAGCGAGTCGTGGGTGGTCTCGCGCGACGTGACCTTGAATTTCGCCATGCTAGCTCCAGCTGATCCGGCGTCGATCGGTGTCGATGTCGACGGTCGCACCGATCGGGAAAGCGAGATTCGTGGCCCCGTGGCCGAAAGGCAAACCAACCACGACGGGACACCCCGGCGGAGCCGATTCCAGGAGCATCCGGCGCCACCCTTCCGACCGCTCCGACAGCGATCCGCAACCTCGCAAGCTCCCGCCAATCAATGCTTTCACGTTCCGCAATCTACCAGAGCCCCGGAGGTGGGTCAACATTCGATCGAGTCGGTACAGGGGTTCTCCGACCTCTTCCAGAAACAGCACACTCCCGTCGAAATCGGTTTCCCAGGGCGTGCCGATGAGGGCGGCCAACAAGGTCAGATTGCCCCCGAGAGCCGGCCCTGAGGCCTGTCCGCCCCGAACGACGGCACGTTCGGGGAAACGGAAGATCACGTCGCCCGAAAACTCCCCGGAGAGCAGAGCGCGCAGCCGCCGCGCGTTGTCGGGGCGGGCGAGCCCGGCCGCGACCATCGGGCCGTGGAACTGCACCGCGCCGCCATTCTGCGCCAGCGGGTTGATCAAGGCCGTGAGGTCGGAGTATCCGATCAGGCTCACCCCGCTTCTCCGCAGCCGTTTCAGTGGGACGGACGGCAAGAGCCGGGTTGCCCCGTAACCGCCCCTGGCCGCGATCACCCAGCGGACCCCCGCGGCCAGGACCTCGTCGAGCCCCTCCAGACGTTCGGCGTCCGACCCTGCCAGGTAGCCTTCCTTCTTGCTGAGGTTCTCGGCCTCGAACACCGGGTGGCCCCACCCGCGCAGGACCGCCAGCCCGGCTTCGAGCTTCACGGGATCCACCGGCCCCGACAGGGCCACCACCCCGATCGGCTCACCGGGCTCGAGGGGTTTCCAGATCGAACTCACGCTCTCCACAATACCGTGAAATCCCCGTTTCAACCGAAAACCTGTGTGATACGGGTTACCTGGTGCATCCCTTTTCATTTTTCGAGCCCCTGCGCGGAAGCGCAGGGGCTCGAAAAATGACTGGAGGAGGCTATAGGCCGGATTCTGTGCCCCGTAGGGCGGCGTCCATTCATCTGGGCCGCACGTTGCCGTGCGGCTCGAGCAGCCAACCCGGGAATCTCACCCGCCGCAGCGGGATGCGGGGACAGGCGACCCTCGACCCCCCTATTTGGCCTTGCTCCGCATGGGGTTTACCATGCCCCCTCCGTTTCCGGAGGAGCGGTGCGCTCTTACCGCACCCTTTCACCCTGACCCCCGGCCGACCCGGGGGCGGTCTGCTTTCTGCGGCACTTTCCCTCGCGTTGCCGCGGCCGGGCGTTACCCGGCATGCTGCCTGTCGGGAGTCCGGACCTTCCTCCGGGTGTGACCCCGGCGAACGCCCGCCTCCTCCAGTCGGCGTCAGGATAGCACCTGCTGCTGAAAGTCGTAGGCAGGTCGTTTACGGCCTGCGACCACCACCGTTGATTGCGGTCTCTCGCGGGCGGGCCCTGAAGGACCCGCCTACGCCCTTCAGAAACCGCATATTTCAAGCAGGTTGATTGCGGCGGTCGACACAGGTCACGGCATAGCCGGAGAGAGAGCCCGGCACGAAGCGGCAGTGGAGACGGGCGCCACGCTGCCGAACCTCCACCAGGGCCGACTCGTTGTCGACCGTACGGAAGCTCCGGCTCGCCTTTCTCAGAAGTCGCGAGCGGAGAAGGTGGGACACTTCCTCGACGGCGTCGAGATCATCGAGGAGCAGGGTCAGGCGCAGCGGCGATGGGAGGTCGAGGCTGACTTCGAGGATGGTGGCCTCGAAGGCCTCCACCATCTCTTCCATGGCCAGGCCGCGGCTGCGCCACACTCCCAAAGGCTGCACGGTCAAGAACGACATCCCTCTCTTGATCGCGTCGTGGAGGATGGCGGTCAGGCTCCGCCGCACATTGCCGGGGCGGGCCGACGGTTTCTCCTCGAGGTCGTGGACCACCGCCTGGTATGTCCAATAGGCTTCGTCGCCGCGACTGCGCAGCAAGAGGTATCGCCCGAGGGGGAGCGGACGTTGCTCGGCGATAGCCTCGTAAGCCGCATCGAGACCGTTGTGACGGTCGAGGTCGAGGATGCCGACGCCGCCCATCATGAGGTTGCGGTCTTCCTGAACGACCATCGCATCGGGACGCAATCGCCTCCCGAGGGCCTCGCTCAGATCGAGGTCGAATCGCAAACAGCACTCGTGGGCCACCCCTTTAGTGTAGCCCATGAATCGACGGGAGCTTATTTTCCGAGGTCGAGATCCCAGTTGAGCACCACCGTGGTCGGCCGCACCGAGATCCCCGAGGTCGTCGAGAGCATCAGAAACCGCTGGCCGTCTCGGGTCACGACGTACCGTTCGCGCTGGGTGACGGGGAAGACCGGCGGGTCGAAGAGCATCGAGGGGAGACCGGCCTCGAGCGTGTCACCGGTCGTCACAGGCACCGAAACCAGGTTGCGCCCCGAGTCGATGTAGAAGATCTCGCGGCCGTCCGCGCTCCACACCGGCTCGCTGCCGCCGTCGGTCGAGAGCTGCCACTGTCCCCCCGGCCCAGGGAACTGCCGCACGTAGATCTCCATTTTCCCGGATTCGTTGGAGTTGTAGGCGAACCATTTGCCATCCGGCGAGAAACTCGGCCGAACCTCGATGAACTCCGATTGCAGCACCGGAAATGTCTCGCCGGAACCGTCCAACACCAGGGCCCGGATGTCCCAGGAGGTCTCTCCTCCGCTGGTCATGTACAACAGGTGTTGTCCATCAGGGGCCATGTCCCCCGCCATGAGATTGGTCTCGCCGGTCAGGAGGACCTCGGTCGCGCCGGTCCCGGACGCCGCCTTGCGAAGGAGAGACACACTGTCCTCCTTGGCGGAGGTGTAGATGACGCTCTTGCCGTCGGGAGTCCAGACCGGGCCGAAGTCGCCGGCGGCGTCGAAGGTGAACCGAGAGGCGGTGCTGCGCTCGAGGTCGTGGATCCAGAGGTCGACGTTCCCTGCGGCGGTGTCAGCGATCTCGGTCACCACCCTGCGGCCGTCGGGCGACAACCTGAAGTTCCGGAAATCATCGGCCTCGGAGAGCTCTCCCATTTGACGCCCCTCGCGGTCGAACCACCGCAGTTGGCGTCCGCCCGATTCGCCGCTGCGAAAAGCGAGGGTGCGATCGGTCGATGCCGAAAAATCGGCGAGACCGACCGCGCTGGCGCCGATGTTGTCGGCCAGCGGCATCGGTTCCCCGGTGAGTTCTCCCTTGTCGGCGTCGAAGGGGTGGGCCACCAGCATCCCGTCGAGCACGTAGATGAGATAGCCGGGCTCTGCGTACTGGACTCGCGAGTCGGCCGTGCTCAGCTCGATATCTTCTTTTTCACCCAGGGTATGGAGCATCAGGGTGGAGCCGCCGCTGTCGGGAGAGGCGATGTAGAGCATGCGGCGCCCGTCGGGCAGGAACTCGGGCCAGCCCACGGAGGTCACACCATCGATGTCGGTCGGAGAGACTTCGGGTTTGGCGATGCCACCCGCCGCCGAGACGATCCAGATGGGATCCGCCGCCGTTCCGTCAAACGCGATCTCTCCCTGGGAACTCCAACTGCCGTCCGCACCGCCGGCCTCGCAGATGGTTTGCGCCGGCCCGCCCGAAACCGGGACCTTCTTGAGCTTGGTGCCGATGAAGAAGGCGATATGACGGCTGTCCGGCGACCAGATAGGGCGTGATTCGTTCTCGGCGCCTGTCCCGGCGCCCTCGGTGCCGGCGATCGGCCGGGCCTCGAGACTGTCGAGGTCCCGCAACCAGATCTGGGAGTTGCCCTCGCCGTCGATGCCGTGAAACGCCATGTGAAGGCCGTCGGGGGACATCCGCGGCGATCCGATCTGCGTCAGCTCCGGCATCGGCGCGATCTCGAACCGCACCTGGCGCGGTGCTTCGGGCGTGCGCAGGAAGAAGCCGACTGCGAACACCGTAGCGGCGGCTGCGGCAACGGCGGCAGCCACCCACGCGGCCTTTTCGCGGCTCTTGCGGCGGGCCGCCACCGGCGCCGGCAGCCCCATCACGGAGCCGCCCTCGGCGATCCACTGCAGTTGCAGCTTCACGTCGTGGGCGGTCTGCCAGCGTTCCTCTGGGTCCTTGGAAAGACAGGTCTGCACGACCCGGTCGAAAGCGGGGGGCGTCATCGGCTGGAGGGACGAAACCGCGGCCGGCGCTTCGTGCATGATGGCGCCGATCAGGCTCGCCTGGGTCGCCGCCTCGAAGGCCCGCCGCCCGGTCGCCATCTCGTACAGCACCGCGCCGAACGAGAAGATGTCGGTACGGGAGTCGACCTCCTTGCCCTCGAGCTGTTCCGGGGCCATGTACTGGTAGGTGCCGAGCACCGTACCGGCCGCCGTGAGCGGCTGGCTGACGGTCGGCGTACGGGTGAGATCGGCGTCGCTGCCTCCGACCGCGCTGTCGGCCTTGGCGAGGCCGAAGTCGAGCAGCTTCGCGCCGGACGAGGTCAGCATGATGTTGCCCGGTTTGAGGTCGCGATGGACGATCCCTTGGCGATGGGCCTTCTCGAGGGCATCCGCAATCTGGACGCCGTACTTCAGGGTGTCGTCGAGCGAGAGTGGTCCGTTCGCAAGCCTCTCACCCAGCGTCTCGCCGTCGATGAACTCCATGACGAGATAGTCGACCCCGTCTTCGTGGCCGATGTCGTACAGGGGGCAGATGTTGGGATGCGAAAGGCTGGAGACCGCCCTGGCCTCGCGTTCGAGACGCTGCCGCAACTCCGGGTTTTCGGCGAGGTGGGCCGGGAGGACCTTGATCGCGACCACGCGATCGAGCCTGGTGTCCCGCGCCCGATAGACCTCGCCCATCCCACCGGCGCCGATCGCACCTTCGATTTCATACGGTCCGAGTCGTCGCCCGGCTTCAATTGTCATGCATCCCCCACTGCGGTCCTTTTCGAAACCATAACACAATTGAGATCGAAATCATTTCTCAATCGACATCCCTGACCGACGCGCCAAGTCGGGAAAACCACAGAGACACGGAGACGGCACAGAGAGGACACAGAGGCACTCACAGAGGGATTTTCCTGGGAGCGTCGAGTGCACATTCGGAGGATGGGTTGTGGAGCTTGTCTCCGTGTTGACTTCGCGCACTCCGTGCTTCTGTGGTCCCCCCCCCCTGCTGAGCCTTACCCGCCGTTGCCGCTGATCGCGCGCTTCGCCATTTCCTTGGTGATGACCAGCCGGTGGCCACCATCCGGCTTCTTTTCGAGACCCTCGTGCTGCCAGGGATCGTATTCGAGCGCATTGATGATCTTCGAGAACACGGTGCGCAGGGCGCGCGCGCCGGTGCGGATGTTGAGCACGGCGGCCTCGGCGATCATCGCCGCCGCCACGTCGTCGATCTCGAGCTCGATGTCCATCACCTCGAAGAACTTCTTCGATCGGACAAAGGGAGAATCCAGCGAGTTCAGGAGAATGCTCTTGAGCACCGCGACGTCGAGGTCCCGCAGCATGACCACGTTGTCGAATCGGGCCATGAACTGCGGCACCATGCCGTACTCGAAGAGGTCCTCGGGTTTGAGGAAGTCCGCGAGCGCGAACCGGGTCTCGATGCGGACCTGTCCGTCCGCCATCTGGACCGCCTGCGATTTGAGCTTCTCACCGCTCGCCGGGTTGATGACCCGCAGGTAGACCTGGTCGTAGAGCCCTTCGAAGGCGCCGCCGCAGATGAACATCATGTGACGGGTGTCGATGTTCAGCGTCACCGCCTTTTCCTCGCCGTCGAGGAAGGCGTAGGTCTTGTAGGTGACGACTTCGCCTTCCATGAGGGTCAGGAGTCCCTGCTGCAGCACGACCCCGATGGGGTTGGGTTTTCCGGCGACGATCGACGACATCTTGTCGATCTCGTCGATGCAGATGGTCGCCCGTTCCATGGTCTCCTTGAGCGCCTCGGCGGTCGGGTTCTCGCCCACCAGCGCCCGCGCCCTCTGCTCCACGGCCTCGAGCAGACGGACCGGTTGGAACTCCATGCGTTCGGCATCGACCAGGAGGTTGGCGTTGATGATGGTCATCGCCCGGAAGGGCCGGTACTCGGCCACGTCGTGGTACATCCGCTGGATGTTGTTCATGATCGTGGTCTTGCCGGTGCCCGAGTTGCCGATCAAGAGGAGGTTGCCGGGGACCTTGCCGGTGGTGTGCTTGAACACCGCCACCGACACGAAGCGGAGCGCGGTGTTCTGTCCGAGGACTCCTTTGTGCAGTTCCTCGAAGATCTGTGGGGGCGTGATCTCCTCGGGCGGTCGCAGCGCCTTGTCTTCGCCGCTCATCCGACCACCTCCCACACGCCGTTGCGGGGGGCAAGCTCGACGCCGTCGATGTGGACCGACCGCCCGGCGCCGCCGGGGCGGAAATCGGTGACGATGTCGACGTGTTGGGCCGACCGGTTGATCACTCCCGCTTCCGCCAGACGTTCGATCTCGGCCTTGCCCTCGTCCGAACCGGCGTCTTCGACGTAGCAGTTGTCGTAGCTCGCGCCGATGGCGATGTGGAGGGTGCCCCCGACCTTTTCCACGAACAGCGGGTGTTTGAGCACCCGGTCGAGGCCGGGGTTCATGCCCAGCGCCACCTCGCCGAGCCGGTGCGAGCCCTCGTCGGTTTCGATGATCGCGGCCAGATGGTCCTGTCCCTCGTCGGCCGAGTACTCCACGATGCGGCCGGCTTCAAAGCGCAGGAAAATGCCGCGGATGTCGTTGCCGCCGTAGTTGACCGGAAGATCCACGAAAATTTCGCCCTTCGCGCTCGAAGCATCGGGACTGGTGAAGATCTCGCCGTCCGGAAAATTGCGCAGGCCGTAGGACATCACGGCCCGGCCGTGCGAGATGCCGAGTTCGAGAACCAGCTCCCGGCCTGTGTGCGGGTGTTCGGTGACGATCCTGACGGTCTTCCCTTCCTCGATCACCGGAGCGAGTTTTTCCTCCGCCTCGAGCAACGGTCTCGGATCGGTGGTGGATGCTCCGACGATGAATCGCTCGTACGTCGCAAAGTCCATTCCTTCCATCTCGGCCGAGGCCTCGGTGGGAAAGAGGGTAATGACCCAGTTCGTCGCCAGGCGGAGATTCGCGAACGGTCGATCGGAAGCGGCGAGGGCCTGCGACTGTTCCGCAGTCAGTCCCATGAACTGCGAGGGGTCCTCCGCGCCCAGGACCTCGACGTATTTGTTCATCTTTTCGTAGCGGGCGCGGTGCCACTCGGGGACCCGTGCGATCTGGGCCTCGCTGCCCGATCGCGCCATGGCCGCCGACCACACCCGGCCGCGCTCGTTGTTGGGCGGGACCAGGTACACATCGGGGATGCCCCCGGCCTCGATCACCCGCCGTTCCAGAACCGCCATCAACGGCCAGCACACCGCCTCGCCCTTGATCATCACCCAGTCGTCGGCCGTGATGCCGCCGAGCGAGTGGTCGAGTAAGTACCCCGCCCAGGTTTCCAGGTCTTTGCTTTCGATCATCGTTCTCCCCGTGCCGCAGTCGCGGCGGGCCCGATTGTAGCGGCTCGCGCCCCGAGATGCACTGGCCCGCCATCGTCCCGGTCGCCGTGCCGGTGGGTTTTCGAGTATCATCCCGGCTCATGGAAACCGATCCCAACCCGGTGCCGGATGCCGCGCTCGAAGATCTGCGAAGCCTGTCCCCCGAGGTGGCCGCTCAACGCCTCGCCGACGTGATCCGCGACGGTCTGACGGCAATCCGGGAGGCGGCGATTACCGAACTCCTGACCGACCGCCGGTTCGGGGACCCGATCCTCCCTCACCTCGATGTCGACGCGCTTCAGATGCTCTGCGAGCGTTGCCTGCGCCGCCTCGAAGATCCACCGGAGGGAGGCGAGGCGCACGTCAGGGCCACCGCCTGGCGTCTGCTCGACCTGCTGCGGCGCAGCACGCTGATGTGCCGCTTTCGGGACCAGGGAACCACCGACGAATGGGCCGGCCGGGTCCTCGACCTGGTCGAGAAATCCGACTTCACCTTCGCCCACCTTTTCGCCCAGCGTGCGGCGGGTTACGGAGAGCGCGCCCTGTTCAAGGTGCCGGCCGGAGGCTCGGACCGGGTCATCACCTGGCGCCAGGCCTCGGGCCGCATCGACCTGTTGGCCCGCAGCCTGTTGGCCGTCACCGGGGAGACCGGCGAGCGTCCGCTCGCGATTCTCTCGCGAAACAGCCTCGACATGGCGCTCGTCGACCTCGCGTGTCTGACCTCCGGCATCGTCAACGTCCTGGTCCCAGCCACCGCCACCGAGACCGACATCGCCTTCATCCTCGAACACGCCCGGGTCGGCGCGCTCGTCGTCTCGGACTCCGAACAACTGCAGAAGGTCCTCAATGTCCGCGACAAGCTGCCCGAACTCGCCACCATCATCGCCATCGATCCGTCGGCCGCGTCAGCCCGTGGAGTCGTGGCCTACGAGCACCTGCTGGCGAGGTCCTCCGAGGTGTCGGCGGAGCGATTGGCCGCCCGGAGGGCGGCGACCCGGATCGACGATCTGGCGACCGTCATGTACACGTCGGGCACCACCGGGGTTCCCAAGGGGATCTGCTTCAGCCAGAGGAATATCGTCTTCAAACGGTTTGCCCGCGCTCTCGCCCTGCCGGAGATCGGCGAAACCGACGTCTTTCTGAGCTATCTGCCGCTGTTTCACACCTTCGGGCGCTTTCTGGAGATGACCGGCTGCATCTTCTGGGGAGCGACCTACTGCTTTGCCGAAGACCCCAGCATCGAGACCCTCACCCGCCAGATGAGGAGACAGCACGCTTCGGTGCTCATCAGCATTCCCATGAAGTGGATGCAGATCTTCGATCTGGTTCGGCAGTCGGTCGACGTCGACACCGCGTCCGACGACGAGACATCGGAGGCCCTTCGGGCCATCGTGGGACCCGACCTCCGGTGGGGTCTTTCCGCCGCCGGCTATCTCGACCCCGAGATCTTCCGTTTCATGCAACGCAACGGCGTCGAATTGATGAGCGGTTTCGGAATGACGGAAGCGACGGGAGGCATCACCATGACGCCCCCGGGACGCTACAAGGAAGAGTCCCTCGGCCCTGCCCTTCCCGGCATCGACATCTCACTCGCCGAGGACGGAGAGCTGCTGGTCAAGGGGCCCTACGTCATGCAGGGCTACCTCGATCCGCCACCGGGGATCGAGTCCTTCGACGCCGAGGGCTGGTTCCACACCGGCGATCTGATGGAAATGGACGACGACGGTTTCATCCGCATCATCGACCGCAAGAAAGAGATCTACAAGAACATCCACGGCGAGACCATCGCCCCTCAGAAGATCGAAAACCTGTTCCGCGATTTCGATTCGATCGGCCGGATCTTTTTGGTCGGCGACCACCGGCCCTACAACACCGCCCTGATCTTTCCCAACCGCGATTTCGACGATCTCGATCTCGGATCGTTGGCGCCGGACGAACTCAAGGACCATTTCCGGTCGCTGGTGGTCAGCGCCAATTCCTTCCTGGCGCCGTACGAACGGATCATCGATTTCGCGATCATCCCTCGCGACTTCGACGCCGACCACGGAGAACTGACGCCCAAGGGGACCTATCGCCGCAAGACCATCGAGCGTTCGTTCTCCGACACCATCGGCCTTCTCTACCGGCGGCGCACGTTTTCTGTTGCCGGGGCCGACATCGTGGTCCCGAACTGGCTCTTTCAGGCCCTCGGGATCACGACCCAGGACCTCAGGGTCGAGGACGAGAGCCTCGTGCTCACCGCCTACGGCACGTCGCTCGAGATCCGGCGCGAGGCCGAGAACGTCGTGCGGATCGGCAGCGCCCTCTACGAGCCCGAACGCAAGGCGATCGACCTCGGCCATCTCCTCTGTACCCCGCGGCTGTGGCTCGGCAACGACACGCTGGTCGAGTTCGCGCCCCTCGAGCCGGCCCAGCGCAACAACCGGCGTCGCCGCACCGTCTCGGCGGAGTGGCTGCGGCGCACCGGGCCCTACACGGCAGACGAAGGCGAGCGGCAGATCATCGTGGACCTCTTACGGAGGCAGGATGTCACGCTCATCGATCTCCACCAGGTCGGGCTGCTGCTGGAATCGGGTGTCGAGGCCGATGCGATGGCGGCCATCAAAGCGCTGGAGCACATGCTGCACCTCGACAACCTGGAACTGGCAGAGCACGCGCTGCGGATCCTCAGGAGGGCGGCCAACTCCGAATCGGCGGCCGTTCAGCGCCGCGCTTTCCAGGTGATCGTCGTCAGCGAGATCCCCACCCGCTACCGCCAGACCATCACCGCCTTTCTCGACCGCTCGAGCGCCATCCTCGATCCGGAAACCATCTCGGTCATCGCGGATCGCGACCTCACGTCCGAACAGATCGACGCCTTTATCGACGAGACGGAGAGACGGTGCCAGAGCTCGACGGACGCCATGGATCCCGCCCTGCCGAGCCTGTGCGATTTTCTGTCGTCCTACGGATCGAGCCACCCCTCCCAATACCGCAGGCTGCGCGCCTTTTTTACTCGCGCCCTGATGATCGCTCACGGCGAGGCGGCGCGAGCGCTCGCGGCCGAGGGCAAGAGCGTTCTCGCACGAGGATTCAGGCAGTGGCTGGGGACGCCCTCTCGGGTCGCCGTCGATCCTGAAACCGGGCTCGAGTACCGTTGGGAAGACGTCGTCGAGTTTTCGGACGAGGTCGATCCCGAGACGCGCGAGCTGCTGCTGCGGGCGCTCCGCACGACGCCGATCATCCGCGAGGCGTCCTTTCTCTTCGGCACGACGCCCTCCTCGATCCACCTCGACGATATCCTGCCGGGCGGAGTGTGGGTCCGGCTTCTGGGCACGTCGCACGGCAAATCGGTGTTCCGGGTCGCCACCAGGACCCGCGAACGCGGGCAGCTCGATCTCGCCCTCAACCTCAATCGGGACCTTCCACCCGACCAGGTCCAGGAGGAGATCAACTGGCTCATCGTGTGCAGCGAGGCGCGCGAACTCGGACCGCTGGTTGAGATCTTCGGCGGTTCGTGGCCCGAACTCGGCTTGTGGACGGAGGAATTCATCCCGGGCGAGACTCTCGATCACGCCCTCAACCGCCTGGCACGCCGTCCCGAGGAAGAGGAGAGGTTGGCGGCGTGGTGGCCGTTTGCCGCGTGGGCGGCCGTCAGCTCGTATGTGGACTTCTGGAACCGCACCGACCGCCGCCTGGTGGTCGCCGATCCCTCGCCGTCGAACGTCATCGTTCCCATGCACGATTACCACACCGGCGCGCGGCTGGTGTCGATCTCCTCCCGCGCTCCCTTCGACTCGCTGCCGACCATGCTGCGGGACATCCACACGCAGTTCATTCTGGCGGTCGAGGGGGTGCACCCTCAACTTGCCGGCCTCGCGGGCTGGGACATCCTGTTTTCCGCGGTTCTCGAAATCGTCGGCGAAACCGACGGAGCCGCTCGCCTTCGCGCCGTGTTGGAACGCTCCGCCCCCACCGACCGCGACATGGTCGATGCCCTGCGGGGGTTCCTCGAATCGGTCTCCCGGCGGGGATTTCTGCCGCGGCGGCTGTTCTTCGCCGCCAAACGGTACCGCAAATGGGAGCGCCTCAACCCCGAGGCGACCCCCACGGCCAGGGCGCAGACCCTGCAGGAGATCTTCGAGACCTATCAACTGGCCGATCTTCGCCTCGCCTACCCCGAGGTTCGAGCCCGCTTCTTCAGGGAGACCGTCTTCCGCGAGGCCACGGAAGAGCTCGCCGATGGCCTCGAGCGCCTGATCGCCAGGCTGCGCAGTGGCGAACTGCCTCGCGACGAGCTCAGCGCGGCGGTTTCGGATCTGCGCGCCCACCTGTCGCTCGACGCCGGCGAGGATTATTTTCTGGCGCGCCTCTCCTATCCCTACCTGCGTCCTGAGGATGCCGTCGAGTACGTTGCAGCCGCCGCCGGCGGCACCAGCCAGAGCGAAATGGTGGTCACGCTCGAGGACTCCGAGGGGGCCGCCTATCGGATTCGCCATGCGCTCAACCCCAAGGAGGTCGGTCGTCTCCACCGCATGTTTCTGGCGGCCAAACTGCAGGTGCAGTTTCGCCCGGAACACCGTTTCCTGGTCGCTCTCAACGATCGCGGCAACATCATCGGAGGTCTCTTCTACGAGGAGGAGCCCGAGTCCCAGTCGGCGCACATGGAGAAGATCGTGGTCGCCAACGGCAACCAGGGCCGCGGGATCGCCGGGGCGCTCCTCGAGGAGCTCCGCAACCGGCTGCGGACCGCCGGATACACATCCCTCACCACCGGATTCTTCCGTCCGCAGTTCTTCTACCGCATGGGATTCACCGTCGAAAAACGCTACGCCGGCCTCTATCAGTCCCTGGTCGAGGAGAAGGAGACCGGCGGGTGATCCAGGGTCCCGGCGAAAACGATGGTCGATCCGGATTCGAGTTGAGGCCGGGCGGCACAGGTGCCGCCCCTGTGGCCGGCGCTGTTTGCTGAATCCCTGAAGAACCGATTCAATGAAAAGGGCCCCCTCGAGCGAGGGGGCCCTTTCCGTTTTCCGTGGGTTTTTTCTAACGGTAACCGAAGAGCATCGCGTAGACGATGAGGGCGATCAGCGTCAGGCCCGTGCCGAGCGCGACAAAGCCGAATGTCTTGTAGATCCGCTCGAGACGGTGCGGAATGGGATCTCTGAGACGGGCTTCAACCTCCTCCGGGCTGCCGCTCGCCATCAGATCTTCGTACTCGCCCGGTTTGTCGTGGCGAAGCTCTTCCACCGGCACCCGACCGGTGAAGATCACAGGATCCATCGGGAACTTGTCCGGACGGAAGTGGGTGTTGAAGAAGTGGATCGTGAAGATGAAGGCGACCGCCAACAGCGCCTCATCGGAGTGGATAATGGTGGCCACGTTGACCGACCATCCCGGCAGGAAGCGGGTGAAGAACTCCGGGAACCACAGCACCATTCCCGTCGATCCAATCACGAAGACGCCCCAGAAGACCGCAAAGTAGTCGAACTTCTCCCAGTAGGTATAGCGGCCGTAGTGGGGCCGCGGTCCGCGGCCGAAGAACCACTTGATGGACTCCCACACCTGACGGATGTCCGTGAGGTTGAACATCAGCGAGTTGGGACCGAAGATATAGGCGAACCAACTCAGGCCAGACTCCTTGCGTCCCTTCCATACGCGGGTCAGGTGGAAGGCGAAGAGCAGGATCAATACGATCGCTGCGACGCGGTGGAAAATCCCCATCGCGGCAAATCCGCCCAACATCTTCGACAGCACGTTGGCCCACCCCATGTACGAGAACTTGAGTGCCATGCCGGTGAGGGCGAGGGTGAAGAACGACAACAGCATCACCAGGTGCATCACGCGGTGGGTGGTGGTGAAGCGTACGTACATCTTGGTGTCCTGCGCCTGTTTGTGGTGGATCCACTTGTCTCTCGTGCGCAGGAGCCGCCACAGCCAGGCCCCCGTATGAAGCAGGGCGAAGGTCATGGTGCCGGTCAAGAGGATGGTCATGAACCAGAACGAGTAGAAAAGGAAGGGATACTTCTCGGGGTCGTGGTGCGTGGCGTGGGTCAGATAGCCGGCGAACTTGCGGTGGGCGCCGGGGTGGCAGGTGGCGCAGGTTCCCACCACGTTGTCGTGGCTCAAGGTCGATCTCGGATTGTCGGGCGGCAGGATGTTGTGCGTGCCGTGGCAGTCGTAGCACTTGGCGGCGCCCTCGGACCCCAGCCGCGACACCTTGCCGTGGTAGGTGTCGAAGAAGGTCTCGGCCTCGTCTTCATGACAGCGCCCGCACGAATTCATCATGTCGGTGCGGAACCCTTCCGCATCGGTGCGCGAGATCGTGTGCGAGGTGTGGCAGCTCTCGCAGTTCGGGAGCTCTCGATCAGTTTCGGTGTTGTCCGGCCAGTGCACGCTGGTTTTGAAGGTCTCCTCGATGCCGTGGTGGCACTCGCCGCAGGTGGCGGCGACGTTGGCGCCGTTGACCGAGGACTGCGGGTCATCCGCCGGCAGCTCCATGTGGGCGGTGTGGCAATCGGTACAGGTCGCGGAAACCACCAGCCCGCTCTCCAGGAGGCCCTTGCCGTGGATGCTCATGGCGTAGCTGTTGACGATGTCGGGTATATCCGATTCGATCCGTGCGGCTGCAACCTCGCCCTGACGGTGGCACTTCGCACACAGTTCAGGAACATTGCGGGCATAGGTCGGCGAGGTCGGAAGCCGGTAGCTCTCGGTGGCGTGCTTGTCGTGGCAGTCGAGGCAATTCGGCGCGTCGGTATCACCTGCGGCCGCGAGCGAACCGTGGATCGACGCGCGGTACTTGCCAACCACCTCGGCGTGGCAGGTGCTGCAGTCCACCGGCGCGGTTATGGTGTCGCAGGCACGTTCGTGTGATGGGGTGACCTCGGCGTGGCACTGGGCGCACGCCACCCCGGCGTGGGCGCCGATGGAGTAGCGGGTTTCGTCGACAAACAGCGACACGGATTCTCCGTCGCGCTCCATCGTCAGATCGGCGTCGGAGTGGCAGCGCATACAGTTCGAATTGGCCGCGCCAAGGGCGGTCAGGCGGTTGCTGCGGATCTTGTGCGGCTGGTGGCACTCGGCGCACGAAGGGACCTGGTGCGGTTTTTCTTCCCACAACCGGCCCTCCACAACTTTGACGTGGACCTCTTCGATTCGGGCGTGGCAGGCCATACAGGTATTGGCCACGTTTTGTCGGTTGATGCTCGACCGCGGATCGGTGTGCTCGAGAATGTCGTGGGAGGTATGGCAGGAGGTGCACACCGCAGTCACGGTGAGGCCCTTTTTGAAGATCCCCTCGCCGTGCACCGACATCGAGAAGTTCTCGAGAATGCGGTCCTGAGGTATTTCGTGTTGCAGGGATACTTCAGTGCCTTCGCGGTGGCAGCGGCCGCACAGAAGCGGCACGTTCATGTTGGCGGTCGGCGACGCGGGATCGGTACTGGGAAGGATGGCATGGTGCTCGTGGCATGTCACGCAACTCGGCGCCAACGGATCCCCGGCGGATGCGGCACGACCGTGGAGGCTGCGCTGGTGCTCGACGGACTGGGGTTCGTGACAGGTCCCACAGATCGCGACTTCCTCTTGTTCACCTTGCGGTGGCGTCATGGCGTGACCGGCGTGACAACTCACGCAACTCGCGGCAGGACCATTGTCCCGGCTCCGGGAATGAGGGCTCTTGCCGACCTGCTTCAGTTCGCGGGCGTGGCATCGGCCACACAGTTCCATCGATTGGGAAGCGCTCACCGGACTTGCGGAATCGGATGGCGAGAGCACGTCGTGCGTGCCGTGACACACGGTGCACTTCGCAGCCGGCGCCAGTGGATCACCGGCCCACGCACCGTGGGGTCCGGCCTCCAGTTGCGCCGCAACATCGTCGTGGCACATGGCGCAGTCGACGGGTTCGAGTTCCTCGTCGTGTGGCAGTTCGACACCATCGAGGTCCAGGTGACAGTCGATACAGGCGAATTCCGCGTGGACGGATTTTGCGAATGCTCCGGGGTCCACGAAGACGGAGAACTCCTGACCGGCGCGCTCGCCGACGGCTTCAGGATCTTCGTGGCACATCAGGCAGTCGTCGTTCTCCTGGGCACGGGCCGATGTACCGAACAGCATCACCAACACACAAGCGGCGGCGGGCGCGAGTCGGGCCAGCCTCTTGAACCCGGTTGGGTCACCACCTGGAAAGAACATCCATCGCCTCCAAAGAAGGGCTCGGGTGAACCCTTGTCCCCCGGAACTGTATCTCTATGTGGCGAATTATTCAAGTTCATCAACGGACTCGAAATTGAGACCGCTCTTCATCGATCGCAGGGGCAGGAACGTCCCCCACTTCCGTTATTTTTCATGGATTTATCCTCGCGAAAAACGCCTGGCGGCCCTCCGGGCCGGTCGCCACCGTATCAATTGAGAACTTGTTCAAATTCCTGTAGAGTGACCCCGCCCGCTCCCCGGGGAAAACCACCAGAATTCAGATCGACGGGAGGATCGATGTCGAAAAGCAGCGCCGAGGATCGCAAGAAGTTTTTTGGCCGACTCTTCAACTACGCCAACAACGGGCTCACCATCGCCGGGGTGGTGTTGACAACGATATCGGGACTGCTGATCGTCGTGTTCCTCATCGCCCAACTCTGGGGCGGCCTCGACAGCCCGTATATCGGACTGTTCGCCTACGTCGTGCTGCCGGCGATCTTCGTGCTCGGTCTGATCGAGATCCCCATCGGCATGTGGCGCCGGCGGGCCCGCCTGCTCAAGGAAGGTGCGAGTGAAGAGGAACTGACGACCTACCCGCGCCTCGATTTCAATGATCCCCGCATCCGGCGAATCTCGGTCATCGTGATCGTTCTGACCGCCCTGAACACCGTCATTCTCGGGTCGGCCTCTTTCTTTGCCGTCGAGGAGATGGAAACCGTCGAATTCTGCGGGGAAACCTGCCACACCGTGATGCAGCCCGAGTTCACCGCGTACCAGGACTCCCCCCACTCCCGTGTCGCCTGTGTCGACTGCCACATCGGGCCCGGCGCCTCGTGGTTCGTGAAATCCAAGCTCGACGGTCTCCGACAGGTCTGGCACACCGCTATCGGGACCTACGAGAAGCCCATCGGCACGCCGCTCCACACCCTCCGACCGGCCCGCGAGACCTGCGAACAGTGCCACTGGCCCAATAAGCATCACGGCGACAAGCTCCGTATTTTCTCGCGCTACAAGACGGATGAGGCCAACAGCCCGTCCTATACCGCCATGCTCCTCAGAACCGGCGGCGGGAGCCTCGACATCGGCCGTGCCGGCGGCATCCACTGGTGGCATATCTACTCGGACAACAAGATCCGCTTCATCGCATCCGACGAGCGGCGAGAAGAGATCGCTTGGGTTGAGCTCACGACTCCGGACGGGTCCGTTCGCACCTACAGCCGCGATTGGGACGAAGCTCCGCCGGCGGACGAGATTTCGAGTGCCAGAATCATGGACTGCGTCGATTGTCACAACCGGCCGACCCACACCTTCTATTTTCCGAACAAGGCGATTGACTGGATCATCGCCACCCATCCCGAACTCCAGGCACTCCCCTACTACAAGAAAACGGCGGTCGCGGCAATCGAGGGAAAGTACCCGAGCCACGCCGAGGGCATGGCTGCCGTTCGGCAAGCGGTCGTGGATTTCTACGCGGCGGAGTACCCGGCGATCCTGACGGAAGAGGCGGAGCTGGTGGCAAAGGGAGCAGGTCTCGCCTCGCAGGCCTACGGAAAATCTGTTTTCCCCGCCATGGACACCAATTGGGAGACCCACCCCAACCACATCGGACACGACGACTTCCCCGGCTGCATGCGTTGCCACGATGACGAAATGTCGACCGCCGATGGCGAACACACCATCCCGATGGACTGTGAGACCTGTCATATCTTCCTGGTCGAGGACAGCCCCGAGTACCCGGACTTCGCCTACGCCCTCGAAGCCAACTGACCGACAGGCGAAAACGGAGCGGCCGAGGGCGCCGGTCGGCTCACCGTGCGTCGCCTCGACGTCGAGTGAAAACGTCGCAGGAGCGTGTTAATCTCGGTGTCTCCAGAGGATCGCTTGCGGCGGGAGAAGCCAGACGATGACTTGGTTGGAACAGAACATCGACGCTTACCGGATCGTCTCCGAGATTCTCGGTGACCTGCGGCGGTCTGTCCGCGGCGTATTGGAAGCAACGTACGGGGATTCCTGGTACCGCGACGGCCTCCCGGAAGAGGTGTTCAACCGTCTCGTGGCCGCCAAGGAACGGGAGAAGGCGATCGACTGGTATGAGGGGCAGTACCAGCAGATCATGGACTACGCCGTTTTCGCCGACCTGGTGGAGATCCTCGACCAGAATGCCGAGTTGTTTGCGGACCTGACCGCCCTGGCGCCGAACAACGCCCTGTTGCAGGCACGTTTCATCGAGCTCGACGTCATGCGCGCCAAGCTCGGCCGGGCTCGCCCGATCAGCGAAACCGAACTCTCCTTTCTCGGCACCTTTCACCTGCGATTCAGAAAAGCCATCAGCGAGATGCCGGTCCTGGAGCCTCCTCCGAGCGACGAGTCGGAGGCCGAAGAACCAGCGGTCGAAGTGCCAACCCCCAAACGAAGGGCAAGCGACAGACCGCCGCTGCAAAAACCGGTGGAGCCCCCTCCCGCACCGAAGCGGAGGGCCGACGACAAGCCGAAGCCGCAGAAGCCAATCGAACCGCCATCCGATCCCCCGCAGGAAGCCAAGGCCCCGGAACCGCCACCCGAACCTCGGGAACCGGTTGCTGACGACCCTGAACCGCCGGTTCCGCGCAAGGTGCAACAGGTCATCGAACGGACGGTGTCGCCCGCAGCTCCGGATGGAGACGACGACGGAAAAGCGACTGGAGAGGATGGCCCTAAGAAGCCTCCGCGGAGGGCCGTGCAGTCGAGTTCAAAACCGAAAGCGGTCGCAAACGAAGAGGAGCCGTCTGATCCGTCCGAGGCCCAGGACGGAATGTCATTGGACGATGACGAGGATGCCGACGAAGATGCGCAGAATACTCGGGAACCGGTGGGACCGAAACGCCTCGCCGAGGCGCTGGAGAACAGCGAACACCGCAGGATTCTGCGCGAGCTCTACCGTGAGGTGACCACAATCGCCGAGGGTGTGTGGTCGAGCGAAGTGACGCCCGCACCGCTGGTCTGGGAGCAGGTCACCGCCACCGACTGGTACAAGAACAACTTCTCACGCCTCGGTCTGCAGCCGCTGTCGGTCTTCTACGAGGTCACCGGAAACGTGGAACAGATGGCTCGCGAAGGTGCCACCAAGAAGCAGCTCCAGGAATTCCTCAAAGAGACCAATTTCGCCAAGACCCTGCTTGCGTTGCGGGACATGTTTCAGGCGAACAATCTCTGAAAATTCTGACATCGGAACATCGTTCCGATGTCAGAATTTTAACCTGGGGGGAACTGCTCCGTGTAGGCGCCGTAACGGCGGAGGATTCGTCGGGTATAGCCGACTGCCCGGCGGCAATTGCAGACGCCTGAGGAAAACCTCCTCGCGACTTCGGGGTCGTCGAGAATCAACATTGCCGTCTCCACCGAGCCCGCCCAGCGATCCGGGTCCAGCCCCATTTCGACCGCCAGCTTGCGTGCGTCGAAGATGTGTCCGGGTCCGACGTTGTACGAAGCGACGGCCATGGCGACCTGGTCGCGGAGGGGCACATCCTGAAACTCGTCCATCAACTGACGCAGGTAGCGCCCGGCCGCCTCGGCGGCTTCCTGGGGGTGGTGCGGGTCCTCGACGCCGAGCTCCTTCCAGGTGAATGGCATGAACTGGAACAGCCCCGCCGACCCGCCGGGACCGACGGCTCCGGGGTCGAAGCGTGATTCCTCGTACATCAGCGAAGCCAGGAGCCGCCAGTCGATCTCGTAGTTCTTGCCGACCCAGCGCAGCAGCTCGTCATATGGCGTCAACGCGCCGTCCGGAATCGGCAGCATTTCGCTCGGAGGCCTGACCTGCCGGGGATCGAACTGGTTGATCACCAACTGTCTCACCATCCCCGACGCTTTCGCGGATCGCAGAAAACGGTTGACCAAGTGGTGCAGCTGCGGGGCTGACGGGTTGACGACCCAGGATAGGGGGACTTCCGGCACGACGACCGCGCCGAGCTGAAGATCCGACCGGCCTGATACCGCGAGACGCGCGGCGTCGCGATTCACGATCGCGACCGGCGCCCGCCCCCGCGCCACCGACAACATGGCATTGAAACCGTCCGCCCCCACCCGTGGCGGTCGGGCGCGAATCGGGGCCGCCAACGGTATCATTCGCGCCAGCTCGGCGGCCGGTCTCGAAGCCATGGCGCGAACGCCGGCGAGCTCTTCGACCGACAGCGGAGGATCCGCCCGAGCCGAAACCACCGCCACGAGGTCGACGTGACGATAGGGCACGCTGACTCTGAACGAGCCTTCATCGTCGGGGGCAACGGGTTCGTGAAGGGCTGCGATATCGCCATACCCGCTTTCGAGCCAGCGCAGCGGTTCGACCTCCGGCGGTGGAATCGAGAGCTCGATCCGGACGCCGAGCTCTCGCGCGAATTCAAGAGCCAACTCATACTCGAATCCGGCAAGGCCTCCGCGCTCGACAGTTACGGTCGTGGCAGAGTTGCGGGTGACCAGGCGAAGGACTCGGGACTGACGGATGTGCCTCACATCACGGCAGGCCCTCGCGCTCCCTCCTCGCGAGAGCACGCTTTCCGCGAAGAGGAAGCGATCGATTGCCCGCCGCAGGGTGGGGTTCGATTCCCGGACCGCCCACACGATCGGCCGTCTGGAAGAAACGCGATCGACCACCACCAGCTCGCCAACGGTCTGGACCGCATTGACGATCTCAGAATCAGCGATCGTGGCCCGGTAGCGTCCCGAGCGAACTCGATCCACCACTTCTTCGATGGAGACCTCTTCAGGTACCTCCTCGACCGCAAGTCCCCGCCCGGTGAGGTAGCTCTGAACATCGGGAGTCAGAGCCGAGCGGTGGAGGTGAACCGTCGAGAATGCCGGTGCCTCGCCGCCGTCGACGGCGTTTGGAGACGCAATCAAAAGGTCGTCCACCCTCTCCAGAGCCGCGCTCGCACGCAGCGTGTGTTCGGCCAGAGAAGCTGTTGCGAACCTCCCGACCGCGAGGTCCGCACCACCCTCGTGGACGAGCGCCAGAACACGATCTCCGCGGCGCGCTTCGACCCAGCGAACCTCGACGCTGAGCCGAGCCGCGAACTGGCGCAGGAGAGCCGACTCCCGGAGGGACACATCCCGAGAACCGGTCGCCTCGAAGAACCCGGGGCGCACCGCGACCCGGAGTTCACCGGCGCGGCGGATCTCTTCCACGTCGCCGGTCCGGTGCGGGGCGGAGCACGCCGCAGAAAGCGCGACCGCCACCGCGGCTGCGGCACCCGAGATGTACCACCTCGTTTTCACAGCGACACTGTAGCCGAAGCGAGGCCGCAGGGGCACTGGGGCGGTGGTCGGCCGCTTCGCGGCCTGGCGATGGGGTCATGAGGCGGTGGTCGGCCGCTCCGCGGCCTGGCATTGTGGCAATGAGGCCGCGGGCCTACTTGAACCCGCCTCACTGCCCCACTGCCCCATTGCCTCACTGCCTCACCGCCTCATCGCCGTCGGTGCAACACGACGGCGATCGTGAGGTGCGATAAGATCGGCGTCATGGTGGAAAACGGTTCAGACAACCCGGCAGCCGATCTTCGCCCGGTGATTGCGCGTCTGCGCGAGATCGAGCGCAAGTGCGCGTCCATGGGCTCCAGAAACGAAGAGTTTCCCCTGATGCGGGACCGGGTCGCCTCTATCATCGCCCGCCTCGACGGTGCCGAACAACCCTCGGACGATCCACCCGACTACCGGAAAATGGCCCGCGAACTGTTTCCCGTCGCCCATCTGTTCGAAAGCACGGGTTTCTTGTCGGTCGGCAAGGAGATCGCGTATATCGAGCGCTCTCTGATCGAACTCGCTCCGGATTTCGACGCCGCTGAGGGGCAGACTTCGACGACTGTCTCGCCCCGAGCCGCCTCGACCTCCACCGCAAAACACACGTCGAGTGCGCCCGGGACGGAAGAACCGGATCAGGATCACGAGCCGGGACCGAAATCCGTCCCTCTCCCGATCGTGGTCGGTGTGGTGGCGCTGGTGTTCGCCCTCGCCGTGTCAGCCGCTATCGTCCTTCGCTTCGGGCCTTTTGCGCGAGACCGGAGACTGCTGGACGCCCGACCGACCACCGCCGTCGCCGAACCAACCGCGACACCCGCCCCTCCCACGGTGGCCCCGACCCCGGCGCCCACGGCGCCGGTCCTTCCCCAACCCACGGCGATCCCACGCGCTCTGCTCGCCGGGGAGGTGGCCGCCGCGCGACTGGCCCTGGCCAAGGGCGATCTCGAAACAGCGGCAACCCATCTCTCCGAAGCTGCCCGGATCGACCGCAAGGAACCCGCTCTCGAGGAGATCGCCGGTCAGGTCGTGCGTGGCCTCGTTTCGTGGGCCTACGGCGCCGCCGACAATGCCGAATGGGAGAAGGCCGAGCCCATTCTCGAGCGCGCCGAACGCACCGCCATGCGTTTCGGCCTCAGCACGGTCGCGATCGAAAATGCGCGACAGAGGATCGCCGCGATGGAGCATTTCATCATCGTCGGCCCCGGCGACCGGGGGAGAATCATGCAGTCGGTCGGCCGGAGGGTGGACGTGGAGATGGTCGACGGCGGCCGTCGAAACGGCAGGATCGAGGACATCGAGGACGGCAACCTGGTGCTCAACATGGACAGCGAGGTGGGTGGGGGTGTGGTCCGCTACAGCGAGGAAATTCCGCTCTCGAACATACGCTCGATCAAGATTTACGAGGATTAGGGTCCATGTCGGGCGGCATGGAGACCGCCCTTGGGATTCCGCCTTCAGCAGATCCGTGCAGCGGCGCCCTCAGTCCGAGGAATCGTGGATGGCCCCGCCGCACGACGAACCGGCGCCCGCGGTGCAGCCGAAACAGTGGCGCCCGGTCACGATCGCCCGCCCCTCCATCGCGGAGGTCACGAGATCGCGCACGTTCACCCTTGCGCTACCCGGCCCACGGCTCGGCAGATCGAGCATCTGGTTGAAATCGCAATCGAAGACCTCGCCCGTCCACGAGACCGACAATGTGTTCCGGCACATCAGCCCGCCGACAGTCGCCGGGTTGAAAGAGTCGGTCAGCAGCTCGAGGTAGCGCTCGAGGTTGCCGGATTCTTCGAGCCATTCGAGATAGCGGGCAATCGGCATGTTGTTGAGGGCGATCAGGCGGTCAAAGGTCACCCCATGGTGGCGTTCGAGGCTCTCCCTCCACGTCCGCTCCATGGAGCACTGGTCGCCGGTGAGGTGCGACCCCACGGGGTTGACCATGACGGTCAATCGGCGGCGCGGGTCGCTCCGCCCGTAGCCCGCCCGGTTCAGCCACTTCATCGCCTCGATCGACTTTTCGAAGGTCCCGTCACCCCGCTGGGCGTCGGTGTTGCGGCGCCGGTGGTGCGGCAGCGAGCACACGATCTCGACTCCCCGCTCCGCCAGCCACTCGGGGAGATCCCGCTGGCTGGGGACCAACAGTACGGTCAGGTTGCAGCGGTCGATGACGTGTTTGCCGCGTTCGACGCACCGGTCCACGAGGTAGCGGAAGCTCGGATTGAGCTCCGGCGCGCCCCCGGTCAGATCCACGGTGTGTGCCCCGGTCCGGTCGAGGGCGGCAAGACATGCATCGACGGTCTCGCGATCCATGTTCTCCCGGGTCCGGTCGGGACCGGCATCGACGTGGCAGTGGCGGCAGGTCATGTTGCACAGCTTGCCGAGGTTGATCTGGAAGATTTCGACCGGCATGGCCGTGAGGGTGCCGGCGCCGCAAGCGGCGAGCGCGAGGTCGAAGTCGCCGCCGTGAACCTGGTGCGAAAGGTCGACCCCGTTCAAGGTCGCGACCTGCTGCCGGGGGTCGGCGAGGGGCACGCGCCGCGCCGCCAGACTGACTGCCGGGCGCGGTCCGGACTCGGGTCGCGCGACTTCGGCGAGAGCCTCCGGCGAAAATTCGGTCGATGTCAACGCATCAGTCACTCGGACTTCCCTTTCCACCCTTCTGTGCGCCCATCGCGGTGTTTGTTACCTGTTCGAGCATCTGCAGACCGTGCACCAACGAGGCGCCGCCGCGGATGGCAGTGGCCACGTGGACCGCTTCGGTCATCTCCTCGAGGTCGGCCCCCTGTCGGGCGCACTCGCTCGAGTAGGCGTCGATGCAGTATGGGCACTGCACCGCGTGCGCCACGGCGAGAGCGATCAGGGCCTTTTCGCGGACGGTCAGCGCTCCATCGGCGAAGACCGACCCGTAGTAGTCGAAGAACTTCTTCGCCAACTCGGAGCTGCCCTCGGCGATGTGAGCGAAGTTCGCCAGGTGCTCGCGTTTGTAGTAGTCGTTCATCGTCACATCCTTCCGCGGCCCCATCATAAGACGACGTCAGCCTGCGAAATGCTGCATCCGGTTGTTCTATGCCAGAGGACGGCTGGGGGGTACGACGGACGGATCACCGTCGGTGCGTTCTCCGACCAGGTACAGTGGCCTCCGTTTGACCTCGTCGAATATCCGCCCGAGGTACTCGCCCATGATGCCGATCATCAGAAGCTGCACACCCCCGAGAAAGAGAATCGAGGCCATCAGCGAGCTGTAGCCGGGCCAGCTGATGCCGACCGCCTTGAGGACGATCACCACCAGGATGTAGAGGAAGGCGCAGAGCGAGACCGCGAACCCGGTCCAGGTGGCCAGCCGGAGTGGAAAAAAGGAAAAGGAGGTGATCCCGTCGAGCGCGAACCGGAGCATCTTGCGCACCGGGAATTTGGTCTCGCCCTGGGTTCTCGCCTGGCGTTTGTAGCGGACCGCGGTCTGTTCGAATCCGATCCAACTCACCAGGCCCCGGATGAAGCGGTTGCGCTCCGGGAGGGCTCGGAACGCGGCCACCGCCCGCGGCCCCATGAGCCGAAAATCTCCGGTGTCGACCGGGATCTCGACGTTGGTGATGCCTCGGAGGATGCGGTAGAAGAGCGCCGCCGTGGTGAGCTTGAACCAGGTCTCCCCTTCCCGCTCCTCGCGTTGGCCGTACACGACCTCGGAGCCCTCGCGCCAACGTGCGACCATCTCGGGGATGACTTCCGGCGGGTCCTGGAGATCGCCGTCGATGATCACCACCGCCCGCCCCGACGCGGCATCGACGCCGGCGGTGAGGGCCGCCTGGTGCCCGAAGTTGCGCGCGAAGCGGATCCCGCGGACACCGGCCTCGCGGGCGGCGAGCTCGCGCACCAGGTCCCAGGTGCCGTCGCTGGATCCGTCATCGACAAAGATGATCTCGAGCCCTTCGACCACTCCCTCGAGAGATTCCGTCAACCGACGGTGCATCATTTCGATGTTGGCTTCCTCGTTGAAAGCCGGCACGACAACGGTCAGTTCGGGTTGAGGCGTCTTCACCATCCCATCATACCCGGCTGCGATCATTCTCCCGCCGGCCTTTCGACCCGAACCAGGAAGGCCCCGTTTTTTTCGGTGACGATGTCACCGGCCGCCGCCACCGCCGCCAGATCTTCTGCCGCGAAATCCTGCCGTTCCAGAGAACCCACCGCGATCAGATCTGCCCCTGCCTCCGCGGCGACTTCTCTGACGACTGCGGGATCCCCGCTTGAGTAGAGTCGATTGACAAGGGTCGCGCGTCTTTCGGTCTCGACCGTGATCTCGTGGCCCCGCCACACCAGTTCGTGGTTCGCCCACCCGAGATAGGCGGGGACCCCTGAGGCCGCCGACAGCCTGCCGTACACGGTGTAGGCTCCACCCACCGCCTCGATCAGGACGGATCCCTCCGGCTGTTTGCGCAACTCATCGACCAGGGCGCGGTCGCCCTCGTCCATCCACCTCAAGCCGTCCAGACTCCACTGGTCGAACCCCGGCTGCCGGAGAACCGTGCTCACCGGATGGGCCAGCGCCGCAACCGTCATCGCGATCACCAGGGTCGTCCGCAGCCATCTCCTCGGGCTCGACCACCTCACCAGGACCGGCAGCGCGACGGCGAGGAAGACCCAGCCCTGGATATAAGACTTGAAGACGGTGTTCATGCGGTGCAACTGTTCGCCGTAGCCATCCGCCACATACACGACTTCCGGCACCAGGAAGAGAAAGGCGCCGAGCGCGCCGAGAGCGAGAGCCGGGCGGCCTTCGCCGGGCCCAGCCCACATCACTCCGGATACGAACACCGCGATCATCGCGGTCAGGAAAATCAGGGTGGGCCGCCCGGTTGCAGCCGCCACGACCAGTACCGCGGCAGCGGCGGAGAACAACGCAGCCTGCCCGAGATCGGTGTCCTTTCCGATCGAGTGCCGGACCAACCCGATTGCGGCGAGCGCCGCCGGCACGAGCAGACAGCCGCCGTAGAGCAGAAGGTCCGGCGGTTTCGTCCATGCGAACACCAGGCCGATACCGTCGAAGAATGGGTCGAACGCGAGATGGAACGGCGCGGTTGCGATCCACCCCCCGACAGCGATCGCTGCCACCGACAGCCATCGCCGCCGACCGTCGCCCACCGGCCAGCACCATCTCTCGTCGCCGGCCAGAACGAGGAGAGCGATGCTCACCAGCGTCGGCGGCATCGACCACGGGTTGGCAGCCCAACAGACCCCGAAGAGGACGGCGAGCACCGTGGTGTCCTGCCAGCGAGGACCGCGCCGGCCCGCCTCGAGCGCCACCAACAGGGCGAGGACCGCCACCGGCATCGACAGCAGATGAGGGTGGAGGTCGCCGTGCCAGAAGGTGAAAAGGGGGAATTCGGTGATGGTGTCGACGATCTGACGCGACGAGTGCCAGAGATCGATTCTGGCGAGCGACTGCCCCTCGATGAGCTGACGCACCGCATCCGGGGTGCCGGCAAAGACGCCGAAGAAGGCCACCAGCAGACCGCTGCGGTGGTTGCCGCCGATCCGCCGGCCGACCGCCCACAGCAGCACCGCCACGCACCCGCCTGCAAGCCCCACCAACAGGTTGTATGCGATATCCATGGAGAGACCGCTGACGGACAGGGGGATCGTCCACATCAGGGCGCCCCAGTAGTAGTAGGGAAGGGTCTCGCCCGACAGCCACATATCGGGAGGAGGAAAGCCCTCGCCCCGCAACAGGGTGGCGAAGATCCCGAGATCCATGGGCTTTTCCTGTTGGCTGATATTGGGGTGGTCGAGGCGGATGAACACCACGAAGGCGGCTGCGATCAGGAAAATCACTTCCGCAGCCAGCAGCCCCCGCCAGTTCGCGCACCGCCGCAACGAATACAGCCCCGCCGCGGCCAAGAGGACCAGCGCGACGGCCCCCGCCACGCGCCATTGACGCAACCCGGCGACGCCCAGCCACCATGCCGGCAGGGCCACCATGACCAGCCCGGCAACCCGTCCCCCCGCCCAGGACTCGAAGTCATCAAGACCCAGCCGCCTGAGGAGGCAGTAGCCGCCGAGACCGGCAGCGCCGACCGCCAGAAGAAACACCACGATGGTCATCGTTGCGGACATTCTATCGGAGTGCAGCCTTCCAACAGCTGTTCGGCGAGCTCTTCGCCCAGCCTGAGGTAGAGCCGGATGCCCTCGGCATCGATGTCGTCGTCGTGAACCCCGGCGGTGACGACGGTGACGCGCCCGAGCCCGGCGGCCAACCGGGTGGCGATCCCGCGGGCGATCGGCTCTTCCTTGTGGGGCGGGATGGTGAGCACCGAGCACGACGCCGACCAGCCCCCGCCGTCGCCCTTTGCAGGATAGGGGGTCGCCAGTACGGCACAACCGACGTGGGGGCGCTCTCCCCCGCCCACCGCCACCACCAGATCCTCGCCCACCACGGCCACCCGAGCCTCGAGATACCTCTGGCCCGGTCCTTCCTCCACTCGACAGACGATGGTCTCCACGGCGGCCTCCCGGCACAGGTATGATCGCCATTGTATGGGTGATCTCCCGTTCCGTGGCCGCAAGGTGACCGAAACAGTGCAGGTCGGAGACGTTGCGATCGGCGGCGGCCATCCGATCGTGGTGCAGTCCATGACCGACACCGACACCGCGGATGCGGCGGGCACGGCCGGCCAGTGCCTCGAATTGGCTGAAGCCGGCGCCGAACTGGTCCGGGTCACCGTCGACCGCGACGAGGCGGCGGCCGCCGTCCCCGAGATCCGCAAGCGTCTTGACGATGCGGGGTGCGGAGTACCCCTGGTCGGCGACTTCCACTTCAACGGCCACCACCTTCTGCGGCGCCACCCCGGTTGCGCCGCCGTTCTCGCGAAGTACCGCATCAACCCCGGCAACGTCGGCAGGGGCCCGCGCGGCGGCGCCAACTTTTCCGAGATCTGCGCCATCGCTCTCGACCACGGCGCAGCCATCCGCATCGGCGTCAACGGAGGATCGCTCGACGCCGATCTGGTGACCGCCGCGATGGCCGACAACGCTTCTCGCGACCAGGCGTTGCCGTCACAGCAGGTCCTCGACTCGTGCATGGTCACTTCCGCCCTGAAGTCCGTTGAGGCGGCCCGCGAGTGCGGCATCGGTTCCGACCGCATCGTGGTTTCGTGCAAGGTCTCGTCGCCGCGAAACCTGATCGCCATCTATCGCGACCTCGCGGCCAGGACCCGCCAGCCGCTCCACCTCGGTCTCACCGAAGCCGGGGCCGGCGCACGCGGACTGGTGTGGTCGGCCTCGGCGACGGCGGTGCTCCTGGCAGAGGGTATCGGCGATACGATTCGCGTCTCGCTCACCCCGGCGCCGGGTGGCCGGCGGACCGACGAGGTGGAGGCCGCCCGCGAGATCCTGCAGGCCCTCGGCCTCCGTTCCTTCAGACCTGCCGTCGTGTCGTGCCCCGGATGCGGACGAACCACGAGCGGCGCGTTTCAAGAGTTGGCGCAGAAGGTCGGCAACCACGTCAGGCGGCGTATGGACCACGAATGGGGCGAACAGTACCCCGGGGTCGAAGACCTCACCATCGCGGTCATGGGCTGCATCGTCAACGGGCCCGGTGAATCGAGTCACGCCGACATCGGCATCAGCCTTCCCGGCACCGGTGAAGAGCCCCGGTGTCCGGTCTTTGTCGACGGCCTGCAGGTGTCGGTGCTCGGCGGCACGATCGACGAGGTCGCCGACCGCTTTGCGGCTCTGCTCGACACCTACGTGGAAACCAGGTTTCACCGAGACGCAGGAAACACCTCTGAAGGTGGGCCAAGGCCCACCCTACGAACCCGCTCGAAACTTGGTCCGAAGTAGGGTGGGCCTTGGCCCACCTTCAGATCCGCCGCGGTCGGGGTGGAGCTTCAATGTGATTTCGAGCAGTCCACGTTGCCGTTTTGGACAAGAGAGAATTCTCTCGCGACCTCCCGGCGAGTCACTGGGTTGGTGATGGGCAAACAAAATTCACAATTCACAATTCAAAATTGGCGCGCTAGCGCCATACCAGCCAGAGATCGCGCACCGCGATATCGGACTTTTTGGCGGTCACGGCCCTCTCTTCGATGCGCTCGGCAAGCTCTTCCGACTCGGCGGCGATCCGTTCGATCTCGTCCTCGAGCTCTTCCGCCAGGTCCTCGATCTCCGCCGTGAGCCTCGCGATTTCGTTTTCCGATTCGAGAACCGATCCCTCGGCGGTCTGCCGCATCCGTCGTTTCCCGGCGGCGGTGCGCAGTTTGGACGCCGCCTTGCGTGAGGCTGAACTCATGCTCTTCGAACCCAAGAGGACGGAGAACAGACCCTCCACCATCCCCATCTTCTCCTCGGCCTTGCGCGAGTCGAGCTGGACGCGATCGCGATCCAGTTCGTCGCGTTCCTTGTCCAGACGTTTTCTGAGGGTCGTCATGCGGCCTTCGTAACGCTTGGTGACTCGTGCCTGCGCGGTGTCGTCCGCCTTGTCGGCCGTTTCCAGGCATCGCTCCAGAAAAGCCTGTCTGTCCTCACCGTCGTCGGCAGCCATCTTGAGTTTCTCGTGGACCAGCACCATCACGGGCCGCCTCGCCCGCCAGGTCACGAAGTCTGAATTCGCCTTCTTGATCTCGCCCGCCAGGCGCCCCGGAGCGGCCACCGGGAACTCCATCCCCGGCGGCGGCTCGACGGTCAGGTTCGGCAGTTCGGTCAACAACTCCGCCTCGTCCCACCGCAGACTCCCCTCGCTGTCAGTAGGAACGCACCAGACTTCATCGATCTCACGGAAAAGGCCGACACTGGTTCGTTGGACCGTGATGCGATTGCGCACGATGATGCCGGGGCTCGCAGCGCCGGAGGAACCGGCGTCGTATCGGATCACGGCATCTTCCGTCAGCGGTGGCGGCTGATGTCGGCCGGGTTCGACCGGTTTCACGGAGGGCCGGGCAACTGTCTCGGCCGCCGTCGGCCCGGTCGGTCGCAGCAACGGCCCCATCTCGGACAGCGTCACCGGCCCCCGCATGTAGCTCATGGCCCAGCGCGAGGAAAAGGTCACGGCCTTCTTCTTGGCACGGACATCCATGAGCAGGAACTCCCGCTTGCCGAGCCCGGCCACGATGTCGTCGGCGTCGCGGCCGTCGGGGAGATTCTTCATGCCGAGACCTTCGAGCGCACGGTCGCGGTCGCGGTCGGTGATCAGACGACCCACCAGCTTGACCCCGGCGTTTCCGAGAGCCTTGTAGTCGAGATCGACCGGGTTCTGGGTCGCCACCCAGGCGCCGACACCGTAGGCCCTGCCCTGCTTGAACAGGGTCAGAATCGGTCCCTTGGTGGGCGGATTGGCGGGGTGCGGCGGCACGATCCCCTGCACCTCATCCATGTAGAGCAGCGCCCGCAGTCCCGAAGACGCGGGTTGGCGCCGCATCCACGCCACCAGTTCGGAGACCAGCAGGGCGATCACGAATCCGCGTTGGCGGTCGTCGAGGTGAGCCACCGAGACGATGGTCGCGCGCGGCGCAGACGGATTGCCGAGCAGATCATCCATGCCCATCGGCATCCCTTCGGTCCACGCAGCAAAGGCCGGGCTGGCGAGCAGCGTGTTGAGGGCCATCACCAGCTTCATGCGGTCGCCGCGGGGGTAGAAGCTTTCGAGAGGCAACGCGCCGAGCGAATCCATCGGTGGATCCATGAGGCTGCGCAGAAGCCCCCCCAGGTCGAGTTGATCGCCCTTCCGCCAGTGTTCCAGAATCACCGATGCCGTCAGCACATGGTCGGGATCGGAGAGCGGATCGCCGCCCCGCCCCACCAGGGACAATAGAGCCGAGGTCACTCCGTTCACCCGGTCTGTGGTGCCGTCAGGATCGTTGGAGGGGTCCCAGCCAGCGGGCACGCCAAGGGCCGGCAAAATGTCGAGTGGCGCACCGGACGCGGCCCCGGGGGTGACCAGCTGCCACGTCACCCCGTTCTTCACCGCCCGCATGTCGTCGGGGCCGAGCCCCGATCCTTCGAGCCCCTTCGCCCACGTCGCGGCCTGAGCGGCGGCAGCCGCGGAGCGGTCACTTCCCGTCGCTGCATCCGGCGGCAACCACGGTTCGAAGTCCGCCCCCGTCAAGGACGGAAAGTTGAGCAGGAGATCGACCATGTCGCCCTTGAGGTCGATGATCAGGAGTGACACGCCGCGCCGAGCCAGCTCCTCGAGGGCGACGATTCCGAGGCCGGTCTTCCCCGAACCGGTCATCCCCACGCACACCGCGTGGGTCGTCAGGTGGTCCATGTCGAGGTGGACGCGTTCCGGCCCCTCGATTTCGCGTCCCAGATACATGTCGTGATCGCCCATTTCTTCCCCCGGTATTGGAGTGGAGCTGCCGCAGGATTATAGCGGCTCGCGATTCCGTCGAAGCACTGTTATAGTAGCCGCCATCAACATCTGGAGAGGAAGGGAGGACCGACCATGGGTCTCTTCGATCTGTTCGGCAAGAAATTCGAGGACCAGGTACAGGAAGCCATGAAGGAAATCGCAGCCACCACCCCGGGCGTGTCCGGGCTCAGCGCCCAGGTCAGCGGGAAGGTCGTCACGCTCAAGGGCAAGGCCGACAGCCGCGAGGCCGCCAACCTGGTGATGAGCAAGATCGACCAGGCGGTGAAGGCCGACAACATCGTCAACGCCATCGAGGTCAAAAAGGCGCCGGCACCCGAGAAGGCGCCGGAGAAGGTCGTCGAGGAGCGCATCTACGAGGTGGTCTCCGGCGACACCCTCGGCGCGATCTCGAAGAAGTTCTACGGCAAGGCCGGCGACTACATGAAGATCTTCAACGCCAACACGGACATTCTCGACAACCCCGACCTCATCAAGGTGGGGCAGAAACTCCGCATTCCGGACTAGAGAACGGCGGGTCGGTTCCGACCCCTTCAATGCGTCTGAGTGGAGCGGCGGGGTCCTGAGGCCCCGCCGTTTTCTTGGTTCATCCAGACGATTTCCGGACCCACTCACTTCCGGATCTGTCTACGCTCCAGAATCTACGCGGCAACCCTCTCGAGCGACGCCGCTGGCGACCACACGGCCGCGCGGGGCCGCTGCTTCCAGTGCCGCCACGATGTCAGAGCGAACCCCGGGAGTGTGCCAGAGCAACACGCTCCCACCTCCACCTGCGCCGCAGGCCTTGAAGGCCAAGGCGCCGGCCGCGGCGGCCGCCCGTTCGATCTCGACGAGTTCTTTGGGACAGACCTCCGGGGCCAGCCGCCGGCGGTGCGCCCACTCCGAAGCGATTGCCCGCGCCACCCCGCCATCGTCTCCGGCGAGGAGCCGGTCGCGGCAGTCGGACGCCGCGTCGGCGATCCCCTGAAGGGCGTCCCGGGTCGCCGTCTCCCCCTCGAGCCGGCGCCGGATGACCTGCCAGTTGACCATGCCCGAGTGGTGCTCGATCCCGGTGTCGAAGACCGTCACCCGCTCCCCCACCCATGCCGGATCCACGTCGAGGGCTTCGACGCGCTCCCCTCCCGGTTCGAGGTGGATCGCCGACACCCCTCCCGGTGACGGCCGACCAGAAATCCTGAACGCCGGTCGGCGCGTGCAGGACCCTCGCCTCGAGATCGCGGACGACCGCGACCAGCCGCTCGTCGGACATCTCGGCGCCGGTCGCGGCCAGCAGGGCGCGGGACAGCGCGACGGCGTATGTCGATGAGCCGCCCAGCCCCGACCCGACGGACGCCTGCGACAGGACTGTGATCCGCGCACCCCCCGCTGGAAGCAGGAAGAACGCTACCGCCGCGCTGAGATCGGTGAAGGCATCGTCTCGGGTAAGCCTTTTCGCATCGGCGCCCGCCACAGCGTGCAGGACCTCTCCCTCCGGGGCGTCGAAATCAACCTTGAGACGGACCGTCAGCGGAATCGCCGCATTGACCGTCATCGCGCCGGGGTGGAACAGCCCTAACGGCCAGATATCGAGAGTGCCGCCGGCAAGATCGGCGCGGCACGGCGCCTCGGCCGTCACCGAGACCGCGGGACGCATGGTCAACAGCGGGCCCCGACCGGAGGGGTCTTGCCGTCGATCAACGACAACACCGCCAGCGCGTGCGCGAGGAATCTCTGCAGCCGTTCGTCGGCCAGGGGCTCGACCGCCGGCGAGGAGATCGACAACGGGTTGATCCACCGTCCGTTCAACTGCACGCGGTAGTCGAGGTGAGGCCCCGAGGACAGCCCGGTTGAGCCCACGAAACCGATCACCTGACCTTGTGCGACCCGCACTCCGCGGCGAATCCCCTTGGCGAATCGGCTGAGATGCAGGTAATTGGTCTCATAGCCGTTGGTGTGGCGAACCGTGACCATGTTGCCGCCGCCGCCTTTGCGGCCGGCGAAGGTCACCGTGCCATCCGACGTCACGTGAACCGGCGTGCCGGTGGGCGCGCCGTAGTCGACACCGTAGTGCGGCATGCGGCGCTTGAGCACCGGGTGGAAACGGTTCATGCTGAAGCGGGACGTGACGCGGCTGAATTCGAGGGGCGACTTCAGAAACTGCTTGCGGAGTGGGCGGCCCTCGAGATCGTAGTATCCGAGACGTCCCTGATCGTCGGGGTAGACCACCGCGTTGAGCACCCGGTCGCGGTTGACGAATCGCGCCGCATAGATGGTGCCCCAACCGTAGAATTCACCCGCGATCTCCTGCCGTTCGGCGACCACCACGAAACTGTCGTTCTGGCGCAGGTCGCGGAAGAAGTCGATATCCCACTGATAGACCTGAGCAACACGGACTGCCAATTCGGGGCCGCCGCCCGCCTGATCCATCGCCCCGAAAAGCGATGACTCGACCACCCCTTCGAGCCGCACCACCTCTCCGGTGACGGGACGCTCGACCCGGGTCGCCGCGATTCCCTCAGGGCCCGCGGTGAGGTGGACCTCGTTGCGGCGGTTGAAAATGACCTCAACCGTTTCCAGTGCGCCCGAGGGCAGGCTGCGACCGCGGAATTCGGTTCCCGGATACAGGCGTTTGGGGTCGATCTCCGCGCTCAGGGCATCGCGCCACTCCAGCCAGTCCGCGCCCGCCAGCCGCCGGCTGACGCTTTCAATCGTCTCCCCGTCCTGGACAAAGGTGCGAAACGGCGGGTGGAACGCGACCAACGGTTCGACCGTGATCGGTTCGAGACTTGAAGCAGAGGTCGGACCTGTGCTGCACGCGGGGCTCCCCGTCAGGGCCAGGAACAACACGAGCGACGGGACCGGCGATCGACGAGCGATCAACGAACCACCCACGTACCCAGCGCCGATGGGGTCGCGTCCAGTCGCTGCTGCAGCGTGCCGTCCGCCGCCACCACGATCACCGACGGCACCTTGATCACCTTGTACTGTTTGAGGAGGGCGCCGTGGCGGTCGTGAATCCAATTGACGCTGGTCCCACCCAGGGCCTTGCGGCCGTCTGCGAGGGTTTCCTGGACATCGAGCAGCACCGTGTGCAGCCCGACCTCGCGACCGGCCCTGGCGATGGCCTGGTAGTTGGCGATCACCGAGCGGGCATCGGGGGCCCACGACGCCCACACCACGACCGCGACCGGCCCCCGCTTGGCGACCCAGTCGCTCCACACCAACGGGGCGCCGGAAACGCCGTCCACCAGGGGCGGATCGGCGGCCGTTGCAACTCCGGCGATCAAGGATACGAGAACCAACACGACCAGCCTTTTCATCGACGTGAGTATAACCGCGACCGGGACTCGACAGTCAATTGCGGGTCTCGACAGTGTCAACAAAGAACCAAGTCATCAGGACTCGCCACTGTCACAGCGGTGTTTTCCGGGAGCCGGAAGCCACCGGGACTTCACCTCCCAACAACAATGTCGCAGCCGGACGTCGTTTGCCGTCGTGCGGCATTTCGGAGTAGACTTACCGCGGAGGCTCGATGACACAGGCTTCAGCTTCGCAGGACGCGCGATTCGACACCGACGTCGCCGTGATCGGTTCAGGTTTCGGGGGCTCGGTGGCCGCCCACCGTCTGACCGAAAAGGGCTATCGGGTGACGGTCCTGGAAAAGGGCCGCAGGTGGCAGCCGAACGATTTCCCGAAGAGCAACTGGAACATCCCCAAGTCCTTCTGGTTTCCCCAGCATCGGCTGTCGGGGCATCTTCGGCATGCGGCTTCTCAGAGAGGCCCTCGTGCTGCACGGCGTCGGCGTCGGCGGCGGCAGCCTGGTCTACGCCAACACCCTGTTCGAACCGCCGGAGAAGGTGTGGGACGACCCGCAGTGGCAGGGCCTCGAAGACTGGCGCCGGGTCATGCCGGAGCGTTACGAGACCGCGAGACGCATGTTGGGCGTGGTGGAAAACCCCAAGCTCGGACCCGCGGACGAATCCCTCCGGCGCGCCGCGGCCCGCCGCGGCCGCGAATCGAGCTTCAAACACACCCCAGTGGGCATCTACTTCGGCGACCCCGATGTCACCGTTCCCGACCCCTACTTTGACGGCAAGGGCCCGCCGAGGACCGGTTGCACCTTCTGCGGCGGCTGCATGGTCGGCTGCCGGCCCGGCGCCAAGAACACCCTCGACAAGAACTATCTCTACCTCGCCGAGAAAGCGGGGGCCCGCGTTGTCCCCGACACCCGGGCGACCTTTGTCGAGAGCCTCCCCGGCGCCGGCTACCGGATCCACTGGAAACAGTCGACCGGCGTCTTCTCATCGAAGACGGGAACCCTCACCGCCGCCAAGGTGGTCTTTTCGGCAGGCGTTCTCGGCACAGTACCGTTGCTGATGGAGTGCAAGGAGCGCGGCGGCCTGCCCCACATCTCCGATCAACTGGGCAACGTCGTCCGCACCAATTCCGAGGCCCTGCTCGGCGTCACGTCGAGGAGCCGCAAAGACCTCTCGGAAGGCATCGCGATCGCCGCCAAGGTGGAGATCGACGAGGTCACCCACTTCGAGTGCGTCCGCTTCCCCAAGGGCTCCGACGTGATGCTGCTGCTCGGCACGCCCCTCACCGACGGCGGCCCCGGCCTCCCACGCTCTCTCAAATGGATCGGGAATATTCTGCGCCACCCGATCGACTTCCTGCGCATCCTCAAACCCTGGGGCAAGGCCGAGACCGGGACCGTGGTCATGGCCATGCAGACCGTCGACAACCATACCCGCCTGGTTCGCAAACGGCAGTGGCTGTGGCCTTTCAGCCGCACCCTCACCACCCAGCCGGACCCCGACCAGCCCGGGATCCCGTCCTACATCCCGGTGGCCAACGAGATCGCGCGCGAGGTCGCGGCCGACCTCGACGCCATTCCGCAATCGACCCTCAACGAGGTTCTGCTCGACACCTCGACCACCGCCCATATCCTGGGTGGATGCGGCATCGGCGCCGACGCCGACCACGGCGTCATCGACTCGTCGGGGAGGGTGTTCGGCCACGACGGACTCTACGTCATGGACGGATCCATGATCAGCGCCAACCTCGGCGTCAACCCGTCGCTCACCATCACCGCCCTGTCCGAGCATGTGTGCAGCCGGATCCCGGCCAAAGCGGAACCGCCGCTCGCGGAACCGGCCCCGGCGCCCGAGCTGACGGGCGTCATGGACTGAAGGTGGGCCAAGGCCCACCCTACTTCGGAACGACCGTAGGGTGGGCCTTGGCCCACCATCAGAGCCGTTCTCGGTTCGAGAACTGACACATGGAGACTCTCTCCACTCGCGCCGCGCGTCGGCTCGCGCTCGCCCGCGGCGGTCTTCTCAGGCCGGAGTGGACCGGCATGCCGAAACGCGCCTCCGGGCGCGGGCGCCGCGCACGTTCCGCCGCCCACGCGGTCATCGGCCGCTTCGGCTACCTCCAGCTCGACACTGTCTCGATCGCCGGCGCCCGCAGCCACGCCATCGTGCCGTTGTCCCGGATCGACGGTTTCGACCCGACCCTGGCCGAGGAACTGCTCCAACCCGGCGAGCCCCTGTTCGAGTACTGGGGGCACGAGGCGAGCTGGCTGCCGATGGAGCTCTACCCGGTGTTCGCGTTCCGCCGGGAGGATTGCCATCACCACCCTTGGTGGGGCGATCTCATCGGCCAACACCCCGAGGTCGCCGACCGACTGCTCCGTCAGGTCCGCGACGAGGGTCCCCTCCGCTCCCTCGACATGGAGGGGCGGGGCAGCAGCGGGTGGTGGGACCTCAAGGTCGCCAAGAAGGTCGCCACCGCGCTGTGGTCCTCGGGCGAACTCGCGATCCGCGAACGCAGGAACTTCCAACGCACCTACGACCTCGCCGAGCGGGTCATTCCGGATGAGGTCCGCACTCGGCGCGTGGCGAGGGAAGACGCCTTCGAGGTCCTTCTTCTTCGCGCCCTCGCGGGCCACGGATGGGCCGCCGCAGGCACCCTCGCCCAGACCTGGCGACTGCGCAACTGCCCCGGGGAAATCAAGAATGCCCTGTCGCGTCTGCAGGAGAAGGGCGCCATCGATGCCCTGCGCCCTGATCCTCGAAGACGGGAAGAGGATCCCCGGTTGGATCCGTCCCGCAGACCTCGAGCTCGCCGCTCGGCTCGAAAACGTCCGCCCCCGGCGCGATCGCGGCGTCCTTCTCTCGCCCTTCGACCCCCTCCTCTGGGATCGCCGGCGTGTCGACCAGATCTTTGCATTCCACCAGGTGCTCGAGATCTTCAAACCCGCACCTCAGAGGATCTACGGATACTACTGTCTGCCGGTGCTCGCCGGCGAAAAGCTGGTGGCTCGTCTCGACCTCAAGGCCGACCGCAAGAACGGCAGGCTGCAGGTGCTCTCGCGCCACTTCGAGGAGTCGCCCTCAGCTGCCGATTCCGAGGCCGTCTCGACCGCGCTCGAGCGCTACGCCGCAGCGGTTGGGCTCGGTCTTTGACGAGTCGCCGCTCACGACCGCTCACGACCGCCAGTCTGAAACGTGCGTGCAGCGAGCTTGGTGCGGCCGACCCCGACCTCGGACGCGTGGTCGATCGCCTCGGGCCGCCTCCGATGTGGGACCGCGAGCCGGGATTCGCGACCCTGGTCTTCATCATTCTCGAACAGCAGGTGTCGCTGGCATCGGCCCGTTCCGCCTTCGCCAAGCTCAAGGCCCGCTTGCCGCTGCTGGACCCCTCGTCGTTCTTGACCCTCGACGACCGCACGCTCAAGGAGGTCGGGTTCAGCGGTCAGAAGGGTCGTTACTGCCGGGAACTGGCCCACGCAGTCGAGGGCGGTGGATTACGTCTCGAAGCGCTGGCCTCGATGCCCGACGCCGCCGTGTGCGCCGAACTCGAAAAGGTGGTGGGGATCGGGCCCTGGACCTCGTGCATCTACCTCCTGATGGTCCTGCGGCGTCCCGATGTCTGGCCACCCGGAGATCTCGCCCTCGCCGCCGCCGCCCAGGACCTCAAGGGGCTCGACCACCGTCCACGTCTACGAGAGCTCGAGGCGATCGCCGAACAGTGGCGGCCGTGGCGCTCCGTGGCCGCGCGGATCCTGTGGCACCACTATTTGAATCCGGAGTGAGGCGGAAGCGGAGAAAGGGGGAAAGGGAGCAAGGGAGCAAGGGGGAAAGGGAGAAAGGGGGCCATCGCAATTTCGGAATTCGGATTTCGAATTTCGGATTTGGACCCTCGTTTCGTGATAGGGGCCGGGTCTCCCTGCTCCCCTGCTCCCCTGCCCCCTTCAGGGTCCGCCCACGGGACTCACCCGCCGACCCGGGGTACGGCGGGTGCGCGGGCCGGTCGGGCCGACGAAGCGATACACTTCGCCCCGGCTGAGATCCGTCACGTAGAGCTCGCCGTTCTCGTCCTCGCCAAAGGAGCTGATGCTGATGCCGGTGTCGGCCCACTGTCCGGCGGTCCACTCGCCACCAGCCTCGGATGCGAACCAGATCCGACCACTGCAAAAATCACCGAAGACGTAGAAGCCGTCCATCGAAGTGATCGCGCCGCGGTAGCGATAGCCGCCGGTCACCGAGCACCCCACCTGGTGGTTGTAGACGAGGATCGGCGCGGTCAGCGGGTTGCCGTCACAGGGGTTGAAGTTGACGGTGTCGTCACCCTCCATGCAGCTCCACCCGTAGTTCTCACCGCCGGCGCTGGCGGCCGGTTGGAAGTCGATTTCCTCGATTTCGTTCTGACCCACGTCGCCGATGAAGAGATCGCCCGTCGTGCGGTCGAAGCTGAAGCGCCATGGGTTGCGCAGCCCGTAGGCCCAGATCTCGGGCCGGGCGGTGTCATGATCGACGAAGGGATTGTCAGCTGGAACGGCGTACGGCTCTCCGCCGTCGACGTCGATCCTCAACAGCTTGCCGAGCAGCGAGCCGAGATCCTGGGCGCGGTTGTCAGGGTCGCGGGCGCTGCCGCCGTCGCCGGTTGCCACATAGAGATGACCGTCGGGCCCGAACTGGAGATCACCGCCGTTGTGGTTCGAAAAATCCTGGTCGAACTGGATCACGACCACCTCGCCGGAAGGGTCGGCCAGGTTGGGGTCCTCAGCCGACACGGAGAACCGGGAAATACGCGTCACGTCCGGCCCCGAACCCGCCGGGTCGTGGGTGTAGTTGACGAAGAAGAAGCCGTTCTGCTCATAGTCGGGGTGAAATGCGAGCCCGAGCAGGCCCTGTTCGTTGCTCCCGCTCTCGACCTGGGGAACGATGTCCAGAAACGGTTCGTCCCTCACGGTCCCGTTTTCGACGATCACGATCCGCCCGTCCTGTTCAACCACGAACAGCCGCTGCGAACCGTCGCCGGCGTGCCGCACAGCCACCGGACGCGAGAAACCGTCCGCCACCAGTTCGAGTGCGATCTCGTCGGGCACCTCGACCGCACCGGCGCACGCGGCCGCTGTGAAGACCGCAACGGATGCGAGCACGATTCCGGTACGAGTCCGGAGACGTTCCGACGAATCCATCCTCAGTCTCCAACCGCCGCGGACCATCTCGCGGCATCGCCCGACTCGAAGAGATCGGTGAAGATCGCGCTCGGGCTCGCGAAGCGGAAGATCTCACCTTCTTCGAGATCGACCACGTAGAGCTCTCCGGCCTCGTCCTCTCCGAATGAACTGATCCGCAGCGGCGTGTCGATCCCACTCGAGCGGCCAACCAGTCCCCGCCCGAGGTGGCGCCGAACCAGATCACTCCTGAACAGTAATCGCCGAAGACGTAGCGGCCGTGAAGTCCGCCGATGTTACCCCGGTAGACGTAGCCGCCGGTCACCGAACACTCCGGGTTGTGGTCGTAGACCAGGATCGGAGGGGTCAGCGGGTTGCCGTCGCAGGGGTTGTAGTTGACCGGGTCGTCTCCCTCCATGCAGCTCCACCCATAGTTCTCACCGCCGGGGCTCGACGCGGGCTGGCGGTCGATCTCCTCCGTTGCGTACTGCCCCACATCGCCGATGTAGAGGTCTCCGGTGAGGCGGTCGAAGCTGAAGCGCCACGGGTTGCGCAGGCCGTAGGCCCAGATCTCGTTCAGCGCGGTGGCATCGTTGACGAACGGATTGTCTGCCGGGATGGCGTAGGGGCTCCCGCCATCGACATCGATTCGAAGCATCTTGCCGAGGAGAGTGTCCAGATGCTGCGCGTGGTCGTCGGGGTCTTCCGACCCTCCCCCGTCACCGGACGCGATGTAGAGAAAGCCGTCGGGGCCGAAGTGAACGTCGCCGCCGTTGTGGTTCGATTCGCTCTGCTCGAAATCGAGGATCGTGGTCGCGCTTCCCGGGTCGGCCACGTCGGGGTCTCCGGCCGACACCTGGTACCGCTCGACGCGGGTGCGGTCGGGATCGTCACCCGGGTCGTAGGTGTAGTTGACGTAGAACAACCCGTTGTTTTCGAAGTCGGGGTGAAACGCCAATCCGAGCAAGCCCTGTTCGTTGCCCCCGTCGTCCACGACCGTCGAGAGATCGAGAAAGGCCGGGGCGAGCGTCTGTCCGTTGGCGACCACCCGGATCGTACCGCCCTGTTCGACCACGAAGAGCCGCCCCGTCCCGTCGCCGGCGTGGCGAACGGCAACAGGTCTGGTGAATCCGTCCTCGAACAGCACGAGGGTGAGATCGGCAGGAGGATCGGAGGAGACGGCGACTGCAGGCACGAGAAAACTCCAGGCGACTGCCCACACGATCGGACGCAGAAAGCGTGAATTCGTCATACCCGATTCAAGCGGCCGGCGTCCGCGAATATTTCGCCCGGTGGTGATCTGGATCACGAAGCCAAGGACTTCCCTGGTAGAGTGATTTCAATGGCGGACACCAATCCGAATCTCAAAGCCAGGCTCCACGAGATCATCTTCGAGGCCGACACGCCCGCGGGAAAGGCCTTCGACATCGTCCTCCTGGTACTGATCGTGCTCAGCGTCATCGCGGTCATGCTCGAAAGCGTCGCCTCGATCCGCCTCCAATACGGTCCCTGGCTCCGCACGTTCGAGTGGATCGTGACGATCCTCTTCACCATCGAGTACGTGCTGCGGCTCTTCTGCGTCGGCAGACCGCTCCGGTACGCCCGCAGCTTCTTCGGGATCGTCGATGTCCTGGCGATCCTCCCCACCTATCTCAGCCTGGTGATCCCCGGCGCCCAGTCCTTCATGGTCATCCGAGCCCTTCGCCTGTTGCGGGTCTTCCGGGTTCTCAAGCTGGCGCATTTCGTCGGGGAGGCCTCTGAACTGACCGCCGCCCTGCGCGCCAGCGCACGCAAGATCATCGTCTTCCTCGGCGCCGTCCTGACCCTCGTCGTCATCGTCGGCTCCCTGATGTACGTCATCGAGGGCGAGGAGCACGGATTCAGCAACATCCCGGTGTCGATCTACTGGGCCATCGTCACCATGACCACCGTCGGCTACGGCGACATCGCGCCCCAGACCCCCCTCGGCAAGATCCTCGCCTCGGCGATCATGATCATGGGCTACGGCATCATCGCAGTGCCGACAGGGATCGTCTCGGTGGAGCTGGCCGGCGTCACCAGGGGCAAAAAGGTCATCACCCGGGCCTGCCGCGACTGCGGGTCCGGCGGACATGCCTCGGACGCCATCCACTGCAAGTTCTGCGGTTCGAAACTGTGAGCGCGCCTCCGCTCGGCGTCCTGGTATCCTCGACATCAGATTCAACCAGGAACGAGCCCGTCGTGAGCGTTGCAGAGAGAAATGAGTGGAGCGCGCCAGCAACGATCGTCGTCACGGGAGTTGCACTGGTATTCCTTGCCGCGTGCACGCTGGAGGAGGCGCCGATGGATGCAGCCGAGTTGGAGGACTTTGCAACGAAATACGCGGCCGCGTGGTGCAGCCAGAACCCCGCGAGCGTCGCGGGGTTCTTTGCGGAGAACGGCTCGCTGAAGATCAATGACGGAGAGCCGTCGGTCGGACGGGCGGCGATCACGGCGGATGCACAGAGCTTCATGACCGCCCTCCCGGACATGATGGTGGCGATGGACGACGCCACGCTCGAAAGCGGGGGCCACGCCATCTTTCGCTGGACCCTGACCGGGACCAACACCGGCCCCGGCGGCACCGGCAACGCCGTGAACATCAGCGGCTACGAAGAGTGGACGCTGGACCCGGACGGTCTGATCGCCGAATCCGAAGGGCATTTCGATGCGGAAGAGTATGAGCGTCAGCTGAACGTCGGATTCGTGGGCAGCTGAAGATGGGGCACCTGAAATCACGGGTTGTGGGAGGCGCGCTCGCAGCAGTTCTTGCCGCCATTCCGCTTCGAGCTGGCGACCCGGTCGAGGTCCGTCCGGTACCGATCGTCGGTCTGCCGTGCGAGGGCTGCCTCTGTTTCCGACGGGCTCGTCGAAAGCGGCCTGTTCGAAGCGTGCCGGAGCCGCCCGGCTTACCAGCAGAACGACTGCCTCGGCTGGATCAACCGCGCGAAGAGACAGGAGACGAAGGAGAGGCGTCTGCTTCAGATGCTCGACGAACTCCGGCGGGGCGATGTCTCCATGAGGATGGACCACAACCCGTCCGGCAGGTCCGGGTAGGCGCGGCGTGGGGTGGTTGATGCCGTTCCCGGCGCTCGCCCTCTGTGTCATCTTCGCGGCTCTCGCCGGTCTTCACGTTTTCTGGGCCTTTTCGCGGACCACTATCGGCGGTGGGGTCATCCCGACCGAAAACGGCGAACCGGTCTTTCGCCCCGGAAGAGTCGCCACCCTCGCGGTCGCCGCCTTGCTCGCGGCCGCGGCAGGCGTGACCATTTGGCGCGGAGCATGGCCGGATGCCGGTGCGTCCTGGGTCCCTCGAGTTGGAATCATGGTCATCGCAATGGCCTTCGCGGTGCGAGCCGTCGGCGATTTCCGGCTTGTCGGGTTCTTCAAGCGGGTTCGGGGCACCCCCTTTGCGCGCAACGACACCCTCCTGTTCTCGCCGCTCTGCACCGCAATCTCGGCCCTGGCCTGGTGGCTCGCGCTTGGATATTGAGCCGCGTTAAGATCAGGAGGCCACAGAGTCCCCGGACCGGGCCGAAAGTGAGAGCGAGGAGCGACGATTGCTGCACATCTTTGTCGATGCCGACGCGTGTCCGGTCAAACAGGAGGTCTACCGCGTTGCCCAACGGTACGGCCTCGAGGTGACACTGGTCGCCAATTCACGGATGCGAACTCCTGATGAAGATTGGCTGGTCCTCGAGGTGGTGGACGACGGCTTCGACGCCGCCGACGACTGGATCGTGGATCACGTCGAGGCGCACGACATCGTCATCACCGCCGACATCCCACTCGCCAGTCGCTGCCTCAAGGCGGGGGCGCGGGTCATCGGGTCGACCGGAAAGCCGTTCACCGACGGCAACATCAGCCAGGCGGTCGCGACCCGCGGTCTATTGGCCGAGCTTCGCGGCGCCGGAGAGATCACCGGCGGTCCGCCCCCGATCACCAGGCGCGACCGGTCGCTGTTTCTGCAGAAGCTCGACGAGGCGATTCAATCGATCCGTCGCGAACAGGCATCACCTTGGCGATGAAGAAAGAAACCACTCGTTGCGCCGCCCTCTTCAGGGGCATCAACGTCGGCCGCGCCAAACGGGTGGCGATGGCGGATCTTCGCTCGATGTTCGAAACTCTCGGCTACAGCGACGTGCGAACCGTGCTCAACAGCGGCAACGTGGTTTTCAACACGGCGGCGGAACCTGTCGGGGGCATCTCCGCGGTCATCGAAGCGGAACTCGAACGAACGACCGGCATCTCCGCCCGGGTCACCGTTCTCTCGGCCTCCGACCTCGCGGCGATCGTCGAACGGAATCCTCTCGGTGAGGTTGCGACCAACCCATCCCGGTTGCTGGTCGCTCTGTTCAGAGAACCCGCCGATCTGACCCTGCTCGCCGCCCTGGAGGAGCGCGACTGGTCACCGGATCGGCTGGCTCTGGGCAACCGCGCCGCCTACCTGTGGTGCCCGAACGGCGTGCTCGAGAGCCCGATTCCCGATGCCGTCGCCCGCCTCGTCGGCGACGGGTTCACCACCAGGAATTGGGCCACGATCTTGAAACTGCACGGCATCGCCTCACCTTCGACCGGCGGGACCGCCGCAAACTGAAAGGAGCCCGAGAATGGCTGCAAGACCGACATCCGTCACCGTCGTCGCATGGATCCTGATCGTCCTCACCGTCATCTCCCTGGGGTCCAGCCTCTTCATGACGAACAACCCGAACGCCCGGGAGATCATGGCGAAGACACCGATCCCGATCGTTCTCCAATTCGTCCTGTTGTACCTCGGTCTTGCGATCAACCTGGTCTGCGGTGTCGGCGTTCTCATGGGGTCCAATTGGGCCCGGGTGCTGTACGCAGTGTGGGGGGTGTTCTCGTTCGGTCTGAACTTCGCCGTGTCACCGATGAAGGTCGTGCTGCTCCCGAGCCTGGTGGTTTTCGGTCTCATCCTCTTCTTCCTCTTCAGGCCGGCGGCCACCGCGTACTTCACCGCCCCAACGGAGGCGACCCTTGGTTCGTAAGGTCCTCGCGATCCTGTTGTATATCGTCGCCGGTTTCTTCGTGTACGTGGTCGCGGCCCTGGCATTCATGAAAACTCCCGGTGACCAGTGGAAGAAATACGCGATTCTGGCCGGTTTTGCGGCCCCGGGTGTGATCTCGATGGTGATCGGCCTCGCGGTCGAGGGTTTTGCACGCTGGCGAACCCGGGTCGGCACCGTTCTCGTCAGCGGCGCTGCGGCGACCGTCTTCATCGCCGGAACGATTGCGGTGATGCTCCTGGAACCGGAGTTCCAACAGATGATCACCCCCCGGACACTGGAGGTTCTCAGCGACTACCGGGCGGGTGTCGTTTTTCTCGTCGGCGCCCTTGGGATCGGCGCCGCTCTGCTAGTCAAAGGAAAGAGAAGGTCGCAGCCACTACCGTGAACCTCTCCCCGTCCGTCCGGGAGTGATCGTTCAGAATGTCGCCTTCTCAAGTGCACCGTACTTTCTGTACTATGGAAAGGCGGCCGGGAGGTACACCGGCGGCACCGCGATCCCCAGCAGATCAGACGGAGACCATCCCGATGACCGAAAAAGCGTTCCAGGACCATTACCCCGATGAATTGAGCTACTGCTACGGCTGCGGCCGGCTGAACGAGGCCGGTCTTCAACTGAAGAGCTACTGGGACGGGGACGAGACGGTTGCCCTGTTCGACCCCAGACCGGAGCACATCGCGATCCCGGGATATGTGTACGGGGGTCTGATCGCATCGCTGATCGACTGCCACGGAACCGGCACCGCTGCGGCGGCCGCCTACCGCGACGCCGGCAGGGAGATGGGCACGGATCCCCCCTTTCGCTTCGTCACCGCCTCGCTGCAGGTCCAATACCTCCGTCCCACCCCGCTCGGCGTCCCGCTGGTGGTGCGTGCCCAGATCAAAGAGATCAGCGGCCGCAAGGTCGTCGTCACCGCGACCGTCTCAGCCGAAGGCGAGCTGTGTGCAAAAGGCGAGGTCGTGGCGGCGCAGATGCCGGAGCACATGATGCCGAGAAAAGAACCGACCTGAGCCCTTCCCGCTCATGTGCCCGACAACCTTGACTCTCGCAAGAGGCTCTGCTGTAAGCTGGCTCTGCACGACGCAACCGCCGGGAGGCCTGGCGTGAGGACGCTCGAAACCGACCGTTTGATCATCCGAAAACTGGAGCTCGGCGATGCCGCGTTCATGATGGATTTGCTCAACCAGCCGTCCTTTCATCAGTTCATCGGCGACCGGGGCGTGAGAACCCTCGAGGATGCGCGCACCTACATCAATGACCGCGCGCTCGCGGCCTACGAAAAGAATGGGTTCGGCCCCTTTGCCGTCGAGCTGAAGACGGACGGTCGCGCCATCGGCATCGTGTCACTGCTCAAACGCGACGAACTCGACGACGTCGATGTGGGGTTCGCCTTCCTCCCCGACTCCTGGCGGCGGGGCTTCGCCTCCGAAGCCACCTCCGCAGTGATCGACTTCGCCTTTTCAGACCTCCGGCTCGGGCGCATCATCGCGATCACCCAACCGGGCAACATCGCTTCGATCAGGACCCTCGAGAAGATGGGTCTGACCTATGAGAGCACCACCCGGCTGGCGGGCGAGGACATCGACCTTCAGGTCCACGCGATTGAGCGGGGGTGAACATGGAACGGGTCTCACTCGGGATGACTTGTCGATGCTGACCCTGGTCGAGATCACCCGCGACCGGTTCCCAGCCTGGAGAGAACTTCGAAAGGAACTGTACCGTGATGTCGAGGATACGTTCCACGACACCGAGATGGAACTCATTTTTTCGGCGGCGGACGCAACCTGTTTTCTCGGCGATACCGACTCTGGCGAAACGGTCGCGATGCTTGAATTGACTCTCCGCAACTATGTGGATGGTTGCCTGGGCCGCCCGGTCGGTTATATCGAAGGCATCTACCTTCGTCAGGGTTGGCGCGGCAGAAATAACGGTCGCGCGTTGGTGGATTTCGCTGCTGAATGGTTTCGATCACGCGGGTGCCGCGACATGGCCGCGGACGCCGAACTCGACAACACCCGGGCCCAGGCATTCCTGGCTGCGGTGGGTTTTTTCGAAACCTACCGCGTGGTCGAGTTCAAGAAATCGCTCGAGAACACCGATTGATCTTCAGTGGCCGCCCAAGCTCATTCAACAGACGGCGAGCGGGACGCTCGCCTTTGGTCCGTGCAGTTTTCACTCGTAGGAACCATATTCAACTCGAGGCCTGATCGAGCACCCAAACCCGTTGAAGGGATTGTCACCATGCACGACCATCTGAAACTCCTGGGACTGGCGTCGATCTTCGGTGCCGCGGGAGCGGCGGCAACGGTATCGATGTGGCAGGTGTTCGATATTGCGCTGTGGGCGTTCACTCCCCCGCCCTACACCGTGCTCGGTTGCTTCATCAGCGGTCTGATCGGCCCCCTCGCCGTCGCAACCGTCGTGTTTCTTGCCACGCGGATGAAATCGGCCTTGCGCTGGCCCGCCGGACTCGGTCTCGGTATGGTGTTGGCGACTGAACTGGCCTTCTACCTTCCGCTGGGTTTCATGGCAGTCGCATTTCACGCTTCTTGAATCTCGACTATTCTGAAGACCGAAGTCCCCGATCCGCTTTTCGCAGGCGGCAACATCGAGCCCAGAAGGAGCACGTTGTGGCGAATCCTCCTACCGGAATGACCCTCTTCAAACTCAGGAGATCGTCTTGAAGCGCGTCCTGCTGGTGATCCCGCACGGTGCGGAGGTGTATGAGACCGCAGCCTTCATCGACGTGCTCGGATGGGCCTCGTTGGAAGGCAGCGAGAAGATCGAGGTGGTGACGGCGGGTCTTCAACCCGAGGTCACGTGCACCTTCGGTCTGCGGCTGTTGCCTGATGCTCTGATTGGCCAGATAGACCTCGACGACTTCGACGCCCTGGCGATTCCCGGCGGGTTCGAGGACTACGGCTATTACGAAGAGGCCTATTCGGAGACCGTGGGCGACGTGATCCGGGCCTTCGACCGGTCGGCCCGCCCCATCGCTTCGGTCTGCGTCGGCGCGCTTCCTCTCGCCCACGCCGGCGCGCTCAACGGTCGATGCGCCACCACCTATCACCTGGGAGACGGCCGGCGCAGGCGACAACTTGCCGCGTACGATGTCGACGTGCTCGACGAAGCGATCGTCCGCGATGCCAACGTCGTCACATCGACCGCACCATCAACCGCGATCGACGTCGCCCTCACGCTGGTCGAGATCCTCACCGACCGCGCCAACGCCGACCACGTCCGGGCACTGATGGGTTTCGGCGCCCGCTGACGCCGTCGTTTTCAAAACCGTGCGGCTGCCGTACAATTCTCCAGATGCCTGAAAACGCAAGCGACGAACGGGAAATCACCCAGGGAGTGATCGCCAACATTCTCTTCAGCAACGACGAGAACGGGTGGTGTGTGGTGCGGGTCGAACCCGAGGACCAACCGCCGTTGACGGCCATCGGCCCCCTCCTCGGCATCCGTAAGGGCGACGAACTGCGGCTCAGCGGCCGCTGGGTCGACCACCCGCGCTACGGCCGCCAGTTCGAGGCCGAGTCCTACGTCCAGGTCGCACCTTCCACTCTCGAGGGGCTCCGCCGGTACCTCGGTTCCGGCAAGATCCGGGGGCTCGGGCCGAAGCGCGCCGAACTGGTGGTGGAGGCCTTCGGGCTCGACACGCTCGACGTCCTGGAAAACGAACCCCAGCGATTGCTCGAGATCCACGGCATCGGACCGGCAACCCTCGACAAGATCCGCGAGTCGTGGGAGCACCACCGCGGGATCCAGCAGATCATGGTCTTTCTCACCGGCCACGGGGTCTCTCCGGCGATTGCGGTCAGAGTGTTCCAACGCTATGGTCCGGCCGCGGTTGAAGTGGTCCGGTCCAACCCCTACCGCCTCGCCGAGGACATCTTCGGGGTCGGTTTTCTCACCGCCGACCGTATCGCTCGCCACCTCGGGATCCCCGCCGAGGCGCCCGAGCGCCTCCAGGCCGGAGTGCTCCACACCCTCCGGGAGGCCGCCGGTCAGGGACACGTGTTCCTGCCCGAGGATCGGCTCATTCACACCGCCTCCGACCTTCTCGAGGCGCCCGCGGAGACGATCCCGAAAGCGGTCGCGGATCTGGCGGCACGACAGCACATCGTCGTGCGACCGCAAGCGGACGCCCCGCCGGCGGTCTACCTCCCGCGACTCGAATCCGCGGAGAGAATCGTGGCCGAGGACATCGCCCACCTTCTGACATCGCCCTTCAGCGGCGACCCGGTGATCGTCGATCTGGCGATCGCCTGGTACCAGGGCGAGGCCGGGATCCGATTCGCGCCCCAACAACGCCACGCTCTGGCCGAGGCCCTCAGTCGGAAGGTTGTGGTGATCACGGGTGGGCCCGGCACCGGCAAGACGACCTTGATCCGAGGCATCGTCGAGATTCTCGGCCGCAAGAACGCACGGGTCGTGCTCGCGGCGCCGACCGGCCGCGCGGCCAAGCGCCTGTCCGAAACCACCGGGTCGCCGGCCTCCACGATCCACCGTCTGCTCGAGTTCAACCCGCAGACCCGTTCGTTCAACCGCAACCGGCAGCAGACCATCGCCGCCGACTGTGTCGTCATCGACGAGGTCTCCATGCTCGACGTCGAGCTCGCCGCGGCGCTGGTCGAGGCGATCCCTCCGGCGTGCCGTCTGATCCTCGTCGGCGATGCCGACCAACTCCCCTCCGTGGGACCCGGCAATGTTCTTTCGGACCTCATCCGCTCCCAAGGCATCCCGGTGGTCCGGCTCGACCAGGTCTTCCGCCAGGCCGCGGAGAGCATGATCGTCGTCAACGCCCACCGCGTGAATGCCGGCGACATGCCGAATACGGTTTCCGACCCCGACCACGGCGACTTCTTCTTCGTGTCGCGCGACGATCCGGCTCAGGCGGCCGACCTCGCCATCGACTTCGCCGCCAACCGGATCCCCGCCCGCTACGGCCTCGATCCGATCCAGGACATCCAACTGCTGGCGCCGATGCACCGCGGCGAGCTCGGGGTGATGCGTCTCAACGAGCGGCTCCAGGAGGTCCTGACCCCGCCAGGACGGGAGTTGGTCGTGGGTTGGCGGCGATTCCGGGTCGGTGACAAGGTGATGCAGGTCCGCAACAACTACGAGCTCGACATTTTCAACGGCGACCTCGGGCGGATCGAGAGCATCCACCACGGCGACCGCGAGTTGACGGTGATGTTCGACGACCGCAGGGTGGCGATTCCGTCCGATCACCTCGAGGACGTGGTACCGGCGTATGCGTGCACGATTCACAAATCGCAGGGCAGCGAATATCCGGCCGTCGTGATCGTGCTCCACCACCAACACCACGTCATGCTGCAGCGAAACCTGCTCTACACCGCCATTACCCGCGGCCGCCGACTGGTGGTCATCGTCGGATCGAAACGGGCGCTGGGCCGCGCGGTCAGCAACGCCACGGTGCGGGAACGCTACTCTCAACTGGCGTCTCGCCTCCGCCAGAATCTCGCGCCGGCGACCTGACCGCAGGTGCGGTGCGCCATTTCGGACGCTGCGCTATGATCGGGACCGCGGTGTCGATCGCCAACCCGACCCGCGACACCTGGAGGCCCGTTCATGCTGCGTGGCATCGGCCCGACCGGACAATTGCAGCCCCCCCTCCCGGCACCGGTCCCCCGTTCCCGGGAGCCTGGTCAAATGGGTCCCCCGGGCAATTCTCTGGGCACTGATTGCCGCCGTCGTCGGGCCCACGTGCGGGTGCGGATTGTTCGAGCGAGACCAGCCGCTGCCGGTGGTCGCCCGGGAGGTCACGGGCCCCCGCATCGTGGTCCTGCCCTTCGAAAACGCAGGGCCCGAGAGCGACGCCTTCTTCGCAGCCGGCATGACCGAAGAGATCGAAGAGCGGCTGGGCGCGGTGACCGAGACTCATCGTGATCTCGGACTCCGGCGGCACCGTCATCGAAGACAGCGATGACGCGATCCGCCGGATCGGCGCCGAACTCGACGCCGAGTACGTGCTCGCGGGATCGGTGCACCGGACTGCGGACGGCGGGACTGCGTCACGGCTCCTTGCCGATCTCCGGCTCGTCCGCGTCAGCGATTCAGAAGTGTTGTGGACCGAGAGCTACGACCGCCCGCTGAACGATGTCTTTGCCGTCCAGGCGGATGTCGCGATGACAGTGGTCGATCGAATCGGAGTCAGCGTTGAGCCGGCGACCCGCGTCCTGCTCGAGCGCCACTCCACCGACAACATGGAGGCGTACGAGGCCTACCTCCAGGGCCTCCCCAACCGGTGGAGCTTCGAACTGCGAGAGCTCGGCGCTGCGGGAGATGCCTTCAAACGCGCGGTCGAACTCGACCCGACATTCGCCTCCGCCTATGTCGCCCTCAGCGAAAACCACAGCCAGATCTTCCACTTCAGGGGCGATCGATCGCCGCAGCGTCTGTCCAACGCGATCGCCTCGGCCCTCCGGGCGCTCGAGATCCAGCCCGATCTGCCCGAGGGCCACCGCGCTCTCGGTTACTACTATTACTGGGGGCAGCGAAACTACAAGCAGGCTCTCTCCGAATTCAGCCTCGCCGCAGCCGGACGGCCCAACGATCCGTTGATCATCTCCAGCATCGGTCTCGTGCTGCGGCGGCAGGGCCGGTGGCAGGAGGCGGTGGACGCCTTCACCCGGGTCAGCCAACTGGATCCGAAGAACGACATCAACGCCGCCGACATGGCCTCCACCTGCGGCCGGATGCGCCGCTACGCGGACGGCGTGGAACATTGCCGCCGCGCCATCGATCTTGCACCCAACGATATCTTTCCCTACGTCCTCATGGCGAAGATCCTGCGCACCGCCAACGGCTCGATCGATGAGGCGCGCGAAGTGCTCGAGGCGATGCCCGACAAGGACCCGGTGCAACAGGGCTACTTTCGCGGTTCGAGCAGGCGCTGTACGAGACGAGACTACCCCGCGGCGCTCGCGTGGTTGGCGCCGACCGATGAATCGATCTCGGATTCGATCAACGAGGAGATCTTTCCGCGGTCGCTGGCCGAGTGCGAAGGCAGGGTCCACGCCGGCGACCCGGCGGCAGGCGTCAGCGCGTGCAATCAGGCGCGGATCTCGCTTGAACGCGCCCGGGAGAACTCTCCGGTCGACCCTGCGGTGCACGCCGCTCTCGGTTGGACCTACGCGTTGATGGGAGAGAAGACATCTGCGATCGCCTCGGGCGAGCGCGCTGTAGAACTGTTGCCGGTCTCCGCGGACGCCGTGGCGGGCCACAGCTTTCTCGTACGGCTGGCGAAGATCTACGCGTGGTCGGACGAACCGTATGCGGCGGTCAAGACCATCGAGAAGGCCTGGCGATGCCGGGCTGGCTCTCGGTGTCGACCCTCGATCTCGACCCCGACTGGGACCCGATCCGCGCGGACCCGCGCTTTCAGGAGCTGCTTCGGATGCACCGACAGTCCGACTGACGGTCAGTATCTGGCCGACATCGTGCGCAGACGTCGTTGCCCCGCGGGCGAGGTCACGAGGTCCAACGACCGCTTCAAAACCGGCCCTTTGAGATCGCCTCGCCGAGCCAACGCACCGAGGCACCACTGACGATCGGCCTCGCGCTCGAGGCCGGAGATCAACTGGAGCGCCTGGGCGCCGTCGGGGGGCACACCGGCGGCGATCAAGGCAGTCAGGGCACGGCGGCGGACCCACCCATCCGGGAAGGTCTCGAGCAGCTCACGGATCGTGTCCGAGGCTCGATCCCCGAAAGGCCCGCATTTCACGCTCGAGAACCCTCAGACGGGAAAAGGAGGAGGACTCGGCGCCGAGAGCCGCGAACACCGCCCCGGCGTCGAAATGCGAGGGCCCTGGAACCGCCGCCGTCGGTTCCCCGCTTTCGATTCGCGAGCCCTCGTGGCAGGTGGTTCGCGACTGGAGCTCTCGCCGAGGTGGTCCCATCCCTCTGCGGGCGCCACCCGCGCCGGGGCCTTGCGCGCGGGCTGCGGCTTCGGTCGTGGTTTCGCCTTCGGGGATGTGACCGTGGCCTCCGGGGCGGATTCGGCGAGAGGCGGGGCGTTGTCGCGGTGAGCTAGGGGCCGGCGCGCCAGTCCCCGGCGCTCCGGCTCGTCGGCAAAGGTGGCGGCGGAGTCTCCGGTCGCACCGCTTCGGGTTGCAACTCGTTGAGCGCAGCCAACGCCTCTTCGGGCGTCTCCTGGACGACCTGCTCGCACCGAGTGCAGTTCGTCGAGGGCGTCGACGATCTCCTGCGGTGGTTCGTCGGCGATCCCGTCGCGCAGGACCTCGGAAATCAGATCCGCACCGCGGGCAACGGTCTCCTCTCTTTGCAGCGGATCGCGAAGCCCGGCGAGGATCCCGGCCACCGTCGCGCCGTCGGTGGCCCGGGCCGTGTTCAGCATCTGGAGCAGGGCGGCCGGCGCGAAGCCCTTCTTCCTGGTCGCCAACCCCTCGAGGACCTGCTCGGCGCCGTCAAAACCGGCATGGCGGGCCAGCAGTCGCCGGTCGGTCGGGCTCAGGTCGCGAAGGGTGCGCCACGACCGGGCCAGGATCTTGGCCTGGGCCAGCGGCGACTGCGCCGTCTGGAGCTCGAAGAGCAGCGCGTTGAGCTGGCGTTGGACGCTCATCTACTCGTCGCCGAAGACCTTGTCGGGGTCTTTTGCCTTCGACTTCGCTCTCGCGCCCTCGATGTTGTCGGCCACCGCGCCGGGAAGCCGCGAGATGTTCTGCAGGAGGTTGTCGAGATCGACACCCGACAACTGCTTCATCACCGGCCCCAGTTGCGACAGGACCTGGATCACGTCGTCGGTCATTCGAGCCGCACCGGTTCCGTCGCCGGGCCGCCCGCCGTTCGAGATGATCGTGGTCTGCCCGGCCCGGGCCAAGGGCTCGGCGACCGCAGCCGCGATCTCCGGCAGCACCTTGAGGGCCTCGATCGAAAGACCGGCCTCGTTGTAGAGCTTGAGGGCCTCGGCGAGCTGTGCGCCGCGCCTCGGCCTCGGCCTCGCCCTTGGCGAGGATGGCCTCGGCCTCGGCGAGACCGATCTGGCGCCGCTGCACCGACTCGGCCTCGGCCTTGGCGACGCCTTCCGCCTGCAGCGCCTTGGCGGCCTGTTCGCGGCGCAGCCTCTCCGCTGACGCTTCCTGCTCGACCGTGTACTTCTTGGCGTCGGCGAGGCGTTCCGCCTCGTACTTCTTGGCGTCGGCCTGTTCGCGGATCGAGGCGTTGAGCTCGAGCTTCTGCCGCTCGACCTCCTGGTCGGCGATGCGGATGTCCTGGACCTTGAGCTCCATCTCGCCCGCCTTGACCGCCTGCGCGTCGGCGACGTCGACCTCCTTTTTGATCGAGGCGACCTTGAGGCTGAGGGCCTTGTCGGCCTCGGCGATCTCGGTGTCGACGTTGATGCGTTTCTGCTCCTTCTCCTGGCGGGCGTGCTCCTCCTGGATGGCGGCATCGCGGTCGGCGCCGGCGGTGGCGATACGGGCGTTCTTGAGAGCCTCCTGGATCTTGGGCTGTCCGAGGGCGTTGAGGTAACCCTGGTCGTCCTGAATGGCGCGAAAGACAAAGGAGCGGAACTCGAAACCCATGCCTTCGAGATCGACGTGGGCTTCCTCGCGGACCTTCTCCTGGAAAGCGGCGCTGGTCGCGGTAGAGCTCCTCGACGGTGAGGGTGCCGACGATGCCGCGCAGGTGGCCGGCCACCGTCTCCTTGATGGTCGCCTTGATGTCCTCGACCTCCATGCCGAGAAAACCCTCGGCGGCGCTGCGGATGTGGTCGATGTCGCCCTGCACCTTGACCTGGGCCACCGCCTTGACGTTGATCGGGATGCCCTGGACCGTGTAGACGTGGGGCATGTCGATCTCGAGGGTCATCATGCGCAGCGAGAGGACCTCGTACTGCTCCCAGGCCGGCCACACGAAGGTGCCGCCGCCGCGGATGATGCGGAAGCCCTCGATATCGCCGGCCTGGGTGCGCACCTTCTTGCCGAAGATCTTGCGCCGCCCGAAGACGATCAGCGCCTCGTCGGGGCCCGCCTTCTTGTAACGGACGCGGATGACCAGATAGGCGAAAAACAACGCCACCGGGACAATGACGGCCAACGCGATCAGGAACGAGGCACCCATGACTTCACCTCCGAATGTGGGACCACCAGTTTAACAACGAACTCATGATCATCAGTACGCAGGGCTCGGGGATTTCTTCCGCGGATCGGAGTCGATATAAGTCGGCGTTGCCCATCCGAGAAGGAAAAATTCAACGCAAAGGCGCGAAGACGCAAAGGCGCAAGGCCGGCCGACCCGATTCGGAATTGAACGCAGAGGCGCGGAGACGCGGAGGCGCAGAGGGGGCACCTGGCCTCGATCGGTCGTCGAGGTCCCGGCCGTCAGATGACGGCCGGCGACCGCTGAGTCAAGCGACTGCTCCGAACGCAAGCGTTCGTCGCCAGCCACTTGACCCAGCGGCCTGCACTCTCGGAGAGCGCAGGCCTCGCCTCTCACGTTGATCAGAATCTCGCGTTCGAGTAGGCACGACCACGGCGGGACCGACGCGCCTCTAGCGCGTCGGCCGGGGCGAAGATCGTCTGGGACGAACGCTCGCGTTCGGAGCAGACGGGCTTCGCACCGGGAGCCGGCGATCACCGGATCGTCGGCGTTTCCGCCGCTCCACTCCGGGCAACCATATTCACGCTGGCACCTCACCCTCTGCGTCTCTGCGCCTCCGCGTCTCTGCGTTTTCTTCCGAGTGTCTGTGCGGCCTTTGCGTCTTTGCGTCTTTGCGTTGAATTCGGGCTCCTCACCATCTCCCGAGAGAATCGTAGGCAGGTCCTTCAGGGCCTGCCACCACCGCCGCAAATTGCAGCCTCCCGCGGGCGGGCCGTGAACGACCCGCCTACGCCATTCCGCAGCGGACTAGTTCTCCGTTCGAACCGTCACTCCGGTGATGGCGCAGCGGAGGCCGTCGCCGGACTTTTCGAACGGCAGAGCGACCAGGCGGTTCGCGACCACATCGATGTCGACCCGCACCGAGGCCAGCATGTCGGACTTCCGGACCTCGTCGCCGATGACGATGTGACGGATCAGGGTCACCGCATCTTCGATTGCGAGCGTCCCGCCGTGGATCGGCTCCCTGGGGACTTCGGCGGTGGTTCCCGCCGCCTCGCTGAGCGCCCGCGCGAGCCGCGTCAAATCTCCCAACGGAGTCACGAAGGCGGGAATGATGTAGGTCCGTCGAGCGCCCCAGCCCTCCGATTTTCGCCCACCGGAACGAAGGCGCTCGCCGACCGTGACATCGGCCTCGATCAACCACGCAGGCCGCCACAACGCCGGGTGCCGGCCGGGGGCGGGGGCCAGCGCCGAGCCCTCGACCATCTCGAGGCCGTCTTCGCCGAGCGTGGCCGCATCGCCGCAGTGCTCGCAGAAGAAGATCGTGTCCAGACCTTCGCCGCGGAGCGCGGAGCCGCACGACGGGCAGTCGAGAGAGACCAGCTTCAAACTCATCTGAACTTCCTCACCACGTCCTCGACCGTGGCTGTCAGACTCTGATGTTCGAGATCCTCGGCGAGCCCCGTCCCCTCTTCGACCACGCCGCCGTGGCGAAACTGCCTGTAGCCCCAGTAGACGAGACCGGCGAGGGCGAGCCCTACCACTCCGAGACCCATCAGACCGTTCTCCGATTGCAGGAAACCGGAAGCGTGCTGGAGGATCGTGGTTCCGACGAAGCACGCCCCGGCGGTCGCGGCGACCAGGCTGAAGGCGCGGTAGAGGTGGTTCCCGGGCGCCTTGCCATAGGCCACCCCGCCGCCCTCGGCATCCACCAGCACCTGGTAGGTCTGCCCTCGGAAACCGTACCGAACCACCCACATGGGGTAGTAGACCAGGGCCACCCGGCTGCGGACGGTGGCGAGCCACGAAAAGGAGACGTGGTCGAGCCGGTTGGAGCGGCCGATATTCTCCAGGGCGCGCTCAGAGAGTTCCGCCGCGGTCTCCTCGAGGGACCTGCTGGGGCGAAAAACCATGCCGCGGCTGCGCAGCAACTCGTCGTCGAGCGGCTGGATCTCGTCCCCCGAAAGGTCGATGCGGTGGACACCGAACTCGCCCATGTCGGCGCCCGGCATCGTCAGATCGAGCGAACGTTCGACGGCGATCTCGACCGGTTCCCGGACGGTCTCCCAGTGTTTGCCGCGTTTGCGTTTCTTCTCCCGGATGCCGAGAACCCAGCCGACCGCGTCGAGCCGGGCGCGGACGAATGGGAACCACGCGAGAAAGGCCTCCTGGAACCGAGCTTCTTTCTTGAGTGCGGGCTCCTTGCGGATGCCCTTGCTGAACCACCGCCGGACCGCACGGCTCGCCGCCTCGCGCTCGAGGGTGTTGAGCACCATGACCCGGACTATGCCGCGCCGCCCCACCACCGCCTGCGGTGTCCCGCAGTAGCGGCAGACGACGTTGGTCAGCCCTTCCTGGACATCCACCCCGCCGCCACAGGACGCACACTTCAGACCCGTGAGGACTCTCGTCGTGCTCCGGTGTTCTTGACCGCCGCGGTCACGGTCGCCTTCGGCGGCGGCGGAGGCGGTGGTGGCGGTGGTGGGGGCTTCACAGCCACGGCGGCCTCAACTCTCCGAAGGTTCGGGAGGGTCCCTGGTACGCCGTCACGATGTTGAGGACACCGCAAAAACGTTCAAACGTTTGAACGTTCAACGTTGAACGTTGCCGGCACCTCCGCTGAACGCGGCCCGTTTCCGCTGTTTGGTCATCGGAAATTTTGGAACGCGGGCAAAATCTCTCGCTGTCATCCCGAGCGAGCGGAGCGAGCCGAGGGACCTGAGCGGCGACAGCCTCAACGACGTGACAAGAGCCTCCCAACGGTACTCGTTCTGAGGAATCACCGACAGTCGAGAAGATTCCTCCGCTCGGTCGTATCGCTCCCTCGGTCGGAATGACAGAAAAGAAGCTCGGTCGGCTTGTCAGTTTTGACGACCGGCTGGCTGCATGGGCAGGTCTGGAAATCTCCGAATTCCGAATTCCGAATTCCGAAATCATCGTCAGACCTTCCGGCTCGTGATCCACGCGATGCCGAGGATCGGCACTGCGGACACCAGATAGGCCACCAGCTTGACGAAGAGGTTCTGGATGACGAGCCCCTCGAGACCGAAGACGACCAATGCCAGAACGGCGACACCGATGTACGGTTTTTCGGCCTTGGCCGGAAAATCGGCGGGAAAGACCTTGCCCGAGACCCCGTCGACCGCCGCCCGGTAGGTCCTGCCCTGCCACGAGTACGGCGTGTCGTACATGGGAAGGTGGTAGAGCACGGTCTGCCGCACCTCGACTTCGCCCTGCTTCGAAACCAGCCACTCGCGGGCGGTCTCCAGAGGCACTTCCGGTTCGACGACCGGCGCCTCGCCGATGACTTCGCGGCGCATGGGCCGGGTGCTCCCGGCAGGCAGCTCCAGCCCCTGCAGCCCCTGCAGGCTTGATGGCGCCGCGGGTTGCAGAATGACCTTTTCGCCGCCGGCGCCGGTCACCGTGAAGGCCCAGAAAGGAAAGTACTGGAGTCGGGCCGCCTCCAACCGTGCCTTCTTGTCGAGGTCGGCGATGGTCGAGGTCCCGCCGAGAAACCGCCGCAGGTGGGCCGGGACCTGTTCCATCGTCACGGTCGGCACCATCACCTCGTGAAACAGGGTGGCACCGCCATTCACCACCAGGGCGGTGTCGCAGTAAGGGCATTCGAGCAGTCGTTCGCCGGCGCGCGGCTCGATGCTCGCCCCGCACTGGGTACACGCGACGGTCACGGCGAACTAGCCTTGCTTCGCGCCACAGTTCGGACAGAATTTCGAACCTTCGGGAACCGGTTTGCCGCAGCCTGAGCACCCACCCCCGGTTTGCGGGTGGCCGCAACCCGGACAGAACTTGGCGCCGGCGGGAACACCCTTGCCGCACTCCGAGCAGAAGCCTCCTGCGGCCGCTGCCGCACCGGCGGCCGCCGCACCCGGCGCCGCTCCGCCGCCGCCCTGTTGGGCCTGTTGCATGGCGTTGGCGATCATCCCCGGCATCATGGCGCCGAAACCGGCCCCGAGACCCAGACCCATGCCGGCGCTCGCTGCACCGCCACCCTCGCCACCGGCTCCGCCACCGCCCTTGGCGGCATCCTGGATCGCCTGCGCGGCCTTGAACTGCATGTAGGTGTTCATGTCGCCCACCGCACCCATCGCGGCGCGCTCGTCCATCTTCTCCTGGACCTCGTCGGGCGGGGTGATGGAGTTGATGTAGAAGTCCGTGAGATCGACGCCGTACTTGGCGAAGTCCTCGGCCACCCGCGCCTTGGATGCGGTCCCGAGCTCGTCGTAGTACTTGGGGAGGTCGAAGATCGTCTTCAGGGTCTCCCCCATCAGGTCGTTGAGCCGCGAGACGATGACGTCGCGGTAGAAGTCCTGCAGCCGTACCGTCTCGAAGAGCCCCTGCGAACCGACCACCGTGTTGACGAAGAGCTGGCTGTCCTGGATGCGGTAGGCGTAGACGCCGAAGGCCCGCAGACGGACCATTCCGAGCTCGGAATCGCGAAAGACCACCGGTTCGCGGGTGCCCCACTTCTGGTCGATGAACGTGCGCTTGTTGACGAAGACCACCGCCACCCGGAACGGCGAGGTGCCGCCGAACGGAAGCGACAGGAGTTTGGTGAGCAGCGGGATGTTCTGCGTGCTCAGGGTGTGGCGGCCGGGTCCGAACACGTCGAGAGCCTTGCCGTCGCGGTAGAGCACCGCCTCCTGAGCCTCATGAACCACCAACTGCGCGCCGAGCTTGATTTCGGCGCTGCCCGATTGCGGGAACCGGTAGACGATCTCTTCTCCGGTGGGATCGTGGTGCTCGAGCACCTCCAGGGTCTGCGCCATCACTTGCCTCCCTTGTGCGTCACGTCTTCGAACACGGTCGCTCGCTCGTCGAATTTTCGGTCCGCAGACTGCACCGCGTCGTACAGCCGGCTCACCATGTCCTCGTCGGCGGTTTCAGGCAGCTGTTCCACCTGGACCGCGAGGTACTCCACGTTCTCGCTCAGGGCGAGATCGAAGGCGTAGATCGCCTCGAGCTCGTCCTGTCCGATCTTCACGGCATCGAAAAAACCCGAGGCCCCGTAGTCGGCGTGGCGGATCCGGTTTGCGAGCCTGTCGAGGGCCTTTTCGACGCTGCCCGCCGTCGAAAGCACGTCGAGCCGACCGGCCTTCGTCCAGGCGCGGATCTTGCCGTTGACCGCAAATCGGGCGCGATCGACCTGGTTGGCCAACCAGTCGCGCTGCATCTTGTCGACATCCCGCCGCAGTTCGGCCTCGAGGTAACCCCTGAAACCGGGTATCTTCGCGCCCAACTCCTCGAGGATGTTGCGGCGCTGGCGCGCCCGTTCCATACCGTCATTCATTTCAGGCCTCCTTGTTACACATTTCGGACATCGTGACACCCTGGCGTGCCAATTGGACGCAATCGTCCGTTTCGAATCGACGTGAACCTCGGCACGAGAATTGCGTATGAATACATTGCCATGTCGTTATCGGTCCAAAATCCCTGCTCGTTTTCGCACGAGGGAGTCCGGAAGGCTTCAAGGGCCGGCGGCATGCCCACCTTGCTCGGGCGGTTTCACCGCCTCCAGCCAATAGATACCCATCTTTAGTGCCCACCATTATACCCACCTTTACGTGGTTGTCTCCGGGGTCAGGGACCCCGGGGCAGCCCCTCTCCGTCGACGAATTCGGAATTCGGAATTCGGAATTCGGAATTTCGCACACGACGGCGGGTCCATGAATGAGAATCGTGTTCATCTTCAGCCATCAATACGTTGGCGAGGGGAAGTCGATTCCAGGGCGCGCGATACAATAGTTCTGAGATGTCGAAGAAACCACGCAAAAAGAAGGCCAGCCATCAGACGCCAACCCGGCAAACGGGTTCAGAAGGACGCGAAGTACACCGCCGGCGAGATCGCCATGGCGGTCCTCGGCGGCGCCCTCCTGATCATGGTCGCGGGGATCGTCATCACGTCGCTGCTCGGCTGAGCCACCGACGTTCGGATGTTTCAACGTTGAACGTGTGAATGTCTGGTTCATCCGGGATTTCAGGGTGTCGAGAATCGGGCGGATGACATCACAGCGTCGGCGTCAGCGACAGTTTTCGGGGTCAGGGACAGGAACAGGTTTCAGAGACCGCGACAGCCACAGCCGCAGCGACCTGCGGCAGCGTTCGGGTCCATCGATCGTGGCATGACCTGGCGGCTCATCAATCCAAAGAATTGAATGATCATAATCCAGAGACGGGTCTGGTGGCTGTCGGCGGACCCTGTCCCTGTACCTGTCACCGGTCGCTGCCCCGGTCGCTGGCGCTGAGACGATGACGCTGTGGCGGTGCGGGCCTCGTGATAATCTGGATTTCGAAGATTGGAACGATGCATCCTCGAGAGCGGTTTGGGCACAAGGACGTCAGGATGACCATGATGACCACCCACGTTTTCGAACACTCGGGAGGACGCGCCGCCATCGGCCCGGCTGAATCCCAGAGGGGCAGATCGTGAGCACGCTAACATCCGTCGTGTTAGCGTGCGATCCAAGCACGATAACAATCCAGCAGACCGCCACGAGATCACGGTTGATCATGATGAAAACAGGGAACATGCCAGGAAGAAACCTGCCCGGAGTTAAGAAAGTCAGCGTGCTATCGGAGCACGTTTTCGTCCGGTTCGTTAGTATCGCTAACAGTAGTTAGGCAGTCACATACATGGAGAATGGCCACCGACAGACCGACGAAATCCCGTTTGGCACCGTCTATCAGATTCCGTTACCGAATGGGCTGTTCGCGTATGGCCGAGTGTTTAGAGATGCAACCATTGCCATCTTCGATCGAACGACAGATCGAACCCCAGACGTTCGTGAATTCCTGGACATTCGCGTGAAGTTCTTCGCTGGGTTTTTCGACGACGCGGTATGTGACGGTACATGGAAGCTTGTCGGCACGCTGCCGTGCACGGATACAGAGGCAGCGTGGCCCCCCGCAAGGCGAGTCCAGGACGTCCTCGATCCCGGTCGTTACCGAATCGATGAAAGGGGCGAGATTCGATCCGCAACAGAGGTAGAAGTAGCGCATCTCGATACGGCGACGATGTATCGACCGAAGCAGCTTATCGAGCGAATCCTTGGGGGGCAGAGCTCAAACCGGAGGCGTCGGTCAGTCAGTAAGCGCTAGCGAGCGATGAAGATCAGTGGCGCTTGAGTGGAACGCAAAGGCCTAACACCTCATTCCAGCGGACCCTCACCCGCGGCGGGTTCGGTCCGCTGAATTCGGACCGTTAGGCACCGTTCAGTCTGCTTATGGCAAGGATTAAGTCTCTAAACGGGATTACGGCCAGCATCGCGGAATCGTTTATCAGCCGTAACAACGATAGCGCCGGATACTGGGCAATTGGAAAAATGTGCGCTCTTTCGCAGGAAATTGACTGCTCTGAGTTGCAGCTGTCGCTTGAACCTCCAGATTGTGACCGTAGGTCAGCTTTGCTCCGCGAAATCGCTGGCCGTTACAGGGAAATGCTGGTTAGACTTCTTGACAGAGCTCGGTTGCCGATTGGCGCCGTCACTTCTGCCAAGATTCAGATTAAGTTCTCGATTGATGAAGAGACCTCTGGATTCGCCCAGAGAGAAACTCGGGGAAAGCCATTCCGCTGTGAAGTGGAAATCATCGATTCGCGCGGGCACACCCATAGAAAGGTCGTGTACTCCCGCTGTTCTCCCCACGATCCAACTTGTGAGATTCAAAGCGCACGTGCTACCCCTCGAGTAAGGAACGAAAATGATTTGGCCTAACACCTCGTTCCAGCGGACCCAAGTCCGCGGCGGCCGCGGCCCCGGTCCGCTGAATTCGGACCGTTAGGACAAAAATGGATACAGGTGAAAACGCAGCATACGATGAGGCAAAACAGAAGGAGCTAATTGAGCGCGTTGAGACGGAGTTGAAAGCACTCGAAAGCAGGAACTTCCTTGAGCGCTTTGGCCTATACATGGCCCGTGTCCAGGTGTACGAACTCTCCCTGAAACAGGACCTCGAACACATCTTTGGAATTCCAGAACAACAGGCAGCGCGCATGAACCTCTCGTCCATACTGCGGCACTTCATTGACCACGACATCAGGGCACACCCAATCCTCTACGCCAACATTGCCGACATCGCAAGGCAACGGAATATTGTGGCCCACGAGCTCTTGGCGAATGCTGGCACAATGGCCAACCTGGCGGGTATCGAGGCGATCGAGCTTTTCCAACGGGACTTTGACAAATGGACATTCGAACTCGAACTCGCCTACCAGCAGTACTCGATGCTGAAAGAAACCGATATGCTGTATCGAGACTATGGAGTCAAAGCATCCAACCCCTACGAACAAAAGAAAGCACGGGGTTCCGAGTGATCCTCGGCCCTAACACCTCATTCCAGCGGACCCCCACCCGCGGCGGGTGTGGTCCGCTGAATTCGGACCGTTAGGCCAGGCCAAGAGATGCGAGCAATCAGTTGGGTCATCACAAACCGAATCCTCGAAAGGGCCTCGAAAACCTGCGGCCTTTTCGTACAGTCATCTGATGATTCAACATTCCATTGGCGTCTTCGACCTCAGTCTTTCGGAAACTCCGGATCGAACAGTGGCGTTGGTGCGGCTATCATCGACCCCGTGACCTACCGACGTGAATGCTCGTGTCTAAATCTGCCTAACACCTCATTCCAGCGGACCCCCACCCGCGGCGGGTGTGGTCCGCTGAACTCGGACCGTTAGGCGGCCCGTGGTGGTCTGGATAGTCCTCGCAGATCAGGATGGAAGAGAAACCAGATGGTAATCAAAAAGCTGAGAGATTTTTTGAATCGACTGTCATCATCTGTCGGGAGCGGAGAACCAACATCAAGTCCAAATTCCGCGCAAGGTAAAAACCTCCCCTCTGATTCGAACGTACGGGGTGCCTACGACCTAGACCCTGATGAAGTTGACGACGAGATCGTTCCTCGAACCGCTGAAGAAGCTGCTGAACGGTTGTTGGCCATCTTGGCAGTCGTCGGCCGTGCACACCAGCCGGAGGACGCGCGAAAGTGGTGGGAGAGTCATGGTATTGAAAATTATCTTTCGCCTTGTGAGACCTCTTTCGTAAACAACCCTTCTCCCACCGATTCGGAGATGGCTGCGTTCAGCTGGAGGGCCGAAGGCGCTGTTTCTATAGTGTGGGCTCTAGGAGGCCTGTCTGCGATGCCGCCGCCTAATCGTCAATTCGATCTGTTTCAGGTCGAGATGGTTCGAGACGCAATGTCCTCTCCCTCCAAGTTCCTTGCGACTGCCCAGCTTCGTCCCGAACAGGAAATCGAGGAACTCGAGAGTGACATTTACCATCAGCATTGGCGGGTTCGCGATGCTCAACTGTTCCAAAAGGAAATGCCGCCTGAGCTTGATCCCGAGATTGTTTACGAGAGACGATATGCTCTAAGTTGGCTTGTCGGGTGGGGTAGTTGTTGGGATGATGTGCCTACCGACACGTAATGGCCTAACACCTCGTTCCAGCGGACCCTCACCCGCGGCGGGTGTGGTCCGCTGAACTCGGACCGTTAGGCCGGTCAGGTAAGTAGGATGAGTAAAAGGAGCATCACACACCGTTGGGGCGAGGGCAGTGCCAAACCGAAGGCGCGGTTTCGGACCCGCCCGTGCCGATAGCGATTGGCGAACTCGTCGAGCAACTACGCAAGATTGCGTCAAAGGTGCCGACCATTGAGTCGGTCTATCCGCTATCAAACCCCACATTTGGCAACGGCCTCAATGAGGAACTGATAGCGGCTTTCGAAGATGAACTTGGGATCGGGCGGCTTCCAGAAGACCTTCGGGCGTTCTTCATCAGATTTGCACCCGTTCGCGCGATGGACATTTTCAACGGATACGACCTTTACGACCTGACCCTGACTCAACATGTTGCTCTCGACGACAGCATCCCGATGACATTTGAAACAAATGCCGAAGCTATTCGCGTGATTCCTGTCGCCGGGGATGGAGGCGGGAACCAATTCATGATTGCCTTATCTGGTCCTGCGAAGGGCTCCGTCTGGAAGTGGTCGCATGAATTGGTTGTCGAGACGGACCGGAAACTCATCATCGACGGCATAGACTGGGGTGTCTGGAAAGTCGGAGACACCTACTCCGAGTTCCTAGCAAGAGTAGCTGAGGACTGGCGGGCTTTCGTTGAGGGCGATCGTGATTGGCAGTACATTTCGGGGTAGTCAACGTTTTGTCATCATCACCCAAAGACCAAGGGAGAATCGCGGCGTGAAACCTAACCAGCCATTCCAGGGGACCAAAATCCGCGCGTTGCGCGGCTTTTGTCCCTTGAATTCCAATCGTTAGGCGTGAATGGGACGAGGCGAAGATGAAACTTGTTACTGAATTGACATCCGGCGATTTCGAAGCTCATCCGGTCTGGGTTGCCCTCAACAACGATTTCAGGGAGTACGAGCCACGCCAGAAGAAGGGCTCGGCTCCTCTCCTGTCCCTTGTTAGCACCTCTTTCCTCTCAGCAGACGGCACTGAGTACTCTGGTTTCGGCACCGTTACAAAGTTGGCGTGGGTCAATCCAGTTCTCTTCGTTGGCCAGGAGCAAGTGCCGATTCATTTCAGTAAAGGTCAACCCACAGAGGTTGAGCTGACCGCGACGTATGCCAAGTTGAAGAAGACACCAACCTCTCTTTTTCCAATATCGTTTGAGATTAATGTTCCAGTGAAGTACAAGCCCGTTTGGACGACTGTAGAATCCTTCACCTTCTGGTCACTAGACGGGCCGGGAGAGATTCGATGACCTGGGAATCTGGCGAGCCTAACACCTCATTCCAGCGGACCCCCACCCGCGGCGGGTGGTGTCCGCTGAATTCGGACCGTTAGGTTGTCAAAATCGGATTAGTGTCATATATTGACACTATGGCTCCGAGTCGGAAGCACCAGCGGACGCTCAAACGGATCTTTGAAGAGCCAACCCGAACTGATGTCCGATGGGCTGACGTCGAGTCACTCATGAAAGCCCTCGGAGCTGAACTGAGTGAGGGAAGAGGTTCTCGAGTGCGGGTGGCGCTTGGCGGAGCAAGAGCGGTGTTCCATCGGCCGCACCCGAGACCAGTAACAGACCGCGGCGCCTTACGCTCAGTTCGGAGGTTTCTGGAAGCCGCCGGGTTTGGACCCGAGGAGTAAGGGAATGTTGGAATACAACGGATACACCGGACAGGTAGAGTTTGATGGTGAGGGTGGGCTCTTTCACGGTGAAGTTCTCGATACTCGTGACGTGATCACTTTTCAGGGAACAACCGTCGAGGAACTCGAACAGGCCTTTCGCGACTCTATCGACGATTATCTCGAGTTCTGCGCTGAGCGTGGAGAAGAACCCGACAGGCCTTTTTCTGGCAAGCTCATGGTGCGGCTCAATCCAGGGCTTCACCGGAAGTTGTATGTCGAGGCAAAACGACTAGGAAAATCCCTCAATCAGTACATTGCGGATCGCCTTGGCCAAACCACCTAACACCTCATTCCAGCGGGCCCCCACCCGCGGCGGGTGGCGTCCGCTGAACTCGGACCGTTAGGCTTAACCGCGATACCATAGAGTCATGCCTGTCATCTGCAGATTCCTGGGAATCGTGATCGTCATGTACTACAACGATCACGACCCGGCTCACTTTCACGCCAAGTACGGAGAATTCGAGGTCATCGTCGAGGTAGAAACCGGCGTAATCAGTGGGCATTTTCCACCCCGGGCCTTGCGCCACGTACTGGATTGGTACGATATTCATATTGATGAGCTTCGCCTCAACTGGGACTTGGCGAGGCGGCGCGAGCCACTCAAGATGATCGCGCCATTGGAGTAAAGGCCATGATTCGAGTAACCGACGCTCGTTACGTCAAGGACTTCATCGTCTGGGTGCAGTTCAATGACGGAACGAAAGGCGAAGTCGACCTCTCAGACGAACTCTACGGTCCCGTATTTGAACCACTGAAAAACCCGGATTTCTTCGCCAGTTTTCACGTCGATCCGGAAGCCCATACTCTGACCTGGTCGAACGGCGCTGATTTTGCTCCCGAATTCCTACACCACAAGGTCGCCGTGGCTGCCTGACACCTCATTCCAGCGGACCCCCACCCGCGGCGGGTTCGGGCCGCTGAATTCGGACCGTGAGGCAGAAGTTGACAAACGGCACACGTTGTACGACATTAGTTCAGTGAAGTACTTCTCCTGGAACCCTGAAAAGAATCGGTCGCTTCAGGAGGCCAGAGGCATCTCTTTTGAGGAAGTGGTCTTTCACATCGAGAGGGGTGACGTCCTCGATATCTTGGAGCATCCAAATCAGAAGAAGTACTCGGGTCAGCGAATCATGATCGTCGACGTTGAGGGTTACGCGTACATCGTGCCGTTCGTCGAAGACGAGCGTGATGTCTTTCTCAAGACAATCATCCCGAGCCGCAAGGCGACGCGGGACTACCTCGGAGGTGGATGATGGCCAAGCTGGACAAAGAAGAAAAGGAACTTCTCAAGTCCTTCGACGACGGGGAGTGGAAATCTGTTTCAAACAAAGAGCGCGAAGTCGGGCGTCTCCAGGACTACGCGACCGCGACCTTTAAAAAGGATCGCCGTATCAACATCAGGATCTCCAGCAAGGATCTCAATTCGCTGCAAAAAAGAGCGCTGGAGGAGGGGATCCCCTATCAGACTCTTGTGTCGAGCATCCTTCACAAGTACGTGTCCGGACGTCTCCGTGAAGAAACCGCCTAACACCTCATTCCAGCGGACCCCCTCCCGCGGCGGGTGTGGTCCGCTGAACTCGGACCGTTAGGCGGGACCCGCTCCAGATACACTCGATCCAAGGAGCAAATACGACATGCCGACACTGTCAACCTGTGAATTCGTCCCGTACCTGAGTATTGATGGAGCCGACCAGGCGATCGAGTTCTATTCTCGGATCTTCGGAGTTGTCCCGCACGTCTTGCTCAACATGCCGGATGGGAGAGTCATGCACTGTGAATTTCGGATAGGAAACTCGAGGTTCTTCGTCAGCGAAGAACTCCCGGAACACGGTGGTACACCAAGTCCCAGTCGGCTCGGTGCCACAACGGTCGCGATTCATCTGTATGTCGATGATTGTGACGCGATGGTCGAGACCATGAAAAACAATGGTTCGACCGTTCTATTGGATCCCGCCGACATGTTCTGGGGTGAACGATTTGCGCGCGTTCGTGACCCGTTTGGTCATGAATGGGGCATCACAACCAAACTCCGTGAAATGGCGCCGGACGAAATTCACGCCGCTGCGACACAAGTGCTCGCCGAGATGTCGAGCAATCGGTAGAGATCCCGTGGACTCGCCAGAACCGCCTGACACCTCGTCCAGAGGACCATCACCCGCGGCAGCCACAACAACCGGGAGCGTGGTCGGGTGCAGAGACCGTGGCGCAACCGAGCCGCTCGTCGACTCGATTTCCTGAATGACCACCACGTCGGAGCTCGGCTGACCTGTGATCAGACTGAGCGCGACGTGATGATGCAGGATGCAGGTCACAGGACGCGGGATGCACTCACGCAATCTCGTGAGCCGTCTCTGTCTGAATTCTAAATCCCGCAACCTGTGTCCTGGATTCTGAACCCTGGATCCTGCGACCTGTATCCGATAACCGGGCGCCCCGGCGGCCGGTTATCGCTTCTTCCCGTGCGCCGGGGTGGCGCCGGCGAGCGAGGCGCGGCGGTAGTCCTTGTTCATCCGCGCGATGCCGGAGATCGAGATCTCCTTGGGGCAGACGGCTTCGCAGGATTTGTAGTTGGTGCAGGCGCCGAAGGCCTCGCGCTCCATCGCCTCGACCATCTTGAGCGCCCGCCTCGCACGTTCGGGCTGGCCCTGGGGCAGGAGACCGAGGTGCGAGATCTTGGCGCCGACAAAGAGCATCGCCGCACCGTTCGGGCAGGAGGCGACGCACGCCCCACAGCCGATGCACTCGGCAAAATCGACGGCGTGTTCCACGGTGTCGGTGGGAATCGGGATCGCGTTGGCGTCCGGCGCACTGCCGGTGCGGATGGTGATGAAGCCGCCGGCCTGAATGATGCGATCGAAGGCCGAGCGGTCAACCACCAGGTCCTTGACGATCGGAAAGGCCTTGGCCCGGAAGGGCTCGATGGTGATCTCGTCGCCGTCGGAGAAGTGGCGCATGTGGAGCTGACAGATGGTGCTCCCCTTCTGGTGGCCGTGGGCGACGCCGTTGATGACGAAGCCGCAGGTACCGCAGACGCCTTCCCGGCAGTCGTGATCGAAGGCGATCGGTTCCTCGCCCTTGGTGATCAGGTCCTGGTTGAGGACGTCGAGCATCTCGAGAAACGACATGTGGGTGCTGACGTCCTCGAGCTCGTAGGTGGAGAACCCACCCTTGTCGTCGCCGTTCTTCTGACGCCACACGTGCAGGGTCAGCCTCATTTGTAACTCCTCTGCGTGAGCTTGACGAACTCGAAATCGAGGTCCTCGGTGTGGGCGATCTCCGGTGTGTCCTCTCCCGCGTACTCCCACACCGTGACGTTGACGAAGTTCTCGTCGTCGCGCAGGGCCTCGCCCTCCTCGGTCTGGTACTCCTCGCGGAAGTGGCCGCCGCACGATTCCCTGCGTTCGAGCGCGTCCATGCACATCAGCTCCGCGAGCTCGAAGAAATCGGCCACCCTTCCCGCTTTCTCGAGTTCCTGGTTGAGTTCGGCGCCCTCTCCGGGAACCTTGACGTCGCTCCAGAACTCCTCCCGCAGGGCACGGATCTTCTCGATCGCCTCGTTGAGGCCTTTCTCGGAGCGAGACATCCCGCACTTGTCGAGCATCACCATCCCGAGTTCGCGGTGAAGGGAGTCCACGGTCCGGGAGCCGTTGATCGAGAGCAGCTTCCGGGTCCGCTCCTCGACCTCGTGCATCGAGGCCTTGAACTCGTCGCCGTCCGTGCCCACCTTCTCGAGCTTGGCGGTGGCGAGGTATTCGCCGAGGGTGTTGGGGATCACGAAATAGCCGTCGGCGAGCCCCTGCATCAGAGCCGAAGCGCCGAGCCGGTTGCCGCCGTGATCGGAGAAATTCGCCTCGCCGAGGACGAAGAGGCCCGGGATCGTGCTCATCAGGTAGTAATCGACCCACAGACCGCCCATCGTGTAGTGGGGCGCCGGGTAGATCCGCATCGGCACCGTGTAGGGGTCCTCGCCGGTGATCATTTTGTACATGTCGAAGAGGTTGCCGTAACGGGTTCGGATCACTTCGACACCGAGCCGTTCGATCGCATCCGCGAAATCGAGATAGACGCCGCGTTTGCTCGGTCCGATCCCGCGCCCCTCGTCGCAGACGTTCTTGGCGTTGCGCGAAGCCACGTCGCGCGGCACCAGATTGCCGAACGATGGGTAGATCCGCTCCAGATAGTAGTCGCGCTCGTCCTCGGGGATGTCGTTGGGCGCGCGCTCGTCGCCGACCGCCTTGGGCACCCAGACGCGGCCGTCGTTGCGCAGGCTCTCGCTCATCAGAGTGAGCTTCGACTGGTAGTCGCCGGCCTGCGGAATGCAGGTCGGGTGGATCTGGGTGAAGCACGGGTTGGCAAACCCTGCGCCTCGCTTGTGAGCGCGCCACGCCGCGGTGACGTTGCACCCTTTGGCGTTGGTGGAAAGGTAGTAGACATTGGAGTAACCGCCGGTGCACATCAACACGGCGTCGGCCGCGTGGGCCTCCACCTCGCCGGTGACCATGTCGCGGGTGATGATGCCTCGGGCGCGGCCGTCGACCACCACCAGGTCGAGCATTTCGGTGCGCGTGTTGAGGTGGACGGTGCCGGCCGCCACCTGCCGGCTGAGGGCCGAGTAGGCGCCGAGCAGCAGCTGCTGTCCGGTCTCGCCGCGGGCATAGAACGTCCGCGACACCTGGGCGCCGCCGAACGATCGGTTGGCGAGGTAGCCGCCGTACTCGCGAGCGAACGGAATCCCCTGCGCGACGCACTGGTCGATGATGTTGTTGGAGACCTCGGCGAGCCGGTAGACGTTGGCCTCGCGGGACCGGTAGTCACCGCCCTTGATGGTGTCGTAGAACAGGCGGTAGACAGTGTCGCCGTCGTTCTGGTAGTTCTTGGCCGCGTTGATGCCGCCCTGAGCGGCCACGCTGTGGGCCCTCCTGGCGCTGTCCTGGTAGCAGAATACCTTGACGTTGTAGCCGAGTTCGCCGAGGCTCGCCGCGGCAGAGCCACCGGCGAGCCCGGTGCCGACGACGATGATCGTGTGTTTGCGCTTGTTGGCCGGACTGACGAGCTTGATCTCATCGAGAAGTCGCTGCCATTTCTCGGCCAGCGGCCCCGACGGAATGCGTGCATCCAGTTTCATTCCGTCACCTCCCTAGTGCACGATGCCCGTCAGCACGGCCAACGGGATCGAAATGTTGCCGGCGCCGATGAGCACCGAAAAGAAGACCGCCGCGGCCCGGCGCAGCCACCCGAACCGCGGGTGGTCCCAGCCGAAGGTCTGAAACAGGCTCCACAGACCGTGGTAGAGGTGAAACGCCAACAACAGGTTGGCGGCGATGTAGAAGCCGGCAATCACCGGGTTCGAAAAGCTCGCGATCACGTTGTGGTAGACGTCGCCGCGGATGTAGTCGGGATTGGCGCTCCCCACGGTCAGATCGAGAAGATGGAAGACGATGAAGGCAGCAATGATCGGTCCGCTCCACATCATCGTCTTTGCCGCATAGTCCACCGCGGGGGGCCGGAACACCTTGTATTTGACCGGCCGGGCGGCGCGGTTCCGCAGCCATACCTGGATGGCGGCCACGATGTGGACACCGACGCAGAACAGCAACACCGAACGCACGAACCACAGGAAGGGTTGGTTGGACTGCAGCAGCTCCGCGTAATGGTTGAGTTGTTCGGCCCCGAGGTAGATCTGCAGGTTTCCCAGCATGTGACCCGTCACGAAACCGAAGAGAATGATGCCGGTGACGGCCATCAAGACCTTTTTACCCAGCGTTGAACTGAAGTACCCGACGGCTTGATTCATGAAACGGTTTAAACCCCTTCCCGCTGGTGTGAGGCCGACGCCGTGTCCGGCGGCCGACCGCTGTCGATAGAGGCTACTCCGGCCGCCGCGAATTCTCAATGGCGTGGACGGCTGGGCAGCATCACGCTGCGTCCTCACAGGGCTGAACAATCTCGAGCGTCCGATCCGTCCCGCGAAGCGCGATTTTACCACTGCGTGACGCATCGTCGGGGTGCTTTCGCGTAGAATCGCGCGAGGGAGGCTGTATTGGATCGGATCGGTGTTGTCGGAGCGTCCTACCGGACCGTCCCCGTCGAGGTGTTGGCCGCGGCCGCGCTACCGGGCGACTTTCCGCGCGAGAACCTCGTCGAACTGGCGCGCCTCGCCGGTTTTTCCGAGCTCGTCTATCTCGGGACGTGCAACCGGGTGGAGTTCTACTTCCGCGGCGACACCCGCATCCACACCAATCCACTTCTCTTCCACCTCAGGCGCAGCCTGGCCGATCTCACCGACGGCGGGTGTCAGCTTCCCGACGACGAAGGCCTCTATGTCCACTTCGGACGATCGGCGGTCCGCCACCTCTTTCGCGTCACCTCGGCCCTCGATTCGATGATGGTCGGCGAGGCCCAGATCGCGGGCCAGGCCAAAGAGGCCCACGAGATCGCTCACCAGTCGGGACTGCTCGGGGGAATTCTCGATCAGACCTTCCACGAGGCGTTCCACCTCGCCAAGAGGATCCGGACCGAGACCGAGCTGACGCGGCGCCCGGTTTCCCTGGTGACCCTGGTCGAACGGACCGTTCACGAACACCTCTCGACATCGAACGGACCGGTGCTGATTCTCGGCGCGGGAGAAATGGCGAGGCAAGCGTTGCGGCTGGTGCGGACCGGCGACCCGGAACGGAAGGTCATCGTCGCCAACCGGACGCCGGAGCGGGCGCTGGAAATGGTGGCCGACGACGCCAACGCCGAGACCATGGAACTCAAGGAAGCGATCGAAACACCGCCCGCAGTCGGGACCATCATCGCCGTGACCTCCTCCCGAGAATCCCTCCTCGACCGCCCCCGGATCGCATCGGTCCGCGACCATCTCGCCAAGGACCAGGAGCTGTTGGTGATCGATCTCGCCATGCCGCCCAATATCGACCCGAGCGCCGGTGCTCTGGCCAGGGTGACGGTCCACGGCATCGACGAAATGCACGAGGCCGCCGAGATCAACCGCCAGCGGCGACTGGAAGAGATGGACCGGTGCGAGAAACTGGTGGAGCACCAACTCGCCATTCTCAGACGCCACCTCTTCGATCGCGCGCTCTCGCCGGCCGCCCGCAGCCTCCAGAAGTCCTATATGGAGATGGCCGACCGCGCGGTGCGCCACAGCTTCAACAAGGATCTTGCGCACCTCGGTGACGGCGACCGCAAGGCGGTGGAGAGGCTCGCCAGGGGGATGGCGAAGAGGATGGTCCAGGTGCCGCTCAAGGGACTCAAGGGTGCGGCGTGGCACCACTCGAGCGCAGTCATCGACGGTTTCATGAAGGGCCTCGACGGCGACAACCCGATCGACGGGGATACGGAAGAATGACCACTCCCGAACTGCGCCTCGGAACGCGAGGCTCCGATCTCGCCCTGTGGCAGGCCGACCACGTTGCGCGGATGATCCGCGAACGGCTGGGAAGCGACTGCTCGATCGAGATCATCAAGACCCGGGGCGACCGCATCCAGGATGTGGCCTTCCGAAAGATGGAGGGCAAGGGCTTTTTCACCAAGGAGCTTCAGGAGGCCCTGCTCGAGCGCCGTGTCGATCTGGTGGTCCACTCGCTCAAGGACCTGCCCACTGAAGAACCCGTCGGGCTCGAGGTCGCGGCGATCCCGGAGCGGGCCAACCCGGCAGACCTCCTTCTGCTCCGTGCCGGCATCGAGACGCCGTCCCCGGAGGACCCTCTCAAGCTCGCTGAAGGAACGATCCTGGGAACTTCGTCGTTGCGCCGCGCGGCACAGGCCCTGGCGCGGTCGCCCGGCCTCGAGATCCGCGCTCTGCGCGGCAACGTTCCGACGCGGATCCGCAAACTGCGCGACGGTGGCTACGACGCCATTCTGCTGGCCGCGGCGGGCGTCGCCCGTTTGCAGTTGGATCTCGAGGGTCTGGTCGCCGTCGAACTCCCCTTCGAGTCGATGCTGCCCGCCCCGGGACAGGGAGCCCTGGCCATCGAGACCCGGGCCGGTGAAGCCGAGAGTGCGGGTCTGCGCGAACTCCACGACCATGCCGTCGCACGCTGCGTCGAGGCCGAACGGACCCTGCTCGCACTGCTCGGCGGCGGCTGCCACCTGCCTCTCGGGTGCCTGGCGACGCGGGAGGAGACGGGAATCCGACTCCAGGCTGTGCTGGGAGTCATCGACGACGAGGCCACGGCCGCAACCGTAGCCCGCGTCGGCGGCGCCGCGGCAGATCCCGGCACCGCAGCTCGAATCTGTTTCGAGGCCCTGCGTCTCGCACTGCCCGGGGTGGTCGCTCCGTGAAGCGTTTTGTGCTCATCACCAGACACCCGTCCGACTGTGTTGAATTGCAGGGCCTCCTGGCGTCCACCGATCTCTTCTTGCGCCCCTACCCCGTGCTGCGGCTGGAGGACATCGTCGACGATCCGGGGTGGGAGGCAGTTTCGCGCGCCCTTCCGGGAGCCGGGGCCGCATGGTGGTTGGTCGTGGCTTCGCCCCGCGCCCCCGAGCGTTTCGTCCAGGGTTGCCGGGATCGCGGGCTCGACACCCTGTTGGATCTCCCGGCCGCCGCGGTCGGTGAGGCGACCGCGCGGGCAGCCGAGAACGCTGGTCTGACGGTCGAGTTGGTGGGGCCCGGAAACGGCGTCGGTCTCGGGCAGGCGCTGATCCACGCGATGAAACCCGCGTCGCTCGCCATCTTCGCCTGCGGCAAGGAGCGCCGCCAGGAGCTGCCGCAGATTCTCGAACACGCCGGCCACACCGTCGTGCCGGTGGTGGTCTACCGAATGGTGCCGACGCCGCCGCGGGAACTGCCCCCACTGGGCCCGAGCCTGGAGGCGGTGGTCCTGACGTCGCCGCGGGCCGCCTCCCTCTACCTCGAGGGCGTCGGTGGCAGACCGCTGCCGTGCCGACATTTTGCCCTCGGAACGACTACTCAACAGGCCGCCGCAGGTCTCGGCATCGACTGTCGAATCCCATCCGAACCAACCATGGAAAGTCTCGCGGAGGAACTATGTACGATCTGATCAACCGCCCCCGACGCCTGCGCCGGTCGCAGACACTGCGTGACCTTGTCGCCGAGTCGCGCCTCGATGCGAAGATGCTGGTCCAGCCCCATTTCGTGGTCCCCGGCACCGGCGTTTCGCACCCGATCGGCGCCATGCCGGGTATCAGCCACCAGTCGGTCGACAAACTGGTGGAAACGGTCGGCCGGGATCTCGAGCTCGGCATTCGTTCGGTACTCCTCTTCGGGGTGCCCGACGCCGACGTCAAGAGCCCCGACGGACACGGAGCGGCCACCGACGACAATCTGGTCTCGCAAGCGGTGTCGGCCCTCAAAAAGAGATTCGGCCACGACCTGCTGGTGATGACCGACGTCTGTCTGTGCGCGTACACGGACCACGGTCACTGCGGTCTGGTTGTCGACGACCGCATCGACAACGACTCCAGCCTCCCCCACCTGGCCGCGATGGCCCTCGCACACGCCCAGGCCGGCGCCGACGTGGTGGCACCGTCGGACATGATGGACGGCCGGGTCGGTGCGATCCGCGAGACCCTCGACGAGGAGGGGCTCTCCGATATCGCGATCATGTCCTACTCGGTGAAATACGCCTCCGCTTACTACGGCCCTTTCCGGGAGGCAGCCAACTCGGCGCCCAGCCACGGCGATCGGAAGTCCCACCAGATGGACACCCGCAACCGCCGCGAGGCGGTGATCGAGGCCGCCCTCGACGTGGAAGAAGGAGCCGATATCCTGATGGTCAAGCCCGCTCTGGCCTTCCTCGACGTGATCGCCGATCTGCGGGAGGCCTTCCCGCACCCGTTGGCGGTCTACAACGTCTCGGGCGAGTACTCGATGGTCAAGGCCGCCGCCGAGCGCGGCTGGATCGACGAGCGGGCGGTAGTGCTCGAGAACTGGCACGCCTTTCGCCGCGCCGGGGCCGACATCCTCATCACCTACCACGGGCGCATGGCGCTCGAGGAGGGGTGGCTGTGAGCGACCGCCCCCGTTCGTTCGAACTCTACCGCCGCGCCTGCAGCCTGATGCCGGCCGGCGTCAACTCACCGGTGCGGGCCTTCCGCAGCGTCGGCGGCGATCCCATCTTCTACGACCGTGGTGCCGGCTGCCACGTCTTCGATGCCGACGGCAACCGCTACGTCGATTACGTCTGTTCGTGGGGACCGTTGATCCTGGGCCACGCCCACCCGGATGTGGTGGAGGCGGTGTGTACCACCGCCGCGTCAGGGCTCTCGTTCGGCGCGCCGTGCCGGCAGGAGGTGGAACTCGCGGAGCTTGTAACGTCGGCGGTCCCCCACCTCGAGATGGTCCGCTTCGTCTCCTCCGGAACCGAGGCGGTCATGTCGGCCATCCGGCTCGCCCGAGGCGCCACCGGCCGCGACGTGGTGCTCAAGTTCGACGGGTGTTACCACGGTCATGCCGACCACCTGCTGGTGTCCGCCGGTTCGGGGCTGGCGACCTTCGGGACGCCCTCGTCGGCAGGAGTGCCGGAGAGTTTCGCTCGCCACACCGCGGTGCTGCCCCTCGACGACGAAGAGGCTTTCCTCGCATTGATGGCGGAGCGCGGCCACGAGATCGCCGCCGTCATCATCGAAGGCGTTCCCGCCAACGCCGGACTTCTGATTCAGCGTCGGGAATTCATGCGGTCGGTCCGCGAAGAATGCACCCGCAATGGTGCATTGCTGATTCTCGACGAGGTCATCACCGGTTTCCGCCTCGGTCCGAACGGCGCGGCGGGCCTCTACGATGTCACCCCTGACCTCGCCACCTACGGCAAGGTCATCGGCGGGGGCATGCCGGTCGGCGCCTACGGCGGTTCGCGCGCACTCATGGAACACCTCGCCCCATTGGGCCCCGTCTACCAGGCCGGCACGCTGTCGGGCAACCCGGTGGCGATGGCTGCGGGCGCCGCCGCACTCCGCCTCCTTCTCGGCGGTGGCGGGGCAGCCTACTCCGAACTCGATCGCCTCGGCGCGCGGCTCGAAAAGGGGCTGGGCGAGGCAATGCAGCGATGCGGCGTACCGTGGTCGGTCGCGCGCGTCGGGTCGATCCTGTGGTTGGTCCTCCAGGACGGCGGGCCACCCCGCCGGTTCGACGCCATCCAACCGCAGACCGCAGAAATCTACGCCCGGCTCCACGGCTCCCTTCTCGATCACGGCATCTCCTTCGCGCCCTCCGCCTACGAGGTCATGTTCGTGTCTTTGGCGCACGACGACAGCGTGATCGACGAGACGGCTGCGGCGTTCGAGGAGGTGGTGAGGGAATTGTCATGAATTTCGAATTTCGAATTTCGGATTTCGAATTTCCACCCACCCACCAACCGGATTTCGGAAAGGCTGAGCGTCAAATTCGAAATCCGAAATCCGAAATCCGAAATCGGGAACTCTCCAGATGAACAGGTTTCTCCGGGCGTGCCGGCGCGAGGACGTGGACCGGCCGCCGGTGTGGGTGATGCGGCAGGCCGGGCGCTATCTCCCCGAGTACCGCGAGGTGCGCAAACGCGCGGGCGACTTCCTGACCATGTGCTACAACCCGGAGATTGCGGCCGAGGTCACCCTCCAGCCGATCCGCAGGTTCGGTCTCGACGCGGCCATCATCTTTTCGGACATCCTGACGCCCTTGGTGCCGATGGGTGCCGAGCTGACGTTCACCCCGTCCCCGCACATCGCCAACCCCGTCCGTGACCCCGCAGACGTCGAGCGTCTCCGCGTCCCCACACCGTGGTCGGGAACGGAGTTTCTCGGTGAGGCCCTTCAGTTGGTCCGTTCCGGGCTCGACGACTCCACCGCTCTGATCGGTTTCTGCGGCGCCCCGTGGACCCTCGCTTCCTATCTGGTTGAAGGCGCGACCTCACGCTCGTTTACCAAGGTGAAGTCGTTCGCCCACCACCACCCGGAAGCCTTCGACGGGTTGGTCGACACCCTGGCGGACGCCATGGCGGCGTATCTCCGGACTCAGGTTGCAAGCGGCGCTCAGGCCGTGCAGGTATTCGACTCGTGGATCGGCGCGCTGGGAGCGGAGGATGCCCGGAGGTGGGCGTTGCGCCCTGCGCGGAGGCTCCTCGAAGCCACCGCCGATCTCGGTGTGCCGAGAATCTATTACCCCAACGGCGGCGCGCACCTCCTCCACGATCTCCCCGGAATGCCCTGCGAGGTCGTCGGACTCGACTGGCGGGTGGATCTGCAACGGGCGGCGTTGGCGCTGCCGGCGGTCGCTCTTCAGGGCAACCTCGACCCGGGCGCCCTGATGGGACCGGACCACGAGATCCGACGCTTGACCCGGGCCATGCTCGATATCGCCCCACGACGCGGCTATATCGCAAACCTCGGCCACGGCATCACTCCCGACGTCCCGGTTCACGCCATGGAGGCCTTTGTCAGGACCGTGCAGGAGTATCGGTATGGATCCTGATTTCGGATTTCGGATTTCGAATTTCGAATTTCAACCCGCCTTTCCGCAGCGCTTCGGAATGGCTGAGCGTCAAATTCGAAATTCGAAATCCGAAATTCGAAATTTTCCTGCAACTACCTGGTCGGCGCCATGACTTTCGATACCGCCAATCTCTCCCCGGAACTTCTGAACAAATACGACCGTCCCGGTCCGCGCTACACCTCGTACCCGACGGCGCCGCACTTCAGCTCCGATTTCGACGAGGCGGCCTACCGGGAGAGGTTGAGGGAAGCGGCGCGACGTTCCGACGAACCCTTGTCGATGTACGTCCACCTTCCGTTCTGCGAGGCGAGGTGTACCTTCTGCGGTTGCAGCGTGGTCATTTCACCGAGGCGCGGTCCCGAGGAGACCTACCTCGACGCGGTCGAGCAGGAACTCGAGATCCTCTCGTCCGCCCTCGGAGCGCGCTCGGATCTGAATCAGCTCCATTGGGGCGGCGGCACCCCGACGTACCTGTCCCCCACCCAGTGCGAGAGGCTGTTCGCAGCCATCACTTCGAGGTTTGGGCTGACAGCGGGCGCCGAGGTGGCTCTTGAGATCGATCCGTGCGTCACCAGCATGGAACATCTGTCGACTCTGCGCCGGCTCGGTTTCAACCGCGTCTCGATGGGTCTGCAGGACGTCAATCCCGCAGTGCAGGCGGCGGTCCAACGGATCCAGCCGCTCGAACTCACGCGGCAGCACGTCGAGGAGGCGCGCCGCCTCGGTTTTTCCTCGGTCAACATCGATCTGATCTACGGACTGCCGTTGCAGACCGAGGCAGGTTTTCGCGCCTCCGTGCGCACCGTCATCGAGGAGCTGGCGCCGGATCGCGTCGCCTGTTTCTCCTACGCTCACGTGCCCTGGATCAAACCCCATCAGAAAGCGCTGGAGACCGCCTCGATGCCCGCCGGGTGGGAGAAGTTCCGCTTGTTTCTAGCGGCAGCCGAAGAGTTCACCGCCGCCGGCTATCGTTTCGTCGGTTTCGACCACTTCGCGCGCCCCGACGACGAGCTCGCGCGAGCGTCGGCCGAGGACCGGGTCCACCGCAACTTCATGGGCTACACCGTCATGCCGGCCTCCGACCAGGTCGGGGTCGGCGTGACCTCGATCGGCGACGTCGCCGGCGCCTACGTGGCCAACGACAAGAAACTCCGCAGCTTCGAGCGCACGGTCGGGGCGGGCAGCCTGCCGGTGGAACGCGGCCTCCTCAGGACCCTGGAAGACGAGCTCCGCCGCGCGGTCATCAACCGCATCATCTGCACGCTCTCGCTCGACTTCGGTTGGGTCGAATCGAACTTCGAGGTCGATCCGCGCGAGCACTTCGCCGACGCGCTGGCGGACCTCGAAGAGATGGCCGCCGACGGGCTGATCGAACTCGACGCGAGCGGGCTTCGCGTCACCTCGACCGGCCGCTTCTTCCTGCGAAACCTGTGCATGCCATTTGACTCCTATCTGGCGGCACCCGGCGAACGTCCGGTCTACTCACGGACCGTGTGACGTCACGAGCGTTCCTGGATGCAGGATACAGCTCTGAAGGTGGGCCAGGGCCCACCCTTCAGGCCCCTGCGACATCTGGCTCCGAAGTAATGCGGGAGAATCCGGCTCGGGTTCACGTTAGGATGGAGAGGTGCCGTCCAGCCGAATCCTCCCGGTCTCGATAGCTGCCGCCCTGGCGGTCGGATGGGCCGCCGGCTCCGTGTGGCTCACCGGCTGGCAGAGCACGTTCAACGTCACCATGCCGCTCGCGATGGCCCTTCTGTGGCTGGCGGTCTTCACGCTCGCCTGTTTCGGAATCGGAGGTCTGGCGTGGCGGCTGGTGATCGGCCGCCCTCCGGTCTGGCCGACAGAACATCTTCTCGTGCTGGCCCTCGGCGCGGGCGCTCTCGCCGCGTGCGCAGGGGCCCTCGGCGTGGTCGGCCTCCTCTCCAAGCTCTCACTGCTGATGGTCCTCGCCGCCGCCGCAGGAGGGGGCGGCATCTCCCTACACCGCCAGTGGGCCGGCTTGAACCGGCCGCTTGTCCCGAGGCCGCATGCCGTGTTGTTGATCGCGGCCGGGGTGATCGCCGTCCTCGGGGCTTGCAGCCTGGCGGCCTTCTACGACCAATGGAATTATCACCTCGCTTTCCCGTTCCAGTGGCTCAACGCGGGATCGATTTTCACCTCCCCTCGTCACGCCTACTCCTTCTTCCCGGCCAACATGGGACTGCTGTACCTCTACGGTCTGGCCGCAGGAGGCGGATGGACTGCCCAGCTGATCCACTGGTGGATGGGCGCCCTGTCGGTCGCCGCCGTCGCTTCACTTGGCCGCCGTTTCTTCGACTCATCCGGGGCGGTTGCGGCGGTCGTTTTCGCCGCCACTCCAGGGGTCGTTGAACTCGCCTCCCTGGCCGGAGCCGAATTGGGAGTCACCGCCTTTTTCCTGTGTGCCTGGATGGCGGTACTTGGTGCCGCCGAATCCGCTGAAAACACCCGGCGCTGGTACCTGTTGACAGGCATATTCGTCGGCCTCATGGTCGGCTGCAAATACATCGCGATTCCCCTGCTGGCCATACCCTTCGGTCTGGTTCTGCCCCTGATCCTCCGGCCATCTGGAACTCGGAGGGAAGCTGGCGCCGCCGTTTTCAGCGCCCTCCTGATCGTGACCGCCACTGCGATCCTGATCTGGTCGCCCTGGGCGATCCGAAATCTCGTCGCGACCGGCGATCCCGTCTACCCCTACCTGTCGGGAAGCGGGATCCCATCGGAGGTGTCAGGCGCCATCGACGGCGATGACCTGGCCGAGGGGATCGGCGGGTTCGGATGGGAAGGCAGCCGGCTGTTCTTTGCTGCGACCCTGGGCTCATTCGAATACCGCGACGTGGGGGGATTGGTTGGGCCGGTCTTCTTGTGGCTGATGCCGTTGTGGTTGATCCAGCTTGTCCGCGGACAATCCTCCCGGAACGAACGCGTTTTTTTCATATCCTTGCTCCTGGGCCTTGCCGGCGCTGCGGCCCTTCCATCTGTTGGAAGGTATCTCGTTCCACTGCTTGCGGCATGTGCAGTCGGCTGCGGTGTGGCGTTTCAACGTCTGACAACCAGCCTTGGAAAGCCGTGGTCGGCAGTCGTCGCCGCCGCGCTCTTCATCATTCTCGTCGGCAATCTCAACCCCTTCCCACTGACCCACCTTCCGCGTCAGATCGGCGTGACGCTCGGTGTCGTCGATGAAGCCGACTTCCTCGGAAACTACGTCAGCCACTACCCGGCGATCGCCTACATCAACAGCGAACTCCCCGACGACGCCGTGATCTACCTTCTCGCCGAGTCGCGGTCGTTTGAAATCGAGCGCCGGATGGTGCTCGAGGACCCGATTTCAATCCCGCTGGTCGTCGAAATCTCCGAATCGAGCAAATCGGCCCAACAGATGGTCGAGCGATTCCGAACCCTCGGTGTCACCCACATTCTGATCAATCAACTGGAGGCAGACAGGATGGCCAGGTACAACAAACGACGCGATTTTTTCGTCACCGACGATACCGAGGTCCGGCAGCGCATCTCCGACTTCTTGAGCGGGTTGCCGGTCGTCTGGCAGGACCGGCACCTCACCGTCCTCCAACTTCCCCCGACACACGAGGCCGCACGATGAAACCGGATACTCGGCCCGAACTCTCGGTGGTCATCCCGTGCCTCAACGAGGCGGACACCCTCGCCAGTTGCATCAACAAGGCTCTCTCCACCATCGAGAAGAACGGTCTCGACGCAGAGGTCATCGTCGCCGACAACGGCAGTACCGACGAATCGCAGGAAATTGCCCGCGGCTGCGGCGCGATCGTTGTTCCCGTCTTGACCCCTGGCTACGGCGCTGCGCTGCAGGGAGGGATCGAAGCCTCCCGCGGCCGCTTCGTCATCATGGGCGACGCCGACGACAGTTATGATTTCAACGAGATCATGCCGTTCGTGGCGGCCCTCCGCGACGGCGCCGAACTCGTCATGGGATGCCGGCTTCCGGCGGGCGGCGGGGTTGTCAGCCCGAACGCCATGCCGTGGACGCACCGCTGGATCGGCAACCCGGGGTTTTCTTTTCTCGCCCGCCGGCTCTTCAAAGTGCCCACCCACGACATCAACTGCGGTCTCCGGGGATTCACCCGGGAACTCTACGACGACCTCCAGCTGAGGTGTCTCGGGATGGAGTTCGCGACCGAGATGACCATCAAGGCAAGTCTCTTCGGCCGCCGCATCGCGGAAGTCCCGATCACCCTGTACCCCGACGGGCGCCAGTCCCACCCCCCGCATCTCAACACCGTCGGGGACGGGCTGCGCACGCTTCGTTTCTATCTGCTCTACAGCCCGCGCTGGCTGTTCATCGTTCCCGGGCTCATTCTCATGGCGTTCGGCCTTCTCATGTTTGCGGCCGTCCTTCCGAGGCCTTTCGCCCTTGGAGGATTCGCGCGGCTCGACGTTCACTCTCTCCTGGTGGGCGGTATCGCTTCCATCGTCGGGCTGCAACTCCTGGTATTCGGCCTCTTCACCACGCTCTTTGCGATGGCGGAGGGCCTGGTGCCGAAACGACAGCCGCTGTTCTCCCGCGGAACCGAGTTCTTCCCCAAACTCGGTTTCTGGTTCGGATCGGCATCCCTCGTGGCAGGCCTGGTGATCCTCGCGATCACCACTGCCGACTGGGCGATCGCGGGTTTCCCCGACCTTGCCTACGAAATCACCATGCGTCGAGTCATTCCTGCGGTCACGCTGGTCGCGCTCGGGACACAGGCAATCTTTGGAGGGATCTTTCTCGGTCTTCTGACCCTTCACCGGCGTCTGCAACTCGACGTCCGCGACGTGTCGTAGGGCTCAGGCGCGGTTTTCGAGACCCCTCAACACCTCGCGCTTCTCGCGATAGGCGGCGCGGATCGAAGTGAACTGAGAATGATCGACACCGAGTTCATTCGCGACCTGGCGGACCTCTTCCTCTTCCACCAGTGAGATGCTGTCGTCTGCGGCCGTTACCGCGAACAGACAGTGGAGGAGCCTTTCGGCATCGCCTTCGGCCGCGAACTTCTTGAACTCGCGGGTCGCAAGATAGTCCTCGGTGACCCCGAGCAGCACGTTGCGGTGGGCCGCCATTTCGGCCACCAGCGCCGCCTGGTCCTCCGGCAGACCACCGATTTCCTGCACGATCTTCTGCATCTCGCTCAGTTCATCTCCGCTGATGTCGAGGTCTGCGCGGGCGGCTCGAGCCAACACGAGCGCGAAAGCCGCAACCCAGCGCGCGCGGTCAGGGTCCAGGCCGGAGAGACGCTGGGCGATGTCCTGTACCGCGGTCGAGGAGGACTCGTCGACGACCGGTCGTTTGTCCGCAGGATTCATCAACCATTCGAAAAGTGACATGATCGCCTCTCTCGCCGGCGCAGAGGCACGCCGGATTTCAGCGTTCTTCGGGGCGGACCACGCCGCGTTGCACCAGATTGTTGACCAGTAGTTTGTTCTCCAGATCAGACCCCGGGACCACCTTGAGAATCTCACCGAGTGAATACGAACCATTGATGCGGGAGAGCAGGAAGCCTTCCTGGGGGCTACAGGTCAGGCTCGTGATCTCCGACGGTGGGATCGCGAGCTTGAGGACTGCCGAATCGTTGAGGTTCAACGTGCCGACGGCGTCGACGATTTTCCCGTGGACCGACTCGGCCTGTTGTCTGGCCTCACTGTTGCTGCCGTACTTCTCGCGAATTTCGCCGAGCCTCCGAAAGGCGGCGAGGAGATTGCCCTCACCGACCAATTCCTCGACCTGGTGCAACAACGTCATCCACGAGCCCTTGGAGAATCCGGGAATAGCCACGATCTCATCTCCCGGCGCCCTGACTTCGAAGAGGTCGTGGTTCATGCCCTGATAGACGAACATCATGACGTGAAAAAACGCCAGCCGGTTGGCGAGAGCGATCTTTTCGATACTGTTGACCCCGTCGATCTCGCGCAGAATGCCGAGTTCGATATCGCCCAACTGCTCCATATCGACCGCTCTGACGAGGCTGGGGATCCAGCTCTCGTCGGGAATGACCCCCCGGCAGCGCGCCCACTCGTCCTTGCGGCGCACACCCTCGAGAATGATCATCTCAACCGGCAGATTCAGCGGCTGGAACTTTTTTGCGGGGAGGATGTTCTCGAGGAAACGAAAATCCCCTTCCTGCCACAGGAAGAGCTCGTAGATGGTCTCTTCGGTCTTCACCTGGAGGACGTGCTGCAATTCCTCCCGCGACATCCGTCCGACGATGATCAGGAGTTCACCGAGAAGGGTGCCGTACTGTTCCTGCATGTCGAGCAGTTCCTGGAGCTCCTCCTCACCGAGGATCTCCCATCCCACCAGGTAATACCCCAGGAACTCCTTCGGGTTCTCTGACGAGGATGCGGCGACGAGACCGTTGCGAAAGTAGATCTTCTTGTTGTAGGGGTCGCCCTCGACCGACAGGGTCCCGGTCTTGCGGCTCTGCGACACCCACTGCAGCAGGTCCGCAAAGGGCATGGTGCGCAGATTCCCGCTGATCGACATGGACTCCCCGAGTCGGCCAAAAATGGATAAAAACCCTCCGCGCGAGGGCGGAGGGACCCGGATAAAAATTCCCAACCCGTTTTGATAAGCCAACTTACGGGTCAGCAGAAAGTATAGCACGCACAGCAGTCCGAGGACCAAGCACAGGGGGAGGCCGAACGGCCTCCCCCTCCGTCGCACACCTTCCTTGATTACTGCTATTTGAGAGCGAATTTGATGGTGAGATTGTAGTAAACGCCGACGTTTTTCCCGTCACATTTTGCGGGTTCGAACCGCCATTGGTTCACGGCCTCCAGAGCCGCGGCGGTCAGAAGCTCGTCGGGTGATTCCAGGACCTCGAGGTCGACGACTCTTCCCTGATCGCTGATGGTCGATCTGAGAATCACATTCCCCATGATCTTCGCTTTCCGTGCCTCTTCGGGATACGTGGGGCTGACCTTCTCGAGCGCCGCGGGTTCGGTGATCTCCTCACACTCGCCGGGGTGATCCCAGGTCTCCAGTTTCGATTCTTTTCCTTTCTTCTTCTCGTCATTGGCCTGCGGTTTGTCGTCCTCGGTGCTCCGGTTATTCGCCGTCGACACTTTTTCAGCAGTCGTTGACGCGGCGGTTGAGAAGACAGTTGCACCGACGAATCCGGCCGCGGCGATCGATACGACGAGGACCACCACGCTGGCGATGATCCGGTTCTTCGACATGGCACTCTCCTTTTTCAGAAATTCGACTCGCGCCCGCAGATGGGACCTTCCGACCAGCGGTACCGCAAAAGCTGCGACGGGTTTCTGGCTGGAAACAACGATCTGCCAGAGGGCGTCGAGGTACTGGCGGCGTTTCCCGGTGAGATCGACGGTCCCCGCGTCCACCACCTGCTCGCGGCTGAGGGCGATCCTTGGAAGCAGGAGCCAGACAGCCGGGTGAAACCAGAGAACCGCGCGGATCACTTCTTCGGCCAGCGCCACCGGCCAGTCCCGCCGATGGATGTGGAGGAGTTCGTGACATGCCACTCCCTCCTGCTCATCGGCGGAGAGCCTGTTGAAAGACATCGGCACCATGACGATCGGCCGGGCCCAGCCGAAGGTGATGGGTACCGAAAGATGGTTGGTCGAGACGAACGGCACCTCGAGACCGAGGCGGCGTTGGAGTGCATCCACCTGCGCCGGCAGGGGAATCATCGGGGTCGCCGCACGCCGGCAGCGCGCGAGATAGACGAGACCGATGGCGATCCGCGTCAGCCCGAGAGCTGTCACCATCACGATCGGCGCGAGCAGGTGCCACCAACTGAAATCGACAATGCTCGACTTCAGTGTGGTCGCCACCACTTCTTCGACCATTGCGCCGTCAATCGTGAGGAGCGGAAGTGGGTTTCGGGGCTGCCAGATCGTGGTTGCCAACGGCAAAAAGATGACGGTCGGAAGCAGGGTGTGCCAGTAGATCAGGAGGGTTTTCGGATGGCGCAGACGAAGCAGCCGCGGGGCGAGCAGACCAACCATCAGGAGAAGGCCGCTCTGGAGGACGTAGGAGAGCAGTCCGGCGAGGGTGATGTGGAAGTTCATTCGGTCTCCTCGATGAGACGCGCGATCTCCTCGATGTCCTTTTTCGACAGCTTGCGGTCCTTGACCAGGCTGAGGACCAGGGGCCTCGCCGATCCCTCGAAGACCTTGCCGACGAAATCGTCGACCATGCCCGCGATCACCTGGCTCTTGGGCCGGACGGGCTCATAGAGATAGGCCCGACCCTGCTTGGTGCGGGTGAGGTGCCCCTTTTCCTCGAGGATGCCCATCATGGTCATCACCGTGGTGTACGCGAGGGATCGGCGTTGGTTGAGGTGCTCGTGCACCTGGCGGACGGTACCGCTTTCCAACTCCCACACCACCTGCATGATCTCGAGCTCGGCGTCGGTCAGTTGGCGTTCCTGTTTTTTCATACTAAGAACATAGTACTAAGATTTTCGTCTGTCAAGCCCCCCTCGGGAGTTTTTAGTTTTGAGTTTTTAGTTTTGAGTTCCGGCCGCTCGATCCCTGCTTGAACGCAAGGGCGTAGATGCAGCGCACCCGGCAAACCACAGAGACACAGAGGCACAGAGACGGCCGCCCGGAGTCTGCCCGCAGATCACGCAGATGACGCAGATCCATCGCAATACAACGCAAAGGCGCAAAGGCGCAGAGACGCAAAGGGAGTCGAGGAAACTCGATCGTCCGGCGAGGTCCCGGCCGCCGGGCGGCCGGGGACCGCTGGGAGCGGGTGCAGCCTCGGACGCGAACGCCCGGAGCTGCACCCACTCCCAGCGACCCGCGCTCTCGGAGAGCGCAGGCCTCGCCTCTCGAACTTTTTCTGATTGGGCTGGGTCTCGAACGCCGGCGCTCGAGCAGGCACGACCACGGCGGGACCGACGCGCCCTGCGCGTCGGCCGGGGGAAAGTCCGACCGAGACGGATGCTCGCATCCGGAACGGTCGGGCTTTTCACCGGGAGGCGGCGATCATCGGATCGCCGGCGTTGCCGCCGCTCCACTCCGGGCAACCTCGTCACCGCAGGTTCCGCTCCTTTGTGTTCTTCGTGTCTTCGTGGTTGCGACGAAACCTGGCTCTGTGTCCTCTGTGCCTCTGTGGTTTGTCCCTTGCGATGGATCCGCGTCATCTGCGTGATCTGCGGGCAGCCTGCGATGGTGGCGGCCTTCGCAGTTTTGCTTTTATTTTTGGCTATCGAGGCCGCTCTACCGACACGAGATCCCTCGGTTCGCTCGCCCCGCTCGCTCTCTCGGGATGACATTGCGACAGGGCTGCCAGGGTCAGCCCTTCGTCATGTCACTTGATTTATGCTTTATTTATACCTATACTCGAAAGTCCAGGAGGCACGAGATGGCGGCCCCACAGACAACAACGACGCCGAACCGGACAGAAGCCCTGCAGGCATTGTGTTCTGAGCTGCCCGGCGAGCTCCGGAACTCGCTCCACAAGGCCACGGATCTGATCCGCCAACGGCGCGCCGTGATGCGCCAGGACCCCCTCTCGACCTCCATCAACGGCCTCGACAGCGTTCTCGGCGCCGGGCTTCCACGGGGTGAGCTGGTGGAACTCGTCGGCCGCGGCTCGTGCGGCCGCTTCGCCTCCCTCCTCGCGGCCCTGCGGGCGGTGACCGGCGCCGGCGAGGTCGCGGCCCTGGTCGACCAGGGTTCGCAGCTGGACCCTCAAGCGGCGGCCGCCATGGGGGTCGACCTCGAGTGCCTGCTGTGGCTGCGGCCGCAGTACCTCGACGATTCGCTGGCCGCCGCCGAGCTGTTGCTCCACACCGGCTTCCCGCTGGTCGCCCTCGACCTCGGGCTGCCGCCGGTGCGGGGCCGTGCGCCGCTCGCCGCCTGGCTTCGTCTGGCGCGCGGGGCCGCCACCCATGGAGCAGTGGTCCTGGTGGGCTCGCCCTACCGTTTGAGCGGGTGCGCCGCGGGAGCGGTGATCACGAGCGGCCGCGGGCGGGGCGACTGGAGCGGCGGCGGACGGGTCGCCCGGCTGCTCAACGGCCTGCAGTCGAGATTTTATCTGAGCAAGCGCATCGGCCACCCGGATCTCGGCGAGGCCCCCATCGAACTGGTGTTGCCCGAAGCGAGCTTCGGACCGGCACCCCCGGACAACCCGAACATCACTCAAAAATCCAACATCCAACATCCAATATCCGAAATTCCGACCGAAGGGAGAAAACATCATGTCGCAGCCATTTGAGATGAGTCCACGGGGTTTCTTCGAGCTCGCCGGCGAGGCCTGCGGGTTGTTGGCGCTGGGGTTCTGTTTTTTAGTGCTCGCCTTCTGCGTGTGAGAGCGATGCTCAGGGCACAACCACAGAGGCACAGAGACACAGAGACGGCACAGAATCAGCCACCCACGTCGCAACCACGAAGGCACGAAGACACGAAGACATCACAAAGCCCACTCGATCGTCCGGCGAGGTCCCGGCCGCCGGGCGGCCGGGGACCGCTGGGCCGAGTGACTTCTCCGAACGCAAGCGTTCGTCGCAGCCACTCGACCCAGCGGCCTGCGCTCTCGGAGAGCGCAGGCCTCGCCTCTCAAGCTTTTTCTGATTGGGATGGGTCTCAAACGCTGGCGCTCGAGCAGGCACGACCACGGCGGGGCCGACGCGCCCTGCGCGTCGGCCGGGGTGAAGACCGTCTGGGACGAACGCTCGCGTTCGGAGCAGACGGGCTTCGCCCCGGGTGCCGGCGATCATCGGATCGCCGGCACTTCCGCCATACCACTCCAGGCAACCTCGCCGACGCAGGTTTCGTCCCTTTGTGTCTCCTTTGTGTTCTTCGTGTCTTCGTGGTTGCGACGATCCTCCGCTCTGTGTCCTCTGTGCCTCTGTGGTTCGTCCGATATCTCGGTAGTTCAAAGACTCTCCAGTCCCGGACATGACGAGAATCGCCTGTCTGTTCATTCCCCTCTTTCCGTTGGCGGCGAGGCTGCGCTCGGAGCCGGAGCTGGCGGGCGAGGCGGTGGCGGTGTGCGAGGGCAACGGTTCCGCCGCGCGAGTGGTGGGGGCCTCCCGCCCCGCGCGCAGATCGGGCGTGCGTTCGGGCATGAGCCTCGCCCAGGCGCGCGGGATCCTGCCTTCGCTGATCGCCCGCGGCCGCGACGCCTCCTCCGAAGGCTCGGCCCACGAGGCCCTTCTCGAGGCCGCCGCCAGCCTCTCGCCGCGGATCGAGGACACCGCCCCGGACACCGTCTTTGCCGACGTCAGCGGGATGGAGCGTCTCTACGACGGCGCCGCGCACGAGCATGATTTAGGGCAGGCCGCCATCGTCGCCGCCTCCTCCCTCGATCTCCCGATCCGGGTGGGCATCGCCGGCAACAAGCTGGCCGCCCGCATCGCCGCCCACATGCCCGACTCGCCGCAGGTGGTGCCGGCCGGTGAGGAGACCCTTTTCCTCGCCCCCCTGCCCCTGACCCACCTCGCCCTCGACCGGCGGCTGATGGACACCCTGCGTCGGTGGGGCGTCCGCACCCTCGGCGACTTCGCCCGGCTGCCGGCCGATCGCACCGCCAGCCGGCTCGGTCCGGCCGGCGCCAACGCCCACCGCGCGGCCCGCGGGGTGGACTCGAGCCCGCTCGAGCCCCACCACCCACCTCCGACCTTCCACGAGGGCATGGAGCTGGAGTGGCCTGTGGTCACCGTCGAGCCCCTGCTCTACGCCCTTCGCCAGTCGCTGGAGAGAGCCCGCAAGCGCCTCGAGCGTGAAGACCTCGCCTGCACCCTGCTCGAGCTCGAACTGGGGCTCGAACCGGAGGGCGCCGAACACCGCACGATCCGCCTGCCCGCCCCCACCCGCAACATCGACGCCCTGCTGGCGCTGGTTCGCCTCGAGCTGGAGTCGAAACCGCCGCGGGCGGCCGTGGTCTCCTTCATCACCATCACCCACCCCGACCGCCCGCGCCGTGGGCAACTCACACTTTTCGGCGCCCCCGAGATCCACCCCGACAGGCTCGCCGGCAGCCTCGCCCACCTCGCCGCCCGTCTCGGTCCGGATCGGGTGGGCTCGCCGCGCACGGTCGACGGCTATCTCCCCGAGCGCTACGAAAACGTCCCCTTCGACCCCCCGGCGGCCCCCAAGATCCGCCAACCGCCGCGCCAGGGCCGGGGACTGCTGGCGGTGCAGGGTCCTGCGGCCGCCGGTGCCGCTCGAAGTGATCACGGAGGAGAACAATTTCGGATTTCGAATTTCGGATTTCGAATTTGCCGCTCAACCACCCGGCCCGCGGGACGCGTGCCCCATGCGGCTCCGCGCCGGGCGCTCCGCCGTCACAAGCAACAGAGATTTGCTTGCCACGGCGAAGTCCACAGGACGAAGCCGGGTGGGGCAGCCGTCCCGGCTGCCGGCGGAAGATTCTGAACTCGCCGGCCAGCATCCTGATAACTCGGGCGAAGATGAAGGGGAAATCCGAAATTCGAAATTCGAAATTCGAAATCAAACCCCCTCCTTTCGCCTCATTTCAGTAAGTTCAGAGACAGGCGCCACCCCCCGCGTCCAGGGTCTCGTGCGGGTGGCGGCGGGGCCGTGGTCCCTCGAGGAGGGGTGGTGGAACGACAAGCCCGTGGAGAGGGACTACTGGGACCTCGAGCTCTCCGGCGGCGGGCTCTACCGGGTCTACCGCGACCGCATGACCGGCGACTGGTTCGCCGACGGGATGTACGACTGATGGAATTCGGAATGAGGAATTCGGAATTCGGAATTGAGCTCCCACCGACCCAGGACAGAACCACAGAGACACAGAGGCACAGAGAGGACACAGAGACGGCCGCCGACGTCGCAACCACGAAGACACGAAGACACGAAGGCATCACAAAGCAACTCGATGACCGGCGAGGTCCCGGCCGCCGGGCGGCCGGGGACCGCTGGGTCGACCAACGGCTCCGAACGCAAGCGTTCGTCACCGTGGCTCGACCCAGCGGCCTGCGCTCTCGGAGAGCGCGGCCTCGCCTCTCAAGCTTTTTCTGGTTGGGCTGGGTCTCAAACGCTGGCGCTCGAGCAGGCACGACTATGGCGGGACCGACGCGCCCTGCGCGTCGGCCGGGGTGAAGACCGTCTGGGACGAACGCTCGCGTTCGAAACAGACGGGCTTCGCCCCGGGTGCCGGCGATCATCGGATCGCCGGCGCTTCCGCCATACCACTCCAGGCAACCTCGCCGACGCAGGTTTCGCCCCTTTGTGGCTCCTTTGTGTTCTTTGTGTCTTCGTGGTTGCGACGATCCTCCGCTCTGTGTCCTCTGTGCCTCTGTGGTTCTCCGGTCGTCGAATCCCGGGCAGCGCATGAAGTACGCCGAACTGCACTGCGCCTCGGCATTTTCTTTTCTCGAGGGGGCGTCGCAGCCCGAGGACCTGGTGGAAAGGGCGGCGGAACTCGAGCTCCCCGCGGTGGCGCTGGTGGACCGCAACACCCTCTCCGGCGCACCGCGGTTCTGGAAGGCCGCCCGCGACGCCGGGATCAAGCCCCTCGTCGGAGCCGAAATCGTCCTGGATGAGAATTCGGAATTCGGAATTCGGAATTCGGAATGCCCCAACCCGTTCGGCACGCGGGACGCGTGCCCCACCAACGAATGCCGTGGGGAAAGCCTTGTGGGGCAGCCGTCCCGGCTGCCGGGTGAGCGATCCGAAAATTCAAAATTCAAAATTCAAAATTCAAAATTACCCGGCCCTCTGGGCCTGGTCCCCGACCCTCCTCCTCCCGGCACTCCCCTGCCGCGGCTGACCCTCCTTGCGAGTGATCACCGCGGCTATCGCAACCTCTGCCGGCTGCTCACCGAGGCCGCGCGGGGACGTCCAAAAGGCAAGGCCCGCGCGACCTGGCAGCAGGTGGCGGCGCACGCCGACGGGCTCCACTGCCTCACCGGCGGCGCCGAGGGAGTCCTCGCCCAACGACTCGTCCACCGCGGCCTCGACGCCGCCAGGCGCGAGCTCGAACACCTCAACAGGCTTTTTCCGAGACGGTTGCACGTCGAGCTGCAGCGCCACCGTCTGCGCGAGGAGGAACACCGCAACCGGGCCCTCATCGACCTCGCCCGGAGCCTGCGGCTGCCGCTGGCGGCCACCGGCGGCATCCGCTATGCGAGGCCGTCCAACCGTGATCTCGCCGACGTCCTCGCCTGCATCCGCGAGGGCACGACCCTGGACACCGCCGGCCGCCTGCTCGAGGGCTGCCGCGAACGCCACCTGCGATCGGCGCGTGAGATGGCGCTCCTCTTTGCCGACCAACCGCGGGCGGTGGCTGAAGCGGGGGCCCTCGTGGATGAACTCGAGTTCACCCTGTCGGACCTCGGCTACCGCTTCCCCGACTACCCGCTGCCGGCGGGCGAAAGCCCCATCTCGCAGCTGCGACGGGTGACGTGGGACGGCGCCCGCACCCGCTTCCGGCCGCTCACCGCCCGCGCCCAGGCGCAGCTGGAGCGCGAGCTCGACCTGATCGAGAAGCTCGACCTGGCGGGCTACTTCCTCATCGTCTGGGACATCGTCCGCTTCTGCCAGCGCGAGAACATCATGGCCCAGGGCCGGGGCTCGGCGGCCAACTCGGCGGTCTGCTACGCCCTCTCCATCACCGCCGTCGACCCGGTCAAGATGGAGCTCCTGTTCGAGCGCTTCCTGTCCGAGGAGCGCGGCGAGTGGCCCGACATCGACCTCGATCTGCCTTCCGGCGACCAGCGCGAAAAGGTCATCCAGTACGTCTACCGTCGCTACGGCCCCCACGGCGCCGCCATGACCGCCAATGTCATCACCTATCGTGCAAAATCCGCGGCGCGCGAGGTCGGCAAGGCGCTGGGCTTTTCGCTCGAACAGGTCGACCGGATCTCCAAGCGTTTCGGCCGCCACATGACGGTGGAGATCAAGGAAGGGGCGCGCGACCTCGATACCGAGTTGGCGGCGGCCGGGTTCGACCCCACCTCGCGCCGGCTCGAACACTTCAAACGGCTGTGGTGGGAGATCCACCACCTTCCCCGCCACCTCGGCCAGCACTCGGGCGGCATGATCGTCGCCCAGGGACGGCTCGACGAGGTGGTGCCGCTGGAGCCGGCCGCCATGGAGAACCGCACGGTGATCCAGTGGGACAAGGACGATTGCGCCGACCTCGGTCTGATCAAGATCGACCTGCTGGGTCTCGGCATGATGGCCGCCCTCGAAGATGCGATCCCGATGATCCGCGACAACGAGGGCGTGGAGATCGACCTCGCCCACCTGCCGCCCGGCGACCCCAAGACCTACGATCTCATCCGGCGCGCCGACACCGCCGGCGTCTTCCAGATCGAGAGCCGGGCGCAGATGGCGTCGCTGCCGCGCAACCTGCCGGAGAACTTCTACGACCTCGTGGTGCAGGTCGCGATCATCCGGCCCGGGCCCATCGCCGGCAACATGACCAACCCCTACCTCAAGCGCCGTCAGGGGCGCGAGGCGGTGACCTACGCCCACCCCTGTCTGGAACCGATCCTCAAACGCACCCTCGGGGTGCCGTTGTTCCAGGAACAACTGCTGCGCATGGCGATGGAGGCGGCGGGTTTCTCCGGCGGCGAGGCCGAGGAGCTCCGGCGCGCCATGGGATTCAAGCGCTCGCACGAGAGGATGGCGGTGATCGAAAAGAGGCTGCGCAGCGGGATGGCCCAGCGCGGTATCGGCAGCACGGCCCAGGAGGAGATCATCCGCTCCATCACATCCTTCGCCCTCTACGGTTTCCCCGAGTCCCACTCCGCCAGCTTCGCCCTCCTCGTCTACGCCTCCGCCTACCTCAAGGCCCACCACCCGGCGGCCTTCTACGCCTGCCTCCTCAACGCCTGGCCGATGGGCTTCTATCACCCGGCGACCCTGGTCAAGGACGGCCAACGCCGTGGAGTGCGCTTTCTCTCGGTCGACGTCAACCACTCGGGACGGCGCTGCCGCTGGGAAGACGGTGCGGTGCGAGTCGGTCTGCGTTTCGTGCACGGGCTCAACCGGGAGGCCGCCGACACGATCGAGGCCGAACGGTCGCGGGCGCCTTTTACGAACACCGCCGATCTCACCCACCGCTGCGGGCTCAGCGCCGAAAACCTCGAACGGTTGGCGCACGTCGGAGGGCTCGCTTCGCTGGGTCTGAGCCGCCGCGCGGCCCTGTGGCAGGTCTCCGAGGTGGCGGGGCGGCGCGGCCCCCTGTTTGCCGACCTGGCGCCCGAGAACGCGTCGCCTCTCGATGAGATGGCACCTCTCGACGAGACCGTGGCCGACTACGCGGGGCTCCATCTCACCACCGGCCCCCACCTCATGGCCTATATGCGTGACGAGATGGACCGCCGCGGCGTGGTGCCGGTCAAGGCCCTGGACGACATCAACGACGGCGAAGTGGTGCGGGTGGCGGGCGCGGTCATCGTCCGCCAGCGGCCCGGCACGGCGAAGGGTTTCGTCTTTCTCACCATGGAGGACGAGACCGGGATGGTCCAGGCCATCATCCGCCCCGACCTCTATCAGAAGCACCGCGCCTTCATCGTCTCGACGCCGGTCATGCTGGTCGAAGGCCCGCTCCAGAAGCAGGACGGCACCATCTCGGTCAAGGCCCGCCTCTTCGAGGCCGTCCACGCCGATGCCGCCGTGAGCAGCCATGACTTTCATTGACCTCGTCCCCGCGCAGACTGCCCGCAGATCACGCAGATGACGCAGATCCATCGCACCCGGCCAACCACAGAGACACAGAGGCACAGAGAGAACACAGAGCCGGCCGGCCACGTCACAACCACGAAGACACAAAGACACGAAGACATCACAAAGCTCACTCGATTACCGGCGAGGTCCCGGCCGCCGGGCGGCCGGGGACCGCTGGGAGTGGGTGCAGCCTCGGACGCAAGCGCCCGGAGCTGCACCCACTCCCAGCGGCCCGCGCTCTCGGAGAGCGCGGGCCTCGCCTCTCGCGTTGATCAACGATCCGCGTTCGAGCAGGGACGAATACGGCGGGACCGACGCGCCCTGCGCGTCGGCCGGGGGAAAGTCCGACCGAGACGGATGCTTGCATCCGGAGCGGTCGGGCTTTTCACCGGGTGCCGGCGATCACCGGATCGCCGGCGTTTCCGCCGCGTCCACTCCGGGCAACCTCGCCGACGCAGGTTTCGCCCCTTTGTGGCTCCTTTGTGCTCTTTGTGTCTTCGTGGTTGCGACGAACCCACGCTCTGTGGCCTCTGTGCCTCTGTGGTTTGCCCGGTGCGATGGATCTGCGTCATCTGCGTGATCTGCGGGCAAAATTGCGACGGTTCGGTGGGTCGAGCGATGTTAGAATCCACGTTCAACGCCACGACAGCGGGAAGAAGCGGGGGCGCTCCGCCGTTCAGTCCTACGTAGGAAACACCACATGACCGAAACATCGAAACCAAATCTCTCCGACCTCAAGATCGACCGCGCCGCCAAGACCGGCGACGGCGGCAACCGGCGTCTGATGCTGATCGCTGCGGCGGCGCTGGTGACCCTGGCGGTGATCGCCATCCTCGTCGTCGGCGGACGATCCGCGCCTGAAGTCGAGGTCGCCGTCGCCCGGTCTGCAAACACCAGCGGCTCTGCCACGGTGCTCAACGCCTCCGGCTATGTGGAGCCACGCCGCAAGGCCACGGTGTCATCCAAGATCACCGGCAAGGTCACCGAGGTGCTGGTCGACGAGGGCATGATCGTCGAGGAGGGCCAGGTCCTGGCGCGGCTCGACGACTCCGACGCACGCCGCCGCTACGAGGCGATCCGCGCCGAGCGCGACGTCGCGCGGGCCGGATTGGACGAACTCGAGGTCAACCTCGCCGACGCCGAGCGCACCTTGCGGCGGGTTCAGGATCTGCGCAGGCAGGGCGTCGCCAGCGTCCAGGATCTCGATTCCGCCACCGCCGCAGTCGATGCACTGCGCGCAAAGTTGAGAGTGGCCCGGTCCTCGCTCGACGCAGCCGATGCCCAACTGGCGGTCTCCGCTCAGGACCTCGAGAACTACACGGTCAGAGCGCCGTTCGCCGGCATCGCGGTTTCGAAGGACGCCCAACCGGGTGAGATGGTCTCACCGGTGTCGGCCGGCGGCGGTTTCACCCGCACCGGGATCTCCACCATCGTCGACATGACCTCGCTCGAGATCGAGGTCGACGTCAACGAGTCCCACATCGCCAAGGTCTATCCCGGCCAACCGGCGGACGCCGTGCTTGACGCCTATCCGGACTGGCACATCCCGGCGACGGTGCGCACCGTCATTCCGACCGCCGACCGCCAGAAGGCGACGGTCAAGGTGCGGCTGACCTTTGACGAGCTCGACCCCAAGATTCTCCCCGACATGGGCGTCAAGGTCGCGTTTCAAGAAACGGTTGAAGAGCAGGAGGCGGCAGCGGAGGCCCGGGCCCTCGTCTCGCCAGCTGCGGTCTTTGAACGGGACGGTCGGTCCTATGTTTTCGTCGTCGAAGACGCGACCCTCGACCGCCGGGCCGTCAGCCTGGGCCGATCGGTTGGTTCCGATGTCGAGGTGACGGCCGGCGTCATCGCGGGCGAGGCGGTCGTTGTCAGCGGCCACGACAAACTCAAGGACGGCGACAGCGTTCGCGTCAGGAAGTAGAAGGAGTCACCACAATGGTCAGTGTCGACGGTCAGGATCGTGGAAACAGCCTCATCAAGGTCCGCAACCTCAACAAGGTCTACCGCCGGGGCAACGAGTCCATCGATGTCCTTCAGGGTCTCGACCTCGACGTCGAACCGGGCGACTTCGTGGCCTTCATGGGGCCCAGCGGTTCCGGCAAGACCACCCTGCTCAACCTCCTCGGCGGGCTCGACACTCCCACCGCGGGAACGGTGACCGTCGACGGTGACGAGATCACCAACATGTCGGGCAAGAAGCTCGCGACGATGGCGGGCCCGCCACGTCGGGTTCATCTTCCAGATGTACAATTTGATCCCGGTCCTTACCGCCTTCCAGAACGTCGAGCTGCCGCTTCTCCTCACCAAGCTGTCGAAGGCCGAACGACGGCGCCACGTGGAAACAGCTCTGACCTTGGTGGGCCTTCCCGACCGGATGAAGCACTACCCCCGCCAACTCTCCGGCGGCCAGGAGCAGAGGGTGGCGATCGCCCGCGCGATCGTCACCGATCCCACGTTCCTCCTCTGCGACGAACCGACCGGCGATCTCGACCGCAAGTCCGCCGAGGAGATCCTCGACCTCTTGACCAGCCTCGAAGCCGACCACGGCAAGACCATCCTCATGGTGACTCACGATCCCCTCGCGGCCGAGCGCGCCGATGTCGTCCTCCACCTCGAAAAGGGCGCTCTGGTCGAAGCCATGGCCGAGGCGGCAGTCTCATGAAGTACCTGCCGTTCATTTTTCGCAACCTCTTTCGCAAGAAGACCCGGACGATTCTCACCGTCGGGTCGATCGCGGTCGCTCTGTTTCTGTTCGGTCTTCTGGTGACCATCGAGACCGCGCTCAACGCCGGTGTCGATGTCGCCGGCGCCGACCGCCTCATCGTCCGCAACAAGATCTCTCTGATCATGCCCCTTCCCCTGTCCTACCAGGAGCGGCTGCGCCAGATCGATCACGTGACCGAGGCGACCTTCGCCACCTGGTTCGGGGGTGTCTACCAGGACCAGAAGAACTTCTTCCCCCAGTTCGCCGTCGACACCGAGACCTACCGCAAGGTGTTCCCCGAGTTTCGGATCACGGACGACCAGTGGTCGGCATTCCTGGCCGACCGCGAGGGCGCGGTGGTCGGCCGCGTGACCGCCGAGCGGTTCGGGTGGAAGCTGGGTGACCGGATCCCTCTCCAGGGCACGATCTGGCCCGGCACCTGGGACTTCAACATCCGCGCCATCTACGAGGGCTCCCGCCAGGGCGACGACGAGTCGATGTTCTGGTTCCAGTGGAAGTACCTGGAGGAGCGGCGCCCGACCGGCTACGGCGACGGGACCGTCGGATGGTACACGGTCCAGATCGACACCCCCGACAACGCGGTGGCCGTCAGCCGGGCGATCGACGAACGATTCGCCAACTCGGCATGGGAGACCTCCACCGAGACCGAGCAGGCGTTTGCCGCCGGGTTCGCAAAACAGATCGGGAATATCCGGATGCTCATCCTCTCGATCGGAGCTGTCGTACTGTTCACGCTGCTCCTGGTCACCGGCAACACGATGGCCATGGCGGTCCGCGAACGGGTGCCCGAACTCGGCGTCCTCAAGACTCTGGGTTTCGGCGACACCACCGTCCTGTTTCTCGTCCTGGCCGAGGCCCTCGCCATCGCCTTGGTGGGCGGGGCCATCGGCGTCGGGCTTGCCAAGCTCTTTACGATGGGAGGCGACCCCACCGGAGGCATGCTGCCGGTGTTTTTCATCTCCGGCGCCCAGATGGCGTCGGGCATCGCGATCGCCCTGTTCGTCGGCCTCGCCGCCGGAACCATCCCGGCGGTGATGGCGATGAAACTGCGCATCGTCGATGCGTTGCGGAGGGTGTGATGGCCATTCCAATTTCCTACAACCTCCGTTCGGTCACGGCACGATGGAAGGCCGCCGTGGTGTCGGTCATCGGCATCGCCGGTACGGTCGGCGTGTTCGTCGCGATGCTCGCCATGGCCAGGGGTTTCCAGGCCACGCTGATCTCTTCCGGCTCGACCTCGAACGCCATCATTCGCCGGGCCGGCTCGAGCTCCGAAATGGACAGCGGGGTCTCTCTCGAGCAGCGGCGGGTCATCGCAGACGCGCCACAGGTAGCGCGAAACGCCGCCGGCGAGCCTCTTTCGAGCCCCGAAATCGTCGTCATCGGAGCGTTTCAGCTGCAGAAGAGCGGCACCGACGCCAACGTCCAGATCCGCGGCATGACCCCTCTCGTCCTCGATGTTCGACCGTCGGTGACGATCAAGGAGGGCCGTTTCTTCAAAGAGGGCCTGGCCGAGCTCGTGGTCGGATCGAACGCCGTCAACACCTACCGCGGTCTCGACCTCGGTTCCAACGTGAGTTTCGGCGGCCAGGACTGGAAAGTGGTCGGCATCTTCGACGCCGGGGGATCTGCCTTCGACTCGGAGATCTGGTGCGACCACACGGTCCTCGCCCAGGCCTTCAAGCGATCGACAACCGTGGCCAGCTCGGTCACGGTGCGCCTCAACTCGCCGACCGATTTCGAGGCCCTGAAAGACGCCCTGACGTCGGACCCGCGTCTGACCGTCCAGGTCGAACGCGAACAGGCCTACTACGCCAAACAGTCGCAGATGGTGAGCACCCTGATCCGGGTCCTCGGCTTCCTGGTGGCCTTCGTGATGGCCATCGGTGCGGTCTTCGGCGCCCTCAATACCATGTACTCGGCGGTTGCAGCGCGCGCACGAGAGATCGCCACCATGCGGGCTCTCGGTTTCGGCGGCGGCTCGATGATCCTCTCGTTCATGTTCGAGTCGCTATTCATCTCTCTCGTCGGCGGCGTGCTTGGATGTCTCGCCGTGCTGCCCCTCAACGGTTTCACGGCCGGCACCATGAACTGGCAGACCTTCTCCCACCTGGCCTTCGCCTTCCGGGTGACACCCGGCCTTCTGGGAGCAGGCCTGGTATTCGCCCTGTTCATGGGATTGCTTGGCGGCGTGCTCCCTGCGATCAGGGCGGCCCGGATGCCCGTCGCTCACGCCCTCCGGGAGTTGTAGCCGGACTGCCCGCAGATCATACGCCGGGCCAACCACAGAGGCACAGAGGCCACAGAGAGGGCACAGAGCCGGCCGCCCACGTCGCAACCACGAAGACACAAAGACACGAAGACATCACAAAGCTGGCTCGATCGACCGGCGAGGTCCCGGCCGCCGGGCGGCCAGGGACCGCTGGGAGCGGGTGCAGCCTCGGACGCAAGCGTCCGGATCAGCACCCACTCCCAGCGGCCTGCGCTCTCGGAGAGCGCAGGCCTCGCCTCTCGCGTTGATCGAAGTTCCGCGTTCGAGCAGGTACGAATGCGGCGGGACCGACGCGCCCTGCGCGTCGGCCGGGGTGAAGACCGCCTGGGACGAACGCTCGCGTTCGGAGCAGACGGACTTCGCCACGGGTGCCGGCGATTTCGGATCGCCGGCGTTGCCGCCGCTCCACTCCGGGAAACCGAGCCGACGCAGGATTCGCCCCTTTGCGGCTCCTTTGTGTTCTTCGTGTCTTCGTGGTTGCGACGGTTTTTCGCTCTGTGGCCTCTGTGCCTCTGTGGTTGGCCCGGTGCGATGGATCAGCGATGGTCGCGGACGAAGATCAGGGCTTCGGCGATGAGGTGGATTCGCCGCTCGAGTGAGCGGAGGTCGAGGTACTCGCCGCGGGTGTGCATGCCTCCACCGACCGGACCGAGACCGTCGAGGACGCAGACCGCCGACGGATCGGAGAGGAAATTCGGGAAGGACACGCCGCCGCGGTTCGATTCAAGCTCGAGCTTCCAACCCGCGGCGTCGGCGACGCGGACCAGGTGATCGGCCAGCGCCCGATTGCTCACCGACACCGCCATCGGCGGAATGTGCTGTCCCTCCGTGAAATCGAGATCGACGCCCCAGTCCGCGGCCCGGCGCAATGCCAACTCCCTCATGTGGGCCAGTGTGCGATCACGGTCCTCGAGACTCAGGTAGCGAACCTCTCCTTCCACGAGGCACCTGTCGGCGACGATGTTGAGTCGTTCGCTGGTGCCGATGAAACGATGCTCTTCGCCGACGTCGCTGACGAACTCGGAATCGCCGCCGAGGATGCGGCCGACGTTGACCAAGGGGCCGTCGCCCCCCTCGGAAAGTCGCTGCACCTCCCCCGACCATGCTGCGGCGGCCGCCAGGGCCGACCGCCCATCCCAATACGCGACGCCTGAATGGGCGGCGGTTCCCCGCGCATCGAGCCGCCACACCGTCAGGCCCCGCCGCCCGATCACCAGGGTCTCACCGTTTTCGGTGGGCACGCCCGGTTCGAGGACCAGTACCGTCTGCGCGCGGTCGCCCCAGTGGCGAACCGTCCGCTCCGAAATCGGCCCGCCGACCTCCTCGTCGGGGACGGCGACGATCGTCAGATTCGGCGGCGGCGCCTCCCCTCTGCGTCGGAGTTCTTTCAGGGCCCCGACCAGTGCGGCAAAGCCCCCCTTCATATCGAGCGCCCCGGTGCCGTAAAGACGGTGGCCGTCCACCCTCGGTGCGGACGCCGGAAGGACCGTATCGAGATGTCCGATCAACAGCGTTGCGGGCTCGTCGTCGCCGCCGTCCCCGGCGACGAGCACCGGGAGAGCCCGACCGTTGGCGCCGGGCTCCGCCTGGATCTGCGCCGTCATTCCGAGAGCGACGAGTTCCGAAGCCAGGCGATCCGCCACCTTGTACAGGCCTTCGACGTCGCCGCTGGCCGACGAGATCGAGCACAGATCGCCCAGCAACGCCGTACCGTGCATCGCGTCGGAGCCGACACGGATCGGTCCGAGGTCACTCACGGCAGTCTTCCGCGCACACGACCGCCCGTTTCGCGACGTCGAAGACTTCGCCGGGTTGCAGCACGTGCGTTCTCAGGTCGTGGACCCCGAGATCCGTTCGACCGCCGTCCCGGGGCGAACGCGAAATGTCCGAATCCGACGCGTCGAGCACGACGACCCATCCCTCACCCAGAACCTTGAACGTGCCGTCCGGACGAACCCACACCGCTGTTTCCTCGTCGACGCCGACACCCAGGAGTTCGGGGTGTTCGAGCACCACCGAGATCAGCCGGTTGAAGCGCTGGCGGGCCACGAAGTGCTGATCCACGATCACGCCCCTGAACAACCCGAGACCCGGAGTGAGCTCCACATTGTCGGCCGCAATGAGCGTGAAGTCGCCGTCGCCGGTGATCATCAGACCGCTCTGGCAGGCCGTTCCGGCCGACGTGCCGCCGACCACGGCGCCTCGCACGAAGGCCGCTTCGACCGCGTCGCCCACCGGAGTTCCGAGGAGCGCCTCGTGATCCGCCGCTGGTCGCCGCCGGAGAAGTAGATGCCACCCGCCCTTCGCGACGGCCTCGACGATGTCAGGGTTCGTCGCGTCGTCGGTCGAATGGACTTCGGCGACGAAAACGTTGGTGCACCCGTACTCCGCCAGAAGGCCCCGGTAGTACTCGCCGGTGTCGGCCTCGGCCGAGGCGGTCGGAAACACCACGATCAGGGCTCGGGGCCGCCCGCCAACTCGATGAACTTCTCCATGACCTCCGCGTGGCTTGCCGCCGCCGCCGTTGAGCACGAGGTGGCCGAGCGGTTGTTCACCGGCCGCAACGGATTCGGCGCCGTGATACACAGCGCAGCCAGCACGCTGAGCATCCATCGCAACATGGTTCCCCCGGGGTCACGAAAAATGGGGGCGGCTGCGAACGCCGCCCCCATCGAGATCGATTAGAAGCCGAATCGAACGCCGAAACGGATCACCCGAGGCGTCTGAATCGCAGTCGGCGTCTCGAACGACGACGTGCCGACCCACTCGCTGCCCTCAGGGTGATCCCGATAGTCATAGTAATAGTCGCCCCAGCGCTGCGACACGCTGGTCACGGTGTCCGAATCGAGAACGTTGAAGGCATCGACCATGAGCGCCAGGTTCCATGTTCCTGCCGAGATCGAAGTCGTACTCGAGGTGAAGATCGAGAACACCGCGGTCCTCGTACTGCTCGCTGCCGCGCGGGGTCAGGAAAGACAGTGGTCCGATCGTTGTAGTACAGGTCCCGCATCCGCACGTACGGGGTCCAGTAGGCGCCCGTCTGGTACTGGTAGAAGCCCGAGAACATGAAGTTCAGCGGCAGGTCGACGGAGCCGGCGACCTTGAACACCCACTCCGAGTTGAACGGCAGCGTGCCGTCGGCGTTGACCAGTCCGTTGAGGTCTTCGAAGTTGTCGACATAACTGTTGGCGCCCCAGTCGGCGTTTCCGGTGAGGTCGGACCACACCAGCGACGCATCGAGAGACCACTTCCCGGTGTACCGCTTGTGCATCCGCAGCGCCACCGAATCGTAGTCGCGCACCGCGTCGCCCGGGTTGGTGATGTGGAACTGCGGCGGATCGAGGAGATCGAAGAACGGCAGCGGTCCGCCGCCGAACGGGTTGTCCGGCGCCGCCTGTGGGTCGTAGTCCTCGACGTTCGAGGTCACCATCGCCACGATGTCCTTGTTGGTCCTGTGGATGTAGTCGAGACCGATCATCAGCTCGTCCATGAGTTGGTGCTCGACCGTGACCACGAACTGCTCGACGTTGGGATGGTTGATGTTGGGGTCCATGTCCGCGTAGGCGTTGACGGACCCGCCCGCCGGGATGTCGAACTCGCCGGTGTCGGAGTTGTAGTCGTAGTAGAACGTGTCGGACAGGGCGTCGCCGGAGGCCTCTCGGTCGAAGAGCACCACCGACATGCCGTCGTAGTAGATGCCGTAGTGAAGCTTGATCGCGGTCGTCCCGTTGCCGGTCACATCCCAGACCAGGCCGAGGCGCGGCGACCACATGTTGACGTCGTACACGTGGCTGCCACCCGAGGTCGGCGCCGAGACCGGGTCCCTGAAGTCGCCGGTGTACCTGGTGTAGCGGACGCCGTAATTGACGGTCACCCGGCCGGTCTTCCACGAGTCCTGCGCGTAGAAGTTGAACCCGTCCATCTTCGCTCGGAGATCCCACTCACCGCCCCAGTCTGACGAGAAGACGCCGCACAGCGGATCCGCGAAATAGGCTTCGGTGGAATCGCAGTAGTATGAGTCGTCGTAGTACGAAAAGCCGCCGTTGCGGGTGGTCGTGTAATTGCTCTTCATGGTCTCGTAGACGAGTCCGAACTTGAAGTCGTGCGAGTCGTTCTTCGTGAACAGACCATCGGCAAAGAGGTTCCACGAGACGTTGAGGGCGTTGCGCCCAACCTCCTTGTTCGACGTGCTCGTCTGATTGGCCCAGTCCCAGCCCTCCCAGCTGTCGTAGCGGTTGGGTGTGTCACCGTTGTACGGGAAGTAGTCATCCGTAGCCGGTGTAGCCGGTGAACTTGGCGGTCACGAAGTTGCTGTCGTTGACCAGCGACTCCCAGGACAGGTTATAAGAGACATTCGGCGAATCCTGGCGACTCCGATCCGCTGGCTAGGGTGAAGTCACCGACTCCCCGGTAGTCGTGGTCGACGCCGTCATAGTCCACCAGACCCAGGACCTTGTTGCCCGCGTTGATCTGCCAGGTCACCTTGGCGAGGCCGCGCAATTCGGTGCGGTCGCTGTTCGCCATATCGTCGGCGGGAGCCCCGTCGGCGAAGAACGGATCAATCACCCGCTGCCGGTCGTCGATCGAGGCGAAGAACCACATCGTGTCCCGAACCATCGGTCCACCGACATTGACGCTGCCTTCGATGTCCTTGTCGACCTTGTTGGTCCCCTCGACCCCCTCGGGAGCGTTCGAGGAGTTGAGATCTCCACCCGAGTAATAGCCGATGACGTCGCCGTGGAACTGGTTGCCTCCGGACTTGGTGATCAGGTTGACCACCGCGCCGGTGAAGCCGCCGTACTCGGCATCGGCCCCGAGCCCCCCGATCTCCACCTCCTCGATCCAGTCCATGCTCGGCAGCACCCACTGCGAACCGAGTTCGGGATCCGAGACGTCGACGCCGTCCAGATTGTAGGCGTTCTGCGTCGACGACGTGGCTCCGTAGGCCTGGTCGCCCTGCACGCCCGGCGCGTAGTTCATCAGGTTCACCGGGTCACGGACCAGCGGCTGCCGTTCGATGAAGCTGGCTCCAATGTTGTGGGAAACGCTGTTGGACACCGTGCTGACCTGGGTCGACTCGGCCACCACCACGATCTCGTCCGAGATCGTCACGTCGCCCATCTGCAGGTTGACGTCGATGCTCGATCCGAGCTGCACGAACGACGTTTTCCTGCAACACCGACTGAAAACCGGCGAGTTGGGCCTCCAGAGAGTAGAGACCCGGGGTCAGCGCAGGAAACCGGTAATTTCCCTCGGCGTTGGTGATCGCGATCTTCTGCCCGCCGATCACCGCTTCCGACCTGGCGATCACGGTGACTCCAGGCAGGACGCCCCCTTGAGGATCGGTCACGGTCCCCCGGATGAGACCGCTGGTGCTGCCCTGAGCGCCGGCCGGCGCCGCCTGCAGGACAAGTCCTATGACGATGGAAATGACGAACAACCGTCCCACGTGCCTCATAATCTCAACTCCTTCCACAATAAGAAATTTTTCATTCACAAAAATTATATAATGAAACTATTGCTATCATATTCAGAAGATAGACCTCCCGCCGGGACCTGTCAACACCCCACGGCGCCACGGCGAACCTTGCGAATCCACCGCGTGGGGGCGTATGTTGAGTCGTCCAACCGATAGCGGAGACACGATGAAGAAGAGGCCCACCGAACACGACTTCCGAAGCCAGTTGGCGAGCCAGGCCGCCAGACCTCCCGCGTCAACAGCGATCGATCGCCGAATATGTGCTCGAGCATCTGACGTCGGTGCCGTTCCTTTCGATCCCGGAACTTGCGCGACGGGTTCAGGTCTCCGAGGCCACGGTGGTCCGGTTCGCCCAACGCCTCGGTTACCCAGGGTTTTCGGAACTCAAGATGGAACTGGTCGATATCCTCCAGGACCAGTTGAATCTCGGCGAAGAAGGCACACCTGAAGCGGTGGCTGACGACATCTTCGCGTCCGTCGCCGACCTCGAGACGTCGAACATCCGTCGGACGGTTGACGCACTCGACCGCGCGCTCTTCACCGAGGTCGGCGAAGCGCTGTTCCAGGCCGCCGCGGTCTCCACCTTCGGGATGGGTGTTTCCGCCCACCTTGCCGAGCTGGCCGCCTACACCCTGCTCCAGATCGGTGTTCGCGTCCACAATCTGTCAACCCGATTCTCCTCCCCTCTCGAGCAGCTCGTGATCACGGGTCCGAGCGACGTCGTCATGGTCTTTTCGCTGCCGCCCTATTCCCGGCAGGGGCTGGACATGCTCGCGGCGGCAAAGGACCTCGGTATCCGAACCGTTGCGATCACCGACCGGGTCAGCGCGCCTGCGGCCAGGCTCGCCACCTGGACCCTGCCGGTGAAGAGCGACAACATGATGTTCACCAACGCCGTCGCAGCGGTAACCGTGCTGCTCAACGCCCTGGCGACCGAAATCGCCACCCGCCACCGCGAGGAGTCCATCGCCGCCCTGTCACGAATCAACCGGGTGTTGGACGACGACGAGGATGTGCTGACCTCGAAACGTTAGAACGTTGGAACGCTACAACGTGGGGACTGTCGTACGTTCGGTGTCACTGCCAGTGTGCGAGCACCGGCCAGACGAGAAAGAGCAACGACATCAGGATGAACATCCCCTGCATCGGCAGGTTCCAGCGGAACCACTTCTCGTAAGGGATCTTTGCCATCGCCAGCGTGCCGACGGTGACCCCCGAAGTCGGGATGATCATGTTGGAGAATCCGTCGCCGAGCTGGTAGGCGAGTACCGCGGTCTGCGGCGTGATTCCGGAGAGTTCCGCCAACGGCGCCATGATCGGCATCACCAGCGCCGCCTGGGTCGAGCCCGATGGGATGAAGAAGTTCACCCCGAGCTGCATCACGTACATGACCTGGGCGGTGACCACCCCCGGCAGCTGCGAGGTCACCGAACTCATCGCCCAGAGGATCGTGTCCATGATGTTCCCGGCCTCGAGAATCACGACGATGCCCCCGGCAAAACCGACGATCAGCGCTGCACCCGCGATGTCCCGGCAGCCGTTGACGAAGGTCCTTGCCAGATCGTTCGCGCTCATGCCCGACACCAACCCGGCGCTCAGGCCCATGGCCAGAAACAGCCCGGTCAACTCGATGATGTACCACTTGAAGACCACCACGCCGACGATCATCGCGACCACGCCACCGAGGAGAATCGCCAGGCAGATCGCACGGCGGCGGGTCAGTTCGGTGACCGCCTGCTGTTGCGCAAGGACCTCCTGCCGGCGAATCGAGTCGAGCTCATACATGGCGCTGCGCGAGGGATCCGCCTTGACCCTGGCCGCGTAGACCATGACCCAGGTGATGGTCGCCCCGGTGGCGACGAGCCAGACGAACAGACGGTACTCCCAACCCGAAACCGGTTGGATCCCCGCGATGCCCTGAGCGATCTGGAGCGTGAAGGGGTTGAGAAAGGCGCCGGCGAACCCGACCCCGGCGGCAAGGAAGGTGAGGCTCACCCCGACAAACGAGTCGTAGCCCAGCGCCAGCGCCAGAGGCACGAAGATGAGCACGAACGGAATCGCCTCTTCGCACATCCCAAAGGTGGCTCCGAACAACGAAAACACGGTCATGACCGTCGGTATGACGAGATACTCCCGGCCCTTCAGTGCCTTGACGAGGTGGTGGATGCCGCCTGCGATGGCCTGAGTCTCATTGAGCACATAGAAGGACCCGCCGACCATGAAAATGAAGAAAATGATGTTGGCCAGACGCAGCGCCCCGTCGATGGGCGCGGTAAAGACCTCGAGAACCTGGGGTCGGGACTGCTCGAACTGGAAGGAACCGGGGACGACGATCTCGGCATCGACGCCCCCGCGCTCCACGACCTCGCGTTCGAAGGCGCCGCCGGGCACGAACCAGGTGGCGACCGCCGCCAGGACGATCAGTGTGAAGACGATGACAAATACATCCGGGACCTGTTTCAACGCCAATGCCCTCCTGCGCCCACGATTATAGACGGACACCCGGACGTGAGAACTCGATCGATCGCACGCGGTCGGCTCGCCACCCTGACGTCAAGTGACGCAACGACTGTGTGATAACCTCGAAGTAAGGGTTCGAACCCTGACCTCTCGCGAGAGTTTGACCACAAACCGAACGAAAGAACTCTGAGGCCCGAGATGACGCAGAGTCAAACGAAAGGTGAGCCCGGCAGCGGTCGCGTGACCGGTTTGAGTGAAACCTCCGCACCGAATCTCGATGCGATCTCGAAGCGGCGGATTCAGTTGTGGTCGCTGACGTTGTTCCTGCTCGTATCAGCCGTCAGCATCCTCACCCTTTCCCTGATTGCGAGCCTCATCGAAATCCCCTTCCTGTCGTCAAAAATCACGGTGTTCGTCGGTGTTGTGTCGCTCGTCGTTCTGTTCAGCGTGTATGCATTCAGAAAAGAGATCGAGCTGAGGTCCCTCACCGAAGATGTGGTCGACGAACAGGTCCTCGCCACCGCTCTCGCCAACACCGTCCGCGAAGCGCAGCTCTTCACCGAAGGCGGCGACGAGATCCACGGCCGGGTCGATCTCAACCAGATGGTCGACTCCATGCTCGACTCGTGTCTCGAACTGCTCGGCGGCCAGGGCGGATCCATCATGCTCCTTCAGGGCGAGGACGAGCTCCACACCGTCGCATCGAGCGGCAGGAGCGCGGCCCGAGGGGCGCGGGTGCCGATCAACGAAGGCATCGCCGGCCAGGTCGCCGCCAGCCACGAACCCATTCTGATCATGGGCGTCTTCGACTGGAAACACTATCAGGAGGACGACGAGGCGCCGCAACCCTCCTGCGCGATGTGCGTGCCCTTGCTTGACGGCGAACGACTCGTCGGCGTCCTCAACCTCAATGCCGCGCCCGAGCACACCTACACCGAACGCCACCTCGCGTCCATGAGCGTGTTCGGGGTGCAGGCGGGCAAGGCCATCGCCCGGGCCCAGGCCGACGAATTCCAGAAGAGGCGTCCAGGCCGCGGCGATCTCCGGGTCATGCGGGATCCGCTGACGGGGCTGCCCAATCGGGCTCTCCTCTTCGACCGGGTCGGTAACGCACTCGCCCGCCGGCGCCCTCCCGGTCACGCCGTGGTGGTCCTGTTCCTCGATCTCGACGATTTCAAGAGGGTCAACGACAGCCTCGGGCACACCGCCGGCGACCAGGTCCTGATCACGCTGGCCGAACGCCTCCGATCCAGCGTCCGCATGGGCGACTCGGTGGCCCACTTCGGAGGCGACGAATTCGCCATTCTGCTCGAGGCATCCGACGCCGCCGAGGCGACCGCGGCCGCCAACCGAATCCTCGGCGACCTGAACAAACCTTTTCACCTCGAGGGACGCGAGGTGCGTTTCTCCGCCAGCGTTGGCATCGCATTGGAATACTCCAGCGATGTCGGCGCCGAGGACGTCGTTCGCAATGCCCTCATGGCGCTGCACCACGCCAAGGCCAAGGGCAAGGGTCAGGTGTCGGTGTTCGAGCAGACGATGCACTCCACCGCCCTCGACCGCCTCGATCTCGAACACGACCTCAGGAACGCCCTCGATGAAAAGGGACTCGACGTCTACTTTCAACCGCTCATGCGCATCCCCGATATGAAGGTGCACGGATTCGAGGCGCTGGTGCGGTGGCACCACCCGCAGAAGGGCCTGGTGTCGGCGATGTCGTTCGTGCCGTTGGCCGAGGAGGCCGGCCTGCAACCGATGATCGACCGCATGGTGCTGCAGCGGACGTGCGCCGAAGTGGTCGAGCTCAACGCCGGAATCTTCGCCGGAAACCCCGCCGCCGCCCACGTCAATATCTCGCCCAATTCCCTCAACGAACCCGACTTCGTCTCGAATCTCGCGGCCGACATCATGGAGTCCGGCATCGAGCCCAGCCAACTCGTTCTCGAGATCACCGAGAGCGTGATCATGCACGACATGGAACAGGCCGCGAGCAAGCTGCGGGCGATCAAGTCCCTCGGTGTTCGGCTCGCCCTGGACGACTTCGGGACCGGCTACTCGTCGCTCAGTTACCTGCGCCGGTTCCCGGTCGACGTCGTCAAGATCGACAAGATATTCGTCGACGAGATCGAAAAGGACAACGGCGCCGCCGCTCTCGTCCAGGCCATCCTCCGTCTCGGGAAGGGTCTCTCGTTCGAGGTCGTCGCCGAAGGCATCGAAACCGAAGAGCAGATGCACCGTCTCGTCGATCTTGGATGCGCTTACGGACAGGGCTACTATCTGGCCCGTCCTCTGTCGGTTGCAGAGCTCTCGAAGTTCCTGAGCGGCATCAAACAGGTCTCGTGATAACCTGACAGTCGAGACGTCCTCTCAGGGATCAAGGATGCGCTTCGCACTCAACGACCGAATGGTGGAGACCGGGAAGCCGCCGGGACTGCCGGCCCTGGATTACCTGCGCCGCGACGAGCGGCTCACCGGCGTCAAGTACGCCTGCCGAGAGGGGGACTGCGGCTCCTGCGCCGTGCTGGTGGGGCAACGCACCGACGACGGCATCAGCTATCAGGTCGTCACCTCGTGCCTGCTGCCTCTCGGGGCCCTCGCCAACCGCCACGTGGTCACGATCGAAGGTCTCAACCGGACCCGGCTCACCCCCATCCAACAACTCTTCGTCGACAACGGCGCCTCGCAGTGCGGCTTCTGTACGCCGGGTTTCGTGGTCTCGCTGACCGGCCACCTCCTGGAGGCGCAGACCTGGGACACCCGGGAGGCGGTCGAAGCCGTTGCCGGGAACATCTGCCGCTGTACCGGCTACGCGTCGATCTGCCGCTCGATCGACCATCTGTTGGAGGGTCTCAGAAAAGACGTCGATCTGCAGGAACCGAGGATTCCGGCCCTCATCAGCCAGCGCATCCTCCCCGATTACTTCTTGCGCATCGATGAGCTGCTGCCGGAATCGACATCACCGCAGCGTGATCGGCCGTCGCCTTCTCAGATCATCGTCAGCGGCGGCACCGATCTCTACGTCCAGCGGCCGCTTCAGATGGAGGACGGTCCGGTCTATATCGTCCCCGGCCCCGTCAGCCCCGCGATCCGGCGGGACGGGGGATTCGTCTACCTGGCGGCCACAGCCACGGCCGAGGACATGAAGAGGTCGGAGATCCTGGCCGCCTCGGTGGGCGGAATCGACCGTGCCATGGAACTCATGGGCTCTCTGCCGATCCGCAACCGCGCCTCGATCGCCGGCAATCTGGTCAACGCATCGCCGATCGGCGACATGACGATCACGCTGCTCGCCCTCGACGCCGAAGTCGGGCTCACGGCCGGAGGCACCCGCCGGGTCGTAAAGCTCGCAGAGTTCTTTCTCGGCTACAAGAAACTCGATCTCCGTCCCGCCGAGCTTGTGGAGTGGGTCCGCTTTCAGCCCGGCCCATCCAGGCGCCTCTTCAACTTCGAGAAGGTCAGCAAACGCACCCACCTCGACATCGCCTCCGTCAACACCGCGATCTCGCTCGGGCTCGATCAGGGGCGAATCGCAGGAGCACACCTCGCCGCCGGCGGTGTGGCCCCGATTCCGATGCAACTCGCGCGGACGATGGCCGTTCTCGAGGGCCGTGAGCCGACGCTTGAAACCGCTCGCGCAGCGGCCGAAACCGCGCGCGAAGAAGTCTCACCGATCACCGACGTCCGCGGATCGGCGGACTACAAGCGACTGCTCCTGGGCCAGTTGGTGCTCGCACACTTTCAGGAGCTCTTTCAGCTAGAAACCCTGCACTTTGCCGGGATCCCGGCATGAGCAACCACGAGATCGGCCCCCACACCCGCGGCGAATCCATTTTTGTGGGGGATCTTCCCGACCCGCCGGGGTGTCTGCACATCGGCGTGCTGGCTTCGCCGGTCGCACACGGCCGGATCTCCCGCCTCGACACCTCAAGCGCCGCGGGGATGGCGGGTGTCGCCTCCATTCTGACCGCCGCCGACATTCCCGGAGACAACCAGATCGGCGGGATCATCCTCGACGAGCCGCTGCTGGCGGAGGGCGAGGTGCATTTCATCGGTCAACCGATCGCCGCCGTGGTCGCGGACACGCCGCGCAAGGCTCGGGAAGCGGCGGCCGCCATCGTTCTCGAGATCGTGGAGGCGCCGGGCGTCTTCGATCCCCGCGACGCCGCAGCCGCCGGTCAGCTCATCGTCCCCTCACGAACCTTCGCCCTCGGCGACGTCGAGAGCGCGTGGGAGTGCTGCGAGGTTGTCGTCGAAGGGCAGGTCGAATCCGGCGGTCAGGAACATCTCTACCTGGAGACCCAGACTGCACTGGTGGTGCCGCAGGGCGGCGGAAAGCTGCGGATACTGTCCTCGACCCAGGCGCCGACCGCGGTCCAGCGCATCGCGGCCCGGGTTCTCGACCTGCCGATGAGCGCGATCGAGGTGGACGTCGCCAGGCTCGGTGGGGCCTTTGGCGGCAAGGAAGACCAGGCGACCCCGTGGGCGGTGCTGGCGGCGCTCGCCGCCCGTGCCCTGAACCGGCCCGTTCGCATCGAGCTCGACCGCGGCGAGGACATGCGGATGACCGGCAAACGCCATCCCTACTCGTCGGACTTCAAGATCGGCGTCGACACCGACGGCCGCATCCTCGCCTACGAAGCCACCTACTACCAGAACGCCGGCGCTGCGGCCGACCTTTCGCCGGCGATCCTCGAGCGCAGCCTGTTCCACGCTACCGGCAGCTACTACGTGCCCAATGTCCGAGTCACCGCCCTGAGCTGCAAGACCAACCTGCCGCCGTTCACCGCCTTTCGGGGGTTCGGCGCGCCGCAGGCCATGTTTGTCATGGAAAGTGCGATCACCCGCGCCGCCGACGCACTCGGCAAGGACCGGATGGAGATCCAGCGGCAAAACCTGCTCGCCGAGGGCGACACCTTCCCTTACGGCATGAAGGCACAGCAAGGCAACGCTCAGAGGGCTTTCGCCGAGGTCGAAGAGCGCTTCAACGTGGCCGCCCTCACCCGTGAAGTCGCCGAACACAACGCTGCCAACCGGGGCACGAAACGCGGCATCGCCATGATGCCGGTGTGCTTCGGGATCTCATTCACCTCGACCTTCCTCAACCAGGCCGCGGCGCTGGTGCACGTCTACACCGACGGCAGCGTCAGTGTTTCGACGGGCGCGGTCGAGATGGGCCAGGGGGTCAACGCCAAGATGCTCGGAGTGGCGGCCCATACTCTCGGGATCGACCGATCGCGGATCAGTGTGGAGACCACGAACACTCTGCGAGTCGCCAACACCTCCCCCACCGCCGCCAGCTCGGGCGCCGACATGAACGGGGGCGCCACGGAGATCGCGTGTCGGATGATCGTCGAGCGGCTGCGGTCGGTCGCCGCGCTGATCCTCGAGGCCGCGCCCGACAGCATCACGGTGAGGGACGACACGATCCTGATCGACGGTTCCGCCACCGACCTGACCTGGGAAAAAGTCGTCTGGGAGGCCTACTTCCGGCGGGTCAGCCTGTCCGCTCAAGCCCATTTCGCGACGCCGAAGATCCACTTCGACCGCGAGACGGAACGAGGCGAGCCCTTCGCCTACCACGTCTACGGCAGTGCGGTCGTCGAGGTCACCGTCGATGGGCTTCGCGGCACCTCCACGATCGATCGGGTGCGGGCTGTGCACGACGCCGGCCGCAGCCTCAACCCGGTGGTCGACATGGGACAGCTCGAGGGCGGTCTGGTGCAGGGCATCGGGTGGATGACCATGGAGGAGCTGTCGTTCCGCGACGGCCGCAACCTCACCGACACCCTCAGCACCTACAAGATCCCCGACATTCTGGCGACGCCGACGATCGAGGGCCATTTCCTCGAAGACGCCGACAACCCGAACGCCATTCTGAAGTCCAAGGCCATCGGCGAACCGCCCTTGATGTACGGCATCGGCGCCTACTTCGCCCTGCTCGACGCGATGCGGGCTTTCCGTCCCGACCGCGAGGCCTTCTTCCACTCCCCGATGACCCCCGAACGGGTCCTCATGTTCCTCCACGGCGACCGTTAGCGCCATCGCACCGGAAAACCACAGAGGCACAGAGAAGGCACAGAGCGAAGTATCGTCGCAACCACGAAGACACGAAGAACACAAAGGAGCGAAACCTGCTTCGGCGAGGTTGCCCGGAGTGGACCGGAGCCTCGTCGTCGGTCCGTGCGTCGAGTTTCTTAACGCAAAGGCGCAGAGACGCAAAGGCGCAAAGGCCTGATACCTGCGTCAGGTAGGTTGCCTGAAGTGACCCGGCGGAAATGCCGGCGATCCGTAATCGCCGGCCCTCCGGTGAAAAGCCCGACCGTTCCGGATGCGAGCATCCGTCTCGGTCGGGCTTTCCCCCGGCCGACGCGCAGGGCGCGTCGGTCCCGCCGTACTCGTACCTCCTCGAACGCGAATCTCTGATCAACGTGAGAGGCGAGGCCTGCGCTCTTCGAGAGCGCGGGCCGGTGGCTCGAGACGCTGCAACGAGCGCTTGCGTTCGGGGCAGCGGCTCGACCCAGCGGTCCCTGGCCGCCCGGCGGCCGGGGCCTCGCCGGACGATCGAGTTCCCACGGTTCTCTTTGTGTCTTTGTGACTCCGCGACTTCGTGTCTTCGTGTTGAATTCCTGTGTGGTTCGAATACGCGGGTGGGTGGCTCTGTGTTCTCTGTGTCTCTGTGGTTGGCCGGGTGCGATGGATCTGCGTCATCTGCGTGATCTGCGGGCAGACCCGGATTTCGGAATCGATGAATGCCCTGCAGCATCGGGCGCTCGGCTACAATTCGGGGATGGAACACCGTACCGAGATTCGCCCGGAACCGTGGGCGCATGCGCTCGAGTCGCTCCGCGCGGGTCACCGCACGGTGCTGGTCAAGGTGGTGGAGCACTCGGGGTCGGTGCCGGGCGTCACCGGGACGATGGCGGTCGTGTCGGAATCGGGCATCGCGGGCACCATCGGCGGCGGTGCTGCAGAGCAACAGCTCCTCGAACGCGCACGGGAACACCGCGAGGGAGCGGAGATCGTCCGCTTCCGCCACACCCCGAGCGAAGGTGGGACCTTGTGTTCCGGTCTCCAGGTCTTCGCGGTGTACCGACTGAAGGAGGATGACGAAAGGGCGCTGCAGGCGATCGTCGATACGATCGCGGACCACCGAAACGGGACCCTGAACCTCGATCCCGGCGGCCTCGCATTCGAGCCCGGGAGTGTCGGGGCGACGAGCTTCACCGAGGGCGAAGACGGCTGGAGCTTTCACCGAGCCCCTGGGACTGCTGGACACATTGACCATCATTGGTGGCGGCCACGTTTCGCTCGCCTTTTCCAGAGTCATGGCGACGCTTCCCTTCCGCATCGTGCTCCTCGACAACCGGGCGCAGCTGCCGACGATGGAAGCCAACTGCCATGCCCACGAGCGCCACGTCGTGGACTACGACTCGGTTGCTCAACACGTCCCGGCCGGCGACCGCTCGTGGGTGGTGATCATGACGTATGGTCACATCCACGACCGCCAGGTCCTCGGCAAGCTCCTCGGGAGGAACTACGCCTACCTCGGAGTGCTCGGGAGCAAAGCCAAGATCCACGCAATGTTCGCCGAGATGCGAAAAGAGGGGGTCTCACCGGAAAGCCTCGAAGCGGTCCACGCCCCGGTCGGTCTATCGATCCGCAGTCATACGCCCGAAGAGATCGCCATCAGCATCGCGGGCGAGATCATCGCGGTCCGGAACCGATAGGAGAGACCGTGCCCACGCTGAGCTTCGTCCTCAACGGCCGCGACACCACGGTCGAGTACGAAGATGGCATGCGTCTGCTCGCCGTCCTGCGGGAAGTGTGCGGCGTCACCACTGTCAAGGACGGCTGCGCGCCGGAGGGCGTCTGCGGGTGCTGCACCATCCTCCTCGACGGCAAGCCATCCCTTGCCTGTCAGACCGACCCCGAGAAGGCCCAAGGGCGTGAGGTGGTGACTCTCGAGGGACTGCCCGAACGGCAGCGCCAACTGCTTGCATCCGCCTTCGTTCACGAGGGCGCGGTCCAGTGCGGGTTCTGCACGCCGGGCATCGCGGTGCGGGCCGCCCACCTCCTCAACAGGGATCTGACGGCCGATCGCTCCCGGGTCCAGCGCGCTCTGGCCGGCCACATCTGCCGCTGCACCGGCTACAACCGCATCGTCGATGCAATCCAGACCGCGGGAGAGGCCTGGCGGGACGGCGGCAATTTCGAGGGCCGGGCGCCGCGAAGCCATCAATTCTTCGGCGAGGCCTGGGGTCTCGAGCGATCTTCCGACGCGCCCGAGAACGACGGCGTGGGGTCTTCGAGCCCCCGCTACCGGGGCCGCGAACAGACCCTCGGTGCGAAGGACTTCGTCGCCGATCTCGAGGTCGACGGCATGCTGCACGCGGCGCTGGTCCTGGCCGAACACCCCCGCGCCCGGGTCCTGCGGATCGACTCCTCGAAGGCCCTGTCCGCGCCCGGTGTCGAGCGTGTGCTGACCGCAGAGGACATTCCCGGAGTCTGCAACCACGGCCTGATCGTCCACGATTGGCCGCTGCTCGTGGCCGCCGGTTCGACCACACGCTATACCGGCGATGTCCTGGCGATAGTTGTTGCGGACACTCTGCACCGGGCGCGGACTGCCGCCGATCTGGTGGCGGTCGACTACGAGGTCCTGGATCCGGTGTGTTCACCCGAGGCGGCTTTGGCGCCGGACGCTCCCGCCGTTCACGACGGCGGAAACCTGCTCGAGGTCTGCGCCTTTGCCCGCGGCGACGTGGACGCAGCTTTCGCCGAGGCGGCACACACGGTCGAGGAGACCTTCGCCACCCAACGCATCGAGCACGCCTTTCTCGAACCCGAGGCCTGTCTCGCCGTCCCGGAGAACGACGGTCTGAAGGTGTGGTCTCAGGGCCAGGGAGTGCACGACGACCAGCGCCAGATCGCCGCCATTCTCGGGATCGAGGTCGAACGCATCGAGGTCGAACTGGTGTCGAACGGCGGCGCCTTCGGCGGCAAGGAAGACCTCTCGGTCCAGGGCCACGCGGCCCTCGCGGCGTGGCTCCTCCGGAAGCCGGTCAAGATCGTTCTCACGCGCGGGCAATCGATCCGCATCCACCCCAAGCGCCACCCCCTCACCCTTCATTACACTGCGGGGTGCGACGCCGACGGCCGCCTCACCGCCGTCCGTGCGGACATCGTCGGCGACACCGGCGCCTACGCCTCGGTGGGCGCCAAGGTTCTGGAACGCGCAGCGGGCCACTGCTGCGGTCCCTATCGCGTGCCCAACGTCGAGGTTTTGGCGCGGACGGTCTACACCAACAACCCGCCGTGTGGAGCGATGCGCGGCTTCGGCGCCAACCAGGCCTCGTTCGCCATCGAGGGCGTGCTCGATCGCCTGGCGGAGAAGGTCGGCATCGACGGCTACGATATTCGCGAGCGCAACGTGCTCGACCCCGGTGATCGCTTCGCCACCGGCCAGGTGATGAACGCCTCCTGCGGGATCCGGCAGACCCTCGAGGCGGCGAGAGAGGCCTACAAGGGAGCGGCCAGGGCCGGGATTGCCTGCGGCATCAAGAACACCGGCATCGGCAACGGAATGGAGGACACCGGTCGGGTGGCGATCGAGGTCTTCGCCGACGGCCGTCTCCGGATCCTCACCGGCTACACCGAGATGGGACAGGGGCTCCACACCATCCTGCGCCAGGTCGTCAGCGAAGAAACCGGTCTCTCTCCCGATCTCATGGACGTGCGAACCGTGAGCCTCGCCGAGGTCGAGTGCGGCATGACGACTGCGTCGCGAGCCACCGCCCTGTGTACCGCCGCAGGCCAGATCGCCGCGCGGCAACTGGCGGGAGCGCTCGCCTCCTCCACCCTGGCGGAGCTTTCAGGCCGCCGCTTCACCGGCGAGTTCATCTGCGATTTCACGACCGCACCCGGCGCCGCGGTTGACGAGCCCGTCACCCACATGGCCTTCGGTTTCGCCACCCAGGTCGTGATCCTCAACGAAGAGGGCATGGTCACCAAGGTGGTGGCGGCGCACGACGTGGGTCGCGCCATCAACCCGCAGTCCTGCGCCGGTCAGATCGAGGGCGGCGTCCACATGGGGCTCGGCTACGCGCTGTCAGAGGATTTTCCGTGCGTTGACGGCCGTCCGGTCCATCTCGGCCTCCGCGACCTGGGAATCCTCCGCGCCGCCCACACCCCCGAGATCGAGGTGATCCTGATCGAGGTCCCCGACGGCGTCGGCGGCTACGGATCGAAGGGCGTCGGCGAGATCGGTCTGGTTCCCACCGCCGGTGCGGTGGCCGCCGCCCTGCATGCCCACGACGGGAAGTGGCGGAACGCACTGCCGATGTCCGACGCCCCCGCCGCGCAGCCGTCTCTTCCGCGCTCCCGCCGCCCCGAAAACGCCTGACGATTGAACGTTGCAATTCCTACCATTCGGCAACTCTGAAGGTGGGCCGAGGCCCACCCTACGAACCCGTCCGGAATCGATGTCCGAAGTAGGGTGGGCCTCGGCCCACCTTCAGAGCCACGACAGCCATCTCACCAGATTGTGTCCGGGCCGAACGTTCAACGTTGGAAAGTTGTCTGGCCGACGCTTCGCAGAACCAGAATGAGTACAATCAGATCAGCAATTCGCGCTCCGGGCGCGAATTGCCGAGGAAGGCATGGACACGAGCGACGCCACCGACAGGGAGAGGCCCGCGATCCCGGCCAGAAAAGCCGGGAGCCTGTCAGGCGTCGCGCCCGGCGACACACTGGCGGGCCGATTCCTGCTCCGCGAGGTCCTCGGCTACGGCGCGACCGGGACGGTCTTCTCGGCCCTTGACCGATCGGTCGGCCAGAAGGTCGCCGTCAAGGTCCTCCACCCGGACCTCCACGATGAACGCACCCGCGAACGGCTGCGGCGGGAGGTCCGTGCCTCGCGCAACGGCCATCCCAACGTCGTCGCCGTCTACGACCTCCACGAAGCCGGCGGTCACGTCTTTCTGAGCATGGAACTGGTCGAGGGACAAAGCCTCAAGAACCTTCTCACCGAACGCAACAGACTCGACCCTTCCGAGGTTGTCGCCGTCGGGCGGCAGGTAGCTGCTGCGCTCGCGCACCTGCACGGTCTCGGCATCATTCACCGAGATGTCAAACCTGGGAACATCCTGATCGCGGCCGAGGGCGTGGTCAAACTCTGTGACATGGGTCTGGCACGACCGATCGAGGAGGGCATGACCGTCACCGAGACCGAGATGGTGGTGGGAACGCCGGCCTACATGGCTCCCGAACAGGGCCTCGGTGCCGACCTCACCGCCGCCAGCGATATCTACGGTCTCGGGCTCACCCTCTACCAGTGCCTCACCGGGAAGGTCCCAATGACCTCGGAAACGGCGGTGGCGACGTTGACTCGCCGTCAGCGCGAACGACCGCCCGCGGTGAGCAAGGATCGCCGCGATTGTCCGGGATGGCTCAACCGCTTGATCCACTGGATGCTCGAACCAGACGTCGCGGACCGGCCGTCGGCCTCACACGTCGTCAAGGCGCTGTCGACGAAACGGGCGTGGCCGCGACCGAGACGAAGAACGATGGGGTTGGCGGCCGCTGGACTCGCGATCTCTGCGGCAACGATCGTCGCCGCACCGCACCTCCTGCACCGCGAGACCATTCGCTTCGAGGTGGAGGGCGCCGAGGTTCACGGTCTGGACGAGAACGGCCGCCCGACCTGGTCGTACGCACTGCCGGCGCCACCGGCGCGGGTGATCGAGGCCGATCTCGACGGCGACGGCCACCCGGAGTTCGATCGCCGCCGGCCGCCCCGTCGAGGAATCGTCGGCGCGGACGCAGACGGCAACCACGTCCTTTCTCGTCGCTCTGACCGAAAACGGCGCCGTCATGACCAGTCTTGTTCCCGAAGAGGCCATCCGTTCGTGGAGCTTTCCCTACCGGGTCGAAGTCCACCCCAGGCCGTTCGCCTTCGACGTCGACGGCGACGGGCAGCAGGAGATTCTCCTCGTGTGCCATCATGTCCGCTTCTACCCGGCGGTGGTCATGGTGTACTGGCCTCGATGGGATCGATGGCAGAGAATACTGGACCATCCCGGCCACTTGGAGACCCTGAGCGCCGGGACGGGCGATGGAGCCCCCGGTCTGCGGTTCTTCGGGTTGAACAATGTTCTGGCCATGAGTCCGGTCTTCGGCGAGATCGAACTCGTGCCTCCCGGCACCAACTCCGAAATGGGAGGTACCGTCAGCAGCCTCACTGCAACTCCCCTGCATTTGTTGAACCCTTCGACGGTCGGCTCCTGGAAGGTCTACGTTCCTCTCGACAAGGCAGTTGGCGGCGTGGCCCGAAGCGGCGAGCGGATTTCAGTTCGCGCCGACGGTGCAGTCGATATCGGCAACGCCGTTCCCCGTCTTCGCCTCGACCGTTTCGCCAACCCGGTCCCCGGGCCCAACGAAGGCCTCGATCTTCGCGAGCGACGGTTCGAGTTCATGAACGCTTTGTATTATCTGACCCCCGGTATTGCCGTGAGCGCCGGCGGCGTCGAGGCGGTCCTCGAACGCACCCGGCTCGACGCGGGCCCGCTGATGGAAGAGCCCCCATACAGGCTCATCCTGAGTATCGTCGGCGCCCGAGCGATGGCGGCGGCCGGCGACCTCGATCGAGCGCTGGAACTGCTCGACGACGTCGCCGGCGACCATGTCGACGAAGATGTTCTCTATCTGCGCGGCCACCTGCAGGCGATCGGCGGCGACCTCGACTCGGCGCGCGCCACCGTCACGCAGTTGATCAACGGCGAAAGGACCTCCCGTTCACACTTTGACGGGGTCCTCCTCCTCAGTTGGATCGCCGCCGAAGCCCACGACCGCGGGACCGCCGCCACCGTCATCGACCTTGCCGGGCGCGACGGTCTGCTCTCGGAAGAACAACGCACCCACTGGAACTCTCTGTGGGCGCGAACCAGGCTGTGGTGGGACGAGAGCACTCGCAGTCGATTGCTCGACGCAGACGACGCAACTCGCTGCGGACGGCGACGCCGTCGGCTGTCTCGCCCGCTGGCGGCTGGGACGAACGGCCACCGACGACGTCGTGGTGATGGAGCGTTCGATCGAACTCAACCCGGACAGCGGAGGCATCGGTCGGGTGGCGCTCGCCGCCGCCCACCTCGGAGGATCGGCATCGGCGGCGGCGCTGGCGGTCCTCGAAGACGCGATCGCCGCTCTCGAGCCGACGGCGAAGTACGACTTCAACGATCATCAGGTCCTCGCGTTGGCTCGTGCTCTACGGGTCGTCGCGCTCGAAAATGCCGGCGAGAGCGACCGTGCCGCCGCCGAAGCCAGAAAACTGGCGCGCACGGTACGACCGGATATTCTCCCGGGAATTCTCATTCGTGAGGCGCTGGATCGCACGAACAATTGAGCCGCGGTACAATCGTCGCAGGAGGGCATATGGTGGCGACCGCCAAGGGCTCTGTGACTCGTGTGTTCCGGCTCCACGGCGATCTGCACGGCGAGCCGCGGGTGTTTGTCCTGAAAGAGGGCGAAAACCCGGTCGGCGCGGACCCGGCCAACGCCATCCACCTCCCGATCCGCCAGGTCTCGCGACAACACGCCGTGCTCCGAGTCGACGGCGACCGCGTCCGCATCGAGGACCTCGGAAGCACGAACGGCACCTACGTCAACGGAGTCCGGGTCCGCAAGTCGCGTCTCGGCCAGAACGACTGGGTGCAGTTCGGGCCCGTGTTGATGACGTTCGAGTCCCTGGCGGCAGAAGAGCACGAACTCGCCATATCACTCGAGGAAGCCCATGCCGCCCCGGCGCAGGAATTCGACGACGGCGGTATCACGACCGCCATCGGCATCCCGTCACCAACCTCGGTCGCGTGGGCCGAAGTTCTGGACCAGTGCGCGTCGAGGCTGATCAGCAGCTGGTCACCGGACGTGACCGGTGCCATGGAGTGCCTGGTCGCGGCGATCGCCGACGGCACTGCAGCGCTTGTGACGCGAACCTCTTCGGGCGAAGTGGTGGTCCAGGCAGCCTCGGGAGATCTGACGGACCTCTCGCCGTGGACGCAATCGGAAGCGCTCGAGGCTCTTCTTCCGGCGGCCGCAAAAAGGCTGCCGACCACGGTCCACACCCTGCCATCCGACCATCCGGTTTTTGCCGCGATTTCATGGGGAGAGGCGAGTTGGGAGACCGCGCTGATCGTCGCCGGCGCCGAAATCCGAGCTTCCGAAATGCGCTTTCTCGAGGTCGCGCTCCGCCTCTTCCAGTCGGCGACGGTGCCGGTGCCGAAGAACGGAAAACTGGCGCGGCCGAGCGAGAGCGACCTCGCCTATCCGGCGTGGCACGTGGTCGGGCGAGCCCCGGCCATGCGCACCCTCTACCGGCAGCTGGCAACCCTGCTCAGAGGGACCATTCCGGTTCTTGTCACCGGAGAGACCGGGGTCGGCAAGGAGCACGTCGTCCGCATTCTCCACACTTCGTCCGATCGCGCGCAGGGGCCGCTGCAGATCGTCAACTGCACCGCCATTCCGGCGGATCTGTTGGAAGCCGAACTCTTCGGCATCGAAGCCGGAGTGGCTACCGGGGTGACCCGCCGCACCGGCAAGCTCCGCCTCGCCCACGGCGGGATTCTCTTTCTCGACGAGATCGGCGACATGGACCCGGCGCTCCAGGCCAAGCTCCTGCGTGCTCTCCAGGAGGGCGAAGTCCATCCCCTCGGTGCGGCAGCGCCGATCACCGTCAACGTGCGGGTCGTCGCGGCGACCAACACGAATCTCGAACAAAGAGTTCGCGAGGGGCACTTCCGCAAGGACCTCTACTACCGAATCGCAGGGTGTGAGGTCCATGTCCCGGCGCTCCGGCACCGCCGCGAGGACATCCCGTCCCTTGCCCACTACTTTCTCGAGCGTGCCGCCGCCGAAAACCACAAGACGATCCGAGGGCTCTCGGTGAGCGCGCTGGAGGCCATCCAGGGCGCAGCCTGGCCCGGAAACGTGCGCCAGATGCAACGCGAACTGACCCGGCTGGTCACCAGTTGCCCCGCCGGTCACACCATCGAGAGCAGCATGATCTCGCCGGCTGTCCTGAGCGAAAGGGTCGGCGAAGATGCGGGCACCGAAAGCGATGAACTCGATCTCAAGAGTCAACTCGCAGTTGTCGAAAAGCGCCTCATCGAACGGGCGCTCGAACGGGCCCGGGGCAACCACTCCGAAGCCGCGCGCCTCCTCGGCGTCACCCGCAACGGCCTCAGCATGAAGATCGAACGGCTCGGAATCGAGCGCACGTCGAACGGGTCCCGCACATGAAAAGTTGGCCCGGCCGAAGGAGGGGTGGCCGGACCAACGAGCACCAGGAGGTATGGGCTCGACCCTATAGATGATCCTACCGTGCGACGCGGGTGGGTGCCTATTCCCGCCCTGGCCGCGAATCACAATTGAACGCTCCCGGTCGGTCCTCTCCAAGCATTCTTCGTGCCACTTCGACCACATTTTCAAATGTGGTAAGAAGTACTCTTTTTATGAGATGTTTACGAGTATTCTGCAGAGGTCGAACGGACCTCTCTTCGGTTCGAAACTGCTTACTTTCTACGCAATATGCCAAATTGGTGAGCACGCCATCACGAGCCGCCGGACACCAGATGCTTAGGGCATCGCCAGCCTGGCCGACACCTCGCCAAAGAAGGTGTCCAAATTCTCGTCGACAAACCAGCGGTTGGCGGCCGGCGCCAGTTCGACGTCGCCGCGGTTGACGACCAGAACGTCGCCTCCCGCCTGCTCGGGGAGCAACGCCGCAGGGTAGACGGCGAGGGAGGACCCCAACACCAGGAAAAGGTCGGAATCCACAGCCAGCGCGGCCGCCCGGTCGAAGGCGAACACCGGTTCACCGAAAAAGACCACATCCGGCTTGATGAGTCCGCTGCACGGGCAGTGCGGCACTTCTTCGGCAATGACGGCCATCCTCATGTAATCGAGGTCGAATTCGGCGTGACACGAGAGGCAGTGACTGGTCCAGAAGTCGCCGTGGACCGAAACGACGGCCTCCGAGCCGGCCTTCTGGTGAAGCGAGTCGATGTTCTGGGTGATGACCGCGGTCAGTTTTCCGTTGGCTTCCAGACCGGCGAGAAAACGGTGGGTCAAGGTCGGATCGGTCGCGTCGATGACCCCCAGAAAATCCCGCGTGAAGTCATAAAAGGGCAGAGGGTTGCGGTGGAACGCGTGGATGTCGAAGACGGTGTCCGGATCGTACCGACGGGTGACATACAGACCGTCGGGTCCGCGAAAATCCGGGATCCCAGCCGCCGTCGAGATCCCCGCTCCGGTGAGAGCCGCAATGCACTTGGACCAACGGATGCGCTCGGCGCATTCGGCAGCGCTCATGGTCTGGTGATCGGTCGTTGGCACGAGGGCGATTCTACCTCGGCGAGAGAAGGAGCAAGGGAGAAAGGGAGAAAGGGGGAAAGGGGGCGAAGTGAATTCGGAATTCGGAATGTTGTCCCGTGTTTTCGGAAAAACCACAGAGGCACAGAGACACAGAGCCATCGCGCCGGGCGAACCACAGAGGCACAGAGGACACAGAGAGAGACACAGAGGAAAAACGCAAAGGGGCAAAGGAGTGGCACCTGCGGTGACGAGGTTGCCCGGAGTGGAGCGCCGGCAGCGCCGGCGATCCGATGATCGCCGGCACCCGGTGAAAAGCCCGACCGTTCCGGATGCAAGCATCCGTCTCGGTCGGACTTTCCACCGGCCGACGCGCTTGCAGCGCGTCGGTCCCGCCGTGGTCGTGCCTGCTCGAGCGCCAGCGTTTGAGAGCCAACCCAACCAGAAAGAGTTCGAGAGGCGGGGCCTGCGCTCTCCGAGAGCGCGGGCCGGTGGGAGCGGGGGCTGCTCCGGACGCTTGCGTTCGAGGCAGCCCCCGCTCCCAGCGGTCCCTGGCCGCCCGGCGGCCGGGACCTCGCCGGTCATCGAGTTGCTTTGTGGTTCCTTCGTGTCTTTGTGTCTTCGTGGTTGCGACGTGGACGGCTGGCTCTGTGCCCTCTCTGTGCCTCTGTGGTTTGTCCGGTGCGATGGATCTGCGTCATCTGCGTGATCTGCGGGCAGACTCCGGGTGACCGGCTCTGTGGTTGTGTCCTGAGCATCGGCCTCACACGCAGAAGGCAAGCACTCAAAAGCAGAGCCCCAGGATCAACAACCCGCAGGCCTCAAGCCGCAAGCCCCAAGCCTCACCGCGCGCGGAGCCGCCGCGTGCGGGTATAGTAAACCCGACGCCATGCAGGAGATCGCCGCCATCCTCAACCGCCTCTCGATCGCCGTCCAGTTCGCGGTGGTGATGTGCCTCTTTTCCTACTTTCTGCTCCTCGGACGGATGGTCAGGTTGCGCGAGGTGCGATTGTGGATGCTGGCGTGGCTCGCCGATTCGGCCGCACTGGCTGCGGTCTTTGTCCACGCTTACGCCGAGATGCAACCGATCGGCCACCGCGTGACGCTGGTCGTGTACCTCGCGGGAAAACTGATCTTCGCCATCCTCATCGTCGCCGGGGCCCGCAACCACCTGCGACCCGGCATCGCCCCGACCGTCTCGACCCCCGGACTCCTCGCATTTGTCGCCGTGTGGAGCCTTGTCCTCGGCTTTGCAGTACCCAGCCTGTGGCAGGCCCAGCTCGCCGAGAGCGCCCTGGTTGGCGGGATCTTCCTGGTCGGAGGCTCCGTGGTGCTGCGCAACCCGCGATCCCGGATTTCGCGCTGGCTCGGTTGGGCCATGCTCGGAGAGGCCGCCGTCTTTGCATACGCCGCTGCGCTTCTCGTGCCGGCCCTGTGGGGCAGCGACTCCGGATTTTCCTACCTCTCCTACTCGTCCTTCGTCGACGCCGGCGCCGAACTCATACTGGCGCTTGCGTGCATCGCGGTCGTCGCCGACCGGCGTGAGCAACAGCTTCGATACGCCAACCGCGAACTTCTGGAATCGCAGCAGCGTCTGAGCCGGCTGGTGGACACCGACCCCTTGACCAACCTCGCCAATCGCCGCGCCATGCGGAGGGCCCTGGAAGGCGCGGTCGAAACCGGAGGCGCGATCATCTTCATCGACGTCAATCGTTTCAAGGAGGTCAACGACCTCTTCGGCCACAGCGTCGGCGACGAAAGCCTGCAACGTCTGGCCAGACTGGTCAGCGAACAGTTCCGCCCGGAGGACCACGTCATCCGATGGGGCGGCGACGAGTTCCTGGTGATCGCACCGGGAATGGACCCGGGCAGCGCCAGGGCGCGCATCGCGGTCATCAGGGAGTCTCTCCGCCGCCCGCAGAACGGCACACCGGCCTTTTCAATCGCCGCAGGTATCGCCGAGCTCCTGCCGGGGGGCGACGCCACGGCGGCCCTCGAGGAGGCGGACCGGCGAATGTACGCCGAGAAACGGTCCAGGTAGCGATCGATGTCCGACCGATTCCGTCCCTTGTCTCTCCACCAGCTCACCTCCTGGATCGCCGATGAGCTCGCTGCGAAGGACTCGATCTTCGGCATTCCGCGCAGACTCGGTTTTTCCCCGCACGCGGGCGACCCGTTCCGATCCGAGGTCTACGGGCAGGTTCTCGATACACCGCTGGGAGTCGCCGCCGGGCCCCATTCCCAACTCGCCCAGAACATCCTCGTCGCGTGGCTGTGCGGCGCACGTTTCATCGAACTCAAGACGGTTCAAACCCTCGACAAACTCGAGATCCCGAAGCCGTGTATCGACATGCAGGACGAGGGCTACAATGTGGAGTGGTCGCAGGAGCTCGCCATCGGGGAGTCCTTCAGCGAATACCTCCACGCCTGGGTCCTGATCCACGCCCTTCATCGCAAGTTCGCCTTTCCGGGCGCCTCTCCCGGCGTCATCTTCAATCTCTCGGTGGGCTACAACCTCGAAGGCATCCGCCAGCCGAATATGCAGAAATACCTGGATCGGGTGGAGGACGCCGGCGACGAACTCCGCCGCTGTGTCGACATCGTGGCGCAACGGATCCCGGAGGTCAGCGACATCGAGGTTCCCTCCCGGATATCGGACAACGTCACCCTGTCGACCATGCACGGCTGCCCGCCGGACGAGATCGGCGCCATCTCCGAGTACCTCTTGCGCGAGCGCGGCTTCCACACCAGCGTCAAGCTGAATCCGACCCTTCTCGGGGCCGACCGGGTCCGCGGCATCCTCAACGAGAGCCTCGGATTCACCGATATCGAGGTCCCCGACGAGTCCTTTGCCCACGACCTCGCGCTGGAAGACGGTCTGTCGCTGATCGAGGGGCTCCAGGCCACCGCGGGCGAGACCGGGCTCGAGTTCGGTGTGAAGCTCACGAATACTCTGGAAGTCCGCAACCACCGCCGCGTCTTTCCCCGTGCTGAGAAGACCATGTATCTCTCGGGCCGGCCGCTGCACGCTCTGACCGTCTCCCTCGCTCACGTGCTGGCTGATGCGCTCGAGGAACCGCCGATGATGTCGTTCTCGGGCGGCGCCGACGCCGCCAACACTCCGACGCTGTTGCACTGCGGCTTTCGCACCGTCACCGTGTGCTCGGATCTGCTCAAGCCCGGCGGCTATCTGCGTCTCGTGCAGTACCTCGAAAATATCGAAGGGGCGATGGCGGCTGCGGGGGCCCGGGACCTCGAGACGTTCATCCGCAACGGGTCACCCGAGAGCGACACAGTGGCCGCAGCGGCTGAGAAGAATCTCGAGCTGTACGCGGCTTCCACCGTCTCCGATGCGGCGTACCACGCAACCAACTTTCACCGCCAACACACCAAGACCGCGCGGACCCTGGGTCTGTTCGACTGCATCAAGGCGCCCTGCACGGATATCTGTGACGTCGACCAGAAGGTCCCCGACTACATGCGCCGGGTTCGCGACGGCGACATCGAGGGAGCGGCGTCCACGACACGCGTGGACAACCCGCTCGCTTCCATCCTCGGACGGACCTGCCACCACCCGTGCGAGCCGGTGTGTCTGCGCACCCACATGGACCACCCACTGGCGATCCGCGAGATCAAACGCTTCATCACCGACCACGAGAAGGTCGCAGGGGAAGACCGGCGCGGCCGGTTGCAGGGACCACCGGTGGCGGTGGTGGGCGGCGGGCCGTGCGGTCTCGCTGCCGCCACCTTCCTGGCCCGGGCCGGCCGGTCGGTCACCGTCTTCGAGGCGCGCCCGGCCAGCGGGGGGATGGTCTCGGCCACCATCCCCGACTACCGCGCCGCCCGTCACGCCGTCGAACGCGACCTCGAACGAGTCCGCCGGCTGGGAGTCGAATTCCGATACGGCCAGGACGTGGGCGCCACTGTCAGCCTGGCATCGCTCCGCGAAGAAGGATTTGCGGCCATCGTCGTCGCGGTCGGCGCCCGCCGGGGCCGGCCCCTCGGTATCGAGGGCGAGGCAACGAAGGGTGTTCTCGACGGTCTCGACTTCCTGCGGGCCGCACGGACCGGGAACGCGCCCCCGCTCGGTCGGCGGATCGCGATCATCGGCGGCGGCGATGTCGCGATGGACTGCGCGCGCACGGCATGCCGCCTTTCGGACGGAGAGGTCACCGTCTTTTATCGCCGCACCCGCAACGAAATGCCGGCTCAGGACGAGGAACTCGCGGATCTCCTCGACGAAGGCGGCCGCCTCGTGGAGCTGGCGGCGCCGAGATCCATCGTCTCGGACGGGGGACGGCTCCGACGCGTCGGGATGTCGAAAATGCGACTCGGCGAGCCCGATGCCTCGGGCCGCAGACGTCCCGAGCTCTATCCGGGGGGCGATTTCGAGGTCGAGACCGACACTCTGATCGTGGCCATCGGCCAGCTGCCCGATCTGAGCGTCTTCGGTGGCGAGGACGTGGCACTCAACGGCGCCGGATACGTCGGGGTCGAGAGCGAGACCCTTGAGACCTCCATCGAAGGTGTATTTGCCGGCGGCGACATCATCGGCGCCGGGCCTTCCAACATCGTCAAGGCCGCCGGGGACGGCCGCAGGATCGCCGAAGCGATCCTCGCCCGGTTCGGTGCCGCGATCGAGACAGAACAACCAGGAATCCCGACCTGGCCGCCTTTCGACACCAACGACCTGCTACGGCGCCGCGCCAGGATCGAACCACGAATCGCCGTCCCCCACCGACCGCCGAGGGACCGGCGGGGTTTCGACGAGGTCGTACTGACCCTGACGCCTGCAGCCGCAGCGCAGGAGGCCGCCCGCTGTCTGGATTGCGACGTCTTGTGCTCCACCTGCGAGGGAGTGTGCCCGAACCGGGCGATCTTCACCTACGCCGCCACACCCCGAATTCTGATACTCCCGCAATTCGAGGTGCAGAACGGCAGGCTGAATCGTTCCGGTGGGATTTCCTACCGGGTAGCCCAGGGACCGCAGGTTGCGGTGCTGACCGATGCCTGCAACGAGTGCGGAAACTGCGTCACCTTCTGCCCCACCTCGGGCCGGCCGTGGCGGGACAAACCGCGCCTCTACCTCCACCGCGGCGATTTCGAATCCCAGGACGACAACGCCTTCATGCTGCTGCACCACAACGGCACACGAGGTATTCAGGCGCGATTCGGCGGCGACCTCCACGAGTTGTTCGAGGGCAATCCTCTCCGTTACGCTTCGCCTCACCTGTCGGTCGAGCTCGATCCGAACACGCTGCAACTGCACGCAACAGAGTTCTTGCAGCCGGAGGCCACCGCCGGGGTATTCGACCCGGCGCATCTCGGCGCCATGATCATTCTCCTCCGGTCGCTCGCCGAATCCATGCCCGAGCTGCCGGTTGTCGAGGCCGATCCTGAGTGGTTGATCACCTCCACGGTCGACAGCTAGCAGGACGGACAAACCGCAGATCACGCAGATAGACGCAGATAGCCTTTGAGTGGCATGTCGCATTGGCCAGCGTCATCTGTGATCCGAAGCCTCGGAGGTTTTCAACGCAAAGGCGCAAAGGCGCAGAGGCGCAGAGGCGCGATACCTGCGTGAACGAGATTGCCTGGAGTGGCCCGGCGGCAACACCGGCTGCGCCGGCTCCCGGTGCGAGGCCCTTCATCTCCAAACGCAAGCGTTTGTCGCTGAGGTTCTTCGCACCGCCCGACACGCCAGGGGCGTGTCGGTGCCACCTCGGTTACGCCTACTCGAACGTATTTGTCCGAAAACTCTCTCTTAACAAATAGTGTGGAAGGCGAGGCCTGTGCTCTCCGAGAGCGCAGGCCGATGGGTCGCGACGTTGCGACGAACGCACGCGTTCGGAGTACCGGCTCGGCCCATCGGTCTCCGGCCGCCCCGTGGCGGCCGGGACCTCGCCGGAGTTTCGGGCTCCCTCGGAACCCCTTTGCGTCTCTGCGCCTTTGCGTCTTTGCGTTAAAAACACGTGACCTCCAGACCCCAAATGCAGCCGACCAAGCCATCGCGCAACTGAAAGACAATCTGCTTCTATCTGCGTGATCTGCGGGTTCTCCGAGTGGCGGCAGGGGAAGTACGGGTTAGACTGGAGCAACATGAGAACGCGCTACGTCAACCTCAGGATCCCGAGTGAAGACAACAGCACGCAGTACGCCGAACTCGTGGTCGAAGGAGGCCGTTTCGAAGAGGTTCTTCCGGCCGGCGGCGCCACCGCGGCGGGCGGCGAGGAGTGGGTCGACCTCGAGGGCGCACTGGTGCTGCCGGGCGTCATCGATTGCCACGTGCACTTTGACGACCCCGGCTTTACCCACCGTGAAGATTTCGAGACGGGAACCCGCGCAGCGGCGGCTGGCGGAGTCACCTGTATCGCCGACATGCCGTGCACGTCGTTGCCGCCGATCACCGACGTCGATGCGTTGTCGAACAAGTTGCAGATCATCCGGTCCAAGGCCGTGGTCGACTACGTCCTGTGGGGCGGCGCCTCCGCCAACTCGCTGGGCCAGCCCGATTGGCAGGAAAAACTGACCGGTCTCGCCGACGCCGGAGTCGGGGCCATCAAGGTCTATCTGCTCTCGGGGATGGAGTCGTTTCGCGACGTCACGGGCGACGTGCTCCGCGAGATACTGACCCATACCTGCCGTCTCGGGATTCCGGTCGGGGTGCATGCGGAAGACCGATCGATCGTCCAGCGCCTGACCCAACTGGCGCACGACAACCACGAGGATTCTCCTTCGGCCTATGCGGCCTCCCGCCCGTCGCAGGCCGAGGTCGCCGCAGTAGCCACGTGTATCGAAGCGTGCCGCGCCACCGGGGCGCGGGTCCATATCGTCCACCTCGCATCCGGAGAGGCCCTGGACCTGATCGTCGCCGCGCGTCGGGAAAACCTCCCGATCTCGGCCGAGACCTGCCCCCAGTACCTCGAATTCACGGTCGAGGATTTCGAGCGACTCGGGTCGATTCTCAAGACCGCGCCGGTGGTCAAGACTGCAGCCGACCGTGACCGGCTGTGGAAGGGTCTCGCCGCGGGCGAGCTTTCCTTCGTCGCGACCGATCACGCGGCCGGACAGTGGCCGGAAGAAAAGCAGACAGCCTCGGTGTGGAGCGACTACGGCGGGATTCCGGGGGTGGAACTCCTGCTGCCCTACCTTTTCTCGGAAGGCGTCCGCGGCCGCAGAATCAGTCTCGAGTGCCTGACGCAGATCACCGCCTCCGAGCCCTCGCGCTTCCTCGGGATCGACCACCGCAAGGGCCGGCTCCGGTCCGGTTTCGACGCGGACTTCGTGGTCTTTGACGAACGGCGCCGGTGGACGGTGCGCGCTGAGGATCTTCACAATCTCAATCGCTACTCCCCGCTCGACGGCCGCGAGCTCACCGGTTGTGTTCGCTCGACCTTTGTCCGCGGTCGCAAGGTCTTCGACCGCACGAGCGAAGGCGCGGTGGTGTTCGGCGAGCCCGGATTCGGAACCTGGGTCCGTCGGGGCGTCGCATGAACCACGGCGAAGAGCCGGTGATCCTGCTGACCAACGGAGTCGTGGTGACAGGTTGGCTCGACCCGGACATCGTGGCCGACGGTGCGGTCGCCTGGTCGGGAGATCGCATCCTCGAGATCGGCGCGGCCGCCGCGCTTCGCGACAGGTACCCGGCGGCGGAACCGGTGGATGCCCACGGAGGGATGATTCTGCCGGGCCTGATCAACCTCCACCACCACTTCTATTCGGCTTTCGCCCGTGGTCTCGCTCCGAGCTCGGCACCGCAGGATTTCGGCCAGATCCTCGACCGTTTGTGGTGGCGGCTCGACCGCGTTCTGACACCGGAGGCGGTGAGGCTGTCCGCCCTGCTCGGCGCAGCCGACGCCATTCGCTGGGGCTGCACCACGATCTTCGACCACCACGCCTCGCCTTCCTGCCTGAGAGGGAGCCTCGGCATCGTCGGCCGCACCCTGACCGAGGCCGGTCTGTCGGGCGTTCTGTGCTACGAGATCTCCGACCGCAACGGCCACGACGAGGCGGTCGCAGGCCTTGTCGAGAACCTCCGTTTCATCGAACAACACCGAGACAACTCCCGGCTACGCGGCACCATCGGTCTTCATGCCAGTTTCACCCTCACGGATGCGACCCTCGACGAAGTGGCAGGGCGCCGGCCGGTCGGTTGCGGTTGTCACATCCACATCGCCGAAGATGTCCTCGATTTCCAGGTCTCGGAACTGGCCTTCGGCGCGTCACCCCTCGAACGGTTGGAAAAACGAGGCCTCCTCGACGATCGCGCGCTCCTCGTGCACGGAGTCCATCTCACGTCGGAAGGCCGTGCGGTGGTCGCCCGCAATCAATCGGTGCTCATCCACTGCCCGGAGTCGAACGCCAACAACGGCGTCGGGCGACTCGACGTCGAGCGCGCGGCAGCTGCGGGATGCACGGTGGCGCTCGGCACCGACGGCATGTCTTCGGCCATGTTGCGGTCGCTTCGATTCGCATTTCTCATCCAGCGTGGCGGACGAGAAGACCCGACAGTCGGCTTTGCGGCGCACCCCCGGATTCTGCAGAACAACGTCGCGGTGGCGCGGCGGTTCTTCGACGAGCCCCTGCTCGGCGAACTCGCGCCGGGAGCCCCCGCCGACATCTGTGTCGTCGACTGCCCACCGCCGACTCCGCTGACTGACGACAATCTCTTCGGCCACCTGGTCTACGGTGCGGCCGAGGCCCCGGTCCGCCACACCATCGCCCGCGGCGACTTTCTCCTCGAGGACTTCCGCCACACCACCCTCGATCCGCAGGCGATCGCCGAGATCGCGCGCACCGAGGCGCCGGGGCTGTGGGAGAGGTTCCATGGGATCGGCGCCTCACCCGTCGACTGGCTGCCGATCTGATCCGCGACGTTTGACGACTGGAAAGATCAAAAATTCAGTTTGACGTGAGAGAGGCCCCTCAAACTGTCATCCCGAGCGAGTGAGAGCGAGCCGAGGGACCTGAGCAGCGAACATCCTCAAGACAACGCCATAATAAAGAGGCCGCCCCACAGATCCCTCCGCTACGGCCCGTTGGGCCTTCGGTCGGGATGACATCAACTGAGAGTGGAAGTCGGATTGAACGGGACCTCCCAAAAAGGTTCTCCTTATTCCTCGCTCAACCTATTTCAGACCGAACCTGTCTTGGAGCGCGCGGCGCACTCTCTCGAGTCCGGCGGTGAGGTAGGCGGTCTCGGCGCCGATGCCGAGGCGGAAGTAGCGGTCCATCCCGAAGGTGTCGCCGGCGAGGATGAAGACGCTGTGTTCTCTCCGCAACCACTCCGCCAACTCGGTCGAGTTGATGTCCAGGTCGTAGCGCACGAAGGCCATCCCCCCGGCACTCGGCGGAACGAATTGAAAGACCTCGCCAAAGGAACGAACCCAGTCGATCGTGAACTGGAGATTGGTGCGGAGCATCGCCCGATTGCGTTGGAGGATCCGCGGGCGCACCTCGGGCGACAGGGCGATCTCGGCGATCCGGTTGCTGAGGATGCCGGCGGTGATGGATGTGTAGTCGTGATAGGCCCAGGAGTCCGAGATGACGTCTCGGGGTCCGACCAACCAGCCGAGTCGGAGACCCGGCAGGGCGTAGGCCTTGGAAAGGCCGCCGTTGACCATGGCGCGGTCGGAGATCCCGGCAAAACTCGGCAGTTCGATGCCGTCGAGTTCGGCGCCCCGATAGACTTCGTCTGCATAGACCCAGGCGCCGACCGCCTCCGCGATCGACACGATCTCGCGCATCTCGACCTCGCTCAGGGCGGCGCCGGTGGGGTTGTTGGGATTGCAGACGGCGATCATCTTCGTTTTCGGCGTCACCAGTTGCCGGAGCTCGTCCAGGTCCGGCGCCCAGTTCCGGTCCTCCCGGAGGTGAAAGGCCTTCGGCCTCGCGCCCATTTCTTCCACGATGCCCCAGATCTGCATGTAGTTGGGGACCATCATCACCACCTCGTCGCCGGGCTCGACCAGGGTGTGGCAGGCGATGAAGTTGGCCTCCGATGATCCGTTGGTGACCAACACGTTGTCCACCGACTGATTCGGGTAGAGATCGGCGATCCGCTCCCGCAACGGGATCGCGCCGTTGGTCTGGCCGTACCCCAGGACGGTCTCAGCGAGATCCGCGACCTGCGCGGGCTCGAGCAGCTCGTTCAACGTGAACGGGTGAAAGCCGCTTTCCGTGAGGTTGAACTCGACCGTGTTCTCGTAGATCGACTGAACCCGTTCGAGCTCGAATATGGGTATCCTCATGCGGACACCTCGCGCGCTCCGCCGCAGCCGAGGCGGCGAAGGATCGTCGGGTCGAGCCTGCTGCCCGACAGTACTGCAACGACGCGGCGCCCAGCGAACCGTTCGCCGTTGACCATGACCGCGGCCGCCGTCAGCGCCGCCGCCCCCTCCACCGCCAATCCCTCGTTTTCGTAAAGAAAACCGATGGCCTGCTCGATCTCCGTTTCCTCGAGCAGGATGAAGTCGTCGACGAACCGGCGGCACAGATCGAACGTCACCGATCCCTCTTCGATGCCACCCGCGGTGCCGTCGGAGAGGGTCGGTTTCTCCTCCGCCTCGACGATCTCTGCGGCCTCGAGGGACTCAAACATCACGCAGGAGTTTCGCGGCTGACAGCCGATCACCTCGATTTTCGGGTCACAGGTCTTGAGATAGGCGGAGATCCCGGAGATCAAGCCTCCCCCGCCAACCGGGACGAGCACGGCGTCGATGTTGTCGAGTTGTTGCGTCAACTCGACTGCGACCGTTCCCTGCCCGTGAACCACATCGAGGTCGTTGTAGGGCGAGATCCAGACGTGATCGCCGGTGCGGGCGAAATCGCGTGCATGCTCCTCGGCCTCGATGCAGTTGTCGCCCACCATTTCAAATGGAATTCCACTGCCGCGGAGCAGATCTACCTTGACCTGTGACGCCGTCCGCGGAATAAACAGCCTGCCTTGCAGACCGAAGAGGTCGACGACGTGGGCAAAGGCCATCCCATGGTTGCCGGTGGAGGCGGCCACCAGGAGGCGGGCTGATTGATCCGCGGTCAACGAAAGCACCTTGTTGATCACGCCGCGGAGCTTGAACGACCCGGTCTCCTGGAGACATTCCAGCTTGAGGTGGACGTCGCCGCCAACCAACTCCGACAACGCGGCCGACCACCGACAGGGCGTCCGTTGAACGAAGGGCGCGATGGCGCTCGCGGCGTTCTCGATCGCGATTCTCACAGTGGGTCACCTTAGCCCATCACGTCACAAATGCCCAACGGCACGGCGACTCCGATCTGAATTCTCGACCAACGAAAAACCCCCGGGAGCGCGAAGCGCCCGGGGGTTCCCTTGCCGTAGCGGCGGTTCGATTCAGTCCTTTGCGATCTCAAACAGAGACTTGAGCGCCACCACGAGCACCGCTGCGGAGATAAAGGTCACAACGTTGTACAGCACAGCGGTGACCGCCGTACCGATCATCGGAACGGTCACGACCGAAGAGGCCGACAGCATCAGTCCGATCGCCGCGAGCAGAAAGCCCTTGGTCTCGGACTCCGTGATGTTCATGAATCCGACGACCAATCCGAGCACCGCCAACACCCAGAACATCCAGGGTTCGGCAATCAGGAGACCCGCAACAACGCAGATCACGAATCCGACGATGAACGCCCATTTCCCCATGTTTCCCATGATTCTCTCCTCCAAAAAAGATTTTTCGACCAGTGGTCAGGCCGTCATCATACCGCGGAATACGGGAAATCGATCAAAAAAAGTGCCGCCGGGCCCTGCCCGGCGGCTATCCGGCTTGCGCCGTTTCCTGTCGTTTCGACCTCAGTCGGTGAGCTTGTTGAGAATCGTCCCGAGGTTCTTCCACTGCGTCTTCGCCCACTCCGCGGCGTCCTGGACCTTTCCGCCCACTTTGATGGCGGTGTTGTAACCTGCGACGCGGTCCCAGTCGACCACGTTCCACCACGCCTCGATGTAGTCCGGGCGGCGGTTCTGGTAGTTCAGGTAGTAGGCGTGCTCCCACACATCCAGCCCGAGGATCGGAATGCCGGCGCCCGATGAAATCGGGTTGTCCTGGTTCGCCGTCTTGGTGACCAGCAGTTTACCGTCCGAGCCGACGCAGAGCCACGCCCACCCGCTCCCGAATTGGGTCATGGCAGCCTTGGCGAACTCGGTCTTGAACGCGTCGAACGAACCGAACGCCCCGTTGATTTCATCGGCGAGTCCACCCGAAGGCTGGCCGCCACCCTTGGGTTTCATGACCGTCCAGAACATCGAATGGTTGACGTGGCCGCCGCCGTTGTTGCGGACCGCCATCCGGATGTTCTCGGGAAGGGCATCGAGGTCCGCGATCAGCTCGATCGCGGTCTTTTTCTGCAGGTCCGGGTGGCCTTCGAGGGCGGCGTTGAGGTTGTTGACATAGGCCTGATGGTGTTTCGAGTGGTGAATGCCCATCGTCCGCGCATCGATGTCGGGTTCGAGAGCGTTGACGTCATAGGGCAGATCCGGCAGATTGAAGCTCATTGTTCCTCCTCGTTGATGGTTGTTTTCGATGTCTTGTAATGAGTCGCAGTCGCATACTCCTGATAAGCAACCGGTCGTGGGGTTGGTGGATTCCCGGATCAGCCAGACAAATCCGAAAATGACTCTGACTGGATCACGGATTCCAGCGCCTCCGCCAGGTACTCGTACTGCGCGCTGCTGTTGTAGAGCTGCGCAGAAACCCGCAGAAGGCGCCGCGGAGGAGACGGCCACGGGATCACCGGAACTTCGATCGCCCACTCGTGGTACAGACGATCCTGGAGGGCGTCGCGGCTGAAGGCATCACGTTTTTCGCCGCCATCGGAGTCCGGAAGCACGACCGTCGCCATGCCGCCGATCATCGAGTCCGGGCACGCCGGTTCGACCCCGAGGACCTCGCATAGCGAACTGCGAGCTTCCAGGACCACGGCACGGTTTTGCCGCCTCACCTCGTCCCAGCCGCCGTCGACCATGTTCTCGATTTCGGAAATCGCCGCTGGAACGCTCAACCAGGCGGACGGATCGCGGGTCCCCGTCCAATCGTGTTCGAGGTGAAACCGCGACCGCCTGGCAACCGACGCATTCGCACCGTGGCTGATCACCAGCGGCCTCACGGATTCTCGCAGGTCCTCCCGAACGTGCAGGAACGCCGCGCCCTTCGGAGCGCACAACCACTTGTGGCAGTTGCCGGTGTAGTACGCGGCGCCGAGCCTTTCGAGTTCCAGATCGACCATGCCCGGCGCATGGGCCCCGTCGACCAGGACATCCACACCGCTCAGCTGCGCCTCGCGAACCAGGCTCGCCACCGGGAGTACCAGCCCGGTCTGGCTGGTCACATGGTCGATCAGGAGCAACCGCGTGCGCGGTGTCAAGCGATCGAGGACCGCCTCCAGGACCTCTTCCTCCGACCGCAGCGGATAGGGCACGTCGGCCACCACCACCGACGCCCCGGTCGAAGCGGCGACGGCGTCGAGTGCGTTGCGACAGGCGTTGTACTCGTGATTCGTGGTCAGCAGTTCGTCTCCGGACCGCAGGTCGAGACTTCGCAGAACGGTGTTGACGCCGGTCGTCGCGTTGGCGACGAAGACCAGGTCTTCGGGGGACGCCCCGACGAATTCGCCCAGCTTCTCTCGCGCGCGGTCGAGCAGGACCTGGTAACGCCTCTCGAAGAACCGCACGGGTTCCGACTCCAACAGGTCGCGGATTCGATCCTGTTCTGCACGCACCGCCGTCGGCACGGCGCCGAACGACCCGTGGTTGAGGAAGACGATGTCTGGATCGAGTCTCCAACGATCCGCCATCGCGCCCGGTGCCGGTACCTCTCTGTCCACGGACCTATTGTCGCCGATTCAGAATTCGCCGCACCCGCGCTTGAGTGGACTCGTCGATTGGAACACACAACCACACCAGAGAGGCGACCACGAACAACACCCCGACACCCGGCCCGAATGCCAGAGCAAGCCCCTCGCCGGTGGTTTCGGATTGCGTAACGGCGCCGGGCTCAAAACCGATCAGGTCGAGGAGAAAGCCGGTCGTGATCAGGCCGACGGCTCTCGCCAATTTCGACGCCATCCGCCACATCCCGAAGAAAACTCCCTCCCGGTGCGCTCCCGTCACCGCTTCTTCATGGTCCACGACATCCGCCACCGTCGCGTCCAGCAGAAAGACCGAGCCCACGAACATGCCCCCCACGAGGCCCCAGATCACCGGCCCGATCAACTCTCCCTGTGGAAAGAGCGGATAGACGATCGCTGTACCGAAACCAAGCATCAGAATTCCGGAGAAGGCCGACCACCGTCTCCCGATGCGTTGGGCGATCAGCACCCACCCTCCGATCGACACGGCAATGACCAGAGCGAACGGCAACAGCACCCACAGGAACACCTGCCGTTCGTCGAGTTGGAGACGGTACTGGTAGTAGAAAAGTGCCAGAGAGGAATTCAGGGTCAACGCAACCGACCCCACCACGTACGCAGCGAGAAGAGGACGAAACGGTCGCGAGCGCAGCGCCGCCTTCAACGACTCTGCCACGAGACGGATTTCCAACCGTTCGCCGCGGTCATCAGGACGATCGAATGCTCGAGTCGCGAAGACCGCCACCCACCCGCCAATCAGGACGGCGATCGCGATCCAGGGGGCCCCCCGCCCCGCGCCCCCTCCCTGCCCCATCGCCAACACCGGTATCAGAATCGCCAACACAAGACCGAGGTTGGAGAACAAGAATCGCCACCCGAAGACCTCGTTGCGTCCGGAAGGGTCGATCGTGAGCTCACCCCCGAGTGCGGCGTGGGGCACAGCCAGAACCGTCAGCGCTGTATTGAAGGCCGTGTAGGCCAACAGCAGGTACGAGGCCAGGAGGAACTGGGAAACGCCGCTCGGAGGCGTGAACAACACCACAAAGAGAAACGAGCTGAGCGGTGCGCCGACCGCGATCCAGGAACGCCTGCGGCCCCATCGCAGCCGGGTGCGGTCGGAGATCTCGCCCATGACAGGGTCAGTGACCGCATCCCAAACCACCGCCAGCGCGAGCGCCACCCCGGCAGCCGAAGCACTGAGCCCGAGCTTATCCACGTAGAGCTGGAGCAGATAGACGCGGACAAAGAACTCCGCCGCGGCGATTCCCATCTCTCCGCTGGCGTAGCCCACCTTGACCGGCCCCGGAACCTGCCCCGTGTGCATCATGTGCCGATGGGCGTCGAATTCAGAAAAAACCCCCGGGGGCGACGGTTGCACCCCCGGAGGCTGAGGTCAAGATCCCCGACCCCGGTCTTCAGCCCAGGCGCCCCGCCTCGACTTCTTTCAGAAAGCCTTTGAACTCCCGCCGGTGCTCCTCCTCGTCGCCGAGGGCAGTAATCGCCAGGTCCTCGGTCGCTGGATCAAAGCCGCTCGCGAGATCGATGATCTTCTTGTACTGCGCGATTGCAGACTCCTCTGCCGCGATCACACCTTTGATCACGGTTTCAATGTCGGTCGAGTCCTCCGGACTCTGCATGGATTTCTGTTCCATTGCCAAATCCAACGAGCTCGGAACGATGCCGCCGATGGTTTTGATCCGGTTGGCGAGCAGCTGGGCGTGAACCAGCTCGGTCGGCACGTCGGCAGCCAATTCGTCTTTGATGTGTTTTGCTCGCACACCGTCCAGATTCACCGAGACCGCAATGTAGTTCATCACCGTCTCGAGCTCCATGTTGTAGGCCTTGGCAAGGGCTTGAATAATCGCTGTGTTCCGTTCGTCATCTGTCATTGTCATGGTGCCTCCAATCTCGAAGGAGCGGGCCGCGCTCCTTTTCCGGCACGGACAACGGTTGACCGCCGGTTGAAATTTCTGAGATCTTTCTCAGAGACCTCTCAACAGTCCGGATCATCTCGGTGCCGAAGGAAACACCGGTCGGCGTCAGGCCACGAGACGGTCCTGACCATCGGAGTCAATCCTGCCGGCGCCGCGCTATGATGTGGTGGAGGCGCCTGGCGCGCCCCCCGGGAGGTCAGATGGTCAACGCGATCGTCCTGCTCAATGTCGAGAGCGCCGGGATCAACCACGTGGCAGAACAGCTGGTTGAGCTCGACGGGGTATCCGAGGTGTATTCGGTGGCCGGTCAGTACGACCTCGTGGTCGTCATCCGCGCTCGCGACGACGAGCAGATCGCCACCCTGGTGACCGAACAGCTCCTCCAGGTCGAAGGGCTGTTGTCATCGGAGACTCTGATCGCTTTCCGCACCTTCTCGCGTCACGACCTCGACGGGATGTTCTCGGTCGGTCTCGACTGACCTCTAGCCGATCCACCCGGGTGCAATCGCCTCCAACACCGCGTCGCGAACGCTGTGAAACGCTTCGTGAGAGGGGTCCACGAGCTCGAAGTGCCCGGCGCCGGCAATCTCGACCACCTCGACCGAATCGCCCATTTGAAGGGCCGCTTCGGCAAACGACGTCGCCTGGGTCCGGGAAACGATCGGGTCCAGATCGCCGATCACCAGAATCTGGGTGATGCCGAATGGCACCATCGTGATGGGTGAAGCTCGCCGGAGGCGATCCCCGGCCTCGGAGGGAGATGCGCCGAGCAACGTTTCCACGGCAGCCCCGCAGCCATCGGGCGCCGCGTAGGCCGCGAGGTCGGTGATTCCGGCCAGGGCCACGACCCCGTTGAGGGGCAGCGGAACCTCACCCCGGAGCGGGTCGTCTCCCTCCAACCATTTCCGTCCCGCGAGCCACAGGGCCAGGTGCCCTCCCGCCGAGTGCCCGACAGCCGCCACGCGATCGAGGTCGAGGTTGTATTCCGAGGCGAACTCCTGCACCTGATCGGCCGCATCGGCGACGTCCTGAAAGGTCCCGGGCCACCCGCCCCCGTCGTCACCGACCCGCCGGTATTCGATGCTCCAGGTTGCAACGCCGGCCTCGGTGAGCGCGGCGGCCAGCCCCGAGATGTAGCCGAGATCGTATTCGGCCAGCCAGCACCCCCCGTGGATCACGATCACGACCGGGTGGGGGCCGTCGCCATCCGGAAGCCGCAATTCGCCGAACTGGAGCGGATTGCCGCCATACGCCAGACGGTGATCCGGGGCGGGGCGGGGCAGCGCCATGGCATCGGCCGCGGTCATCACGGCCGTGGGTCCGTCGACGGGCCCGCCGCATGCGGCGGCGGCGACCACCACCAGCAATCCACCGAAATGTCTCGCCACCACAGCACCTCCACCTGGTCTACGTCACCCTGGCGCGCGCCCGGAACTCCGGCCGATCCCAGCGCCGCTCAGCCATGATTTCCCGCAACAGCGCAACGGCGTCCCAGACGTCGACGAAACGGACATAGGCGGGCGAAAATCCGAAGCGGAGGATATCCGGCGCTCTGAAGTCGCCGATCACGCCCTCGCCGATCAGCGCCTGCATGACGGCGTACCCCTCCGGGTGTCGCAGCGAGACCTGGCTGCCCCTCGACGAAGCCTCGCGCGGCGAGGCGAGCTCGAAGTCGAAGCCGACGCACTCCTGTTCGACGAGGGTGATGAAGAACTCCGAGAGCGCCGACCGATTTGGTGCGCAGCCGAGCGACGCCGATCTCGGCTATGCTCTCGACGCCGCACTCCAGAGCCGCCAGGCTGAGGATCGGTGGGGTCCCGACCCGCAACCGCCCGACCCCCGCGGCCGGCCTGTAGGACGTCTCGAAATCAAAAGCGGCGGCATGCCCCATCCACCCCCACAAAGGGCTCTCCAGGCGGGCGTGGTGGCGCCGGGCAACGTAGGCAAAGGCGGGAGCGCCGGGACCCCCATTGAGGTACTTGTAACCGCAACCCACCGCGAGATCGGCACCGCAGTCGGTGAGATCCACTTCGACCGCGCCGGCGGAGTGGGCCAGGTCCCACAACACGACGGCACCCGCGTCGTGAGCTGCCGCGGTCATCGCCGCCATATTCTCCATCTCCCCGGTTCGGAAATCGACGTGGGTGAGCATCAACACCGCAACGTCGGCGGCGAGCGACCCGTCGATTTCGCGGCGCGGAACCAGGCGCAGCTCGACGTGGCCACCGAGCAGATCCTGCAGCCCCTGCGCGACGTAGAGATCGGTCCCGAAGTTCTCGAGATTCGAAAGGACCACCCGGCGTTCGGGACGCAGACGCAGGGCCGCGCCCAACAACTTGAAGAGGTTGACGGAGATCGAGTCGGCGACCGTGACCTCGTCTGCCGCGGCGCCGATCAGCGGCGCGATCGCGGCCGCCACCCTTTCCGGCAGGTCGATCCAGCCGGCGCCGGTCCAGCTGCGGACAAGGCCTCTCCCCCACTCCTGTGTCACGACCGCCTCGATCCGTGCCGAGACCTTTCTGGGTGGTGGCCCGAGCGAGTTGCCGTCGAGGTAGATGACGCCGTCCGGCAGAATGAAACGGTCACGGAAACCGGCGATCGGGTCGCGGTTATCGAGGTCGAGCGCGTCGTCTCGTGAAGTCAGTGTGTTCACGACCTGTATTGTGCCACGATTGGAACCCCGGCGAATCCGCTCATGACATCGTATGGAGGCCGTTGATCAACCAGGCGATTCGAGCTCCCGGAGCAGGCCGGCGACCATCTCGTTTTCCGGACTGAGTTCGAGCGCCTCGCGGCAGCGGCTGATCGCCGCTTCATTGTTCCCGAGTTTCTGGTGAGCCAGCGCGAGATCGTAGTTGACGTAATAGGCGTAGGCGCTGTCCGGATACTCGGCCAGCGACAGCTCCAGCATCGCGACGGCCTGTTCCGTAAGGCCCTTTTCGAGAAGTTTGTCGCCGATCACCAGAAGGTCCACTTCGGTGAATCGGTACTCGTCGGCGTGATCTCTCTTGAGCTCGAGATAGAGCGCCGCAGCAGCCGCAGCACCATCGATTTTCAGCCCGTAATACATCGGCTCATACACCGCCGGTTTCTCAGGCTCCTGGGGTTGCAACGAAAACACCAGAGAATCGATCCACTCGTCGAGGCTGACGTAGCTGCCAGCGTAGGCCGCCCACGGATCGAGAACCTGCTGTTCTTTCATTGCTTCCGCGTCCATGCCCGTCGCCATGCCATGGCGCACGGTCTCCTCGGTCGCCACCAACATCGCGTGGTAGGCCTTGAGGTCGTCCATGGAACCGGTGCCGTTGTGGCCTGAGACGATCACCACGTCCGATGGAAGGACCGCGATCGCTCGTTCGACGAGCGGCGCGAACATCAACGTGTCTCCGTCGCCGTCCACCGACGGAAAGTTGAAACCGTTGGCCAACGAACTCAAGTGGACGACCTTGGAATTCACGAAGTGGACGATGATCTCGTTGTCGTCGTGCGATCCGGGGAAGGCCATCAACCGGATCTCCTCACCGTTGAAGCGGAGAGTGATGGCGTCAGAAAACGTGATGTCCGGAAAGGTGGCATCGGGAAACTCGTTGAACAGGTAACTTCCGCTTCGCAGCTTCGCCGGCACCAGTTCATGTGCGATTACGATCGGTTGGTCTCCGAAGATCGCATTGCCGCCGACGTGCTCGACGTGACGATGGGTGTTGACAATGATCTTCGGGCTGCCTGCACCGAAAGCATCAACCACCGCCTTGAGGGCCTCGGCGTCGCCCTCGGCCTGCGTGTCGACGAGGAGCACGCCATCAGGTCCCACCGAGGCGATGGTGTTGGTGGTGTACTCGCCCTGATCGGTTGAGAGCAGGTAGAGATTATCGGTCAGGCGGACCGTCACGATAGGAGGGAGTTCCTCCGTCGTCGCTTCAAGAGTCCCAACCGTCGCCAATGCAAGCGCGACACATGCCCAGAAATATTTCAAATCAGCCTCCACTTACCATCGAGAGGAATTCGACTGCAAACCCCTTGCAGTACGGGGGCTGGAGCATCGGGGTTTGCCTGATTCCATGGCAAAAATTCATGGTCGTCATCACGTGTGCTCATACGTCGAGAATGAAACCTCTCGGGCTGGACGCAGTAAACTGACGCCGATGGTTGTCCACAAGTCCTATCTGCGGCGTCGAGCGGAGGGTGGACCGGGCAGCCGGGTGGCCGAGGACGTCAGGTCCCGCCGCGAACGACCGCTGCTCGGAACACTGCTGGAAGTGTTGGGAATCGGACGGGAGAAACGCCTCGGCGGCGAGCTCGACGACGTGCCGCTGCCGGACCTTCTCTCCCCCACCGCCGGTCCCGGTCCCGAGATCGAAACCCTGCTCAGCCTGCTCGAGCTGGCCTTTCTCGGGCGCGCCAGCGCCGGCGAGATCGATCGTGAGCTCGACGCCATGTCCGCCGGTGCCACCGGTTGGGTGGCGGAGAACTTCGCGGACGATCTCTTCCTTTCAGAGTTCGTGAAGAGTTGTTTCAGGGTTCGCATCGAAGAGCAACAGTATTCGCCCCACCGAGGTTTCCTCGAGAGGGTGCTGGCGTCTCCGCCCTCCGAGATTCAGACCGTTCGATTCCGCCAGGCAATTCTCCGCGAACTCGAAGAACGAACGGATACCCGGAGGTCGGTCGACCGGCTGCTCGCCGGGATTCTCCACTTGCTCACCCTGCTCCGCGCGTCACGCGACGACGCGCGCCTCGAGCCCACCCGTTTTCGATTCGACGTGTTGCGTTCCTTCCGATCCGTGATCGACCTCATGGCGGCGGAATTCGAAGGAGCCGGATCCGGGCTGCAGCGCCTCCATACCGTGGGGCGCCGCGTCCAGGATTCGCAAGCCTACGCGCGGATGGTCGCCCTCCTCGATCACCACGACAGCATGGCGTCGATCGAGCTGGCGGCCGTCGTCGGCGCCGACGGGAGACTTCGGCGCCTCGAGATCGTGAAGATCAGCGAGCGGAAGAAGAACCCCTTCTACCGTCGGCCCTTGAAGCGGTGGTGGGACCGCCTGCGCATCATCTCTCACCGCTACAGCCTGACCAGCGGCGAACTCGTGGAACGCATGGTGATGGGGGTTTTTCAAGAAGTGGCGCCGGCAATGGCACGGGTCGTGCAGCTGGTCTGCCACCTCGAGCTCTACGCGGCCACCCGGGCCTTTGCGACGGACGCTCGAAGACGTGGTCTCGAAGTGTGTCTCCCCGAACTCTCGAAAGGCGCGACTCTCGAGGTCGAACAGCTGTTCAACCCCCTCCTGCTGTCTCTCACCGATCGCCCGGTGCCCACCGATCTCGTGATGGCCGGTCCCTCTCCCATCATGCTGACCACCGGCCCGAACTCGGGGGGCAAGACGCGGCTCCTGCAGGCGCTGGGCATTCTGCAGGTCCTCTCACAGTCCGGAATGTACGCGCCCTGTGCGTCCGCCCGCCTCCCTCTGGCGAACGGTCTCTTCGCCTCCATCATCGAGTTCGATCGTGCGGATCAGGCCGAGGGGCGCCTCGGCACGGAGATGATGCGCCTTCGCACCCTCTTCGAAACGGTCCCCGCCGGATCGTTGGTCCTTCTCGACGAACTCTGTTCGGGAACCAATCCTTCGGAGGCCATCGAGATCGTCGACGTCGTGCTCCGCCTCCTCCGTCGGATCGAGCCGACCGCCTTCGTGACCACCCACTTTCTCGACTACGCCAGGCCGCCTGCAGCACCAGCCGACCGTGGCAGACCTCGGTTTTCTGCAGGCCGAGGTCGACGGTGAGCGGGGCGCGACCTTCCGTTTCGTTCCGGGGGTGGCGACAACCTCGCTCGCGGTCGGCACCGCCAGAAGGCTCGGCGTCACCTTGGACGAACTGGAACGCGACGTCGAAAAACGAAACTCCTCAACCCAGGTCCCGGAGCTGGCGAAGGGCGATCACGCCGAATAGGGCCAGCGCCAGAATCAGAGTCGCGGTCGCTGGAACGCGATTTCTCAGCTCACCAAGGTGCTCGCGCCGGGAATTGAGCCAGAGGAGGCTGCCCGCGAGCAGCGGCATGAAGAGCCCGCCGGTCAAGGTGTAGACCTTGATGATCCAGAGCGGCCGGCCGAGAAAGAGCAACGCCATCGGCGGCAGCGCAAGGTAGAGGAGGTATCCGCGGTAGGTCACACTCCCGGTGTCGACGGCGACGTCGAAACGGCCCCGGAGGGCGTTGACGAAATCGGCAAACAGATAGGGCACGCCGTTCCACACGCCGAGGGTGCTGGTGAAGACCGCGCCCCAGACGCCGACCAGAAAGACCATCGCAGCGGCACCGCCGGCGGCCGCGCCCCACCGAGCGCCGGTCCCCTCACGGATGGCGACGCCACAGGCCACCAGCCCGTCGCTGCCGGCGGGCATTCCGTCGCCTCCACTGAGGACCGTGGCCGCCAACACCAGCATGGCGATGCCGAACAGACCGGTCAGGAGATAGCCGACCGCGAGATCCAGCCGAACCGTTGCGAGCGCCGAAGGGCCTCCCCATCCTTTCTCCCGGATCCAGTAGCCGTAGGCGAGCAGCGTCACGCTGCCGCCGACGCCACCCATCAAGCTCAAGGTGGCCGCCGCCGAGCCCGGCGGCAGGGACGGCACCAACCCGCGGATAAGCGCGCCGATATCGGGGCCGACCAGGACCACGCTGATGAGCAGTGTCAAGGTCATCAGCCCGATGAGCGCTTTCATCACCGACTCGAAGATGGCATACCGACCTGTGGCCACCAGCACCAGCGCCGCCAGCGAGTGGATGACGCCCCAGGCGGTGATGCTGAGAACCGGCCACAGGGCGTGAGCGGCCACGCCGCAGGCGCTCATCAGACCCGCGGCGACGATGAAGCTCCACACCACCAGGTAGACCAGGAAGTAGCCCTTGAGCGGCCATCCCAGATACCGACACCAGCCCTCGAGCAGCGTGGTTCCGGTGGCCAACTGCCAGCGCGCCACCCCCTCGTTGAGGCCGAACTTGAGGGCCGCGCCCACCGCCACGACCCACACCAGCGCCATTCCGAAATCGGCGCCCGCGAACATCGCGGCCAGCAGATCGCCCGCACCGACCCCGGTGGCGGCGATCGCCAGCCCGGGACCGATGGTCCGCAGCAGGTTCGCAGATCGCCCTCTGAGGGAAGTTAAGGTCACGGCGCCAGGATATCGTGGTCTGAATCAGCAGCGTCGCCCTCGTCACTTCGTTTCTTCACCGACGGCAGCGGCGGCGCCTCGCGCCTGTCGTCCAGGAGGTGCCTGATCGCGAGGTAAGGGTGCCTGGCGAGCATCCGGGGTCCGGCAAACCGCATCACCTCACGCATTCTCTCGCGGGGCTCCGGCCGATAGCAGTGGATGGGGCAATGGGTGCAGCTCGGTTTTTCGGGTCCGTAGGGACACAGATCCAGACGACGATCGGCGTACGAGGCGAGCTCTTCGCAGTCGGAACACAACGTCTGCGTTCCGTGGTGGCGTCTACAGTACAGCCCCACCATGATCCGGACCGTGCGGCGTTCCCGCCGAAGCCTCGAGTGTTCCCTGCTCACCTGCACATCATCATGCAACACGCCGAGAGATGCATTGACTTCCGGTCATCACGTCTGTCGCCGCCCGGGTATGATACGAGGCCCATGAAGAACATCAGTCCCTTATCGCCGAGTCCTCGGGGTGGCCTTGCTCTGCTTCTTCGCGTCCGCCGCACTCGCCAATGCGAACGACACCGAGCTCCCGGAGGGAATCTCGATCGGTGAACGCGACGACGGCCGCAACCTGGTTCAGATCGAGCTCGGAAGCGAGACCATCTTCGTCGATGCCGTGTTCTTCCCCCTCCACCGGGCAACCCACAACCCGACGTTCATGATTCAGACCGGCGACGGGGACGACACCGTGTTTCCCGAGTCGCACATCTCGCTGGTGCCCGACGCTCGGATGCCCGCCAACGGGCCGCCCGCAGGGACGTCCGTCGCGGTCCGATCCGGCTTCACCATGAGTCACGGTGAACGGCGGATCGTGATCCTTGATTTCGGCCGGGTCGCGACTCGGGCCGACGCCGTGATCTGGCTTCCCGCGGACAAAACGCTGATCACTGGTCGCCTCTGCGACCGTGAGGGCGTCGCCGCGACGGCCCAGTCCGACACCGTCGCGTGGATCGACGCGCTTTCCGATCTGCTCGACCTGGAACCCGCGATCGTCATTCCCGGCCGGGGTGCACCCGGTGGCGCCGATCTTCTCCGGGAACAGCGTGACCGCCTGCAAGATCTCCGTGTCCACGTCGAAGCGGGTCTTCTGGATGGGGCGACGGCAACGCAATCCGCCGCCTCGTTTGACGAACCGTGGTTCAGTGCCTGGCACGAGGCCGCGCCCGAAGCTGCGACCGATGCCTTCCTGGCCGTGTACGACGAGATCGGTGGTCTGGTCCCGCCCTGGCAGTTGTTGGAAGACAGGAAACTCCGTGCGGGCCCGTCTCCAACCAGTGCGACCCCGGGCTGGACGAAGCCGCGCAGGGTTCTGTGGCGCAACTCCTGGCCCGACCGCCTGCCGATGTTGGCGGTCGTCGCGCCGGGCGTCGAGATCGTGCCGTTCGACAACGCCGCCGAGGCACAGACGGCGATCGGTGGCGCCGACGCCCTGATCGGCACGGCAACACCCGAACTGCTTGCCGCCGGAAAAGACCTGAGGTGGGTTCAGGTCGGCTCCGCCGGCGTCGAGCGCTATCTCGCGATGCCGGAACTCGGCAGTGGAAAGGTCCTGCTCACCAACGGCCAACGCCTCGCCTCGGTCACGATCGGCGAACACGTCATGGCCCTGACCAGGGCCCTCTCCCGCGGTCTCAACCGCGCTGTTGTCGCCCAGACCGACGGCAGCTGGCAACGCTCGGAAATCGGCGAGGCGGCGCCGCTGACCACCCTTCGCGGCAAGACCATGCTGGTGGTCGGGCTGGGCGGCATCGGCACCGAGGTCGCGCGCCTCGCCGACGGCGCCGGGATGCGCGTCACCGCGATCCGCAACAGCCGCCGCGCGGGCCCGCCTTTCGTGGCGAGCGTCGGCCTCAGCGAGGATCTCGAAGCGTATACACGCGAGGCGGATGTGGTCGTCAACTGTCTGCCGATGACCCCGGATACCGAGGACCTGTTCGACGCTGAGTTGTTTCAAGCGATGAAATCGACCGCGTTCTTCATCAACGTCGGCCGCGGCGGCACCGTGGACACCGATGCCCTGGTCGCCGCCCTGGTCTCCGGCGAGATCGGAGGTGCCGGTCTCGACGTCACCGACCCCGAGCCCCTGCCCGAGGACCACCCGCTCTGGGGGGCCCCGAATCTCATCATCACGCCCCACTTCGCCGCCTGGTCGAATGACGATTCGGACCTGCGGTGGCTTCTCTTCCGCGAAAACCTGCGTCGCTTCGCGGCCGGCGAGGAACTGCTGTCGGTGGTCGATCCCGTGGCCGGGTACTGACAGGACCGCCGAAGAAGGAGCCTCGCGTAGAAACCAACGGCCAGTAGCCGCGGGCGGCATTTATTCCGCCCCTACAAAAGCCCGTCGAATCGCCGTAGCGGTGGAACATGTCCTGCCCGTTCGAGCACATTTTTATTTTTCATCCTGTCTTTCCGACCGAACGAACGAAGCCCCTCGCCCTTATGTCATTGAGACCGAGCGAACGGAACTCCTCCCACATTCTGTCATTCCGACCGAGCGAACGGAACTCCTCCCACATTCTGTCATTCCGACCGAGCGAACGGAACTCCTCCCACATTCTGTCATTCCGACCGAGCGAACGGAACTCCTCCCACATTCTGTCATTCCGACCGAGCGAACGAAGTGAGCGAGTGGAGGAATCTGTTCCTGTCCCTTCGCTCGCGAGCCGCAGAGCGGCGACAGGATGTAGCCTGGGGCGTCAGCCCCAGGACAGGAACAGAAGAACATCAAAGCCCCGGTAGGGGCGACAGATCTGCCGCCGCTCCGCGGCTTGGTTCCTTTTTGAGGCGAGGCCGTTTCCTGGGGCTCACGCCCCAGGCTATACTCTGTCGCCCTGACGGGCTTCAAAACCACGTTGCGAGGTCAGGCCACCAGAGAACAAGCGGGTTCATGGCATGGGTCTTTGTGATTGGGACCGTGGCCTCGGATTGTGGGCCCCCTCAGGCCCAGGCTACCCCCCGAGCTTCCTTTTGAGCACGGTCACGAAGTCCTGTGCCGCCTTTTCGAGGTCCTCCTGACGGGGCGCCGGAGAGGAATTCCCGGCAACGCCCCTGACAAAGACTTTGACCTGGTCCTGGGTATACATGACCTGGTTGATTTCGAGCGCGATCGCCGACGCGTCGCCGGCCTGCGCCGCGGCGTGCATCACCCCCTCATCGCGGTTGGAGGAGGTCACCTCGTAACCCAGAGCGTCGAGTGAGATCAGGAGACCGTTCCACACCCGGTCGGGGTTCTGAAAGAACTGGGCGGTCACGGTGCCGGGCGGGTTTCTCACCGACGCACACGAGATCATGAGACCGGCGACCACCGCAGCGGCCAACATCAGCACGATACTGCGGGCGGTCGATGAATAACGCGAACTCACGTTGCGGTCGATCGTCATACCGACCCTCCTTTGCGACGATGGTACACGGTCGCACCCCCGGTGGGCTCATTGAAATCTCGAAGCCCTGTCGTCCTTCCCGTCCCCGGTCCCACCCGGGAATTGGACCCCTCTCTTTCACGGAGATATTGACCGGGGTCAAGGCGCGCGAGGACGGAGCGTCAGAACATGGAGTCCGAATTGAAAGAGGTGTAGGATTCACCTCCCACAATCAAGAGGGAGAGCCATCATGCGACATTGGCTGATCAGCAGAGTGGTATTTTGTTGTGGTATTGCGACCGCGGTCTGCGCGCCGGTTTTCGCCGACGAACCGCCGTCGCTCGGCGAGGCGGTGACCAAGGGCAAGATCTCGCTCAACCTGCGCTACCGCTACGAGGATGTCGACCAGACAGGTTTCGAAGAGCCGGGCAAGGCATCGACCCTCCGCACCACCCTCGGCTATCGGACCTTGTGGTGGAAGCGGCTGTCGGCGAACTGCTCGAGTTCGAAAACGTCGTCAACGTCGGCTTCTCCAACGACCACAACAACGGCGGGGTCGGATCGTTGTGGAACGGGGTCACCGACCGCCCGGTCGTCGCGGACCCGCCCCTCACCGAGATCAACCAGGCCTACCTCGACTGGAAGCCGTTGGACAGCCTGCCCATCCGCGGCGGACGGCAGGAGATCATCGTCGACAACGCCCGCTTTGTCGGCAACGTCGGTTTTCGGCAGAACCACCAGACCTTTGACGGCGGGATGATTCACTTCACCGGCGTCAAGAAACTGGATCTCGGCTACGCCTATATCGCCCGCCAACGGACCGTCACCGGCGCCTCACGTCCGATGTCGACGTCGCACCTCGACGGGACCTACACCTTTTCGAAAGCCGGCGCACTCCACGGATATTTTCTGTCGATCGACTACGATCAGGAAACGCTGTGGCGTCTCTCCACCACCACCTACGGCCTCTCGTTCGCCGGCAAAACCAAAGTCTCGGAGAACCTCGGGCTCACCTACCGCCTGGAGCTCGCATCCCAGCAGGACACCGGGAACAACCCGGATTCGGTCGAAGCCGACTACCTCCGAGCGGACCTCGGGTTCGTGGTCGGCAAGGTGACCGCCGCCGTCGGGTACGAGGTGCTCGGAGGGGCCGAGGGCGATGGCTCATTCAACACGCCGTTGGCCACCCTCCACGGATTCAACGGCTGGGCCGACAAGTTCCTGGCCACACCCGCGAACGGATTGACCGATCTCTTCGTCAGCCTCGGGGCCAACTTCGGCCGTTTCGCCCTGCTTGGCGTCTACCATGACTTCTCCGCCGACAGCGGAGGAGCGGACTGGGGCAGCGAGTTCGACGCCCGAGTGGTGTGGACCGCGCCCTGGAAACAGAAATTCGCGATCGAGGCCGCCTTCTACGACGCCGACGACTGGGCCACCGACACCGACAAGATCTGGATCTGGACCCAGTGGGGGTTCTGACCCAACCGGGCTGTTGCCCGGTTGGGTGATGCAGGATGCAGGATGCAGGATGCAGGATGCAGGAATCAGATGAACGGTGGCTGAGACTCCTGAGACCTGCATCCTGGATCCTGCATCGCGCAGCCTGTCACTCCGGTAGCGGAAGTGCGTCCCGGGAGGGACGGTCGTCGACCTCCTCCCGCTCCTCCTCATCGGCCTCGACGGCGGGCTCCGTCGTCTCGAGGAGGTCGCCGACGAAGAGGCTCGAGTTCTTGACGAAAAAGACCACCGGCAGGTCGCCGGCGAGACGGTTCATCCTTTCCGCATAGGCCTCTTCGTCTCCCTCCGCAGGGACCTCGAGCCCGAGAAAGACCGCGGCCGCCTCGGCGCTTTCGCGGTGAATCACGTCGGTCACGGTCTCGTCCTTCGGTTTGAGCACGACGCGAACGTCGGCCTCGATCCGGATCTCCGGCAGCAGCTTCTTGAGGTGGTTTTCAGTGCGGCTCCTCATCAACTCCGAGGAGGCGAGGCTCATGACCGAAACCCTCGCGCCGGACCACTCCGCGTTCGAGTGCAGCAGGTGGGCGAGCAGCAACATGAGGTCGCCGTTGCGCTCCAGACCTCCCCACCACACGTGGATGGTCGGGCTCTCCCTCCGGAACATGTATTTGGGCCGGATCCTGGCGAGCACGAAGGACTTGTTGAGGCGCTCGAGGCGGCACATCACGCGCAGGAACTCGGCGCGCCGGACGACCGAGTCGGGCCACCCGAGGAGGACGGTGTTGCTCGACATCCCCGCCATGCCGTTGGCCTGGCTGACGTTGACCAGACCCTCGCCGATGTCGTTGACGGCATCGACCTCGGGAAAGACCACGATGTCCTCGGCGTCGATCACGGATTGAATGCGGCTCCTCCGCGCCTCGATGTCGAGGTTGTCGCTCATGAGATCCCCGACCACCAGGTTGCACACCGTCACCACGCCACGGCCCTGGCTGAACCAGTCGCTGAAACGGATCAGATCGAGCTCCTTCAGTGGATCATCGACAAAGGTCAGAAGGTGGGGCCGCCAATTACGGGCGCTCATCGGCCGCTCGTTGAGCCGGATCAGGGCCCACCGGATCAGCGCCTCGTAGAGCCCCCGGCGGGCGTCGCCGAATCGGGCCTTCTGCACCCGTCGCGACAGGTACAGCCAGAGCGAGAACTCCGCCACCAACGCGATCAGACCGGCGACCGGGCTGATCAGGACCATCACTACGACGCACGCCAATCCGCCGATCAGGGTGATCGGCCACGGCACCTTGATCTTCGGCCGCCACGACGGGTCCCCGCTCAAGACTTCGAAGGTGGCGACGATGTTGACGGTGCCGTAGACGGTGAGGAAGAACATGGAGACGACCATCGCCACCGCGTTGAGGTTGCCGAGAAAGACCGCGGCCACGGCAATCGCCAGGGCGACCATCATTCCCGGCAGGAGCTCGCGGTTGTCGCCGGTCGGCCGGTACAGAAAGCGCGGGGCGAGCCCGTCGCGCGCGAGCGCCTGCAGCGTCCTCGGCGCAGCCAGGATCGACCCCACCGCCGACGAAAAAATCGCCGACCACAGACCGGGCAGGACCAGCCACGGACCGAGAACGGCGATCTTCGACCACACCATCGGGTCGTCGCGAAGATCCGCGGGATCCGCTCCCAGCGAGAGCAGGATCGGTATCAGCAGGTACACGAGAAAACCCGCCGCGACCGCGGTGATCGAACCGAGGGGAATCGACTTCCCGGGGTCTCGAAGGTCCCCCGACAAGCCGAGTCCCGCCATCACGCCGGTGACGGCGGGGAAGAAGACCGCGAACCCGACCCAGAACCCGATCTCTCCGGTCGGCGGATGCAGAACGACGTCCGACCCGGAGGACCTGACGAAGGCCCCGATGGCGAGAGCGACCAGCGACATCGCCACAAAGCCCATCAGCACGACCTGGGCCTTGAGGGCACGCTCCGCGCCGGTGACCGCCAGAATCCCGACCGCGATCACCACCACCAGCGTCACCGGCAACAGCGGCAGATTCGGCCACACGATTCGAAAAGACTCGGCGAGACCGTAGGAGTAGAGGGTCACGGAAAAGGTCTGCGAGAGAAACAGCGGCACGCCGATCGCGCCGCCGAGTTCCAGACCGAGGCTGCGCGAGATGATGTAGTAGGCCCCTCCGACACCGACCCTGGCGTTGGTCGCCACGGCGGAAAAGGCGAGCGTTGTGATGAATGTGATGGCGTTGGCCAGGATGACGACGAAGACGATCCGGATCAGACCGAGGTGCCCGACCAGCCACCCGAATCGAAGGTACATGATGACGCCGAGGATCGTCAGAATCGTCGGCGTGAACACGCCGACGAACGTCCCCAGCTTGTTGTCGTTTCTCATCGGCCTCTCCGTGTCGTCGCGCCGGTTTCGAATTCCCTGCGGCGTTGACTGTTCAGTACGCGCACCCTACCGGCTTTCCCGCCGCCACACAATACCGGGAACGTCGAATACTCGAGATCGTCGGACCCAAGGCCCGACAGCGAACCCGAATCCGCGATCCATCGGTCCTTCAGACCTGTCACGACCCAAGCCCGCACGTCAATCCTTCACTGTCATCCCGACCGAATGCCCGCACGTCAATCCTTCACTGTCATCCCGACCGAATGCCTGCACGTCAATCCTTCACTGTCATCCCGACCGAAGGCCCGCAGGGCCGGAGCGGAGGGATCTCACGCGGGCAGCCGGAGAAAATGTGGGCGCTCGAGCCACAGGAAGAGATTCCTCCGCTCGCTCACTTCGCTCGCTCGGTCGGAATGACAGAGGGGCGGGTTGTTCGTTCGGTCGGAATGACAGAGGGGCGGGTCGTTCGGTCGGAATGACAGGGCGGGAGGGGTGGTGTTCGGTCGGAATGACAGAGGGGTGGGTTGTTCGTTCGGTCGGAATGACAGAGGGGTGAGTTGTTCATTCGGTCCGAATGACAGCGGGGCGTCACTCGCAGATGAACTGCGCCGACCTCAAGGAAACTCAGGATAGTCCTCGCGAGGCAGCCTGGTCAGCAGCTCGCGGACGAGGGCGTCCCCGCCACCGGCACCGTGAACGCCGGCGACATAGGTTCCACTGCGTACCGCGAGGCCCGGTCCGAGCCCGGGGTCGGTGAAACGGAACCCGCCCTCGCCGGGGCCGTCAACAAAGGCACCTACTTCGCCCCACTGCTCCTCATGGGCGTGCAGAAGCCCGAGCGCCTCTTCCGCCTCGGCAGCGCTGCCCACCTGGCTGAAAAAAAGCTCAAGCTCGCCGCTGTCGACCTCATAGTCGGCAACGAAGCCACCGGGAAGAAATGCGTGTCCAAAAAGGTCGACGGCGACGTAGCGTTCACTCCCCGCCTTCAGACCGTCGCTCGGGAACACACCGAGGATCGGAGGCAGAGCCGCGGAACCCTCGATCGCCTCCGCGGCCAGACCCACAACGCGATCGAGACCCTCGACGAGCTCGGGCCGCTCGTCGTCGGCCTCGCCGTGGACATATACCGATCCCTTCCAGGCGGCCGCGATCGTCCCCGACCGGTAGCCCTCCGCGCCCCAGTTCTCGACCTCCGCTCCGGGCGGAACAACGCTGCGGTAGATCCCGAAGGCGCCGATGTCGGAGCCCATGTCGAAGACATCCAGCGTGACGCTGGCAAACGGGTCGTCGCCCAACTGGTAACGGGTTTGCGTGAGGCTCTCGAAACCGTATTTCAGGTACAACGGAGCCCCCCCGTTGAGGTACTCGAAGAGGCTCTCCCCGTCGTAAGAGGTCGGGCCCTCGGAGATCGTCCACCCGGGAGGAGCCGGTGGGAATTGTGGACCGACCAGGCCTTCGGGGAGTGCTGAGCCATCCCCTGCCCCGCCACACCCGGCCGCGGCCAGGACCGAGACCACCATCAAAAACCCTGCAGCGTTGTTCACGCCTCGCATCCCCTGAAGCTGAGGAGACCGTGCGCTTCCACCAGCTCACGGCGCACCGTTCGTTTGAAGGGACAGCCGCCCTCACAGTGGCCGTCGCATTGCGCGCAAACGGTTGCGGCCCGACCCGGCCCAAGCGACTCGTAGAGCCGCATCGAGTCCTTCTCGCGGCCGTAGTACTTGAAGTACATGGCATAGCGGTTGACATCCGCGATCGCCACCCCGTGCGGACAACTCTTCTCGCACTCACCGCAGAAACGGCAGTAGCGGTCGTGCATCACGTCGACGTACCGTCTCAACATTGCCACCTCGGCCTCGTCCAGCGGTTTGCCGACGGCGGATGCATACTCTTTGATCTCGTCGAAGTTGGTGATGCCGACACACACGCTCGCCACATAAGGGTGGCTCAGCGCCCACTTGATGGTTGCCTGACGGAAGGACAGTCCACCCGCCTCGAGGTCCTTGATCTCGTTCTTGCGGTTGCCGGCGTTGGTCTTGAAGACCATGGTTCCGACGCCCTTTGCGGCTGCTGTTTCCAGAATGTCGTCCTGATCCGGGTAGGAGGCGAAGTCGTACTTCGTGAACAACACCTCGTATCGCCCATCGGCAACAGCGGCCTCGAGAACCTCCTGCATGCCGCCGTGGTGGCCGGAGAGGCCGAGGTGGGACACCTTCCCTGCCTGTTTCGCCTCGGCAAAGCCCTCGTACAGAGCGTCGATCCTGAGCTCATCGAGCGAGGTGACGTTGGTGATTCGATAGATCTCCACGTGATCGGTCTGCAAGCGCTGCAGGCTGGCGTCGACGGCATCCAGCACATCGGCCTTGGTTGCGTTTGCCTTGAACATATCGCCTGTGAACAGCACCAGTTCGTCGCGGCGGCCGCCGAGATTCGCGATCGCCTTCCCGATCGAGGTCTCGGCCCGCCCGTTCTGGTAGTTCGCACTGGTGCAGATGGTGGTGATGCCCTGGTCGAGCGCGGCAGTCAGCAGCGCCGGGTTGTCGAAGCCGTAGCTTCCGAAAGAGATCTCCGAGACCTTGAGACCGGTCGCCCCGAGATCGCGAAACCTCATCTCGACGGGCGCCGGTTCGCCGGGCGAGCCTTCGCTCCCCGAACAGCCGCCCACGACCAATCCCGAGGTCAATGCCCCGAGTTTCAAAAACCTGCGACGATCGATGCCTTTTTCCACGGATTTCATGCCAGCCCCCAATTCGTTCAGAACGTCGTTCGCGACGCCATGTCCAGACCACTCTCCCGCGACACCGCGGCCACCACCTCGTTCGCACTCTCTTCGATCGGTTTCGAGGTGACATCCACGGTCGCGAACCGCCCCCTGCGAATGACCTCCCGCGCATGCTCGAGGTCCTGGAAGACCTGACTGGGATCGGAGTAGGCCTGCGGCGCCCCGTCTCCGAGCCCACCCTGACGCTGCCGACGGTAGGCCACCAGGCGGTCCGGATCGAGCGTCAGACCGACGACCCGGCCGCGCGGCACCTCGAACAGCTCGTGCGGCGGCTCGATGCCCTTGACCAGCGGGACGTTGGCGGTCTTGAATCCCCGCATCGCCAGGTACATGCTCAACGGCGTCTTGCCCGCTCTGGAGACGCCGACCAGAATGATCTCCGCCCCGCCCAACTCGTTGTAATAGCGACCGTCATCGTGGCGGACCGCGTACTCGATGGCCTCGATGCGCCGGAAGTACTCCTCCCGTACCTTGCGGTAGAGACCGGGCCGGCCGACGGGTCGGCGCTCGAGCAGCGTCGAGACCCGGTCGAGCACCGGGCCCATGGAGTCGATCTCCACGACCCCGACATGCGCCGCGGCGCTCTTCAGAGCCCCACGGAGGTCGGGATCCACCAGCGTATGGATGATCAGACCGTCGGCCGCCGCCGCGCGGTCCACAGCGTCTTGAATTTCAGCAGGAGTGCGGACTCCCGGCACCACGGCGATCGCAATCCCTGACCCCTCGAACTGCGCCAGCGCAGTCCGCGCCAACTGCTCGCCCGTGGTGCCCATGCCCCCGGAAACCACAAAGATCCGCGGTTCCGACATCTCCTTCTCCCCTATCGGCCGCGGGAGGCGCCCTCCCACCACCGAACGCTCACAGGGCGCCTGCGTCCGCCGCGATTTCGGCGGCGATCACTTCGGCGCAGACCGAGAGCGCCTCGACGACGGCGCCTGCGGTATTGCTTGCCGCCGGTCGTGACACCTCGTAGGTCTTCACGAGAAGAGGTTCCCGGTAGCGTTTTTCGACCGGGTCACGGAAGGTCACCCTCAGCTGCATCCGGGCCTCCGCGCCACCAGCCCCATCCACCTGTTCACACGAGAGCACCATGACCGACAGCGCGAGCTTCCGCCTCCCCTCGACACCCGGTCCGAACTCCGCCGTCAGTTTGTGGCGAACGAGATCGGCGAGATTGCCGACCCAGTGATCGGCGGCAAAGTACTCGACCCGGGTCGGAGACGCGAGGACCATGATCTGGTTGCGGCTCAGTGCGTCGGTGGTTCGAACCCGCTCTACTACGAGGTTGACCGTCGGGCCAGCCGATCCCGAGGACTCCATGTCCAGGGTGTAATAGTTGATCTTCGGCGCCGAGGCGCACGCCGGCAGCCAGCATATCGCCGCGATCAGCAGCAGTTTTACTTTCATGGCGTCGCGCCGTCCTTCCGTCCCTGGGCCCTGGCGCCCCGCACCAGCGCGCTCGGCTGATCGGCCAACGTCTCTGACAGCCTGCGCATGTTGCTGGTGGTTTCCTCGAGGTTCAGGAGAATTCCCTCAATGGTCGGGCGTTGGTCGTCCAGCAAGTCACTGGCGTTCCCGCCCATGTCCTGGAAATGTTGCAGAGTCACGCTCAATGACGCCAGAAGCGCTTCCAACTGTTCGCTCGCCTCGTCCGTGATCTGCTGCAGGTTCACCATGGTTTCGTTGAGCGGAACCCGATTGTCGGTGACCACGGCGTTGATCTGGGTCATCAACAACGTCGCCGTCTCTTCCAAGGTCGCAAGCCTTTCGATGACCTCAGCGAGGCCTTCCCGGTTGTCGGCGATCACTCCCCTGAATTCGCGAACCGTTTCGGTGCTCTCGTCGAATGTCGCCTCCAAAGCGGCCGTCACCTCGGCGAGGTCCACGATATCCCGGTCCGTGCCGCCGACCGGCGTGCCTCCCATCAACTGGGTCACGCTGTCGAGCAACACCTCCATTCGGGCAACCATGCCCTCGAGATCCGGGACATCGAAGAACCCACCGCTCCCGCTCCGGGCGGTCAGGCTGTCTCCGCTCTGGAGCAGTTCTGCGGTCGTGTTCCCAGTCGAAATCTCGAGATGTTTCTCGGCGGTCAGCGTGATCTGAGCGATGGAGGCAACGCTGTCCCGGTTGACCGGCACATCCCCGTCCACCTCGGCCGTGACCCTGATCATTGACCGGTCATCGGGATCGGGCTCGATGGCGGTGACCATTCCGACTTTGACGCCGCCGAACCGCACGTCCGCTCGTTGGTTGAGACCGCCGATATCGGTGAAGGACGCGGTGAATAGATTCTGGCCGAGTCGTCGCGCGGGCGGCACCCCCTGATCGCGGCCACCAGAACCACCAGGATGACGATGCTGACCAGTACGAAGACCCCGGCCTTGATCTCGGTCGCGGTGAAATTGTCTTTTTTTGCTGCCATGCTGCCTCTCGTTGTAGCGATTCACTCGAGCCCGGTCAAATATCGGGCGTAGTCGGTTTCGCCCGGACCTTCGTCATCGGGGCGTCGATCGAAGAACTGTCGGATGTAGGGGTGTTCGAGGCGGCGAACGCTCGTCCAACGAACCGAGGCCCACGACCCGGCCCTTCTGCAGGACGCAGACCGTGTCGGCGATCAGCTTGACGCTCTCCATCTCGTGGGTCACCACGACGCTGGTGAGATCGAAGGTCGACTGCAGCTTGCGGATGAGCGCGTCGATCCCGGCGGCCACGATCGGATCGAGCCCCGCCGACGGCTCGTCGTAGAAGATGATCTCCGGATCCATGGCCATCGCCCGCGCGATCCCGGCGCGCTTCTTCATGCCGCCGCTGAGTTCCGACGGCATGTAGTCCTCGAATCCGGCGAGGCCGACCAGCTCGAGCTTGATCCTGGTCATGATGTCGATGGTCGAAGGCTCGAGGCTGGTGTGTTCGCGTCAGCGGCAACGCGACGTTGTCGCCGACCGTCATCGAGTTGAAAAGCGCGGAGCCTTGAAAACACATTCCGATCTTCTTCCGCTGCTCGATGCGGTCGTCGTCGGACATGGCGGTGAAGTCCTCGCCCTTGACACGGATACAGCCCGAATAGGGGCGCATCAAACCCACCAGGTTGCGGATGAGGGTCGTCTTGCCCGATCCGGAACCGCCGAGGATGACGAAGACCTCGCCGCGCCGAACCGCGAAGCTCACGCCGTCGAGCACCGTCCGGTCGCCGTATCGGACGACCAGGTCCTCGACTTCGATGATCGGGTCTTGAGCGTTCCGCCATCATCAGATGAAATAGAAGAGTACGGTGAACACGAGGTCCACGATGATGATGAGGAAGATCGAGGTCACCACCGACGAGGTGGTCTTCCGGCCCACCCCCTCGGCTCCGCCCTCGACCTGGAAACCGCGATAAATCGCCGACCCAACAGATGGTGACACCGAAGAAAAAGCTCTTGGTCAGCCCGATCACCAGGTCCTTCTCCGCCAGGGAGTTGACGGTCATCTCGATGTAGGTCGCGGGGTCGACACCGACGATGATGACACCCGCCGCGAAACCGCCGAAGATCATGATGAACATCGCGATCACGGTCACGCAGGGAACTGCGCTGATCATGGCGAGGAATTTCGGCACGACCAGAAACTTGATGGGGTTGAGCCCCATCACTTCCAGGGCGTCGATCTCCTCGCCGACCTTCATGGTGCCGATCTCGGCAGTGATCGCCGACCCGCTGCGGCCGGTGATCAGGACCGCCGTCATCAGCGGAGCCAGTTCGCGGATGGCGGAGACCGCCACCAGCACCGCGATAAAACGGTTCGCCCCCCACTTGTCGAGAGTGTAGGAGGACTGCAAGGCGAGGATGACGCCGATCAGAAAACAGATGAGACCGACGATCGGGAGCGACCGCACCCCGAACTCGACGAAATGTCTCGACCGTGCTGCGCACCCGCAGCCCCTTGCCGCGCAACGGCGCCACGATGAGCCAGGTCAAGGTCTGGACGATCAGAATCGACACCCGCGCTCCCGCCGCGAGTTGGGTCAGCGTCCAGCGCCCGACCGACCCGACGAGGTTGGTCACGGCGCCCGATCGATTGTGAACACCGAGTCGAGACGCGCCAGCTCGAGCACCTTCATGACCGAGGGCGACGGCGTCACCAACACGAAGGTCTTGGAGTTCTCACGGGCGCTTTTGAACCCCTCGACCAGCGTCGCGACCCCCGAAGAGTCCATGTAGTCGACACCGCTGAGATCGACATCGACGCCCGCGGAGGCTTCGGGAACCGCCTTCATCAGAGTGGCCCGAAGGTCGGGCGAGGTGTAGAGGTCGACCTCCCCGCGGACCGAAATCAGGATCTTCGCTTCGTCGTCGGTCCGGTCAATCGTCAAACCCATATCCTGCCCCTCAGATCCTTCGCCGGCGGCGCATGATGACGCAGTTTCCCGTCGTTCTGTCCGGACAGAACTCGACCTCGTCGAACGCCCGATGCATCAGGTGCACGCCGAGCCCGCCGGGCTCGAGCCGGTCCGGGTCGGGCGGCTCCAACACACGAGGCTCGCGGTTCTCGGGCGGGCACGGTTCGCCCTGGTCGCACAGGCGAATTTCGACCAGGTCCGCGTCCGTCCGCAACGTCAGTTCCACGAAACGATCGCACTGACCGCCGTAGGAGTGGCGAATCGCGTTGGAACAGGCCTCGTCGATCGCCAGCACCATTTCGTCGGTCGCGTCCCGTTCCAGTTCGCAGGCTTCCAGCCAGCCGCGCACGAGGCTGCGGATACACCTCAAAAACCGAGGATCCGAACGAACCTCCAACCGGAAATCGTCAGCCATTGCCGTTGTACCTCATCGCGATCAGAGTGCAGTCGTCATGCGGCGCAACCGGTGAGCAGAAACGATCGACGTCGTGGATGACGGCCTCGATGAGTCGTTGCGGGCCACCCCCGGCGGCGGCGCGTGCGACCTCCACCAGGTTGTCGACGCCGTATTCGACCAACTCACTGCGGTTGGAAGTCCTGGTCACTCCGGCCCTCGCCTCGACGATCCCATCCGTGTAGAGCACCATGGTGTCGCCCGCCGCGACCACCGCACGTTCGTCGGCCCACGAGGCACCCGGGAGGATCCCGATAGGCGGGCCGGATGCACCCAACAGCGTCACGGAGCGATCTTCTGAGACCACGGCCAAGGGGTGGTGGCCCGCGTTGGCGCCGAGAATACTGCCGTTTTCGAGGTTGATGGCAACCGCCGCGATGGTGCAGAAGAGGCCGCGCTGGCTGCGCACCACGAATCTCTCGTTGAGTTGCCTCAGGACCTCGGCCGGCGAGTCCGAGCCCGGCGCGAAGAGCCGGAACTCCGCCAGGATCTGGGCCATGGTGAGGGCGGCCGGCATGCCCTTGCCGCTGACGTCGCCGATCAACATGCCGACCCGGTCGTCGTCGATGCGGACGAAATCGTAGAAGTCACCGCCGACGATCCTCGCGGGTCGGGTGCGGCCGTAGATGTCGAATCGCGGATCGTCCGTCGACCAGTCGCTGACCAGGAATCCCTCCTGGATGTTCCACGCCGCCTCGACATCCTGTTCGATCCGCTGTTTCTGCAGAAGGGCCTGGTGGTTGTGGGCGTTCTCGAGCGCGAGCCCCGCGCTGTTGCCCGCTGCGGCGGCGAGCAGCAGGTCATCCTGGGTATAGGCGTGGTCGGCGATATTGGTGTCGATGTACAGAATCCCCGAGATCTTCTCCTGGCTCCGGATCGGCACGCACAGGATCGAAGTCAGATTGAGCGCGGCCATGCTGACGCTGGGATCGATGTTGCTTTCGCTGTAGCCCGATTGGAACAGGACGTTCGCACCGTCGCGGAGCACCCGCCTGGCCACGCTCTCGCTGATCTCGATCTCCCCGACGGTGGCCGGCAGCGCCTCACCGTCGACAATCGTGTGGACCTTGCCGCACTCCGCGCACGGCAGGAGCTGATCATCGAGGCCGGCAAACAGGACAGCGCCGCGGTGGGCGCGAATCGCGTCCATGGTGGTCTTGAGAATCGTGTCGACGAGCTCACACGGGTTGAAATTCGAGGCCATGGCGTTCATCAGGGTGTAGGCGGCCTCGAGAAAGTCCTGCGAAAGCGGCGACGGAGGGAGCTCCTGTTCCCGTCCGGAAGGGTCCAGAACGGTCTGGAGAAACACCGTCTTTTCAGGGACGGCCGCCACCTTCGTCTCACCGAGTTCGAATGTCAGAACGGTCTCTCCGACGTGGATCTTGTCTCCGTCGTTCAGCTCGCAGGCGGTGATCCGAGCGCCGTTGACCAACGTCCCGTTGCGGCTGCCGAGATCGCGGCAGGCATAGCCCGAGCCGGTGCCGCTGATCTCGAGGTGCTGACGGGAGGCCGCAGAGTCGCGGATGACGAGTGAGCAGTGGCCGCCGCGTCCGATGGTCAGACCCTCCCCCACCGCAACGCGTCGCCGCTCCTTTTCGTTCTCTGCCACGATGAATGCCTGTTGAACCACCCTGCTCCGTTCCTTGATCTTCTGCCAAGACGCTAGCTCGACTCTCCGACGGTTGCAAGAGCGGCCCTTGGATTGTCGCATTGGAACCTGGGCTTGGATTTTTCGTAACGCCACCATCAAGCCGACCTCCGGGTCCAACGGAGGCGCACGGGAGGAGGACGCATGACCCGACGCGGGGTATTCCTGGCTTCCCTGGTGACCCTGGTGTTGTGTTCGTCACTTCCGATTTGGGCAGGCTACTCGGTCACCGACCTCGTCGATGCCGCCAAACGGGGCGACGGACACGCTGTCCACCGGTTGATAGCCGATGGGGCCGATCTCGACGGTCGCGGCCAGATGGGCTACACCGCGCTGCACTGGGCCGGCATTCGGGGCCACTGGGAGATCTTCTCGGAACTGGTGGAAGCCGGCGCGCCGGTCAACGCGGTCGGCAGCGACGGCGGCACTCCGCTCCACTGGGCCTGCCACCACGACCGCCCCGATATGATCGTCCTGCTGCTCGACGCGGGCGCCGAGGTCAATATCCAGAATCGGTGGGGACGGACACCGCTCCACGTCGCCGCCCGTCGAGGGTCAGTCGGCGTCGCCGGGGTCCTTCTCGAAAACGGCGCCGATATCGACGCCGTCACCGGTGAAGGGTGGACGCCACTGCACGTGGCCTACCGAAGCGACCATCCTCCGGTGGTACGGCTGTTCCTGGCCGCCGGATCAGATCCCAGTCAAGTGGACGTCGAAGGTATCGCTGCGGCTGATTCGCACCGTCCGCGTCCCGTTCCCGTCACTGTCGATCCATCAGTCCTCTACGACTACGAAGGACTCTACGACCTGGGCGACGGGTTCACCGCCAAGGTGTGGCGTGAAGGCGACGTGCTTCGCTTTCGCGAATTCGCACCGGACGATCTCGTGCCGATCGGCGCCGACACCTTCTTCTGCCGGCAGGAACCGTGGCAGGTCCGCTTCATCCGAAACGAAGACGGCGAGGTCAACGGCGTGGATATCGACTTTCTGCGGCGCACGGTTCACGGCGCCAGGACCCGGTCACCTCGCTATGTGGGATCGCGGGCATGTACGGCGTGTCACCAGGACCAAGAGGTTTCCTGGTTGCGCAGCCGGCACGCGCACGCCTACTGGCGCCTCGGCGCCGACTGGGCGCTGTTCCTCGGACGGACGAGACCCCACTACCAGGACCTCGAGAACCCCATGAAAGACCAACGCTGCACCCTCTGTCACGTCACGGGCGCCCAGAACGACGAAGCTCTCTACGCCGACACCTTCCGACCGGAGGAAGGCGTGAGTTGTGAGAGCTGCCACGGCCCGGGCTCGGACTACTCCGAGGCCGAGATCATGGCCGACCACGAGGCGTTTCTATCCAACGGGGGACGGGTGCCCGACGAAACAACCTGCCGTTCCTGTCACCGCAACAGCGAGAATTTCGACTGGGCCGAGTGGTGGCCGAAGACCGCTCACCCGATTTCTCGGCCCGAAAAGGGCACACAAACGAGCCTCCTACAAAGACCCGCTATCGAGAGTCTTTGCGAGCGAGCCCATACGAAAGGGAGGGGATGAATCCCTTCCCTACGACGTACAGAATTACCGTTCCGCAGTCTGGGTCGGCGTTCCTGAGCGCCTTGGGGACGGGATCTATCGCCGCCCGCTAGACGGCTCATGCTCCAGGGGGTTCGAGCAGTCGCGCTCCGGATTCGGCGCGGACGGCAAAGACCGAGCTCGGAAGATCCGTCTGCGCCCGGTATCCGGCGTGGACGGTTTTCATGAAGTCTCGCGCATCCTCGGCATCGACGAGGGCGATGGCGCAGCCCCCGAAACCGGCGCCGGTGAGTCGGGCCCCGTAGCACCCCGGATGACGCCGCGCGAGATCCGTGAACAGGTCGAGCTCGAAACTCGACACCTCGTACAGCTCTCGCAGGCTCGCGTGTGACTCGTTCATCAGGCGACCCGCGCCTTCGAGGTCCGAACGCGTGAACGCTTCCGCCATGGCTTGTGGGCGCCCGATCTCCGCCACCACGTGCAGCGCCCGCCGGTACACAGTGCTTCCAAGCCGGTCTCTTTCGGCCTCGAGGAGATCGAGATCGACATCGCGAAGGGCCCTGATCTCCGGCGCAACGGTCCGCAACGCAGCGACGGCTTCGCGACAGCTGGCGCTGCGCTCGTTGTAGGCGCTGCCGGCGAGGGACCGTGAGGCACCGGTGTCCAGCACCACCACCACCGCATCGTCCGGGAAGGGTACCGGGTTCGTCTCGAGCGTTCGGCAATCGAGAAGCATGGCGTGTCCCGCTCGAGCCATGGTGGCGGTGAACTGATCCATGACCCCGCCCTTGACACCGATGAACTCCCACTCTGTCTTCTGCCCCAGGAGGGCCATCGCCACGGGGTCCCATTCCAGACCCGCGATCCCGCACAGAACGCGGGCGGTTGCCATCTCCACCGCAGCCGATGACGACAGGCCGGAACCGAGCGGAACATCGCCGTCCACCACGAGATCCGCCCCCTCCAGGGCATGGCCGGCCGAGATCAGAGCCCACGCGGTGCCGGCGACGTAATCGAACCACTCCGCCCGGCCCGGGGGCGCCAGGCGCTCGAGCCGAATTTCCCGGGTCTCGCCGAACACCACGGAATGGGCGCGCAACACGCCGTCGGTGCGCGGGAGAGCCGCGACCCCGACCTGTCGGTCGATGGCCATGGGCAGGACCCAACCGTCGTTGTAGTCGGTGTGCTCGCCGATCAGATTCACCCGTCCCGGAGCCACCGCGATGCACGGGTCACCGGGTCTGCCGAAAGCATCCCGGGCCCTCGGACCGAGCCGGGTGATCCAATCGGTGGGTTCGGTCACGCGGCGCCGCCCTCCGCCACCTGCAGACGCCGCTCGCGGCGCCACGAGCCGCGCGTGAAGTCGGGGAACCGCATCGGGTCGCTCCCCCTCGCAATCGACCGGCCGCTGAGCTCGATGACCGCGCTCAACATGGCGGCGTCATAGACGTCCATGTCCGGGGCACGCCCCTCGATCAGCGCCCCGACCAACCGGTGATCCTCGATGAAGTCCATCCCGCCGTGTCCCGCGCCCTCGGCCGCAGCCTCGAGACGGCGCCACACCGGGTGATCGAACTCCTCGAGATAGTCCTCCTGCGTCTGCCAACGGTGGGCCTCGCTGCGGCCTTCGATGTGGATTCCGGGTTGCGGATATTTCCTGGCGATGCCACGCGTCCCCTGAATCAGGTAGTCGCGGCTGTAGGGACGAGGAGAACTCGTGTCGTGAGTGACGACCACGGTCTCTCCACGGGCCGTGCGCAGCAGAGTCGTCACCACGTCCGAAAGCACGAATCTCTCCGCAGCCTGCAGACTTTCCGACCCGAAACGCTCCTCGGCGTAGAGGTGGAGGCCGCGGGTCTTGGAACCCATGGAGACCAGAGTCTCGAACGAGTTGCCGCGGTTGATGTCAAGACACTGTGCCACCGGGCCCAGACCATGCGTCGGGTAGAGATCGCCGTTGGTCGTCATCGAGTGCGCCCGGCGCCACACGCCCTCCCCCTCCATGTCGTGCTTCACCGCCCGCAGGTCGTGCAGGTAGCCGCACTCGGCATGCAGCAGCTCACCGAAGACTCCCTGGCCGACCATGTTGAGCGTCATCATTTCAAAACGGTCGTAGTTGCAGTTCTCCATCATCACGCAGTGTTTGCGGGTTCTCTCGGAGGTCTCGACCAGCAGCCAGCAGTCGTCGATCGTCAGCGCCGCCGGCACTTCGGTCGCAGCGTGCTTGCCGGCATTCATGGCCGCAACACACACCGGCACGTGCCACTCCCAGGGGGTCGCGGTGAACACCAGATCGAGGTCGGCCCGCTCGCACAGACGTTCGAAATCTCTCGGTCCCCGGCTGAAACCCTCCGGCTGCGGACGTCCGGCCTCGACCACCATCTTCTGGGCGCGAACGACTTTCTCTTCCACGATGTCGCAGACCGCAACGACGTCGACGCCCTCGATCTTGAGGAAGTTCTCGACGTGGGCCGTGCCCATCAACCCGACACCGACAAACCCGATGCGTACCCTCTCCAGAGGCTGAGCGGCGAAGTCCATCATCGTGGCGTCACCGGAGACCGCACGAGCGACCGGCGCCGCCATTGCGTGGGCCAGGAGCCCGCCGGCGCCCACCGCGCTCAGTTTCAGGAGATCACGACGGTTGAATTGGCTCGAGGATTTCCGGCGCATGGTGCCTCCGCTGAGATGTTGGCGCCGCATGCTGCTGCGCTCCGAACACGGTAACAGCTCTGTCCGCCTCAGGGCCTGTAGGACTGGATTCTCGACTCCGGCACACGCCTGGCGAGCCGCTCCATGTTCTCGCCGACCCGGGCGATGATCTCGCCCTTGTCGAGAGTCAACAACTCGCGATCGCGCATCAGCACCCTGCCGTCGCAGACCACCGTCCTGACGTCCGAAGCCCTGACCGAGTACACGAGATTCGCGGCCGGGTCGTGGAGGGGCTGGTTGTGGGGACCGCCGAGATCGACCAGGATCACGTCCGCCAGAAAACCCGGCGCCACCCGGCCGAGGTCGTCGGGCAGACCGAAGACCCGCGCGCTTTCCCGGGTCGCGATTGTCAGAGCTTCGGCAACGGGAAGATCACGCGGGTCGGCGCTCTCGTGTTTGGCCACCATCGCCATCAGCCGCAGGGACTCCAGGATATCGAGAGTGTTGTTGGAGACCGGGCCGTCGCTCGCCAGCCCCACCGGGATCCCGGCCCGGCGCAGCGAGTCGACCGGCGCCGCGCCCATCCCCAGCTTGAGGTAGGTCTTCGGCGCGTGCGCGACGCCGCAGCGTTTGCGCGCCATCACCTCGATGTCGTCGTTGGTCACACCGCAGCAGTGGGCGAGAATCGTCGGTCGGTCGAGCACACCGGTGGCATCCAGAACCCCGATCGGCGTTCTGCCGTGGGCCGCGAGGCTCGCCTGGGTCTGGGCGGCGGTCTCGGCGGCGTGGATGTGGATGCCGAGATCGAGTCGTTCGGCTTCGGCAGCCACCGCAGTCAGGAAGGCGTCGTCACAGGTATAAGGGGCGTGCGGCGCCAACCATGTCGTGACCCTCCCGCCGGCGGCGCCGCTGAAGTCGCGGGCGAAGGACGCCGTCCGTTCGACGCCGGCCTCGCCCTGGCTGCCGAACACCGCCCAGCCGAGGGCCGCCCTTGTCCCGGCCGTTTCCACCGCCTCCACCTCCCGCTCCATGTGGAAGTAGTGGTCGGCGACGGAGGTGACGCCGGCCTCGATCATCTCCGCCAGCCCGAGTTGCATGCCCCAGAACACGTCCTCTTCGGTGAGGTTGCTCTCCAGCGGCCAGATGTAGTCGTTGAACCAGGTCGCGATGTCGACGTCCTCCGCCAACCCCCTGAAGAGGCACATCGGAGTGTGAGCGTGGGTGTTGATCAGACCGGGCATGGCGAGGAGCCCATCCGCAGGCACGATCGTGCTGGTGCCGTTCGAAGGGATCTCGCCCGACGGCCGAACCGCCGTTATCCGGTTGCCGGCGATTTCGATGTCGCGGTCCTCCAGGACCTCCCACCGATCATCGGTGCACTGAAGAACGTCGACGTTGTGAATCAGCAATGTGTTCATGGTCAGACATTGTCTGCCACAGGGCGCGGCCGTGCAAATGGTCAGTGACCGACCCGATCGCCCTTTCGAGCAATCAGTCGACGTGCCCCTGGCTGATCTCGTCGGCTGTTGCTTCGCGGAGCGCCGCCACCGACACCTCGAAACGAAGCGTTTCCCCGGCGAGCGGGTGGTTGCCATCGAGGGTGACGGTGTCGCCATCCACCTTGGCGATCATGAGGTGCTGCTCGCGGCCGTCCGGCAGCTGCGCCTGAACCACCGTGCCGACCTCGGGCTCGAACCCGAGCTGCCGGCGGGTGACCTCGATTTCGCGTTCCGGATCGCGCTCGCCGTAGGCCTCCTCGGGAGCGAACTCCATGTCGAGTTCATCGCCGACCCGGGCGCCTTCCAACGCCTTTTCCAGCCCTGGAATGATGTTCGCGTGGCCGTGCAGGTACTCCAGCGGCTCGCGTCCCTCGGTCGTGTCCACCTCGGTCCCGTCAGACACCGTCAAACGGTAGTGGATGCCGACGACGGTATTCTTCGCAACGGTGTCAACCGCCATGGCCCGTCACCCTATTCGCCGCCGACCGCAACCGGCGCAGCTGCTTCCGCATTCACCTGGGTGATCGTTGCTGTTGCGGCGAGTTGCTCGAGCACCTTGGTCGTCTTTTCGCCGCCCTGGTTCTGCCGCATCATCTCGGTGAGCGGTTCGCGCACCTCGTCCAGCGACATGGTCTTCGCGGGACGTTTTTCCTCGATTTTGATGACGTGATAACCGAACTGGGTCTCCACGACCTCCGAAACGCCCCCGACCTCGAGCGCAAAAGCCGCGTCGGCGAACGGAGCCACCATCTGCTGGCGGGCGAAGAAACCGAGATCGCCTCCCTGCGGCGCGCTCGGGCCCTCGGACACCTCGATGGCCAGTGTTGCGAAGTCCTCACCCGCCAGCGCGCGCTTCCGCGCTGCCACCGCCTTTGCCTGAGCCGCAGCCTTCATCGCCTCGGTCGCGTCGGTTCCGGCCGTCATCAGGATGTGGCGCGCGTGAACCTGCTCCGGCTGCTGGAACATCTCCGGGTGCTCGCTGTAATACGCCGCGACCTCTTCGGGGCTGACCGCGATCTGGGGGTCGATGGTGTTCTCGATGAAGACCTGGACGAGGTCCGACTCGGACACGCTGGCTTCGAGCTGATCGTATGTCATCCCGAGTTGAGCGAGCGCCTCGTCGAGCTTCGTCCGGCCGCCGGCCTGCTGCTCGATCTGCGCCATCGTCTCCTTGACCCGTTGATCGTTGGGCGCCATCTCCCGGCTTTTCGCCTCCTGGGCGAGGAGCTTGGAATCCACGACTCGCTGCATGGCGGCCTGGATCACCATCTCCTGTTCCGGCTGCATCCCCTGGCGGGCCATCTCCTGCTGGATCTGCGGAATCAACAACCCGATCTCCCACGAGTAGACCGGTTGGTCGTTGACAGTCAGGACGACAGCGGTCGGGGACACCTGGGCGAAAACCGGCAGGGCGGCGGCCACCGCGAACACGAGGACCGCAACAAACAGCTTTGAGTATTTCATGAGAGCTCCCTTGAATATCGGTCACCGAACACGGGGAAAGCGGGCTGGAATGGACCTGCGGCCGGTGGAGTGTGACCACTCGCGCCATCTTCGGCCGGCGCACCTTATCACAGTTGTTTTGCGGAGGGCGTTTCCTACCGCGGGCCGTCAGGTTCGGTTCAAGCTCCGGCCGATGCTCCCGAGCGGCCCGAATCCCGCAAGTCCGGCGCCGCCCAGCGGCAGGATCAGCGCCACCCACCGCAACCCGAGCCAGCCGGTGCCGCCGACCCCGTCCAACGCCAGCATGGCGAGCCCCGCGCAAGCGATGGCACAACCGGAGAGCTGCAGTCCGACGGGGGCCGGAACATCGGCGGTGTCGGCGCCCGCTCGTTCGAAGCGTCCGAAGACCAGCAGAAACGGCAGTGTGGCCAGGGCGTAGGCCGCAATCCACAACGGCCGGGTCAACCACCAGGCCGTCGTGTCGGGCAGTTGCGTGAGCACGAACGGCATCTGCCAGAACGCCAGACCCACCAGCAGCATCATCACCGTCGAGTGCCACAGGAAAAGCGTCATGATCATGCCGTTGACCAGGATCGTGGCAGCCCACGGGACGCGGTGCGCCAGCCGGCGCCTCATCGTCCCTTCCACCGCAAGCGCGAGGCCGATCTGCGCCGCGGCCAGGGCGAGCAGCGGCAATTTCGGCGGCAACGTGTTGCTGACCTCGTCGCTCGGCACACCCACCAGAGCGAGTGGGTAGGGCCCGAATTGGGTCAGCAGGAGCAGCCCTCCCAGGCCTGCGGCGAAGAGTGGGATGCCCACCCGGGGGCCCGCCAGCCGGCGGTCGTGCCAGGCATAGCCGAGTTGGTGGACAGTGAGCCAGACAAACAGGTAGTTGCTCCAGCCGAGGGCCCGCCAACCCCACCCGAAAAAGGCCGCATCGACCAGGGCGGCGGCCGCGACCGGCACCACGACCGACACGAAACCCCACCTTTTCCACGCAGCATGGGTCCAGGGCACCAGTGCCACGACCATGATGTAGACGGCGAGGAACCAGACCGGCACCAGCGCCACCTTGGAACCGATCCGGATCATCCCGTCGCCGACGCCGTTGGAATGGGCGACCGCGACCATCACTGCCCACGCGAGAAGAAGCGGTAGAACCGGCCCGATGAGGCGCCGCGCGCGGGCGTCGAACCACTCCCGGTAACCGAGACCCTTGCGGTGCGCCGACTCCCACGACACCCCATTTGAAAAACCGCCGACAAAAAAGAAAACCGGCATCACCTGGAAGAGCCAGGTCAACCACCGCGACCACGGAGCGAGATCCAGAAGGTGGCTGTAGGCCGGCGCGCCGTCCACGAAGTACGGCGCCGAGATCAACCAGTGGCCCAGCACCACCGCCATGATCGACAACGCCCTGAGGAGGTCCACGTAGCGGTTGCGAGCCTCCGGGGTCCGGTCGGCCAACCACAGCGCCCGTTGCCACATGCCCCGCGGCGGTCCTTCAGACACGTTTTCGTTTTTCATGAGACCCAGTATAGATGGGAACCGGACCGGTGGAGACGACAGTGGTCACCACCTGCACAGAACTGGTAAGGTAGTGCGCAGGGCGACAGAACAGCCCCGCACAAGGAGAGGACATGCCAAACGTCGCAACTGTTTTGCGAGAGGAAACGACCCGACTCGCACGCAAGGAAACCCGCCAACAGGTCGAACCGCTCAAGAAGACGATCGCCGAGTTGCGGCGGGCCGTCGCGTCGTTGAAGGCCGACGTCGCCGAGCTCAAGCGCTCGCAGCGTTTCCTGGAGCAGCAGGAAAAGCGCCGGCTCGAGAGCCCGCCCGAGACGGGCGCCGCCAAGTCAATTCGCTTCTCACCCAAGTGGGTCAAGGCCGACCGCACGCGGCTGGGTCTGTCCGCCAAGGACTACGCATGTCTGGTCGGCGTCTCCAGCCTCACGATCTACAACTGGGAAACCGGCAAATCAAAACCGAACGCCGAGCGGTTGGCCGCGTGGGCGGAGGTCCGGGGAATCGGTAAACGGGAGGCCCAGCGCAGGTTGGAGCTTCTCACGGGATCCGGCGCCTGATCGTCCGAGACACCCGCTACCGGCAACCACGCACGGTGCCGCCCGAGATCGATCGCGAGCTGACCTTTCCGCACTCATGACGCTGAAGTGAGGATTGGATTCCGCCACTTTCAGGTAGAGTTCTGAAGGTGGGCCGAGGCCCACCCTCCAGGTCCGCTCGACAACCGAGTCCGAGGTAGGGTGGGCCTTGGCCCACCTTCAGATCCGCCGCGGTTGGGTGGAGGCCGAATAAGAACTCGAGCCGTCCACGATGTCCGTCCTGGACACGACTGTTCCACGCTTTCAATTGACACCCGGCGAGTCCGTTTGCGAGGATGGCCCCCGGGGGAACCGATGACTCCAGACTCTCGAGCCGATGTCGCCATCGCCGGCGGCGGACTGGCGGGGCTCGCGACAGCCTTTGAATCGCTCGAGCGCGGGCTGCGGGTGCTGATCCTGGACCGCGACGCCGAGGACGCGCTGGGCGGTCTCGCAAAGCGCTCTTTCGGCGGTGTGATGTTCGTCGACACTCCGCAGCAACGAAAGCTCGGCATCCGCGACACCCCCGAACTGGCGTGGTCGGACTGGCAGTCGTTTGCCGATTTCGGGGCCGACGACGCCTGGCCGCAGCGTTGGGCGCGGACCTACGTCGAACGCTCCACCGAGATGATCTACGACTGGCTCACCGGCTGCGGCGTCGATTTCCTGCCGGTCGTCAACTGGGCCGAACGCGGTCTCTTCCGTCCCGGCAACTCGGTTCCCCGTTGGCACATCGCCTGGGGTACCGGGCACGCGATCATCGAAGCGGTGGTCGCCGCGCTCGACCGCCACCCCCACCGCGACCGCCTGGAGATTCGCTGCAACCACCGCGTCGACCGGCTCGTCGTCGAAGCGGGCCGCGTCGTCGGCTGCGCGGGCTCGCGCGAGGACGACGGCGCGGAATTCGAGGTTCGGGCCGACCACGTCGTGCTCGCCTCCGGCGGGATCTGCGGCGGCGACCTCGGCAAGGTCAGGGCGAACTGGTACGCACCGTGGGGCGAACCGCCCTCAACGCTTCTCAACGGTTCCCACCGTTTCGCCGACGGGTTGTTGCACGACGAAGCGGCGCGCCACGGGGCCGCCCTCACCCACCTCGACAAACAGTGGCACTACGCCGCCGGAGTCCACGGAAAGGGCGGCGACACACCCCTCGACGGCATCAGCCTCGTGCCGCCGCGCTCGGCCCTGTGGCTCGACGCGCGCGGCCGGCGATTCGGACCGGTTCCGCTGATGGGCTACAGCGACACCCGGTGGCTGGTCGAACAGATCTGCCGCACCCCCGAGCAGTACTCCTGGCAGGTCCTCAACTGGAAGATCGCGATCAAGGAACTGGCGGTCTCGGGTTGTGACTACATGACGGCCTTTCGCCACAAGAAGAAGATCCAGCTCGTCAAGGAGGTGCGTCTTCGGAAACCAGGCCCTGGTCAACCGCCTGATCGACGACAGCGAGGACTTCGTGGTCGCCGACACGCTCTCCGAACTGATGGAGAAGATGGAGCATCTGTCGCTGCCGGGGGTCTCGATCGACCGCGAACGTATGGCGGCCGACATCGCCGCCTACGACGCCCAGATCGACCGTGGCGAGCGCTATTTCAACGACGACCAACTGCGCCGGATCGCCGCTTTCAGGCAGCTACAAGGGCGACCGCCTGCGCACGTGCGCCTACCAGAAGATCGACGACCCCAAGGCCCGGCCGCTGATCGCCATCCGCGAGTTCATCCTCAGCCGCAAGAGCCTGGGAGGCGTGCAGACCGATCTCGAAAGCCGCGTGTTGGACCACTCCGGAAAACCGATCCCCGGGCTCTACGCCGTCGGCGAGACCGCCGGTTTCGGCGGCGGCGGCATCCACGGCAAGGGCTCGCTCGAGGGCACCTTCCTCGGCAGCTGTGTGCTCACTGGGCGCCTCGCCGGGCGCGCCATCGGTGGAGCCGCGGTGTGAGCGAGACACACATCGGCGACGATCGACGACGTCGACGCGGCGGCAGAGACTTCGACGCAGATCTTCGAACCGAAGCCGACAGCCTCCACGCCGCAGCCGGCTCCGTTCTCAGTCGTCGTTGCGGCGGCGCGTGTACTCCGGGTGCTGGGTGAGATTCCGCGACAGGTAGACGTGGGGCCGTTCCTGGCCGAAACCTACGCTCCGAAAAAGGGCGAGTGCGGCCCGGTTGTCATCTTCGGTGTCGGCCAGCATCATACGGACACCGGCATCGATGAATCGCAGGGTCAACGCCTCGATGAGTCGCTTCCCGAGACCGCGGCGCTTCATTCGCGGATCGACACCGAGCCACAACAGGTAGCCGTAGGTCCAGGGCTCACCACGCTTTTCAAGCACCGAGCCGAGGGCAAATCCGACGATCTCTCCTCCTAGATCGGCGACCAGGCAATGGGCGCGTTCATTGGCGTAGAGCGAGACGACTTCATACTCGTCCCAGGTGCGATACAACGTCGGCCAACGGTCTGCCGTAAAGAGCTGCTGACCGAGTTCGAAGGTCGGCGCCACGTCCGTCAGTTCCATCTGGCGAATCTCGACCTGCATATCGAAGCTCTCATTCAATGGTGCCTCCTCGGCGCGATCACGCGGCGGAGGATAGTACAGAATGATCGGAACTTGAAACCAGAGCCTTCCGGGCACTCGGCACAACCGACGGATCGCTCCGAGCGCTGGTTGCCCCTCCCGGCCCCGACTCCGGGCGCCCGTATACTGAGTCGGCGACTTCGGGTCGGCCGTTGCCACGACCTCGCCGGAAACTCCTCGTTCCGTCGGCGGGTCGCCACGATCGATGCAGCAGGCCGCCGCACAGATGGAAGGGGTATTCGTGAGGATCACCGTCGCCTACAATCTGCGAACCGACAGCTCGGAGGCCACCGCCGAGCTGCTGACCCAGGCCGACGTCGACCGCATTGCCGGGGCGCTTCGAGAGCTGCGCCACAGGGTGACCCCGGTGGAGGTCACCGGCCAACCGGACGAGGTGGTCGAGCGGCTGCTCGAGAGTTCGCCGGATCTCATCTTCAACGTCGCCGAAGGCACGATCGGCAGTTCGCGGGAGGCTTTCTACCCCGGCCTCTTCGAACAACTGCGGCTGCCGTACACCGGCGGCAACCCGTCGTTGCTCCACATGAACCTCGACAAGCACCTCGCCAAGACCGTGGTCGCCGCCCGCGGCATCCAGGTTCCCCAGGGCGTCCTGGTGACACCCGCAAACCGCACCATTCCCGACGAGCTGCGTTTTCCACTGATCATCAAGCCCAACGCCGAAGGTTCGTCCAAGGGCGTCACCCAGGACTCGGTGGTCGAGGATCGCGCTGCCTGTCTCGATCGGGTCGAGCGGTTGCTCGAGACCTACCCGGCCGGGCTCGTGGTCGAGGAGTTCATCCCCGGCCGTGAACTCAGCGTCCCGATCCTCGAAACCTATCCCGGCAAGATCCTCGAGATCGTCGAGCACACGTTCGAACTCGGCACGGTGGGCGGAAAGTACAACATCTACGACTACGACATGAAGCAGGGCGGCGAGCGTGCGAGCGCTGTCGGCGTCGTCTGCCCTCCGGAGCTTCCGGCCGAACACCGCGACGCAGTGATCGAAATTGCGCGTCGGGTCTTCGACGTGATGCACTGCCCCGATCTCGGACGCGTCGACATCCGGCTCCGTGACGACGGAACCGCTTATTTCATCGAGCTCAACCCTCTCCCCAGCCTCCACCCCGCAGCCTCGTTGATGGTCGCCGGTAGATCGTGCGGGCTCGAGTTCCGTGACGTCCTGCGACAGATCGTGCGTTCCGCTGCCCGTCGCTACAACCTGACCCTCAGGGCCCCGCGGCAGGCGGAGAGCGCCGGCGTGTCGAGACCGACAGCGCGCGAACTCGGAATCAGCATCGGCCGCCTCCCTCCTGGAGTGCACAACGCGATCACCGACGTCAAGGGCGTGCGGGTCGGCCACGTGACCCGCATCGAGGACGACGTCGCGGTGCCGGGCACCTCGTTGACGACCCGGGTCCGGACCGGTGTCACTGCGGTGCTGCCGGGATCCGGCAATCCCTACCAGCGTCGCCTGGTGGCCGGTGGATTCGTGCTCAACGGCGTTGGCGAGATCGCCGGCCTCACCCAGGCCGTCGAATGGGGCTTCATCGAGACCCCGATTCTGCTCACCAACTCACTGTCGGTCGGCCGTGTCCTCAATGGCGTCGTCTCGCATATGGTGCAGAGCAACCCGGAGATCGGCACCAACGACGACGTCGTCCTGCCGCTGGTCGGCGAGACCGACGACTCGTTTCTCAATGACACGCGGGTCGGTATCGCCACCGGCAAGTCGGCCCGACAGGCGATCACCGCTGCGCGCGGGGGGCCGGTGGTCCAAGGGTCGGTCGGCGCCGGCACCGGCATGGTCAGCTTCGACTTCGCGGGCGGCATCGGCACCTCTTCACGGTGCTTCGAAATCGACGACCGTACGTATACGGTCGGCGTGCTGGTGCTCTCCAATTTCGGCCGCATGCGCAACCTGACCATCGACGGACGGGTCGTCGGCCGCGACCTCGACCCCCTTTTCGAACAATCCGGCAGGCGTCAGAACAGCTACGGCTCGATCATCGTCGTCCTCGCGACCGACGTTCCATTGCAAGCCAGTCAGCTCGGACGCGTCGCCAAGCGTGCGGCCCTCGGTCTCGGCCGAACGGGCTCGCATGCCGCCTCGACGAGCGGCGAGATCATCGTCACCTTCTCCACCGCCAATCGCGTGCCCCGCGCCACCATCCAACCGAACAAGTTCCGCACCATTCGGTTTGTGGCCGACACGCACATCAATACATTGTACGAGGCGGCCATCGAAGCGACCGAGGAGGCGGTGATCAACGCCGTCTTCTGCTCCTCCGGAATGAGCGGGCGCGACGACCGACACGCCCCGGCCATACCGCAGGAGATCGTCCTCGAGTTGTTGAACAGAGGGAGGGACAGCCATGCTGGTGATTGAGAAGAAGAACTTCAGCCTCCACAACCCGAGTTGGAAATTCACGTTGGGCCCGGAGATCTACGAAACCAAGGACACCCCGCGCCGCGTGGAAGTCATCAAAAACGCTCTCGAGGCCGACGGTTCGTTCGTTTTCAAGACCGCTCGGCGGTTTCCGGAATCCCACCTCGCGCGCCTCCACCCGTACCACGATTTCATCAAGAAGACCTCGCGCCGGGCGCTACGCACCGGCGAGGAGATCTACCCCGACCTGTTCCCGGGCGAGGGCGCCAGGATCGAACGCAAGCTCCATCCCCTGTGGGGTGGTGTCTGGTGCACCGATGCCGTGACCCCGATCATGGGCCGCACCTACGACGTGGCGAGGGGATCCGCCGAGGCCGCAATGACCGGCGCCGCGATGCTGCTCGAAAGACGCTGCCGCGAGGTCTATGCCCTCTGCCGACCGTCGGGACACCACGCCGGGCCCCGCGTCTTCGGAGGCTATTGCTACTTCAACAATTCAGCCTCCGCAGCCGAACTGCTGGCGCCCCACGGAACGGTTGCCATCCTCGACATCGACTACCACCACGGCAACGGCACCCAGGAGTTCTTCGAGGAGCGCAACGACGTCTTTACGTGTTCCATTCACGGCGACCCTCGACACGAGTACCCCTACTTCTGGGGTTACCGGAGCGAGAAGGGGCGGGGCCAGGCGGTCGGCAGCAATCTCAATCTTCCGCTGCCTCTGGGATCCGGGGACGAAGTTTTCCTCGCCGCCGTCGACCGGGCGCTGCGCGCGATTCGCCGTTTCGAGCCCGCCTACCTGATCGTCGGCGCCGGCTTCGACACCCATGCCGACGACCCGATCGGCGGCCTGGCTCTCTCAACCGGCGTCTTCACCGAGATCGGCAGGCGCCTCGGTGCGATGACGGCCCCGGTCCTGATCTGCCAGGAAGGCGGCTACAATACCGACGTGCTCGGCGAGTGCGTGCGCCGCCTCCTGACCGGTTTTGTGTCGAAACGAACCCCGGGCTGAGGCCGTCAAGATGCTTGTGGAAATTTCAAACTCGTGGCGGCGGGGAACTAACGCTCGGTCCGACCACCCATCGGTAGGGCGAACAACCTCACACCGGCGCTTGAAGCGATCGCCGGGAAGGCCCGTCCGCTCGGGCGGCGAAGCGCGCGGATGTGGACCGGGATCCGCGGCAGCAGCTCCTCGACGATGACCGTGAGAATCGCGCGCTCCTGGGTGTCCGCAGTCTCCGCGCCGACCTGGTAGAGCGCGTTCGTCGCCACCACCAGATCGAGAGTCGGAACGCAGACCACGAATTGCCCGCCCCACCCGAGGGCCATGAAAATATCGGTCTCACCGGCCGCGGCGATCCACCACAGGAGACCGTAACTCACGTTGTCGACCGGCCCCCAGCTCGAACCGCCCCGATACTGGACCGCGGTCGCCGATCGAACCCAGTCGGCCGGAAGAACCCGGCGATCGCTCCACCGTCCGCGGTTGAGAAAGAGAATGCCGAGCTTGGCCATGTCCTCGGTGCGGAGCTCGAGACCGTGGCCGCCGAACGGATAGCCTTGAGGGTCGTCCTCCCACCTCCAACCGGTGATGCCCAGCGGCGTGAACAGGTAGGCCTCTGCGAAATCCTCCACCCCGATACCCGTAGCCTCTCCGAGAACGGCCGACACCACGTGGCTCCCGGGCGTCGAATAATTGAAATCGGAACCAGGTTCCTCGACAAGCGCCCGGTTCAGGATGAAACGCACCGGGTTGTTGCTGTCTGAACCATGACCCGAATATACGCGGTGCCACGATCGCGGTTCAATTTTTTGACTTCCGCGAAGGATTTGGCCGCCTCGAAAACACCTACTGACTGAATCACTCCGGAGCGCAAGAAAGCCTGTCATCCCGACCGAGCGCGCTCTTTCCAGCCTGTCATCCCGACCGAGCGCGCTCTTCCCAGCCTGTCATCCCGACCGAGCGCGCTCTTCCCAGCCTGTCATCCCGACCGAAGGAGCGCAGCGACGGAGCGGAGGGATCTCGAGCGCGGTTCAACGGGCCGGATTGACTGCAGCGGAGGTTCAGATTCCTCCGCTCGCTCACTTCGTTCACTCGGTCGGAATGACAGGGAAATGGAGTAGCTTCGTTCACTCGGTCGGAATGACAGGGAAATGGAGTAGCTTCGTTCACTCGGTCGGAATGACAGGGAGATGGAGTAGCGTCGTTCACTCGGTCGGAATGACTGGGAATTGGAATAGCGTCGTTTGCTCGGTCGGAATGACAAGGTGTTGAAGTGGTTCCGTTCCCTCTATGGGGACGGTGGGAATCACCCGATTCCGGAACTTCCGAGAATTCACGACTACGGATTTGATAATCTCGAGATACACTGTCGAACTTGGCCGGAGACAGCCGCAGATGGCGGGAAACCGTCCTGAACGACTCACGACCGAAAGCGAACTGGAGCACGAGTGGGAGACACGATCTATTGGATCGAAAAGGGTTCCGGCCCGCTGGTAGCGACCGCGATTCACGACGGCCACGAGGTGCGTCCGGAGGTTCTCGAACTGATGTCGATCTCCGAAGCGGGTCGCCTGCGCGAAGAGGACCCCTACACCGCCGACTGGACCGCGGTGGCGCCGACCCGGGTTGCGGGCACGAGGTCCCGTTTCGAGGTCGATCTCAACCGGCCGCGGGAGAGTGCGGTCTACCGCACGCCGCCGGATGCCTGGGGCCTTGAAGTGTGGAAGGACGGGATCCCGGAGGCGGCGGTCGCCCGTTCGCTCGAGGAGTACGACGGGTTCTACAAGGCGCTCGAGCAACTCTACTCGGAGATGGCGAAAAGCTACGGCCGGTTCGTGGTCTTCGACCTCCACACCTACAACCACCGCCGCGACGGCGCCGACGGGGCGGCAGCGGACCCGCAGCTCAACCCCCAGATCAATGTCGGCACCGGGACCCTGGCCGACCGCGACCGGTGGGCACCCGTGATCGATCGCTTCATCGCCGACGTGGCGGCGTTCGATTTCCCAGGTGGGCGGTTGGACGTGCGCGAAAACGTCAAGTTCCGCGGCGGCAACTTCGGCAAATGGACCCATTCCACCTTTCCCGACTCAGCCTGCGTTCTCTCCGTCGAGGTCAAGAAGTTCTTCATGGATGAGTGGACGGGCAAGCTCGACCCCAGCCTCCACGCCGCCGTGGGTCGCGCCCTCTCAGCCGCCGTGCCCGGCGTCCTCGAGGAGTTGGAGCGATTGTGACCAAGGGGTCGTCCGGCCGGAAACCGGCCCCCGCGCGCAACGTGATCTCGGAACGCCTCGTCGAGACGGTGACCGGACGCCTCGAGGACAACAAGGCCATCCGCCGGACCCTGCCCGAGTCGGGTCGGGTGGCGATCGATCGCCAGCTCCCCTTCCTCGTCGTCTACCGGCAGCCGGTACGGATCGCGGACGAGGGCACTGCACGGTTCGCCACCAGCGAAGCCTCGTATCTGGTGGCGCCCGGCCAGAAGAAACAGCAGCCCGGTGTGACCCGGCTCGTGCGCTCTATCGCCGAAAAGATGGTCGAAGAGTTCGGTTCCTTTCTGGTGCTCGAAGTCTGGTCCGGCCCGCCTGTCATCCCGGACGTGACACTCAGTACCGCTGATCTCCGACCGCGGTTCAAGTTCGTTGCCCAGCGCGGGGCATCGAGGGGTTCTGTGATCGAGGCATTTGCCGGGGCGCTCGGCCGGATCCGGTTCGACCGCCTCAAGTCGGAGGTCACAACCTCCACCAGCATCAGATGTTGCCCGCGCGGCATGTCGCCGGTACTCAGACCGGAGATCGCGAGCGAGATCGGCTGCCAGGTCTACGGGCTCGAAATCTCGCCGGTTTTCCGCGACCCCGAGACCGGTGAGATCTTTCCCAGGGTTCTGCGGCTCCTGCGCCGGAGCGTAACCGTGGCGATTCGGCGGGGGTTATACGACTTCGCGCGCAACCAGACCACCCACCGCCCGCGCCATTTCCACACCCTCGGACGGCGCACCGTCGTCAAGGCGGTGTGGGACGTCGACCGCATCCTGGCGGAAGTCTCCGAGTCCTTCGATTTCCTGCTCCAGGTCACGCCGGTCAACGGCGGCCCGGCGTGGAGTGAATTCAAACGGAGGAAGTTCGAACGGTCGCCCACCCTGCTCTACCGCCCCATTGCGGAAGAACCGGTGGTTCTCAAACGCAAGCTCTACCAGGCGCCGGTGGAACGCATCGAAGATCCGGCGCTGGGCATGATCTTTCGCGAGAAGCTCGACGAGATCGACCGCCAGATCACCATGCTCCAGGATCGCAACACAAATCGTTTCCTGCCCGGCAGCGTCCAGCTCTACGGCCCCGTGGAAGACAGCCTGCAGCAGCTCGCGGAGAATGTGCTGAATGTCATTCCCCCGCGCACGCGGGAGGCTTCGGATGGAGGTCCGGTCGATGCCGCTGCGTTCGCGCGGCGAGCGGAGGAGGAAATCGCGTGGTTCCGCCAGAGCCTGCCTGGAATCGGCGCCAAGGTCGAGGTGCGCCGTGACATCACGGGACTGATGGTGTCGCGCGGGAACCTCCTCGTCAGCGCCGAATCGAGGATCCCCGCCTCGCGGGTCGAGGCCCTGATCCAGCACGAGGTGGGCACACACGTTCTGACCTACCACAACGGCAAGGCCCAGCCCTTGCGCCATCTCTACACCGGGCTCGCCGGGTACGACGCCCTTCAGGAGGGCCTGGCAGTTCTGTCCGAATACCTCGTGGGCGGACTCAGCCGGCCGCGATTGCGGCTGCTCGCGGGACGGGTGGTTGCGGCCGCGCACATGATCGACGGCGCGACCTTCGTCGAGACCTTCCGCGAGCTCGACCGCACCCACGGTTTCTCTCAGCGCACCGCCTTCGTCGTCACCATGCGAACCTACCGGGGTGGCGGCTTGACCAAGGATGTGGTCTACTTGCGTGGCCTGCAGCAGATTCTCGAATACCTCGGCAACGGCGGTCGCCTGCGTCCGCTGTTCGTCGGCAAGATCGGCGCCCAGCACATTCCCGTCATTCGCGAGCTGCAATGGCGGGGGGTCCTCAAAGCGCCGCCGCTGATACCCAGGTACATGAATTCACCCGAAGCCCTCGAGCGACTCGAGAGGGTTCGCGGCGGTCTGTCGGTCGCCGAATTGTATGAAAGGAAAGAGAAATGAAGATCGGATTTCTGGTCAACGACGTCAAAACCGAAAAAGCCGGTTTTACCACCACCCGCCTCGGCTGCGAGGCGCTCAACATGGGCCACGAGGTGTGCGTCTTCGGCGTCGGCGATGTGGCCTACGACGCGGACGAGAACGTGAGGGCCCGGGCCAGGGTCCTGCCAAAGAAATCCTACGGATCCCACGAGGCCTATTTCAAGGATCTCCAGGGCCCCAAGGCCATCAACGAGCGCGTCACCGTCGACGACCTCGACGTGCTGATGTTGCGCAATGTGCCGTCGGACGATTTCATCGCGAGGCCGTGGGCGACCACCGCGGCCACCGAGTTCGGCCGGGTGGCGATGCGCCGCGGCGTCATCGTGCTCAACGATCCCAACGGCCTCGCCAAGGCGTCGTCCAAAATGTACCTCCAGCTGTTCCCCGAAGAGGTACGGCCGCGCACCCTGATCACCCGCGACCACAGCGAGATCAAGGCCTTCGCCAAGGAACTGGGCACCATCGTCCTCAAACCTCTTCAGGGGTCGGGCGGGGCCAGCGTCTTCCTGGTGCGGCCCGAGGATCTGGCGAACATCAATCAGATGATCGACGCGGTGTCGCGGGATGGCTTCGTGATCGCCCAGGAGTACCTCCCGGCCGCTCAGGACGGCGATACACGGCTCTTCATCATGAACGGCCAACCACTCCGCGTGAAGGGCAAATATGCGGCATTCCGCAGGGTCCGCAAGGGCGACGACATGCGTTCGAACATTCACGCCGGCGGCAAGCTGGCCGAGGCCGTGGTCACCAAAGAGGCCCTGGGGCTCGCCGAGATGTGCCGGCCCAAGCTGGTCCAGGACGGCATGTTCCTGGTCGGGCTCGACGTCGTCGGCGACAAACTGATGGAGATCAACGTCTTCAGCCCCGGCGGTCTGGGCAGCGCCCAGAAGCTCACCAAGGTCAACTTCTCCAAGTACGTGGTCGAAGCCATGGCCCGCAAAGTGGACTACATGGAGTTCTACGGCCGCAACTTCGGCAATGTGGAGCTGAACACGCTCTGAAGCCGATGGGGGTCCAGTTCGCGGCGAAAGCCCTCACGCACCCGGTCTAGAACGGCGGTGTGTGAGTTGGGCCGCTACTCCCAGCGCAAAGCGTCGATGGGGTTGAGTTTGGCCGCCCGCAGGGCGGGATAGAGACCGGAACCGATCCCCACCCCCATCGACACACCGAACGCCAACAGCACGGACCACGGTGTGACGATGGTCGACCAACCCGCCGAAGCGGCGACGACTTTCGAGATGACGACCCCCATGGCAACCCCGACCAGCCCTCCGAGGACGCTGATCGAGAAGCTCTCCATCAGGAAGAGGGTGCGAATGTCCACCTCACGGGCGCCGACCGCGCGCCGCACTCCGATTTCGCGGGTCCGTTCGAAGACCGTGGCCAGCATGATGTTGGCGATGCCGATGCCGCCGACCAGCAGCGAGATCCCGGCAATCGCCCCCATCACGATGTTGAACAGCCTCTGGGTCTTCCGGCTCTGTTCGAGCAGGGCCTCCGGCACCACCAGCTCATAGTCGTCCTCACCACCGTGAAGGCGATCGAGGAGCTGTTCGACCAACCGCGCCGCCTCCGAGGGCGAGGCGTCGGCGTCGAGCCGGACGATGATCTCGTCGAGCGGGGCTTCGAGGGCCGGGAGGTCGAGCTTGCGGATCGCGGTCGTGACCGGGAGGTAGATATCGGAATCGGTCGAACCCACGGCCACTCCCTGGACCGAGGACGCTCCACCCGATCCTTCGAGGACACCCACCACCTCGAGCCACAGATCGTTGACCTTGAGCACCCGTCCGACAGCCTCCTCGTAGCCGAAGAGAACGCGCCGGACCGCCTCGCCGATCACGCAGACCTGGGCGTGTTCGGTCTCGTCCCGCGCGTCGAAGAACCTCCCTTCCGAGGTCCTCAGATGGGTGAGATCGGCGTACGAACTCCCGACTCCATGAACGGTCGCCTTGGTGGTGCGGCCATGGGCGAGGACCGAGTAGGGCTCCACCTTGACTCGCGCGCACGTCACGTCGACTCCGGCGACCGCGTCGGAGATCGCCGTGGCGTCGCGCGGCGATACCCCGAGGGAGGTTTCGCGAACCTCCTGAAGGTCTTCGTCGCGCATGTCGATGTCGCGCACCAGGATGTTGCGAACCCCCAGCCTTTCGATCATCGCGAGAGCCTCGCGTTCGGCCCCCTCGCCGATGGACAGCATGGCGATCACCGCCCCGACGCCGAAGATCATCCCGAGCATCGTCAGCACGGAACGCAGCTTGTGCGTCGCGAGGTTTTCAAAGGCGCTGCGGAAGGCGTCACCGAGCGTCATCCGAGACCTCCAGGAAGATCCGGGGCGGAGGCCGTCGTGCCGGTCTCCCGGTCGCGGTCGTTGGTGACTGTCGGGTCCCGGAGCGCGATGACGTCGCCCGTTTCGAGCCCCGACTCGATGACCACGCGGCCCAACGCCGCCGGTCCGAGCTCGACTTCCACCGGTTGGAATCCGCCGCGCCGCCACCGGTAGACCACCGTCCTCCCGTCGACGTTGCACACCGTCTGCCGGGGAACGGTGATGGCGTCTTCGAGATCGGCAATGATGATCTCGGAGCGAACCCTCGAACCCGGCTTCATGGTCGCACGGTCGGTGTGGTCGAGCTCGAGCACGGTGCGGAAGTACTGCACGGGGACCTGGCGGTTGCGCCGACCCGCCATCGGATCGACGCTCTTGACCTGCGCAGGGTGTGCGACCCCGGGGCTCGCCTCGATCCACACCGTGGCCTTCTGTCCGGCGGCGAGATCGCCGGCGTCGGCCTCGAGAGCGAAGACCTCGGCCTGCATCTCATCGAGGTCCGGAATGCTCCCGATCGCCCGCCCCGGCCACACCGAGTCTCCGACCCGGACCGGATTCCCCCGCCAGTCCCGCTCGAGCATGACGATTCCGCTGTGCGGCGCCGTCACCTCGAGAGCGGCGAGCCCGTCGACGGCCTGTTGGACCTTGATATCGGCCTTGCGGCGGTCGATGGCGAGAAGCTCGATCTCGGCGTCGGAGAGCTCGTCCTGAATTTCCTGCGACTTTCGCGCGTGGTCCGCCCTGGTCTCGGCCAACTCGGTGTCGATCTGCGATTCGATGATCTCCATCTTCGAGTAGCCCAGGTCGTCGGTCGACTGAAACTCCAGCGCCACTTCCAGTTCCTCCTCGGCGACCTCGGCGTCGCGATCGAGGTTGCCGATCGTCACTTCCTGGTTGGTCCTGGCGCTCGAAATCCTGTGGTCGCTGATCCGACGATCCGAGAGCCCGTCGTCACGGTCCTTCTCGAGCTGGCTCGCATCGAACCGGGCAACGATGTCCCCCTCCTCGACGACGGTGCCGTCATCGACCAGCCAGGCAAGGGTGAAGGCCATTCGGGGTTTCATGGGCGCCGCCAACGGGGTGCTCCGCACCGCGGAAAGGTTGCCCTCCGCCACCACCCGGACCTTGAAGGGAGCAGCAGAGACCTGCATCGTCGGGACCGGGGGCACAGCCAGCCCGGAGACCGCGCGAACCGCGACGACGACCGCCGCCGGCACCACCGCCAACGCCCCGCCGATGAGGATCGACCGTCGTTTCACGGGCGCCCTCCGACCGCCACCACATCCCCGGGATCCAGCCCTTCGAGCACTTCGACCTGTTCGCCGTTCCGGCGCCCGAGGACGATGGAGACGGGACGCCAACCGCCCAACCGGTAACGGTAGGCGACCGGCTTTCCGTCGGCGCGTGCGACCGCCTCGATCGGAACCATCGTGACGTCTTCGAGGCGTTCGATCTCGATCTCCCCCCGAAACCGCATCCCCGGGCGCATTCGTTCAGGGTCGGTCTCGTCGAGGGCCAGGGTCAGACGGACCACCTTGAGCGGGTTGCGCCAGCTCTTTTCCTGGACGGCCCGTGAGATCGAACTGACCGCGCCCCGGTACTCGCGGTCCGGGTAGGCGTCAAGCCGCAGAACGACCCTCTGGCCTGCACGCACCCGGCCCGCGCGCGCCTCCTCCACCTCCCCGTCAGCCTCCATCCGGCCGAGGTCGGGAATCTCGAGGATCATGTCCCGGACCGAGCACGAGTCACCGACCTTTTTCTTTTCGTTGCGCCAATTGGTGACGTGAATGACGATACCGTCGCGGGGCGCGACCCTGGTCATCTTGACAATGCCCTCCTCGATTTCACGAACCTCGGATTCCACCTGCCGCAGGTTGGCCTCCAACACCCCCAGCTCTTCGAGCCCCGCCATCCGGGTCGCTTCGATCCTGCGCAGCACCAGCCCCAGCTCAAGCTCGGCGAGCTCCAGGTCGAGCCGCGCCTTCTTGACCTCGATCAACGATTGCAGCTCGGACGGCTGTGAGGCGAGCATCCGGGCCTTGCGAAGCCTGGCCTCGACATCGGCGCGCGCCAGGAGGTCGTCGGCCTCGGCAACCTCCATATCCACTTTCTTCTTCTCGACCTCGGTCCTGGCGGTATCGAGGTCCGCCTGTTTCGACTGCAACCGTTGTTGCAGCTCGGATGTATCAAAGGCGAGGATCGGCTGGCCGGATGCGACCTGGGCGCCCTCGTCTGCGATCATGGCGATCTTGAACTGCCACACGTCACGGATCTGCGGCGGTCCAAGGGTCGACGACTCGACCGCGTGCAGAGTGCCGGTGACATCGACGCCGACCACCAGGTCGCCCCGTTCCACCCGAAGGCTCCCAGCGGGCGGTTTCACCTTCTCGATCGCCACCCCAGACGCCACGACCGCGACGACGGCGGCGAGAGCGATCGCGATGAACCGTCGGCGGCGGCTCACTTCCCCGCCTCTGTGATGGCGGCCACCCGTTCACCCTCCTCGAGTCCGTCGAGCACGACACACTCCTGGGCCGAACACGGACCGAGGCGGACATCCACCCAGGAACCGCCGGATCGCAACACCCGTGCCGGCGACGCGGAGAGATCGACGGCCGCCCTCGGAACAAGGAGTGCCCCCTCGCCCGGGACTTCGACCTCGACCCGTACCGACATTCCCGGCACCAGCTGGACATCGGCTGTCGCCGGTTCGAGATCGATGAGGACGTCGAATCCTCGGCGTTCGGATGCCCACCGCTGTTCGCGGGCGATCGGGGTGATTTCGCGGACTCGCCCCCCCAGGTGGAGATCGGGTTCGATATCGGGAGTGCATCGGACGGGCATGCCGACAGAAAGGCGGCCGTCATCGACGTCGCTCAGGGAGGCGCGAACGCGGAGACTCCCGAGGTCGGGGATGCCGACGATCGTCCAGCCGGTAAAGACCGTGTCGCCGACCTGGAACTTCCGGTCTTCCCAGGGGTGCCTCTCGACGACCGTGATTCCCTCGCGGGGAGCGGTCAAACGGAGCTCGACAACCGCTGCCTCCGCCTCCTGCAACGCACGGACGATCCTCTGATGCTCCTCCTCGTGAACCCGAATGTCGGCCTCGACCTGTTTCCCCGCGGACTCCAGCCGGGCCGCGGCCTTGGCGTGTTCGGCGCGGGCCCGGCCGAGTGCGAGTTCGGCATTGCGGTGATCGTAGCGGCTGCGCAGCGATTCGGGCACCGAGGCATCGAGTTCGGCCTTGGCGAGAGTGATCCGGGCGCGCTCGACTGCGGCCTCGGTGTCCCTCAGCCGCGCATCGCTCTGCGCTCGGAGCTGGAGCCCTTGGCGAATGCTTCGTTGAACCGCCGTGCGCTGCTGGTCGAGATCGGCGGTGAAGGAAGAGGTGTCGAACTCGAGCACCCGGTCTCCGGCCGCAACCGCGGAACCGTCGGGCGCGATCCACTCGATCTGGAGCCGGTGTTCCCGGGTCTTGGGGACCGTGATGCGCGCCCCCTCGACCGCTTCGAGGGCCCCCGTCAGGAGAACCCGCCGGTTCAACAAGCCTCGGTGCACCCGGAGGTCGGAGGTTTCCTCCCGCAAGGCAGGAGCAGGATCACCACAACCACACGACAGGGTCAGGATGATCGCCGCCGCAACCTGCTCATTTGGTTGACGGGGTTGAGAAAACCACCTCACTGTATTCCTCATACTACGCCATCGCCGGGATATTTCCACTCACGCGTCCGCGATCGAATTCAGCGCCCAAAAGGCCGAGAGGCGCGCCCTTGCGGACGCGCCTCTCGGTTACGGAACATTCTGCGAAGCCCGTCAGGGCTCGCGCTCATCTACCAGATTTTGACCCTCTGCTCAGGCGGCAGGTACATGCCGTCGGTTTCCTGGACGTCGAACGCGGCGACGAACTCGGGCATGTTGGGCAGGGGGCCGTTGACCCGGAACTCCGGCGGCGAGTGTGGGTCCGTCTGGACCCGGTTGCGGATCGCTTCGTCGGTCGCCTTGAAGCGCCACGCCTGGCCGATGCCCAGGAAGAAGCGCTGGTCGCCGGTGAAGCCGTCGATGACCGGCGCCTCCTCGCCGGCGAGCGAGATCTGGTAGGCGCGATAGGCAATCGTCAGTCCTGCGAGATCGCCGATGTTCTCGCCGAGCGTCAGTTCGCCGTTGACGTTGAGGTCATCGAAGACCCGGAACGCGGCGAACTGATCGACCAAAGAGCCGGTCCGCTTCTTGAATTCCTCGAGGTCCTGCTCGGTCCACCAGTTGTTGAGGTTGCCGTCGCCGTCATACCTCGAACCCTGGTCGTCGAAGCCGTGGCCCATTTCGTGGCCGATGACAACGCCGATGGCGCCGTAGTTGACGGCGTCGTCGGCCGCCAAATTGAAGAAAGGCGGCTGCAGGATCCCGGCCGGGAAGATGACCTCGTTCTTGGTCGGAACGTATCCCGCGTTGACCGTCTGCGGGTTCATCACCCACTCCCACTTGCGGATCGGCCCGCCGAGTTTGGACCTGTCGAGCTCGAAGTGGAATCGATTGGCGCGCTCGATATTGCCGACAAGGTCACCCTCGACGATTTCGAGCCCTGAGTAGTCCTCCCATCGGTCGGGATAGCCGACCTTTGGGGTGAACTTCTCGAGCTTGACCAGGGCGGCAGCCTTCGTCTCCGGAGTCATCCAATCGAGACCCTCGATCGCTTCTGCGTAGGCCTCGGACAGGTTGGCAACCAACTCCACCATGCGCTCCTTCGCCTCGGGCGGAAAGTACCGGCTGACATAGACCTTGCCGACGACTTCACCGAGGCTGCCGTTCACCACATCGACGCCGCGCTTCCATCGCGGCCGCTGTTCCTCCTGACCCTCGAGGATCCGAAGATAGAAATCGAAGTTCTGTTCGTCCAGGGCCGAGTTCAGGTAGGCGGCGAGGTTGTTGAGCAGGTTCCAACGCAGAAAGGTCTTCCAATCCTGGAGGGACGTCTCCCGAAACACCGAATTGAAACCTTCGACATAGCTGGGCTGGTTGATGATGATGTCGGACTCGCCGTCGAGCCCGGCCGCGTTGAGGAAGGCTTGCCAGTTCAACCCCTGGCCGAGTGATCCGAGGTCTTCGACCGCATAGAGGTTGTAGCGAGCTTCGCTGTCCCGGTTTTCGACCGTGGTCCAGTGAGAGGCGGCAAGCTCGGTCTCGAGGGCCATCAGCATGGCGGCCGAACCTGCTGGATCATCGAAAGCCGCGAGGGCGAACATCTTCTCGATGTGGGCGACGTACTCGTCGCGCAGCTCAACCGACCGTTCGTCGTCCCTGAAGTAGTAATCGCGATCCGGCAGGCCGAGCCCCGACTGCCAGAGATGGGCGGCGTAACGGGTCGAGTTCTTGGCGTCGACCGTGATGTACGGTTGGAATGGGCCACCGCCACCTTCGATCGCGAGTTTCGCAAAATAGGCCGAAAGTTGGTCCTTGTCCGCGATCGCGTCGATCTCGGCGAGCTTGGCTTCGAGCGGCGACGTGCCAAGTTCCTCGAGCCGGTCGGTTTCCATGAACGAGTTGTAGAGGTCAGCGACTTTCTGTTCATCCGACCCCGGCTCAAGATCGGTCCTGGCGGCAACCTCCTCGATGATCGTCTTCACATCTTCGCGCGCCTTGTCGCGGAGGTCCATGAAGACCCCGGTGGTGTTGCGGTCGGGCGGGATCTCGGTGGTCGCAAGCCAGGTGCCGTTGACGTACCTGAAGAAATCGTCCTGCGGCCGCACCGAGGTGTCCATGTTGGCGAGCTCGATGCCGCTGGTCAGGGCCAACTCGTCGTTTCCGGTTTGCTGCCCGCAGCCAACCAGCACCAACAGACACAGCGCACCGGCAAAAATCTTCCTCATGACGATCCTCCCTCTCATCCTCGATTGGTATTTGTGAAATCCCGAGTCCACCACCATCGGTGGCCGTGGTGACGGGTCGGACGGCGTCGTGAGCAATGCACGACAGGTGTTTTCACAGTTGATTATTCGCAGAATCCAGCCGCGGGTTTCACACGACCTTCGTCAGTGCCGGATATGCCGGCGCCAACGGGTCAGGGAACCGGCACTCCGAGGAGCCCGAGTTTCTCGAACTCCCAGAGATCGCGGACCGGGATGCCCTCGTACCCCCTCTCCGGCAGGTTCGGTTTGTGCTCGCGCACGCGGTCGACCGCATCGAGGTGGACTCGAACGAGGCGATAGCCACGAGAGAGGTACAGACCCGCCGCGCGCAGGTTGTCGTTGGTCATCAACGCCCAGGCTCGACCGAGGCCGCGTTTGTGGAATTTGCTCTCGACCGCCTCGAGCAGGAGGCGGCCGAATCCCCGTCCTCGGAGGATGGTATCCAGGGTGACGATCTGACCCGACGGCCCGTCGACGTGATAGGTCACGAGTCCGACCAACTCGTTCTGAAAATCAACCAGCGCGAGGCCCTCGACGTCGTCGGGGTTGTAGACCGTGTCGAGACCCACGACGAGACCGAACCACCGTTCGTCCCACACCTCCTTTACTTCCTCCGTGGTCGCCGACCTGAGTCTCATGTCGTGCTGTCGAAGCGGTGCCATCGTCAACTCCTTTGCAGGGTGTGTGCCCTTCTCGTCCCCGAACGGCGGTTTCCAGGATCATACGGCGTGACGACCGCATCGTAAAGTGACGAGACGCTCCGGTTTCCATCGATCCATCGGTGTCGAGGTAAGGGTCGTCGAGCCCGGTCACTCGCGGCGGACGATCCCGATGGTTTCGCCGGTTGCGCAGTCAAGACGGAGGACCTCGCCCTTGCTGACACCGTATCGCCCCGGCGGGGCTTCGTAGTCGCCTTCTCCCCCGCTCGAGCGAACCAGGACGATCCGGGTGCCGTCGCGAGGATCGACCATCGGGTTGCGGCACTCAGCGCTTCCGATGGGTTCGGCGATTGCGGGCCCATCGTGCTCGCCGATCACGAAATGACCGGGAACATCGATCGCGAGTCGTACGGTGTTCGTTTCCGCGTTGGTTGACGAGCAGCCCGCCGACACCGCGAGACCGAGACACCCGACAACGCCACACCATGCAGTCATCAACGACGACTTGTGACGAGTTCCCACACTGACCTCCGTTGCACCGCGCGCCTCCGACGGGCGTCGACACCAGGAGAATAACCCGTGACGTGGCATTTCAACTCCGGCATTCTGCCACTTCGCCGTTCGCAGCGATTGCCGTCACGGCACCTCAAACAACCAGGTCATCCCCTGCCGGAAGGCGGCGGGGAGGGCCGAGAAATGACCGTGATCGTCAAGCGTCACGGTCATCAATGCCCAGGGCGTCGTCGTCCTCTGCGACCAGAATTCGATCCAGGCGAGCGCCGGCTCGCGAAATTCGGGGTCGTCATCGGACCCGCTGGCGACGAACAGCTTCGACCGCCCGTCGGTCTTCGACGGTTCCGGCGCCACGAGAAAGAACGGCAGATTGCGGTGGAGGGCGGGGTTGCTGGCGATGTGACCCCAGAAAAGGGCGGGATCGGTCAGCGCCGTGAAGAGCACGAACTGACCTCCGAGCGACTGGCCGAAGATCACACGGCGGGTGGGATCGGAACGGTAGGTGGATTCGATCAGCGGGAGGAGCTCGTCGCGCAGCATCGATTGGAAATCGGCGGCCCCGCCCCAGAACTCACGCTCGGTCGAAGGAGCCGTGTAGTCGTGGCTGCGGTTGTTGCCGTTCTCCCAGTCGTCGGTGCCGTAGGAGATTCCGACCAGGATCGTATCCGGGATCTCCTCGGCGAACTCGAGATATCTCGAGTACGCCGCCAACAGAGGGTAGGTGGTGCCTCCGTCGAGCAGGTAGACCGTGGGGTACCGGCGGTCGCCGTCCGCGGCGTAGCCCTCGGGCAGCCGGACGTAGACGTGGTAGGTATGATCCGCAGCTTTCGATTCCAGGCGGTGGTACCGGGTGTCGCCGAGTCCTTGAAGGTGTGCGAGATCCCCGGCCACTGCCGGCACGGAGGTCGCCGACACCAACACGACGCAGCAGACGACGGCCCAGGCCCAGATCCCTCCGCTCGGTCGCTTCGCTCCCTCGGTCGGGATGACAGGGAAATGACGTGAATTCGCTCCCTCGGTCGGGATGACAGGGAAATGACGTGAATTCGCTCCCTCGGTCGGGATGACAGCGTTCCTCTTCTTCGACGTCACAGAAAACCTCTCATTTCGATTTTCAGGAATTCCGGATATGGCTGACGTCCATCTTGACATACGCGAGCCGGTTGTCCCGGTTGCTGCGGGTGCTATGTTGCGGCATGCCAGATGACGGCAGTCCCCTTCCGCGTGATGACATCGAGGCGAAGAGCCCCGAGGGAACGGCGACCCGTCCCTCCACTGTCAAACTGCCCGAACGGCCGCCGCCGTCCGTGCACACGATCTTCGATTTCTTTGTACGACGATTTCCGAGGATTCCATCCGCGACCTGGGTCGAGCGCTTCGCGGCGGGAAAGGTGTGGGCGGAGGGCGAACGAATCGACGCCGCAACGCCCTACCGCCCTCTCCTCGAGGTGCACTACCTGCGCGAGGTCGAGAGCGAACCACCGGTGCGCGAGGATTTTCGCGTGGTGTGGTCGGACGATCGCCTGATGGTGGTGGACAAACCGCCCAACCTACCGGTCACCCCCGGCGGTCGCTGGGTGCGGGGCTGCCTTCTCCACCTGCTCCTCGAGGCCACGGGCAACGCGAACATCGCGCCGTTGCACCGACTCGACCGCCTGACCTCGGGCCTGGTGCTGTTGTCCCTCGATCCCGCGACCCGTTCGCACTTCTCGCGGTTGTTCCAGCCGCGATCGATGGTTGCAAAGACCTACACCGCGGTCTGCGAGATTCGGTGCGATCCCCTCCCCTCCCATTTCCACCTCGCCCACCACATAACCCGCAGCGAGTCCGACTACTGGCGCCAGGAGGTGGTAGCGGACGGCGACGTGAACGCTCGCTGCGAGATCGAGGTGATGGCCACCGAAAACGGACTCGGCCTCGTGAGAGTTCGACCTGCCACCGGCCGCAAACACCAGATCCGGGTCCAACTTGCCCATGCGGGCCTGCCGATCCTCGGTGATCCGCTCTACGGCACCCGGCCCTCTCACGATCCCGGAGATATTTCGCAGCGTCTGTGGCTCGACGCCCACCGGCTTGAAGTCAACGCCTTTCCAGGCCCGTCCGGTGCTCGCGATTTGACGGCGGTCTGGACGTCATCGCGCCTCCCGGCGGAGTTCTTCGACCGCGCCGCACACCGTTGATGTTCACGATGTTCCGCCGTCTTTGGCCTCGACCCCCGGCCGCTCGATCCAGGCGTTCTCGTGGGGCGAACCGTTGGTCAGAATGAAGCGGTTTCGCGTCAGGTCCATGATGATCCCCGAGAGCGTGGAGATCGAGGGATCCGGATCGGGATCGCGGCTGATCGGATACGGAAGCCCTTCGCGGGACACCAGCACCTGCTCCATTTTCGTGACGGGATCGGATTCCTTCAATTCCGCCACGCCGGACAGGAGCTGCGCCGAGGTATAGCGGGTCATGGTCGACGGGCCCCGGCCGCTGGTGCAGCCGACAGCGAGCGAGGGAGTGATGAAGTGATTCGTGTGGACGAGGCTGGAACCGTCGGGACGCACGGTGACGACCTCGTTCGGTGTGATTTCCAGATCGAGAGCCGCGGGGCCGTCGGCGTCGTGTTGGGCCAGCAGGAAATTCGCGGAAGCACAGCGCGGGGACGATTCGACGACCTCGACCGCCTGTTCGATCGCCCGGCATGTCAGAACCGCCCGCAGCAGGCAGTGAATCGGAATTCCGAAAACTCCCGGTCGGCCATCCGCCTGGTGGCTCAGAAAATTGAGGCACACGCCCAGGCGGTGCTGGTTGAATCCGATCTTCGCCAACATGCCGGCCTCGGTCAAGGTCACCAGCGGCGGCGCATCGTCGGGCTCGAGACGCAGAACCACCGGCGCTTTGGACATCAGCGGGTCCCAATCCCAGTTCTGTCCCAGCGCGAGGGCCGGCTTCCCACCCACCTCGCCGAAGAGGGCCAGGGCGGTACAGCCCGGGACGTGTTCCATCAGGAGCGGCCGCTCGACGATCGCCAGAATATCGGTCCGCGCATTGATGAGGACGATCTCATCGAGCTTCAGGGAAGCGCCCTTCGCGATCCCGTCCATCTCCTCGACCATCTCGGGGAAGTGCTCTTCGATCACCGGAACGAAGCCCCTCGCGATCTCCATCAGTCTCGCCGCCGGAACATTGCCGTATTCGGAGAGCCACTTCTCGTAGAAAGCGAGGTTGTATTCGATCTGCGAGGCGAAGGCCCTCCCGTGAGCCAGACCCAGGTCCCCGGGCCTGCCGCCGGCGATCAACTCGGGAAACGCGAAGCTGATCCTCATTCAACGCCCCCCAGACCCGCGGTCCGCCCAGCATCGAGCCCACACCCAGGACTGTCATCGATCCGACGAACCGGCGACGGTTCACTCTCATGGATCAACCTTCCAATCTTCGGTCTTCGGTCATCGATTGCCGCACGTCGATCAGGGGCACTCGGAGGCCCGAGTTGTGATCATTCGGATCGGCCGCTCACCGCCTCGATCACGGAATCGAGAGCGAAACGCGGATCGAGAGCGGGAAAATCGAGAATGTTCCACCCGGTGAAGACGGCGATCAGCTCCATCTCCGGCACGACCAACAGTCGTTGCCCGCCGTAGCCGATCGCCGCGTACGCGTACGAGCCGTTTTCGGATCCCCAGGGCACGAGCCACCACTGGTAGCCGTATCCCATGCCGAGCCACCCCGTGTCTTCGACGCTGCGCTCGACCGAGGCAGCTCACCCATCCCTCGGGCAACACCCGTGCCCCGTCCCACACGCCGTCCATCAGATAGAGGTAACCGATCTTGGCGAGGTCCCTGGGGATCAGGTAGAGCCCGCCTTCGGTGTCGGGGTGCCCGGTCGGGGTCGTCTTCCACGCGAAGCCCGTGATTCCGAGCGGCCCGAACAGGTGCTCCCGGGCATACTCGTCCACGTGCCTTCCGGTTGCCTTCTTGATGATCAGGGAGAGCAGCTGGCTGGCCCCGCTGTTGTAAACGAACCTCTCCCCCGGCTGGTCGGACATCGGTTGGTCGATGACGAACTGGATCCAGTCGTCGCTGTTTTCCATCCCGGCGCAGGAGTTCGCCGGGTCGGTGTAGGGAACGGTGTCTTCGTCCCACGCGATCCCGGCCCGCATGGTCAACAGGTCGCGCAGGGTCATCGACTGCTTCCACTCATCGAGATTCGCGATCTCGTAGTCGCCGAGGAAGTCGGTGACGGGCACGTCGACGCCGGCGATCTCGCCTCTGCCGATGGCGACACCGATCAGGGCGGAGGTCACGCTCTTGGTGACCGACTGCATGGTGTGCAGTTCGCTCCGCCTGGTAGTAGGGATGCCATTCGGGATCGTAATAGTTGTAGTGACCCGGCGCCTGCTCCCGGCCGTCGTTCATCGCACCGTAGTCGCGTCGGTAGTGTCTTTCGTAGACGATGCGGCCGTTTCTGATCACCAGCATGCCGTCGATGTTCCCGTGCTCCGTCGCGAGGCTGCGGTCGAGAGCGGCGAGGCGTTCCTCGTCCATCCCCTGAGCCTCCGGAGTCGATACGGTCCACCCGTCCGTCGGCCAGGTGATCGGGGCGGTGGCGGGTTGTGCGCACCCGCCCAGTAGGATTGCGGAGCCGACTGCTGCCACCCAATATTTCATGACGACCTCCAGCTCTCGTCTCAAATTCGGGACGATGGGAAAAGGTACCACGGCCCTTCCCAACGATCGGCCGTCCTCTTTCGGCACTTTCCGAGAAATGCGTTCTAAGATGTGAGCCCAGGGAGGATTCGACGTGGACACCAGGGAGAAATACAGGAAGTACGTCAACACCGCGTTCCTGCCGGCTGTCGACCCGCTGGTGATCGACCGCGCCGAGGGGGCGACCTACTTCGGGACCGACGGCAGCGCCTTCATCGACTGCTTCGCCGGGATCTCCGTGGTCAATACCGGCCACGCCAACGAAATGGTCCTGGCGGCCGCGCGGCAGCAGATGGAGCGTCTGGTCCACTGCTCTTCGTACCTCTACCACGTCGAGGTGGTCGCCGATCTGGCCGAGAAGCTGGCCGAAATCACCCCTGGCGATCTCCAGAAAACCTTCTTCGGCAACAGCGGGGCCGAGGCGATCGAAGGGGCCGCCCGGCTCGCCAAACGCTTCGCCGAGAAGAGCGAAGCCATCGCCTTGACCCACTCGTTCCACGGACGGACCTACGGCACCCTGAGTCTGACCGGCAACGCGACCAGAAAACACGGCGGCGGTCCGTATATGCCAGGGGTCGCCTTTGCGCCGGCCCCGTACTGCTACCGGTGCCCATTCGGTCTGCAACCCGACAGCTGTGACATGGCCTGCGCGAAGGCCATCGACGATGTCGTGAACTTCCACACCTCGGACAACGTCGCGTTCTTTGTCGCCGAGCCCGTGATGGGCGAAGGCGGCATCATCGTGCCACCGGACGACTACTTCAAGGTGGCCGGGGAGGTCCTGGACGAGCACGACATCCTGTTCATCGCCGACGAGGTCCAGTCCGGATTCTGCCGCACCGGGAAGATGTTCGCGATCGAACACTACGGCGTCGAACCGGACATCATGGCCATGGCCAAGGGCATCGCCAACGGCTTTCCGCTCGGCGCCTTCATCGCCCGCGATGAGATCGCCGACGCGTTCCAACCCGGCGACCACCTGACGACCTTTGGAGGCAACCCGATTTCGTGCGCCGCGGCGCTCGCCAACATCCGGTTCATGGAGGAAAACAGCCTGGCCGAGCAGACGGCCGCCAAGGGCGAGCGGGTGATACAGGCCCTCGGAGAAATCAAACCCAAGAACGCCACGATCGGCGACATCCGCGGCAAAGGCCTGATGATCGGCATCGAGATGGTCGAGGACGCTCAGAGCAGGGAGCCCGCGGTTGCGGACGCCAAGCGCATCAAGGCTGCCATGCGCGACCGGGGCGTCGTGATCGGTCTCGGCGGGGTGTACGGCAACGTGCTCCGCCTCCAACCGCCGCTGACCATCAGCGACGTCGAGCTCGACACGGTGCTGGGCGCGATGCGCGAAGTCATGCAGGCCTGATGAGCGATACCGACACCGAAAACCGTCCCCAATCAGAGACCCGGCAGGGCCATCTGATCCGGGTTCTGAAACGGCGTGAGGTCCTGGCGCTGGCCTTCGGCGCGATGGTCGGCTGGAGCTGGGTGGCGCTGGCCGGCACCTGGTTGGAATCGGCCGGCAGCCTCGGCGCCATCGCGGCCTTTCTGATCGGCGGCGCCGTGATCGCGTTCATCGGTCTGACCTACGCCGAACTCGCATCCGCGATGCCGCTGGTCGGCGGCGAGCACACTTACAGCCTGCGCGCCCTCGGACCTGGTCCCTCGTTCGTGTGCACCTGGGCGATCATCTTCGGCTATGTCAGCGTCGTCGCGTTCGAGGTGGTCGCCCTCCCGACGGTCATGGAGTATCTCTTCCCCGACTTCAAGACGGGCTATCTCTGGACGGTCGCGGGTTACGACGTCTACCTCAGCTGGGTGCTGGTCGGGGTCGTCGGATCGCTCGTGATGACCGCCATCAACGTGGTCGGCATCAAAATGGCGGCCGTGGTGCAAACAGCCGTCACTCTGGTCATTCTGCTGGCCGGTGTCGTGGTGGTCAGCGGCGCCGCAGTCGGCGGCAGCACCGCGAACATGCAGCCCCTCGAAGTCGGCGGCCTCAACGGGATGCTGACCGTTCTCGTCATGGTGCCGTTTCTCCTGGTCGGGTTCGACGTCATCCCCCAGGCCGCGGAGGAGATCGACCTGCCCTATCGCGAGATCGGCGCCGTGCTGGTGATCTCGGTGCTCATGGCCGTGGCCTGGTATGTGTTGATCATTCTGGGTGTCTCACTGTCGCTCGACGGCAAGGCCCTCAGCGCTGCGAGGCTGGCCACGGCCGATGCCGCAACCGCGGTCTGGGGTCGACCCGTAGTCGGTAAGATCGTCGTGATCTCGGGGATCGCCGGGATCCTCACCAGCTGGAACGCTTTTCTCGTCGGCGGCAGCCGCGCGATCTACGCGCTGGCTCACGGAGGGATGCTGCCGCGTTTTCTCGGTCACCTGCACCCTCGATTCAACACGCCGGCAAACGCTGTGGTGTTGGTTGGTGGGTTGGCGGTGTTCGCCCCGCTCTTCGGCCGGCAGACTCTGGTCTGGCTGGTGGATGCTGGAGGTTTCGGAATCGTGATCGCCTACGCCATGGTGGCGCTTTCGTTTCTCGTCCTGCGCCGGAGAGAACCGGACATGCCGAGACCGTACCGCGTCCGGAATGGATCGTTCGTCGGATACACCGCTCTGGTCCTTTCCATCGGCATGATGGCGCTCTACCTGCCCGGCAGCCCGTCGGCGTTGGTGTGGCCCCAGGAATGGGCGATCCTGTTGAGCGGCGCCGTGGTGGGTGCGGTGTTTTACATCTGGGCTCGCCTCACCCGCGATTGACGACGGTCACAGGCGGCGCCTCACTGGCCGAGGCGGCCCACGCTGAAACCCGCGAGGATGCGAGACGACGACGCCTCTCGGGCTGTCGTCCAGCTTCAACGATGTGCGCGGGAGTCGTTTGGCAGCCATGCAGAACGGAATAGGACGTCCCAGGCCGGCGTTGCAATCGAAGAGAGAGCATCGTCCTTTCGTCAACAAACAATGCGCGGGCCCAGAGGAGGACTCGATGAAGTATGTCGACGGATTCGTCGTTCCGGTACCCAAGAAGAAGCTCGATGACTACCGCCGGCTGTCACGAAAATGCGGGAAGATCTGGAAGGAGCACGGCGCGCTCGCCTACGTCGAGTGTGTCGGCGAGGACGTCAAACCCGGAAAACTCACCTCGTTCCCGCAGAGCGTGATGCTCAAACGCACAGAGACGGTGGTGTTTTCGTGGATCACCTACAAGAGCCGGGCCCACCGCGACCGCGTCATGGCCAAGGTGATGGAAGACCCCCGCATGGCGAAGATGATGGACTCCAAGGGCATGCCGTTCGACGGCAAGCGGTTGATCTGGGGCGGTTTCAAAACCATCGTCGAGATGTGACCGGCGCCGCGCGTCCGATGCCTCCTGCAATGTTCAATGCGGGCGGGGATAGATAACCCCCGCCCCTACGGTTTTCAGACACGCGGACGGGTTTGAGACAAACCCAGCCCTTGCAACCACATGCCGTCCTCAAAGTCGTAGGGGAGGGGTTTATCCCCTCCCTTTCTGTGCCGCGTTTCTTTTCACCTGCGGATGTTTTTGCAAGACCCTGACCTCTTGAAGGGTCTGGTTGCCGATCCGGTGGCTGGCCCTCGTTCGACGGCAACGGCGCCATTTCCAATTCCCAATAACGGTGAGCCGGTTGGAGTCAGGAACAAAACCCGCCGCGGCACGGTTGATGGAATGTCCGTCTGGGGGTGCAGCCGTGTGTCGCGCCGTCCGTTGGTCGTTTTTGCTGATGGCCGCGTGGTCGGTCGCCTGTATTTCTGTACCCCGGCAATCCGGAATTCGACGGCGCGAGGTTCCATCACACCGAGGTGAGCGGAGCATCAACCCCCATGGTGCTGAGCCGTGACGGCCGGCTGTTGGCGGCCACTGACGTCAAGAACCGTCTCTGGGTTGTCGACACAGAGTCCGGCACGATCGTCCACCGTCACGACGGCGAGCCGATCAAGTTTTTTTCTCTGGCGCCGCCGGGACAGGTCAAGGCCGTGCTTTCGAGCAACGGCGACCGGCTCGTGATCTCTCAGCAGAAGATCGGTGCGAAGATCATGAACCGGAGTGCCGAAGGCGGTTTCGAACCTGTGATCGAACTCACGGACGACGACCTTCGCCATCTATGTCGGTATTTGGCAGATCGCGGAGTAATTGACTGGGTGTTGCGACCCTTTGCGCGGGTTCATCTCTGGTGCGCTGGTGTAGACTGAAGACACAAACCGAGAGGAAGACACCATGGCCGACCAGCCGAAGACGCCGAAGGATTACCTCGACAGCCTGCCCGAAGACCGCCGCAAGGCCATCCGCAAGGTACGGGCCGCCGTCAACAAGGGCCTGCCCAAGGGCTACAAGGAGGGCATGCAGTACGGGTTCATCGGCTGGTTCGTGCCCCACAGCGTGTTCCCCGACGGCTACCACTGCGACCCCACGCAGCCGGTGCCCTTCGCCGGTCTCGCCTCACAGAAGAACTACATGTCGCTCTACCTGATGTGCATCTACGGCGATGCGAAGCAACGCGCATGGTTCGAAAAAGAATGGAAGAAAACCGGCAAGAAGCTCAGCATGGGCAAGGCCTGCGTCCGTTTCAAGGACGTCAACGATGTGCCACTCGACCTCATCACCAAGGCGGTGGCCCGCGTCCCGGTGAAGAAGTTCCTCGCCCACTACGAATCCGTGATCCCCAAGAGCGTGCAGAAGAAGAAAAAGAAGTAGGCCTCGAGATCAGGACAGGATCGGCTCTCCCCCGATCACTTCTTCCTGGCAGATGACGCGCCGTTCCCTCAGACAGGCGATCATGGAGTCGAATGGCGCCTGGTGCTTGCCGATCAGTTCGGGGGGGGCGATTCCCGGTTCCCGGTACAGCCCCTCTGCGAGCATTCGCACCGCCGCGGTGGCGGTGTAGCCGGTGGTCCTGGCCATTGAATGGGTCCCGGTCTCGCGGTCGAAGCGGTCCAGCATCCGGAAAGTGTGGCTGACCTCGCGGCCGTCGCGCCGGCCAGCCACCTCCACCCTCAGAACGGTGATGTCCACGTCTCCGTCATCCATCTTCCACTTTGGAAAGAGCAGGGCCGCGGTGAGATCGACCGGGCGGAAGGTGGAACCGTTGACCGCGATTTCCTCGGTGCCGAAGAACCCGGTTTCGCGGAGCACCGCCATCTTTTCGATGTGGCCGGGATAGCGCAGGGTCTTCTCCTTCAGATGAGGAGCGTCGATGGTCGTCGCGAGGGAACGCAGCCCGTCGGTGTTGAAGGCCTCGAGGGTGCCGAGGCCGGGGAAGTCGATCAACTCCGGGTCCGACAGTGCGGGGCGGGTGACCATGAAACCGTTTTCGATGTAGCGCGCCGGCCGGACGTACTCTTCGATCACGTCGGTCGGGGAGAACACGGCCTTGTACTCGTAGGGCCACTGCCGCACCTCGGGGAGCCCGCCCACGTAGATCAACACTCGCTCAACACTGTCGAGCTGCGCGACGACCCGCCCGATCAGCAGATTGCTCAGCCCGGGGGCCACACCACAGTCCACGACGGCCGTCACCCCGGCCGCCACCGCCTTGTCGTCCAGGGAAAACGGGTCCTCGGCGAAGAACGAGATGTCCACCGTGTTCTTCCCCGCATCGAGGATCGCCTCCAGTGTGGGATAGCCCATGAAGCCCGGCACCGCGTTGAGCACCAGGTCGTAGCCGGACACCAATTCCGAGACCGCCGTCGCAGTAGCAAGGTCCGCCGGGATCGTTTTCAGCTTCGGCTGCCTCGCTCGCAGCCGTTCCAACACAGCCACGTCAATGTCCGCCACCGTGACTTCGAATCGTCCGTCGAGGGCCAGGTCCAACGCCATCGGCCCGCCGACGAGACCACCGCCGAGGACAACGATTTTTTGTGTGTTCATCGTTCTTACTCCCTTGTCAAACCACCGCCGCGTGCCGCTCACGCGGGAGCGGTACACACGATCAGACCAAACTGGAAGGTGATGGCGGGCAGGAAGGTATCAGAGACCGCTGAAGCGGTTCTTGAAGGTGATCATGCCGGTGCGCGAAAAAACCATGACACCCCTTTATACGGCATGAGACCCTTCTTCTGCCACCATTTTCGGTTCTTCTCGGGTGGGCGCCCCGGTTTCGGTTCCGCTACCGGACATTCCACTTGACGGCAGGTACCGGCGCCGACCACTTCAACGTGTCACCCGACTCGAAACCGTCGGCGAAAATTGCCGCCTCGCACGGCCCGCCGCCGGGATCGATGATCTCGGCAAGGGCACAACGCGCCGCCTCCCAGACATCGGGATCGGTCGACCAGCTGATGTCCGAGATCACCCACGTCGGATCGTCGGGATCCTCCACTCCCAATTCCCAAAGGGCCTCGGGCACGACCTGGTTGACCAGATCGGTCGCCCGCGATGGATCGGACGCGAAGGCCTGGTTGAGGTACTCGCCGTCCTGGATTCCGCGCCGCCAGAGCTTGAGCCGGAGGCTGGAAAACGGCCCGTTCACGCCGTAGGACTCCTGTGGAAAGACGGTGTCGGTCCCGGGATAGAACAGGACTCCATCACCGTTCATGTAGTTCCAGCCCGTCTCCCCCGAAACCGGGTCGAATCCGGAGTGGCCGCCGAAGGTCTGCGCGCGCTGAAAGACGTTGGTTTCTCCTGTCCCGCCCTGGAAATTGTTGTAGTAGGTGGACTCCCAATAGAACCAACGCTGGATGCCCTTCTTGAACTGAATCCACCCCAATGCGCGAAGAGCAACCCCGTCGTCCTCGGTGGCGAAGGTTCCGGACGCCGGCCGGTTGCCGTTGTAGATCCAGAATCGTTTGTCCGGATCGGCCAACAGGCTGTCGACAGCCGCCTGGGTCTCGGGAGTCTTTCCGAATGTCGCCACCGAAGCCGCGACGTCGAGGGATGGCGTCTCGGCTACCGCGGTGAGCACGGGAATCGTCGCCATCGACCTGAGACCGGCCCCCACACCGGGATTGTCCTCGATCCAGCCGGCCCACTGTTCGATCTCGCCGGTATCGTCCGACTCGTCGATCAGATACAGGAATCGCTCGGTGGCAGGAGAGTTCGACTGAAACCAGGACTCCCAGGCATCGGTGTGGGTGCGCATTCCGGACTCGCCTTCACCCTGCCAGCCCCAGCCGCCGTAGGTGCCAATTGAAAAGAGCGCGTTCCCGGTCCCGGTTCCGGGTCCCGCGTACCCGAACGCAGCCGTAAACAGGCTGCCGTCCAATCGGGGTAGCCACTCGGCGACCGGCTGATCGGCGCCGCCCGCGCAGGCACTGTTGTTGCCGTCGATCACCGTCACCCGGTGGCGGTGCGCGATGATGAAATGGCGGTCCCGTACGAGCCGGGCGGTGGCCGCCTCGGGTGTTCCGCAGTTCGGCCAGGATGCTCCGACATACCGCTTGTTGATGTCCTCATAGCCCAGATACAACATGGTCTTGAGGGTCGGTTGGTCCGGCAGCTCGAAATCCCTGACCACGAGTTGCACTGGAACCTGATGGGTCAGAAGACCCGATCGACGAACAACCAGAGTGCCCGAGTAGAGACCCTTCACCGCGGTCTTCGGGATCGCGATATCCACCCAGATGCTCTGGCTCTGCCCGGCGGCGATGTCGAAATCGCCCTGCAGCTCCAATGGGACCGCAATGTCCGGATAGTAGGCATCGTGGTCCGGCCGGTCGTACCACGTCGAGCCCTGCACGGCAGACCCCTCCCCGCTCCACGGTCGCCGAAGACGCTCGGGCACGTGCCGTTCGTCGTAATAGTTTTCGTAGGCCAGGACGCTGAGACCTTCGATCCGAAGATACCTGACGAAGAACAACTCGATCGGGCGAGTCGTCCAGTCAAAGACCTCGTCCCCGGTCGCAGATGACGAAGAGATCGTGGCGCCGCCCGGTCCGGTCAGGAGTGCGAACTCAACCGATACGTCAGTCACCGGCCCGGTCCCGGCCTCCAGAATGAGATTGAACGCAACCACCTCGTTGCGGGCGCCGAACACAAAGACCGAAGTCCCGTCCCACACGCTGTTGCGCACAGCAAACGAGTCCGCGGTTCCCCGCAACTCCCCGCGGGCAACCTTGTCGTGGCCGCTGTTGGCCCATACAGCCGTCAGGTCTTCTGCTGCGGCGTCCATCGAACCGAGGCGAAGCACCACAGCGAGGACAGAGAACGCACATATCGCAACGAACCGGCGCACGATGTCAATCGCCGCAACTCGCAAACGACAGGCCGCACATTTCACCCAACAACCTTATCCCAGGTGATGCGGAACGGTGGTGAACAACACGTGTGAGTCGCGGCGCCCCACGGGAAGAGGCCGAGGAAGCGCTCGAGGCGTTCTTTCGAATCCGCCGGTCAGAGGCCACTGGGACACGAGACGCACTTCCGATTTTATGATATTTATACTAAGAATCGGAATCGATTATGAAGTTGTCCTTGAATCGTTGTGCGAGAATCGCGATGGGGTTGGCGTTCATCACGACGGCACCTTGTGTGGCAGGCGCGTCCCCGATCTTCCTCGACGGATTCGAATCCGGGAACGTGTGCGCGTGGCAGGGGACCTGTCCCGCCCCTGCCGATGTCGAGGGCACGTGGATCGGCGTTCTGGCGTTTCCCGGAGGGTTCTCGCGGTCCGTCGCAGTTCAGTTGCATCAACGGGACGAAGGCGATGTGCTCGGCTACCTTCTGGGGTCGAGCGAGAGCTGGGTCGTACGATCCGGCGCCTACACCGCCGGTGTCCTCGATCTCGAGATCGTTCTGGGCAGCCCCGCCGGCGACCGGATCGTCGTCCTGGCCGGTCCGGTCAGTGGCGAACGAGCGACCCTCGCTCTGACCGGAGATCTCGCCGACCAGACTGTCGAGCTCATCCGCTGGCAGGCGGATCTCGTCGAGCACCGTTTCATTTTTGCCGACTCGACCGGCGGTCTCACGACCCCCCACTTCATCAACCTGGCCGTGGTTCTGGATGGGGCCGGAGGTCTGGTGGCCGGCAGCTGGTCCGGGTCGGAGCAGAAACCGCCATGGGACCGGGACGGCGGGGTGAGCTCGTTCACCATCAACGGCGATCAGGTGACGGTAGGACTCGACCTGGACGGAGGGTGCTCGACCGGTTCCGTGCTCGAGGCCTCGTTCGATTCTTCGACGGGATTCCACCACGGCACCTTCAACCTGATCGACTGCGGCGGCTCACAGGCCGGGACGATGCTCGGCGGGTTCGTCGACGGCACGAACTCGGGAGATGCAGCAGAGGTCCTGAACGCGCTCGCAACGGTCGCGGACCAGCTCGAGTCAGGTGTGCCGTTTGTCTCGCCCCACACCTCATTCGAAGATGGCTATATCCACGAAGGCACGGACCTGGCCGGGTTGTTCTCGGGCTTTGCGGTGGAGACCGCGGCGTGGAGCGACATCGAATTTTCGGTTCTCGACATCTCGAGGATCGCCACCCGTGAAACGCCCCGCGAGCCGGCGATTTTGTCCCGGCCCCTGGGTGTCGATTTCCGACAGATCCGTTCCGGCGTGCCTTCCGGAGGAGGGCTGAGGGAGACCTACCTGGACAACCGTGCCGACATGCTTGCACTCGTGGCCCACAACTCCCTCGGCGTATTCGCACGAGATGCCGGCGTCTGGAAGATCAGCGGCAATCAGCAACCGGCCTTCGATCTGCCGTGGATGTCTTCGGCAACCCAGCCCGGCGATAGACGGCTCCTGGCCACCACGCCGGGAGATCCGATTCACGTCGCTCTCGGAGGCTACGGCGCCCATTTCTCACCGGTCGGCAACCACGTCTTCGGCGATCGCAAGGCCAACTTCGCCGGCTTTCTTCCGGCCGACGACAGCGAACTCGACGAGCTTGTCGGCGACGGCGTCGGCGACGACGACGGCACCTGTTCGACCGACGAACTGGTGAACGGCGGCTGTGCGTATTGGGCGGCGATCGACGGATCGCTGGTGCGGCAGCGCATCCCGTGGTACCTCGCGGCCCAGAACGGTGTTATCTCGGGCCTGCGCTTCAAGAGCGGGTCGCCGTCGGGGTACTTTGACTCCACGCCCCACTGGGAGGTCGCCCTGGCGTTCGACTCGGGCATCAAGATGGAACTCGGTCACGTTGGGCGGGTCGCCGACGACGTGGCAGAGGCAGTCCTCGCCGAAACCGGCTGCGATCCACGAAGCATCGAAAGTTGTGCCGGGGTCGGCGGGGGCAGCGACCTCCTCCTCGGGTCCTCACCGATACCGGTGAACGCAGGCGACGTGATCGCGCAGCCTCAGGTCTTCGCCGACGAGGTGCCCGGCTTCCCCGGATACAGGGTTGGCGGCGGTGGTTATCCCGAGTACCCCTGGGCCCAGATGGAGTTCAACGTCTCGGCCGTCGTCGAGGGTCGGCTCGTCAATGCATGCGTCTTCGCCTTCACGGTCAATGACCGCCGTGGCGCGTACGAAACGGTGATGGAAGCGGACATGGCCGACCCCGAGTCGCAGCGCTACCGGATTCGTTTCGAGCGGCCCGAGTGGCCGTGGCAGGCCGAGGCGGCGCTGTGCAACGCCGAGTGGCAGGGAGACACCGACTTTTCGAGCCTCTATACCAGCCTCGGCGGCTGGTACGAGCGGGATGACGCGGGGACGGTCTCCGACGAACTCGTCGCCTTCGCCCCGATCTCCATGGACACGGGGCCCTACGATCCGGGGTCCTACGAACCCGGCACCGACACCCTGATCCTTCGCCAAAGGGCCTATCCGGAGGCCTTTTCGTGGACCATGCCCGATGCCTCGGTCATCGAGGCGTTCTACCCTTCCGGCGAACTCCTGCAACAAACGGATTCGAGCCTGCTCGTCCTCTGGCGCGAGGACATCGGCTGGGTCGGCGGCGACGTCTACCAGGCCGCGGCCTACCGCCTCGATGAGAATGGCCTCACGATCGAATGGGGCCCTTTCGCCGCCACTTCCGCCGCGGCTCTCGCAGCGGCGCCCACCCTCGAACCCGCCGAGCCCTGCGACGAGACCACGGTCATCTGCTACAACCACAAAGAACAGCCGGGCTACTGAGAGTCGTCAAGGCACGACGGCAATCCGACGGTGGGCCGAGGCCCATCATCAGAGGCGCTCGGTTTCTCAGCGTGCCAGGATGAGGCTCGATCGAAACGACAACAAACCCGTCGAACCCACACCTCCCCGCGACATTCAGTAGAATCCCCCAACGGGGGTCCCATGTCTCAGCCATTCGGCATCATCTCCATGCATCCGGGGAGTCTGCTCGACGCAGATGAACTCGAGACCATCACCGGCGGCTACTTCCGCGCTCTCGAAGCCCTGGGTGGGGCGGAGATTCCGGACGGCCGCTCCCCTGCCGACGGGACACCGGTCTTTCTCCTCGTAGCCACCGGCGGAAGCGAAGAGGTCATCCTCCGGTGGTCGGCGAACAGGACAGAGTCCTCTGCCGATGACCCTCTGTTTCTGATCGCCCATCCGGGCAACAACTCGCTGCCGGCCTCCCTCGAGGTTCTGGCACGACTGCAACAGGACGGTGCGCCGGGCCGCATCTTCTATCTCAAGGGGCCGGACGATGCAGCGGGACTGGCGGAGATCACGGATGCCTTGCACGATATCTCCGTGAGACGCGCGCTCCAGGCAGCGCGGATCGGGCTGGTGGGCGCCCCCTCAGACTGGCTCGTCGCGAGCAGCCCCGACGCTTCGACAATTCAGGCTGTCTGGGGGCCGACCATCGTACCGATTGAGATGGACGAGGTCGTACAGTTTTTGGAGTCATTCACCGATGCCGAGCTCGCCCCGCATGTCGAAGCCCTCATCGAAGGTGCGATGGAAGTCCGTGAGCCCTCCGCCTCTGACCTGCGAAACGTGGGCCGGGTCTATCTCGCCTTGAAGGAAGTCGTCACCCGAAACCGGCTCGATGCCTTGACGGTGCGTTGCTTCGATCTCGTGCTGAATCAGCGAACAACCGGGTGTTTCGCCCTCGCCCAACTCACCGACGACGGAGTCATCGCAGGGTGCGAAGGCGATCTGGTCAGCACCATCGGTCTGCTGTGGGTCCACAAACTGCTCGGCGCAACACCGTGGATGGCCAACCCGGCTCAACTCGATCCTGAGAGCAACACGCTGTGGCTTGCGCACTGTACCGTCCCCCGCACGCTGGTCGAGCAGTACCGGCTGCGATCCCACTTCGAGTCCGGGTTGGGTGTCGGCATTCAGGGCACCCTTCCCGATGGCCCGGTCACCCTCCTTCGTATCGGAGGCGCAGGATTGGACCGGTTGTGGCTCGCTGAAGGCGAAATCCTGCGATCCGGCAACGCCGAAAATCTCTGCCGCACGCAGGTCGAAATACAGCTCACCAACGGCGGCACCGTAACCGACCTGTTGCGTGCGCCGTTGGGCAACCACCTGGTGGTGGTGTCGGGGCACCACCTTGATCGACTCCGCCGCTGGCACGAGAGCTCGATAACCCGTGGCAGAATACCGACCGAAGGCAACTGAAGCGCGAAAGGATCCGTTCGTGACCCGAGTGCCGCTGAGTTACAGTGGTGCCGAGAACGATGAGGGAGGACCGTATGTCAAAGAAAGTCCTGGTAGCTACCGAAAAACCCTTTTCACCCGCGGCCGTCGAACGGCTCGCCGAGGTCTTGAAGGCCGCCAACTACGACGTCGAGCTCCTCGAAAGCTATACCGACAAAGCGGATCTCCTGGCGGCGGTTGTCGACGCCGATGCGATGATCATCCGCAGCGACAAGGTCACCGCCGAGGTTCTGGATGCCGCCAAACAATTGAAGATCGTCGTCCGGGCGGGCGCCGGGTACGACAACATCGACTGTGCCGCGGCGGCCGCGAAGAACGTTGTCGCGATGAACACCCCGGGGCAGAATTCGAACGCCGTCGCGGAACTCGTGTTCGGCATGATGGTCATGAGCGCGCGCAACCACTACAACGGCAAACCGGGCACCGAGCTGCGCGGCAAGAAGATCGGCATCCACGCCTACGGAAACGTCGGCATCTATGTGGCGAAAGTGGCACACGGTTTCGGGATGGAGGTGTATGCCTTCGATCCCTTCGTTGACGACGAGGCGATCAAGAAGGACGGCGTGACACCGGTCCATTCGGTCGAGGAGCTCTACGAGACCTGCCAGTACGTCTCGCTCCACATCCCGGAGACCCCGAAAACCATGAAATCGATCAACTTCGAGCTGCTCTCGAAAATGCCCGAGGGCGGCACGTTGGTCAACACCGCCCGTCTCGGAGTGATCGATGAAGAGGGCCTCATGCAGATGTTCGCCAAACGTCCCGATTTCGTCTACCTCTCGGATATCGCCCCCAGCTGCAAGGACGAGATCGCGGCAAAGTACGCCGGCCGCTACTTCTTCACACCGAAAAAGATGGGCGCCCAGACCGCCGAGGCCAACATCAACGCCGGCGTGGCCGCCGCCACCCAGATCGTCAAGTTCTTCGAAAACGGGGACGTCACGTTCAAGGTCAATTGACCCGAGGTCCTCTCGCCTGTTGTGATGGTCGGGGTCGTACGGTTCACCGAGAGGCGGCGTACCGCGCGAGGTTCTGCCAGAAGAGGAAGTTGCTGGGTTCGCCTCCCTGGCTGACCAGCATCCCGACGTCGCCGAGGGCGACGACCTCACCTCCGTTGATCCCGTGCTGAACGAGGACCATGATCGGGCTTGACCCTGTCGTCGCAAGGGTGAGGCCGGCGCCACCGATTCCGGTCAGACCAATGGCGTTGTTGGTCAACATCGCGAGTGTTTCGAGCCCGGCCACGAGTTCATGCGAACCGGTGACCTCCGCCTCGGAGCCCAGGACGTGCCCAGAGAAATCGATGCCGAACTCGTGAGCAACCGTGTTGAGGTCGCAGGAGTCCTCGTTGGACTCCCTCGGGCGGCCGAACGGACCGAGACGGGCAGCGCTCTCGGTGAGAACCAGAAACCCTCCATTGTCGACGAAGTCAGCCAGTACAGCGACTTCCGGCGCCGTCCACGCCTCATCATAGAGGTCGACATCGGCAATCTCGCTGGGATAGTCGTGCACCGGAAGGACAACCACCATCGACGCATTCTCGAGGTGTGCCGAAGTCAGCGTTTCACCGAAGGGAACGACATCGAGATCCAGACCCTCCCACGCGAGAATGGTGCCGAAATCGGTGAAGAGCAGCGGAGCCATGTGCACCGACTCGGTGTGGGTGGCGACAAAGACGACCCGTGAGGACGGAGCAGGAGTCACCCGCAAATCGGGATCGAGAGCACCGGTGTCGAGCGCCGCTGAGAGCAACACCCGCGTCAATCGCTCGAACTGCTCGGCCTCGGCACGGGCGTGCTCGATGCGGTCGTTCGGCGAGTGCCAATGGGCCGTGTAGTGGGCCGATCCGAGCTGTTCGACCGCGGGCATGTCGAGGTTGTCGAGCAGAGCATTGGGCACGTCGTATGGAATGAAACCGGAGATGTCCGACAGCAACCAGTGGAAATCCCATGTCAGGGCGTCGATCCCCCGGTCAGCCGCCTGATCCTGGAGGAAATCCGGAAACGGCAGGGTGTCGTCGCCGAGCCGGGAGTAGGACCAAGACTCGAGATTCACGGGGTCGCCGAGGCCGTCGAGCGGCCGCGCCATGGCGTCAAGCTCGATCATCGCGATCGTCCTGTCGAGCAGCTCCTGGTGGGTGGCGGCGAAGTGCGCCGAGCCGAAGATGCCCTTCTCGTGACATCCGAACCACACCAGGTAGACATCAACCGGAGGCACCGTCCTGCTGCGGTCAAGCACCCGCGCCACCTCCATCAGCGCAGCCGACCCCGAGCCGTTGTCGAGCGCTCCCGGACAGTTCGGCGAGTCCAGGTGAGCCGACAGAATCGTCGCCTTCGTCGGATCTCCGGCGGGGATGCGCGCGACGATGTTGCCCGACTGGCCGGGTGAGACGACGTCCACGTCCCAGGTCATGTGGGCGTGGGTGATGGTGTCGAGATCGGCAATGCCGTTAATTCCGGCAATCGCCATATCTTCGATCCTGGTCACCAGCACCGGGATTGGGGGATCGTTCTGGAGGTAGATCATGACGCTGGAGTCGAGGGCGAAGGACCCGTGGCTTTCCCCGATGACCAGCGAGTCACTGGTAACTGCGATCAAACCTGCAGGCGTTGCATCAAACACCGGCCACAGGCGGTTGAGGGCTTCGCTCGAGCCCACCAGGATCTTGTCGATGAGTGCGAAGTCGAGCACGGCGATCTGTCCTGCCAGTTCGCCCGGCCCGAGTGCCTGCACATCTTCCGGTGAGGTCAGGATCCGCACCGGACCGTCGGCCACAACCGGGTCTCGTTCGAGGTCGGTGAGATCCCCGTCCGAATCGTAGAGTGCGGTGTACTCGAGGCTGTACGGATGGCCGGCGATGGCGTCGGCGGGGACGGCTCGCGTCGTCGAACCAATATCAAGGATCAGCCGTGCCTGGTGGATCTCAACCCCAGCAATCGTGCGAAAAGCCTGCCGTTCGACCTCGAGACCGTTTGCGGTGAGAAACGCAAACCGGGCCAGACGCTCCTCGACGAAATCCAGGGCCTCCCTTTCGCCCGCACTGCCGCACGTCCTCCAGCCTGAATGTTCCTGGATCTGGGTCAGGCCTTCCAGGATGTGCAGCAAACTGGTACTCGACACGAGATCGAAGGGAGAGGCAACCGGCACTCGACGTTCGCCGGCGGGTTGGGTCAGCGCAACGTCAGCCTTCAATGCCGATTTGCTATCCGCAGACCAGCCGTGGACCGGGCCCGACACCAGCAACATCACGATTAACGTCGAACGAGCCCATCTGGTGTCCACTGTCCCCCTCCAGGGGCGGGCGCGCCGCACCCGTCACTGACATCATACGGGGGAAGGAAACGGTGAGTTCCCTTGGGGTTCAACGCGTGGCAATCCGACCGACGTCAGAGCGACTGCATCGACGACTACTCGATCCTGGAGAGCTCGTTTCGCCGCCCGGCTTGATCCATGATCATGCCGGTCACCACTCCGTCCGCGTCTCGAACGGCGGTCAAGGTGCCCACCATGCAACGAAGTGAGAAGACATTCTCCGAGATCGGATCGAGACGGTATTTTCGAGGCTGCCCAGCCACCGGCCAGAGGTACATGCGGTCACTCTCGACGCCGATGCGCACCGCCTGCAGAGTGGTCGTTGAACCGCGATATGTCCCGGTGACCGATCTCACGGCGGCTTGTGAAATGTCCACCACCGGCTGTGTTTTGTGGTCCACCTTGGGAGGCTGTTCGAGCTGCTCGGAGGCAAGCGAGAGATCGTAGTAGTGACTCCCCTTCTCCAACTCCGCCTCCAGGCTCAGGGCCACGGCGCCCTCATCCCATGTACCGGCGACAACGTAGACCACGCCGTCCTTGAGGTCGTACACGTTGGAATACCGAGTCGCGAGCCGCCCCTGCAGTCGACACGCAGAGAGGATCTCTCCGAAACGGTCGACGCTGACACCTGTGTCCGCCTTCAACAGGCGGCCCGCAGTTTCGGCCCTCACGCCGACGATCTGGACATCTTCTCCGGTGCGCCAAACCCGAAACTCGCCGTCTTGAAAACCTACGATGGCGGAGTTCCCCTGACGGTCAACGAGCATCATACGGGCTGCGCGGAAACCGTCGACGTTATACGCACGCGACATGGCGATCGCCTCTTCGACCGTGGAGGCGTCCTCGAGAATCTTTTCGCTGATATTTTCGAAGTAATCCGGCAGATCGGGTGATCGCGTCCACCCGGTCTCAAAGCCCGCAACCCAGTCGAAAAACAAGCCCTGATCATTCATCCCTGCCTGGGCCCAACCGTTGATGAAACCGAAAAGGACCATCCCGTGGGCGCCCTCTCCCGGAGAGATGAACCAAACCCGCACAGGAAGATCTTCCCAGTCTTCGTTGCCGCCCACGAGGGTCCGCCCGTTCTCAGTGGCCGTGAAAATGGTGCAAGGCTCGAGAAGACCGACCGAGAACGCAGTGATCAACAGTGCGGCAGCAATCCGTTGCAAGGGTCTCCCTTCCAGACAGTGCAAATACAGGAACGGCAACAAAGGCGAATTGTTGCATACGCCAGCGAGGCTCAATACCTGGATTGCGCGAAGAGCCCTCGCCGCCCGTGCTCTTGACCGGCCGGCACAGCCATCGCAACGGACTGAGGGACAATCGGGTCGTTGGCTGAACGCGAAACCCGGGCCCCGGCTCCGTGAGGCGATGTGATAGGTTTTGCGCGTGACGACGCCTGATTACTCTGTGGTTCTGGTTGTCGGGACCCAGCGCGACCGCGCCGGATTCGCCCTCGAGTCCCTGCTCGCGCAGGAGGCGATCGAGCGAACCGAAATCCTCCTCTTCGACCGCGGGGAGGGCTTCCCGGACCTGCCCGGCTCCGACCACCCCTCCGTCATCCTGCATCGCGTGCCGAAGGAGACGGTTTTTTCCGCGGCGAGGACGACAGCCGTCCACCTGGCGCGTGCTCCCTACGTCGGGTTCCTCGAGGAGCACTGCCGCGCGAGGCCGGGATGGATCACGGCGTTGCTGCGGGCTCACCAGGGCCCATGGGCCGCGGTCGGGAGCGAGGTCCACCACGGCAACGGCTCCTTCGGAATCAGCCGGCTGATCGGAATCATGAACTACTACCCGTGGCTCGCACCGACGACTTCCGGCGAGCGGGAGATGCTTCCGGGACACAACTCGTCGTTTCGGCGCGACGTCCTCCTGTCCTACGGCGACGACCTCGAACGGCTGCTGCGCGCCGATGTTTCGTTGTTTCAACAACTCGTCGCCGACGGCCACCACCTCTACCTCGAGGCCGGCGCGAAATTCGAGCATTTCAACGAGACGCAACTGAGCAGCATCGTGAGAGGCTATTTCTTCTGGCACCGCGGCTACGGAGTCGAACGGGCTCGGGTCAACAACTGGTCGCTCGCCCGCCGCATGTTCTACGTGGCCGCGACGCCGCTGATTCCCTTCTACTTCGTGGCGAAGCTGGTGGCGCGGCTCCGCAAGGTACGTCCCGATCTGGTTGCCGAAGCGTTGCTGGGCACGCCGAAGATCCTGGTGGCGCAGCTCGCTTCGGCGTCGGGACAGGCGCTCGGCCTCGTCTTCGGACCGGGAGACACCGAGGCGAAATTCTCGGACTACGAACTGAACGAACCGCGGAAATTCGATCCGCCAGAGGCCTGAGCTCACGGTTTCTCCGAAGATTGCCGTCGTCATCGCAGCGTACGAGTCGCATGCCACCGTCAGGCGCTGTCTGGAAGCGCTCGAGGGACAGACCTATCGGGACTTCGAAACGGTCGTCGTCGACAGCAGCCCGGGCGAGCAGACAGCCGAGATCGTTCGGGCGAGATTTCCCGGAATCGAATACTGGCATTCGCCGGCGCGGCTCTTGCCTCATGCGGCGCGCAACGAAGGGGTGCGGCGCACGACGGCACCGGTCCTCGTATTCACCGATCCTGACATCTACGCCCATCCCGACTGGCTCGAACGGATGGCGCACGCCCACGACGAGACGGGAGAAGCGATTGTCGGTGCCATCGACTGCGCCGGCAGACGCTGGCACGATCGCGGCATCCACATCACGAAATTCTCCAAGTGGCTTTCCGGCGGCGAACGGCGAGAGGTCGACATGGGGCCGACCGCAAACCTGCTCGTGCCCCGGACCGACTACGACGCGGTGGGCGGCTTCTCCGGATCTCTCATTCTCGGCGACGTCGAATTTTCCTCGTCCCTACGGGCTCGCGGGCGAGCCCTCCTCTTCGAGCCTCGCGCCGTCGTCGAACACCATCACACGCAGTCCCTCGCCGACTTCATCGTCGAACGCTGGACGCGAGGTGTCATGTATGGAAATCTCAGGGCCGCACACCGCGGCGGTGACCGCCTCGAACACCTGGGCTGGTTTCTCGTGACCGCCCTCCCGGTGCGTTTCGCGCGCAACGCGGCACTCGTCCTGGCGCAGTGCGCCAGGGCCTCGCGGCTTGGCGAACTCGCGGCGATCTCTCCGATCGTTGCCGCCGGATACGCCGCGTCACTCGGCGGCGAGGCGCTGGCGTACGCGCGGCTGTTGGGGTCGAAAACGCGCCGGCCTCCCGCGTGACGATCCCGCCTCCCGCTCACTCCCTCACCCGGGACACGGCACTGAACCTCGCCGGACAGCTCGCGCCCCTCGCGGTCGCTTTCCTCACGCTGCCCGCCACGATCAACGGGCTCGGCACCGACCGTTTCGGGGTTCTCGGACTGGCGTGGGCGATTCTCGGGAGCGCCGCCATGGTCGATCTCGCGCTCGGCCGTGCGGTCACGAAATTCGCCTCGGCCGCACTCGCGCGAAACGATCGCCTGGCCGCGGCCGTCGCGACGCGGACCGCGGCCCGCGCCCAGATGATCCTCGGCACTGTCGGCGGATTGGCGCTGGCGGCCGCGACCCCGTGGCTCGTTGGCAGCATTCTCCGGGTCCCGGCCGGGCTCTTGGGTGAGACACGCGCCGTCTTCTGGATCGTGGCGGCCGCCATACCCGCGGTTCTGGTGACCGGCTGTTTCCGCGGCCTGCTCGAGGCCCTCGGGCGGTTCGACCTCGTGAACGTGCAGCGTTTCACCTATGGATCGTTGACTTTCGTGATTCCGTGGGTCGGAGTGCTGCTCGAATGGAGCCTGCCCGCGATCGCGGGGATGCTGGTCGCGGCCCGATTCGCTTCCACCGCGACCCATGCCGGGGCCGCCGCCACGATCCTCTGCGAACTCCGAAGGGCCCGCGCGGGGGGAGCGATGGGCGAGATCGTTCTCTTCGGAGGGCACGTCACGGCGGCGAACCTCATCTTGAGCTTCCATCGTCTCTCCGACCGGTTTCTCGTCGGCGCGTTCTCGACGCTCGCCGCGGTCGGCGAGTTCTCGGTGGCGGCTGAAATAGCGCTCAGACTCGCCGTGATTCCGAGCAGCGCGATCGGCGCCTCGTTCCCATCGCTGGCTGCGGCAACGGCGTCTCGCGACGCTCGGGCGCGACGCGCCATCACCCGCCGCACCGCGTTGCACCTTCTGCTGTTGATGGGACCGCCATGCGCGGTGCTGGTGCTCGCCGCTCACCCGATTCTCGCCTGGTGGCTGGGCGGGCAGATGGCCGCCGCGGCCGCGACACCGCTGCAGCTTCTCGTGGTTGCCGCGTTCCTCTCCTCGTTTGCGGGAATCGCCGTCGCCACACTCCAGGCGTCAGGGACGCCCGAGACCGTCACCCGGCTGCGGCTGTGGCTCGCCGCGCCGTTTTTTCTTCTTCAGTGTTGGGCGGTCTGGAAGTGGGGCATGGTCGGCGCCGGCTGGGGCGTGCTCGCTCGCTCGACGATCGAGACTGCGGCAATGATCGCGGCGGCGCGACGTGCGACGAGAGGCAGCTGAGCCTCCTCCAAAATTCAAAATATTCCGCCGAAATCGGACGTGTCGCACCTGATCGAGGCCCGGGCGGCACAGGTGCCGCCCCTACCCACACATGACATTCCCCTGGAGTGGCGGGGCCTGCACCGCCTTTGAATGTAAAGCGACACTCGCGTGATCACTCGAGGCTGAGCAGGTATTCCGAGATCGCGTTCAGATCGTCTTCGGAAAGCATGGCGAGATTCATCTGGACGTCGGCCATGCCGCCGCTGGAGAGCTTGTCGTAGCCCAGTGTCTCGCCGAACTGCAGCGCCAACGTGAGATCGGAAACGTCCGAGTACCGTCCGCGGCTTTCGAGATCGAGCAGGCTCGGGACATTCCCCGCGTCGCCACGCGGGTGCGGGCCGCCGGCGAACCTACGGTGTGCATCGGGGATCATCAGAGCATTGCGCGGGGTGTGGCACTCCCCGCAGTGCCCGGGGCCGTTCGCCAGGTAGGCGCCGCGGTTCCACGCCTCGCTTCGCCCCGGGTCCGGGTGGAACTTCGACTCGCTCAGCGCCAACCGCTTCCACAGTCCAACTGCGCGTCGGGCGAGGCCGGGCAACGGGATGTCGGGGGCGCGCCCCGGCGAGGACACCGGTTCGAGCCCCCTCAGATACGCCCACAGATCCAGCAGGTCCTCGACCCGCATGTTGCGGTAGGACGTGTAGGGAAAGGCAGGGAAGTAGTTCCGGCTGTCAGGTGAGACCCCTCGAGTCATGGCGTCGACAAACTGCTCCGCCGTCCAACTTCCGATGCCGGTTTCGAGGTCGGGTGTGAGATTTCCCGGCCAGAAGGTCCCCACCGGCGTTTCAAACGGGGCGCCTCCGGTGGGCACTCCCGTAACGCCCGATGTGGCCGACGCCTTGTGGCACGAGATGCACCCTCCCGCGTGATACATCGCTGCACCCCGAACCGGGTCGGGATCGTGGACCGGCAGCACTCGCCCGCTCGGACGAGCTGCGGTGAGGGCAAGCAGCACCGCAGTGACCGCCGCGACGACGATCGCCAGGCCCGCCGCCACCCCCTTCGCGCGGGAGCTCAACCTCAATTCTTGGGCAGGCGGTACATGTCGTGACAACTCTTGCAGCCGTTCCCGAGCTTGCCGAGAGCGGGCCCGAACGCCGCCGCTTCCGTCACCGACTGCAGCTCGACCGCCGCCTCCTGCGTGATTTCGAAGAGCTCGTCGAAGTGCTCGCGGTCCGTCCAGACCTCCGGCTTGGTCCAGGTCTGAACGTCGCCCGCGTCGCTGCCCTCGGGGAACAGTTCGACGGCGTGCGCCAGATTGCCGGCGATCTTCTCGGCGCTGGCCTTCACGACCTCGGCGTCGAACGGTTGTTCCTTTTTGGCGATGCCGCCCAGCGTCATCATCGCGTCGCGAATGCCCTCCATCGCCTTCTGCCGGTGTTTGATCGCGTCCGTTGCCGTCATCGCCGCCGCCGAAATCGTCAGCGCGAGCGCCACCGCGATCGCACTCCAGATACGGAGCCTGGTTCCGCTCATCATGAATATCCTCCCCGTTCCGTGGACTGGCTCGAAACTATCTGCGTCTCCCCGGACGATACCCGGCCCGAACCCTGGAAGCAACCGTCTCGGCGTCTGATCCGGCGCACCGGTGGCGGGCGTCACACAGGATCGAGGCGGCATGGGCGACAATCTCAGCGTGGCTGTCAACCGTCGAGAACTGCTCGTGCGCTGTTTCGCGATCTTGGTGATCCTGGCGACAGGGCCGTTCTCGAGCGCCCGACAGATCTGTCCAGCGGGCACACCATCGGGTCCGGTCCAGACACCGGCCTTCGTCACCAACCTCTCGGGCCAGACGAGCTGGTTTGCCTCGCCGGTGGTCTACGACCTCGACGGCAACGGGTCGAACGAGTTGATCGCCGCGTACTACGACGTCTACGTCTTTGCGTCCAATGGGACCCTCCTCCACCGTGCCCAGGACGGCAGCGGCCGGGTCTACGCGCCGCACGTGGTCGCGGATCTTGACGGCGACGGCGTCACCGAGGTCGTTGCCGGACGCGGCCATCAGGTCTGGGCATGGGAATGGACCGGGTCCGCGCTCGCGGTCAAGAACGGCTGGCCGGCCGACACCACCACCGGCGGCAACGAACCCGAGATCCGCGGCATGGCGGCCGGAGATCTCGACGGCGACGGCACGATCGAGATCGTCGTCACCACCACCCAGACCGTCCCGACCTCGAGCGGCGGCGCCCAGGTCTTCGTCTTCTCGGCGAACGGCAGTTCGTTCCAGCCCGCGGGCGGCCACAGCCCGGCCTGGCCCCGCTACAACAACCTGTCCGGCGCCGGCAACGACGGCGACCGCAATGGGCCCGGCCACAACGGCTTCGGCTGCTACGGGCTCAATGCGGCGGTCGGGAACGTCGACGACGACGATGAGCTCGAGGTCATCGCCACCTACGACAACCACCACATCCAGGTCTTCGATCACGACGGCGTCGCCGTCGACACCTCGGACTACTTCACCAACCGGACGTCGCCGTGGGTCGGCAACCGTCTGACGTGGGGCCAGTTCATCCGCTGGGCCGATGCAGCGGTGGAGCACGACCACTCCCACCTCCACACCGGGACATGGCCCCATCCCAGCTGGACCGAGTGGCTCCAGTGGACCGCGTCACCGCCGGCGGTGGCCGATCTCGACCTCGACGGGAAATCGGAAGTGGTCGGCGTTCCCAACGTCGAGATGCACGTGCCCTACGTGACCCAGGCCTACGCCGTCATGGTGCTGGAGGGCGCCCACGGCGACGGCAGCCGCTCGGGCCGCCGCAAGCCCGGCTGGGAGGTTCTGCCCCGGGGCGACACTCCGATCGACGTCGCCGGCTGGTATCCGCCGTCCGGCGTCCCGGCGACGACCATCGTGAACGTGACCGGTGACGCCCACCCGGAGATCGTGGTCTCGCTCAACGACGGGTATGTCTCCGCCTTCGACAGCACCGGGCAGCGACTGTGGCGGACCGACACCCGCCACGGGTTGGCGATCAGCTTCAATTCCGAGACCACCGTGGCCGACCTCAACCAGGACGGTTCGCCCGAGCTCTTGCTCGCAACCTTCGGCGACCCCGATGTCCACACCTCCGGCCGGCTCATGATCCTGTCAGCCGCCGACGGTGCCGTTCTCCACGACATCCCCCTGCCGAACCCGGGCCACAACGGCAACGGCAACGGCGCCCCCGCCGCACCCGCGGTGGGCGACCTCGACGGCGACGGTCAGCTCGAGGTCTTCGTCCAGACCTTCGACCACGGCCTGGACGTCTTCACCATCCCCGGTTCGGCGACCAACTGCCTCATGTGGCCCACCGCCCGCGGCGGGCCGCAACGCTCGGGGCAGGCTGATCTTCGCTGGCGCGGGGTGATCTTCGCCGACGGCTTCGAATCCGCAGACATCGGCCGGTGGTCATCGAACAGCGCTGGGTGAAATCAACCAGGTAACCGGCTCCCTGGGAGTGCAAACCGCCCCGTCCGTGGGCTCGTGCCGCGTGGGGATTCACCGGTTTCCAGGGGTTGACACCACCGGGTAATGCGCATAAAGTTCCATTTCTAATGCATATTTATGCATCCGTGAAAACGCCATCATGAGCAGACATGCCCGCCTCGACGCCATATTCGAAATCCTCGGCAACCAGCCGGTGGATGGTCAGGAGAAGCTGCGGGCGCTGCTCGCCAAGCGTGGATACCCGGTCTCGCAGTCGAGTCTCTCGAGAGACCTCAAGGACCTCGGCGTGCAGCGGCAGCGGACTGCCGAAGGCCTCTTCGCCTACGTCGTGCCGATCGAGAAACCGCCGGCCACATCGGAGGGATCTTTCCGACTGAGGTTTCGAACCTCGGTCACCGGTATCCGCCGGGTCGAGTTCGTGGTCCTCGTGTTCACGCCGCCGGGTGAGGCCCAGCTGGTCGGACGATTGCTCGACTCGGCCTCTCTCGACGGTCTGGCGGGGACCCTCGCCGGTGACGACACGGTCATCTGCATCGCCGCAAGCTCTTCCGAGGCCCGCTCCCTCGCAACCCGCTTGACAGAAATGCTCGGCTGAACCGCCACGACGAGGAGCCCCATTCTCAACCCAGGTCCCGCGGAATCCGTACTCGGCGACATCGCCGGCACCGCATCTCCGCTCGGCCGCGACCCACTCACACCAGGAGTTCGAGCATGAAAATCGTTCTAGCGTACTCGGGGGGTCTCGACACATCGGTCATCCTGCACTGGATCAAGGAGACCTACGACGCCGAGGTCATCGCCTACACCGCCAATGTGGGGCAGATCGGCGAGGACATGGAGGAGATCCGCAAGGCGGCGCTGGCCACCGGCGCGGTCGAGGCCATCGTCGAGGACGTCCAGGAGGCGTTCGTTCGCGACTGCGTCTTTCCCGGCGCTGCGCGCCAACGCGGTCTACGAGTGGTACTACCTCATGGGCACCGCCCTCGCCCGCCCGGCCATCGCCCGCGGACTGGTGCAGGCCGCCGAGCGTTTTGGCGCCGACGCCATCGCCCACGGCGCCACCGGCAAGGGCAACGACCAGGTGCGCTTCGAGCTCTCGGCCTACGCGCTCAAGCCCGATATCAAGGTCATCGCCCCGTGGCGGGAGTGGGATCTCAAGGGTCGGAGCGACCTTCTGGCCTACGCCAAAGCCAACGGCGTTCCCATGCCCGCGGCGCCCAAGCCCGCCTACTCGATGGACGCCAACCTGATGCACGTCTCGTACGAGGGCGGGGTGCTCGAGGATCCCTGGGCGAGCCCGCCCGACGGGATGTTCCGGATGACCACGACCCCGAGCACGCGCCGGACGAGCCCGAGATCGTCACCGTGACGATTCGAAAAGGGCAACCCGGTGGCGGTGGACGGCGCGAGCCTCGATCCGGTGTCGCTGCTCGATACACCTCAACCGGATCGGCGGCCGCCACGGGGTGGGCCGCGTCGACATCGTCGAGAACCGGTTCATCGGCATGAAGAGCCGCGGGCGTCTACGAGACGCCGGGCGGGACCATCCTCCACCACGCCCACCGGGCGGTGGAGTCCATCACCCTCGACCGCGAGGTGCAGCACCTCCGCGACGAGCTGGTGCCGCGCTACGCCGAGATGGTCTACAACGGCCTCTGGTTCAGCCCCGAGCGCGAGGCGCTGCAGTCGTTCATGGACACGGTCCAGGAGCGGGTCAACGGCGAGGCCCGGCTCAAGCTCTACAAGGGCAAGCGTCGTCGGTCGACGGCCGCCGATCGTCGACCCACACGCTGTACGACGAGGCAGTCGCCACGTTCGAGGCCGACGAGGTCTACGACCAGGCCGACGCCGCCGGCTTCATCCGACTCAACGCACTGCGGCTGCGCACCCTCGGCAGCAAGCGGATCTCGGAGAGGGCGAATGAGCCTGTCTGCGCGGCCGCTTCGATGGCGCGCTCGACGACGACATGCGGCGGTTCAGCTCGTCCCTCGAGCTCGATCTGCGAGATCGCGCGACGAGGACATCGAGGGCTCGCTGGCGCACGTCCGCATGCTGGGCGAGGTCGGCGTGCTGCCGGTCGGACGAGGCCGAGCGCGATCGCCGTGGCCCTGAAGAACATCGCCGGCGAGCTCGGCCGACGGCAGCTGGACGCCTGACGAGAGCACGACGACATCCACATGGCGGTGGAGGCCCGGCTCGTGGAGCTCGTGGGCGAGGTGGGCGGCAAGCTCCACACCGCCCGGTCGCGCAACGACCAGGTGGCCACCGCGGTGCGTCTGTGGCTCAAGCGCCGGCTCGCCGAAGCTCGACGGAGCGCTGTGCGATACTCATCTCGACACTGCTCGACCGGGTCGAAACCGACGGCCAGGACACTGATGCCGGGCTACACCCACCTCCAGCGAGGTCAACCGGTCCTCCTGGGCCACCACCTGCTGGCCCACGCCTGGGCGCTGACCCGCGACCGCGAACGGTTGGCGACAGCGCTCGATCGCGTCGACCGAAGCCCACTCGGTGCCTGCGCCATGGCCGGCACCGGCCACCCCATCGACCGCGAATCCACGGCCCAGCCCTCGGCTTTCCCGGGATCGTCAGTCAATGCCATGGACGCCGTGTCCGCCCGCGACCACCTCCAGGAGGTGGCGGCCGTCTGCGCCATCGCATGGGCCACCTGTCGCGCATGGCCGCGGAGCTGGTCCTGTGGTCATCGGCCGAGTTCGACTTCGTCCGCCTCGGAGAGGCCCACACCACCGGCTCGAGCATCATGCCGCAGAAGCGCAACCCGGACGCCGCCGAGCTCGTCCGAGGCAAGACGGGGCGGGTCTTCGGCGACCTCCAGACCGCTGCTCGTTCTGATCAAAGGCCTGCCCCTCGCCTACAACCGCGACCTCCAGGAGGATCGGGCTCCGCTGATCGATGCCCTCGACCCAGCGCGAGTGCCTCGCGTGCGAATCATGGCCGCCATGTGGCGCGACCTCGACGTGCACAACAGATCGATTCGAGGAGGAGCTCCGCGGCGATTTCAGCCTGGCCACCGAGCTCGCCGACCTCCTGGTGGAGAAGCGGCGTCCCCTTCCGGGAGGCCCACGAAGCCGTCGGCGCGCGCGGTGCGGTGGTGCGAGGAGCAGGGCGGCGACCTCTCGCTGCTCGACGGCGGAACAGCCAGGCAGTTTCACGAGTCCTTCCCGGAAGATCTCGGAAAGTGGCTCGACCCCCGAGCCGCGGTCGATCGGAAAACCTCGCTCGGCGGTACCGCCTGGCCGGAGATTCAGCGCCAGCTCGACCAACTCCGAGAATCGATGACTGCAGAATAGGCGCTGCATCGCAGCCGGACTTCGGGAAGGCAGGAGTTCCGTGGATTGTAGGGTCTGATGTCAAGGCCGCCTCCGCCACCGACGGTCCGACGGCAGAGCGGATCCGATGAAGGGCGCATCGCCCCCCCTGCCCGCTTTACATCCCGGCCCCTCCGGCACATACTGTGGCATCGGCCCCTGAACTGACAGAAAGCGAGAGGACCCATGAACTGTTGTCGGTTTTCAACAGCGACCCTCATGTTTTTCCCGCTGGCATTCGGCGCGCCCTGGAGCTTCGGCGCCTCCAATTGCGGCCCCGACGGGACCCAGGACAGCGGGTCGATCTACCGCATCTGCATGCCTGATCCCGAGGATTACAACGGGCGGCTCGTCGTTTGGGCGCACGGCTTCCAGGATGCCGGTACGCCCGTGCAGATTCCCGAAGATCAGCTCGTGATCGGCGACGTGTCGATCCCGGAACTGATCAACGACCTCGGTTTCGGTTTTGCCACGAACAGCTACAGCAAGACCGGTCTCGCCGTCCGACAGGGCATGTCGGACATCGTCGATCTGCTCTCGATCTACGCGCGCGAACAGGGCGCCCCGTCGAAGGTCTACCTGACGGGTGCCTCCGAAGGAGGGGTCATCACGGCCCTGCTCGCCGAGCAGCACCCCGACCAGATCGACGGCGCCGTCGCCGCGTGCGGACCGGTCGGTGATTTCGAATTCCAGATCAAATACTTCGGCGATGCACGGGCCACCTTCGAGTATTTCTTCCCGGATCTCATTCCTGGAGAGCCCTTTGATCCGGCCCCCGAGGTGGAGTCGAACTGGAGCGAGTACTTCGACGACGTCGTGGCCCCGACGATCTTTGCTCCGGAGAACGCCTCGGCGCTCGAGGAGTGGGTCACCGTGGCGAGGCTCCCGTTCGACCCGGATGACTGGCGGGGCTCGGTCGAACAGAGCGCGTATGACGTTCTTCGATACGCGATCGTCAATCTCCGCGACGCCGCGCAGACCCTCGGCGGCTTTCCATTCGACAACCACCGCCGGATCTATCTCGGATCTTCGAACGATCTCAGGCTCAATATCTTCGTGCCTCGTGTGGCCGCCGACACCGTGGCCCTGCACGAGATGGACCAGCACTACGATACCGATGGCGCTCTCGAAATCCCGCTCATCACCCTCCATACACGACGCGATCAACAGGTGCCGTACTTTCACGAAACGTTGTACACGATCAAGAACCTCCGCGCGGGCTCCTTCTTACGACAGCGCCTCAACATCCCGATCGATCGCTACGGACACTGCAATTTCACCGAGGAGGAGGCGATCTTCGCCATCGCCGCCATGCTCATCTATGCCGGCGACGCGGAGTTGATACCGGAACTTCTCGAGCTGCTGTCGGGTGAACAAGCACGACGGCTGGAGGCGTTGGCCGCTCGCCAGCGCTGACAACCCGCGGCGCCGGAACTCCAGGCACCCGCGCGGCGTCGCACAAAAACGCACGCTCGAGGCAGGTATGTTGTGAACTCGTCCTCGACCGCCGATAAAGGAGTCGCGGTCTAGCGGCAGGTTCTTCCGAACCAGCGGCACCACTTCGAACAACACTCCCCGTGCGACGTGCACGCCTCGCCCTCGTCCAGGCACAAGCCGCAGTCGGGATCTTCACCATCGACCGCTCCGTCGCAGTCGTCGTCGACAGAGTTTTCGCAGACCTCCGCCGCCCCCGGGTTGACGAGGAAGGCGCCGTCATCACAGTCGTCTCCACCGCAGTCCCATGCGATGAAAGCGTCACCGTCGGCATCATCGGTGCAGCCGCCCGGCGGGGCGAGCCACGGGGACACCTCGTCGAAGTAGCTCGCGAATGCGCCGTCGACCGTCGAATGCCAGTTGTTGAGGCACGGCAGCCACGCCAGGAGCCCGCAGGACCCCGACAGCTGCCCCACCACCCGGCCTTCGCCGTCGACCACCGGCGAGCCGCTCGAGCCGCCCTCCGTCGCTCCCACGACATCGCGGCTGTAAATCCTGGATCCACGCGGCCAGAAGAGACAGGTGTTCGCTGCGACGTCGACCCGGTGCTCGGAGTACGCCTGGGGCGCTCCTGCGGGATGGCTGATGCGGTACAGCTGCGAGCCTTCCGTGAAGGCGACCGGCATCGACGTCCAGCCCAGCAGCGCGGTTCCGGGCGGAGGCGACTGGGTGTCGAGACGGAGCAATGTGTAGTCGCCACGGCGGTTGGTCGCGACGACCTCGGCGCCGAGCACCGCTTCGCCGTCGACCGGCGTGCCCCACTGTTCCGGACAGGCCGCACCACACGGCACCGACCACCGGAAGAAGGCCTCGAGCGTCTCCGCTACGGCGTCGGTGCTCACGCAGTGGTTGGCTGTCAGGAAGTACGGCGTACCGTCATTCGCCGTGTTGTTGAGCAGCCCGCCGGAGCACGCGTAGAGAAATTCCCCATCGACGAACAACAGGTGGGCCACGGCATCGCGCGCTGCTGCCACCGCGGCCGGCGCCTCGAGGCACGAGACATTGATGACGCAGGTGGCGTTGAAGTCGCAGAAAGCCTTGGCCGCGTCGACCTCGTCACCGAACCGCGAGCCGATGTGGCCCACACTCGTGAGTTCGAACCGGGGAAGGGAATCGTCCGCAGGCGCCACCGGGCCGAACCGCCGAAGCTGCAGGAACACCGTTTCCCCTGCAACGGTATGGGACCAGAACTCACCGTCGCCGCGCGGGCCGCGATCGGTGTACGGACCCGCGACCTGCCCCGAGCCGTTGAACACATAGAGCTCGACACCGGGGGCGAGCCGAAAATGCTCGAACTTCAGTCGGATGCCGAACGCATCGTCCGAACGGACCGAAGCCGACCACACCCACCCGCCGTCACGGGTCTCGCGCCCGGCCCCCCAGCCGGAGCGAGCCGACGGATCGGCGCCTGCCACCGGTTTCGCGACACCGACCCGCAGCCGTTGGACCTGGCCGAGGCACGCCTCGCAACGCCCGAGCTCCAGCTCCCGCTGCTCCCGAGGCGTGACCCTCACCTCCAGGGGCCGGTCGACGCCCTCGGCCACCTGCTCATCGAGCAGCCACGCGTACAGTGCGGCACGTTCCGACTTCGCGACATCACGGTCCGGTGCTTCAGGAATCCGAAGAGCCCCCACCTGGACCCATCCCGATTTCGAAAGATCGGGTCCCTGCGCTACGGACGGCGGCTCCGAAGCAGCCGCCGCGGCGGCGGCCATCAATGACACGACGGCAAACAACTGCTTCCGCATGGCTTTCCCTTCGTTGTCGAATGCGATGATCGAGTACCGCCACTCTGCCCGAGACGAAGACCCGAAGTCAAGGCCCCGAGCCCGCGGAGCGCGTCGCGTGATGTGTGCGGAGGCGAGAGCGCCGGTCACCCGGGGAGTCGATTCCTTCGGGTTTTGAAGGGACGGCGGACGGGGTCGGAATTCCGACGTCCAGTTGCAGGTGCTGGGCCGAAGACAGCGGCCCCGTGGTACGATCGTCCGGCATACATTCAATTTCGAGGGGAGATCATCGGCCGAAAGGTGGTTTATCTCGTGTGTTGTCCGCGCCCGACACCGGATCGACGAGGGCTCGCCCACGGTCTCGACCGGCCCCATGCGTCGGGGAATCCCACCGCAACGACGCCGGCGAGGGTCAGAGACGGCGACCGGAGGCAGCCATGAGCCTTCGTCGAGAACCTGCGGCCGGCTCGGTGGCGGTCGTGACCGGCGGCTCCGGAGGCATCGGCCGGGCCGTCGCCGAGGCGTTGGCCGGCGAGGGTGTCCACGTGGCGCTGGTCGGGCTGACCGCAGAGCGGGTTCAGACGGCCGCCGACGACCTGAACCGGGTCGCCGGCGAGAGGGCGGGTGTCCTCCCGCTCGTACTCGACGTGCGGGAATGGAGCGACATGGAACGGATGGCGCAGGCGACCCTTGACCGATTCGGGCGGATCGACCTGCTGGTCGCCGCGGCCGGGATCGCCCGCGAGCCGGGATCGACACGGTTGATACCGTCGCCGGTTGCACACATGCCGGTGTCGGAGTGGGACGCGGTGATTGCGACCAATCTCCGCGGGGTCTTCCTGAGCAACCGGGCGGTGTTGCCGGCCATGATCCGTCAACGCAGCGGCTCGATCATCAACATCTCGTCGTCGCCGGCGGGGCTGCAGGGGCAAGCGTATGCTGCGGCCTACTCCGCTTCGAAGTTCGGCGTACGCGGCCTGTCGCAATCGCTCGATGAAGAGGTCGGCCGGCTCGGAATCCGGGTCCACACCATCTTCCCCGGCCTCGTCGACACCCCGATGGTCTCGGGCACGACGCTGCCGGACAGCCTCGGTGCACCGTTGCCGCCGCAACGTGTTGCGGATCTCGTGATGACGCTGTGGAGGCTCCCAGCCGACTCCCGGATGGTGGAACCGACCCTGACGCCGGTGCCCGGCCGCCGGAAGAAATCGAAGAAACGGCGTCCGTCGGCGACCGGAGGCGGTTGATGGTGCTCCGTCTGACCCCACTCGGCGACCGTGCCGAAGCTCGACTGCTGGCGGCCCGCGGGCTGTACGAGGGCGGGCGAAGAGCCGAGGCGCTGACCGAGATCGAACGCATCCTCGAGATCGAACCGGACCACTACCCGACCCGGTACTACCTCGGCGAGATCTACGGCGCACGGGGTGACATCTGGAGGGCGATGTTGGAGTTCATGAGAGTCCTGCGCGCCCATCCCCGCCATCGCCGGAGCCTGCGAAGGCTCGGCGACCTTCACTTCTCCTTGAACGCGATCGAGGCGGCAGCCGATTGCTATCGCAGGGTCCTCCTGCTCGACTCGAACGATGTGGCCGGATGGTTGAGGCTGGGCGCCCTCGCGTTTGCCATCGGACGCGACCGCGAGGCGGTCGCCGCATTCCAGCGGGCGGTCAAGCTCGATCGGCGGATCGCCGCCGGCGGCCACTCCATCGGCGACTTCTACAGCCTCATGAAGTCCCTCGAGCCGAACAGAATGGGGTTGTGAAATGGATGCACGAGCCCGAACTCCACTGCCGTCACTCCGACCCGATATCGACGTCATCGTCGATCCCGGGCGCGGTGAAGGGGACAGCTATCTGTTGCGGGAACCCGCCACCGGACGGGTGTGGCAGATCGGCGCCGCCGAACGGAAGGTATTGCTCCTGCTCGACGGCACCTTCTCCCTCTCGGGGATCTGGAACATCGTCAGCCAGCAGGAGGGATTCGGCGACGGCCCGCCCCTGACCGAGGACGAGATTTCGCAGTTCGTGGTCCAGCTCGGGCGCCAGGGCCTGCTGGTCTCCGATGACGGCAGCAGAGTCGAGGTGGCGGAAGACCGGGTCGGCGTCTCGCTGCGCCGGATCGTCAGCTTCCCGCTGCGGGTCGTGATGCGGTGGCTGGTGGTGCTGCCGTGGGACATTCTGAGCCTCGGTACACTCCCTGACCCGGTCCGTCCAAAACGGGTGCGACTCGGCAACCCGGATTGGTTGCTGGCGATGACTGCGAGGGTTCTGCGGCCCCTTCTCGGACGACCGCTGCTCGTGATCGCGCTCGCCTACTCCGCCCTCGGTATCGGCCTCCTGGTCACCAACTTCGGCGACTGGACGGAAGCGGTGCAGATTCTCTGGAGACCCTGGGGCCTCGCCGTCGTCGTCGCCACGGGTGTTCTCGCGGTCCACATCCCCCACCAGATCGCCCACGGCGTCGTCTGTTCACACTTCGGCTGCCGCGTGCCGGCGTGGGGCTTCCGTTTTCTCTTCAACGTCGTTCCGACGTTCTGGCTCGACCTCGGCGACGTGGTCTGGCTGGAAGAGAAACGGAAACGCCTGGCGGTGATCGGGGTCGGGCTCATCTGGCAGATGGGGGCCCTGGCAACCGGCCTGGTCGGCTGGTTGGCGACCGACCGGGCGACCTTCGGATCGGTCGTGTTTCTCGCCCTGTCCTCCACCGCCTTGTTCGGCTTCGTTCTCAACTTCAACCCATTGGCCCAACGCGACGGCTACCAACTTCTGGCCGTGTGGCTCGAAATCGCCGACCTGCGACGACGGGCGCGCGACTACCTGCGGGCGTGGGTGCGATGGCGCCCGGTTCCGGAGCCGTTGACACGGCGCGAACGCAACATCTTCGGGATCTATGCAGCCACCGTCAATCTCTTCGGAGTGTTTCTGGCAATTGTCGGCGGCCTGTTCGCGCTCAGGATGACGGAACGACACGATGAAACCGGCGCCATCTCCGTGGTCTTCGCCGCCGGCCTCGTCTTCCAGGACCATATTCGAACCGTGTTCACCCACACCGGCGTCAAGGGTCTGGCGCGGCGAACTCCGAGGATCGCGCGGTGGATCCTGGGGATCGTGGCGGCGATCGCAGTTGTCTGGGTCCTCCTCCTGCCCTACCCGTACCGTGCCGGCGGCGACTGCGTGCTGGAGCCGGACCAGATGGTGGAGATCCGGCCCGAGACCGAGGGTCTGATCGACGAGGTCTTCGTCCGGGAGGGACAGTGGATCGATGTCGGAGACCCGGTGGCGAGTCTCGTGACCCATATTCAGGAACGCAATCTGTACGCCTCCGAAGCGCGATTGGCGGAGACCAGGGCCCGCCGATCGGCGCTGCTCGCCGGAACCCGGCCGGAGGAGGTCTACCGGGCTCAGACGCTCGTCTCCACGGCCGAAGCGAAGCTGGTCTGGAGCACGGCCCGTGCCGAGCGCTACACCGAGCTTTTCAAGGAGGAGATCGTCGGCCGGCAGGAGTACGAGAACGCCATCCAGCTGCAGCAGGTCAATTCGCGCGAGCTCGAGGAGGCCAGGGCCTATCTCACACTGGTCGAGGCCGGCGCCAGGCCCGAGACCCTCGAAGCCGCCCAGGCCGAGGTCGAGAGCCTGGAAGCCGTCGTCGAACACTACCGCGGCGACCTCGAGAGGACTCTGCTGTTCAGCCCGATCGCGGGTCAGATCACGACACCCCGCGTCGAGATGATCCGTGGCCGCTATCTCAAGCCCGGGCAACGGGACCTGGTCGCCACCATCGAAGACACCCGCACCATCGTGGCCGAGGTGCTGGTTCCGGAAGAGGATATCGACGGCGTCGAGATCGGCAACGAGGTCACGCTGATCATCTGGAGCTACCCCGAAAGGGCTTTCATCGGACGGGTTCGGGAGATCGCCCCCCAGGCGACCACCGACGAGCTCACGCGGCGCACGGTGGTCCGCGTGCTCACCGAAATCCCGAACCCGGAGGGCGAACTCAAGGCCGAGATGACGGGCTTCGCAAAGGTCGATTCCACCACCCGACCCGTTTACGACGTGCTTTTCAGGCCGTTGTGGCGGTGGATCCGGATCGAGGCCTGGTCGTGGGTCCCCTGATTCCCGGCGCAGCGCCCTACTTCTGACGCTCCACCGGCTGTTGGCGTTCCGCCCCCCGCCGGACCGGGGTGCGCTTCGGATTGTCCTCGAAGAACTCCCAGATGAGCTCGCTCGCATCGACGTCTCGGTTGGTCGTCCCGACCAGCAGGCGCGGCAGGTACTGGTCCCCGCCCGGCCAGGTGTGGCCCGCACCCTCTACGGTGCACTGCTCGACCGGCGCTCTGCAATCGCGAAAGGCACGGCAGACGACATCTCCCTTTTCGAGGGTGACGTCGGATCGCATCGCGCAGCCGTTGTGCAGGCGCCACACGTCGACGGTGTCCTCGGTCGACAGCAACTCGCCGCCGCCCTTCGTCTCACCGCCTTCGTACGGCACGATCCGGTCCTCGGTGCCGTGGATATCGAGCACCGCAACCGGTTCCTCGGGACTGCAGACTTCGGCCAGCTCCGGCGCCATCGCTCCGGCGACGGCGGCGATTGCGGCCAGTCTCTCACTCAATTCACACCCCAGGCGGTAGGCGAAAAAGCCGCCGTTGGACATGCCGGCCGCGTAGACGCGTTTCGGATCGATGGCGTATTCGGCCTGCAGCCCGTCGATCAACGCCTCCAGGAAACCGACATCGTCCACCCCCTTTTCCTGGGCTGGTCCGGCCCCGTGCATCGCGTTCCACGATTTGCCGACACCGTCCGGGTAGACCACGATGAACCCGTGCCGGTCTGCCACCTCGCTGAACCCGGTGAGCTTCGCCTGTCCCTCGCCCTGGCCGTGGCGGCCGTGAAACGACAGCACCAGCGGCGCCGGCGCGTCGGCGCTGTAGCCTTTCGGAAGATGCACCAGGTAGGTTCTCGTATACCCTCCGTGCTCGATCTCCCCGCGCATTTCGACACCGGCGGTTGCACCGGAAGCATCGTGTCCTTCAGCTCCTGAAGCGCATGCGGTCGCGGCACACATCGCGAAAACGAGCGCGATGGCTGTTGGGGTTGCCCAGTTCATGGAATCTCTCCTTGTTCCTCGCGACAATCAATCGCGATCGAACGCGGCGGCGGGCTCATCCCGACCGACCGCCCCGTTTGTGTTTGCTTCGTCCGCCGAACGGCTTCAGTACCGGGTTCACGAGCACGCAGTCCGCGGGAAGACCGGCGAGGGTGGTGATGAACTCCGCCACCCTCTCCGGGGGCAGCGCATCGGCCGGCATCGGCACCGGACCGTTCTGCTCCCACATCGGCGTCGCGACGGCGTCGAGGAACAGCGTGTGAACCCGAATCCCGGCGCCCCGCACCTCGTCCGCCAACGCCTCCGAAAAACCCCGCACCCCGAACTTCGACGCACAGTACGGTCCATCGAACGCGCGGCCCTGGAGGCCGGAAAGGGACGAAATGTGGATGATCTGCCCTTTTCTGGCCCTCATCATGGCCGGCAGCACCGCGCGGGTGGCGAGAAAGGTGCCCCGCAGGTTGACATCGACGACCTGGTCGAACTCCTCGGGCGAGACGTCGACCAACTGTTTGAGCCCCGATCCCGCGGCGCGCAGAATCCCCGCCGAGGTCACCAGGACGTCGATGGTCCCGAACGTCTCCAGGGCACGCGAGGCCATCGCCTCCATGTCGGTCTCGGACGCCACATCGAGACACAGCGCGAGCGCCTCGTGCCCGTCACCACACGTTTCGCGCACCGCGTCCACTGCCGTCTGCAGGCGATCGGGGTTCTTCTCCACCAGGCAGAGGCGCTTCCCGAGCTCTCCGAACCTGACCGATGTCGGCGAGTCCGATCCCGCTGCCGGCACCGGTGATGACGGCCACCTCGCTCCCGTCCACCGAAAGACTCATCGCCTTGTCTCCGGGCCCGCGCCGTTCTGCGACCACCAGATCTCCAGACCTCCCCTCGGGTTCGAGACGTACCGCCAGGCGCCCGACGCGTCGTGTCGCGCCACCTCGGGGCCGAATGGGTTCGCCGTGCCCACGAACAGGCCATGCGGCGTGGAGACCATGCGACGCACGCCGTAGTTGTAGCGGCAGCCGAAGCCGTCGCGGGTGATGAATTCCCAGTCCCGGCCGTCGCGGCTCCGCCAGAGGTCGCAGCCGGCCCGCCGTTCGGCGAGCCTGTCCATGTCGAGATAGTGGAAAATCTGGGCAAACCGCCGCGGCCACTGGTCGAGCGGAAGGTAGGAGAGGAACACGCTCCAGTCGTAGCTGCCGATGTAGAGGTAGCCGTCGTGGCTGCACGAGTTCCAGAAGTAGCCCGCGAAGAAGCTGTCGAACCCGGGGCCGAACCCGGAGAGCGGGGATCGGAAGCCGTCCGGGGTCGAGCGCGGCGTTCCGACGACGAGCTCCCAGGAATCGTCGGCATCGACTCGCAGGAGCTCGGCCGAGGCCGGACCGACGCCGAGTGCGCGATTGAAGCCGCCGTTCTGGATTCCGGTCCCGACGTAGAGAAAACCGTCGTGCGCACAGAGCGTCGCCGCCCCCTCGCTGAGCGGGCCTCTGTAGGCGCCATCGCTGAGCACCCGGCGCCAGGCATACGGCGGCTCACCCTCCCCGTCGGTCTTCCACAGCTGAAAACCCGAGCGGTTCACGGTCGCGGCGTAGAGGTGGTCGTCGAAGACGGCGAGGTCGAAGACCGTGAGGTTGCCGGCGTCGCCGAACGACGGCGGGTTCGCGAGGCGCCACGTACCACTGGCCGGGTCCGACGACTCGAGGATGACGGCGGCCCCCACGGCGCAGTCATCGACCCCGAGGTGTTTGTCACCCTGCCACCCGGCGGTGCGGCCGGCCGGCGAGGTGAAGAGGCGGCCTTTGAACGGGCACAGGGCGCGGTAGGTGTTGATACCGCGATCGTGTTCCAGCAGTCTCACCGGAACGAAGTCGCGCCCGTTGTCGGATCGCAGCATCATCGACGGCCGGCCGCTTTTCGCCGGCGACCAGGTCAGGACGTGCAGTGCCTCCGAGGCGTCGCTGCGGCCGCGAAACACCGACATCGCACGGTAGCCGATCTCGCGCGGCACCCGGAGACCCGGCTCCGGCTCGACCCAGGGCGACTTGAAGACGCGGAGCCAGCAGCGATCGCCGGGATCGAAACGCCAGATCTCCGCCCGGCGATCGATCTCGTAGACGTCGTCCGGGCATCGGACCGGCCACTGGACGAGATCCGGCGGCCTCGCCGCCTTGATGCTGCAGAGGTTGGCCCGGGTGGTCCCGACGTAGAGCGCGCCCTGAAACCACGCCATCGAGTGGGCATAGGCATTCCAGCCGTCACCGAAGCCCCCCTCGGCAATCCTCGTGAACGGCCGTTCAAGCTCCGCCTCGACAGGGTTCGACCTCGTGCCGCCGGTGTCGACGAGACCGCGCTCGATCAGACTCATCGCGCGTGTCCAGCCGACACCCGCCCGAAACCGGCGCCGTCCGTACGGCAACGGAGAAACTCCCCGAGGGCCTCGACCACGGCGTCCGGAGCGAGGGCCGGGAGGAAGTGGCCGACATCGGGGACCACGACCGTTTCGAGGCCGGGTCGGACACGGGTCAGACCCTCGAGGCTGGGAAGGGCATAGGTGAGACCGCCGTACACGGCGAGCATCGGCAGCTGCAGCGCGGCAATGTCCGCGCTGCTGAACGGCGGCGGTCGTTTGACATCGTCCACGAGTGACGTTTCGGTCAACAGCCGACGCCACCGTTCAGCGGCGCGCCTCGAGCCGTTCCAGCTCTCGAACGGGAGGTAGATCGCGGCGTCGCGACGTTGGCTCCCCTCGTGGCCTTCAGTGCGACCGGACAGCGCCTCGAGCAGGCGAAAATCGATCTCTTCGTCGCCGTTGAAGGACACGCCGAGGTCGTCGTAGGTCTTTTGGAGCTGGTCCCAGTTCGGGTAGTCGGCAAGTCGCGTCCGCGGCTGAAATGTCCGCAGAATGACATCGACCAGGGTGAGGCTGAGCACGCTCCCGGGCGCGCGAACGGCGGCGTTGAGCGCGATCGAGCCGCCGAAACTGTGTCCCACGATGTGGGCTCCCTCGACACCCGTCGTATCGAGGAGCGCCAGGAGGTCGGCCGTCATGTCGTCGATTGTGTATCCGCGGGGCACCAACTCGCTGCGGCCGTGGCCGCGGAGGTCGTACACGAGGACCGGGTTGTGCTGCGCGAGAGGCCTCGCGACACCCCAATACCAGAATGCGAGGTTGCCGCCGAGCCCGTGAATCAACACCACCGGGGCGGAGGTCCCGGAGCCGCCTTCGGTCCGGGGCAACCTCTCGAAGGCGAAACGACCCCCGGGTAGGTCGACCAGCGGCACGCCTACTCCACGTAGCCGAGGGCTCGCAGCCGTTCCATGATCTCGGCCTCGGCCTCGGCCTCGAGCGCCGCGTCCTTGCGGCTGGCACTTCGTTCCGGGAACGGATCGGGCGTCAGCGTCGGCGGCCCGGTCTCAAGCGCTCGCCGGCCCATCTGCCGCGCAGTGAAGATGTCGTCCGGAACCCGGCCCTCGAGGTCCTCGGGGACCGGCAGCCCGAGGCTGTAAAGGGCGATCGGCGTCGCGTCGACCAGGTGGATCGGATCGCGGCGGCGGCCGTTGCCGATCCCCGGGCCGGCTGCCAGGAAGACGCCCTCGGGACGGTGGGTCCCGAGGACCGCCGGCCGCGGCGCCAACGGTCGATCGGCGTTCAAGATCGAAACGAAACCGCCGTCCCGGAGAGACAGGAGGAGGTCGGGGGCCGACTCCATCGCCGATCCCGGATACGCCTGTTCCCGGGTCAGGACCGAGGTCACGACCTGTCCCCCGCCGTCGGGATCTCGCCAGGCCAGCAGGTCGTCGGCGAGCCGTTGACGGAACGACTCGTACTCCTCCGGCCGGACGCCCGGTCCCCCGGCCTCGGCCCGCCGGATGGAAACACCGTTGCTCGACGGCGTGAGGCAGAACGCGGTCGTCCGGTCCCAGTCCAACAGAGCGACGTGGCTCTTGAGACGCTCGACTGTCAGCGCTCCCGACGCATCGCGAACGGACTCGTCCTGCCAGCCGAGGTGGCCCCGTTCCGCGAGCCAGACATTGAGGTAGAACACCTCCCACGTCGGGCCGAAGCCGTGGTCCGACACCACGAAGATCCGGGCGTCGTCCCCTGCAAGTTCCGCGAGCCGCCGCATGTATCCGTCCACCTCGCGGTAGTACTCGAGGCACATCTCGCGGATCGAACGGTCCTTCGCCGAAGCGTTCCCGGAATCGAAGTGCTCCGGGTCCAGGTAGCGCCAGAACACGTGCTGCAGCTTGTCGACGCCGTCGAACACGATGGCCGTCAAGTCGCTGGGCTCTTCCGTCATCAGCATCTGCGCGATCTCGAACCACTGCCGCTCCCGGCGCCTGTGGAGGCCCGTCCAACTCTCGTAGTCCTCCTCCGGGAGGCCCTGAATCGACTTCTTTTCCAGGTCGAGGTCCATGGCGAGCTCGTGGCGGTCGAAGTCCGGCAGCCGCTGGATCCGATCGTAGAGCTCCGGCGGCCACATCGCCCGGCGAAGGTGCCGGTACGGAATGAACCCCGAGATCGTATGCCCTTTCACAGGACGCGGCGGCGCCATCCCGAAGAAATTCAGGGCCGTTACGCGACGCTGCTGCCGGCTCGCGATCTCCCACAGCGATTCGACCCTGCGGTCGCGGGAGCTGTTCATGGCGAAAAACACGCTCTTGCCCCGCTCCTCGGCACGGATGAAATCGAAGATACCGTGGCTGCCCGGGTTGCGGCCGGTCATCATGGTGGTCCACGCCGGGGGGGTGAGGGGGTTGACCGTCGACATCAAGTCGGCCGACACACCGCGGCGCCGCAGCTCGCCGATGAAGGGCGTCACGCCCTCGTCGATCAGCGCATCGAGAATCGCGAAGCACGCGCCGTCGAGACCGAAGACCAGCGTCCTGGTGCCGCTACCCATCGGACACATCCGGTGTCCTGGACGTGAGGGCGGCCTCGAGAAAATCCACGATCTGGCGAACCGTCATGTCATCGACATACCGGCCGTCGTTCATCAAGAGCTTCTCAAACGGCAGGTCGCGGCGTTCGAAGCGGCTCTCGATGCTGACCACGAGCTGGACCACGTCGATCGACTCGAAGGCGAGCTCCTCCACCAGCAGGGTCTCAGGACCGATGTCTCCGGAGTAGTCCGTGTCCCAATCCTGCGTCAGCTCCGCGATGATCCCCAGGATCGCAGATTCGATGATCTCGCGGCCGACGCCGCCGGAAACGCTCGTACCACCCATTTCAACCTCCAAAGCCGTCTTGCCGCCGCTGCGGCCGGATCTCGTGTCCCGCATCGCATCGTCGGTTCACTCCATCACCCTTTTGCGCCGACCGCACGGGCAGCCCGCCGATGTTCCTCTGTGATTCCGCGGTCGGCTCCGCCGGCCGCGAGCAGGCGGCATTCCGCCTCGGCGGCCGGTTCCCGGTCGCAGTAGCGCACCTCGATCTCAAGCGTTCCTCCGACCATCTCGACCCATCGGCCGGTCGCACCGGCAACCACGCCACCGTCGTCCGTGGTCACGACGTCGGCAGGCGGCACGGCCAATCCGCGTCGTGCCAGCCAACGGCGGCCCGCTTCCTTTGCCGCCAGGCGGGTCAGAAGCCAGCGCTCGCCGTGGTCCGCGGCCGCCTTCTGCTCTCTCCACGCTCTCCGCTCCTCACGCGACATCGTGAGGCCGACCACGACCTGCTGCCAGAGACCGTTGCGCGCCGAGAAGCCGGGCGGCAGGTCGTCGCGCGCCACGCGCGCTGCAGCGGCGTCGCCGCCATCCCGAGGTGGTGCGGCCTCGACCAGCGGCCCGGCGAGCGGCGCGTTCTTCGGATCGAGCATGAACTCGAGGAACTCGGCCGGCGCCCGAAACCGTTTGTCCTTCCAACCCGTGAAGCGCGCATGCACCAGACCTTCGCCGTCGTCGACCTCGAGGTCCGATGCGACACCGTTGTCGCCGACCAACCGGATGGCCGCCCGGCAACCGACCCGGCGGCCCGGCGGCAGCGGCGGCGAAAACAGCTCCAGCCTCTCGAGACCGGTCGGGAAGATCACACAGCCCTCGGACAGACGGCTGGCCGTCCACACCCCGACCAGCTGTCCGGGCTGGTCGAGGAGCACCGGGTCGGTGGCAAAGGCCGGATTGCCGGTGTCCAGGAGTCCCTCCCCGGGCAGCACCTCGAGCCTCGCTTCCGCGCCGTTCTCGTCGACGCGGCCGACCTGTTCGATGCCGCGGAAGCTCGGTCCGTGGAACATCGCCTCCCTGTAGACCCGGGCGCGGTCCCAGAGGGGGGCAGTTTCCGCCGACCCGCGTGGCGCGGCCGGCGCCGGGGGGTACGACGGTGCGAGCAACACCCTCACACCGAGATGGCTCTCGCCGGCGGAGCCGGTCACCTCAACCGCAACGGCAGCGTGCTCGGCCGAGCGCTCGCAGGAGCGGGCGGTGACTCGAACATCCGTACGGCCGTCGGCGGACATCGTGATCCAGCGGCTGGCTACCACCTGCTCGAACCCGATGCAGACCCACCCGGGGTGCACGGCGAGCGCGGCCTCCGCCGCGAGCTCCAGGGTCATCGTCAGCGGCATGACGGGGAGTGCCAACAGGCCCGGGTCGGCCTCCGAGACGCGCCCTCCGAGCGTGTGGTCGACCAGGAACGGACACCGTTCGACGGACAGCTCCACTGCCGCATCCAGAACCCCCCCGCGAACCTCATACGCCGACCCGAGAAGAGGCATGCAGGCCGGGTCCACCCGTGGCGTGCCGAGCCCTTCGAGAAAACGCGTCAGCACCCGTTCCTGGGCTTTGACCATGCGGCGGGCGTTCTCGAAGTGCTCGGCGACGATGGCGTCGCGCTCGTTTGCCGGCCCCCGTCCGCCCTGCGGTCCCGACGGCTGCGGCGGCGAACCCGCCTGAGGAAACGTGGCGACGGGCGAGCCCTCCCCCGCGCGGTTGCCGCCTCGCACTGTGTGCCGCGCCGGAATCGAGTCCGGCAGGCGAAGCTCCGGCCAGCCCGTCGCCAGGGTGAGAACCGGTCCCCGCCGGCTCGGGGGGCCCTCGCCGATCGCCTCGGAGCGGGTGGGAGGTCCCGAGATGGCGGGAACGTACAGCCGACCGAGATCGAGCTCGACACCGTTCGCAGCCAGCTGTCCGAGGGCGAACAGCAAGTGGGTGACCGTCGGTTTGTGGTGCCCGTCGCACGCCACCGCCAGGTGTGGCCGGCCGCGCAGGATGTCCTTGACGAAGGCGCTCAGGTTTCCCCGGGGGCCGGCATCGACGAATATCCGGACGCCGCTCTCCCACAGGCGCTCGACGGTCTCCCGAAAGCGAACCGGCATCGCCCACTGGCGGAGCACGAGATCCCTGAGCTCGTCCACGTCGTCGGGGACCTCCGCCGCCGTTGCGCACGACCACGTCTCGATGTCAGGGGCCTGCAGCGGAAGGCCTTCGAAGAAGGGCCGAAGCTGCTCGAGCGCCGGCCAGAAGGCCGGCGTGTGGTAGCCGCGCTTGAAAGCGAGCTCTTCGAGGACCGCGCCCTGCGAAGCGAGACGGGTGCGGGCAGAGGCCACAGCGTCGGGCGGACCCGCGAACACCCGCTGGTGAGGACAGTTGTCCATTGCCAGCTCGAGGGCCGGGATGTCACGAACGATGGCGTCCACCTCCCCGGGAGCTCCGGCGCCGACCGCGAGCAGCCGAACCTCGTCCACGACGTCGGCCGCTGCCAGGTTCTGGTAGAGGTCGTTGAGCCCCAGCATCATCGCGGCGAGTTCGGCGTCGTCCTTGATGGCGATCGCGCCGGAGGCGAACAACGCCGAGTAGTCTCCGGTGCTGTGGCCGACGACCACGTCGGGCTCGAGCTTCAGGCTCTCGAGCACCGCGAGCAGCGCCGCGTTGGCGCTGAAAACGACCTCCACTGCGCCGTCCATGTCCCAGATGCGCTCGTGATCGCCGCCGAAGACGATCTGGCTCGGCAGCAGGTCGCGGTCGCGTTGTGCGAACGCGCTGTCGATGCGGTCGAAGGGCCGCCGCGCCTCGTCGAAGCGGATGCAGAGATCGGCCAACATGCCCGGGTACTGCGAGCCCTCCCCCGGAAACATCAGCGCCACCCTTCCGCCTTCGGTCGCCATCGGCTCGGCCGAGAAGAAGATGCCGCCACGGTCGTTGATTCGCCGGCAGTCCGGGTCGGCGAGCCGACCCGCGGCGTGACGCAGCTTGTCGGCGAATGAGGCCGCCGATGCGCTCACGACCGCCAGAACGAGCGGATGGGAAGGTCTCGCCTCCCCGATCTCGGCCAACAGGCTTCGAAGCGGCGATCCGTTCGAACCCTCGAACCGTTCCGCGGCCTCACCCGCCAACCGCCGCAGGGCGGTGCGATCCCCTGCCGCAAGCACCAACAACTCGTCCTGCGCGGTCGCCGCCCGGGCTGCCCGGGCAGACCCCTTCACGCCACCTCCTCGAGGACCGCGTGGGCGTTGATCCCGCCGAAGCCGAACGAGTTGACCCCGGCCCGCCGCGGTTGGGAACGTGAACCGTGCACCCAGGGCCGCGGCTCTCCGAGCAGGTAGAAGCGGCCTCCGGCCGCTTCGATCTCGGGGATCGGCTGGTCGCAGTTGAGGCTCGGGGGCAGCGTCCTTTCGGACAACGCGAGTGCGGTCTTGATGAGGCCGGCCATACCGGCCGCCGGCATCAAGTGTCCGATCATCGACTTGACCGACCCGACGCCGCACCGCGCGGACGCCGGCGAGGTTTCTCCGAACACGGTCTTCAGAGCGCGGATCTCGGTCTCGTCCCCGAGCGGCACGCCGGTGCCGTGGGCCTCGATCAGCCCCACCGTCGCCGGGTCCACGCCGGCACTGCGATAGGCCCGTTCGAGGGCCAGCACCTCGCCCTCGAGCCTCGGCGCCATGACGCCGATGCCGCGGCCGTCGCTCGATACTCCGACGCCCTTGATCACGGCATAGACTCGATCGCCGTCGCGCTCGGCGTCGCGACGCCGTTTGAGGATTGCCATCCCGAGCCCCTCGCCGAGGATCGTGCCGTCCGCGAGCCGGTCGAAGGGCCGGATCTCCTGCCGCCTGGAGAGCGCGCCCAGCTGGCAGAAAAGCATCAAGATCGGCACCGGCGTGACCACGTGCGAGCCGCCGACCAGCGCCATGTCGAGATCGCCGGTCGCCAGGCCCCGAACCGCGTGCTCGAGCGCAACCAGCGAGGAGGCGCAGGCCGCGTCGACCGTGTAGCTCGGCCCCATGAGGTCGAGCCGGTTGGCGATCCGGCCGGCGATGATATTGGGAACGAGGCCGGGAACGGTGTCGGGCGAGAACGGCGGCAACGAGGCCTTGAGCTCGCGGCGGATCTCCGCCAGCTCGTCGGCCCCGAGGTCCGGGTTGACGGATGCCAGCAGCGACATCGTCTGGTCGACGATCATGCCGTGCTGCGTGACGGTGAAGTTCCCCCGGTTGAGGTAGGTGCCCTTGCCGAGGATCACGGCGGTCTTTCGCCGGACCCCTTCGGGCACCTCTTTGTAGCCGGCATCCCCGAGGGCGTCGAACGCGAGCCTGAGAGCGAGCCACTGATCCGGCTCGGTGCCCTTCACCGACGCCGGGATCACCCCGTAGGTCGCAGGCTCGAACAGCGTCAGATCGCCGAGAAACCCGCCCCGTTTGCAGTAGACCCGATCGTTGGACGCCGACTCCGGGTCGAAAAATACCGTCGGGTCCCACGCTCCGGGCGGGGGATCGGAAATGGCACTGACGCCGGCCATGATGTTTCCCCAGTACGAATCCAGGTTTCCCGCACCCGGAAAAAGGCACGACATGCCGACGATCGCAACGTCGCCGTCAGGTCCCATCACTCCCCCCCTACGCCGCCCACGGCGAGGTCCAGGCGTGCAGTGCCGCCGAGCCGGTTGAGCTCTCGGCTCGCCGGGCACTCGAGGCCCTCGAGAATGCCGAGGACCTTCCCGTCGTCTTCGAAAAAGGTGAGGTCGCTGACGACGATCGAACCTCCCGCCTGGGGACGGGCCTTCAGCTCGCACAGAATCGGCCCGCCGTTGCTCGGCGTCAGCGGTCCGAAGCGGCGGTAGCGGGCAAACCGGGCCGGCAGCGGCGTCACATCCAACTCGTTGCGCGCCCACAACAGCACCAGCTGCAGCCCGCTGTCGATCACCACCGGGTCGATCAACCAGTCCCCCGAACCACCGTTGACGAAGGTTTCCGGGTCGGAGGGGCGGATCTGCGCCAGCAGGCCCGAACGTGTCGCGCCGGCAATCTGTTCGATGTGGGCAAACCGGTGACCGTGGAAGAGGTACTTCCGGTAGGCATCGGCGATCGTCAGCGGGTACGCCTTTTCGACCTGCTCCGGACGGTGGTTGTCGAGGCGTTCCAGCGACCTCGACTGCACGACGGTCGACCGGTAGTAGAGCACGTTCGGATTCTCGGCGTCGCGAACCTCGATCCGCGCGACCAGCGCGTCGGGATGCCGGTCGTCGACCACCCGCGCATCGAAACGGACGGATTTGTGGTGGTTGTTCCCTTCACTCAATGTGATGCCCTTGATCACCGAAAGATCCCGGACCTCGGTCACCGTCAGGGCCGGCCACCCGAGCTCCGGCGAGCTCGACCATCATCTCCAGTGCCGCCGCCATCGGCAGCACCGGACGGCCGTCCAGCCGGTGGTCGTCCAGGTAGACATCAATGGCGGGATCGAGAATGCGTTCCAGGGTGAAACCCCGGCCCGCGCCCTGGCCGACCGACCTGTTCAGCAACGGCCGGCTGGCGGCTGCGGAACGCTCTTTGGCGACACCCGCGTCGCCGTCCTCCATGCGCCGGACTCCGGCGAAGGCGTCGGAACGATGCGGATCCGTCCACGGTCCGCGGCCGAGAACCAGGAGCGCGGCGTCGCCTCGACCATCGAGCTCGGCGAGAAAGGCGGCACAGCCGGCTGCGACACCGATCGGTTCGATGCCTCGATCTCGGAACTGCCGCTGGACGCCGTCGCTCGCCATGCCCTTCTCCCACGGGCCCCAATTGAGGGCGACCACGCGGCATCGGGAATCCGATCGGCCACCCGCCAATGCCAGGGCGACCTTGTTCATGACCTCATTGCCGGCCACATAGTCGGCCTGCCCCCGGTTTGGGAAAGCGCCGGCAACCGACGAGAAGAACGCCACGAAGCGGACACCTTCGAACAGCTGCACGACCTCCCGCACCAACAGGAACGCGCTCAGCGCCTTGGTCTCGAACACCCGCTCGAACGATTCCCAGGTCTTGTCGGCCAACAGCTTGTCCTCGATCGTCCCGGCACCGTGGATGACAGCGTCGAGCCGTCCGTAGCTCTTCCGCAGACGAGCCGCCAGCCGCGACACGTCGTCGGGGTCGCGCACGTCCGCTTCCTGGTACTGCCAGTCGACGCCGATCTCGTCGAGCTTCGCGAAGGTCGCCCGCATCTCCCTCTCGGCGACGAGCCGCCGGAAATCCGCCTCCACATCGAGCAAGGCGGCGGGACGACCCTGCTTCCGGCGATCCTCCAGCAGGGCGGCTCGCAGCTCGCCGGGATCCGTCAGCTCGGCGGTCGCCGCGCCCTCGGTCTGCGGCAGCGGCGTGCGCCCGACGAGGACCAGCGACGGGCGGTCCCGCGCAGCCAGCGCGAGGGCGACGTCGGCGGTTATGCCCCGTGCCCCTCCGGTGACCAGGACCACCGAGTCCCCGTCGAGAAAAGACCTGTCGTGCACGTCCGCGGCGTCGATCACCGGGCACGGCTGCCAGCGAGAACCGTCCCGCCAGCCGATCTCGACCCGGCCATCGTCCGCCAGGAGCTCCGCCGCGAGATGCCCGGCCAGTGAGTCTGCCGGTTCTCGCAGGTCGAGATCGACGACCTTGACCGCCAGCTCGGGTCGTTCGACCGCCAGGGTCTTCCCCAAACCGCAGATGCCGCCGTGACTGATCGCGACCTCCTCGTCCGGATCGAACGCACCGAGCGCGAATCGACCGCCCAATGCGGTGGCGGCGATGAATCTCGGACGGTGCGCATTCCGCGCCCGTTCGGCGAGTGCCGGGGCGGCGACCTGGATGAGGGTGAAGAGCCGACCGGTCTCGTCCCGCAGCCGCTGCCGCCAGTCGGAAAACGATATCGTCCCCAGATCGACGGCGTCGCGGATCACCGGGAGGTAGACAATGCCGACCAGATCGTCAACTTCCGCCAGCGATTTCGCCAGCTCCCCGTGGCCGTTCTCGGGATCGAGACCGGCGGGATCCAGGAGCTGCACTTCGAGCCCGCCACGTCCCAGGCGATCTCGCAGCGCCGAAGCGATTCCTCTGCCGTCGTCCACGATCACGATCGTGCCTTCGAGTCCATCCGACATCGAAGGGCTCGCGACCTCCACAGCATCGATTCTCGACCGCGGCAACGGTTCGGTGGCGCCACCCTCGGCTACAGGTGACGGCGGCCTGGATTCCGCGACCGGTTCCGGTTCGGCGGCCGCCGAAGCCGTCGCGGGCCCTGCCAACGTCGCCGCGATCCGCTCGGCGACGGCTGCCAGGCTCGGCGCCGAGGTCAGCTCGTCCATCAACCCCTCGAGGTGCTGCCCCGCTCCCTCCGGCAACGATCGTTGCAGCTCGCCCAGAATCTCCACCCGTTTGATCGAGTCGATCCCGAGATCCGCCTCCAACGACGCCTCGGCGTCGACGAGCTCCTCGGGATACCCCGTTCGATCCACCACGATCTCCACCAGCCGCCGCAGCAGCTCCCGCTCGGAGGGAGCGGCGTCGGCCGGGAGGGCCGGTGTGGTCGCGGTCTCGGCAGCGGCCCCTCCAGCCGCCGCCCCGGCGACGGCCTCGGCGATCCGTGTTGCGATGCCGGCCAGACTCGGCGCCGAGGTCAGCTCGTCCATCAATCCCTCGAGGTGCTGCTCCGCTCCTTCCGGCAACGACCGCTGCAACTCGCCCAGGATCTCCACCCGCTTGATCGAGTCGATCCCGAGATCGGCTTCCAGCGATGCCTCGGCATCGAGGAGCTCCGCGGGGTACCCGGTGCGATCGACCACAATCGCGATCAACCGGTCGAGGATGCCGTCGCGGTTCAAGTTTGCAGCGGCGGCTTCGCCGTCATCGATCTCGGTGACAGCGCCTGCGTCCGACAGCGGCGCACCTTCCGCATTGGGGGGAGACTCCTCGGCCGGAGCCGCCGCGCGCCCACTGCGGGCGAGCTCGACTGCGGTATCCGGCTGAGCCCCGACGGGACGTTCGACTTCGGTCGGGATCTCGTCCGTCTGCGCGGCGCCCAGGTAGGCCAAGATGACGCGTTCCTGGCTTTCGATCAGCTGAGACATCGACCGCTGAAATTCACGGACCACTCGTGCCGCTTGGGAGGGCGGGTCAGCGGACGCGGCTCGTGTGAGGCCGATGTCCGCGTCCTCCGGGGTGGTGTCCGACGAGCCAAAGGAGGCCCGCGGCCGGGCTGCAACGGGAGGCGACGACGCGGGGCCTTCGGGCCACGTCAGCGGCTCGTGGCGCACGGCCTCCTCGTTGATCGGTCTCACGGAGCCCCCGCTGACCATCCAGGTCGAGGCCGGCAGGGGCTGTGGACGCACCGCCTCACCCAGGCGATCGAGGTCGAGACTGCTGGCGTTCCGTCCCGCAAACAGCGGGTCCAGGCACAACCGCCGCCCTTCGGCGAACAGAACGCCGAGCAGGTGCTGGAGCTGTTCCAGCCCCGAACGGCCGGGTCGGTCGAGGGGCAACGCGAGGTGCGGCCGTCCGTCCAGCACCTGCTGGACGAGACCGGTCAGGACCGCCTTGGGGCCGACCTCCACGAAGATCCGGGCCCCCGCGTCGTACATGGCCTCGATCTCCTGCGAGAAGCGCACCGGGGTCACCAGGTGCTGTGAGAGCAGCTCTCGGACTTCGGCGGGGTCCGCCGGGTACTGCGCGGCGGTGGAGTTGGAAAAAACTGGAAGGCGCGGGACGGCCATCGCCTGATCCCGCAGCACCTCGGTCAAACGGTCCCGTGCGGGAGCCACCAGCGGCGAGTGAAAACCGCAGCTGACCGGTATCCGAAGCGCCCGGACGCCACGGCCCTTCAAACGCTCGATGGCCTCGTCGACCGCCGCGACCGAACCCGAGATGACAGTCTGCTGCGGCGCATTGAAGTTGGCGATCCACAGGTCCTCGACCTCGTCGATGATTTCCTCGACAAGCTCCGAAGCCGCCGACACCGCCGCCATGGTTCCGAGATCGCGTTCCGCCGCATCGACGATCCAGCGCCCGCGTGCCTCCGAGAGCCGCGCCAACTGCTCTGGGTCGAACACCCCTGCGGCGGCGAGCGCGGCGTACTCTCCATAGCTGTGGCCGCCGACCATGTCGGCGGCGACGCCGAGATCGCCGAGCAGCCGGAAGGCCGCCAGTTCGACCGCACCGAGGGCGGGCTGCGCGATCCGCGTGTCGCGCAGGGCGCTCTCGCGGCGCTGCCGCTCCTCGGGAGTGAACGCCGGCGGAGGATAGAGGTAGCGTCCGAGCGGCGATTCGAAGGACCCGTCGAGCGCCCTTTCGGCACGCTCGATCTCCTCGCGGACCGCGCGGAAGTGAATGGCGAGATCGAGCAACATATCGGGGTACTGGGAGCCCTGGCCGGGAAAGAGAACGGCCAGCTTCGGGTCGTCCCCGACCGGTTTCGGCAGGTGCCAGGCGCCCGAAGGATCGACGAGTTCGCTCTCCGACTCGACGGCGTTTCGGAGCTTCTGAAGCGAAGCGACGAGCTCGGCGGGATCGGAGGCGACGATCGCCGCCGCGGCGCCGTCGAGATCGCGCGCTTCCTCCCAGCACGAGAAGGCGAGATCGCGGAGGCGGGGCCGGGCGCCTGCCTCGAGCTCGTGGTGCAGGCGGTCGAGCCGGGCCAGGACCCGGTCTTTCGGCCCGCGAAAGACCAGCAGCTCCGTCGGCCATCTTGCCGCAACCGCAGGCTGCGGCAGGCTCGGGGGATCGCCGGTGTACTCTTCCAGGGCCACGTGGAAGTTGGTGCCGCCGAAGCCGAACGCGCTCACGCCCGCGCGCCGCGGGTGGTCCGCGGCGCCGGGGAGCCAGGGTCGGAGCTCGCTGTTGACGTAAAGCGGCCCGTCGCCGAACCCCGCCTTGGGGTTGGGGGTTTCGACGTTGATCGTCGGCGGCAGCACCTTGTGGTGCAGGGCGAGGGCCATCTTGATGAGACCCGCCACGCCGGCGGCGCACTTGGTGTGGCCGATCATCGACTTGACCGAGCCGACCGCGGCCGATGACGGCAACGCCGACTCGTTGTCGAGGACGCGGCGCAGCGTTTCGGCCTCCGCCAGATCGCCGGCGACGGTGCCGGTGCCGTGCGCCTCGATCAGGCCGACGGTGACCGGCGAGTAGCCCGCCTGGCGGTAGGCCCGCTCCAGCGCCCGCATCTGGCCCTCGGGCCGCGGCGCCGTCAGGCTGCGGCCGCGGCCGTCGCTGGAGCCCCCGACGCCCTGGATCACCGCGTAGATCCGGTCGCCGTCGCGCTCGGCGTCGGCGAGACGCTTGAGCACGACCGTCGCCAGTCCTTCGCTGATCACGATGCCGTCGGCGGTGGCGTCGAAGGCGCGACACCTGCCCCGCGGCGACAGCGCGTGGGTCTTGCTGAAGCAGAGATAGCCGAACGGATTCTGGGCGGTGTCGATGCCGCCCGCGATGACCACGTCGCTCCTGCCCGCAGCCAGCTCCTCGGCCGCAACGTAGACGGCGGCAAGCGACGAGGCGCAGGCGGCGTCGACGGTGAAGTTGATGCCGCCGAAGTCGAAGCGATTGGCGACACGACCGGCCGCGACGTTGAGCAGCAGACCGGCGAAGCTGTCCTCGGTCCACTCGGGCAGGCGTTGCCAAACGCCCTCCGGCGCATTTTCGATGATCGTCGGCAGCGTCGATCGCACCGCATAGCGGTTGCCGAGGTCGGCAACGCCTCCACCGGCGCCGAGGATGACCGAGGCGCGCTGTCTGGGGAATTCGCGGTCGAGCAGCCCGGCGTCCCTCAACGCGGCGCGAACGACCTCGAGGGTCAGGAGCTGGAGCGGCTCGATGGAGCGAAGCGTCGACGGCGGCATGCCGTAGGCCAGCGGATCGAACGGGATCTCGGGCAGGAACCCGCCCCACCTCGAGTAGACCTTGTCCCGCGCCGATCGATCCTCGTCGAAATACCGCCGCCAGTCCCACCGCTCGGGGGGCACCTCGCCGATCGTCTCGACCCCGTACACCACGTTGTCCCAGAAGCTCGAAATGTCGGTGGCGCCCGGCAGCAGAGCGGACATGCCGACGATCGCGATCTCGAGCGGCGGGGCCGCCGGTTCGGTCGCCGCTTCGACAACCGGCTGCGCGTCGTTCAACCACCTGCAGGCCCCTTCGGACACCGAGCGGTGGAGTTCGGCCATGGTCGTGACCTCGTCCCGCAGGGCAGCCACCTGCCCGATCATGTACATGCCCTCCGCCACCTGAACGTCCGCTTCCACCTCCAGCAGCTTCGGCGCCGATCCATCGCCCGCGCACGCGGGGTTCCGGTCGACCCCTTTCGCGGCCAACCTCAGCTTGCCGAGATTGAGGGACTCGAGCAGCTGCCGGATCTCCTCCGGCGAACGACCCTGCTTCAGGAGCTCGGCCTTCTCAGCTCGGAAGCTGGTCGCGAATGTCGTCGGAGCGCAGCGGGTGGCATGCCCCGGTCCCGTCTCCAGCACCGCTGTCTGCTCACATCCAAGCGCCACCTTCTGGTACATGGGCACGATCGCCCCGCTTGCCACCGCTTCCTCGGTGAACAGATAGGCCGTCCCCATCAACACGCCGATCTTCGCCCCTCGGGAAGTGAGCGGTGCCGCCAGCGCCGCAACCATGGCCGCCGACCTGGCGTCGTGGATGCCGCCGGCAAACAGGACGTGCAGATCCTCGGCACCCCGATCTCCGCTCTTTTCGATCAGGAGGCTCACCAGCTGGTCCCACAGCACGAAGCTCGATCGCGGTCCGACGTGCCCGCCACACTCCCGGCCCTCGAAAACGAAATGGCGGGCACCCTGGTCCCAGAAGAGCTCGAGCAGCTTCGGCGACGGCACGTGGAGGTAGGCGGTGATTCCGTCGGCCGCCAGGGCCGACGCCTGGTCCGGACGCCCGCCCGCGATCAATGCGAACGGGGGCCTGTATCGCCGCACCACTTCGAGCTGTTCCTCCCTCAGCTCTTTCGGCACGAAACCGAGAATGCCGACACCCCACGCGCGGTCGGCGAGCCTGGTGCTGACCTCCTCGAGCAGCGTCTCGACCTCGGGCGCCCTCAGGAGGGCGAGCGCAACGAACGGCAGTCCGCCGGCCTCGGCCACCGCCGCGACAAACGGCGCGACATCCGACACCCGGGTCATCGGGCCCTGCACGACCGGAAAGCGCGTGTCATGGGCCCGTGCGAGGGAGCCGCCTGGGGCGAGCGCGTTATCGGTCCGTGCCGTCCGCAGATGTTCCTCGGCTGCTGCCCGCATCCCGGTCACGACGCCGCCGGTGGTCGCAAAGCGTGCGGCGAGCGGCGCGGCCAGCCCCCCATCCTGGCCCACGGGCCAAGCCTGATCCTGCGCCCATCCGATGGCGCCGCCGGAGAGCCGCCCGGCCTCGAACAAAAAGCCCTTCCAGGCGCTCTCGTCGGCGCCTGCCAGCGCTTCTTCGACTTGCTCCCGCAGAACATCCACGCCCCGGCATCCGCGCCGGCTCAAATACCGGTACGATCTCCCCAGCTCGGCGCCCACCACCCCGGTTTCGCTTCCGTCCATGCCGGCCACGGCCTGCCGGACGAACTCGGGGATGGAGGACTCGCGAACCAGCAACAGCTCGTCGCAGAGCACCACGCCTTCGGCTCCGGCCGCGGCACACGCCGCAGCGCTGTGGAGCCCGATGCCTCCACGAGCCCAGACGCCGATATCGAACGTCTGCAACAGTTGCTGCAGCAACACAAAGGTCGTTTCCTCGCCGACCTGCCCGCCGGCCTCGCTGCCCTTGGCGATCAGGCCGTCGATACCCCCCGCCACCGCTGCAGCGGCCTCGCCGCGGGAGCTCACCTCGGCGAGAACTTGAATGCCCCGCTCCCGGCAGGCCGGGATCAAGGATGTCGGCAGCGCGTCGAGGACGTCGCCGAGGCCGGCGGCGACGACCAGATACGAGGAACTCTCGGGCAGCCGCGCGATCAACCCGGTTGCCCGCTCACTGTCCAGCCCGCCCTCGAGGCGGAGCCCGCAGCCCGACCTCCCGAGCCGCACCAGATCGTCGACCGCGGTCGCAGCCTCGGCGCTGTCCCCCGCCGCGCCGAGATCGAGAACACCTACGGCTCCGGCCCGACAGCCCGCAATCGCCACCGCGGGATCCAGGAGGCCCCGCGGCGTCACCACCATGAGTCGAAGCCCGGTGGTCATCGGTCCGCAGCCGACGCGAGCCCCCACGACCGAACCAACCACTTCCGCCCGGCCGGTCGCTGCTCCGCGACGTGTCGAGCGAAACGCGGCCGCCCCCGCCCTCGCCGCCCGCTGCCTGCAACTGACTCGATATTCACGAGATCCGGTCCCTTTCTCAAGCCGACCCCGGGAGAAACCCGCGGTGACGGCGGGTCGTCCTTTGGGGGGGCTCTACGCACACAGCCACATTCCCCTCTTCTGTTGCCAAATGAAAAACTGTAGCGAAAAGTCTACGCGGTGCCGTGCGACGATGTCAATCCGTCCCTCTGGTCCCGGAAACCCGATTCGATCACGATCCTCTGACCGCGCGTTTGTGTTCGCGACCGACACACCGCTATAGTGCCCGTCACCGCAACCGTGGACGAAACGAAGGAGGCGAATGCCGATGGAGCCACAACGGCCGGTCCGCAGCTCCCGCGGTCGCGAGGTCGTCGTGGTCTCGGGCCTCCCCCGATCCGGGACCTCGATGGCAATGGCGATGCTGGAGGCCGGCGGGCTGCCGTGCGTCAGCGACGGAGCGCGGGCGGCCGACGAGGACAACCCACGGGGCTATTTCGAGGATGCCCGCGTCACGAGGCTCCACACCGACCCGGAGTGGCTGTGCACAGCCACCGGCCGGGTGGTGAAGATCGTCTCTCCCCTGCTCGCCCGGGTCCCGGCCGGCCCGGACTACGCCGTCGTGTTCATGCAGCGGGACCTCGATGAGATCCTCGCTTCTCAGGCCAAGATGATGGAGCGGCGCGGGGAAAAGCAGACGCTGCCCGACGCTCAGATGAAGCGGCACTTCGAAAGCCACCTCCTGCGCGTGGAGAGGATGCTCGAGGACCGCGCCGATTTTCGGGTGATCTTCATCGAGCACCGTGAGGTGATCGCCGACCCACGAGGCCGGGCGCGTTCCATCGCCGAGTTCCTCGGCCTCCCGCTCGATGTCGAGCGCATGGCCGCCGCGGTCGACCAACAGCTGTACCGGAACCGGCGCGGGCCCGACGGGGGCGCCAGCGCCCCCTGAGCCGGGCGACGGGCGACCGGGGCAGTCGGACGTGGCCGCTGGTCAACCGGTCCCGTTTCGGGGTTTTGGTTGACATGTTCCGGCAAATGGTGTTCAATTTTCCCAACAGATCCGAAACAATTTTGGCCGGTCCCGATTGTTAATGGCCCGGGCCGGGCGTGCTCGCCGCGACGGTGGATTGGTTTGAGAATGAGACTCCATTTTGGAGGTCTCGACGAATCGGCCGCCGCGTGGCGCACACGGAGCATGGTTCCGGGCGTGACGAGGAGGTCGAGATGAAGCGTTCAGCCGTCCTTGACAAGCCGCGGGTTCCTGGTCCGGGTTATGTTGCAGTTTCAGTGCTCGTCGTGTTGTTGGCCGCCGGAGCCGGCCTTGCACAGGCGCAGGCTCCGGTGAGATCGGATGGACCGCCTCAGCGGGACTACATCCAACACCGATTGCCGGAGGCCGCGGCCGCCGATTACGTGATACTCAAGTTCCGGGATGCTCCCCTCGCCTCCTACGACGGCGCGATCGAGGGTCTCCCCAGGGCCACGATGTCGAGCGGTCGGCTCGACCTCGCTAGCGAGGCGTCTGAAACCTATCTGCAACACCTCGCGAGCCAGCGTGAGATGTATCGAAGCTGGCTTCTCGATCTGTCTGGAGAATCCGGCGCCGGGCCCCGGATCGTGCGCGAATTCAGCGTGATCTTCAACGGCGTCGCGGTTCGGCTCAACGGGGCCTCTCCCGAGAGGCTGGCCGGGGGGCCGGGTGTCGTCGACTGGGGCTACAGCCGGCTCTACCGGCCGAGTGGCGGCCCCAACCTCGATCTCATCAAGGCAACGGACGTGTGGCCCCGTGCGGGCGGACAAGAACGCGCGGGCGAAGGCGTGCGCGTGGGCATCATCGACAGTGGCATCGACGAGAATCACCGGGCTTTCACGTGCAAGTCGTCGATTCCCCACTCGGTTTACTTTTCGGGCGAGGGCGGCGGTGACGGCGCACGGAAGCTCGTGACGGATCACGGCACCCATGTCGCCGGGACCATCGGCGGCTGCTCGACCCACGACAAGATCTTCGGCGCGCTTTCGGGCGTTGCGCCGGGCGCCGAACTCTGGGACTTCAACGTATTTCCCGGCTTCGGCAGTGGCTTCGAGGACTACTCCGGAGCGGCTCTCGCCCACGACGTCATGGCGGCCCTCGAACAGGCCGTCGTCGAAGGCATGGATGTGATCAATCTGGGCGTTCAAGGACGGGTCGAGCGTTCAACCGACTTTCTCGCCCTGGCGGTGAATGCAGCGGTCGACGCCGGAGCGGTCGTCGTGGTTGCGGCCGGGAACACCGGTCCAGGTTCCGCCACGATCCAGTCTCCGGGCGGCGCAGCCAAGGCGCTGACCGCAGGAGCGAGCGGCGGCGGCCGCCTGATCGGCGTTTCGATCGTCGTGTCCACCAAGGTCGGCACCCGGTCATACCTCGCAGCGGGAGGCGATTTCAACGCGTTCGAGACCCTCTCCTCCACACCGGTAGCCCTCGTCAACTGGGCCGACACCGGTGGCGCGGTGACCGCCTGTTCGCCGGCCCCTGAACCGGCGGTCGCCTCAGGCAAGATCGTCCTGATCAACGACGGCGGCTGCAGCTTCACGACCAAGATCCGTCATGCCCAGGGGGCGGGCGCGCTCGGTGCGATCGTCTTCAGCAACAGTTCGGGGCCGCCGATCGCGATGCGTCACGACGGCAACGGCGCCCTGCCGGAGATTCCCTCCCTGATGGTGAGCAGCGCCGACGGCGCCGCGATCCTCGACGCCCTGCCGGCGAGCGCCAGCTTCGATGCGTCGCAGCGCGACGAACTGATCGGGGGCGGCGACCTGGTGGCCGGCTTTTCCTCACGCGGTCCGTCGCCGTTCGAGTATCTGATCAAGCCCGACGTCACCGCACCCGGGACGAACATCCCCTCGTCGGTCCTTCGCGACCGCTTCGCCACGTTTCAGGGAACCAGCTTCGCCGCCTCCAAGGTCAGCGGCGCGGCGGCGGTCCTGCGCCAACTCCATCCCGAGTGGACCGCGGAGGACGTCAAATCCGCGCTCGTCAACACCGCGAAACCGCTGCTGCGGCGCGACGGCGAGCCATTCGAGGTTCTGGCCCAGGGAAGCGGCCTCATCGATATCTTCGCGGCGTCCCGCATCCCTCTGACCGTCGATCCGGTCAGCACCAGCTTCGGTTTCCGGCGGGAGGCGACGGCGGTGGGGACTCGCGAGCTCACGCTGAAGAACGTATCCGGGAGCGACCTCAGCTGCTCCCTGACCGATACCGGTCCCGCGATGTTGGAGTTGTCCGCCTACAGCGTCAAGCTCGCACCGGGCGAGGCCACGAGAGTCCGCCTCGATCTCGATGCCGCACGGACGCCCGGCAACCGTCACGGCGATTTCAGCGGTGAGATCCAGGTGACGTGCAACGACACCACCCTGCGGGTGCCGTGGTGGGTCGGGATCGACGCGCCGGAGGAGCGGGAGATCGTGGAGCCGGCAAAGGACGACCCGACGGAGTGCGCCGACCTGGTCGTCACCGACTTCAGGATCATCCCCTCCTTTCCAGTCGAGGACCAGAACGCCACGATCGAGATCGACGTCAAAAACCAGGGGACCTGCGACTCGTTGAGCTTCCTGGTGCAGTGGAAATCGGCACAGTTCGCCCCCACCGGACCGACGGACTTCATATTCGGGTTGCCCGAGGGCGAAACGATCACGGCGAACTTCGAGTACGCCTTCCCCGAGGCCGGGAACTACACCACCGTCGCCACCGTCGACTCCGACGACACGGTCGAGGAGTTCAACGAGGTCAACAACATCGAAATTCTCCCGATCACCGTCCTCAAGGAGGGAATCGACCTCCTGATCACCGACTTCAAGGTGGAGCCGGCGGCGGGGGTGGACGCGAGCATTCCGCCGTTGCCGATCCAGGACAGGCTTTCCCGCGTCTCGATCACCATTCAGAACCTGGGCAACCGCGCGGCCGGGGATTTCCTGGTGCTCTGGAGCCCCGCGCTTCTGCAGACCGCCCTCCAGACCCAGGTCAACGGCCTCGATCCGGGTGCCACGACAACGGTGTACTTCGACTACACCTACGGTTTCGCACGTGACGTCCTGACCACCGCCAGGGTCGACAGCTCGTACGCGGTGGGTGAGGTGGACGAGAGCAACAACGTCGAGTCCATGAGCCTCACGGTCGAGCCGCAACGCCCCGACCTCGAGGTCACGGGCCTGTTCTTCGCGCCGGCTCAACCGGTCCGCGGCATCGCCGGCTCCGCATGGGTCGTGGTGCGGAACCGTGGCAACACACCCGCTCCGAACTTCATCGTGGACTGGAAACCCTCCGGGCTGGCGGCGCCGGTGGCGCGTCAGATCAACGGTCTGGGCGTTGGGGACTCGACCGTCGTCACCTTCGACTACACCTACAATTTTGTCGGTACGTTCCAGAGCACGGCGACGCTCGACCGCACCGACCAGGTCAGCGAGCTCGATGAAGACAACAACACCGAGAACCTCGAGGTCGTCGTCGAAAAGGACTTCATCGATCTCCAGATCATCCGGATGGACATCTGGCCCGGCCCCATCGGCGGCGCGTGCCGGAAGATCATTCCGCAGAAGCTCGAAGAGCCGATTCTCACCGAGGGCCGGAACGTCAACGTGTGCCTCCAGATCATCAACAACGGCAACGCGCCTTCCAACTCGTTCGTCGTCGAATGGAACCCGGACTCGCTGGGACTGATAACGCCGAGCCTGGGAACGCTGGTCAACCAGATCGACGTCATCGAAGCGGGCGAGGTCCTGGAGGTGCCGATCGACTACATCTACAACCAGCACGGCAACTTCCGCGTGGTGGCGAAGGTGGATGCCTTCAACAACGTCGAGGAGAGCAACGAGGCCAACCAGCTGTTTCTCGAAAACGTGGTGGTTCAGCCCGCTCCGATCGACCTGATCATCACCGAGTTCATCATCATCCCGGAGTCCCCGATCCGCGGGAGCAAGGCGACAGCCCGCATCACCGTGAGGAACAACGGTCCCTACCCGACCGATGCCTTCTCCGTTCGGTGGAAGCCGACCGGCATCGAGGCCGGCGGCGGCCCGACCGCTCAGGTTCCGGGGCTCAACGCCAATGGCCAACCGGACGATTCGGCCACCGTGGAGATCGAATCCACCTTCTATGTGGCCGGGCCGTACACCAGCTTTGCCGAAGTCGACACGTTCAACCAGATCATTGAAGCCAACGAGAACAACAACATCGCCTTCAGAAATGTCGAAGTGCAACCGCGGGAGACCACCCTGAGCGTCAATTTCGAAAGCCTCGAGGTGATCGATGACATGGATGGCGCGGCTCGCGGCGACGGCGACTGGATCATGCTCTTCATCGTGCTCGACCCCAACGCGACGTGCAACGTCAGCATCCTGGGCGAGAACATCAGCGAGGAGGGCTTCCAGTGTCTGAAGCTGGACGACTCCTTCGGGGAGGGGCACCTCCCCCTGAACAAGGTCATCAACGTGACCCTCCTCGAGTCCTATCCTCTGGTGATGGGCACCGTCGGAATCGAGGACGACCTGCCGACCGGCGTCGAGTTCGCCGGGTACGTTTTCGAGTTCTGGGGTGCCGCCGACTACCGCGGCGTCGGCGCCAGGACCGTTCCCGGAATGGAAGGCGACTGCAGCGGCGGGCGCTGCTTCGACCTCAACTACGACGTCGGCATCGTCTCCGAGCCTCCGGTGATGTTCTCCACCGCCGGCTCCGGCGCGGAAGGGCGCCTGAAGAGCCTGCTCGAGCCGGATCTTCCCATCATGCTCCCGGACGGCCTGGCGCGGCTGCTGCCGCAGAACGCCGTCCTGCCGGAGGAGCTGACCCGCGAACCGAGCGAGTACTGGAACACCGATCGCTACGTACCACTGTTCGCCGACGGCTTCGAGTCGGGAACACTGCCCGGCGGCTGGTCGGGAGGGATCCAGTAAGTCGCGGGGACCTCGACTGCATTCGAGGGCGAGGTTGCTCTGCGGCCCGGTGGGGGGCCGCGGGGCGCCTCGCCGTCGATGCCGTCAACGGGTGGGCAGAACCTGACCGGCCCGTCAAAGCCGCTCTCTACGAGAGACCGACGGTCGCCGACCATCCTTCCGGCGTTCCGGCTTCGAATCCATCCTCGAAGATCTGCGGCGGTGGAACAACGGTCCATCCGGGAAGGGGCTCGCCGTCGAAGGAGGCGGGCGTTGCGATGCCCAGGAGCTGATACAGCGTCGGGGCGATCTGGTGGACGCGGACCGCTTCGTTGCGGACGACACCCACGGCAATCCCCGGCCCTGAGAGAACCAGCGGGACGTGCTGGGCGGCCGGTCCGCCGTGACCGCCGACGAGCCAGCTCGTGGCCGGCATCAGAGGCAGCAGGGGCTCGTGGGTGTTCGCCCAGAACTGGTTGAAAACCACGTACTGCTCGTTGCCCTCGTCGAAGATGAAAAGGCTCGGCCAACGGTAGTGGATTCCGGGAGTGTCGTCCTGGCCGATCCAGTACTCGGAGTACAGCTCGCGCGGCAGGGCGAAGGCGGTGCCGGTGGCCTCGTCGACCCCCGTTTCCATCTCGGACCGGTTGTACACGATCCCCAACGGCTCGAGGGCGTTCTCCACGATTTCGGCCTCCGCCGGGTCGAGGTCGTAGATGATGACCTGGCTCGACCCGGCCCGGGTCGTGAGTTCGGTAGGGGCGATCCCGGCCAGCCGCAGGACGGACTCGACCTGGACGCCGTCCTCGGGGTGCGTCACCTGCCCGTGGTCGGCGGTCACGATGACGAAGCTCGTATCGAGCCGTCCCCGCGCTTCAAGAAAGTCCAGCAGCATCCCGAGCTGCACGTCGGCCTCGCGGGCAACGTCGAGGACTTCCTCCCGCGTCGCGAGGCTGTTCACGAGGTTCAGGTCGTCGTAGGTGGTGGTGGTTCCCTGGTCATCCCACTCATCGAGATCGGACGCGTTCCCCATGACGTGCTGGGCGTAGTCCATGCTCGCAAGGTTGATGTACATCACCTCGGGGTCTTCGTGGACGATGACCCGGAGGGCTGACTCCATGGTGTAGGCGTCGGACGGCGCGAGATCCGGCATGGAGCCCATGAACTCGTCGACCCCGAGCTCGCCGAAGGCCCAATTCGCGCCGGGATCACTCTCCCGGTCGGGGTCGCTCGCGGGATCTCCGAGAACGTATACCTCGGGTCTCCCGGCGTAATCCGGTCCCACCTTCCCGGAGACGCTGATCTGCAGCGTCGCGCCGCCGTCCTCCAGCAGCTCGTTGACCCAGTACTTGCCGCTCACCAGGGCGCCACGGGCGAGGGGCTCGAGGGTCCGGACACCGTCGAAAAGGGTGGGCACCTGTTCCCCCCCGGGGCCGTAACGCAGAAACTCTCGGGAGCCGTACACGCGAACGGGCCGACCGAGCTCATCGCGCCCGCCGAAGTGGCTCTGCACCGCGGGGACGCCGACAGTGCCGGTCAGCGTCCCGCACATGATGTTGAGGTGATTCGGGTCGGTGACCGAGGGCAGATTGGTGTTCGCGTTGGTGTAGGCCGTGCCCCGTTGCATCAAGCCTCGCAACCGCGGCATCAACCAGTCATCCTCGGATCCAGGCCCCGTTCCGGCTTGATCGAGGTCGGGATACCCGGCACCGAGTGCGTCGATCGCCACGATGTAGATCCGGGGAACGGCCGTCACCCGAGCCACCAGGTCCGCCGACATCTCCTCGCCGACGAGGTCGACGGTGGCCGACAACGTGAACTCGCCGACCGTCCCGGCGGCGGCGCCTTCGGGCGCCCGGGCGAACACCGTCACCTCTTCCGGACCGGTCGCCGGGTCCAGCACCACCGCTGTGGGGGACAAACCGAACTCCCAGTCCGGAGTCGACGACGTGAGCTCCAGCGCGGCGTTGCGAGGGCCGTCCTCGAACGGGAAAAGCCTCGCCACCCATGTCGTTTCGTCGCCGGGCTGGACGAGGTGGGCTTGGTTGCCCCCGGTAGCCGAAGCGACGTGGAAATGGCCCCCGTTCTCCACCTCGAGCTCGAGCGTGCTGACCTCCTGAGTGTCGAGGCTCAACGCCTTGACGAGGACCGTCGCCCGGGCCCCGGCGGCCACCTGTTCCGACGCCTGGACGGTCAGCTCCAGATCCTGCACCGCCGTCCCGACGATTTTCGTCACGGAGGGGAGTTGAGGCAGGCCCACCTCCCACCCTGGAGGTGCGGTGCAGCTCACCGAGAAAAGGCCCACGCGGACGCCGAGATTCGCGAGCTCGAGCGGAAAGGCTGCCCGACCCCCACGCGCCAGCGCTGTGGTCCGTTCCGGACGCCCCGATGCATCACGTCCGATGGTGATCAGCGGTTCCTGCTCGTCGACCACGATCTTCAAGCTGAGCTGCCGAGTCCCCGATGCAGCGGTCGCGGTGAGGACGAAGATCTCCTCCGCTCCCTCCTCGACCTCGTCCATCGACTGGGCGAGCACGGTCACGAATTCTCTGGCATTCGCCCCTCCGTCGAGGACGACCTCGGTGACATCGAGAGCGACCTCGAAGAAGTGGTCGGCTTCGGCGTCCAGCGGGGTGATTTCCAGCCCGATGGTCACCGGATCGCCGGGCATCAGGCGCGCCAGGGTGGCTCGAAGTTCGCCCTGGCTCTTGGCGCCCGTCTGCGCCAACTTCAAGGTTCGCTCGGTGGCCCGCACCTCGAAGTCGAGGCTCGCGGCATGGGCGGCAATCGGAAACGCCGCAAGAACCGCCGCTGCAGTCAGCCACGCCGCGACACACGCCCTCCAAACGTCGAATGACGGGGAACCGTCAACTCGAGGGGCACTCGGGGGACGGCCGGATGGCGACCTTCGCGAGACCGGTACCGACTGAGATTGGGTCGCGACTTCAATCCTCATGGCGTACTCCTTGGACCGTCACCGATGCATTCAAACTCTCGTAAGGAAACTCACTACGAAAATAGCACGTAGCAACCCCGCCCGAAACCGATGCGCGCATCGGCGCAACGGCGTCGAAATGGCCCCCCGCGAACCGACAAGGCTCCACGGCGATCCCGACCTCGTCCAAATCGCCGAGGAGCCCCTGCACCAACTCAGAGACTGAGCCTCTTGCAAAATTCGAAATATACCGCCGAAATCGAAGCTGTCGCGCCTGATCGAGGTCGGGCGGCACAGGTGCCCACAAAGGACATCCCCCGAAGGGCGGGGCCTGCCTTGCCTGGCCTGCCCCTCCCTTTGAACGTGAATTTTGCAAGAGGCTCAGTTGACGAGACGGCATCCCCGCAACTTCGTGCCCGGGGCCTTTTCCGTAGCAATCCTCTTCGCTACGGCGGGGCGTTTCCCAGCATGGCGTCGCGGGTGGCCTTGAACTCGTTGCCTGGATTCCACTGAGGCCAGGTGTCTGAGGAGGCGACCCGCAGGGCGACCTCGAACATGACTTCCACGTCTTCCGTAGTGGCGTTGAAGTCCCAGCTCTCGTCGAACTCGTCCGATGGCTGGTGATAGCGGGTGCTGTAGTAGCCGGTCCAGATTTCCTGTCCGTATCCTTCGGGCTTGCCGATGAAGCTCGTACCCGGACGGACGCACAAAGCGGGAATGCCGACCTGGGCAAAGGGGAAATGATCGGACCTGAAGAAGTTGCCCTGTTCGGGCGCGGGGTCCGGGCTGAGGTGCCGGCCTCGTTCCTCCAGAACCGCCACGAGATCGTCTTCCAGGGTCGTCAATCCCTCACCGACGATCCACACGTCTTCGGTCGGCCCGAAGACGTTGACGCCGTCGATATTGATCGCGGCGAGGGTTTTTGCAAGCGGCGCCACCGGGTTCTCGACATAGCTGACCACGCCGAGGAACCCTGATTCTTCCGCCGTCGACGCTATGAAGAGAGCGGAACGGCGAGGGGCCGGTTCCGCCGACGCCCACGCCTCGGCGACCTCGAGCACCGCCGCCGTGCCGATCGCGTTGTCGATCGCCCCGTTGTAGATGTCGTCGCCGTCGACCTCCTCGCCGACTCCCAGGTGGTCCCAATGGGCGACGAAGAGGATGAACTCGTCGGCGGACTCGGGATCCGAGCCTTCGACCATCCCGACGACGTTGTAGGAGGTGACCGGACGGATGGTGTTGTCGAGGTGTCCCACGGCGGTCGCGCCGATTTCGAAGGCGGTGAAGTCGTCATGGGCAGCGGATTCGACAAGCCGTTCGAGATCGAAACCCGCGGAGTGGACAACCTTCGAGGCGGCCTCACCGGAGAGCCAACCCTGGAACGGCGTTCCGGGCGGAAACACGGATCGGTCCGCCTTCTGCAGCGCTTCACCGGTCCGGCTCTTGATCACGTCCCACGTGTAACCGGCCGTCTCGGGATCGTGGATCAACAGGACCCCGGCGGCGCCCCGTCGCGCGCCTTCTTCGATCTTGGAAGTCCAGCGGCCGTAATAGGTCATCGCCTCGCCGCCGAACCGATCGGGGCCCTCGACCGGCGGTTCGCCGGGGAGCACCAGCAGGATCTTGCCGGTCACGTCCATCTCACCGAAATCGTCCCACCCCTCTTCGGGAGCCTCGATCCCGTGGCCGACAAAGACGACCTCGCCGGAGACGTCGACGACTTCCTCCGGAACCGACGTTCGCGTCATGAAATCGCGTCCGTATTCGAGATCGAGGGCCGGAGCATCCGCGAAGCCGCGAAACGAAAGGCTCGCGGTTTCTGCATTGGCCGTGATTCCAACCAACTCGACCTTCTGGAGAAACCGCGGCGACCCCGGTGCCCCTCCGGGCGTCGAGGTATCGCCCGCCGGAAGCAGGCCAATGCGCTCGTAGGCCGCCTGAAGGTACTCAAGAGTGACGGCCTCACCCGCCTCGCCAGGTCCGCGGCCCATCATGCGGTCGTCGGAGAGCGCCCGCGTGTGCGCAGCCAGATCTTCGGCGGTGATTCCTCCGGACGTCTGAACCAATTCGACCGGCCCCGATCCGGGATCACGGACGGCCTCTATGCCGCAGCCGATCGACGCAGCGGCGATCAGGGCGACCAGCTGCAGCGGTGCGCAGAAAACCAATTTCGCCGAGGAGGAGGGCCGGCTCATGTGGTGCATCACTTGCATTCCTTCCGTCGGATCACGGCTTCGCCGACCGTTGTCGTGCCTGCGGTCCGGGCTTTCGTGAACAGCATTATCTCAGGGCCGGGTCTTGCACCGTCACAGCATCGGATTTCATGTTATCCTGAGACGCACTCGCAGCAACCAACAGTCGAAATCCCGGCGGTCGCTGACGAGATTCGCAGATATGCGCAGACGAGGACGAAAAATTCGGAGGAGGCGCAATGAAGCCACACACACGGTTCACCACTCTGATGGGGCTCATTCTGTTGGCCGGTTCGGTGTCTCCGGCATCCGCGTACGTCCTCAAAAACTCCGAGTTCGCCAGCGATCTGTCGGGGTGGACCCCCCAGAACGGGACCTGGTCACAGGACTCGTCGGTTGGCTTCCTGGGCCTCGGCGCCGCCAAAGTCACGGCTGTGGCGGGGGCCAATTCGCTGAGCCAGTGCGCCGAGTTGAAGGACATGGCCGCAGGAGAGAGCCTTCGCTATCTGGTCTTTGCCCTGGCCGAAAACCACACCAATCCCGTCCAGGTCAGCTTGGAGGTCTTCACGACCACGGATTGCACGGGTGGAGCGGTTGAAACCTATCACCGCCAGGTGGATTCCCCGACGATGGGTGCCTGGACTCAATTCAACATCGTCAACAGCCTGCCTGCCGGCAGTGTCTTCAGCGTTCGGGCCTGGGTGACGGCCCATGCTTCGAACCCCGGTGAGATCACCCTATTCGACTTCGTGTCGATCACCGACAATCTCGCCCCGAACCCCGGCTTCACCGACGACATCGGTGGTTGGGTCACAAATGGAACCTGGAGTCATGAGGCGGCCGACGGGAACGGCACGCCTCTCGGGTCGGCAGAGGTCGTCGTTGACGAAGAGGATTGCGGGGCGGGCAATTCGTGCGCGTTTCTCTCGCAGTGCATGGCTCGCGACACCGCGCCTCGAACACCCTACTATTTCGCCAGCGCCGAGTTCAACGCGTTGGATGTGGCAGAACCGTACGTCATCTCCATCCTCCTCTACTCGGAGAACGAGTGTTCGGGGACCCTGGTCGATCAGATCAACGTCAACGCCGCTGTTCAACAGGTCGGAGTCTGGCAGCGCTTCTCGACCAGCCTCACTGTGGCCAAAGAGGTCGAGAGTTTTGCCATGTTTGTCGGAACCAACGACAGTACGTTGAACAGTCGATTTCGAGTCGACACCGTGTTCCTGGTACCGTCCGCCCGCAACGAAGTCTTCTTCGACGGCTTTGAATCCGGGACGACCTCCGCGTGGTAACTCGCATGGCGTTCCCGTTTCGTGTTGCTGCGTTGTGAGGGACGGCTCAAATCCAGTACACGGCGCCTATCCATCCGCCGGTGGAGGCGAGAACATTCCATAATTCTGAAGCCTGGTGCAGGTCCTTGTGAAGAAGCTGGCGGAATGTGCCGCCAGCGCCCGGCTCACGGAAACATCAAAACGGCATCAGCGCAGGAATCATCAGGGTCAGGATAGCCAGCACGACCAGCGTCAGCGGCGTGCCGACCTTGACGTAGTCCATCGAGCGGTAGCCGCCCGCTCCCATGACCAGGAGATTTGCCTTGTGGCTGAAGGGCGTCATGAAGGCCGCCGAAGCGGCAAGCCCGACGCCCATCATCAACGGGAAGGGCGAAAGACCGAGCTGAGAGGCTGTTGAAATCACCACAGGGCCGAGCAGGACCACCGTCGGCGCTCCGTCGAGCCCCTGACTCAGAAGGCTCGAAAGCACCATGAGGGCGAGAAGAACAGCGTAGGGGCCGGCGTCTCCTGCCAGCCCGGCCACAGAGCTGGCCAACAATTGCGCCGCACCGGTCCGTTCCATGGCTGCCCCGACCGGCAGGATGGCTGCAACGAGGAAGATGGCCCGCCATTCGATGGCGCGGTAGGCCTCGTGCATGTGCAGGGCCCGGGTCAGGATCACCAGCGTCGCGGCAAAAAAGGCTGCGACCTGAATCGGGAAGATCCCGGCGACCACGAGTCCGATCATCAAGAGCAATGACCCGATCGCGAACGGCGCCCGGCCACGCCTGCGAGGCCCGGAATCCCCTTCCGACAACACCATGAAGTCGGGGTCTGATCTCAACAGGGCCACCTTGTCACGACGGCCGTGCAGCAGGAGCCCGTCGCCAAGACGGAGTTCGATGTCCGGCAGACCGGCTCGAAGGGGTTCCCCACCTCTCCAGATGGCCAGGGCCCGGAGCCCGTATTTTTTTCTGAAGGCAAGCTCCCGCAGGCTGTGACCGACTGCCGCCGACCTCGGCGCCACCACCGCCTCGACCAGCGTCACGTCGTCCGATTCGAGGGAGGCGCCCGGGGATTTGTCAGCGACTTCCACCTGACCGAGCTCGAGCAGCTGTGCGATCTTGGTCGGCCGCCCTGTGACCAGCAGCTTGTCGCCGGCCAGGAGCGGTTGGTTCGGCGACACGACCAGCTCGGTTTCGTCGCCCCTGACGACCCCGACGATCGTCAGATCAGATCTCTCGCGCAAACGGGTCTCGGCAACACTCGATCCGGCCATCGACGAGCTCTCGGAAACCTGCAGGACGTAGAGCCCCTCCTCCAGACGTTCGATCGCTTCTCGGCCTTCGGCGACCACATCGACCTCCGTCCGCGACGCCAACTCGTTGATCAACGCCACCGGACCCAGGGCAAGGACTTCGTCTCCGGCCTCGAACGGAAGATCGATGAACCCGTCCCGAATCGCTTGACCGCCGCGGTAGATTTCGACCACGTTCACCCGAAAGCGGTTTCGCATGTCGAGGTCCTTGACGGATTTTCCGACGAACTCGGAGTCGGCATCGAGCCGGATCACTATCCCGCTCACCGAAGTTGCCGCCGACACCATCGACGTCGACCCGAGCTCCGCCACCTCGATGTCCCGGAGCTCCATGCGCTCCTCGAAGTCGCGCCGGCGGCCCTGGACGACCAGATGATCTCCTGCTTTCAATGTGACGCCACCCTCGGGAGCGAGGATCTCTTCGCCACCTCGAAAGACCGATACCACCTGAATCCCGAGCAGGCTGCCCAACCCGCTTTCCGCCAGAGTCCTGTCCGCGAGCTTCGAACCCGCAGGTATGGTGATCGAAAACAGACTCTCCTCGAGGCGGTAGACCTCTCCCAGGTTCGCTCTCTCCATCTCGGCCATGCCGCTGCTGCGATCCGGAAGGAGCTTGCGGCCGATCGTGACCATGAAGACAATACCGACGGCCAGCAAGGCCAATCCGAAGGGCGCGAATTCGAAGAGTCCGAAGGGGCGCAGCCCCTGATCGGTCAGGACTTCTGAGGCGAGAAGGTTCGGCGGTGTTCCAACCAGGGTGGTGGTGCCACCGAGAATCGAACCGAACGCCAGAGGCATCAGCAGCCGCGAAGGCGGCAGGCCGGCCTTTCGGGCCAGGCTCACCACGGCCGGGAGCAGTACCGCCGCCGCCGCGATGTTGTTCATGAACGCACTGAGGACGCCGGCAACAAGCATGATCGCCACGATCAGCGGCACCTCTCTGCCACCGACGACCTTGTAAATCCGGCTTCCGAGGGCGTCGGCAACGCCCGTGTACTGGAGCCCCGCGCTGAGGAGGAAAACCGACAGCATCGTGATCACCGCCGGTGAAGCAAACCCCTGAAATGCCTCGTCGGAGGTCACGAGCCCCGTGGCCACCAACAGCGACAGGCCGGCAAAGGCCGTCACGTCGACCGGGAGTTTTTCGGTGAGGAACAGAAAAACCATCACACCGAGCAATGAAAAAAGAAACGCGATTTCCAGGGTCATGTGGTGTCCATTTCGTTCGCACAGTCAGGTGTCACGAGCCGTTGGTCAAGAGATCGACAAACCAGTAGCTTACCAACCCTCTGCAACAGCCCACATATTTCAGGGGCGGATGTGTTCGCCCGAAACTACATCAAAAAGCCGCGAACTGGGTGGCACCATTACGCCGGCGCATCGGGAAGGTTGAGCAGGCGCGCGAGGCGGGGCTTGTGCGAGCTGGCGCGCAGGGGGGCCGTCCACGGATAGTGGATCTGGCAGATGTTGGCGTGATTGAGGGCCGCGACGGCTCGCGCCTCCTGCTCGAAGCGGGCCATGTGTCCGGCAGCCAACTGTTTGATCGCGACCACCCGGTTCAGGCGGCTGTCGCGCGCCTTGTAGACCGTTCCCATGCCGCCGGAACCGACGAGCTCGACGATCTCGTAAGGGCCGAGTTTTTCACCCGCGTTCAAGGATTGATGAGGGATAGGTTGTCCTTTCGTTCGGCTTCAGGCTACCACGATATTTGCGGCCTTTTCGGACTCCAGGGCCTGTCACGGCTCGTGGTTTGGGGCGTCTTCCACATACTCCAGCAGCTCGCTCGGTTGGCACTTCAATTCTCGACACAGGGCCTCTAGTGTCGAGAAACGAATCGCCCGTGCTTTGTTGGTTTTCAAAATCGAGAGATTGGCGAGTGTGATCCCGACTCGGTCGGCGAGCTCGGTCAGCGACATCTTCCGCCTTATCAGCATGAGGTCGAGATTGATTCGAATAGCCATAGAGAATCCGTCCCGGTCAAACGGTCAGAGACTGTTCTTCTTGCAAAGCCTGTTCATGCAGTTGAATCTCGTTCCCCCGGGTGAGAATGATGCCGAACACCAGGAAAAGGAGACCTACAAGCAAGACGTCCTTATCGAACGTGAGAGCCGGCCGTAGATTCAGGTTCGTGACATGGATGTCCGACAACACGTAATTGGCAAGAGCGAAGTCTAACGGTGGCAGGGAGACACCCAGAATCAAGATGCTGTAGCCGCACCGTCGGAGCAAAGCACCATTGGCCGAATCAAAAGGCCGATCTTCGAGCACGTTTTTCAAGACCCTGCGCAGCATCCAGATCACGTAGAAAATGACCAGCATCGCCACCAGCAACCTTCCGAGAGAGGCAAACTGGAGCCACCAGTCGGTGGTCAGCACGCGGAGTTCTCCGCGCGCCTTCACCAGACTCGCTTTCTCGATTCCGGGGTTTCGCGAGGTGTCGGGGGTTGGCTCGATCTCGAGGGGCATGACGGGCAAGAAGGATCTCTCACCGACCACGACCTGTATGGTGGCGTCGGAAGGCGTCTTTCCGTCGGCCATGAGGAAGGGAGAGACGGCAAGCCAACCTACGAGTGGAACAGCCGAGAGTGCAACGAGGACGAGAACGACATCAAACCAGATTTTCAGTATCCGCACTGGAAGAACCCCGGTCTTTGCATTCATGGTGTGCCTCCTTGGCTCATGCCGCTATGATATTCACAAAATTATCGGAAAACAATAAACATTTATTGTTTTCCGATATTTCTGCCTCGCGAATCGTCCCAGCGCCAGATCCTCAGTGCCGCAGTCGCTTACCCTAACTGCGGAACTCCGGACCTGGCAGTGACTAAGGAAAGCCGCGGGCCGGAAACGTTCAGCTCCCAAGATACCTACGGCACGGCAGCGATGAGCACGCGGCACCGCCGCGGCTGGTAAGGTTGCCGCGGGAGAAGAGTCCATGACAAGAAAACCGTTGTGGTTGATCGGTGGCATCGGATTCATCGTTGCCGTCGGTTTCGTCGCAGCCAGACTCCTGGCTCCTCCCCCACCACCCAACATCGTCGTCATCATGGCTGACGACCACGCACAGCGGGCGATCAGTGCCTATGGCTGCGCGCTGATTCAAACCCCGAACATCGATCGATTGGCGGATGAAGGAATCATCTTCTCTTCGAGCTTCGTCACCAATTCGATCTGCGCGCCCTCTCGGGCCGTGCTCCTGACCGGCCAGTACAGCCACCGCAACGGCCTGCGGGACAATCGCGACGAGTTCGACAGCACACAGATGACCTTTCCCACCTTGCTGCAGAACGAGGGCTACGAAACGGCGGTGGTCGGCAAGTGGCACCTCAAGACCGAACCGGTGGGCTTCGACCACTCAAAGGTGCTCGCCGGTCAAGGTGCCTACTACGGGCCGACATTCCTGGAGAATGGCGTCGAGGTCGAGTACACGGGGTATGTCACCGACCTGATCACCGATTTCGCACTCGAGTTCCTTGAAAATCGGGACACGACGCAGCCGTTTTTCCTGCTCTACAACCACTCGGCCCCGCACCGCAACTGGATGCCCGGCCCCCGCCACCTCGATCTGTATGCAGGAGAAGATCTTCCTCTGCCTGCGACGTTTGAAGACGATTACGAAGGACGCCCGGCGGCGCGGGAAGCGGACATGCGAATCGACGACATGTACCTTTCCTTCGACCTGAAGCTGCAGCCGGGGTCCTTTGACCAGGAGACCGGCACCGGAGGGAAGGCCGGTTACGATCCGCAATCTGCCTGGGAGGCTGCGTACGGGCGGATGACCGAAGTAGAAAAGGCCGCCTGGGACGCGCATTACGGACCGAGCAACGAGGCCTTTGTCGCGAGCCCCCTCGAAGGCGCCGAGCTCAGCCGGTGGAAGTACCAGCGTTACATCAAGGACTACCTCCGATGCGTCGCCGCGATCGACGAGAACGTCGGGAGATTTCTGGACCGGCTCGACGAACTCGGACTGAGCGACAACACCATCGTCATCTACACCTCCGACCAGGGTTTCTACCTCGGCGAGCACGGCTGGTACGACAAGCGCTTCATGTACGAGGAGTCGATGAGCACGCCGCTCGTCATCCGCTATCCCGAAGGGATCGCCGCCGGGCAGGTCGCCGACGCCCTGGTCGTCAATCTCGACACCGCCCCGACCATCCTCGAGTATGCCGGCGTGCCGGTGCCATCCGAAATGCAGGGCAGGTCGCTCCGCCCGCTGACCTCCAGCCACACACCGGATGACTGGAGGCAGGGTGTCTACTACCATTACTATGAGTACCCACACGGATGGCACGACGTTCGACCGCACTACGGCGTTCGCACCGATCGATACAAGTTGATTCATTTCTACGGTGAGTTGAACGCGTGGGAGCTCTACGACCTCGCGAAGGATCCTCACGAGCTGACGAATGTCTACGGCGATCCCGACTATGCCGACATCGCCGAAAAACTCCTCGATCAGCTCGAGGGCCTCCAACGCGAGTTCGGCGACACGGTGGGGTGATCGCTACCGTGCGGCCGCTGTGACTCGTCAGCCGTCAGTGCCTGGAACCGTGAAGGTCATGGGTGCCGGCTTTCGCTACTCGCCCAGCGCGGTCTCCAAGCGGGCGATGAGCTGCTCTCGTTTCGGCGGGGTCGCGGGATGCCTGAAGCCGGTCCGCCAGACGGAGGATGAACACCGCGTAGTCGCTGTGCCAGTCTCGTTCCAGCGCGGCATCGTCGATCCGCTCGGCAGCCCGGCCCTTGCTCTGGGCGGTGCCGGCAACCAGTTCGAACGTCTCGTCGAAGGACGGGATCACCACCTTCTCCGGACTCAGACCGCGTTCGCCCAACAACTCGGCCAGGGCGCGGCGGGCGCCGTCGTCACCGTGGTTGAGAAAGAGCCGCCCCGCCACCGGGGTTCTCTCCATGATCCAATCGGCCAGTTCCGACTGGTCGGCGTGGGCGGAGTAGTTGCCGATGCGGCGGATGCGGGCCGCCACGTTGAACTCCCGGCCGTGAATTCGAACCTTGTCGGCACCGTTGGAAATCACGTGCCCGAGCGAACCGGGCGCCTGATAGCCGACGAACAGAATCGTCGACTCGGGCCGCCAGATGTTGGCGCGAAGGTGGTGCTTGATGCGGCCGGCATCGCACATACCGCTGGCCGAGATGATGATGGCCCCGCCGGCGACACCGTTGATGTTCTTGCTCTCCTGAATCGTCTGCACGAGGCGGAAGTCCTTGTGCCGGAAGAGCTCGGAACCGTCGACATCCATGTCTTCGAGCGAGTCGGAATAACGCATGAAGACTTCGGTGGCCTTCCTCGCCAAAGGTGAATCCAGGTAGACCGTGGTCTCCGGGATCTCGCCCCGATCCAGCAGCGTATGGATATCGTGCAGCAGCTCCTGGCTTCGTTCCAGGGCGAAGGACGGGATGACGACGTTGCCGCCGCGCTCGAGCCCGGCCGTCAGTTCGGCCCGCAGGGTTTCCCGCCGGCTCTCGATGGTGTAGTCCGGGCGCTCGCGATCGCCATAGGTGGCCTCGCAGACGACGTAGTCGAATCCTTCAGGCGCCTCGGGCTCGGGGTGGAACACCTTGTGCTCGGGACCCAGGTCGCCCGAGAAGAGCATGCGCAGGGTGTTGCCGGAGCGGTCCGGATCGAACACCACTTCGGCCGATGCCGACCCCAGAATGTGGCCCGCATTCCAATACCGGACCTCCACACCATCCTTGGGCTCGAACCACGTCTCGTAGTCCATGCCCTGCATCCGCGCAAGCGCGGCTTCGACGTGCTCCGAGGAGTAGGCGGGCTCGACCGGGGGCAGGCCGCGCCGCTCCAGGCTGCGATTGCGCCGTTCGGCGTTGGACTCCTGAATGTGGGCCGAATCGGCGAGCATGAACTGCAGCAGATCCACCGTGGCCCGGGTGGCGAAGATCGGCCCCTCGAACCCTTCCTTGACCAATTTGGGCACCAGACCGCTGTGGTCAATATGGGCATGGGTCAAGACCAGGAAATCGATCGCCGCGGGGTCGAAGGGAAAGTCCCTGGAGTTGAGATCACGCACCGACCGGTTGCCTTGATAGAGGCCGCAGTCGATCAGAAAGTGAGCCGCGTCCGATTCGATCCGCGAGCAGGACCCGGTCACCGTTCCCGCAGCGCCGTGAAATGAGATGTGGGTCGTCATCGTGCCTCCGATTCCGGAGGTGCCATCATACCGGCAGATACGAGATCACCAGGCTCGGCACACGCGAACACCTGAATTTTTGAAACGAGCAGTGATCCAGCGGGCGATGGCCTGGGTGAGTTTGGCTGTGATCCCGTGGCCTCCCTCCTCCGAGTAGATCTCGTTGCGAATGCCTGAATTCGCCACCTTTTCGACGGTTGTCTTGGCACGGTTGAAATTGATGGCTTCAATGAAGCTCCTTGCCGAGCGCCTATTGATTTATCCCTTGTGGAGTACTGCAAACCCCTGGACAATCGTGTATCATGAGATCGATTCTCGACGAAACCACGTAAAATGATACTGAAAAACGGCGCCACACTCGGTTCGTACACCATCCTCCAGCCTCTCGGCTCCGGTGGCATGGGTGAGGTCTATCGTGCACGGGACACCCGGCTCAAACGGGATGTTGCCGTCAAGGTGCTTCCGGAGCACCTCGCACACGACGAAAATGCCCGCGCGATGTTCGAACGAGAGGCGCAGAGTGTCGCGGCACTGTCGCATCCGAATATCCTCGCGATCCACGACTTCGGAAGCGACGAGAATCTCTCCTTCGCGGTGATGGAGCTGTTGAACGGCGAGACTCTGCGCGACCGGATGGATGACGTCAGGCTTTCGCCACGGAAGTCGGTCGAAATCGCGCTCCAGATCACGGCTGGTCTGAGTGCCGCCCATGCGCGAGGGATCGTCCACCGGGATCTCAAACCCGCCAACGTGTTCATAACCAGCGACGGGCTGGTCAAGATCCTCGATTTCGGTTTGGCGATCCAACGGAGGGTCGACCCTGTTTCGGACGACTCCGAGACCGAAGCGCTTTCTTTTGTTGACCGGAACGAGGGCCGGGTCGTGGGGACCCTCAGTTATATGTCGCCCGAGCAGATCCGGGCAAAGACAGTGGATCAGCGAACCGATATCTTTTCCCTCGGGGTGGTCCTCTACGAGATGCTCTGGGGAGAGCGTCCATTCAAGGGAGCCAGTTCGGCGGATGTGATCGGCGCCATCCTGCATGCCGAACCGCAGCCGGGACCGAGGCCGGATGCCGCCATCTCACCGGCTCTCGAACGGATCGTGATCCGATGCCTGGAGAAGAACGTCAACGAGCGGTTTCAAACCGCACAGGATCTCCACTTCGCGCTCGAGACCATTGACGACCTCGACTCTGGCGGCCTCAAAGTGCATTCGACCCCCGAAGATCCGGAAGCCGACGACCTCTCCTCATCGGTCGCCGTTCTGCGGTTTAAAAACATGAGTTCCGACGCGGAACAACAGTACTTCTGCGAAGGCATGGCAGAGGAAATCATCAACGCGCTCGCCAGAATCGACGGGCTTCGGGTCGCCGCCCGGAGCTCGGCATTCCAGTTCGACCCCGACGAGAACGACGCCCGCGCGGTCGGGGAAAAACTGGGCGTCAAGACGGTGCTCGAGGGCAGTGTGAGAACGGCGGGAAACAGGGTTCGGGTCAGCGTCCAACTGGTGGGCGTGGACAACGGTTTCCAACTCTGGGCCGACAGATTCGATCGCGAGATGGACGATATCTTCGCGCTCCAGGACGAGATTTCGGGACACGTGGTCGAGGCCCTCGAAATCACGCTGGGTGGCGCGGCGATCGGTGAGCCGGATCGCCCGACCAGTTCCATTGACGCTTACCACCTCTTTCTCAAAGGCCAGCACAACTGGTATAAACGCGAAAAGGGCGCTCTCGAAAAGGCGGCGAGCTTCTTTGAACAGGCTGCTAGAAAAGACCCGTCGTACGCGCTGGCCCACGCCGGCGTGGTCAACGCCTACTCCAGCCTGGCGCTGTACGGGCTCGATCCGGAAGTGGCCGCCGTCACCGCTGATGCGGCGGCGAAACGAGCGTTCGAGTTGGCCCCTCATGACGCAGGAACCAGGGCGGCTCTCGGCCTCAAAGCGGCCTACCTGGATTGGGATTGGGGGGTTGCAGAGCGCGAATTCACCGCGGCGATCGAGGCCGAACCGTCGCACGTCCTGGCCCACTGTTGGCACAGCATCATGCTGTCGTGGATTGGGCGGGGAGAAGAAGCCGTGGCGGCGGCGGAACGGGCGCTCAAAATCGATCCCCTGTCACCGTACACCCACACCTCATTGGGCCTTGCCCTGCTGTCTTCAGGACGGCCCGACGAAGCTCACCGAGCGCTCCTGGAGTCTCTCGACATCGATTCGGATCACCTCTACAGCCTGTGGCTGATGACGTCGACGCTGGGCGCATTGGGCCGCACTTCCGAAGCGGTCGCGAAGGCGGAAAAGGGCGCCCGGCTTTCCGGTCGCAACGGGTTCTATCTCGGATGGTTGGCGTGGGCCTGTGGAATTTCCGGGCAACACGAGAGGGCGCGGTCAATCATCGAAGAGCTTCGATCGAAGCCCGAGGGCAGCTATATCCAGCCGCTCGGTCTGGTCCAGGCCTACTGCGGTCTCGGCGATGTCGATTCGGCGTTCGAGTGGCTCGAACGGGGCCTGACCGTGCGGGACCCGCTCATCGCCAACATCGATCAACCGTATATGAAACCCCTCCGCGACGACCCTCGATGGCCGTCAGTTCTCCAGCGCGTCGGATACCTGGGCGGACACCGCAGAGGTTGAATTCGGAATTCGGAATTCGGAATTCGGAATTCAGTCTTCTTGGTGGCACCCATGTGGATGCGATTGGCACCCGTTGACATATCTCTGTCCGTGCCCCAAATTGACATCACAGAGAACCATGCGAAACAGTAGAGGTCGAGTTGGGCTCTTGGGCTTCCAGGAGAGCCGGTTCCCAGCCTCGGGCCCGACCGAAACCGTCGTCGACGGGCCGCCGATCGATTTCGGTGGCCGTCACAAATCGCCAGGGTCCATCGCTACACGAGGTGTCTCATGAACCGAGCCCGAGCCCCCCCCGCAACCGTAGCAACGGTCAATCCCTGTTAACGGTCTGCCAACGCTCGGTGATTGGAGATGAACTCATGAACGCGCGCTTGGTTGTGTGTATCGTCGTCTTCGCCATGATCTCTGCGCCGGCTCTGGCCGGCGAGCCCGACACGGAGCAGAAATCGAGAAACGCGTGCAAATTGGGAGGCGCCTGGTTCGGAGAGAACGCCCTTGGCCCCTGGACGGCCGTCGTCGTGGAAAACACCCGTCAGAGCGGCACGGTAGTGATTGACTGGGCCGGCGGAACCGGGGAATTCTTCGGTATCTGCTCGGGAGCGGTCGCGATTTCAAACGGTCTTGGAGTGTGGGAGAAAACAGGTCCCCGGTCCTTTAGTTTTACCGGGATCAGCTTCAGCATCGACGCTGACAGCAACATCGTCTGCACCTGGAAGAACAGCGGGTGGGGGGAGCTCGACCCAGGCTGCGAAACCGGATGGCTCAATGCCACGATCGAGTTCTTCGCGCCGGACGCCAACCCCTTTGAGGAAGAACCTTACTACGCCATTCCAGCGGGCGATGATAGTCTGTTTGTCGTCATGACTGTCGATCACCCGGTCGAATAACCTATCAAATCGCCATGTCATTGTCCGGTCCGTCCCATGACCGTCGAATCGAGAATCATCGACCCCTCACCAAGCGTTGACGGGCCGCTTTTCTTATTTCTAGCATCACCTCCAGATTCCCGATCAGTGCCAAGATTCCCGATCAGTAGATCAGTGCCTGGAACAACCACCCAGCCTGAGTCGATCCGCCCCGGTTTCCGCACCCCTTGCTCGACCTGCGCGCCGACTGTGAGCCAAGAGGTGTTGGCGCCCTTCGGGGTAGCCCGTAGTCTGTCATTCCTCAACCGCGTGGACACAGCCGGCAGAGCTCGAGGACTTTCTGGGGCGCCGAATGGCGCCAGGGGCCGAGGACCTCGTACGGAGATCCTCATCGCCTTGATCCTGATGGGTGGCTGGTGCAGTCGACTGCTGACACCAACCCGATTGAACGTCCGGCCGCGTAGGGAGACCACAGGGTGACTTCTCATCATGCCGCCACGGGAAAAGGCTATGGGATCTGCGGAAAGCTGTCTCGCCTACGGCGAGCCACCTTCCAGCAGATCCCACAGCCCCGACGACGACGAGATGGGATCAAAACCTTGTTGATGCAAAGGTCGGGCGCACGCGGCACCCGTTTGGGAAAACTCTACCTACTTGACACGGGGCTTCTAATGGGTGGCACCGATTATCTTCAACCAACGCGGCATGGGAGGGCCTCCTTTGGTGTCGGCAGCCGGATCCTAGCAGACCGGTCGCTCCAGCGCGGGATGGTGGATCACCTCCGCAGCAACGCGAACGCTGCGCACGTTTCGCCCTGTGTCTTCCCGGCGCAGCCGGACTTTCGTTCGTGTTTGAGTCGGTCCGATACCGCTCCAACCCTTTGGAGCCGGTCTTGAGAAGCGTAGAATTTCGACCGTTGACCTGGTTTCTCGCCAATTTTCCATGTTTCTGAAGCCCGACACGGAACCAGGCAATTGATCGGGCCGTCGAATTGTTGTACAGACGGTGACGTGGAGGAAACGCGGGCTGGCGACGCCGACACCCGTCTCCGGACGACTCCGGCCGATCGCATTTCGAAAACCATCGAGCAGAAAATTTGGAGGTCAACATGTTGAAAAGTAACGCAACCGCAACCTGGAACGGGGACTTCAAAGCGGGGTCCGGCACCATGCAACCTGCGCACGCCGCAGCGATTTCGTTCGGCGCGGGGACCCGATTCGAGGGCCAGCAGGGCAGCAATCCTGAAGAGGTGATCGGCGCGGCCCTGGCCGGTTGTTTTTCGATGGCGCTTGCGGTCGGTCTCGAGAAGGACGGAGCCACGCCAAAATCAATCCGCACTTCGGCCGAAGTCTCGCTGGAGAAGCTGGATGACGGCTTCACCATCACCCACATTCACCTCGTGACCGAGGTCGAGGCGGACGGCATCGGAGAGGACGCCTTCCAGAAGGTCGCCATCTCGACGAAGAGTTCCTGCCCGGTGTCGAAGGCTCTTGCCGCGGTCAAGAACATCAGCCTGGAGGCACATCTCCTCCCGCTCTGAACGAACGTCCCCCATGCATGAGCGCCTCGCTTCAGACGCCGCAATGCGGCGTGGTTGAACAGGAAGGGCCGCCCCGTCAAGAAGAGAAAAGCCGCCGTGAGGCGGCTTTGAGATGAAAATGGTCGGGACGCGGAGATTTGAACTCCGGACCCCTTGACCCCCAGTCAAGTGCGCTACCAGGCTGCGCCACGTCCCGACCCACAATCAATTTTTAATTTTGAATTTTAAATTTTGAATTTCGGGCCGGCGTCTGTCGAGCCAATGAAAGGCTGCCGGAATTCAAAATTCAAAATTTAGAATTCAAAATTCGAAAGATCATTCGCTCTTGAGTTCCGTGACGATCTTGTCGATCTCGTCGCGGACGTTCTTGAGCGTCGCGAGGAGTGGTTGTACGTCGGCGGCGGGGGTCTTGTCAACCTTTGCCGGCGCCGGCTTCTTCTGCTTGGTGCGGCGGGCGCTGCTGGTCTTGACCACGGCTTTCGGTGCGGCCGGCTTCTTCTCCACCGTCGTATCGGGCTCGGGCTCGTCGTCTTCACCGTCCTCGTCGTCGTCGATTTCCGGTTCGGAATCGGCGGGGGCGAGCTCGACCTCGAGTTCGGGGGACGGCGCAACCTCGCCGCCGTCCTCCATCGCCGCGACCTTTTTGCGGGCGCCCGCGATGGTCAGGCCCTCGTCGAACAGCAACCGCCGGATCTCGAGAATGAGCTCGACCTGTTCGCGCGAGTACAGCCTCTGGCCCGTGGTGCTCTTGCCGGCCTCGAGCTGCGGGAACTCGGTGCCCCAGAATCGCAGCATGTAGGGCTGAACGTTGGCGAGCTTGCAGACCTCGTTGAGCTTGAACTGCTCCTGGTCCTCAGGAAGTTTCACCGGACCCGCCATTCTCATCCTCCGAATCAGGTGTGAGGGTCAGACGCAACTGCAGGGTGACGCGGCGATGGCCGACCCACGCTCCGGGTACCGGCACCTCGATGTCCAACTCGCGCACCTGGCCGCTTTCGATGATGGCTCCGGTGCCCTGGAGTCGCAAGTGCAGTTGGTTGTCCTCGGCACGAACCGCGACGTTTCGCGGCACTGCGGTCTCGATGGCCGCCGGGGCAGCGGGAAGAACCAGCTCGGGCTCGGGCTCGAGCGCGGGTTCCGGCTCCGGTTCCGGTTCCGGTTCGGGGTCGCGATCGGCGAAGGGGTCGCCGTCGTCCACCCCGAACTGCTCTTCCAGCGTTGCAGACGCGGGTTCTTCATATCCGGCGTCGTACGGCACCTCGATGGCGTTGTCTGACGACTCGTCAACCACGATGTCGTCGGTGAGCGTGGCGATGGCCGCGCTTTCCTCGTCGGTCCAACCGACGATTCCATCCTCCCCGATGGTATGCACCTTCGGCACTTCAGGCGCGAACGGGCTCGGGGCCACGATCCGGTCGACATAGCGGTCTTCCGGCGGCGGGAGATCGGCAGTCGGTGGCGGTGCATCGCCGCCGCCGTCGTCGGTCATGAACTCGATCGTCGGTTCCTCGTAGAACTCGATCTCCGGTTCTTCATATGGCGCCGGTTCGTCGAACGGGGTCGGCGCCGCTGGTGCGGGAGGCGGCGCCGTTTCAGGCGCAGAGAGTTGGGCCGCGACCGGCGGGTCCCCCAACACGTCTTCGACCCCGGCCTTGGTCACCTCGTCCACGAACGAGGGTTGACCAGGGCTTGCGAAGACGTCGCCTTCCGTCCCGGCGCCGCTGAAGTCGTCGGGCCCGATCTCAACCTCGTCGCCGACTTCGTAGACCGCGGTGCTCACCTCGTCTTCAAAACCCTTGGTGGGCGGTTGTGGAGCGGCAGGACTCACCGTCTTGGAGAAGTCCCTCGTCTTGGCGCCCTCCTCTTCCGGAAAGACGATGTCGTCCGTCGCGGCGGACCCGGGGGCCGGAGGCGCTGGTTGGCGAACCGGCGGCGGCGCCGGGGCCGCGGTTTGTGGCGGCGGGGCGGCGGCGGGGGGCGGTGTCGGGCCGGCCGGAGGTGGAACGGGTGCCGGCCGCTGGGGTTCAGGGGCCGGCGGTGCAACCGCGGCAGAAGGCGTCGGCGCGGGCGCAGGTGGCGTCGGAACGGGGGCAGGTGCCGGGGCTGGGGCCGGTGTCGGCGCCACCCCGGTCGTCCTCGGGGTGGACCCCAGGGGGGCCCGCATGGTTGCCGCGGGGTCGGCGGCCCCCGGTGAACGGGCTTCCGCTGCGGCGCCCTCGTAGCGCTCGCGGAGGCTTCGCATCACCAGCTTGACGATGCCCTCGAGGGTCTCCTGAACGCCTACGCCATCGGTGGCGACGGCCTCGAAGATCGGTACTCTGAAGACGTTGAGATCTGCGTCAAGCTCCTCGACCGGACGGACGTCCTTGAGATCGCGCTTGTTGAACTGCAGGGCCAACGGGAAGCCATCGAGACTGATGCCTTGCAAGAGCAGGTTCTCCTGCAGGTTTCTGAAACTCTCGATGTTGGAGCTCTGCATGGCGCGCTGCGAGTCGGCGACGAAGACCACGCCGTCGGCGCCCCGCAGGACCAGCTGGCGGGTGGAGTTGTAGTGGACCTGGCCGGGGACGGTGTAGAGCTGGAGGGTGACGTCCATCCCGCGGATGGACCCGATCTCGAGTGGCAGCAGGTCGAAGAAGATGGTCCGGTCGCCCTCGGTGGCGAGCGAGATCATCTTCCCGCGTTCGCCGCCCTCGAAGTGGTCGTGAATCCACACCAGGTTGGTGGTTTTGCCACACAGACCCGGACCGTAATACACGATCTTCGCATTGAGCTTTCTCAGCGCATAGTTGAAGAAAACCATGGAAACCCTCTGCCCCGACTAACTCTTCCGTCCTCTGATAATAACCCGAATCGGGACCCCATCCAAACCGAAGGTCTCGCGGAGGACGTTCTCGAGGTACCGGATGTACGAAAAGTGAGGAGGGCGGGTCAGATTCGAAAACAGCACGAACCTGGGAGGCGCCTGGTTGACCTGCGAGCAGTAGTAGAGCTTGGGCGCCGTTGAGCCCGCCATCGGCGGCGGGCGCTGGTCCCACGCCTGCCGCATGACCCGGTTGAGCTCGGTGGTGGCGATCTTCTTGGTGTACGCCCGGTGGACGTTGCACATGACCGGGAAGAGCCGGTGGACACCTTTGCCGTCGAGCGCGGAGAGGTAGACCCGCGGCGCGTGGCGCATGAACTTGAGGCTTCTGGTTTGCCTGGTCTTCGAGGCGCGCCCTCGCCTGCTCCCGGTTGTCCATCAGGTCCCATTTGTTGATCACCAGAATGACGCCGCGCCCCGCCTCCCAGGCGTAGCCGCCGACGTGGGCGTCCTGGTTGGTGATGCCTTCGACCGCATCAACCACCAGCAGACAGACATCGGCTCGCTCGAGGTAGCGCCGAGCCATCACGACCGACAACACCTCGGGGCCGCGATCGGTCTTGCCCTTGCGTCGAATCCCGGCGGTGTCGACGAACACGTAGCGCACGCCGTCCTTTTCGAGCACGGTGTCGACGGCATCGCGGGTGGTCCCCGACACCTCGCTGACCAGAAGGCGCTCGTCACCCAGGAGCCGGTTGACCAGCGACGACTTGCCGACGTTGGGGCGGCCGATGACCGCGATCGGGATCCCCTCGCCGCGAGGTTCGGTTTCTTCTTCCTCCTCGACCACCGCCTCGGGCAGGTGGGCATCCAGAGCGTCCCAGAGCTCGTCAAGCCCGGTGCCGTGCTCGGCCGAGATCACGATCGGGGTGCCGAGACCCAACCGGTGGAACTCGTGCGACTGGAGCTCGACCGCCTTGCGGTCGCCCTTGTTGACCACGGGCACGATGGGGACGCCGAGGCCTCGCAGGTATTCGCCGATCTCCTGGTCTTCCGGGATGGGCCCGGATTCGCCGTCGAGCAGAAAGATCACCACATCGCCGCCGCGGATTGCGGCCTCGGCCTGACCGCGGATCAGCGGCACGAAGGTGTCCTCGTCCACCATCAGCAGACCACCGGTGTCGACGAGGGTCAAGGCGCCGCCACCGGGGCGCTCGACCTCGCCGATGATGCGGTCGCGGGTCACCCCGGGCAGGTCGTGGACCAGGGCGCGGCGGCTGCGGGTGAGCCGGTTGAAGAGGGTGGACTTGCCGACGTTGGGGCGGCCAACCACCACCACTACGGGTTGTTTGCTCACTGCGGATTCTCCGCGGGTCCCTCGTCCGGCTGCGGGACGGGGGTCTCCTGCTCGAGGTTGGATCTGCCGACGACGATCCACCTGCCCTCGATGAGGCGCATCTGCAGCAGGGTTCGTTGAATGGTGTTTTCGAAGTGGCCCTTTTCCACCCCGTCGGCAGCGCCGTAGCGGGTGATGTCCCACACCTCGATCAGCCGGACGGTGGCGTTGATGCCGCGAAACACGCTCATGGTCTCGATGTCGAAGCCGACGAGCTGGGAATCGATCCGGTCACCGGTGGTCTGAAGCAGCTCCTTGAGCAACTTGTGGACGGCCGCGATCTCGTTGGGGCTCGCGTGGCCCTCGAGGACCGCGGTGTCGAGGGTCGAGTAGGCCTCGGCGAGTGCGTCGAGGTAGCCGCCGACAGCCTCCTCGATGGCCTGCGCCTCTTCAGGGCTGGGGTCAGTGTTGTCGCAGGCCGCAACCACCAGCAGGCCCAGGGCCAGGGCGAGCACGAGCGCACCACGCACCATCGTCATTGCCGCCTCCTATCTCGTTGCAGAGCCGAGGATAGCACCCCTGTCCTGGAGGCCGCGGCAACGGTAAACTGTCTTCCGGCCAGTCGGGTGAACAAGGAGGTTGGTGCACCATGACCGAAAAACTCAATGTGACCTGCCCTCACTGCAAGTCCGCGTTGAAGATCGATACCGAGGCGGGTGTCGTCGTCGATCACAAGCCCCCGGCCAGACTGAGCGAAAAAGTCGATTTCAACGACCGGTTGAAACAGCTCGAGAGCGAAAAAGGCCGCGCCGCCGACGTCATGGCGGAAGCCATGCGCAAGGAAAAGTCCAAGAACCGGCTGATGGAGGACCGCTTCCGCGAGCTCCTCGATGACGCCAAGAAGAACGACGACGGCACGCGGCCGATCAAGGATATCGACCTGGATTAATTCGGAATTCGGAATTCGGAATTCGGAATGCCGCGCACCGACCCGAGTGCCGACGAGACGCCCGAACCATCCGATGATCGGACAATCCACTGCCGTCGGATCTGTCGCCCCTCCGGGGCTGGACTGAATTTTGTTTGGGTCTCCTGGGGCTGACGCCCCAGGCTACATTCTGCCGCCGCTCCGCGGCTGCGGGCATCGACGTTTCGATGTTCGGAGCGTCGAGACCCACGACATTTTGCACTGCCGCCGTCGAGCCCGCGGTTTCGAAGGATGCGTGTTCCCGTCGTTGACGCCTGGAGGCTGTGATCCTGGGTTGCACCGCATCGCCTCTCGATCTCGCTGTCGAACATCACAGTACGGCGAGCGCCGGAGGCGCGAAAGGTCATAGCCTGGGGCGCAAGCCCCAGGATCCCGTGACCAAAGACCAACCAGCCCCGGAGGGGCGGCAGATCCGAGGATTGTTCATCGAATTCGGAGCCCTGGATTCTGGCCCAGCCCGATCCTGCAGTTACGTTTCGCGCAGCATCAAAGTGACTGAAGGTGGGCCAAGGCCCACCCTACCTCGGCCCGACGAACGGCATCTCTCTCAAGCTGTCATCCCGACTGAAGGCCCGTAGGGCCGGAGCGGAGGGATCTGAGGTCAAGGTTGTGATGCGAGATTGCCGTGGCGTTCGCAAAGATCCCTCCGCTCGCTCACTTTGTTCACTCGGTCGGGATGACAGGGGGTGGGAGTGGTTTCCGTTCGCCCGGACGGGATGACATCAACGGCGGATGCCGGCGAACCGAAAAACGCCCTCCCGCAGGTGCGGGAGGGCGCGTGGAAATTCCGAATTCAGAATTCAGAACTCCTAATTCCGAATTCTATCTACTCAGTTGCTGCTTCCTCGGATGTTGCAGCCGCCGTTGTCTCGGGCTGTTTCTTGGGCGGAATCTCGATTCCCTTGAGGGTGAGTTCCTCGTCGATGATGGCCTCGAAGGCCTCGAGAGGCTGGGCGCCGGTGAGCACCCTGCCGTTGATCATGAATCCGGGCGTCCCGGTGATCCCGAAACCGCGCGCCTCTTTCATGTCCGCATCGACCTTCGCCTGGTAGGTCCCGTCGCTGATGCACGCGGTGAAGAGGTCGGCATTCATGCCGAGCTCGCCCGCCTCGGTGATCATCGACTCGCGGTTCATGGTGCGCTGGTTTTCGAACAACCAGTCGTGGAACTCCCAGAACTTGCCCTGGTCCTGGGCGCACAGGGCCGCCTCGCCCGCCAGCTGCGCCTGCTGGTGCATCGGCAGAGGGAGGTTCTTGAAGACGTGGCGGACCTGGCCGTCGTACCGCTCCATCACGGCATCGATGGTGGGTTGAGCCCGTGAGCAGTAGGGGCACTGGTAGTCGGTGTACTCCACCAACACGATGGGTGCCGACACCGGCCCCCGCGAGGGCGTGCCCTCGGGAATGGCGACCACAGCGCGCGGCGGCTGAAGCAGGATGACGACACCGGCCTCTGCGAACAACTCGTCCCTCAGCGCCTCGATGAGCTTCGCCTGCTGCTGTTGCTGGAGCGCCTGCACGACCTGTTCGCGGGCCTGCGCGTCATCCTGAGCCAACCGGGCCCGGTACATGGACATCACCTTGACGATCTCGCCCTCGTCGGGCTCGGTCATCTTGCCGTCCACGTTCTTGGCCAGATACTCCTCGCGGGTGAGGCCTTCGGCGGTCGCCTTTTCGGTCACCAGACGCTCGAAGATCTGGGCATTGAGCTCGCCGACGGTCGTGTTGTAGATCTCCTGCCGAAGCTTGACCAGCGACGGGCCGACCATCGACTCGACTTCGGCAGAGGTGATGACCTCGTCGCCGATCCTGACAACGACGTCATCGCCTGCTGTCGGAGGAGCGGCCTGCTGAGCGCAGGCGACAACCGCCAGCGTCATCAACGCACATCCGACGAAGCTGCTCGTGTATTTCATTTTCATGTTCTCTCCTGTCTCTGTTCCTGGTGGTTCCAGCCACCGTTTCGAGGCTGTCAGACCACTATGGACCGGCGGCGGGCACCGGTCAACGTTCTGGAAGCCGGGATTGACGGTGGTTTAACACGAACAACAGGGAGCTGGTCTGCCGTGATCTACCGCGACAGCCCTTTGACCGCGTGGTCGAGGTCGTCGAGAGTCGGCAGCTGTTTGATGCCACCGGACAGATGTTGCAGCCCGGTCGACCCTGAGCCCCCCACCCACACCTCGATGGCGGGCGGCAGCGCTTTGCGGATCGCTTCAAGCTCTCGCGCGGTTTCGTCCATCGATGCAAACAGACTCATCGACACGCCGACCGCAGCAGCATCCAATACCTCGGCCGCGTGCACGATCTCGTCGGACGGCAGGTGCGGCCCGAGGACCCGGACCGCTCGCCCGGCAACGGTGATGGCGAGGGCGGCGACCTGAAGTCCGAGCGCGTGGTTCTCGTTGGGCAGGCTCGCCAGCACCACCGGCCGGCCGCCGGCGGAGACCTGGAGCCGCACCCGCAACAGTCGGAGTTCGTCCTCCAAAACCTCGGAAAAGAAATGTTCGTGGCGGATCTCGATACCGCCGCGCGACCACTCCTCACCGATCTGTTCGAGCAACGGCGCCACCCGTTCGCGGAGAAACGCCGCCATCCCGAGAACGGTTGCATCGCGGCGGAGGATGCCGGAAACCGCGTCGCGATCGAACCTGCGACAGGCATCGATCACCTCGGTCACGACCTCTTTGGTGCCACCGGCCGTGACGACACCTTCCACGACCCCGGTCTCGCGCAGCAGTTCTTCGATTTCGGGGACGGTCAGGGGAACCACGTCACCGGCACGGTGACCACATCCCAGGGCCCTGGAGATCAGAAGCAGCTGCCGCACCTGCGCCGAAGAGTAGCGGCGGTGGCCTGATTCGAGCCTCTCCGGCGTTGGAAAGCCGAACCGCCGCTCCCAAGCCCGCAGAGTGTGTTCGCCGATACCGGTGCGACGGGTCACCGCGCCCATCGGCCACGTTCGTTCCTCCAAATCCGCCACCTCTGGAGCGGTCCGGCCCCTCTCGTCTTTACGACTCATCCCGGATTCCTCCCCGCGCGCCGCCGGCCGCGCCCTCGGAGAACACTGCCGAGCTGGATAAGGTCATGCCGCAACCCCGGTCGTCGAGCCTACGAGCCTGTAGGCGTCGACCAACCGTTGGACGGATTCTTGAAGGTGTGAAGCTGCGCCGTGGCCGGACACCACGGTGTCGGAACCCTCGTCAATCCACTCGTCTGCGATGAACCAATCTTCCGAGTACACCACGATAGCCGCGGAACAGCCGGCGAATCGCGCCGCATTCAACGCCGCCTCGATGTCCGGACCCGACCCTCCGCTCAGGGCGAAGGTCACGAACGTTCCGTTGAGGCGCTCTTCGACCTCCCGCACGAGGCGGTGGATCGAGGGATTGAAGAGGCTCTGAACGCCCGGTGGAAAGACGATCACGAGACCGGAACGGTTCGGATTCTCCGCAAAGAAGAGATTCGTGTTCATGATCAACCTCCATTCATCATCAAGCGCATTGACCGCTCAGTGTCGCGACCCGAGGCCGCCGCACTCCGCACCGAACAATATCCTCCCTGTCGATTTTATTTCTAGGATATTCAGACCGTTCTTCCCACCGCCCCCAAGGCTCTGGAATAATCGTCGTTCCGGCCTCGCTCTGCTTGATGGCTCGACCGGTGGCACCGGATCCAGACCGCCCCGGACCGGCCGGAAGATCAAGCTGAATTCCTGGAGTAGAGGACAAGGAGCGGACTTGCGACACAGCCCCGGCTGCGAAGACCACGTCCCGGAGATTCGGATTCGCCAGGCGAATGCCGCGCCGGTCCGGGAGGACCGGGCGTGGATCATTTACTGGATGATTGCCTCAAGGAGGCCGCGGTTCAACTTCGGACTCCAGCGCGCCGCCGGCTGGGCACGCCTTCTCGGGAAGCCCTTGATGGTGTTCGAGCCGCTGCGGTGCGGTTACCGATGGGCTTCGGACCGCCTGCACGCCTTCGTGATCGACGGGATGGCCGAGAACGCCGCCGCCTTTGCAGGCGGCCGGGCAGCGTACCTCCCCTATCTCGAGCCCGAACCCGGCGCCGGCAGCGGCTTGCTCGAGGCCCTCGCCGAGCACGCCGCGGTCGTCGTCACCGACGACTACCCGACGTTCTTCCTGCCGCAAATGGTGGCGGCGGCTGCGGCCAGACTCACGGTACGGCTCGAGGCCGTCGACGGAAACGGCTTGCTGCCGATGGCGGCGGCCGGCCAAGAGTACGCAACCGCGTACGCCTTTCGCAGGTTCCTCCAGAAGAACCTCCTCGACCACCTCGAGCACATACCGCTGGAAGACCCCCTCGCCGAAGAGCTGCCATTGGCCCCTGAGATCCCGCCTCACGTCGTCGCCACTTGGCGGCCGGTGCCTCAGGATCTTCTCGGCGGCGGCACGGTGACCCTCGATTCCTGCCCGATCGACCACGGTGTTGCTCCGACCGGACTCAAGGGCGGGTCGGGAGCGGCCGCCCGGGTCCTCCGGCGGTTTCTCGATGACCGCCTGGCCCGCTACAACGACGACCGCAACCGGCCCGAGGTCGAAGCCTCGAGCGGTCTCTCCCCCTATCTCCACTTCGGACACATCTCGAGCCACGAGATCTTCCTCGAGATCATGCGCCGCGAGCGCTGGTCGGCCGAGGATGTCGTCGCGCCCGCCAACGGTCGTCGCGCCGGGTGGTGGGGTGCAGGCGCCGATGCCGAGGCCTTTCTCGACCAGGTCGTCACATGGCGGGAACTGGGCTTCAACGTGTGTTCGCAGAGAGCCGACCACGATCGGTGGGAGTCGTTACCGGAGTGGGCCCAGCGCACCCTCACCGAGCACGTCCTCGACGAGCGTGAATTCACCTATTCACTGGACGAGTTCACCGCTGCCGCGACCCACGACCCCTTGTGGAACGCGGCCCAGACCCAACTCGTGCGCGAGGGGACAATCCACAACTACCTACGTATGCTGTGGGGCAAAAAGATTCTGGAGTGGACGCAGGAGCCGCGCGAGGCCCTCGAAGTGATGATCGAACTCAACAACCGTTTCGCCTTCGATGGTCGCGACCCCAACTCATACACCGGGATCTTCTGGGTGTTGGGCCGCCACGACCGGCCGTGGGGACCGGAGCGTCCGGTTTTCGGAAAAATCCGCTACATGTCGTCGGCCAATACGGCGCGGAAGTTTCCGGTACGGGCCTATCTCGAGAAATACGGAGGACACGCATGAAGATCCTGGTTACCGGAGCGACCGGCTACATCGGCGGCCGGCTGGTTCCTCTGCTGCTGGAAAAGGGCCACGAGGTCCGGGTCATGGTCCGCGATCCGGGACGAGTGGCCGGACGGGCGTGGTCGCCAAAGGTGGAAATCGTCCGCGGCGACGTCGAGGATCCCTCCTCCCTGGTCGGAGCCGTCTCGGGAGTCGATGCCGCCTACTACCTCGTCCACCTGATGGGCACCGGCGGTGATTTCGTCCAACGCGACCGGGCGGCCGCCAAGAACTTCGTCGCCGCTGCAGAAGGGCTCGGTCACCTGATCTACCTCGGTGGGCTCCTCCCGCAGGCAGCCGAGATCTCCGACCACCTGGCGAGCCGCGCCGAGGTCGGCGAGATCCTGCGTGCCGGGCTGCCGGCGACCGAGTTCCGCGCCGGTCCCGTGATCGGATCCGGCTCGGCTTCGTTCGAGATGGTCCGTTACCTCACCGAACGGCTTCCGGCGATGATTGCCCCGCGGTGGATTCTCAACGAAGTCCAACCCATCGCGGTGCGCGACATCCTGCAGTACCTCGTCTTCGCTCTCGACCGCGGGCCCTCGGGGATCTACAACGTCGGCACCGTTCCCCTCACCTTCAAGGGCATGATGCAGGAGTTTGCGGCTGTGCGCGGTCTGCGGCGGGTGATCGTTCCGGTGCCCGTCCTCGCGCCGCGGCTGGCGGCGCTGTGGGTCGGGCTCGTGACACCCATTTCGAATCGGCTCGCGGTGCCGTTGATCGAAGGCGTGACCCACCCGGTGGTCGCCGACACCTCCCGTACTCTCGAGGACTTTCCCGATGTGACACCACTCTCCTATCGCGAGGCGGTCACCCGGGCCCTGCGGCAGACGACCGAGAACGCTGTCACCACGAGGTGGACCAACGCTCTCGGCGATACCGCGTCATTCGAGCTGACCCAAGCCGAGGGGCTGATCCGCGAGATCAGGCGCTCCCAGACTTCCGCCAGCCCCGAGGACACTTTTCGTGCTTTTGCCTCGCTGGGCGGCGAAACCGGGTGGTTGTTCTGGAACTGGGCGTGGTCGCTGCGCGGACTCATGGACCAGGTCGTGGGAGGTCCGGGACTGCGGCGGGGCCGGCGCCACCCCACCGAACTCGAACCGGGCGACGCCGTGGATTTCTGGCGGGTGGAAAAGGTCGAGCCGCCGCACCTGTTGCGGCTTCGCGCCGAAATGAAGGTCCCCGGCCGCGCGTGGTTGCAGCTGGAGGCTGTTCCGGAGGGCGGCGGCACGCAGCTGATCCAGACCGCGATCTTCGAGCCGTTCGGGCTCGGCGGCCAGCTCTACTGGAACTTTCTCTATCCCATCCACAAAATCATGTTCTCCGGGCTGGTCCGGCGCATCGCCAGGCGAGCGGAATCTCAGAAGGGCCGCTGAATGCACGTTTCCACCTTCTCCTCGCAGCAGATCATCCAGGCCCCACTCGCGGAGGTCTTCAGGTTCTTTTCCGACGCCGCGAACCTCGAGCGCCTGACGCCCCCGTGGCTCGGGTTCGAAGTCCTCACTCCGGCGCCGATCGAAATGGCTGCCGGCGCCCTGATCGACTACCGGCTGCGATGGCGCGGGGTGCCGCTGCGCTGGCGGACCGAGATCGAAATCTGGGAGCCCACCCACCGCTTCGTGGATCGCCAGATTCGCGGGCCCTACAGGCTGTGGCGCCACGAGCACCGCTTCGAGGAGCACCGTGGAGGCACCATGGTCGCGGACAGGATCGAGTACGCGGCCATCGGCGGGCGCCTCGCCCACTTCCTGGCCGTCGACCGCGACGTGGAAACCATCTTCGCCTACCGCCGTCAGGCCCTTCAGTCGGTATTTTCTCGATAATTTCTAAAAATCTCTCCATGAAACCTGGAATTTTAGATTTTATCTAGACATTCTCCCTTCCGAAGCCGGTTCCCGGCACCGACGCTACGACCTGGGAGGTCATCATGAAGAGAGTATTCGTTCTTGGTCTGGTCCTGACATTCGGTTCGATTCCGGCATTTGCGGGCGGCAGCTGTTCGAGCTCCGCAGTCAACGCCTCCAACAGCGGGGACATCGTCGCCACCGCACAGTCAGCTGGTGATTTCAACACCCTGCTCGCCGCCGCTCAGGCCGCTGGTCTGGTAGAAACCCTTCAGTCCGCGGGTCCGTACACGGTGTTCGCCCCGACTGACGCCGCCTTTGCCAAACTGCCGGAAGGCACTGTCGAGCACCTGCTGGCCAACCCCAACCAACTTCGCGAGCTGCTGCTTTATCACGTTGTCCCGGGCCGCGTCATGGCCTCCGATGTTGTCGGTCTCTCGTCGGCCACCACCGCTCAGGGAGCGGATATCGCGATCACCCTCGCTGACGGCAGCGTCATGATCAACAACGCCACCGTGACCGCGACCGACATCGAAACCTCGAACGGCGTCATCCACGTCATCGACACCGTCATCCTCCCCCGAGGCTGACTCTCGCGCCACGGCGCACCCCCCTCCTGCGGCCCACCACCTTGGTGGGCCGTTTTTTGTGAGGTGGACGTTCGAAGCCCGCCAAACTACAATCTGCGGCCTTGGGAGTATCGATGAAAAAAGTCGCGATCGTCCTCGCCCTCACAGTCCTCGTATCGTCCGCGATTTCGCAGGCGCAGACGCCGACGGGAGAGACCGCGGAGGATGGTCCTCCCGCGGCCCCGCCGACTTCGCAATTCCGGTGGTCGCTCGGGCTCGGGGTCATCTCGTCGCCGCGACCCTACGTGGGGGCCAGCAACAAAATCACGCCGATCCCCCTGATCGAGCTCTACTACAAGAAGCTCTACGTCCAGGGCATCCAGGCGGGATACCACTTCATCGACACCGAGGAGTTCACGCTCGACGCTCGGGCCGGTTTCGTGTTCGCCGGACTCGACCCCGACGACTCGCCGGACCTTGCGGGGATGATGCAACGCGACCCCACAGTCGAGGCCGGTTTCGTGTTCGACTGGAAGCCCGGAAAGTACAAGCTCAGCACCTCTATCTACACCGATATCTTCGGGGTTTCGAACGGCCAGCAGGCGGCGGTGAACTTCTCACGCACCTGGACTTTCGGTCGCTACAGGTGGGGGCTGACACCTTCCATAGGTGTCGTGTGGCAGAGCAGCAACTACATCGACTATTACTACGGCGTCACTCCGGATGAAGTCAAACCGGGCCGTCCGGAGTTCACGGGCCACTCGGCGGTCAACTTCGAGAGCGGGCTTCTTGCCTTCTTCCGTCTCTCCGGCCGCGTGACGCTGGTCGGCCTGGTCCAGATTCAGCGTTTGGACAACGAGATCTATCTGAGCCCGATCGTCGACAACCAGCGGGCCATATTCGGTTTGATTGGAGCGACCTACAGGTTTGGCGAAACTCCGGGCGCGCCGTGACGGCGCTGAAGCTTGAAACGTTGAACGTCCCCACTCGACGGATCTTCACTGAAATGGACAATTCGGTGATCCGCGTTAGACTCGGCAACCGATATCGACCTGGAGGTGCTCCGTGACCGCAACCCTCAAACCCAAGGACCGCCAGCAGCTGCTGGACCGTTTTCTTCGCTACGTCAAAGTCGACACGAGATCCGACGAGAGTTCGGATTCGAGCCCGACGACCGAGAAGCAAAAGGACCTGTCGAAGATTCTCGCTGAAGAACTCAAGGCCCTCGGCTGCGAAGACGCGGCGATGAACGAGTGGGGCTACGTGCTGGCTTCGATTCCCGGCAATCTTCCCGCCGACCACCCGGCGGCCGGCAAGGTTCCCTCCATCGGTCTGATCGCCCACGTCGACACCTATTTCGGCACCTCCGGGAAGGACGTCAAACCGCAGATCATCGAGTCCTACGGCGGCGAGGACATCCAGCTCAACCCCGACCAGGTGCTCAAGACAGCCGACAACCCCAACCTCGCGAAGTGCGTCGGCCACACCATCATCCACACCGACGGCACCACACTGCTGGGCGCCGACGACAAGGCGGGGGTGGCCGAGATCATGACCGCGATCGCGTGGATCAAGGCCAATCCGGACTTCCTCCACGGACCGATCAAGATCGCCTTCACCACCGACGAGGAGGTCGGCCGCGGCACCGAGCACTTCGACGTCGAGGCCTTCGGCGCGGATTACGCCTACACTCTCGACGGCTCCGACCTCGGCGAGATCGAGGACGAGACCTTCTGCGCGGACACCGCCAACGTGACGGTGGTGGGCCACGACGTTCACCCCGGCTACGCCAAGGACAAACTCGTCAACGCCCTCCGGGTGACCGCGGCGATCATCGAGGGCATCGGCGACGAACTGCTGCCCGAGACCACCGAGGGCCGCGAGCCCTACCTCCACCCCTACATCGCCTCCGGCGACGTCACCAAGGTCGACCTCAAGGTGCTCGTGCGCGCCTTTTCGGTCGAAAAACTCACCGAGCGCGAAGACTACCTCAGGTCGGTGATCGCGGACGTCGAAAAACGCTTCCCGAAGGCGAAGATCTCGGTCGAGATCTCGGAGTCCTACCGCAACATGGCCTACAAGATCCGCGAGGACCCCAAGGTCCTCGACTACGCGCTCGAGGCGGTGGAGAGGATCGGTGTCACTCCGAAAAGGCAGGCGATTCGCGGCGGGACCGACGGCGCGCGACTGTCCTACATGGGTCTGCTCACACCCAACGTGTGGGCCGGCGGCCAGAATTTCCACTCGGTTCGCGAGTGGGTCTCGTTGGAGTGGATGACCAAGGCGGTCGAAGCCACCCTCGAGATCCTGACCGTGTGGGTGGAGAAGTCTTCCTAGCCGTTCGTCGTTGAACCGTTGAAACGTTCGGTTCATCCGGAATTGCATGAGATCGAGACTTGGACGGATGTGATCACAGCGTCGGCGTCAGCGGCAGTCACCAGGGTCCGGACCAGGTTCAGCGACGGCGACAGCGCCAGCCACAGAAGTCCGCGGCGGCGCTCGGGTGCAACGTGGGCATGGTCACCTCCGGGTCGTTCAAATTGGTGAGTAGCCGGTGGGCAGCCGATGTCAAGGGCAAGCCGGGCTCGGAGCCCGGTGCGGAGCAGAATAACATCGGCTGCCTCACCGGCTCGGGGAGAGGACATGAACGACCCGGAGGTGACCATGTCCAACGTCCTCGCCAACACCAACCTCATCGCCCACGAGAAGGCCCTCGCGGCAGCGGGTGATGCCATCGCCCTTGTCCTGCGGTGACCGGCGCCGCTCAAGTCGATTGCCGATCAGGTGATCCGTTCAGCGAGCTCGGTGCCTGCAAACCTCGCGGAAGGCCACGGCCGGTCCGGACGCGATCGGAACCACTTCTGGAGGATTGCCTATGCATCGGCCAAGGAGGCCGACAGCCACCTGCGGCTTCTCCAACGAGCTGGGGTCGTCAACACCGGCAGAACCAGAAGGTTCTCGAGACTCTCGATCAGGTCCGCGCCATGACCTGGCGGCTCATCAATCCGAAGAGCTGAATGATCACGATGCCGTTCCCGGCTCGTCCGGGCTCGCCGGAGGCCGACGCTGATGCTGTACCTGTCGGTGGCGCCGGCTGCTGCCCCGGTCGCTGGCGCTGGTCGCTGTATGCCTGATATCCGTCAGTGCCCATCTCACGGATTTCCGGATGCCTAACGTTCAACGTTCGTCCGAGGTGGTATCCGCCTGCAGATTCGCGAGCCGCTCCTGCATCTTGTTGGCGGTCGCCAGGTCACCTCTGGCAGCTGCAACCTTGATGCCCTCGCGGTAGGTGGTGACCGCCGCCTCCGTATCCTCCGCGCCTTCATAGGCGCGGCCCAGGGCGAGGTAGGCCGCCGAGTACCGTGGGTCGGTCCGCAGGGCACGCTGGAGGCGGGCCACAGCGTCGGCGTGCCTCCCCTCCTCGACCAGAAGCTCGCCGAGTCCGAAATTGCCGAGAGCGTCGGCGGGATCGATCTCGAGCACCTGGCGGAACATCTCACTGCGCCGTTTACGGTCTGCTGCCGAGGCGGCGGTCTCTTCGCGAAGAGCCTCGGCGCGCTGCCTTGCGCCGCGATCGCGGTTCATCTTGGCGCGCAGCGCCTCGCCCGCCTCGCGCTCGGCATCCTCGATTCGCCCGAGACGGTTGTAATACAGCGAAAGATTGGTGTGGGCCATGATCGACGAAGGGTCGACCTCGAGCAGCCGCTGCATCAGGGTGATGGCCTCGGCGTACCGGTGGTGCCTTCCGAGAATCACCCCCAACGACTCGTACGAGTCCGCGTGATCCGGGCACACCGCGATCGCCCGCTCGAGGAGGGTCACCGCATCGCTCTCGCGATCGTAGGAAAAGGCCTCCACCGCGCGAAGCTGGAGGCGGGTCGCCCAGTAGTCGGGTTCGGGCGTCGCGAGCAGCGGCAACGCCCGGACCTTGACGGTCGACGACGACCCGTCGCTCCACCGGCAATCCACCTCCCGGTTCTCGACCCGCATTTCGCGAGTGGCGGAGGCCAGCAGGTAGGTCCGGTCGTCCCACCGCGCCGCCGTCACCACGGCGCCCGCCCGTTCATGATCCCCGGCCGCGAACTCCCCGGCGACACCGGCAGCTGCGACCCGATCGCCCGCGATGATTTCCAGCAGCACGGGCGCACGTGCCGCCCCGCGGCCGCTTGCCACCTTGGCGACCGTTTCCTGGCCCAGAAAACACCCTTTGGACATCGACACGGCGGGGACGATCAGACTCGTCTCATGAATCAGCTGTCCCTGAGCGGCATCCACCCCCCACTGCGGAATCCCCGACAAAACCCGACGGGCTTCGATTTCGTCGTCGTCGAGAAGAGGCAACGATGGCTGCGGGGTATCCCAGACGACGCAGCCCCGACTCCCCCAACCCGCGATCGGAATGGTCGAATCGGCCGGGAACTTTGGAATCAACCGCACCGCCTCCGCGCCGAGAAGCAGCGTGAGTCCGCCGGTCTCGATCACCCGCATGCCGACGTCGTCGGCGATGATGTGCCCCTCGAGAAACGCCTTCGCCGCTTCCGCCGCATCCGCCGGCATCAAAAGGTCGATACGATCAGGGCCCTTGTGGAGAAAACCGAAGGCCTGCAACCGTCCCGCGCGATCGAGAAGCGCCGTCATCTGGGAATCGCCGACCGCCAGACTTCTGACGTCCGAGGTCAGCTGCGTGTGGAGAAAGCGCTCGCGATGGCCGCCTTCGACGGCGACCACGACCCATCCGTCGAGGCGTGCTGCGCCCCCGTCGAAGAGGAGACGGTCAGACGCTGAAGGACTCACCGCAGCCGCAGGTGTTGGTCGCGTTGGGGTTGGCGAAGACGAAGCCCTTGCCCTGCAGACCATCCTGGAAATCGAGGGTGATGCCCTTGAGGTAGATGGTGGACTTGGGATCGAGCAGGACGGTGAAACCGTCGTAGTCGATCCGGGTGTCGTTCGGGCGGGCTTCGGAGAAGTCCATGTCGTAGGATAGCCCGGAGCAGCCGCCGCCGACAACGCTCAGCCGCAAGCCCTTCTCACCACCCAGCCCCTCGCGCTCGAAGATCGAGCGCACCTCGCGCTGCGCCCTCTCACTCAGGGTGACGATGGAGCCGCTCTCCGTCGCCGGGGCGCTCACGAACCGTCTCCAGCAACCATCGTCTGCAGTTCGCCGTTGGCGTGCATCTCGGTGACGATGTCGTTGCCGCCGATGAACTCGCCGCGGACATAGACCTGGGGAAAGGTCGGCCAGCCGGCGACCTCCTTGGCCGCGCTGCGGATCGCCTCGTCGGACAACACATCGAAGGTCCTGTACGGCACATCCAGCGAGTCCATCACGGCCACGGTGTTGGCCGAGAACCCGCACATCGGCCGTTGCGGCGTTCCCTTGATGAACACGAACACCGGCGACGATCCCACCATCTGCAGGACCCGGGTCTTCGGGTCGATCGAAGCGTCGGTCTCCACGACCGGCTGCCCGAGGCCGCCGGCGGGTTCGGGGACCGCCGCGATGTTGAAGGGGTTGTCTCGTCGATCCATCTTTCCTCCGTAGCAGGCGCACTGCGCCCGCCTTCTCTACAACCTGCGACACGGTTTCATCAATTCCCGGCGCCTGATGGTCTCCACCCGAGAGTCAGTTCGACGGCGCCTACCGCTCGTCTGGTTCGCGCGGTGTTGCGACGGTAAATGTTAAGCTCCGGCAAGTTCTAGCGAGGGGGATTTGGTGGGCGTCCTGGGTCGGCTCGAACAACTCCAGTTGATCGTGGTCACCGGCAAGGGCGGCGTCGGCAAGAGCACCGTGACGGCGGCTCTCGGCGCCGCGCTCGCCAATCGCGACCGCCGCGTGCTGCTGATCGAGGTCGATCCGCGGGAAAACCTCCACCTCCTTCTCGACACGCCGCCTTCGGGTGGTGAGATCATCGAGGCCGCCTCCAACCTCTGGGTCCAACACCTCGAGCCCCGCAAACTGCTCGACGACCTCATCATGGAGAAACTCAAGGTCGGGGTCCTCGCCCGCAAGGTGTTGTCGAGCCCGGTCCACTTCCACTTCACGGAGGGTGCGCCAGGTCTCAAACAGACCGCGGTGTTCGGGCGCGCGCTGCGTCTGGTCGAGGGGCACGGACCGAAGCAATTGCGGCGCCCCGACGTCGTGATCCTCGATGCCCCGGCCTCCGGCCACGGGATCGCATGGATGGCAGCGCCGCAACTGGTCTCGGAGGTGATCTCGAGCGGGCCCATCGGCAGTATGGCAACAGAGATCGCCGGCTTTCTCGAGGACCGTGAGCGCTTCGGCAGCGTGGTGGTCACCACCGCCGAGGAAATGCCGGTGCAGGAAACGTTGGAGCTCATCGGGGCGATGAAGGACCGACTCGATCGGCGACCGGAACTGGTGGTCGCGAACGCCGTCTACCCGCCGCTCCCCGCCCGCGCCCGGCGCGACGTCTCCACCCGGCTGTGGTCCCGCCGCCGGGCCGTCAACGAACACGAGCTGGGCCGGCTCGCCGAACGTTGGGACGGCCCCCTGATTGAGATCCCGTTGGAGCCCATCGACGCCGGCCCGGCCCTGGTGGGCGTGGTCGGCGAGCATCTGGCAACCGCCCTCGGGGAACGATGATGGACCCGCGCCGCACACCGCTGATCATCGTCGTCGGTTCCGGCGGAGTCGGCAAGACCACCCTCGCCGCCGCGATGGGGCTGCGCGCGGCACATCGAGGTGACGACACCCTGGTGATGACCTTCGACCCGTCGCTGCGGCTCAAGGACGCTCTGGGGGTCGGCAACGAGGCCCTCGACGCCGAGACCGAAGTGGCAGCCGGTGCCGAGGGCCGGTTGTGGGCCAGCCTTCTCGATGCGCGACGGACGTTCGACCGGCTCATCGCCCGCTACGCCCCTGACGAAGCGGCACGTCAACGAATCCTCACCAACCGTTTTTACGATCGACTGTCGGGAAATCTCGCCGGAGTGCTCGAGTACATGGCGTCGGAGAGGTTGTTCGAGGTCGCCGCGTCGGGTTCCTACTCCACCATCATCCTCGACACGCCGCCGACCCGCCAGGCCCTCGATTTTCTCGGCGCCCCGCAACGCATCGTCAGCTTTCTCGACAGCGGCGCCCTGCGCATCGCCCTCAAACCCTGGTTCGGCGCCGACGGCTCGCTCAAGGTGACCTCACGGCTGGGGATTCTCGGCCGCAACGTCGAGAGTTTCTTCGACCGCATGGTGGGGCTGGAGCTCCTGCGCGACATGGCCGAGTTCTTCCAGGCCTTTGCACCGCTCTTCGACGGGTTCCGCGAACGGGCCCTCGAGGTCCAGGAGAAGCTCCGCTCGCCCGACACCCTGTTCGTCCTCGTCTCCGGGCCCGGCAGCGGGCGGGTGGCCGACACCCTGTTCTTTGCCCGTCGTCTGACCGAGGCCGGCTACCACCTGGGACCGATCGTGGTCAACCGTGTCCACCCCGAGCTGCCGCCGGTGCGCGATACTGCCAGCAAGGGCCGCCGCCTGCTGGCGTGGCTCGGCCAACGCGACAACCAGGGGGTTGCCGAGCTGCGGGATCTCGTGGGCGAGACCCACCCCGTGGTGGAGATCCCCCTCCTGCCCGACGAACCGACGGATCTCGGATCGTTGACTGAGCTGGGAGAGCTGTTCGAGAAACAGCTCGACGAGGCGATCACGAACGACTGATGCAGGATCCAGGATGACAATGAAAGTCGTAGGCGGGTCGTTCACGGCCCGCCCGCGAGAAGCTGAAATCGGCGTCGGTGGTGGCAGGCCCTGAAGGACCTGCCTACGTCTTTCAGATACTCCCAGGGTTCACCACGAACTTGGCACGCGAGACGCGTACCCCACAAGGAGACCGATCCCGGAAATCTTGTGGGCCTGCATCCTGACCCCTGCATCCTGCATCCTGCATCAAGCCCGGGGTAGCCGGGCGGGAGATGTGCTACAACACGCCGATGAACATTCGCATCCCCTTCGTCGCTCGTGCGCGGCCCTTGCCGCGCTCGATCGTCATCGCCGTCGCCTGCACCGAGGCTCCCGAGCCGGTCGACCCGGCCTACGCCGCCGAGATCGACGCCTGGCGCAACCAGCGCCTCGAACGGCTCACCGCCGACGACGGGTGGCTGGCCCTCACGGGTCTGTACTGGCTCGAGCCGGGCGAGAACCGGTTCGGTTCGGCGCCGGACGGCGCCGTGGTGCTCCCCGACGAAAACGTGCCGGAGATCGCTGGTCTTCTCATCGTCGCAGCGGACGGGACCGTGGTGGCCTTTGGCGAGGAGGGTACGGGCGTCGAGGTCAACGGCGAACCCCTGACCAACACCGTCCTCGTAACGGACGCCCAGGGCTCGCCGGATGTGATCACGGCCGGCCGCATTTCGTTCTACATCATCGAACGGGAGGGCCGCCTCGGTGCACGGGTCAAGGACCCGGAGGCGGCGACACGGCTGACGTTCGCGGGCATCGAACATTTCGATATCGACCCGGCCTTTCGAGTCGTGGCACGGTTCGAGCCCTACGACGAACCCCGCCAGGTGGCCATCCCGACTGTCCTCGGCCAGGACACCTCGATGCTGGCGATGGGGATCCTCCGCTTTTCGATCAACGGCGAGGAACAGGTGCTCGAGCCCTACGTCAGCAATCCCGAGGATGATTCGTTGTTCCTGATCTTCCGCGACGGGACCAGCGGCGTGACCACCTACGGCGCCGGCCGTTTCCTGTCGGCGGACGCGCCGGGCGACAACGGCACCACCGTGCTCGACTTCAACCTCGCCTACAACCCGCCGTGCGCCTTCACTCCTTACGCCACCTGTCCGCTGCCGCCGCCGCAGAATGTGCTCGACATCGCCATCGAGGCCGGTGAGCAGTACCACGGGGACGCCCACTGAAACCGCGGCATTCTGCAGACCCTGGGGTATACTCCCGAGCCATGTGGAAATCTGTCTTGAGGGTGTTGCTGACGGCTTCGGTCGCGTTGTTTCTTTGCTCGCCGACGATCTCCGCGCACGAGGGTGAGGAGCCGGAATCCGAACAGGCGAAGAAGACCGGAATCTGGTTTCCGCCCAACGATTTCTACCCCCGCTACGTCGCGGATCCTCTGCGCCCGCAGAATGCTCTGACTCTGCAGTGGATGGCCCATACCGAGATCCCCGACACCACCGCCGGGCGTTTCGGCCTTCGGGTGGGCGGCACTCTCGGCATCTATCGCTGGCACCCCGAGGGCGACACGGACCTCGGATGGCAGCTTTCCTTCGAGGGTGGGATGTCCGCCCAGTTCGATATCGGATACAGCTTTGACAACACGGGCTGGGACGGCTTTTACGGGCTCACCCTGGCGTGGAAGCCGAAGCACAACCTCGGGTTTCGAATCGGCTCCCAGCACGACTCGTCGCACATCGGCGACGAGTATTCCGAGCGGACGGGCACGAAACGCGTCCATTACACGCGGGAGGACGCCATCCTCGGAGTCAGCTGGGAGATGATGCCGCGATGGGTTCTCTACTCCGAACTCGGCTATGGGAACGGATACGCAGGCTCCCTGACCGCGACCATCCAGGTCGGCACGCAGTACAACACCGAACAGACGTGGTGGAAGGACCGGGCGTCGTATTTCGTCGCGTTCAATTCGCGCAGCTATGAAGAATCCGATTGGCGCACCCGGCTCACAATCCAGACGGGCCTCATGATTCCCGTCGGCGATCGCAGTTCCGTTCACCGGATAGCGATCGAGGCAGGTCTGGGACGATCGGTCATGGGCCAGTTCGAACCGTACGACGAATCGTGGGTCGCCATCGGGTGGTTCTACGATTTCTAGCAATTCGCGACCTGGCAGGGTGCGGCCGCATACGGCCGCACCCTGCCAGGCCACGAATTGCAGCTAGACGATTCTTTCGCGGATCTTGGCCGAGATGATGTCCATCAGCCACACGGTGCCGGCGATCAGCAGCACCAGGGTGCCGACTTCGCCCCACTCGCCCAGATCGACCCTCGGTTTGAGGATGTAGCCGATACCACCACCGCCGACAAAACCGATGATGGTCGACATCCGTACGTTGATGTCCCAGCGGTAGATGGTGAAGGACAGGAAGGGCGGGACGACCTGCGGGACGACACCGTAGCGCAGGACCTGAAGGGTGCCCGCGCCGGTGGCGGTGATGGCGTCCATCGGCCCGGTGTCGATCGATTCGATCTGTTCGGAGTAGAGCTTGGTCAATGCGGCGACCGAGTGGACCCACAGCGCGAGCACGCCGGCGAAGGGGCCGATCCCGACCCACGAGATGAAGATCAGGGCCCACACCAGCGGTTCCACGGCACGCACGAAATTCATGAACGTCCGCGACACCGTGTATGCGGTCCGCGCCAGGAACGAACCGCGGGTCAGGTTGCGCGCCGACGGGAAGGCCAGAACGAAGGCCACCGGGATCGCGAAGGCGGTTGCCATGAAGGCCAGGAAGATCGTCTGCACCAACAGGACAAGCCCCTCGTGCAGCACACTCGCCGAGGGGTGGGCCAGCCCGCGCACGATGTCGGCGGCCTTGCCGAACTTGGTCAGGAAATCGTAAAGGTCGAGCTCGGTGATCAGCCAGCCGGCAAAGAAGGTGAATTCGATGAAGACCGCTGTGAACCACCCGCGAAGGGTCTGGGTCCACTCCAGATCACGCTCCCACTCGGGAACGCCCCGCACCAGAGCGCGTCCGGGCGACGCTCCGATGAAGCGATAGAAGACGTTCCACGACACCGCCGCGACAACCCCGGCAAGTGCGGCCCACACATAGTGGAGGAGATCGAGGATCTGTTCCGCGCTGAGCAGCAATCCGGTGTCGCCGCGACGGCCGGAGAAGGCGACCACCAGGAGCTCGGCCATCAGGATGAGCATCGCGATCAGCACCGCGTCGATTCCGATCGACTGCAGCCGAGCCAGAGATTTGCGCCAGCCCGCCATCAGAACCCCGTGTTGGACGCCGGCTCGGCGTCCTCGCCGTAAATCTCTTTGAAGGTGGCGCGATCGAACTGTTTCGGCAGGCCTTCCCAGACGACCCTGCCGGCTCGCAGCGCGACCAGCCGGGTCGCATAGCGCTCCACCAGGTCGATATCGTGCAACGAACAGATGACCGTCAGGCCCTCATCACGGTTGAGAGCCTCGATGTGGCGCATCACCGAGTGGCGGAGGGCCGGATCGAGCGAGGCCACCGGTTCGTCAGCCAGGATCAGACGCGGTTCCTGCATCAGGGCGCGCGCCACTGCGACCCGTTGTTGTTGGCCGCCGGAAAGGGCGTCAGCACGGCTGCCCGCCCGGTCCTCGAGACCCACCCGTGCGAGATGAGCCCGGGCGCGGTCGCGCTCCGACTGGGTAAAGGTCAACATCAGGCTCGGCAGCAGACGCGCCCGCCCCAGCGAACCCGACAGCACGTTATTGATCACGGTGTGGCGGCGAACCAGGTTGAACTGCTGGAAAATCATCGCGACCCGGCGGCGAACCGCGCGCAGATCGCCTCCGCTCAGGGCGGTGATCTCGTCTCCGAAGATCCAGACCCTGCCTTCGGTCGGATTGATCAGTCGGTTGATGCACCGCAGCAGCGTCGATTTGCCGGAGCCCGAAAGACCGAGCACGGCGAGAAACTCGCCGTCCCTGACCTCGAGGTCGACGCCTTCGAGTGCGCGGACCCCTCCCGGGTAGACCATGCCGAGGCCTTCGACACGGACAGCAACGGCGGTCGACGGCGCAGGCGCCGGCGCACCTCTCACGACCCGCCCTCCTTGCGCGCGCGCTCCTTCTCGAGTCTGGCCTCGGCTGCCTCGAGCAGCGCCGATGCGCTCACGCCGGCTTCGGTCAGCGCCGCACGGAAATCGTCGAAGTCATCATCGGTGCACGGCGACGCAGCGACCCCGGCGACCAGATCGTAGTAGGCGCCGCGGCCGTCGGGGGTCTCGAGGAAGCGTTGCAGCGAGGACTCGAACTGCTCCCAGATATTCTCCGAAAAACCGCGCCGTACGCAGCACACGTCATTCGGGATGGGTTCGGTCAGGGCGAGAATTCGAACCTCGTCGAGCAGCTGTTCGCGTTCCGCCTGGGTCGCCATGTTCTTGAGAATCAGGAAACGTGCGTCTCCCACCATGGTGCCGTCGCGCTGATTGGCGGCCGAAGGCGGCGAGTAGAAGGTCGCGCCTCCCGAAACCTTGCCGTCGCGGACCGCCTGCACGACGTTCGGGTGGCCGCCGGCAAAGAGCACGTGGCCCAACGCCACTCCTCGTCGCTGCAGCAGCGCCCGCGCGAAGATGTGGCCGGACGTCGAGGTCTCATCGGAAAACGCGAAATTGCTGCCGTTGAGGTCCTCGAGACGGTTGATGCCGGAGTCGGTGCGGCTCATGACGCAACCGTAGTAAACGCTCGAGAGTTCGGGCTGGGCCTGATCGCTGCTGTGGATGACGCGGGTCTCGCGGAGGGTCCCCGGCCGGTCGTACTCGAGCTCCTTGCGGCCGTCGCCGACCAGATCGTGGGGGCCGGAGTAGACGTGGCGGCTGGCCGCGGCATCCACAGAACGGTCCTCAACCAACAGCCATACCGCCTCACGGTCGCTGGCCACCGGGACCTCGACCCAGCCGGGGGCCTGCTGGTCCAACAGCTCGACGAGCGAGGCGCGCAATCTTCCGCTGATCGCAGTCGGCACAGCGATCCGACTGTCGACCAGGTTTTCCAGGCGTTGCGGTTCGCCGGGGCCGGAGCGGGTGATGACGATGGAGTAGCGGTCGACCGAACGAACCACCTGGAGGCGGGCCTCGGCGCCGTAACGCGCGTTGGCGAGGACATAGGCGAAGGCGGGGATCCACGCGACGTCGGCCTGGCCCGCACCGAGGGCCTGGATCACCGCAGCGTAGCTCGTCGGAACCTGCGATCGGAGGGTGAGACCGCTGTCGGCGCGGACGAACCGCGCGAGCTCGTCGCCGCGGCGCACCAGGGTCCCCTGTTCCACCGACGGCACGAACAGCATCTGGACGGCTTTCTGGCCCCGCATCTCGAGCTGCGAGCGGTGCCGCAGACCCCAGATGAACGCCACCATCAGAAGGGCGATCACCGCCCATCCAACCCGCGGCAGCCAGAGTCTCACTCGACGGTCTTCCACGATCGGCGGTCAGGTTAGCACGGCCGGATCTGCTAACCTCCATGCCGGCCCCTCAGGACCCGGTCGAATCCTTCCCGGATCCTGAGAAAACAACAGGTGGAGGAAGTATCCATGATCCGTCGATTCGCCCTTGTGGTTGTTGTTTCGCTCACCATCTGTACCGCAGCATTCGCCGTGGAGGCCCCGCTGCCCCGCCACCCGTCGCCGTCGCCCGACGGCACGCAGATCGCATTCTCGTGGCAAGGAGACCTGTGGGTGGTCCCGGCCGCCGGCGGCGACGCCAGACGACTCACCGCCAACCCCGCCACCGAGCGCTTCCCGGTGTGGTCGCGGGACGGCCGGTTCATCGCCTTCGCCTCCAACCGCTATGGCAACGACGACGTGTTCGTGATGCCGGTCGACGCCAGCGCCGCGCCGACCCGTCTGACATTCGCCTCGACCTCGGATGTGCCGGACGACTTCACCCCGACTGTCGATGCCGTCCTGTTCACCAGCAACCGCGCAGAGAGCGTCAAATGGGGCACCCAGCTGTGGACCGTGCCCCTGAATGGCGGCACCCCGGCACTGGCCCAGGATGCCTTCGGCGAAGCCGCCTCCTACTCGCCCGACGGCGAGCAACTGGCCTTCGTCCGCGGCCAGACCAAGTGGACGCGACGCGGCTACCGCGGGCCGGCGAGCCGCGACATCTGGCTGCGGACCGGCGGTGATTACACGAGGCTGACGGACTTTGACGGCACCGACGACCGGCCGACCTGGCTCGACGATCAGAACATCATCTTCCTGTCGTCCCGCGACGGCCGCAAGAACGTCTACCGGCTCGACGTCGCGACCAGGACCGCGACCCAACTGACCTTTCAGGAGGGCTCGGCAGTGCGCTTCCCGCGCGCCGCCGCCGACGGCAGCGTCATCGCCTACGAGTTCGAGGACGGCATCTGGACGGTGCCGCCTGCGGGCGGCCCCTCGACCCGCCTCTCGATCCAGGTCGCGGCGGATCAGGTCAACAATCCGGTCGAGCGCCGCACCGCCACCGACGGTGCCGACGAGATCGCCATCAGTCCGGACGGCAAACTCGCAGCGTTCATCGTTCACGGCGACGTCTTCGTGACCGCAATCGTCGACAAGGACGACCTGGAGATCGCGAAACCGCCGACGGCGCGGGTCACCACGACTCCCGAACGCGAACGCGACCTGAGCTGGTCGCCGGATGGGAAGACCCTGCTCTTCTCGTCCGCGGCCAACGGCAACGATGATCTCTACACCGCGGTCCCCTCCCCGAATGACACGCAATGGCCCGAGGCCTTCAACTTCCAGCTGACCCCGATCACCGCGACGCCCGCCGAGGAGTACGCCGCGGCATTCTCGCCCGACGGCGACCGCATCGCCTTCATCCGCGGCCGGGGCCAACTTGTCGTCCAACCGAAGGACGGCGGGGCGGAGACCGTGCTTCTCGACCACTGGGCGGCGCCCGACTACGCCTGGTCGCCCGACGGTGCCTGGATCGCCTACTCGACACCCGACGTGCACTACAACTCGGAGGTCTGGGTCGTTGCGTCCGCGGGCGGAGAAGCCTACAACGTCAGCCGCCACCCCGACGATGATCTCGCGCCGCGGTGGTCGCCGGACGGCCGCCGCCTGGTGTGGACCGCGAAACGCGCCGACAACACCTTCGATCTCTGGGGCGTCTGGCTGACTCGAGAGGACGACGAACGCACCCCCGCCCAGTGGCTCAAGCTGTGGGCCGACAAGGGTGGCGACAAGAAGAAGGGCAAGGACAAGGAGGAGGACGACGACGCCTCTGACGACGACGACGAGAAGAAGGCCGAGCTGCCCGCCGTGTCCATCGATTTCGAGCGGTTGTGGGAACGGGTCCACCGGATCACCGAACTCAAAGGCGACGAGGGCGCGGCCCGCATCAGTCCCGACGGCAAGACGATCATCTTCACCGCCGAGTTCGAGGGCGAGGAAGACCTCTACAGCGTGCGCTGGGACGGCGGCGATCTCAAGCGCCTGACCAAGGACGGAACGGAGCCCGGGCAGTTCGTCTTCGACCGCAAGGGCAAGACCATTTTCTACCTCGACGGCAAGGGCCACATCAAACGGGTCGCTCTCGACGGCAAACCCGGAGATCCGATCCCCTTCAAGGCGCGCTACGTGGTCGATGTCCGCCTCGAAAGGGCGGTGGTGTTCGACGAGGCGTGGCGCGCACTCAACGAAAACTTCTACGACCCCGACTTCCACGGCGTCGACTGGCCCGCGCAGCAGGTGAAGTACCGCCCGTGGGCGCTTCAAGCCTCGACCAGGGAGGACTTCGCGGACATCGTGAATCTGATGCTCGGCGAGCTCAACGCCTCCCACATGGGCTACTACCCGCCCGGGACCCGCGGGAGACCGACCGCTTCCGGCGACACGCACCGGTTGGATCGGCGTCACCTATGACCCGGCTGCCGGCGGGCCTGGATTACTGATCAAAGAGGTTCTGCCCGACTCGCCGGCATGGCGGGCGGACGCCGCGATCCAGCCGGGCGAACGCCTGGTGGCGGTGAAAGGGCTCGAGATCGGGGACACCACCAATGTCTTCGATCTGTTTGTCGACACGGTCGGCGAACGCACCCCCCTGACCGTTCGCGGCGTCGACGGCAACGACCGCACGGTGGTGGTGGAACCGGTCGGCAGCCAGCGCGGGCTGCGTTACGACGAGTGGGTGCGCCAGCGCCGTGCCCTCACCGACCAGTGGTCGGGCGGGCGCCTGGGATATATCCACATCCAGGGCATGGACATCCCGTCGTTCGAAGAGTTCGAGCGCATGCTGTTTGCTGCGGCGGACGGCAAGGAAGGGCTGCTGGTCGATGTGCGATCCAATGGCGGCGGCTGGACGACGGATTATCTGATGGCCGTGCTGATGGTGCAGCGTCACGCCTTCACGGTGCCGCGCGGCGGTGACTCCTCCGTCAAGGCATACCCGCAGAGCAGGTTGCCGCTGTCCGCCTGGACGCGGCCGGCTGTCGCGATCTGCAACGAGGACTCCTACTCCAATGCCGAGATCTTCTCGCACGCCTTCAAGTCCCTCGGGCGGGGGCCGCTGGTCGGCTCGCCCACCTTCGGGGCCGTGATCTCGACCGGAGGTATGAGAACTCTCGACGGATCTCTCGTTCGCCTTCCGGGCCGGGGGTGGTTCGTCGCCCCGACCGGCCTCAACATGGAGAACAACGGCGCACAGCCGGATGTCGTGGTGTGGCAACCTCCCTCCGAGGACGCCTCGGCCACCGGGGACACCCAACTTGCGCGCGCAGTCCAGGTGCTGCTGGCAAACCTCGAGACCGACCCGAGGGCCGGTTCCTGGTAAGAACATCGCAACGTTGACGTTGAACGTTGGAAAGTTGTCCATCGACCGGCGGGGTCGAAACACGGCAGCCGGGACGGCTGCCCCACAAAGGCCTCACCGCAGGACTGAAGCCGAGCGGATTGTGGTGCGGCCGTCCCGGCTGCACCTCGGATGCGCCCGTACCCGGAAACCGGCACGGCTGCCCACAAAGGCCTCACCGCAGGACTGAAGCCGAGCGGATTGTGGTGCGGCCGTCCCGGCTGCACCTCGGATGCGCCCGTACCCGGAAACCGGTACGGAATGACGACGTAGAATCAAGCATGCATCCCGTGCGCTTCAGGATCGCCGTCGTGTCGCTTGCCGTGTTCGCGGCGGCCGCCGCCGCACAGGAACCGGCTCCGACCACCTTCGGCGAGACGATCGAGGTCCGGCGAATCGTCACCGAGGTGCGGGTTGTGGCCTTCGATGGATCGCCGGTGCTCGGTCTCGGCCCCGAAGACTTCCGGGTCAAGGTCGGCGGCGACCCGGCAGAGGTCGAGTCGGTCGCCTGGATCCCTTCGACGGCCGACGCCGTCGCCCGGGGCGTGGCCGATCCGGGACACGACTTGGCAGCCGACGACGCCCGGAGACCCCCCGAGGGCAGGTTGATCGTGATTCTCTTCCAGATCGACTTCGCGCCCACTCCCTCCCGAACCGTCGGCCTGCTGCGGATGGCACCGCGGGCCTCCGAGTTCGTCGCCGGCCTCGGACCGGGGGACCGCGTGGCCCTCCTGGTGTTCGGCAGCCATCTCGAACTGCGGGCCGACTTCACCGACGACCACCAGGCCCTTGCCGAAATGCTGACCCCGACCGAGATCCTGCGGGGCCGGACCGATCCTCCCTCCCCCGAGGGCCCGTCCCTGGCCGCTCACCTCGAACCCGAGGCGATGCTGGATTCCGCATCCATGGCGGACGCCCTCGAACTCATCGGGCACGGCCTTCGTGAGATCCCGGGCACCAAGTCTCTGGTCTTCTTCGGTTACGGCCTCGGCCAGATGACCGCCGGCCATCGGGTCACGATCGACGACAGCTATCCCAGAGCGATGGAGGCGCTTTCGGAGGCACGGACATCGGTGTTCTCCCTCGACGTCACCCACGCGGATGCCCACTCGTTGGCCGTCGGTCTGCGCCAGGTCGCCGAGGACACCGGCGGTTTCTACGTCCAGACCCACATCTTCCCCGAGGCCGCGATGACCAGGCTCGTCCGCGTCATATCGAGCTACTACGAGCTCTCCATCATTCCGCCGCCCGATCTCCCCGACGACTACACCATCAAGGTCAAGGTCGAGCGCCCGCGGTCCGACGTCTACGTCCGCCAGGAACACGCGTCACCGTAGATCTGGCGCCCTTCTGTGCGATAATCGCCGGCATTCTGGAGGTAACCGAACATGCGTACACTCGTCCGCCGCCCGACAATCGCCTTGATGATGTGTTTCGTCGCCCTTGGCTGCGCTCAGGAGACCGAGATCGTCGCCGCTCAACCCGCCATCCCCGCGACCCCCGACGGCACCGTGATGGCGGTGGCTCAGAACCTCGCGGACAACCGCCCGGAGATCCTCTGGGAGGCCCTGCCCGAGAGCTACCGCACCGACATCACCGAGCTCACCCAGCTGTTTGCGGCGAAGATGGACCCTGAGATCTACGACCGGGCCATGGCCACGGCCCTGAGTTTTGTCGATGTCCTCCAGGCCAAACAGGACATCATCCTCGCCAGCGAGACCATGGCCGGCACCGGCGTGGACGTCGCCGCGATGGACGCCCGCATGACCCAGACGCTGCAGATCGCCCGGACGTTCTTCTCGAGCGAGATCTCGAGCCTCGCCGGCCTCGCTGTCATCGATTGGCAGCAGTACCTGGCGGGAACGGTTTCCAAGCTCATGACCCAGGCCGACGCCATCGAGGCCGAGGAGGGCGAGGACCCCTTCCTCATGTTCGAGTCTCTCCAGGTCGAGGTCCTCGAGCAGACCGGCGACACCGCCCGGCTCAGAATCACCGTCCCCGACGAAGAGCCGGAAGAGGTTTCGATGGCTCTCATCGAGGGTCGCTGGGTCCCGACCGAGATGGCCGAAGAGTGGGACGCCAAGGTGGCGGAAGCCCGCACCGGCCTGGAAGAGATCACTCCCGAAAAAATCCAGGAGATGAAGGGCCAGGCGATGTTCGGCTTCGCCATGGCCGACGGCCTCGTGCAACAGCTCTCGGCGATCGAAACCGCGGAGGAGTTCGACGCCACCATGGGGCCGATGATCGCCGGTTTCATGCAGAACGTCAGCGGCTTCATTCCCCAGATGGACGAGATCGGGGACCCGGAACCCGAGACTCCGTAGGAAAACCGGCTAACGTCCGGCCAGGGCGTCAGCAGGATCGCCGGCCACCGCCCGCGACGCGGCGGGAAGCACGCCCACCACACAGGCGGCAACCGCCAGGGAGATGAGGGCGACGGCGAGCGTCGGTGAAAACGCGAACAGGGTGTCCGGTTTGAACGGGAAATCGGGCACGTGCGAGGCTGCGAACCGGTCGGCGGCCGCGGCGCCGATCGCGGCCACCGCCAGACCGACGGCGCCTGCCACCGCGCCGACCACGGACGCCTCGGTCAGCAACAGCTTGCGGATGTCGGACCTGCGCGCTCCGACCGCGCGCAAGACTCCGATCTCGTGACGCCTGAGGACCACGATCAGCGAGAAGACGTGCATGATGTGCGCGGCCGACACCGCGATCAACACTGCGGCCGCGAGCCCGAGGACCGCGGTGACAACCGCAGTGCCGAAGGCCGCGCGCCGCGCGCCGAGATCGAGCACCTCGAGGCCCCGGGCCTCGACCGCCTCCACGACCCGCGGCACGGCCGCCTGGGAGGCCACTCCGAGCACCGCCGAGTGAAACCGCCTCCCCGCCTCGTCGGAGACCAGGAGCCGGTTGACCCGCCGCACCTCCTCGAGCGGCAGGGTCACTCCGAGCGGGATCGCCCGATCGGACACTCCGACCAGCCGCGCCAAACGCCGGATCGGCGCGCGGTTCGACGGGCGCAGGGTCGAGGCGCCGAGAGTCATCTCGAAGGTCAACCCCTTCAGGGCATCCGGGTTGAGCTTTGGCAGGTCATAGGCGCGGCGAAACGCGCCGTTGTAGAGCTCGACGACATATGGCGACACCACCACCGGGAGATAGCCCCGGCAGACCCCGCCGCTGAAACTCCCGGCGCCGTCGCAGTAGGCATCGGCGCCGCACTGCCGGTCGTTCGTGCAGGGCCGGTCGGCATCGTCCAGGAAGGTGTCGCGAAAAGCCGGCCCGACCGCCTCCTGCACCAGGGCCGGGTCGATCCCGTCGGCGACAATTTCGGTCTGCATCCCGGCACCGAAGAGGGTTGCTCCTCCCGACGCCATCGCCGGAACCATGAGCCGCATTTTCGGAAAGACCTCGGACACGCCGTCGATCGTCGCCAACCCATCGAGGTCGGTCTGGGTCAGCGCGTCGCGGCCGAGATCGAGCCTCAGAGCAAACAGGTCGAGGTCCGCGCTCCGCGGCGCCACCTCGATCCGGTCTGCGGGAAAGACCCGGCTCAGCAGAACCTGCCGGACCTGGAGCCCGAGGGCGAGAAAAAAAGCCAGGGCGGCCACTCCGAGCACGATACCGAAGGCAGCGGCGGCGAAGTGCCGCCAGTGCCGGCGCAGATCGGCCGCCACCGCACGGTACCAACCGCGGCCCATCATCCAGCTCCCTCGGGACCGTCGATCAGCCGCCCGTCGACGAGTCGAACCACCCGGTCGCCCGACCGGGAGACGGCGTCATCGTGGGTGGCCGCAACGATCACCATCTGATGTTCCCGGTGGACCTCGCCGAGAAGGTCCACGATCGCGCGGCCGGTTTCGGCATCGAGGTTGCCGGTCGGCTCGTCGCAGAGCAGAATCGCGGGTTCGAAAAAGAGAGCACGGGCCACCGCCACCCGCTGCCGCTCGCCGCCCGAGAGCGTCGTCGGGCTGCGCCGTTCCGCGCCCGGCAGACCCACCGAACGCAACACCTCGGCCACCCGACTGCGAACCCACGAAACCTCGCGCCGCCCGGAGCCGCGGGCGAACAGCGCCGCCAGGCCGACGTTTTCGCCGCAGCTCAGGTGATCGAGGAGGTGGTAGGCCTGGAAGACAAAGCCCACCCGCCGGTTGCGGAAGGAGGCGGCCTGGTTGTCGCTCAGACTCTCGATGGTCTCGCCGTCGACCACCACCCGTCCCTCGTGGGCGCTGTCGAGGCCCCCGATCAGATTGAGCAGGGTCGTCTTTCCGGAACCCGAACGACCGACGATCGACACGAACTCGCCCGCGCCGACCTCCAGGTCGACGCCGCGCAGGACGTCGACGTCGGCGCCGGCGTAGCGCTTGCGGACGTTCTCCAACCGAATCACGGACGGAGTGTAACGCGCCCGGCACCTGCGCGCAGCGTCTCCCGCCCGGGACACGCCGACGAATCCCGTCGCGTGGACTGATGGGCCGGAATTCCGCATTCTGAATTCAGAATTTACGAATTCGGCCGCAGGCCGCTACGTTACACTCTCCGCCCATGCGAGTTCTCGCATTCGACTTCGACGGTGTTCTGTGCGACTCCTCACGCGAGGTGTTCGTGGTCGCGGTCGACACCCTTGTCGATCTGGAGCCCGGTTCAGACCTGATCGAGGTGCTGAGGCCGCTGCGGGACGAGGCGCTGTCGGGCGGCGACCGCTTCCGAAGCCATGAGGTGTACACGCGGTTTTCGGATCTACTCCCTCTCGGCAACCGCGCCGAAGATTTCGGCGTCGCGCTGCGGGCGATCGACGAGTCGATGCCGTTCTCCGATCAGGCGGGCTACGACGCGTTCTACGCCGGCCTTGCCGAATCCTGGAGAGATCTCTTTCACCGCGGCTTCTACGAGGCACGAGCTCGGCTGCGCGAGTCCGACGTGCGTCGTTGGCTGGCGCTCCACCTCCCCTACCCCGAGCTTGTCGCTGCCTTCAGGCGCCACCGGAACGAGTTCATCCCGGCGGTGGCGACCGCGAAAGACGCTCAGTCGGTCCACCTGCTGCTCACCGAGCTCGGGTTGCACGACGTTTTCGATCCGCGGTTCGTCCTCGACAAGGAGACCGGCGTCGCCAAGACCATCCACCTGAGGGAACTGCAACGGCTCACGGGAGCGCCGTTCAAGGACATCACCTTCATCGACGACAAGCTCAATCACCTCGTCAAGGTCGCGGAGCTCGGCGTCCGCTGCGTTCTCGCCGGGTGGGGATTCAACACCCAACGCGAACAGGAAGCGGCGCTCCGGCTCGGTTTCGAAGTGGCGCACCTCGACGACCTCGACACGACTGTTTTCAAGGGAGAATGAATGGCCAAGAAGAAGACCCTCCGACTTTTCAGCTGGAACGTCAACGGATTGCGAGCATGCGGACGGAAGGGATTCCTCGACTGGCTGGAGGCCGAAAAACCGGATGTGCTCGGTCTCCAGGAGACCCGCGCTCTGCCCGAACAACTGGAAGAGCCCCTCCGCAACCCGGACGGGTATCAGGTGAACTTTCACCCTGCTGAGAAGAAGGGCTATTCCGGGGTGGGCTTGTACTCCAGGTTGGAACCGCAGAGCGTGATTCTCGGTGGCCTCGACAACCCGGCATTCGATTCGGAAGGGCGCCTCATCATCGCCGATTACGGCGACTTTCTGTTCTACACCGGCTATTTTCCAAACGGCGGCAACGACCTCAGCCGCGTGCCCTACAAGCTCGAGTTCTCGGAGGCCGTCCTCCAACACGCCGAGGCACAGAGGAAAATGGGCAAGAGCATCGTCATCTGCGGCGATGTCAACACCGCCCACCAGGAGATCGACCTCGCGAACCCCAAAGCCAACAAGAAGAACACCGGCTTCCTGCCCGAGGAGCGGGAGTGGGTCAGCCGCCTGCTCGACCACGGCTATGTCGACATCTTCCGCAAACGGAACCCCGACGCCGAGGGCCACTACACCTGGTGGAGCAACCGTCCGGGGGTCCGCGAACGCAACGTGGGCTGGCGCATCGACTACTTCATCATCTCGCCCGATCTCGAAGGTCGGGTGGTCGCCGCGCGGATTCACCCGGACGTGATGGGAAGCGATCACTGTCCGATCGAGCTGGAGCTCGATCGGAATTAGGAATTCGGAATTCGGAATTCGGAATGCCATCGCAGATCCCTCCGCTCGGTCACTTCGCTCCCTCGGTCGGGATGACAGGTGAGAAAGGCATCGCGCCTTCGGTCGGGATGACAGGTGTGAAAGGCATCGCGCCTCCGGATACGAGACGCGTGCGGCGGAGGTGCCATTTTCAACATTGTTGGATACATGAATACCCACGTCGGCAGATCGATTCGGGCCAACAATGTTGAGGGTGGCTCCTCTCGGGAAGGACGCTCTGAAACGTGCCGCGTGCGGCGGAGGTGCCTGGCATCCCGCGGTGACGTTGCCCTCAACGTCGGCGCGGCGTGCCTGGCATCCTCCCGGCAAGCGAGTTGACAAAGTCATGTCGGTACGCAGCCAAACGGCGCTCACCGAGGCCATGGTGTACGGCGGAACGCCCTGATGCCAGAGCTTCCCGAGGTCGAGACCGTACGCCGCGCGCTGGAACTCGAGCTTCTGGGGCGCCACATTACCGGCGTCCGCGGGACCTCCATCTCGATGCGCCGGCCGCTCGACGTCGAACACCTGTCGACGGTCCTCCCCGGCCGCCGGCTCGCAGCGCCGCGGCGGCGGGGGAAATACCTGCTGATCGATGTCGACCCGCCGGGCACTCTCCTCAATCACCTCGGGATGTCCGGCCGGCTCACGATCACCGGTGCCTCGGCGCCGGTCCTGCCCCACACTCACGTCACGCTGGAACTCGACGACGGACGAGAACTGCGGTTCGTCGATCCGCGGAGGTTCGGACTGATGGTGTGGTTGGAGCCTGGACACGAGGCGGCGGACCCGTCCCTCGCAGGGCTCGGGATCGAGCCGCTCGACCCGGGACTCGACGAGCGGCTGCCCCCCCTCCTCAAGGCACGGCGCGCCCCGCTCAAATCGCTGCTTCTTGACCAGCACCTGGTCGCCGGAGTCGGAAACATCTACGCCGCCGAGGCCCTGTGGCGGGCCGGTATTCGACCCACCCGGTCGGGGCATCGAACATCGCTCGATCGTCTGACCGCATTGACCCGCGAGGTCCGATCGGTCCTCGCCGAGGCCGTCGAACAGGGCGGCACGACGATCCGAGACTACGCCGCGCCCGACGGTGACTTCGGTTACTTCGCCATCCACCTCGCGGTCTACGGCCGCCAGGGCCGGCCGTGCCTGAGGTGCGACGCCACCCTCCGCTCCGACGTCATCGGCGGCCGCACCACCGCGTGGTGCCCACGCTGCCAGCGCTAAAAGCGGACTGGGGAGTGCGGATTTCTCGCCGCTGCCTACCGGCAGGTGCCTTGGGGACAGGGAGGCGGAAAGGGCGAAAGGGCGAAAGGGGAAAGGGAAGAGCCGTTCGTGCGTCCGAGAATGCCATCCCGACCGAGCGAGCGCAGCGACCACTTTACTGTCATCCCGACCGAGGGAGCCAGACGACCGAGTGGAGGGACCCCTCCGCTGCGGCCCGTCGGGCCTTCGGTCGGGATGACAGGACAGAAAGGTCGATCGTCCGGGAAGACAATGAGTCTCGCCGAAACGACCCGAACATGATAAGGGCCGGCTCCTCCCCTGCTCCCGTTCCCCTGCTCCCCTGCGGCGGAGGTGCCATTTTCAATCTCTGTTGGACACCCTGCTCACCCAGGTCGGTGGGTTGCTACGGGCCAACAATGCTCAAGGTGGCTCCTCCCGGGAATGCCGCCTCTGAAAATCCAGTAGTATGGATGCGTCTGGAGGCTCATGGGACACCTGGTCGGCAAGGACGTGTATCGCGAGTTGGGCCGCAAAATCGACAGCCTGGCAACGCGCACGCCGTGGAACGAGACCCTGGGCGAGATCCTCCGCGAACTCTACACGCCGGACGAGGCCGACCTGATCACGCGCATGCCCAACGGCCTGTCGACCTTGCACCGGCTCGCGGCCGTTACCGGCGAGGAGCCGACCGCTCTCCGACACCGACTCGACCGTCTCTGCGACAAGGGCCTGGTGATGGACATCGAGATTCAGGGCACCTACCGCTACACGGTGTCGCCTCTGGTCATCGGCATCTTCGAACTGACGATGATGCGCGTCGGCCCCGACCTCGACCGCAAGAAGATCGCTGGTCTGTTCCACCGGTACATGGGCCCCGACGGTGTGTATTTCGACGCGAACTTCGGACACGGCGAGACCACCACCATCATGCGGGCCCTGCCCTATGAGGACACCATCCGCGACGAGGAGCACGTCGAGATCCTCGACTACGAGAAGGCGAAGGAGATCATCGACGGGCACGACCGTTTTTCGATGGGGCTGTGCTCGTGCCGGCACGAGAAGCACCACCTCGGCCACGCCTGCGACGCTCCCATGGACAACTGCTCCTCGATGGGCTATTCGGCCGAGTACCTGGTCCGGCACGATCTCGCCCGCGAGGTCTCGAAGGCCGAGATGCTGGACAACGTCGAGCGTTCGCGCGAGCTCGGTCTGGTCCTCAACGCCGACAACGTCCAGCGCAACGTCACCTTCATCTGCCACTGCTGCGGGTGCTGCTGCAACGCCCTTGCCGGCCTCACCGACCACGGCTACACCGCGGCGGTCGTCACCTCGAGTTTCATCGCCGCCACCGACGACGACATCTGCAAGGGCTGCAACCACTGCGAGAAAGCCTGTCCGATCGACGCCATCGCCATGGTCGCGGACGACAACCCCGCAACCCGCAAGAAGAAGAAGCCGGCCATCGATCAGGAATTCTGTCTCGGGTGCGGAGTGTGCGCCAATGCCTGCACGACCGGGGCCATGAAGCTCGAACCTCGCGCGCAGAGGGTGATTCCGCCCGAGAGCACCTTCCAGCGCGTGATTCTCTCGGCCCTCGACCGCGGCACTCTGCAGCACCAGCTGTTCGACAACCCGGCGAGTGGCAGCCAGGCCTTTCTTCGCGGGCTGGTCGGCGGTTTTTTCAAACTGCCGCCGGTCAAAAAGGCCCTGCTGTCGGACCAACTGCGATCGCGCTTCCTCAAGACCCTGGAGGGCGGCGTTCGCAAACAGGGCAAGAGCTGGGTTGCCGAGATCTGAACATCGCGCCACATCGACACCAGCGTGGTGACCGACGGGCTGGCCAAGGTCCTCCTCATACAACGCGAGTTCCACATGGACCTGCGCTTCGACAACATTCAGCCGGCGAACTCAAGCCTCCCATGAGAACAGCTCTGAAGGTGGGCCAAGGCCCACCCTACGAGTCCGCTCGATTTGGAGGTTCGAAGTAGGGTGGGCCTTGGCCCACCTTCAGACTCCTTGCGGGTGGGTGACTTCTTCCGTTAAGCCATTGCTGTCCATGATGTTGAGGAGAACACGAGAACGTTCCGCCGCACGTTGTCTCACCCGCTCGGAACACTCCAGTGCCCGTTGTCTGTGCATCCTGAATCCTGAATCCTGAATCCTGTATCGAGCCGCCCGACTAGGGCGGCGGCAACTTGAGCCCCGAGTTCGGCATCGCCGGGTTGCCGCGAGGCGGCTCGTCGCGTTCCGGAAAACCGCCGTCGAGCGTGCGGGTGATGGTCGGACCCGAGTGTCCGAGAGGTGTCGGGCGCTGAGGCGGCACCTGACCGCCGCCCAGCCGCCAGATCAGGGCCGAAAAATTGGCGAAATCGGTGAGCGCACGGGACAGGGCGACCCCGGCGACGCCGAAGGTCACCGCCCGGTCGTCGAGGCTCTGCCAGCCACGCAGCTCGCCGGTGCGGTAGAACTCCTGACCGACGAACGGGTAGAGCGAGGCGCTGCGGGCGACCGTGGCTTCGACCGCGGACCCGACGGCCTCGTCCTCGATGAGCTCGCGATCCTGCCCGTAATAGACCAGCTTGACCCTGCCGAGGATGGAGTCCACATACTGTTGATAAGCCGCCGCATAGGCCGCCTCACGGCTGTCGTCGTGGGCGACGGCCAGCGGGTCGTTGGCATCGAGCACCAGCACCGCAAGGAAGCCCAACTCCTCCACCAGATCGCTGAGAGGCACCGGCTCCTGAAGATCCGCGGCACACCGCCTCACCTGCGCGTCGAGGGCCTGCGGCAAGTGGCCCGGAGGCCCGGCGCGCCACGAAGGAGGAGCCGCCACGCCACGACGGATCCCGGCGTTGAAACGATCCTCGTGCCGGTGGATCTGGCGGGCGAGATCCGGCGGGACGAAATCGACCGCCTTCCACGCCACGTGGCGGATGGTCGTTTCACTCCAACCGATGCTCAACACCGCAGCCACCACGGCCAGGACGACTCTGTGGCGCGGCGGAGGGGTCATGTGCCGGGTGATCCGGGCCCGCCTTCCATGGCCGCCACCAACCGGCGGATCTCATCAGGCACCGTGGGTGAGTACCCCTCGTAGATCTGGACCGGACGACCCTCGCGGTCGATCAACACGCTTGTCGGCAGTGACTCCACGCCGAGCATCGCGAGGTCGTTCCTGCTCATGAGATAGACCGGGATGTCGATGCCGTAACGCTCGAGGAACTGCATGCCCTGGGCCGGAGTACGATCCATGTTGACCGTCACCAGCGCCAGATTCTCGGCCTTCAGCTCACCGACCAGCCTTTGGAATTCGGGAAGTTCCTGCCTGCACGGTCCGCACCAACTCGCCCAGAAGGTGATCAGCACGGGCCGGCCGCGCAGCGACTCGAGATCGATCTTCTGGGTCCCGTCGGCTGAAAGAAATGACAGGTTCGGAAAGACCGGAGTGTCCTGGGCCCGGGCGTGCAGCGCGCCTGCGGCCGCGACCCCGACGATGATGACAACAGCAGCGAGAACTCGTCTCATGGGTTCATCATACACCACGGGAAACGACGCCCGGCAACGCCAACGTCACGATATTGTGAAATTTCGCACAATCGCGTGCCGACTCCCCGATCTTTTGCTACACTCCGCTCATGAGTTGGGAATTACACCGCGTCGCCATCGTCGGCGGAGGGATGATGGGAAGGTCCCTCGCCACCAAGGTCGCCCAGGAGGGCATCAACGTCTACCTCAAGGAAGTCTCTTCCGAGGCCGTCGAGGTGGCACGGGGCGAGCTCGAGGATGCGCTCGATCACGAGATCGCGCGTTTCGGGCTCACGAACTCCGAGAAGAAGGCCATTCTCTCGCGCATCACCTGGGTCACCCACTTCGACTGCGCCACCGACTGCGACCTCGCGATCGAGGCCGTGCAGGAGGATTTCGGCCTCAAACGCCAGATTCTGCGCGAGCTCGACAAGAGGATGGCGCCGGACCACCCCATCGTCATCAACACGTCCACTCTGTCGATCACCGAGCTCGCGGCCCAGAACACCCAGCCGCAGCGCATCGTGGGCATGCACTTCCTCTACCCGGTGACGACCACCCAGGTGGTCGAAGTGGTGCGCGGCCAGCTCACGACCGACGAGGTCTACGAACGCGCGATCGATTTCGCGCGTCTGCTGGGCAAGGTGCCGATCAAGGTCTTCGAGATGCCGGGGTTTGTCACCACCAGGATCATCCTGCCGCTCATCAACGAGGCGATGCACGTGGTGATGGAGGGCGTCGCCGAGGCGGCCGAGGTCGATCTCGCGATGAAGCTCGGGTACGGCTTCCGCAGCGGGCCCCTCGAGTGGGCGGACCGAACCGGTCTCGACCGGGTCCTCAACTGGCTGCAGCACCTCTACCAGGAGAGCGGCGAGCCCCGTTTCCGTCCCTGCCCGTTGCTCAAACGCCTGGTTCGCGCCGGGCTCTTCGGCGCCAAGACGGGTCGCGGATTCTTCGAATACGACGAGAACCGCCACCGCACCGACCGCCTCCCGGACGACAAGCCTCGAATGGCGTGACGCGAACGCCGCACGGAGTCGAACATGAAAATCCTCGTCCTCAACAGCGGATCCTCTTCAGTCAAGTTCCAGATCATCGAGACCGATCTCGAGCGCATGAACGCCCACCAGGACCAGACCCTGGCGGTGGGTCTGGTCGAAAAGATCGGCCTGTCCGACTCGCGCCTGGTGCTCGAGGTTCCCGACCGCAAGACCTACCAGGACTACCGGGAGATCCTCGAGCACCGCACGGCCATCGAGTGGGTCCTGCGCATCCTCACCGACCCGGAGCACGGCATTCTCGCATCGGTCGAGGAGATCGGCGCTGTCGGCCATCGGGTGGTGCACGGCGGCGAGGCCTTCGCCTCGTCCGTTCTGATCACGCCCGAGGTCGTCGAACAGATCGAGGCGTGTTCGGTGCTCGCGCCACTCCACAACCCACCCAACCTCCGCGGCTACTACGCCGCCCACGCCGCCATGCCCGACATCCCCCATCTCGCGGTATTCGACACGGCCTTTCATCAGACCATGCCGGCCCACTCCTTCCTCTACGGAATCCCGTTCCAGCTCTACAAGAAACACCACCTCCGCAAGTACGGCTTTCACGGCACCTCCCACCGTTACGTGACCTTTCGGGGCAGTCAGATCCTGGATTGGGAACGCGAGAACAAGAAGCTGATCAGCGTCCACCTCGGGAACGGGTGCTCGCTGGCCGCGGTCGATCACGGCAGGAGCATCGACACATCGATGGGTTTCACCCCCCTCGAGGGGCTCGTGATGGGGACCCGCTCCGGCGACATGGACCCTGCGATCATCCCCTGGCTGATGGCCATGGAGGAGATGACGCTGCACCAGGTCAACACCATGCTCAACAAGCACTCGGGGCTGTACGGGGTGTCCGGTGTTTCGTCCGATATGCGGGAGTTGTTGGCCGCCCGCGCCGAGGGCAACCAGCGCGCCGACGTGGCCTTCCGCATGTTCTGCTACCGGATCAAGAAGTACATCGCCGCCTACGCCGCAGCCATGGGCGGTGTGGATGCGGTGCTGTTCACGGGCGGTATCGGACAGAAATCGCCGGAGGTACGGGAAGCGTCGCTCACCGGTCTCGAGTTCATGGGCATCGAGCTCCACCGGGACCGCAACGCCGCCCTCACCGACGGCGAAGGAGAGATCACCACCGACGAATCACGGGTCAGGGTGCTGGTGGTCCCGACCAATGAGGAAAAGACCATCGCCCGCGACGTCATCCGGGTCCTCAACAACATCATGCCGACCTTCAACCCGCCGGAGACGGTGACCTAGCCGGCCATTCATTTCGGATTTCGGATTCCGAATTTCGGATTTTTCGAACCCGCGGCTTCAGTCCCATATCGCCAATTCAGCACGGCGAACGAACGACACGTGTCTTCGGCGATAGCGTCCATCCACGGTTTGCTCCGGGGTCGGTGCGATGGAAAATTCGAAATCCGAAATTCGAAATCCGAAATTCACTCTCACTCCTCGTCGGCCTCGTCTCCTGCTCGCGTGCCTGCCTCGCTTCTTCGACGAAGCGGGCGACGCGGTAGATGTAGTTGAACGCCGACCCGATCACGAGAAAGAACGACAGGTAGAAGCAGGCGGGCGGGAGCCAACGAGGCACGAAGAACACATTTGCCAACAGGACGACCGCCACCGTGGCGACCTGGGCGAAAGTGGTGGCCTTGCCGAGAGGTGACGGGGGAAACTCCCGCAGACCCTCGACCATGTACAGCACACCGGCCACCATCATGATCACGAAATCGCGGAAGAGAGCCAGGATCGTCAGCCACAGGGGAATCACGACCGCCTGTCCCTGGGGAATGGTCAAGGCGATGTAGGCGACCGTGATCAGCATCTTGTCGGCGATGGGATCGAGGTAGGCGCCGAACCGCGACCTCATGTCCATGCGGCGCGCCAGCCAGCCGTCGAAAGCGTCCGTGAGACCGGCGAGAATGAAGATCCACAGGGCGAGGCGGAAGTTCTTGTCCGAAACCGCGATCACGAAGACCGGCACCATCGCCATCCGGGTCAGGGTGATGAAGTTCGGCAGCGTGAGCGGCCGCATCTTCTCCTCGACCCGTTTGCGGATGCGCTGCCGCACCTCCTTGCGCGCTTCTTTTCCCCGTGGAGTCAACGCTTCTGCTCCCGGTTGAGCCGCCACAGGATCTTCAATCCGTGAAGGGTCAGGTCGGGTTCCACGTGGTGGATCATCTTCGAGTGTTTGGCGAAGGCCCCCGCCAGCCCACCGGTGGCGACCACCGTCGCCTCCCCGAGTTCGTCGAGGATCCGCTTCGTGACTCCTTCGATGAGACCGAGATAGCCGTAGAAGAGACCTGACTGGATGCTGTCCACCGTCCCCTTTCCGATCACCCGCTCGGGCGGCGCCATGGCAACGCTGGGGAGTTTGGCCGTCTTGAGCGACAACGCTTCAGCGGTGACCCCAGGTCCCGGGGCAATCGCGCCGCCGAGGTACTCGCCCTTGGCGGACACCACCTCCCAGGTGACGGCCGTTCCGAAGTCGAGCACCAGGCAGGGTCCACCGTGCTCCGCGAAGGCTGCCACCGCGTCGCACAGACGGTCTGCGCCGAGTTCCTGTGGCGCGTCCACCAACAACGGCATGCCGGTCTCGATGCCCGGCTCGACGAAGAAGGGTTTGCGGTCGAGGTAGCGCCGCACTCCTTCGTCGAGCCTCGGGTCGATCGGCGGCACCACCGACGAAATCGCGACCGCCGCAAGATCTCCTGGGTCCACCTTTTCCCAGCGCAGGAGCTGGTGCAGCCACATCCCGACCTCGTCCGCCGTGCGCTCGGCGTGGGTCGTCAGCCGCCAGTGGGTGCGCAGGTGGTCGCCGTCCAATAGACCGACAACGGTGTTGGTGTTGCCGACATCCAGTGCCAACAGTAGCTCGCCCATCAAGCCTCCGGTAGAGCAACGGTACAGCCCCTCCGGGGGGCTGTCTACTGGGGCGGAGCGGACGACGTCGAGACGGGCGGCCGCAGAACCCGAATGCGACCGGACCGTAGTATCATCTGCGAACCGCGAACGAAAGCCGGGAGCGTCTGTGTACCTGAATCAAAACCTGTCCGGGGCCATCCCCACCGGAAATGCAAACCCAATCGACACCAACACGGAAGGAGCGAAAGAATGAGTCTTCGGCGTCATCTGACGGTCGCCGGGCTGGCGATGGCGGTGCTGCTCAGCACCCTGACCATCGCGGCCCAGGAGGCAAAAGTACCCGTCCAGGAGGTTTTTCTGGACAACGGAATGAAGATATTGATGGTCGAACGGCATGAAAGCCCGACGGTTTCAGCCGGCTGGATCACCCACGTGGGGTCGGTCAACGAGGAGGTCGGAGCCACCGGCATCGCCCACCTCTTCGAACACATGATGTTCAAGGGCAGCCCGACCATCGGAACCTCGAATTATGAAAAAGAGGCCGAAATCATGGCCCGGCTCGACGAGCTCCGTCTCGAGATGGAGGCCGAGTACGAGGTCATGCGCGAGATGAAACGCAAGGGCGAGATCGAGGGCAGCATCTACCTGCCCGAGAACCAGACCGAAAAGCTGGCCGAGCTCCGCGCGCGGATGCAGGAGTTTCAGGCCCAGCAGAAAGAGTTCATCGTCAAGGACGAGTTCGACCAGATCTACACCGAGGCCGGCGCCTCCGGCATGAATGCCGGCACCAGCAACGACTTCACCATCTACTTCATCACCGTGCCGGCCAACAAGCTCGAGCTGTGGTTCTGGATGGAGTCCGAACGACTCCTCAACGCGGTCTTCAGGGAGTTCTACACCGAACGCGACGTGGTCCGTGAAGAGCGCCGCATGCGCACCGAGTCGAACCCGACCGCCAAGTTCGAGGAACAGTTCGACATGATGTTCTGGGGCTCCGTCCCCTACCACCACCCGGTGGTCGGATGGCCCTCCGATGTCGAGTCCATTACCAGAGACCAGGCCGAGGAGTTCTTCGCCACCTACTACGCGCCCAACAACATCACGGCCGCTCTCGTGGGCGACTTCGATTCCGACGAAGCTCTGGCGCTGGCCAAGAAGTACATGGGCCGCATACCCCGCGGGGAGAACCCGCCGCCGCCCGTGGTCACCGAGGAGATCGAGCAGCTCGCCGAACGGCGCATGAAGGCCGAGGCCGACACCAACCCGTCGGTGCAGCTGCGCTGGCACACGGTTCCTTTCGGGAACAACGATTTCTACGCTCTCGAAGTCATGGACTCGATCCTCAACGACCGCACCGGAAGGCTCTACAAGAGCCTGGTCGAGGACAAACAGATCGCCACCGGCGAGCCCTATTCGAGCCACAACGCGATGAAGTACGGGGGTTCCGTCGAGGTCGGCGCCGAACTGGCAGACGGAGTTGATCACCAGACGGTGGAGGACGCGCTGATCTTCGAGGTGAACCGCCTGAAGGAAGAACCGGTCGGCGAACGCGAGCTGCAGAAGGTCAAGAATCAGACCCTGGCCGATTCCTACCGGCGTCTCCAGTCCGATTTCTTCCTGGTCCTGCAACTCCTCCTCTACGACGTATGGGAGGACTGGAGCTTCCTCAACGAATCGCCGGCCCGCATCGAGGCGGTGACGGCCGAAGACGTCCAGCGAGTGGCCGATACCTATTTCACAGACGAGGGACTGAATGCCCTTTGGTACTTCCGCAAGGAAGGCAGCGAGGAGGACCCCGAGCTGGCCGCACTGTCCGCCCAGGGCAAGGCGATGGCCAAACAGGCGCTCGCTCAGATCAATCAGGTGACCGATCCCGCCGAGCTCGAACAGGGGCTCGCGCAGATGCAGGCGATGGCCGCCCAGGCGCCGCCGGAGTACAAGGCCGCCATCGAACTGGTGATCCAAAAGGCCACCGAACGCCTCGAAATGCTCAAGGCGTCGGCCGGAGAGGGGGAGTGACATGCGCCGCAAGATGATTTTTACCGCTACCTTGGCACTGATGGTCGCCGCGGCGACGGTCTCCGCCGCAGATATCCCGGACCGGCCGGAGAAGCTGGTCTATCCGGAACTCACGTTCGAGGTGCCGGATGCCGACTCCCTGCGTTTTGAACTGGCGGACGGCACCCCCGTCTACGCCAAACAGGACAGCCAGTTCCCGCTGGTCACCATTTCGGTCTATTTCCGGGGCGGGCGCTATCTCGAACCCGACGGCAAGGCCGGGTTGGCCGCCATCACCGGTGACGCCTGGCGCTCGGGAGGCGCGGGCGAAAGAACCGCTCAAGAACTGGATGAGGAACTCGATTTCCTCGCCGCGAATCTGAGCACCAGTGTCGGCGACGTCACCGGTTCGGTGAGTCTCAACGTGCTCTCCAAGGACCTCGAGGCGGCCATGGCCATCCTCATGGACGTCCTCACCAAGCCGCGCTTCCAGGAGGACCGCTTCGCCAAGACCAAGGACAACATGCTGCAGGCGATGAAGCAGCGCAACGACGACACCGCGGATATCGAGGCAAGAGAGTGGGATCGTCTGATCTACGGCGACGACTACTGGATGAACCGTCTGGCGACCCAGGCGTCGGTGGATGCGATCACCGCCGCCGATTGCAAGGCCATGGTCGGCTCGCTGATGCGCTCCGGCAATCTCGTGGTCGCGGTGGCCGGGGACTTCCAGCAGGCCGAAATGGAAGCCCTGCTCAACCGCACCATCGCCACGCTGCCGAAAGTCGAAAACGCGCTGCCGGAAATCCCGCAGCCGCAAGCCACTACCGCAAAAGGCGTCTACGTCGTCAACAAGCCGGACGTCAACCAGGGCCGGGTGAGCATCGGCAAACTCGGTTACAAACAGGGCTTCCCAGGCCAGTTCCCGCTGATGATCGGCAACGACATCCTCGGCGGCGGTGGTTTCACCGCCCGCATGATGAAGACCATCCGGTCCGACGAGGGTCTCGCCTACAGCGCCTATTCCAGCCTCAACTTCCCCGCCACCATGCCGGGGACGTTCCAGGCCTACTACCAGTCCAAGTCCTCGACCTGCGCCTACGCAGCGGAGATCTTCTTCGACCTCCTGAAGAGCATGCGGACGGCTGCGCCCACCGACGAAGAGGTGCGCACCGCCAAGGCCTCCTTCATCGAGACCTTCCCGCGCCGCTTCGCGAGCGCCGGCCAGGTGGTCGGTCTGTACGCCTCCGATGAGCTTCTCGGGCGGCCCCACTCGTACTGGACCGAATACCGCGACAATGTGGCGGCGGTGACCGGTGCCGATATCCAGAAGGCGATGGCCGCCGACCTCGACCCGGAGAAGATGATCATGCTCGTGGTCGGCAACATCGAGGAGATCACCAAGGCCCACCCCGAGCACGATGCAAAACTCACCGACTTCGGGACGATCACGGAGCTTCCGCTGCGCGACCCGATGACGCTCGAGCCGATCACCGAGTAGACCTCGAACTGTATCCAACAACCGCCCGGGCTTCGGCCCGGGCTTTTTTGTGGATACATGCTGCAGGATTCAGGATTCAGGATTCAGGATTCCAGCTTCCTGCGACCTGCATCCTGATACCTGCATCCTACTTTGGTGCTACCGTGTGGCCCGCCGCTCGTGCGGCAGGAGGCACAGTGTTTCGAATCCGCAGAGTCTACGACAACATCTTCGCCCACGACCGGGCCGCCATCGAACAGGTGCAGGCGATCCTGGTCGACCGCTTTCCGGATCTCGACCCCAAAGATGTTGAAAGCCTGCCCGACAAACTCAGATCACCGGTGCGGCACGGTTTCCGGGCAACCCTCTACGTCGCCGAATCGCAGCGCCACACCGTCAAGGCCTTCGCCGTCATCCACCACGAGACGGAGATCGGCTTTGTGTGGCTGGATTTCATCGCCACCCGATCGGGCACCGCCGGCAGCGGTCTCGGCGGCACCCTGTACGAACGCGTGCGAAGGGACGCTCTGGCGGTGGGCGCGTGGGGCGTCCTCTTCGAGTGTCTGCCCGACGACCCGGCGCTCTGCCCCGATCCCGCCAAGCGACGCCAGAACGCCGCCCGTCTGCGTTTCTACGAGGGTTTCGGCGCCCGCCCGGTGGTCGGGACCGGCTACGAAACCCCGCTGAGCCCGGACGACGAGGAGCCTCCCTACCTCGTGATGGACGACCTCGGCACCGGCAAGGCGCCGGGACGCAAGGCCATGCGCGCGGCGGTGAGGGCGATCCTCGAACGAAAGTACAAGAGCTTGTGTCCCCCGGACTACGTGGAAAGCGTCGTCGCATCGATCCGTGACAACCCGGTCCGGCTGCGACCGTTCAAGTACCTCAGCGAACCGACGCGCGCCGAGGCAGATCTTCCGCCCGTCCCCCCTCCCGACCGGCGCATCGCCTTGGTGGTCAACGACCGCCACCTCATCCACCACGTGCGGGAGCAGGGATATGTGGAGTCGCCGGTTCGGATCAAAGCCATCCGGAAGGAGATTGACCAGACGTCGCTGTTCGAGGAAACCGCGCTGCGCGAGTTTCCCGATCGGCACCTCTTCGAGGTGCACGACCCGGCCTACGTGCGCTATCTGAAACGGGTGTGCGAGCGGGTCGGCGACGGGAAGGCCGTCTACCCCTACGTCTTTCCTATCCGGAATGCTGCGCGCCCCCCCAAGGAACTCGAGGTCCGGGCCGGCTATTACTGCATCGACACTTTCACACCCCTCAACCGCAACTCGTACCTCGCCGCCCGCCGGGCGGTCGACTGTGTACTCACCGCAGCCCACGCGCTGACCACGGGGCGCCGGCTCGCCTACGCTCTCGTCAGGCCGCCGGGGCACCACGCCGAGCACCGGTCGTTCGGGGGGTTCTGCTACTTCAGCAACGCGGCCATCGCCGCCCAGGAACTTTCGAAATCCGCCCGCGTCGCGATTCTCGACCTCGACTATCACCACGGCAACGGCCAGCAGGATATCTTCTGGGAACGCGGCGACGTCCTCACGGTGTCGATCCACGGGCACCCGAACTTCGCCTATCCCTATTTCTCGGGCTTCGCCGACGAGCGCGGGGCGGGCGACGGCCTGAACGCAAACCGCAACTACCCGCTCGAAGAACATGTCGACGGCGAGAGGTACCGGCAGGTCCTGGCCAGGGCGCTGCGCAGGATTACGGACCACGGCACCGAGGTGCTCGTGGTTGCCCTCGGTCTGGACACCGGGCGCAAGGACCCCACCGGAACATGGGACCTTGTCACGAAAGACTTCGAGGCCAACGGCCGCCTGGTCGGAGGTCTTCACGTGCCGACCCTGGTCGTTCAGGAGGGCGGTTACCGTGTCCGCAGCCTCGGGAGCAACGCCCGGAGCTTCTTCACCGGGCTCTGGGAAGGGGCGTTCGGGCTCGACGCGCCAGCCCCGGATCAAAAATAATTTTCGCCTGAGGGCCACAACCTATTGACACCCGGTAAAACGGGCGTAATGTCGAATTATGAGCGTGAGTTCCTCCGCTGAAGAGCCTCCAAGTAGGCTCGGGCCGTCTACCGGACACCAGTCCGGGTGGATGGCCCCCGCTTCCCTCGACGGGAAGCGTCCTCCCAGTGACCCCACGGAAGTGCGTGTCATGAGTTCGCCGCGCCCGCGGCGACGGGAAACACCACCCCAGAGATAACCAGGCCATGTCGACGCGCCCCTCGGGGCTTTTCGTGCGCCAGGCGCAGCCGGTAGCCGTTCAGATGAGCGGTACCTGCGAGCGCCTTGCCACACCCATCGAGAACCACTGCATGAAAGAGAGGAATCTTCTGATGTCAGCCAGCGGCCGCGCCGCAACCACAATCAACACCCTCGACGGACGCGAACGTGTCTGCCGGGTATTCGACGAGACCTACGACCCGACGAGTTGGGCCGATTGGCGTTGGCAGATGCGCCACCGCTTGACCCGCCTCGAGCACCTCGAGGCATATCTCGATCTGACCGACAGCGAACGCACCGGTCTCGCCATGGGAGCCGAACGCTTCGCAGTCTCAGTGACGCCCCACTTCGCTGCGTTGATGCATCCTACCGATCCGCAATGCCCCATCCGGCGCCAGGTCGTTCCGACCGCCGACGAGTTCGTCGTCAGCACCGGCGACATGGAGGACCCGTGCGGCGAGGACCACGCCTCCGCGGTCGAAGGGCTGGTTCACCGCTACCCGGACCGGGTGCTGCTGCTGGCTCTCGACACCTGCGCCGCCTACTGCCGCTACTGCACGCGGTCGCGGCTGGTCAGCCAGGGCGCCCTCGATCCGCTGCCCCGCCGCATGGACGCCATCCTCGAGTATCTGCGCGCACACACCGAGGTGCGGGACGTGCTGCTGTCGGGCGGCGATCCGCTGATGATGTCGGATGACCGGCTCGACGCCCTCCTGGGCTCGATCCGCGAGATCGAGCACATCGAGTTCGTGCGGATCGGCAGCCGCGTTCCCTGCTTCGTCCCGCAGCGCATCACTCCCGAACTGGCCGCCGTGCTGCGGCGCCACAGGGTGTGGCTGTCGGTGCACTTCTCTCACCCCTCCGAATTGACTCCCGAGGTCGAGACCGCGTGCGACATCCTGGCCGACGCGGGCATTCCGCTCGGCAGCCAGACCGTCCTCTTGCGGGGCGTCAACGACGACGCCGGGGTTTTGAAGGATCTCTTCCACGGGCTCCTCAAGATTCGCGTCCGCCCCTACTACCTCTACCAGGCCGACCCGGTGGTCGGCACGGCCCACCTCCGCACCTCGATCGGCAAGGGCATCGAGATCATGAGTCAGCTTCGCGGGCACACCAGCGGCTACGCAGTGCCCACATACGTGGTGGACGCTCCCGGCGGCGGCGGCAAGATCCCGGTCCAGCCCGAAACGGTGATGGGACGCGACGGCGGCACCTGGCAGCTGAAGAACTGGGCGGGCGAAATCTTCACCTATATCGACCCGCCGGAAATGGAGTGAACCCGATGCATCTTTCGATCGGTCTCTGTTACGACAGTAAAGAGGAGTACCTCGCCGCCGGCCACAGCAAGCTCGAGGTGGCCGAGTTCGACGACGAGGGAGTGATCAGCGGGCTCGAGGAGACCCTCTCCGGCCTCGGCCACCGCGTTGAACGGGTCGGCCGCGGGCGGGCCCTGGCCGCGCGGTTGGTAGCCGGCGACCGTTGGGACCTCGTCTTCAACGTCACCGAAGGCCTTCGCGGCCGCGCCCGCGAGGCCCAGGTGCCGGCGTTGTGCGAACTGTTCGATCAGCCCTACACGTTCTCTGATCCGGTGACCTGCGGTCTCACCCTCGACAAGTCTCTGGCCAAACGCATCGTCCGCGACAAGGGCCTGCCGACACCCGGCTTCATCATCGTGCGGTCGCTGAGCGACATCGATTCGAGGATCAACGGCAACCCGATGTTCGTCAAACCGCTTGCCGAAGGCAGCTCGAAGGGCGTCGGCGCCTACTCGATCGTCTCCAACCGCAAACAGCTGATCAAGACCTGCACCCGGTTGCTCCCCGACTTCCCGACCGGCCTGCTGGTCGAGGAGCTCCTCCCCGGCCGCGAGGTCACCGTCGGAGTCCTCGGCAACGGTGTCAACGCCCGCGTCGTTGCCGTCATGGAAGTGGTCTGGACCAATCGCTCGGAGGTCGAGGCCTACACCCAGCTCAACAAGGACGAATACCTCGACCGGATGGAGTACCGCCTGGTCACCGGCGAGCCCCTCGCCGACCAGGCGGCGGAGCTGGCGCTGGCGGTCGTCGAGGCGTTGGATTGCCGTGACGCAGCTCGCGTGGACATGCGGTGCGATGCGGCCGGCAGGCTTTCATTCATCGAGGTCAACCCGCTGCCGGGTCTCCACCCGGTGCGTTCCGACCTGCCGATCATGGCCCGCATGGCGGGTCTCCCCTACCACGACCTCCTCGGCGAGATCGTCACTGCAGCCAAAGAAAGGTACGAATCCGAAACATGTCCGACATCCTTGTTGCCCACAACGCTGTCGCAGCCGCGGACGACCCGTCGACGCGCGACGTCCTCGCCCAAGTCGGTTTCGTAACCGGAGCGCTGGACGCCCTCCGTCTCCCCTACCGCGTGATGGCGGTCGGGGACGGAGGGGTCGACGCCGCATCGCTCGGCGGCGCGGGGACGGTGTTCAATCTCGTCGAGTCGCCTCCGGGACGCCCCACGTTTCAGGTCGAGGCGGCTGCCGCGTTCGAACGCGCGGGGCTCAACGTCACCGGTTCGTCCGCCGAGGCCATCCGCGCCACCACCGACAAGGAGGCGACCCGACAGACCCTCACCCGACACGGAGTCGCGGTGGCGCCCGGCGGACTGCTCGACCCCGATCACCCGGACATCCTCGACAGCGTGATGCCGCCGTGGATCCTCAAGCCGTCGCTCGAGGACGCCTCTCTCGGTCTTGATACCACAGCCGTCACCTCGGACCGCGCGGAAGCCATCACGCGCGCCGGCGAGCTCGGGCGCCTCTTCAACGGCCAACCCGTTCTCGTCGAGCACCTCCTTCCGGGACGCGAGTTCAACATCTCCATCCTCGACGGAGCATCCGGTCCCGAGGTCCTGCCCGCGGCGGAGATGACCTTTGTCGACTTCCCTCCCGACCGCCCGCGGATCCTCGATTGGGAGGCGAAGTGGGACGAGGGCTCGTTCGCCTACCGCAACACGGTGCGGGTCTTTCTCAACGGCTCCGAGACGCTCCTCCGGCGCCACCTCGAAGAGGTCGCGCGGGTTTCGTGGTCGGCCTGCGGTCTCACCGGTTACGGCCGCGTCGACATCCGGCTCGACGAGGACGAGGTGCCGCGAGTGCTCGAAATCAACGCCAACCCCTGCATCTCCCCCGACGCGGGATTCGCCGCGGCCGCCGCGAAGGCAGGGATCGAACCCGAGGAAATCGTGCGGCGGATCCTCGCCGCAGCGGGATGGAAAGAATGAACACGCTCACCCTGATCTCACCCACCATCGTTCGCCGCGAGCTGTCGATGGCGGACCGCACCCCGGTTCACCGGCTCCTCGACGCGACCGGGTTCTTCAACCCCGAGGAAGTCGAGGTGGCGATGGAACTGGTCGACGACCGCATCGCCCTCGGCGAGGAGAGCCACTACCGATTCCTGGTCGGCGAACATCACGGCGAGGTCGCCGGCTACGCCTGCTGGGGGCCGATCCCGGGGACCGTCGAATCGGCGGACCTCTACTGGATCGCAGTCGACCCCGCGCTTCAGGGAGTCGGCATCGGCCGCACTCTGCTGGCCCAGGCCGAGAGTTGGATGGCCGCATCGGGGAGGCCTCGCGTCTACCTCGAGACCGCCGGCCGCGCCCAGTACGCGCCGACCCGAGCCTTCTACCTGGCTTGCGGCTATCAGGTTGCCGCCGAGCTCGAGGACTTCTATGCGCCCGGTGATTCCAGGGTGACCTTCCTCAAGGTCCTCGATCCGGCGGCGTCACGGGGTCTTCAAGGTTTGAAGAGCCCCGCAGGATCGGCGCCGGCGAAGCAGGCGTCCATCAGGTAGCGCGGCGCCCGCGGCAGGCTCCGCGCGGTCTCCTCATCGACGAGACGGGTGTGGCGCAGCCGGTCGAGGGCATCGCCGAGGTACTCCAGGTCATCGGTCGTGAACCGCCAGCCGCGATCGTCGAAGCGCGTGAGGTCGCAGGGCACCGAGTAGGCGCGCAGCGCGCTGTAGCCGTCGAGGTTGAAGTAGAAGGGAAAGTACGAAAGTGCGAGCTCGCGGACCGTCCGGTACACGGGGTCGCGCATCCGGAGCGCCGTCGTGTTGGATGTGGCGACGGCTCCCCACAGACCGCCCTCGCGAAAGAGCGCCACGACGTGGTCGTCGTCGTTGTGCGCCCGAAGATCGACCAGCAACGGCGGCCGCCCGTGGTGGCTCAGAGCAGCCGCCGCGAGCAGCGCCCCTTCCATGCAGTGAGCCCGCCGTACCCGGAGGACCTCCCGCGGCGACCGGCACACCGGCTCCGAGTTGTACGGAATGCCGTCCAGAAAATCCTGAATCGCCCGCGGCGAATCAAGCCGGTCGAGCACCCGCAGCTCCGCTCGCGGTCCACTTCCAACGTTCCCTCGACCTGACTCCGAGACTCCACCTCTGACCTCCCCGCAGCGATTTCCGCCGCCCAATCCCGAGGCTGATCGGGCGGCATATCCGAATTCCGAATTCCGAATTCCGAATTCTGACATCTCCACCCTCGATTCTCCCATCTTCAACCCGCCCTTGCCCGCTCGTGAAAGATGGTACAAAATAGCCCGGCCCGCAACGGGCAGTCCCCAAGGAGGCGAGATGAAGATTCACGAGTATCAAGGCAAAGAGGTGCTGGCGGCGCACGGGGTTCCCGTGCCGCGCGGCATCGTCATCACGGAGGCGTCGCAGGCGAAGGCGGCGGCCGAAGAGCTCGGCGGCCGGGTGGTGGTCAAGGCGCAGATCCACGCCGGTGGGCGGGGCAAGGGCGGCGGCGTCAAGCTGGCCGCACAACCCCGACGAGGCGGTCAAGCTGGCGGGCGAGATCCTCGGCATGACCCTGGTCACCAAGCAGACCGGGCCCGAGGGCAAGCTGGTGCGCACGGTGCTGATCGAGGAGGCGCTGCCGATCGAGCGCGAGCTCTATCTGGGCGTGGTCCTCGACCGCTCCGAGGGCTTTCCGGTGATGATGGCCTCGAAGTTCGGCGGCATGGAGATCGAGGAGGTCGCGGCCGAGAACCCGGACGCCATCCTCAAGGCCCACTTCGACCCCGATGTGGGGCTCCACCCCTACCTCGGCCGCAAGCTGGCCTTCGGTCTCGGGCTCGAGGGCGACGCCTTCAAGGCGGGCACCAAGTTCATGGCCGCTCTGGCCAAGGCCTACGGTGACACCGATGCCTCGCTGCTCGAGATCAACCCGCTGGTGACCACCACCGACGGCCGGGTGATCGCACTCGACGCCAAGATGAACGTCGACGACAGCGCGCTCTTCCGCCACAAGGACATCGCCGCCATGCGCGACATCCACGAGGAAGAGCCGCTCGAGGTCGAGGCCTCGAAGTTCGACCTCAACTACATCAAGCTCGACGGCAACATCGGCTGCATGGTCAACGGCGCCGGGCTCGCCATGGCGACCATGGACATCATCAAGCACTGCGGCGGCGAACCGGCCAACTTCCTCGATGTCGGCGGCGACGCCTCCCAGGAGCGGGTGGCCGCGGCCTTCCGCATCCTGCTCTCGGACCCCTCGGTCAAGGGCGTGCTGGTCAACATCTTCGGCGGCATCGTGCGCTGCGACATGGTGGCGCGCGGCGTGGTCGCCGCGGCCGAGGAGGTCAAGCTCAGCATCCCGCTGGTCGTCCGCCTCGAAGGCACCAACGTCGAGGAAGGACGCCGCGTGCTCGCCGAGTCCGGGATCGACCTGATCGTCGGCGAAGGAATGGCGGACGCCGCCGAAAAAGTCGTGGCGGCGGTCGGAGGTGCGGCATGAGTATCTGGGTCAACTCCGAAACCAAGGTCGTCGTCCAGGGTCTCACCGGCAAAGAAGGCACCTTCCACGCCCAGAAATGCCGCGAGTACGGCACCAAGATCGTCGCCGGCGTCACACCCGGAAAGGCCGGCCAGAAAGTCGACGGCGTGCCCGTCTTCAACACCGTGGACGACGCGGTCCGCGAGACCGGCGCCAACGCGTCTTTGATCTTCGTGCCGCCTCCGTTCGCGGCCGACGCCATCCTCGAGGCGGCCGACGCCGGCATCGAGGTCGTGGTGTGCATCTCCGAGGGCATCCCGGCGCGGGACATGATCCGCGTCCAGCGCATCCTCCAGGGCTTGCCCACCCGCCTCATCGGCGGCAACTGCCCCGGCATCATCACCCCCGGCGAGTGCAAGCTCGGCATCATGCCCGGCCACATCTCCATCCCCGGTCCGGTCGGCGTGGTCTCGCGCTCCGGCACCTTGACCTATGAAGCGGTGGGCCAGCTGACCGCACTCAACCTCGGCCAGTCGACCTGCGTCGGCATCGGCGGCGACGCCCTGCCCGGCACCAATTTCATCGACTGCCTCGAGGCGTTCGAAGAGGATTCGCAGACCGAAGCCATCGTCATGATCGGCGAGATCGGCGGGTCGGCCGAGGAAGACGCCGCGGCCTTCATCGAGCAGTTCGTGTCGAAACCGGTGGCGGCGTTCATCGCCGGCCAGACCGCGCCTCCGGGCCGTCGCATGGGCCACGCCGGCGCCATCATCTCCGGCGGCAAGGGCACCGCGGCCGACAAGATCGCGGCCCTCCAGGCGGCGGGCATTGCCGTTGCGGCGACCCCGGCGGAGATCGGCACGACGATGAAACGCGCCCTGGAGTCCGAGTCGATGGTCTAGAGAGCTGTTAGCTGTCAGCTTTTAGCTGTCAGCTTCAAACGCCTCCGGGAAACCGGGGGCGTTTCTTTGTCTCCAGGGAATCCAGTATGGGAACAGACTCGCGGCGCAGAGAGACCCGAAAGGGAGGGGATAAACCCCTCCCCTACGATGCTCGGATCACCTCTGAAAGGCGTAGGGGCGGGGTTTATCCCCGCCCGCACGATGTTGAATTCTGCAAGAGGTCCATTTTTCTGCCGGCATTCGAGGGCCTCGGAATCGCGCACCACGAGGCGAAAACACTTGACTTCGGAAAAATCCCTATATAATTCCGACTTCGTAGTGAGGGAGGAGGAGTTTCTCTCTACGAGAGCCCGGCGGTTTCGCCGGGTTTTTTCATTCGCCCGGGCGGTGCCCGGGCGAATGAAAAAACAGGTGGGGGCACTCACGGGCAATGCGGCCGAGAGCATCGGGATGTTCACCTCGGCCCTCCGCTCGTGAACGCTCGAGTCGACCGACGGGCCTCTTGTGGTGCGGGCGTCCCGCCTGCACCGCGGCTGCTCACAACCTCACGATCCGGTCGGCGGCGAGGAACCACAGCTCGACGTGGGGTTCGTGGTCGAGGGTGAGAGCGTCGCGGAGGGCGCGGGCGTAGGTGCGCACCTGGGGTTCGTAGAGCGCGGTTCGCTCCTTCATCGCATCTTCGCCTTCGCAATGGTCCGTCTTGTAGTCGGCCACCACGACCCGGCCGTCGCCCGGATCGCGGTAGACGAGATCGACGATCCCTGACACCACCGCACCGGGAACACCGGGCTCCTCCGACCACACCATCACCGGCAGCTCGCGCGCGAGCACGTGACCTGCGACAACTTCCAGCCGGGTCAGACACGAACCTTCGGACAATCTCGTGAGGAGGTCCTCCGCCCGGGTCTTCCCATCGTCGAAGGGCGCAAGCTCGGCGAGGATCCGTTGACGGTGGCCGGCGACCTGCGGCCCCAGAGCGGCATCCAGATCGAGGTTCTCCATCAAGGAGTGAACCGCGGTTCCGAGGGCCATCGCCGCCCTGCGATCGGACGAGCCCTCCCCCACCGGTTCGACCTCTTCGGCCTCGGCGCGGCGCAGGCGGTCGTGGGCCTCGGCCGAGGCCGACCGGAAGACCGGCTGTTCCATCCGGTGAACCGACGTCGCGCGCGCCGCGGCCAGCTCTCGGGCCCGCTGGAGGCGTTCCTCGATCCCCTCGATGCCTTCCCCGGCGCGTCGGTCGGGTTCAGCCTCCAACGCAACATCTGCGAACGCCGGCATCACGCGCACCAGGTGCGGAGCGTCACCTGCCTCACGTTCGGCCGCGCGCCCGATCTGGGCCTCCACCGCCTCCCCGACGAGCCGGCGGCTCACGAGATCGGCAAATGTCGTCGCCGCCTTCGGCGACTTGTGTTGGCCCGGAGCCCTCCACCCCCCGGAGAGGACCAGGCGGTTTTTCGCCCGGGTGGTGGCGACGTAGAGAAGCCGCACGAGTTCGGCCCTGGTCTTTCGTTCGGATTCCCATTCGGCCGACGCGAAGCCCGGAGACGCCCACCCGAAGATGCGGTATTCCGGCATCCCGTCGAAGGTCCGCACCTCGGCCGCCGCACGATTGCCTCCGCCGCGCCCTCCCTTGTGAATCTGGGACACGTAGACGTGCGAGAAATCGAGCCCCTTGGCCTTGTGAATGGTCATCACGTGGACCGCGTCGACCTCGAGATCGGGGGGCGTCGGGACCCGGCTTTCGCCGCCCTCCGAGACCGCCAGCCGCAGAAAACGCGCGAGATCGGCACCGCCCCGTTCGCCGGTCACCAGGGTGGCCTCGAGGTCGGCCAGAAAGCGCTCGATCCGCGCCCGCCGAAACCCACCGAGATACCGTCCGGCCGCCGTGACCTCCGCCAACCACAGCGTCCGGATCTTTTCCACGAACACATCGGGAGGGTCGCGCCGCAGCGACCGCCGCAATTCGGCGATGGTCGCAGCGGCCGCGCGGACCGCGTCCGGCCAACCCGGTACCTCGTCGACGCCCGGAGCATCGGCCGGGGTCGCCGCCCGGGCTGCCTCGACCGATGCGTCGACCGCGTCGATCACCGCTCGATCCGGACCCGTCAGACCGGCCATCCGAGCCGGGAGGCCGGCACGCCACAACGGCGCCAATGCGGCGTCGGGCACTCCGACCACGTCACTGCGCAACACGGTCAGCAGCGCCAGAACGTCCGCGGGCTCGAGCACGGTCCGTACCAGCGCAGCCAGCTCGACGACTTCCCTCTGGCGGTAGTAGTCGCGCTCGCGAGCCACCTCGTACGGTACGCCGGCCTCGCGCAGGGCCTCGAGAAGGATTTCCTGCGCGGTGGTGACCCGCAGCAGTACGGCCACCTCGCCCCAGCCGCCGATCACGCCCTCGGAGTGCAGGCGGGAGATATCCGCTGCAATCGCCCGCGCTTCGAGGGCCGAGGTCCCGTTGTCGGCGTTGCCCTTCTCCGGCGCCACGCCGTCCGGCCCTTCCGGCCAGGCAACCCAGTGCTCCACCGTCTTCCAGCCGCTTTCGTCGACGCCCGCGGCCCCGCGCCGGTCTCCGGTCGCCTCGAGCGCCTGGAAGGCCGGTTGGATCCCGGTCTCCCGCTCCATGACCGGCGCCACCAGGCGCTCGACTTCATCGAGGATCGGCGTCACCGATCGGAAATTCTGCACCAGGTCGACGGTCTTCCCCCCGGCTTCCAGCACCCGTCGGACGAAACGGTGGTAGGCCGCGAGGTCGGCGCTGCGCCAGGCATAGATCGACTGTTTCGGATCGCCGACGATGAACAACGACGGACGCCGCGGCGGTTCATCGGCCAGGGCCAGCATGTCGACCAACCGGCACTGGACGTCGTCGGTGTCCTGGAATTCGTCGACCAGGAGGTGGTCGATGCCGCGCACGACCTCCGAGCGAACGCCCGGTGATCCGGCCAGGAGATTCGCGGCGGCGCGCAGTTGATCCGAGAAGGTCACCAGACCTACGGCACGGCGGCGTTCCTGGACGGCCTCGAGCAGCGGCGAGAGGACCGCCCGAGCGGCCGCCAACTCTTCGCGATGCGGATCGGCAAGCGGCGCCAACACCGCCGCCAATTCGCCGGATGCAAGCGCCACCTTTTCGCCGATGTCCTCGAAGGCCGCGCCCTCGCCGGCGGTGAAGTCGAGCCTCGACCACGTGCGCAGCCGCTCGATGGCCCTCGGATCGACCGCAGCGGCCACCCCCACGAGATCGAGCATCGACACCTCGTCGCCCGGCGGCGGAAGGTTCGCCGCTACCTGTTCTCCCACACTCCCGGCGAGCACACTGACCTCGCCCCGGACCCCGGCCAGGCGATCGCCCACGAGCCCGCGGAAGATGTCGTTCGCACGCCGCAATCGGACCGCGAGGACCGGCGCCCCTGCGTCATCGAACGGATCGCGCGCGAGCCACCCGGGTTCGACGCCGGCCTCCACCAGTGCGCACACCGCATCGACGATGGTCGCCGGGGCGATGCCATCGGCCGCGAGCTGCCGCCAACTCCCGCCTGCCGATGCCTCACCGAGTTCGCGCAAGGTCTCCTCCAGCGCCTCTTCCGCCAGTTCCCGGATGCGCGAACCGTCGGCGTCGACCTCGAACCTGGGGTGGAGACCGGCCTCCAACGGGTAGGTGGAAAGAAGACGCTGGCAATAGGCGTGGATGGTCGAGACCACCAGCCGGTGGCTTTCTTCGGACAGGGCCAGCGCGCGCCGTTTCTCCTCCTCACCGTCGTCCGGCAGCAATCCCGGTTCGGGGTCCCACCCCACCGGTTTCTCGCCGCACGCGAGCGCGAGAAAGGCGGCGCCGATCTTGTGAGCCATCTCGGCCGCAGCGGCATCGGTGAAGGTGATCGCGACCACCCGTTCGATCACCCGGCGGGCGACCGTGGAGTCGTCGAGCCCGGTCTCGGCGTGGCGTTCCCAACCCGGGCCCGCACACCACGCCACCACTCGCGAGACCAGCAGAGCTGTCTTTCCGGTGCCGGCGCCCGCGACGACAACGACCGGGCGCTCGAACTCGCTCTGAGCGAACCGCCGCGATCGGCGGTCGGCCTCGACCGGATCGGCGGATTTCACGGTCACCCGTCCACCTCCGGTCGTTCGAACCCGAGCCACCACAGATCGCGTGCGGCATCCGCCGCCGTGTCGCAGCTGTCATCCGAACTGCGCATCCACCGCACCAGCTCACGGCGGAAGGCCGAGTCGTCGCGACGACACGCCTCGGCCACGGCACAGTAGAGACAGTGCCCCGCCGCCTTGCCGTCGGCCTCCTCGAGGCGCGGGAAGGCAACTCCCGCCGTTCGCGCCCGTTCGATCGTCTGCACCGCGTTGATGAACAACCCGACGGCCGCCTCGTCGTCGCCGCCAAGGGCGAGGATCCTCACCTCGTCGGACCACTCGTCATTCGGTTTGAGGAAGAGGTACGCTCCCCGCGCGCTTTCGACTCCTGCGGCCGACGCGTAGGCGACTGCCTGCAGGCGCCGCCCTCGTGCTATCGAGGTTTCAAGGTGTTTGCGTCTGGTCACCTCCTTTTTGGCCTCCGAGACCGGTCGCGACGCCTTGTAGTCGATCAGCGTGATCGCACCGCCGAGACCACCGACCCGGTCGGCACGGAAGGACAGCCTGCGGTCCACACCGGGTACCTCCGCCGCGCCCTCGACCTCGGAACCGAGAACACCCGACAGAGCTCCGCCCGTCCACTCCAACTCCCGTTCGACCTCGAGATAGCCGCGGGCGCGCGCTGCCAACAACGGCGCCATCCCGACCGGTCCGAGACCGGCCCGTTCCGCCACGCGGGCGGCGATCTCCGTCAGAAGTTCCTCGAACACCGCCTCGTCAGGCCAGACCACCGTCACCAGGCGGCCCGCTGCCAACTCGTCGAGCCTCGCGGTCCCGACCCGCTCGGGATCCGCGATCCCGCGATCGACGATCTCGTCGAGGACGCCGTGCACCACCTGGCCGACCAACGGTCCGTCGATCCCCGGCAGGCCGAGCTGCGGGTCGGGCATCGGGAAGACCCCGAGTCCGTGCTCGATGAATTCCCGCCAGGGACAGGTGCCCGTCCCCTCCGCGTGGGTCACCCACAGGGGTTGACCGGCTTCACCCCGACCGCCTCCCGTGAAACCGAACCACGGGGAGATTACCGCGTCCCGGGGCCGCTCGACCGCTTCGAGGACGTCGAGTCTGGACGCGGCAACGGCAACCGGCGACACCGTTTCGGCGGTTGTGGCGGCGTCCGTCCGACCCTCTTCGACGGCCGCCCCGAGCAGGCGCTTCAAACCGTTCGAGTCTGCAAGCGGCGCCGCCAGAATCGCCAACTCGTAGGCCGTCCGCGGGTGGTCGCGGCCGCCCTGCTCGCTCCACAACTGAGACGCCCGCAACGGTTCTCCGGCCTCGGTGCGGAGCCGCAACCGATCGACGAACGGCGAGGCCGTCATGGTGCCGTCTGCGCCGAACGCGGACCACGAGAGGTGGACCGAAGGCGAAGACGCGACGAGCTGGGCGAAGAGATAGCGCTCCTCGTCGGCGCTCCGCCCCTTCACCGGCATCTCGGGCAGCACGGTGGCGGCGAGTCTCGTCCGGACCGCCTCCGGCAGCATCGGATCTTCGTGAACGACCCGCGGAAAGAGGCCCCGGTTGCAGGCCATCACAAACAGGTGCGAAAAGGTGCGTGAGCGGGCCTCCATCACGGTCAGGACCTGGACCCCCGCACCTTCGCCGCCGATCGCCACCTCACCGATCTTCTGCAGTCGATCGCCGAGCAATCGCTGCCACTCCGCAGCGGTGAGCATCAGGTCATCGGGAACCTCTCGGCAGATTTTCTCGAGCGCATCCCAAACCTCGGCGCGCCCGGGGGAATCCTCGCCCCAACCCAGGGCGTCGAGAAGGACGAGCGTGTGCCGTCTGTGAACTGGCGCCGATCCCTTTTCGGGCCTCAGATCGAGAGCCGAGACCACCCGGCCGGCACGGGCCACTGCCTCTCGTACAACACCGGCGGACAGCCTTCTCGGGGTGCCGGGCTCCTCGCCGTCCTCGTCCGGTCCGAGGTCGACCGGCAGCCGAACACCGCTTGCAGGCACGGCGCCCGGCTGCAGCTCGGCCAGATCCGACAACCGGAGGACGCCGAGCACCCGGAGACCGAGCAGGAGCTCGGTCGTCCCGCCCTCGACGGTAGAGGCCTCCATCCAGAGGTCGGCGCCGCACGACGGGCCCTGGCGAAGAAGCTCCAGGAAGCGCAGAATCGGGGTTCTCGGGGAAGCGCCGGGAACCCCAGCCCCGATGCCCGAAAACGGAACACCGAGACGTCTCAGGTGCCGTCGCAGGGGCAGCACCAGACCATCGAGAGTCCGGCCCACCACACCGATCTCCTCCGGCGTGACTCCGCCGTCGAGGAGCCGTCGCAGCTCCTCGGCCACCCACCGCGCCTCGGCTTCGCGATCGGGCGCCTCCACGAGTTCGAGCCGCGGCGGCGGTTCGAGCCGGGGATCAACCTCCCGATCGAGGTGGGTCAGCCGTTCCTCGAGCCGACTCAGATACACCCCGCCGAGATCGTCGGTTTCCTGGTTGGCGGGGTCCGGCGGCCGGTCGAGAATCACCGTGGAGTTGAACACCCTCACCACGGCGGCGAGGAGGTCGGCGGCGACTCCGGTAACGTCTGCGAACCCGTGCACCAGCAGGTGCCGGGTCGGGGCGGCCAGGGGTCCGTGCTGGACGAGGCTTTCCCCAGCCCACTGCAGTGCCTGCATCGACCGCGCAGGGCCCGGATCCTCCCCCAACTCGCAGACCACGGCCGCCAGTCTCACGACGGCGCGCGTGCGCTCGACTCGACCCGGCGCGAGATCCCGCGCCACATCGTCGAGGGACTCGAACACGGCCTCGAGATTGCCCGGCTCGAAGCCGGCATCGAGGAGGTCGCGAACGGCCCCGACCACCGGATCATATCCGTCGCGCAAGTCCCCGAGTGAGGCGTTGAGCGCCGGGTCGGCGGCCGCAAGGCGCCGCACCACGAGTTCGAAGACCGCATCGCCGGGTGGCACGGATCGTCCGGCTCTCGTCAGAATCTCGAGAGCAAAACCGAACAGAGTCTGCACCTGAACCCCGGCGACCGCGCCCCACCGCCGGGCGAGGGTGTGCAGCAGGTGCCGGCGCAAACTCTTCGAAGGCACCACGATCCGGATCGGGAGACCGAGTGCCTCGAGATCCAACGCGCGATTTTCCTCGATCACCTCGAGCAGACGACGCTCGGCTGCCCGCGCGCCGCGGCAGATGACGACCCGGGATCCGGTGGGGAGTGCTTCACGCATCGCGGTTCCTCCATGGGACCACGGGCCTCCCGGCCTGTCAACGCCGCCCCCGGCGGTGGCGTAGAATGTCGGGAGCCGATACGGGGAGGCCGCATGCCGGGAGTGGAACAGACCGTCATCGAGAGGTGGAACCGCGCGAAGGGCTCGGCTTTCGGCCGCTGGCTCTTCAGCCGGGCGGTGGGCCGGTTCGCGCCCTACACGGGCACCATCGGCGCCCGCATCGAGGAGTTCGAACCGGGTCGATCCGTGGTCACGATGCGCGACCGCAAAAAGGTCCGCAACCACCTGAGATCGGTGCACGCCGTGGCCCTGACCAATCTGATCGAGCTCTCCGGAAGTCTCGCGATCATCGCCTCGATGCATCCGGACACACGGATGATTCCGGTGCGGCTCGAGTCGGAGTTCGTGAAGAAGGCGCGCGGCACGGTGACGGCCGAGGGCAGCTGCGACACCATCGAGCCGGGGTTCGAGGGAGAGGTTCAGGCGGGGGTGGTGGTTCGCGACAGTGGCGGCAACGAGGTCACGCGAGGGCGGGTGACGGTGGTGATCGGCGCGACGGGGTGAAGCCCGCCGCGCCTCAATTCTGAATTTTGAATTTTGAATTTTGAATTTCTGCCCGAATGGCAGCCGGGACGGCTGCCCCACGATCTTTCATGATCGGTCTTTGTGGGGCAGGCGTCCCGCCTGCCAGGTAGCGGGACCCGCCGGAAGCCACCCTTCAGACCGCCGTCAGTGAGGTGGGACGAGCTCCATTCAAAATTCAAAATTAAGAATTCAAAATTACTGGATGAGAATCGGCGGCATCCAGACGACGCCGGGGGTTGCGAGGGTGCCGCTGGTCAACCAGTTCTGGAGAAACTCGACCTTGGCCGCTAGGGCCACCTGGTCGGAACCGCGCTTTCTGGTCAGCTCCTGCCACCACGACATCGGCCGCGGGAAGTGCACCAGCTGGACCTCGGTGTCGGGGTCGATATCGGCAAGCCTCTTGGCCTCGGACAGCGCCACATCGAACCCGCCGAGCACATCGACGAGCCCGTTCTCGATCGCCTGGACGCCCGTGAAGACCCGGCCGCGGCCGATCGCGTCGACCGCTTCGGGCGTCATGCCGCGCGAGGCCGACACCCGCTCCACGAAATCGTCGTAGATCCGGTCCAGCATGCGATCGACGATCGCGCGCTGCTCGTCGGTCCAATTCTCGAGTTCGCCGTAGATATTGGCGTTGGTCCCCGCATCGATCCTGCCGTAGGTCACGCCGAGCTTGTCCGACCAGAATCCGGATGTATTGAGGTGGCCCGCGTAGACGCCGATGGACCCGGTCAGGGTCACCGGTTCGGCGACGATCCGTTGCGCCCCGCAGGTGATCCAGTAGCCGCCCGACCCGGCCACGTTCGACATCGAGACGACGACCGGAACCTCGGCGGCGACCCGCACCATCTCCTGGCGGATGATCTCGGACGCGACCGCGCTGCCGCCGGGGGAATCAACGCGAAAGACAACCGCCTCGACGCCGGGCGTGTCGCCGACATCCCTGAAAGCCTTGGCCAAGGTCTCCGACCCCATGATCTCGCCGCCGAGCAACGGGTTGACGCTCTCGCCGCTCGAGCCGCGCATGATGGCGCCGACCCCGGTCACGACCGCGATCTTCGGGCCATTGTGGACCCTTCTGCTTTGTTGGAGATAGGCTCGGACACCGACCTCTCTCGCACCGGGCTCACGTTCGTCGAGGCGCTCGTTGAATGAGGTCCAATCCTCGAGACTGTCGATCAGACCGGCCTCGACCGACTCTGCACCTATGAACGGTGCACGATTGATGAGGCTGCGAACCTCGTCCGCCGACATGCCCCGGCTGTCGCCTATGCCCAACGTCATCTGCTCCATGAGGGAATCGATCAACCACCCGGTCATCTCTTCCTGTTCGCGGGTGAATTCGGTCTCGGTGTACATGAAGCGTGCGGTTTTGTAGTCGCCTCGTCCGGGAAACTCGGCCTGGATGTCCAATTTGTCGAAGGTCCCTCGGATGAACGGCGTCCGCGAGGAGAGACCGATCAGGTTGAGGTCGCCCTGCGGGTTCATCGACACCTCGTCGCAGGCCGACGCGACGTAGTAGACCAGATTGCCGGGCATGAACTCACCGGCGGTGTCCATGTAGGCGGCGGTCCATTTCCCGGCGGCCCCCACCCTCGCGATCAGCGACCGCAGTTCCTGCGCGGTCGCGAATCCGCCGCCGATGCTGTCGATGCGCAACCGCAGCCCGCGAACCCGGTCGTCCTCCGCAACCCGGTTCAAAACGTCCCGCAGGTTGCTCAGGCTGGTGGCCTGGTCGCCCATCAATTCGGCGAGCGGGTCTTCGGCGGTCACCTCGGCGATCGGCCCCGCCAACCGCAGCGACACGACCATCTCTCCGGGGAGCGACGGGGCGGCAAGCCCCCGCACGAGCACCACCATGATGATGAAACCGAGAACAACCAGCAGGCACCCGGCACCCAGGAAGACGGTCCGCGCTTTGGCCATCGATCACCTCCGAACCCGGCCATGGTAGCAGGGAGCGAGGCTCGAATTTTGAATTTTGAATTTTGAGTTTTGAATTCCATCGCAAACGGCAGCCGGGTCGGCTGCCTCATCCGGCTTCGCTCCTGGGGCTTCGCCGGGACAAGCACTCATCGCCTGCTTGTGACGGCGTAGCGCTCGCGCGAAGCCGCATGGGGCAGGCGTCCCGCCTGCCGGGCGGTCAACCCTTGTGGGGCAGGCGTCCCGCCTGCCAACGTGCGGCGGAGGTGCCCGTCATCCGCTCGGACCATGCATATCTTGAATTTCGAAGGGTTGCTGTTCCATCTTGCTCTCCGACAGCGTGACTGAAGGTGGGCCAAGGCCCACCCTACTTCGGAGGTAGGGTGGGCTTCAGCCCACCTTCAGAGTCGTTCATGTGTTTCTGGCGATCTGGAACAGCGGGGTAGCGGTCTACACCTTCGTGCAGTACCTGTACAACCCGGCCGAGCTCTCTTTCACCGGGCACAGCTTGCGGTACCTAGCCGCCGCCTCGGGTGGGACCCGTGAGGCTTCCATCTCACGCTCGTCCTCCGATGCCAGCGCCGCACCGAGCGCCTCACGATCCCCGCCCCCGTCGACGACCTTCCGCGCGATATCGGTCCAGCGGAGCAGGCGGTCTTCGAGTTCGTCGAAGTGGCGGGCGGGATCGTCGTACGCTCCGTAGTGGGTGAGCAACAGCCGCGAAGGCGCGAGGCGACGCAACAACGCCAGGCTCGCGCGCCAGTCCTCGATCTCGATGTCGGGCGGGGGCATGGGCGGCAGAACGTGGGTCGCCCCGGGGAAGCGAACGCCGCCTACGTCACCGGTGGCGATCGCATCTCCGATCTGCCAGGCCACGTGGTGAACCGCGTGGCCCGGGGTGTGGTGGGCGACGATTTCGAGGTTGCCCACGGTCACCGACGCGCCATCTTCCACCGTGCGAAGCTGGTCGTCGGGTACGCCCTCGGTGACGCCCCACAACGGCACCATCATGTCCTTGTAGATCCGCTCGGCCGAAGGCAGGAGCTTGTCGCCGGGGTTGGCCAGGTGGGGAGCGCCGGCCGGGTGTGAGTAGACCGTGCAACCCGGTCTTCCTCGCAAGGACGCCGGCACCTCCGGAGTGGTCGAGGTGGACGTGGGTGGCAAACACCGCGCGCAGACCTTCGAGGTCGTGGCCCGCCTCGTTCACCCGCCGTTCGAGCGCGTTCACCGAACTGGCGGGACCGGTCTCAAAGAGCACGAAACCACCCTCCACCGGCGCCAGGAACGACGCGATGATCTCCGTCGCGCCGAAGAACTCGAGGTCGAGCGTCTGGATGTGCGGGGTCGTCATGGCACCCTCCCGGGGTTCAGTGTACGCTGTCCGGGCGCCCGTCACGGAGGACCCCGATGCGCCACTTCGCCCTTGTCGCTATCGTCTGTACAGCCGCCGCCTGCGCCACTTCGGACGGCGTTCCGACCCTGCGGGCCGACTGCGATGACCGCTTCGACGCCGTGTGGGTCGCCGCGCAGACGGCGGTGAGCAGGCTGGGCGGAACCGTCCGAAGCGCGAACCGGGCATCGGGCGCCATCCTCGGCCGCCTCGACTCGGACGTTCTCGGCGCCGAGATCGATCTCCACATCAACCTGAGCCGACTGCCCGACCACAATCCTGGAAGCCAGCAACCGGTGACTGTCACGATCAAGGCCACCGACACACGCCTGGCCGAGCCTGATGTTCACCGGGTGGAGGAACTGCGTTCCCTGGAAGATCGTTACCTCCGGCTGGTCGGGGAACGGGCGGCCTGCAGCGGGCCCGTGTGATGCTGCTTCGCCGAGGCGGTCGTGTCCGGGCGCTGCTCGGACGGCTCACAAGGTATGATGGAGAGTGACGAGATCACCGGGCTCGGCATCCGGACCGACGCCGCGGTGCAACCGAAGGAGGCCACATGTCCGACGACAGGAATACCAAGCTGCTCTCGATCGTCATCCTGTTCCTGCTGGGAACCACCCTGTTCAACACTCTGAGAGCGAATGACTACGGACACCGGACCACCACCTTCCGCAAAGAGGCCCGCTACCAGATGGCCGCAACACGTGCAGCCCTCGCCGAACAGCAGCGGATCAACCAGGACCTGCAACGCCAGATCGACGCCCTTGTTGCCGCCCAGAACGCCGGCGCGCCGGCGCAGTAGGCGCTCCGCCGAGCATCCGGGTCGAGGCCGTGCGGGCCCGATCCGAACTCAATCCGTCCCGACACCGATCCGAGCCGCCGCCGCGAACACCAGACTCCTCCACGGTCCGGAAGCACCCAGTCTCGCGAGGTTTCCGAAGTGCCCCCCAAGAGCCCGGTTGATGAAGATGACGTCTTCTGGAAACTGCATGTCCATCGAGTACTGCCATCCGTCCATGCCGATGTCGAACAGGCGGCGGTAGATGTCGGGATCCTCGCCGAAGGTGTAGGGCGGTGAGGGCCTGAGGACCTCGCCGAACAACTCGAGATAGGGGTCGATCACCGGCAACGGCATCGGCGATCCGTCGTTCATGTGAATGCCCATCCTCACGAGGATTCGAGCAATCTCGTCGCCCCGCCCATGTGCCGTCGCCACCAACAGCTCGGCGTACCTGGTCGCCATGTCCTCCGGCACCCGCTTGACGCTGCCGAAGTCGTACACGACCACCCGTCCGTCCTCGAGGAAAGCGAAGTTCGCGAGGTTCGGGTCGGCGTGCAGAAACCGATGTTCGAGGAGGCCGCGCAACAGAAACTCCGCCAAGACTTCGCCCCAGCGGTTTCTCAAACCCTGATCGGCGGCGCACGCCCGGTCCGGCGACATCCCCGGCACGTACTCCAGCGTCAGGATGTTGCGGGCAGTCGCTTCCTCCACGACCCGCGGGATCACGATTTCCGGCACGCCGGCGTGGAGTTCCGCCATGCGGCGAATGTTGGCCGCCTCGTTCTGGTAATCGAGCTCTTCCATCAACCGGTCGTTGAGCTCCGACCAGATCGGATCGAAATCGATGTCGGAGATCATCGCGAGCAGGGTGCGGACCAGGGCCCTCAGGTTTTTGAGGTCGGCCTCGACGATGTGGTCGATCAACGGGTACTGAATCTTCACCGCCACGTCGCGGCCGTCCCTCAGTCTCCCGCGGTGGACCTGGCCGATCGACGCCGCGGCAAAGGCCTCGAAGTCCAGGTTCTCAAACAGATCGTCGAAGTCCTCGAGAGCGCCGCGGATCTCGAACTCCATCACCTCGGCAGGCACCTTCGGCGCTTCCTGTTGCAGACCGCGCAGCACCTCGGCCACCTCCGGCGGCAGCATGCCGTCGTGCAGACTCAACATCTGGCCGATCTTCATCGCGGCGCCCTTCATCTCGCCGAGGGTCTCGACGATGCGGGTCGCGTTGTGGACCAGGTTTTCGGTCTTCTTGATCTGCTTCGAGGGCCCGGACCGGGCGACGTCGAGAATCTGGCTGCCGATCACCGACGCTCCCACCCGGCCCGCCAAACCACCGAGTTTGACGAAGCGGCGCACGGCCGAGGTGATCATGTCGTTGTCGGTCAAGGTGGTTCAGTTTCCTCAGCGATCGCGGTGCATCCTGCCGATCGTCCGTCATCCACTCCTCCGCTCGAGGTTGAAACCCCGCTCGGTGAGGCGTGGTTCCGGGGATTATAAGGCCTCAAACTGTACCGATTCTCACTCTTGACATCGTTCTGAGATGATGGCTTTTCGTGTTGACAAGAAGATTTTATTGCTACATATTAGCGTTTAGGCGGATTTCAACAGTTGGCTCTGCCAGGGCGGAAAATGGAAACATCTCAAAAAGAAGACCGCATCCGGGAATTCAAGCGGATCTGCCGCGAGCGCGGCGAGCGCTACACGGTGCAGCGCGAAATCATCCTCGAGACGGTCCTCGACCTCGACAACCACCCATCGGCCGACCAGATCTTCGAGGCCGTCGAGTCCCGCCTCCCCGGCATCGCCCGCACCACCGTCTACCGCACACTCGAGCATCTCGTCCGAACCGGAATCATCACCAAGGCCTGCCACCCGGGCCGGGTCGCCCGCTTCGATCCCCGTACCGAGATCCACCACCACCTGGTGTGCCTCGACTGCAACCAGTTTTTCGACTTCGAGGACGACAGGCTGAACCGACTGACCATGCCCGACACGTCGACCTTCGGATTCGAGGTCAGCGACTACCGCGTCCAAATCAGGGGCATCTGTCAACAGTGCAGAGAAATTCGAGAGAAGGAGGATTCGAAATGAGGAAAGGTGTATTCATCGCACTCCTGGGCGCCGCCGCGTTGGTTGCGGCAGGAGCCCTCAGCACCGCTGGGGAGGGGCCGTCGACGCCGCTGGGTCTGCCACCGGTGCCGATTCCGGAGGACAACCCGCAGACGCCGGAGAAGATCGCCCTCGGGGAAAAGCTCTACAACGAGACCCGATTCAGCACGACTGGAGAAGTCGGCTGTTTCACCTGCCACGACCCGGTCAAGGCATTCACGGACAGCCCTCTCAAGACGTCTGAGGGCATCGACAAGCTCACCGGCACCCGCAACTCCCCCACCGTGATCAACTCCGCCTACTTCACAACGCAGTTCTGGGACGGCCGCTCGCCGGATCTCGAGGACCAGGCGTTGCACCCGTTCATCAACCCGGTGGAGCACGGCCTCGCGAGCCACGACCCGATTCTCGAGATCGTGCGCACAGACCCGGAATACGCCGGAGCGTTCAAGGAGGTCTTCGGAAAGTCGGGCGAGCAGATCACGATGAGGGAAGTCACCCTCGCGATCGCTTCTTTCGAGAGGACCGTGATTTCCGGGAACTCACCCTTTGACCGGTACTACTTCGCCGGCGAAAAGGACGCGCTGACCGAGCAGCAGATTCGCGGCTTCGATCTGTTCGTCAACGAGGGCCGCTGCGTCTCCTGCCACGTCGTCGAGCAGACCCAGGCCCTCTTCACCGACAACCGGTTCCACAACATCGGGGTCGGCATCAACAACATTCAATCGGATGTGCCCATGCTCGCCGCGAATTTCCTCGCGGCCGACATGAATCTTTCCGAGGTTGATGTCGAGGTGTTGACCGACCCGAAAACGTCCGAGCTGGGTCGTTTCGCGATCAGCCACGGTCTTGACGACCTCGGGTCGTTCAAGACCCCGACTCTGCGCAACGTCGCCGTCACCGCCCCATACATGCACGACGGCAGCATCGAGACTCTCAAGGACGTGGTCATCCACTACAACAACGGCGGCGTGACCGACGTCGGCGACCCCGTCAACGACTTCCTGTCCGGGGGCATCCGACCGCTCAATCTCGACGAGGATCAGATCGACGATCTGGTGGCGTTCATGGAGGCCCTGACCAGCCCCGAATTCGAGAAGCCGGCCGATTCCGCCGACGGCGAGAAGTAGAGGTGAAATGATGACTGACTCGAAACTGACCCGACGCGGATTCATCAAAGGTGCGGGCGCCGTGGCAGCGGCCAGCGCCCTGCCCGTCAGCATGGTGGAACTCGCCTTCGCTGACCCGACGAAGAACTTCACGTTCGCCTACATCTCGGATTCCCACATCCAGCACATCAAGGGCAGCACCTTCGTCAACAACTGGGACCGCGGTCTGATCCGTGCGGTCGCGGAGACCAATCTCCTGCAGCCCAAACCGGACTTCGTGATGTTCGGCGGCGACCTCGCCCAGCTCGGCAGCAAGCCCGAACTCGACCACGGCGCCGAAATGCTCGCCAAGCTCGATTACAAGACCCACATGGTGATGGGCGAGCACGACTACTACCTCGACCTCGGTGAGTACTGGTCGGAGCTCTTCGGGCCCCAGTGGTACAGCTTCGACCACAAAGGCGTCCACTTCGTGGTCCTCAACTCGATTCTCACCTACGACGAGTGGACCTTTGATCGCTGGCCGAGCGATGAACAGAGGATGCTCGAGATGGCCGGTCTCGACAACCCCAACGGGTCGCCGTTCATGGTCGGAGAGAAACAACGGGAGTGGCTCGCCAAGGACCTCGCCGGAATCGGCAAGGACACCCCGGTTGTGGTTTTCTCCCACTCGCCGATCCAGAAGATCTACAAGGGATGGAATTTCTGGACCGAGGACGCGGAGGAGGTGCAGGCCCTCTTGCAGCCCTTCAACGACGCCACCGTGGTGTACGGCCACGTCCACCAGATCCAGTACAACCAGATCGGCAACATCAGCTTCCATGCGGTGATGGCGACGGCCTGGCCGTGGCCGTACCCCAGTGCGTACGCGCAGGCCGAAAGCCACATGCCGAAGATCACGGTGCCGATGAACCGCGCCGATCCGTTCTTCGAACGAGACGCCACGGGTTGGCAACTCGTCAACCTGAAGACCGGCCGCGTCGATCTCGACTACAACCTCTACAGCAACACCAATAGGACGGTGGGCTTCAACCCGGAGACCGGACAGCCCGAAGACACCGTCTACCAGGACCCGGCCAGCCGGATCCCGCCGCAAACGCAGTACTAGGAGGCTAATCATGTCCAAGAAGAACCTTCCGATCGCCATCTGCCTGGTGGCGGCCGCGACGATCCTGGTCGGCTATGGTCTCCAGGCCGACGAGTTCACCGACACCGATCTCGAACGCTGGCAGGGCGAGTTCATGGTGGTGGTCACCGAAGGACGCTCCCTTTGGGGCAGCCCTGAGCTCGGCACCAACGGCGTCGCCTGCGGGCAGTGCCATCCCAATGCCGCCAACACCCACCCCGAGACCTACCCCAAGTTCCAACAGCAGCTCGGACGGGTGGCGACCTTCCGCGAGATGATCAACTGGTGCATTCAGAACCCGCTCGAAGGCGAGACCCTCGCCCTCGACGACCGCCAGATGATCGCCCTCGAGGCCTACGCCACGTATGAACGACGCGGTGTGCCGCTCGCGCCCGGCAAGCACTGAACGTCACACCTCGACACGACAAAACGGGCGCTGCGGCGCCCGTTTTTTCGTCCCACAGCGCGGGCGGGACGGACCCCTCCCCCCAGCTTTCACCGGAATCTCGGTCGTTCGCTGGTGTCTCTGATATCCGTAGGGGCGGGGTTTATCCCCGCCCGGCTTCCCGGCGTTCAGAGGCGATGTTCCATGGATTACGCGAGGAGGGGATAAACCCCTCCCCTACGGCGTTCATCGGCACCCGGGGTCGTTATCGATCGGCTCTGATATCCGTAGGGGCGGGGTTTATCCCCGCCCGGCTTCCCGGCGTTCAGAGGCGATGTTCCATGGATTACGCGAGGAGGGGATAAACCCCTCCCCTACGGCTTTGAGAAACGACATTCGTCCCGAGAATTCGTCGCTCCTACGCGGCGCCGCCCTCGGGCGGTCCGCCCTGGAAGGACTGCAGAGCGAGGTACTGTTCACCGAAACGTTTGACGTGTTCCGACTGCTGGTCGAACTGGTCCCAGTGCCCCTCTTCAGCCGCCACCAGCTCCTCGAAGAGCTTCTTGGTCCCCGAGTCCGCGTTCTGGGCGCACTCGTTGGCAAAGCGGTTGTACATCTGAATGGCCTCCTGCTCCAGGGCGTCGGCCTTCTTGAGCATGGCTTCCGCGTCGTGGATCTTCTCGATCTCGCGCCCCACCTTCATCTCGACGTCGCCGCCGAGGAAGAGGATGCGCTCGGCGATCATCTCGGCGTGCTGCATCTCCTGGATCGCGGTCATCTTCAACAGGTTGGCCAACGGCGCGTAGCCGAGGTCGTCCAACCGGAAGTGGAAGTACATGTACTGGTGGATGGCCGCCAGCTCATCGGCGATGGCCGTGTTGAGAAGCTCGATACTCTTTTCATACATGGATGATCCTCCTTCGCTCGTCAGCGAATTCTACACCCTCCCGCTTGCGACCGGCGCGCGATCGAATCCTTTTGGCCCCTCCCGCCGTATAGTCAGTCAGAGTGCAGAACCTCAGCATCAAGAACCGGCTGATTTCCTCGAGGGCCGCCGCCCTGGCTGCCACGCTGGCGGCGTCCCTGCTGATCTCCACGTCATCGGTTTCACAGCCGGCGCCGAGGGAAGCACCAGGAGCTCCGCAAAATGAGGCATCCGCGCTCCCACCGACTCTTTCTCCCCACACCAAGGTCGGCAAGCACACCAGCGAGGAGTGGCGTGCGCTTGTGGACTCGACGTGGGGCCCCGGGCTGCCGGCTGCCGAACAGGTCGAGATCTTCGATGCCGCCTGGGACAACCTCGACCGCGACTACGGCGCCTACATGAATCTCGAGGTCGACATGCAGGCGCTGCGGCGCCGCTACCGCCAGGAGGTCCGCGACGGCGTCAGCAAGGGTCGGTTCGCGGCCATCCTGAACCATCTGTCGCTGGCCATGAAGGACGCCCACACGGCCATCATGAGGCACTCGGTCAACTGGCAGAACCGGATCGATTTCGACACTCCCCTCTTCGTCGTCGGTGCGTGGGTCGACAACGCGACCTTCGGCGCCGCGCTGACGCCCATGCCCGACGGGTCGCTGCTGGTCTACAAGGCGCTGCCGAACCACGTGCTCGGTCTCGAGCCCGGCGACCTGGTGCTCGGCTACGACGGCGTGGCGTGGCAGGACATCTACCCGCAACTGCTCGCGGCGGAGCTCCCCATCCAGCTGCGGTGGGTGTGGGGCAGCACCGACGAGTCGATGGAACACTGCATGCTGATGAGCGCCGGATTGAACTGGCACCTCTTCGACGCCATCGACATCCAGAAGTACGGATCGGACGAGGTCGTGAGCCTTCCCACAACCCTCCTCGTCAACCAACAGGGCACGATCTGGGGCAACGAACAGCTCCCGGTCGCAGGCGTCGAGATGCCCGATTTCGTCAACGAGGACTACATCACCTGGGGCATCATCGACGGCACCCAGATCGGGTATATCTATGTCGCGGGGTGGCACTGGCAGGACGAGTACCGGATCAGCGAGCAGTGGTACGAGGCGGTGGACGAGCTGATGCACCACCACGAGACCACCGGCCTCGTCGTCGACTTCCGTCTCAACTACGGCGGCTACATGCTCGAGGCTCACGCCGGCTACTCCCTGCTGTTCAACGAGCGTGTCTCCGCCGTTTCGTTCGACCTCCGCGGCAGCCCCGACGACCACTTCGACATGGTCCCCCACCCCACCTACAACGCCGGCCGCTTCACCATCCCCGGCGATCCATCCACGTTCTACGACAAACCGATCGCCGTCCTCTTCGGCCCCGGGTCGGTGAGCAACGGCGACTGGGAGTCGCTGCGCATGGGCTTCCATCCGATGGTCCGCACTTTCGGCAAACCGACCAACGGCGCGTTCACACTGTCCGACAACCCCGTGCTCGGCGACGACTGGTACTTCACCAAGGGCACCGGAAGCGGCTACCTGGTGGACGGCCACCACTATCTCGCCCACACCGGCGTCCAGCCCGACCAACGGGTGTGGCTCGACCGCGACGATGTCGCCGAGGGGCGAGACACCGTGGTGGAAGCCGCGATCCGTTGGATCGAAAGCCGATGGCCGCGCCGGCCGACGGCTCGCCGCAAGCCCTGACCCTGATCGAGCGCACCCTCGCCCGGCAAAACTCGACCTTTTGGGGTGTTCACCGACTTGACAAAATCCGGCCGGGAAACGAGACTTTTCATATAACACGAATCCTTGATTAAGAATTGCGTCAATTTGAGGACCCGAGAACTCATCGCGCAAAAAAGGAGGTGTCATGTTTTCATGCAACCGTCACGCCCCTCCCTGGTTCCCGATTGATCCGTCCCGGCGCACGGCGATTGTGCAAACCGCCCGGATTGTGTCGGTGATCATCGTTCTGGCTGCTCTGGCATCTCCTGCACAGACGCAGGAAAAGTGGGGCAACTGGGCGCCCGAGATGCGCCTCAACCTGGTCAACACCAACCCCTGGGTGATCGGCATTCATCCGGACAGCGGCTGGCAGCTGACCGTCGACATGCAGGCGAGGAACCGCGATCTCCTCGGCATCGGAGTCGAATTCTTCCCTCCGACTTTTCCCAAATCCGAGAAGAGGGGTTTTCTGGTATTCGACGACCCTGACCACTGCCCTTCATTCATCCCGTTTTCGGGCCAGACCACGACCTTTCAGATCTACTATTGCAGCGGCACTCCCGATCCCGATCTCCCGAACTGCGTCCCGCCCGACTGGCGGCCGACGCTGCAATCCGCGGGAATCGATCCGTGTACCGGGTCCATCCCCGACTCGCTGATTGAAAGCCTGCGCTGGGTCAAGGACGAAACCTGGGTCGAGTTCACTCCCGGTCTGAGCGTGATGGATTCTGAGGCGAGTTCCGCGGAAGAACGGCCTTTGCTCTGGAAGTGGGTGGGAGGTTGGCAGTTGGCGCCGTATGGTCCCCACCTCGGCACGATCGATGACGACGTCAGATATGGGAGTTGGCGGCGCATGCCAGGGCTGGTGGTGGTGGCCGACCACGGACCCGGAGTTCGTTTCAATCTTCCTGCAGCGGGCGAGAGTGAGCCTGCGCCCGACTATTTCGACATCGTCGAACCGCGCGAGGCGTGGAACATGGCCGGCTTCTTCCAGTCGGCGGCGTACTCACTCATGGGCGGAACCCGAGAGACCTCGTTAATGGCCCACATGAACGTACCCTACGGAGTGTTTGCCCCAGTCATCTTGTATGACAACAACATCAGCCTGCCAACGGTCGATGACGCCGGGGTCTTGTGCGGAGCGGACGATGCCCTGTATCGGGTGGACGGCGGGCCTCTCACATGTTGGAAAGGAGGGGGTTCGAGCAACATCGACCCGATCGCCAGTGAGACCGTCGTGACCGTCCGGGTCTTCATGCTCGACGGCGTTGCACCCGATATCCTCGTCGACATGGACGGCAACGGAATAATCGACATCCACGACGCAGAGATGATGGGCTACGACCCGGTCTCGAGTCAGCAGACGACTCGCTTCACGCAATACTTCGAAATCTTCTGCAACTACCCATACGATTTTGACGGCGACGGCCAGGGAGGTACCTGCGTCGCCGGCGCCCGGCCGGGAGGCCTCACCCAGCCGCCGCGATGATTCGAGAAACCTCGCCCGGCCCCGTCAACCGGGGCCGTCGGCGAGGCGTTGCGCCTCGGCGATCTCCGGCAGCCCGCCGTCGGCGCCGCGCCACAGGGCGAGGAACTCGCGCGCCTGGGCGGCCGACTTGTCAGGGCGCCCCATCGCGTCCAAAACCTGAGCCAGCACCAGCCGCGCACGGGCGCGGTCGAGCATGAGGTCGAGGCGGGGGTCGGCCGAGTCGATCGACTCCGCAGCTTGACGCGCGGCGGCCATCGCCTCGGGCAACCGCCCCGCTGCAAGAAAGGCTCGTGCCAGACCGAGGCGGTACACGGCGTACTCGTAACCCTCGGACGCCACCGCCAGCGACAGCCGCTCCACCGCACGTGCGGCCTCTCCTTCCGCCAGCAGCGCCATCCCCTCGAGATAGGCTGCCGCCTTGTCCTCGGTGCGATCGGGGTCGTCGGCCGGCAGGGCGTTGCCGGCTACCGCTGAGGCTGTCGCGCGCACCGCCTCGAGATCGCCGAGCCGCAGTTCCAGAAGACCTCGAGTCACCAGGTAGCGGGTCGGCACGCCCGGCGAGCGCTCGACCGAACGATCGATCAGACGGCGCGCCGTCCGGATGTCGCCGAGTTCAGCCAGGCAGTCGCCGCGCACCGCCAGGGCCATTGCCTCGCGGACCTGCTCCGCCTCGAGTTCGTCCTCGAGCGACGCCAGCATCCTCTCGGCCTCACGGAACCGCCCTCCGGACCGCAACACCGACGCCAGCTCGAAAACCGCGTCGAGACGGTCCCTCGGCGCCGCGCTCTCGTTCTCTACCAGCGACCGCAGGCGCTGCCGGGCATCGCCGAAGCGCCCCTCGAGCGCCTCCACCACGGCCAGGCTGTTGGTCGCGAGGTGGAACGCAGGATCCGATTCGAGAGCCGCCCGGTACTCGTCCGCCGCCAGATCGAGCTCACCCTGGGCGCGGTAGGCATCGCCGAGGGAGGCGTGGCCGTTGGCGCTGTCCGGCTCCAACTCCACGTAGCGCTGGAGTTCGACGACGGCGCCGGTGTAGTCGCCCTTCGCCAGATGGGCGTAGCCGAGCATGCTGCGCACCACGCCATCGTCCGGGGCAAGTCTGGCGAGCACCTGGAGCTCTGCGATCTCCTCGTCGTAACGGCCGCTGTCGTGGAGCGCGCCGGCCAGCATATGCCGGGCGTCACTGTCGTATGGATAGGCCTCGACCAGCGCCCGGTATTGGGCCAGCGCGTCGTCGATCCTCGCCTCGAACTCGGCCTCCGCCGCTCGCACGTAGCGCGTCTCCCGGTCCGACAGCCCGTCGGATTCCGCGGCGGCCCTCCTGATTTCGTTCAGCGCCTCGTCCCGTCTCCCGGTGGCCCCGTACACCCAGGCCAGCCGATAGCGGGCCATGGTGAAGTCGGGCGCCAGAGCCAACGCCTCGGAAAAGCCGCGCTCGGCTTCGTCGTACCGCCAATCCGCGAAGGCCCTCAGCCCCGACACATAGGCCCTGTAGGCCTCGGGGTTCGCGGTTGCGAAGTCGGCGGAAAAGACGTCGACGTTGTCTTCGGGTGGCAGCCCGAGCCCCCTGCGGGCCTCGGCGGCCACCTCATCCGCACACCCGAGCAGCGACCCGGCCGCCAGGCCGTCCATCCGCAGGGCCGCCACGCTGCGGCCGGTTCCGGGTTCGACGATGCGCGCCGCCACCGTGATTCCCGATTCTCCGGGCAGGAACTCCCCCGACACCAGGACGTCGAATCCCCCGGCAGATTCGGAGACCTCGTCCGACACCACGTGCAGCAATCGCGAGCCGGTGAGGGCGTCGGTCACCAATCTGGCAACGGCCTCGCCGTACCAGTCCAGGTTCGGGTCCCCGGTGTAGTTGGCGAAATCGGCCACGGCGACGACAAAGAGCGGCTGCTGGGCCACGGCAGCCGGGGCCTCCCCGCCGGCTCCCGGCGCGGTCGGGGGCGACGCGCTCCGGTCGAGAAACCACCATCCGCCCGCTGTCACCAGCAACGCCGCGGCCACACCGATCATCACGCGGCGTGCGGTTGGAGACCCGGGAATCGACAACGCCACCGTTTGCCGACCGCCGGAAACCGTGGTGCGCCCCGCATCGAAGCCGCTCGCACTCAAGACGAGGGTCTGCTGTTCCATGCCGAGGTCCACCAGCAGTTCGCGAATACTCTGGTAACGCTGATCCGGCTCGCGCTGGAGGCACCTGCGGATCAACCGTTCGAGGTCTTCGGGCGCATCGGCCCGGAGATCCGCGACCGGGCGGACCTCCTGCGACAAAATGGCGAACATGATGGCGGTGGGATTGTCGCCCGCAAACGCGCGGGTTCCGGTGACCATCTCGTACACGATGGCGCCGAGCGACCAGATGTCGGAGCGGGGATCGACTGTCTCGCTCTTCGCCTGCTCCGGCGACATATAGGCCGGGGTCCCCAGGGTCGCCCCGGTCTGCGTCATCTGGGTGACATCGCTCAGCTTCGCGAGCCCGAAGTCGAGGATCTTCACGCCACCGGGCGTGAGCATGATGTTGGCGGGTTTGATGTCTCGATGCACCACCCCGGCCTCGTGGGCGGCGGCAAGACCTTCCGCGATCTGGACGGTGATCGCGCGTGCCTCGTCGAACGGAACCGGCCCTCTCAGGATCCTCTCGCGGAGGGTCTCCCCGGCGCAGTAGGCCATGGCGATGAACGGCCGACCGTCTTCGGCTTCGCCGATTTCGTACACCGTACAGATCCGCGGGTGGTCGAGAACCGACGCCGCCCTCGCCTCGCGGAGAAAACGCTCGCGGGCTTCCGGCGAGACCTCGTCCAACTCCGCCGTCAGGAACTTCAGGGCAACCGTGCGCCCCAGGCGTTTGTCCTCGGCCCGGTAGACGACGCCCATCCCGCCCCTTCCGAGGCGATTCAACACCCTGTACTGGGAAACCGTCTGCCCTTCCATCACTCCCAACCCGACGGCCTCTCAGGAGTTGGGCGCGCGCGACAACCCTTTCATTGCGACGCCGATCTCAAGAACCGCCGGGATTCCCCGCACCAGTATAGAGACTTCACGGCGGCGAGGGTGGTTTTCGCTGCATGCCACAGCTGAGCCTCTTGCAAAATTCACATGCAAAGGCGGGCAGGCCCCGCCACTACCGGGGAATGTTCTTTGTGGGTAGGGGCGGCACCTGTGCCGCCCGACCTCGATCAGGCGCGACAGGTCCGATTTCGGCTGGATTCTTCGAAATTCGCAGGAGGCTCCTGATACCATCCCCGGGTGCACTTCGGCCTTCTCATCGCCGTCCTCGTCATCATCGCCCTGTATCTGGTGGGCGGAATCTTCCGCTACCTCCGTCAGGAGTTCCAGGAACCGCGAGACAAAAGACGCGACTGAAGATCTCCGCCCGGCCGGTGATCAGGGCACCGCGTTCGACCACACGGCTGTGTTGCTCGACTCAAACCCGTCCGCGAAGAGCACATCGGTCTCTCCGAGCCTGCCGAACACGATATCGAGGTCGGTGCCCACATCGATGCCGAGAGCGTCGGTGGACTCCCACGCAAAAAACACGTCGCCGCCCGGCACCACAGCCACGCTGACACCGGTATCGGCGCCGGTGTCGCCGAAAGCGTTCGGGTTCACCACACCTACTCCAATGTCAGCCGGCAGCGCGGATGCCCGCGGCACCCGCACGTGGAAGATGTCGGTGTCCGTCCCGGCCGCACCAAAACCGAGCCCGGCATCACTCACCCAGGCGACGTCGATGGTGCTGGCGTCGACCGCCAGGTCCGGTGCCGAGTCCTCGCCGCTGTCGACCCCGAAGTGGTTGATCAGGAGAAACGACCCCTGCCAGCTGCTGGCGGCCTTCGCGGTGTCGGCATCGCGTTTGGCGATGAAGAGATCGTAGTCGGTCCCTGCACCGCCGCCGTCATAGCTGCCCGCCCACACCGCATACACCTCGAGGTCGGGCGCCACCGCCAGCTGCGGCGCGTCGTCGGGCGACGAGTCGGCGGTTCCGTAATCGTTGACCAGTTCGGCGGTCGCCCACATACCGGCAACCCGGCGCGACCAGAAGATATCCGTGTCCGACCCCGCCCCGTCGTGATCCGCCCACGAGTTCCACACCAGGTGGGCGACGCCACCAGGTTCGACGGCCAGATCGAAGCTGCCCGGGTTCCAGTCGGTGGCGTTGGGGACGGTCGGAATTTCCCTCGCGCTCCAAACGCCGGCCACCCGCTGGGAGTAAGCCAACTGCCCGCTGATCGACGACAGCCGCTCGTACCAGGCCACGTGAACAACGCCTGCCGCGTCCACGGCGATCTTCGGTTCGAGGTCGTCGATCGAGTCCGACGTCCCCGACGCATTGACCAGCTGGGGAGCCGACCAGGTACTGCCGTCGTACATGGTGTAGAAAATGTCGGCATCGGTGCCGACGGTGCCACCGATATCGGACTCGCTCGACCACGCCACGTGGAGGTGGCCCGAGCGGTCGATCGCGATGGCGGGATCGTGATCGTCCCCGCCATCGATACCGCCGTTGGTGTTGACCACCTGCTGGGGTTGGAAGACGCCGCCGGAATATGCCACGTGGTAGATGTCAAAATCAGACCCGGTCGACAGAAACCCTCCCGAATTGGCGCTCTCCCACACGATGTGGACGACCCCTCCGCGCTGGGCGATGTCGACCCGAGCGTCGGCGTCGGAGTCGAAGATCGCCCACGGGGCGGCAGGCCGGGGGCGGTGATAGAGGCGACCCACGCCGAGGGCGTGAAAGATGTCACGATCGTTGCCCACCGTCCCGCCGAGGTCGTCCTTAGAATTCCACATGCCGCTGAGGACGTGGTTCGACAGGCACCTGATTTCCGGGTCCGCATCATCCTCACCCGCGCTGTCAAAGGGTGCGTTGAGACCGAGGAGACCGATGCCGCTCCACTCCGACCCTCGCGAACCATTTTCGGAGTGATAGACGTCGACATCGGTGCCCGTGAAAACGTCCACCGTGCTCTGCCAGACGATGTGGATCACCCCCCCCGGTTCCACGCACAGCGAGGGCTTCAAGTCGTCCGCTGCGCCGTCCGTCGCGGCGGTGCTGTTGACCGTGAACGGACCGTAGCTCCACGGGTATTCGTCGAGATCGACGTAGTGCTTCAGATCGTAGTCCGTGCCGAGACCGCCGGCGTCGTCGTTGGTCGCCCAGACATAGTGCTTCTCGAGGCTCGAGCCCTTCCCGAAGGTGACGACCGTCGGTTGGATGTGGTTGGCGGTGTCGGCCGTCAGCTCGATCTTCGTCGTCCAACCCCCACCCGTGAAGGTGGAGGTCGCGATGACGTGGTTCTGACTGGGAGTCTTGATCTTCTCCCAGGCAGCGACGACGCTGCCGTCCGCTGTCACGGTCAGAGCCGCCGGTCCAACGGAATCGTATTCAAAAATCAGATCGTTCGACCAGACCGAACCGTTCAGGGATCGCCAATGGAGTTGCCGGCCATTCGACCCGACCTCCGCCTGGTACAGGATATGCACCACGTCATCGCCGTCGACGACGAGATTCGGCACCGTATCCGAGAAATTGACGTCCGTGTTATCGGTCAGAGCATCGGAGTTGACCGCTTCGACAATTCCCCACCCCAATACCGGATCGAGACGGCGATAAAAAATATCCCAATCGGTTCCGGCGCCCGCGAAATCATGTTGGCTCTGCCACACGCAGTGCACCGCACCGGTCGAATCCACCGCCAGCCGCGACCACTCGTCGACGGCACTGTCGGTGAGAGCCCACGGATTGACGATTTCGGGAGCGGTCCAGCCTGCGCCCTCGTTGCGCGAGTAGTAGATATCCGGGTCGGTTCCCGATGCGGGGTTGTAGGGGTTCTGAGTCGCCCACACGACGTGCATGGTGCCGTCGGGCTCGATCACGTGGGAGGCGAACAGATCTTCTCCTGGGTCAATGTCTGCGAAAGGGTTCATGATTCCCGGCGGCAGGAACTGAGCCGCCACAGGAGTGTGCCGTTCCGACGAGGGCCGCGAGGAGAATGACCCCGACCAACCCCGCCGGCACGGCCGATCGCAAACCCGTCTTCCCACCTGTGCAGAACACCGAAAAACGTGACGAAAGCGACTTCATCCCCATATTCGTTCTCCCTCTGCAAGCTCGGGCGGGATTCTCCTGCCACGGTATCTTTCGATATCAAACGAGGGCGGAATTATAGCAAATGGGATGTGTACCATCTCGATACGAGATCTGAAAACGAGAGAGAGTCAACCCGACCGGCTCACGCCGAAACGGGCCGGATCCGGGCTCAGTGCAACCGCGCGACCTGCTCGATCGGCACCGGTGGTTCGAGGCTCTGCCCGGCGGCGGGCATGGCGTTGATCGCGCGCACCACCTCGATCCCCTCGACCACGCGTCCGAAGGCCGCGAACGATCCTTCGGCCACACACAGAACTGTCGAAACCAGCACTGCGGTGATGTATCCGGGATTCATGGTTTCCTCCTCACTGCCTTGGTATCGCGCCGCCCGGTGCGGTAGGGCCGCCAGACTCTATCACCGCCGCCTCTCAGCCTCTCGGGTGCGGCGAGTGACCCGCGTCACATCAGACTTTTCGGTGAAACTGCTATCACTCAGGGGCTTGGAGGGCACCCCATGAAGACGATCAGCGCGACACTGCCCGACTCTCTGGTCGCGGGCGTCGACCGCGCGGCCAAAACCTTCGATCAGTCGCGGGCGCAGATCTTCCGTCGTGCGCTCGAGTCCTACCTGACGGAGTTGGATGAAGAGTTCACGAGGTCTCTCGTCCTGCCCCCCGCAGAGGTCCTGCTCCTCGACTGGGACGACGTCGAGCAGTCGCTTCTGAGCGCCGACTGACCGCAAGACCGTGGATTTCGATGTGCAGCCGAGACGGCTGCACCGCAAAGCTGGCCTCGACTCCTTGTGGTGCGGGCGTCCCGCCTGCACATGCCGGCGTTCATTGGACGGTATTGGGCCTAACCGGCTCTCTCCAGGGTGTCTCGGACCTCGCGAGCCGCCTCCACGACGTCGGTATCCGAGTCGTCGAGGGCGCCGTCGAGCACCTCGCGCAGCGGTTTCTCGTCCTCGAACAGGATCAGCGTCGCGACCGCGTTGCGGCGGACCAACGGGTCGATGTTCTGACACAAACGGCGCACCCTCTCGAAGGCGTCGTCCTCTGAGATCTTGCCGAGGCAGATCAACTCGGTCAGGACCGAGGATGCCGCCTCCACTCCCCGCCACTCCTCGCCCTCCAGGGCGGCCAATAGGATCTTCGCGCCGCGGTCCTTGTCGCCGTAGATCAAGGTCTTCGCCGCCAGGTGCCGCACCGTCTCCGACTGGTCGAAAAGGGCGCGTTCGATCTGGGGGTCCTCCGCGGCGCCGATGCCGATCAGCACTCCCAGCAGGTCCTCCATCCGCTTCGGGTGGAGCCCCTTGGCTGCTCGTTGCAGCACCTGCGGAATCAGCCTCGCCTCTCCCAGTCTGGAGACGCAGTTGACCGCGTTGGCGTAGCGGTTTCGGAAACCCACGTCGGCGCCCACGCCGGGATCTGGCGGTGGGTTGCGCAGGCTCTCGGCGTTGAGGGCAATCTCGACGAGATTCGAAAACACCTCCTCGCCGCAGTCACCCGTCCCCGCCGAGGGACCGGGCTGATAGGCGATGACCGTGCCCTGGTTGACGCGCAGTGCGCGCCCCTGCACGGTCACGCCGATCTCGCGATAGAGGCGGCTGAACTTCACATCACCACCGGGCGAGGTCAGGCTCCACAGACCCACCAGAACCAGGATCACCGCCGCCGCGACCGCCGCCACCTTGAGACCGAGGTTCCTGGAAAGCCCGGCGGCGATCTCCTTGACCGGCGCCACCTTGATCTGGCGGGCCCTGCGTCTGGCCTGTTCGCGGGTCTTCTCCTGCTCCTCGGTCCGGCTCTCGTCGCGAACCGTGACCAGCCGCTCGAGCTCCTGTTCGACCCGTTCCGGAGCCAGCCAGCCGAACCCGCGCCGCCCCAGATCCTCGTGCAGCGTCGCGAGCTGGTGATCCGACCACGTCGGACGCCCTCCTTCGGCGGAATCGCTCTCGCGAAGCCTCAAGAAGACCTGCAGGAAGGGGCGAACCCGGTCGTCCCACCTGCCGCTGTCGACGAGTTCCGGCTCCCAATCGAGAAACCACAGCCGCGCGCTGCCATCCGCCCCGACCGAGGCCGCCGTGCCGCCGTCGCGATCGACCACCAGATCGGCGACCGCTCCCGAGTGGCCCTTGACCACCCGGACCGCGCCTCCGGTGCGGACATCCCACAGGCGAACGGTGGCGTCCTTCCCCGCCGACAGGAGGTACCGCGCATCGGGTGTGAAGGCGACCGCCAGCACCGCATCCTCGTGACCGGTCAGGGTGCGCCACATGCGTCCGCTCTCGAGGTCCCAGAGTCTCACCGAGCCGTCGTCTCCGGCCGACGCCACCAGCCGGCAGTCGGGGCTGACGGCGACCGCGTGAACCACGCCCTCGTGACCCGCGAGGCGGCGCAGCTCGACACGGCGGCTCAGGCTCCACACCGTGACCAGGCTGTCCCACCCGCCGCCCACCAGATACCGTCCGTCCGCGCTCACCGCGAGACTCGACACGGCGTCGTCGCACCCGCCCAGGGTCTCGGCCCGAGCGGTCTCGTCCAGCCGCCAGATGCGGACGGTCTTGTCGTCTCCGGCGGCGATCACCGAGTGGTCTCCCGGGGCAAAAACGACCGACCGCACCGCCCCCCCGTCACTGCTGAAGCTGTAGCGCCGCTCGCCGTCGGCGGTGCTCCACACCCCGATCGACCCGTCACGCGCCGCGGTAGCCGTCAGTTCGCCGTCGCCGCTCACGGCGACGGCCGTCAACCCCTGATCGCCGGCTGCGACGGTGAAGACCTCGTCGCCGCTGCGAGCGTCGAGACAGGTCAACGAGCCGTCGCCGCCGCCGACCAGGAACTTCGGCCCGTCCGGGCACCACGCCGCACGCCGTCAGGGGACCGCGCCCGCCGCCGATCCGGCGCAGCTCGACCACGGCGCGGGACTCGGATTTCGGGAAGTGGGCCAGGACCCGGTTCCACAGCTCGAGGGCCTCCTGGTGGAGCTCGTAGCCCGGGACCGCCCGCGCCTCGCGCAACGGACCCACCGCCTCTGCCGCCGCTCCCGATTGCAGGAACCCGCGGGCCCTCCCCAGGAGTTCCTGGAACTGGAGCTCGCGTTGGGCGAGTTCGCCGGAGGCGGCGGATTCGGCGAGAACCAGCGGCAGGGGCGAGGCTGACGGCCCTGCCAGCGGCACCGTGTTGACGTGCGAGCCGAAGGCCGCGATCAGGGCCGAACCGTCGGCCGTAGCCGCCAGATCGTGGATCGGATTCGCCAGACGAACGACCCGCTGGGACTCTCCCCTGTCCAGCGACCACAAGCGGACGGTGCCGTCTTCACCGCCGGCGGCGATCGACTCAGCCACTGCGAGCACAGCGGTTGCCGCCCCTTTGTGGCCCCGCAGGAAACGGATGTTCCCGCCGGTCGCCGTGTCCCACACACCGATGAGACCGTCCTGGCCAGCCGTCAAGACCACCCGCCCACCGGCGGCAACGGCCACGCTCCGGACAGGCCCCCGGTGTCCCTCGAGCACGTGGACCGAGCGTCCCTCGACGAGATTCCACAGTCTGGCCGTGCCGTCGGCACTCCCGGTGACGATCATCGGCTCGGTCGGGTGCCATGCCAGGGCGCTGAGAAAGGCCTGATGCCCTTGCAGGGTGCGCTCGCACTCCCCGTTCTGGACATTCCACAAGCGGAGCGCCCGGTCGGATCCACCGCTGGCGATCGTGCTGCCGTCGGCCGAGAAATCGACGCAGGTCGCCACCCCGGGGTGGGGACGGAAGCTGCGCAACCGCCGCGCCGTGTCGAGGCTGAAGACCGTCAGCGGACCGTTTTCCAGACACGCCACGAGGGCGCCGCCCGCCACCGCCATCGACCGCCCCTGGCGCGCGGGCCCGCCGAGGTCGATCCGGAGTTCCGGCCGGTCGCCGCTCCGGCCCCAGGCGAAGGCCTCTGCCCCCGCTGTCCGCACCACCACCCTGCCGTCGTCCGCCACCCGCAGGCTCTGGACCGGACCCGCGTGATGCATCTCCCGGTCGACACGGTGGCCGGGCAGGTGGGCCGCCACCGCGTCGGACAGGTTTTCGGGCACGTCGCGATCGAGCGACCGCGCGGCCGCCAAAGCCTCGTCAGCCTTCGCCCCGTCGCCCGCGAGCGCGCAGCACTCGGCAAAAGCGACCATCGCCGGGAGGTCGGAGGGACTGTCCTCCACCACGCTGCGCAGCAGCTCGCCGGTGGAATCTGCGTCCACCGCCACGCCCGAGGCGCGGGCGGCCGCAAGCACCGCGAAGGCGCGGGCCCGACGCACCGCCAGGCTCTCCTCCTCGCCTTCGGGAAGGGCGTCGAGAACCTCCAGGGCCCCTACCGGGTTGTCGAGCAACAACCGGAGTCGGGCTCGCAGCAGCCCGGCGCGGGCCCGGTTCGCCCCCGAACTCTCGGCCTCGCTCAACCGCCGTTCGAACTCGGCGTCGGTGAGGCCCTCGCGCCGCCACTCGAGCAGACCTGAGTTGAAGGTGGCCTCGAGGTGGGTCGGATCGATATCGAGGGCGTCGCGGAAGCTCGCCGCGGCCCGGTCCGCGAGACCGAGGGTCACGAACGAGGCGCCGCGGTTTGCCAGCGAATCGGCGAGCAGCTGGGTCCGTTTGGGCTCCGGCCGCGGGTACATCGTGCCGGCCACCCGTTCGTACGCCGCCACCAGCGTCTTCCGAATCTCGGCGAACGACTGCGGCCGGTCGTCGGCGTCCTTGGCGAGACACGACTGCATCAGCGCCGCGAGGTGGTCGTCGATGGCGGCATCGAGGGTTCGCGGGTCCGGAGGGGAGTCGCGCAGGTGCATCCGCATCAGGCTGCCGAGGTGGGCCTCGCGGGTCTGCGACGCGGCGTCCGACTTCATGACGAAGGGCCTTCGTCCGCAGAAGACCTCGTACAGCAGGCAACCGTAGGCGTAGACATCGGTGGCGACCGTGCCCCGCTGAGACTGCCGCCACAGCTCGGGGGCCATGTACGGTGGGGTGCCCACCAACCCGCCGGCGGCGGTCACCGTCTGCCACGACCCCGTGGCCACGCTGTCCTGCGGGCGGGCCGTTTTCGGCAGCGTGGGATCCAGCTGATCGCGAACGTCCTCACTGTCGTCGATCTCGACGACGTTGTGGGACCGCACCAGACCGAAGTCGGTGACCCTCGCGATGCCGTCGCTGGTCAACAGGACGTTGGCCGGTTTGACATCGCGGTGGACCAGACCGCGGTGTTCGACGCCGTCGTCGTCGGTCCAGGGAAAGGTGTTGGTGTAGTCGAGCCCGCTCGCGATCTGGATCGCGATGTCGAGCTTCTCTTCGAGCCCCGGTTTGTCTTCGCGCTTCAGCCATTCGGTGAGATCGCCGCCGTCCACGTACTCGATGAAGAGCCGCGGCATCCCGCCGATCTCCTGCAGGTAGTACGCGCAGCAGATATTCGGGTGGACGCCGAGCGCGACCCACGACTCCGCCTCGCGTTGGAAGCGGGCGCGGCCGTCGGCCGTGGCGAGCATGGACGGCAGCGGCGTCTTGATCGCAACCATCCGCCACAGTTCGCGGTCGAAGGCGATCGCCACCACCGCCATCCCGCCGCGCGCCGTCGCGTGGACCTCGTAGCGGCCGTCGATCACCGATCCCGCAGTCCACCCGCGGCGGGTGTCCGGGATCGCCATGGTGGCGAAGCTCTTCGGCGCCTGCGACTCCACCGGCGCCCGGCGGGTCACGTCCTCGAGCGCCGGCTGTGCCGCGGCCGTGACCGGCGGGTGTTCGACGAGTTCGTGCGTGACCGTGTGGGCGGCGTCGAGCCCGGCCAGGGCCTGCCGCCTCCAGACCTCAGCCGAGGAGGACGCCGGGTCGAGTTCGAGACAACGATCGAACGCGGCGACCGCCTCGTCGAGCCGCGCCAGCCGAAAAAGGCAATAACCCCGGTTCAACCAGGTCTTGGCGTGGTCGGGGTACTCTTCGCTCCAGGCTTCGAGAAGCGGCAGCGCGTCGTCCCACCGTTCCGCCTTGAGGGCAGCCACGATGTTGCGTTTGAGGTCTTCGATCTGCTGATTCACGACCTCTCCAGAATACCTCCATCACTCATGGATGCGCAGTGCGCGGCGACGCTTTCGAGAGCGGAACGACTCGATCCGGGCGTGGGGTGGCGAACCTCTATCGCAGCCAGCGCCGCGGCAGCCACACATCCTGGTTCGCCGACGGTCCTTCGAGGATCCGCACCTTGGCCTCGCGGTCTTCGTTGGCGTAGGCGAGCACGCGGACCTTGGTTCCCGCCTCGAGTTCGAGGTATTTGTCCTGGTTGGTCATCAACGACGAAACGCCGACCTGGATCGCGCCGGTTCTCATGTCCACCAGCGCGCCCACCGATTCGTGGTCGAGGGCCACCATCACCGGACGCGTCGTACCGGTGTCGACGGAGGCTTCTTCACCAACCGCGTAACCCTCGCGGAAGGCGGTGGCAGGGGTGTCGTCGTCGCCGCCCATCCAGACCAGAAAACCGGCCAGCGGGATCAGCAACAGCAGCAGTGGCAGAAAACGCTTCGCGCTCTTTTCCGGGACGTGCCGGGAGGGCGCCGCCACGTACGGGTCCTCGTCAGCGCCGCCCTCGGGACCCCCCGCCACGAACTCGGTGCGGCAGGTCGTGCATTTGAGCGTCCGACCGGCGTAGCGGTCGTGGACCTGCATCTGGGCGCCGCATTTCTCACAGGTGTGCATGTAGGCCGACATCGTGCCCCCTGACTCCGCCCACTCGAGTCTATCAAAGGGACCAACGACAACGTCCTCTTCCTCAAACACAACCTCAATGCCGCCGCCATCGGTGGCCTCGCCGCCGACATGGAGGGCATCGAGACCGACATCGAACAACTCATCGCCGACATGCGGGCCTCGATCAACGAGGCGGACAGTTTCTTGAAGACGCTGCCGGAGTGAGAAGACGACCGAGGGTCGGGTGTGGATCCGGCATCCAAGCGAGCGGAGGGTGGCAGCCGTCTACTCCATGCGGGCGCGAATCGGATCGGGCAGCAGATCAAGCAACTCCGGACGGGTTTCCACCATGCGCATGATGTCGGCGAGGTCCTTCTGGCGCTTGCTTCCTCGTCGACTCGCGTCACTGTATGCCCAGATCTTTCCAGCGAGAACATCCTCGATGCCGGCGACTTGCATCCGATACCCGAGAACGTCCCGCGCCTCGGCGCGACCGATGAAATCCTGGTACCGCGGATCCGTCTGCAACTGCACTCGAAGATCTGAACCTTTCAACGACAGATTGACACTGTGTTCGAAGGTCTCGACCTTCATTCCCACCGCCAGCGCCGCCCCTGCCAGCGCTTCGATGCGAGCCGAGACGACGACCAGGTCAAGATCCAAACTCACCACAGGTTCGGCATAGGCGTTCACGGCAAGACCGCCGATGACACAGTATTCCGTGTTCGTGTCGGCCAACATAGCCAAGAGCATCGCCAACAGGTCGACCTCGCCGTTGACAATACTCTTCATGAATTCTTTACCGGTCATTGATGATCAGTCCTTGGGACAAGGATAGCCGATTCAGGATATTTCGGAGAACAACGGGGCGATCTGCCACCACCCAACTACCACATTTGCCGGTGTCAAAGGGACAGACCCATGCCGCATCGTCCCTTTTCCTCGGATCTGCCGATTGATAACGTCACTCAGCAGAGTGATGAGGGCCGCGGGCCAATATCCTTTGCCGACAACCAGGAGGAAGACATCGTGAGGTATTCCGCCGTGCAGATGCGTGGCATCGCCCACATCGACGCCCCCGACCGCGTCTCGTCAGAGGACATCGAGAGCCGCCTCGCGCCGGCCCTCAAACGGATGGGAATTCCGCAAGGGATCCTCAAGAAACTCACCGGGATCGAGTCCCGCCAGATGTTCGACCCTTCCCTGCTGCCGAGCGAAGGTGCCCGGCAGGCCGCCGAAAAGGCGATCGAAGCCACCGGTATCGACCGTTCGGACGTGGGAGTGATCGTCAACACCTCGGTGTGTCGGGATCCCGGCGAGGCGACGACCGCCGGCGTGGTCCACCAGAAACTCGGTCTGGCCGAGAATTGCATGAGCTTCGACGTCGGCAACGCCTGTCTCGGTTTCATGAACGGCATGGATCTCGTGGCCACCATGATCGAGCAACGGCAGACCGACCACGGCATCATCGTCGCCTGTGAAAACACCCACTTCGCCATGCTCGAGACCATCAAGCGGCTGCTGGAACCGCGCACCACCTGGACAGCGTTTCGCGACAACTTCGCGACCCTGACCCTCGGCTGCGGCGCGGTCGCGATGATCCTCTCCCGGGCCACCGGGGCCGCCAAAGAACACCGCTACCTTGGTGGGGTGACCATGGCGGCGACCGAACACTGCAAGCTCTGCACGGCACAGGTCGACCAGATGATCACCAACACCAAGAAGCTCTTCCACCACGGCCTCGAACTCGGTCTGAAGACCTGGGAGCGCGCCCGCGACGTCCTCAACTGGAGGATCGAAGACCTCGACCAGTTCATCATCCACCAGGTCGGCAAGGCCCACACCGAGAAGTTCGCCCGCACCCTGGGCGTGCCGCTGGCCAAGATCTTCAAGCTCTACCCCAACCACGGCAACATCGGCCCCGCAGGGGTCCCCATCGCCTTCTCCAAACTCGTCGCCTCAGGCACCCTGAAGGAAGGCGACCGGATCGCCCTCATGGGTATCGGCAGCGGGATCAACTGCTCGATGGCTGAGTTGAGGTGGTAGGGGGAGCGTTCGCCGACCTTGTGCGGATCGAAACCCGCTGAACCATCTTCCGTTCCACGGCCGGGCCCACGGTCGTCGCGGCGTTCTCAGCTGTCCGCTGTGTGTTCCTCGGGTGAGACCGCGACGTCCGCAAACGCATCGAGAAGCTCCTTGTCGAGAGTGACCAGCCTCACGTTGAGATCTTTCGCGAGCAGAGCGAACTCGCAATCGTAACCGGTGCAGCCGCTCCTGGCGGCCAGCTTCAGGACCTCATCCGCCGGCACGGCGTACTGGTTGTCACCGATCACATCCTCGGCCGCGTCGAGAGCTTCGAGGGCCTGCGTGATATCAAACCAACGGTTCCGCACGCCCGTTGCCAGAATGTTGGTGAATTCGCTGCGCCACAATAGCGGGGCAGCCCACTCGCGGTCCAATGAAAGCAACCTCATCGCCGAGTCCGTCGTCGCGCTCGTCGGCAGGATCAATGCCGCGATGACGTTCGTATCCACCACGATCACGGGCGGCCCTCGTTTCTCGCGTCCTGGATCTGTTCGACGGTCAGGGTTCGTCCATCAAAGCCGTCGTGCAGTTTTCGGATTCGCGCAAGGAGGGTCTCCGTTGTCACACGCCGCGGGGTCAGGCTCCTCTCGATCCGGCTGATGATTTCACCATTGATGCTGCGCCGATTGTTCTCGGCGGCTGCCTTCAGCCGGGAATAGAGCTCGTCAGGGATGTTCTTGACAGTGATCGTCGCCATGAGGCCTCCATTGAAACCAATATGGTTTCATTATGGTTTCTTGTCAAGAACCATCGCACTCCTTGGTCTCGCACAACAAATTGAGAAAACTGATCGCCGTCTCCGGATCGGAGAAAATCTCCTCTCCGCTCGCAGACCGCTTGTAGACGTGATAGATCCCACCTTCGATCAAACGCCTGGGCCGACGCGGCATCCGCCATCCCCCACACAATCTTCCTATCTCAGAATCTTAGGATCTTGAAACTTGGCACCGATGGGCACCGATGGTGCTACGCCGTTTTAGGAGACCGGCCTACTCATCCCATCTGGCACCGAGACCGATAACTTCCGCAGCCATCCGCCCATCAGAGTCCACCTGCACGCGAAGCGCAATGTCCGTGCTCCCCAGCTCCACAGTGCCATCTATTGGCTTGGTATCAAAACGCTCCAGATCCCAATGGCGCTCCACTTCATCCCGCGCTGCTCGGACATGATCTCCAGGCATCACTGAGAAGCTACTCCTTGGCCGCAGAAGTACCCACTCGTCGTCACCCGTGCGATCCAATTCCGCCACGAATGGGGGTGGAGGGTAAGATGCGAGTGTTGCCTCATACGGCCCGGCAGTCGACCAGCCACGATCACCTATAACCCTGGTCACCATCTCCCCATGCTCCAATAGGAGCTGCTGAGAGGTCTTTCCGGCAAACTGCGCCATCGTTCCAGGGGTCACACCAGCAATCGATTCGGCGATGGCCGGAGTCATTGATGTCAACACCGAAAGCCCAATCTCGTCTAGTGTGCCAACCTCGTGCTCGCTGATGAGATTGTGCAACGGAGCAATTCGCTTGAACTGCCGTTCTTCGCGCATGAAAACACCAATATCACCCACGTGGAGCACGGCGTAGCTCGCCGGATCCACCGTGACAACACTCAGAACGCAGGAGGCGAGATTCCACACGCCAATTTCGCGAGACCCTACCAGCGCTTGCTCGCGCCGTTCGACAAACTCCTGGTGCAAGGCCACCACAACGCCCTTTAGGTCTTCGACGATCGCACCCTGATCGCGAGCCGCCAGGAATCTGCAAATCGCGTCTTCAAGCACCTTTAATGAATCACGCGTGCGACTAGCAACGGACAATACACCGAACGCTCGACAACGCGGCTCAAAAACGGCCAAGTCGTACATATCTAGGCTCCTCTAATAAAGGTAATAAAGGCATAAAGGTGCCAGGTTCATACATTCGGTGATTCTCTGTTTTCGGGGGCGTCAAGACGGGATGGCGGCGATGCCGCGAGCATCCCGTCGACTTCCTCGATTTGAAGTCTAAACCGGTCATCGTCTGCTCTCCGCTTTGCCCCCCTCCTCCCCCATAGGCTTGCCGTGTCGTAGCGAACCCCCAGCACTGAAGCCAAACTCTTGACCCTAAACCGATAGCGCTCGATGCCCAACGTTAGAAGGATCTCTCGGGCGCGCACCACTTCGGGGCGTTTTGTCCTACCTGTGAATTCTGAATAATCAATGCCCAACGCCTTAAGAACTCGATCAATGAAGTCCTTCTCGTTCAAATTCGGCCTCTCGATAGCAGTGCTCCGGCCGAGTTCGTCGATGAATGGCGTGGCGTTCATCACGAATTCTTCGTCTGCTTCTTCATCACGTGGCCGACCGAATTTCCACCATGGAAGCCTCCCGGGTGCTTCGCCGGCCCATGGGGCATTTCTCGTTGATCGAATGGACTGCAGGTAGTTCTTTCGAGCAGACCGCCGTACTTCACCGAAGACGAGAAGCAGCTGATCCGGATCAACAAACGGTTTACTTGTCTTTCGGACGATTTCCCGGTGGCCGCTCCACACGAACTCCTCCGGCTTTTCCACGATCCCGGCAACAACCGGGTTCAGGTGAATGTACAGAATCAGCTGACGAAGATATTCAGAATTCTCGACGAGCTTCGCCTTGTACCTTCCTTGCCAGAATGGGCCATGGACTCGGTAGTGGGAGTTGTAGGCTCGTGTCACTTTGAGCTGCACACTGGCCAGGGAACGCCAAAGGGGGGCCGAAGTGCAGCGTATGGCCAGGTGGTAGTGGTTCGACATGACGCACCACGCCAGCACGACGAACTCATCCCGTTGCTTGATCTCGCGCATCACATCGACGAGGCGTTGCGCCTCACCATCCTCGCCAAACACCCGCTCGCCACGCGTGACTCGATTGTATACGTGGTAGATCCCACCCTCAATAAAGACCCTCGGCGCTCTCGGCATTCTGAACCTCTGACTTCAGATTACCAAGAATTACCGAATGTGTGAACCTGGCACTTTTATTTACCAAGGGTTCGGCTTCAACGGCTTCAATTTCTTTGATCCGAAGGGACTGGCCCTCTACGCCTTCGACGGAACCTGGAACAATCCGGCTGACAATACAAATGTTTGGATTCTTCAGCAGGCCTATCTCGGTGACGTGCTCTACCAGAGAGGCGTTGGTTCAAACCCAATGATCAGAGGAAACATTTTGGTCGGTGGTCTGACAGGTCTTGGAACAAGAGCAAGGGTGAATGCCGCCTACCGCCGATTCAAAGAGAATTGGAAACGAGGAGACAGGGAGATTGACATCATAGGCTTCAGCCGAGGAGCTGCCGCCGCGAGAGAATTCGCGTGGAAGATTTCGTCTTATAGAGTGAGGGACAATGATGGATTCGCGGTCAGACCTACAATCAGGTTCCTCGGCCTCTTTGACACGGTCTATTCGATTGGTTTGCCGGGGAATGATATTGATCTCGGCTACGAGAATAGGCTACCCGAGAACATTGAACACATCAGGCATGCGATTGCAACTGGGGAGAGAAGATTGGGTTTCGAGCTGACAAGCATCAAACCGTCTAAAGGATACCGGCCCCATATAGGGACCAGAGTTGAGAAGGAGTTTCCAGGAGCCCACTCGGACGTCGGAGGAGGATATTCAGACAACCGAACCGCTGCAAATCGCGTGCTCTTGTGGATGTGGACTGAAGCGCGAGATCTTGATGTGCCCTTTGGGGATCTCCCTGAGGAATTCCTGCCCAAGCCAGACGATCAGTTAATGTATCACGATTCGCGTGAAGATGATGAACTGGTGAGGATTGATGAGTTGAATGAACGAAACGAAAACAAGACTAGGAAAGTGTATCGTCCAACCTACTAGGTACACCTTGGCGGAAGGGAATACGACATGGCCGGGAAAGGTGGTTTTGGACACATAATTGCCAGTGTCTCGATGCTAACAGCGATTGCGACAGCTAGCTGCATTTTGCCCTCGAGGTACAGCGTGACCTTACGAAACGAGACGGCGGAAATTATAGAGGATGTCGAAGTAGGCTGGGGGAGCTACTCATACTCAGCGGGACTCGTTGCTCCCGGTACAGGCAAAACCGAAGCGTTTCCTGATGCGCCTTTCCCTAAGACGGCTACTGTGCGGTGGAAGACTGGGGAAGGGAAGGAGTATCAGGTTGTCGTCAACGTCTTCGAGGAAGTTGGTGGCGGAAGACGACGTAGCAACGTGGAATTGGTTTTCACTATTGAAGGTGGGGGAAGGGTCTCACTACGAACCTCGAAAGGCCTCGCGTAAATATCACATAGGTGCCACATGTGCGCCAGGCAAAGCCTGTATCGGTGTCAGATGTGCATAGGTGCCACGTGTGCGCCAGGCAGAGCCTGGGGAAGGGGGAAGGGATGACGTGAATAGGTGCCAGGTCCGCAGTTCCGTAGTTATGATACTTTGAGGCTTGGAGGGGGCGATGCCGCGGAGCCTCAGGGTTTTCGTCGAGGGCGGGATCTACCACATATACAACCGGTTTTCGAGTGGAGAACCGGTCTTCGCTGATCCCGAGGAAGCGCTCGAGTTCATCGAGCTCTTGCGGTACATCAAGCAGCGAGACGGTTGGACGGTTTTTGCGTGGGTTTTGATGTCGAACCACTACCACCTCGCCATACGGAGCAGAGCGATCCCGATCTCGCGGGGATTCCAGTATCTTCAAGGTAGATTCAGCCAGCGATTCAACCGAGGGCGAAGACGCACTGGGGCGCTTTGGCAGAGTCGTTACCACGCGAAACCGATCAATGAGCAGGGATACCTCGATCGGGTCATTCTCTACATTCATCTCAACCCTGTAGCAGGTGGATTGGTCGCTCGCCCGGTCGACCATGTCTTCAGCGGCCACCGAGAAATCGTCAAGGGGATCTCGAACCCCATCATCGACGTCGACGACTGCCTGCTGAGCTTTGGACAGAAACAGCGTGATGCGCGGAAGGCCTACCTGTCGGCGATCCGGCAGGGGTGCCGGGATCTCGGGGCGGAAGCGGGTCGAGAAACAGGCCTACCTGAAATCTGGTTTCAGCCGGATCGCGACCTGGCCCCGGACGACAACGGACCCTACATCGATGTGCTCGGAAGGAGCACCGGATTGGAGCGGCAAGTACTTTCAGCGGAGGAGTATATCCAGCGAAGCGCCGCCATCCTTAACATCGATGTGGCCGATCTCACGAGCCGCTCTCGCCAGCAAGGCGTGGTCGAGGCACGGCGACTGATTATTTCCCTGGGTCGGGAACGTTGGGAACAGAGCACCAAGAACTTAGCGTCGGCACTCCACAAAAGCGCGGACACGATAACCTACATTCAGCGTGAAGGAGTCAAACAAAGGCTCGACGACGAACATTTTCAGCAACGGTATGAGAAGTTGGATAGGCTGTTGATTGGTGACGATCGTTGATTCGTAATAACTACGGAACTGCGGACCTGGCACCTATTAACTCCTCCGGCTTTTCCACGATCCCGGCAACAACCGGGTTCAGGTGAATGTACAGAATCAGCTGACGAAGATATTCAGAATTCTCGACGAGCTTCGCCTTGTACCTTCCTTGCCAGAATGGGCCATGGACTCGGTAGTGGGAGTTGTAGGCTCGTGTCACTTTGAGCTGCACACTGGCCAGGGAACGCCAAAGGGGGGCCGAAGTGCAGCGAATGGCCAGGTGGTAGTGGTTCGACATGACGCACCACGCCAGCACGACGAACTCATCCCGTTGCTTGATCTCGCGCATCACATCGACGAGGCGTTGCGCCTCACCATCCTCGCCAAACACCCGCTCGCCACGCGTGACTCGATTGTATACGTGGTAGATCCCACCCTCAATAAAGACCCTCGGCGCTCTCGGCATTCTGAACCTCTGACTTCATATTACCAAGAATTACCGAATGTGTGAACCTGGCACCTTTAGAGCGACTGGTTTCCGCCGTCGAAGAGTGGTCGTTGGAGGAATGTGGCGAGGGGATCATCTACCTACCTTCGTCGCGTAGTCGCAAGGAGGAGATTGCTCGGCGGCGGCAGCAGGAGAAAGGGATCGCGGTCGGGCCGGTGGGAGTCTGGTCTTGCGTGGAGGCCGGGGGAAGCTATCGTTTGATTCCTGGCGACGGGGCGCCGAGACTCCGATACGTCCACACCCGCTGCAAGCATCTCTACATTTACCTTGATCACGCCGATTACGGTTTCATGAGCATTCGCATTCAGACATGGTTTCCATACCGGATCCAGATCGCCATGAACGGGCGTGAGTGGCTAGCGCGTCAACTCGAGAAGGCCGGCATAGGCCACGAGCGGCTCGGCAACAAGATTCTCCAAGTCGACGATTTTGATGCCATGCAACCGCTTCTCGACCAACAGCTCGACACAGACTGGTGTTCTTTGCTCGACAGTTTCGTCCCGGTGGCATTCCCGACCGTCACCTCCACCCTCGGCACAGACCTCAGCTACACCTGGAACCTGTGGCAGAGCGAGTGGGCCAGCGACTTTCTTTTCAATGACCGTCGCGCTCTCGAGAGAACCATGAATGCCATGGTCCGACATGCTTTCATCGGCGGGCACCCCGGTCGCTTGCTTGGCTATTTCGGTCACCCGGTTAAGAGCAACGGCCAACCCCGGGGTGACTTTGGCAGTTCGCTCAAGACCAACATCATAGGGCTCGACGAGGGCTACCGGATTCGTCACTGGCTTGGAAGTAACAGCGTCAAGATGTACAACCAGTGCAACGTGCTTCGCATCGAGTCCACCGTCAACCAGCCCTCGGCTTTCCGAGACTATCGTCGCAAGCAGGGAGCGAGAAAAAACGCCCCGAAAGAGCTTCTCAAGCTTCGTAAGGGTGTGGCAGACACGACCCTGCGGGCCCGAGCTTGCCAGCGAATCAACAACCGATTCGCTGACCATGTCGCGACAACTCGATCATCGCTGCCGCTCCATTCGGTACTCTCCACGGTCACAACACGCAAACGCAAACGTGGGCGAAGCGTCCGGGCTCTCGAACCGATCGGCAAGGACCTCGCTCTACTCAAAGCCATCTCCGATCCACGCTTCACCATCACCGGATTCTGCAACAAAGACCTCAGAGTGCTCCTTGCAGACGACGATCGGTACAGCGGGAAAACCGTGAAACAGTGCTCCGGCATGACGACTCGCTCCCTACGTCTACTCCGCGACCACGGCGTCATACGCCGTCTCCCAAAGTCTCGACGGTACCAATTAACTTCGAGAGGCCGTCAATTGGTCATCGCCCTCCAAGCCGCCTTAGCCGCATCAACAGAACAACTTACGGCCATCGCCGCATGATTGTGCCTCGTTTTTTCGGAGATCCCAGGATGTAAGTGGCTAAAGCCTGGCACCGATGCTAATGGGTGGCACCGATGATGCCGATGCCCGTTAGATATCGCTCCAATCGATGCTCGTCGCCGGTTGGGCAGGGGGTGTGTACTCTTCAGCCCGCAAGACCTCAGCAAATTGAAGATCGTTATCTGCTATCTCGAACATACTGCGCACTGATGAATCAAATACCAGCACCTCAGGGTTCTCAGCCAGGTGCCAGATTCTCGCCATTTGTTTCGGGCTTTCGACGACCAAAGGTTCGAAAGACAAAGACCGAACTGACCCACAAGAACACCCGTCGAATTCGACGCTATGACTGGATACAGTCAAGGAGACTGCAGCGGTCACCTGACGAATTTCTACGTTGGCGCTATCGTCCTTAGCCACGCCTGACTTCCAAATCGACTTCACAGCTCGAAATCTGACTCCTTCAGCACCTATGGAATCCAATCGTCTTGCGACCTCGTCCGTTACCAGGATCGCATTACCATCCGAGAGCCACACGCTGCGAGGTCGACAAACGAGGGAAACGTTCAAGTCCGAAACCTGTGTCCGGTGCCCACGCCTGCATTTAGGACAGGCTACTGTCTTCCGCGAATCGCCAGCTTCAATTGCACAGAGCGGACCTTCCAGCGTGAACAATCGATCAACACTCAAGGTCTTCCCCCTTTTCGTACCCGTTGAATGTTCTCCCAATAAGTATGACCGAACCGCCAATCCATGTAGCCCTGGAAGTTGAGGATCTCCTCGCGTGTCGCATTTGGGAATCTACGGAAGAAACGCCGCCATTCTTGGTCCACTATGCTGTGGACATTTGTTTCCGGACCCGGTTGGCGATACCCCTGTAAACCGCGGGTGCGTATCGGGCTGTCGATGTCAATGTCGTGAACTCTGACATCACCCCTAAGTTGTTGAGGAACGCCGTGGTGAACATCCCAATCGTCCGGCAAGCGTGAAATGCCTTCCGAGTCCGCGGCGGCTTGATAGCGCCCACGGTAGTTCCGAGGTCCACCGTTCACACGAAATCGGTGCCAGGCTTTAGGAAGTTGGGAAGTTGATCGGCCAATGTTGACTACCTTCTTGTTCGACCGTGAGTCACAGCCTCCGAAAGTTTCTTGTCCAGTCTATCGAGTTCCTTGGCAAACACCTTATCGTCCAGGCGACGCCTGACACCCTCGCCTACCCACCAACTCACCACATCCGCGTTCTTTTGAAGCACCTCTGCGAGGGCTGTTCCCTTCTGCCGCCAGCGCTCGACTCCAAGTGTCACAACCAGCCGCCGCATCGATGCGGTCTCTCGATCTCGTGCTCGACTTGCGAGGCGCTCCTTGTCCAGTTCGGCGTGCTTGCAGAGCAGGTCAACGAACTCTTCCGCGTTCAGGGTCGGACGTTCCAGGTCGGTGCTTCGCCCGAGGAAATCAACGTGAACTTTGTTTTCGTCCACTTCGATCGGGGTATCCACCTTGGTTGTGAACAAATGCCATCGCACGGGAGGCTCATCTCCACCAGATTTCAGTCCAGCACGAATCGCGCTGAGGTACGCGCGCCTGGCCTCTCGTTCCTTTGGACCGAAGCACAGCATCATTTCGTCGATATCAATCAATGACGAGCTCACCAGCTTCTTGACTTCCCGGTGCCCTCCGAACACGTAATCGGTCGGTTCTTCTACCAAGCCGGCAGTCACCGGGTTGAGGTGCACGTAGAGAATCAATCGATCCAGATAACTTTGACCTTCCACATACCTGGCCTTGTAACGACTCTGCCACAGACTTCCGGTACGCCCATACTGCCGATTGAATCGTCGACTGAACAGGTTCTGAATGCTGTGCATCCCGCGCCACAGGGGAACCGTCGATGTGCGAATCACCAAGTGGTAATGGTTCGACATCAAAACCCACGCAAAAACCGTCCAACCATCGCGCTTTTTGATTTCCTTGATGATGTCGATGAAGTCGATCGCTTCAGCGGGATTTGCGAACACCGACTCGCCGCTCGAGACCCGGTTGTACACGTGGTACAAACCACCCTCAACGACTATCCGTGGTCTTCGTGGCATATCTGAGGTTCCGTCATACGGAACCTACCACAACTTCCCAACTTCCTAAAGCCTGGCACCGATGAAAGCCTGGCACCGATGCGACAAATACCCTCGGCCGCCTCGGCATGCAATGGCTCCCACTGCCATCCTATCAAATCGTTAAAATCGTTGGGCCTGGCACCTATTTGGCACAGATGTGGCACTTTATTGGCACTTTATTGACACCACTTACCGAAAGTACCAAAAACACCCATGTTCAAAAAAATACCATCATCAGTCAGGGCTTTGGCGCGAGCCTGTTTTCTGATAAATTCCGATTCGTCTAGGACAACTAGGTCATTGCCCTCTGCAAAATCAAGAACAAATTTTCCCTCAAAACTGTTGTCTATGATTATCCCAGTTCCATCGATCAGGATTGAAACCGATCTGATGCGACATTCCATTTCATTCCAAGGCGCGTCAATCCGTCTCAAAATCTCACCGTCGTTGAATTGAATGACATGCACCTTCCTCTCTTCGTCTCGATATGGCGAGCCTGAAATGTCTATGCAATACCAGGTATCATTAACCATTACAAAACTATCCCACAATTTCACGGGATTATTAACAGTCAAAAACGGAAGTGCGACTTTATCCCCGTTTCGCTGTAGTGAATATTTGGCATCGACAAAATCTGAACGCCAAATCTTTCCATCAACAGCCAACACATATTGACCGCGTTCCAAAACGGTCAATATGATCTTCTCATCAATCCCATCAGTTCTTTCGTCTTCAGCAATCTGAAAAACGTGTTCTTTTTCGATATTTGGAGAACAGCCAATTAAAAAAGCGATAACAATTAACAACCCGGAAATCCTTTGGGATCTCCAATCAAATTCAGATAGTATTCCTAAGAATCCATCCAAACGTCGATTGGGTTCGACAGCAGCCACATCATTACAACCATATGTCACGATCATCCTAAACCACTCTTTAGAGGGACTCACCTTCTCGAAACCTTAGAAAGGTCATAATTTGTAGCTGGTACTGATTGGCCAACGACCTCTATAGCAGAGCCGAAACTGTTCAAATCTTCCTCCCCGGCCCTCAACCCTTGGATGAAACGATGCTGAATCTTTGCATGTTTGTTGAACGTCCGAATCCAGTTTGCCGGCACACGCTCTTTGAGATACTCGAACGATTCACCGGGGAAATGAAGTCGGATTAGATTTTCCCACGCCAATGACCTTGCCTCTCCATCGCCTTGCACAGCGAAAGTCCTAAGCACATCTTTCTCAATATGCGACCACCAACTCGGCACGTGCCCGCGTGCGAAGGCCACGCTCTCAAGGACATTGTAGGTAGTCATAGCAGCCTCAGAGGCTTTTTTGATAGCTCTATAGGGCTGATCTGGTGCCCGGTTGTATATTCCTCCGCGGGAAATAGACACCGCTATGGAGCCATGGATTCCGTAACGTAGGTCAAAGAAGTGACCGATTCCGCCTCTTGGATTCAGTAATCCTGTGAACCCTTCATGTGCCCAGGTGTCCGCCCATGAGTGCAAAGCAATTCCCAAACCAATTAGATTCCCGGTTTGCTCCGCCCTGATGAGGTTCAGTTCCGCAATGGGATTTGCCCTTTTCACGGGGTGCCATTCAGGAGATACGAAGTGGAACGAACTGAGGCGACCTGGAAGGGTCTCGAGTGAGCCCCAAAACAGCGGCAACGGACCTCCACCTGGATACGGTCGGGTGCCTACGGAATCGTCGACAAACTGTGAAGCCCACGAGATCTCCCTCGCTTCAGCTGGGGGAAGATCAGCTTCACGAGCTAGGTAGTAGACAGCGTAATAATGGAAATCGATGGCGTAGAGCCCTTCTGGATCAACGAAATTCGAAGGACAGAACGAGATCCACTTGAACGGATTTTGTGACGTATGCATCACCGGATCCCTCTCCAAGAACCCCAACTGATGCACCCCATACCACCGAGCCCGAAAGTAATAAAGCCCCAACTCCTCGTGCCAAGCCCGGCCCTGGAACAAACTCGTCAGCCCATACCTGCTCTGTGCCACCCGATCACTCTGATCAGGCTTTGAATAGGCAACGAGAGTCTGATCATCCAAGGTCGCAATGTGGGTAAACGAACCAGGGAGGCCGACCACCGTGCTCGCTGACGGAGCCAGGTCCACAAACCGCAACTGGGTGATCTCATACCGCTGCTGCGGGAACCACGGCGCACCCTCGACAGGCGTCCATTTGAACAACTGCCCGCCGAGACGCTCAGTTGATCCATCCACGGTCGAGGTACCGCGCACCACCGAGATCGCATCCGCCAACTCAACACCATCCGCCGCCACCACCGGCTCATCCATGAGCACATACAGACCATCGGCAGCATCAATCACGGCGAGCACCGCCGGCGGCGAGGCATCGATCAACGTCTCGTAGACCGCCGCATCATCCACCGTGAATGTCAGATCCAGCGGCCACATCTCGTTGCCGCTGCGGTCACTCAGACCGTCGAGATGGAGGGCATAGCTCGTTCCCGCCTCGACCGTCGCGCCGGCGAGGGTCACAACCCGCCCGTCGGGATAGAGGGTAACCGATAACTCGACTAACTCTCCCCCATCCGGAGTCAACGTCGCGGTCGCCGTTTCGACACTCCCCTCGTCCCACCACTCGTCAAATCCGACCTCGAACACACCCGCCTCGACGGCGTCCCCGGTCGGCCGGAGGCCGTCGCCGGTCCACGCCACCCGAGTGGCGGTCGGCGGCGTGGTGTCCTCGGCGAACAATCGCGGCGTGCCGTCGGTGGCGTACTCGATCCGTTCGACGATGCGGCCGTCGCCGTCCGTCAGCAGTTGCACACTCCCCAGAAGGTCGGTGATCGGCCACAGAGTGAGATCAAGGGCGCCGTCGCCATCCGTATCGGTTTGTTCCACCGCCAGGTCGTCGATCCAGCGGCCCCAGAAATGGCGGCGTTCCAGCTGCCAGTCGGTCCCGCCGGCTTCCTGCACGTACTCGGCCACAACCTGGTCACCGTCGTGGAGGTAGATACGCCTCACATCGCCATCGGGTGTGTCGGCCACCTTGGCCACAAGCCGGCCGAGGGGGTCCACCACCAGCGTCGTGGTCGTCGACCCGTGCTCGACGCCGACCAGCCGGTCGCGCCAGTCGTGGCTGAATGTGTCGGTGGCGACCGTGGTGCCTCCCTCCATCAGGTGCCGCGCCTTGAGGTTGCCGTTGTCATCCCAATCGTAACCGAAGTTGGCCGACTGCACGACCTGGTGGAGGCCGTCGGTGTCGTGCTGCGGCTGGTAGTCCGCCTGGGCTCCCTCGTCGACCCGGCGGCGGGTGGTCAGCTCGTCGACCCGGTTGACCGTCCACCACTCCTCTACCCGCTGCGGCTCGAGCCCCGGCAGCGACGCCGCCAGGTCTTCGTCGACGCCGGCCACAGCCGGGAGATTCTGCTCCAGATCGCTCTCGAGGTGGCCCACCCCGTCGTAGTGGAACCGCTCGACGAGTTGGCGGGTGTCCTCCCGCTCTTTGGTGCGGCGTAGGCTCGCGTCGGTCCAACCGAAGGCGAGACGGTGGAGCGGAGCGGCGACTGCGCCTTCTGTCCCTGGTACGCCGGTCACCACCTCGATCGGGCGACCTTCGCCGTCGTAAGAGAACGTGGTCGCCAGGCCATTGCCGCGTTCGATCAGTTTCAGACGGCCGCCATCGTAGTTCGCATCCCAGAACCCCTGGCTGTTCACAGTCAATGACGCCAGCCGGTCGCCGTCGTCGTACCCGCGAACCAGAGTTGGCAACCCGTCGGGCATGCCGAGGGATACCGGTCGGTTGGCGTCGTCGAAGATCCGACTCACGGTTCGCTCGTTGAAGCCGAGGAGCGGCAGAGCGAGACTCTCGGAGAGCTGGTTGCCGACGCTGTCCCAGGTGAAGCCCAGGACAACATCCCGGTCGTCGGCCAGTATCAAGTGGCCCACGGGATCGTAATCGAAGCCCACCGTACCACCGGGCTGGTGGCTGCTGGCGTCGACAGTCTTCAGGCGGCCCGTGTCAATGTCGACAACAAAGGTGACCTCACTGCCATCGGCGCGTGTGATCTCTTGCATTTCGCCGTCGTCATAATAGGCGAAGCTGCGCTGCGTACCGTCCGGGTACTCGATGGCTTTCAAGCGGCTGTTTTTATAATAACGGTAGGTGGTGGTGTTACCGTCGTTGTCTGTGTACTCCGCCAGGTTGCCGTTCTCGTCGTACGTGCGGGTAATCTGCGCGCCGTCGGGCCTGGTTTCGGTGACCACACGGCCCAGGTCGCCGTAACTCCAACTCGTCAGTCGATCGGCGACCTCCTCGCCGCCGTCGACCGGAACCGAGTCCGGCGCCAGCACGCTCTCTTTGCGCCCGAGATCGTCGTAGAGGGTCGTGGTGGTGCGGCCGCCGGGGTCGATGACCTGATGGACGCGGCCCTGGTCATCGTAGATGGTCGTGGTGGTCAGCGACCACGGCTCGTCGCCGTCGAAGCGCACCGTGCGAGTGTGGACCTTGCCGTCGGGGTAGTACGTGGTCTCGACCTTCGTGCCATCGGGCAGCTCGCGCTCGACCTCGCGTCCGGCATCGTCGTAGTCGAAGTATGTCCGCCGAAACAGTGGGTCCTCGATCCACTCGACGAGACCGAGCTTCGGTCCCGGCTCGTCGAAGTACCCGGTGGTGGTCGTGAGAGAGCGCAACTGGGACAGATCGGGCTCCGGCGTTAACGGGAAGCGGTGCACGGTGTGGGAGTCCTGGCGGCCAAATGCGTCATATCCGAACTCTTCCCAGGCCCACAGCAGCTCGGGCTCCGGTTCCGGATCGCCGCCGCCCCCCGTGACCATCCGCCGCTCGACGAGCCGGCCGTCGGCCCCGAGCACGAGGGTCTCACGCACGCCGGCCGGGTCCGTTCGTCCTACGTGGCGGCCGAGCATGTCGAAATGGTTGGTCCAGACCTTCTTGCCCGGGGTGGTGGTGGTCAGCAGGCGACCGGTTTCTTCTTCGTATCCGTATTCGGTGGTCAGCTCGAAGGTCTGGCCCGTGTCGTCCTCGATCCATCTCTCGGTCCGCGTCTCGGTGCGCCCTGCGCTGTCGTAGGTGTAGGTGGTGGTGACGTCCGACTTGGAGCTGGTCCACAGCCGGCCAGCGTCATCATAGGTCATCGAGTTGCGCTCGGTGACTGTCCCCTGGCTGCGGGTGATGCTTGAGATCATTCCGGCCGACGTGTAGCCCGGAATTGTGGTGGTTCTAGTGATTTCTGCTTCCCCACCAGAAACGATCGACTCAATCCTGCCGGCTTCGTCATAAGTGGTTCGCGTGACAGTGTCACCGCTCTCGGTCTTCAACGTCCACCCGAGCACGTTGCTCGTGGTTATCGTGAAACGATCCGGCGGCTGAACGCCAGCCACTGAAACCTGGTAGGTCCAGCTTGACTCGGCCTGACCGAGGGCGTTGCGGCCGATCTTCGTCGTCGTCGTGCCAACTCCGGAGGTCGCCACCGACAACTCGAGTTCGCCGCTGCCGGGTTCTACGTCGTCATATGTGACCCGGCTGGTCGCACCGGTCGAAGAGATCTGTTGCTCCACCCGGCCCAATTTGTCGAGCACGCTCGTGGTGTGGCTGCCGTCCGGCGCTTCAGTCACGATTTCTCGGCTCGCCGAGTTTCGGGTAATTCTGGTCACGATCGGCGCCAGCGGCCCCGGCCTCTCAATGCGGCTGACCTCGCCGTTGACGTACTCGTACCTCGTGACGAGTTCGGTCGCGCTCGAGGATTCACCAAAGTACCCAGGGGTTGTGGTGACCGTCTTCGGCAGGAAGGTATACCGCCGGGCGCCCGGCCAGTATTCGGTGGTCGTCGTGACGTCGTCAGGTTCGACGACTTCGCGAACGCGGCCGTCGCGGTCGAGGATAGCGGTCGATGTAGTGGCGTCCTCGGCGAGGCCTACCTCGACGGTGCTCATCCATCCTTCGCCCTCTTCGGCGAGACTGATCTTCGTGACTGTTCGCGCATCTGGTGGATCGATACCCTCGGTGATCGTCCACCCGGACGGCAAGTCGTCTTTGACGGTGGTCACGATGGCACGACTGGTCTCATCGTTTTCGCCACGGGTCAGTCGTGTCACCCGCCCGTCCACCCATTCGGCGTCGAGGAGCACGGTCTCCTTGGCGTCCTGGACCGATTTCAACTGGTCCGCCCGCTCGAGCGTATCGGGCGCGGCCGAACCGACCACGGCCATCTTGGGGTTGTAGGTCTCGACAACGGCACCGGTAGTTTTGGCGGCACCGAACTCGTTGATATCGAGTTCAACGCCCTTGATGCCCGCCTTCACCAATCGGCCGAACGCGTCGTAGGTGTAGAGATAGGTCCGGCCTGTCGAGTCCTCCGCGGACGTCGCGAGACCGGGCGGCGACTGCCCGTCGCCAAGCACGGTGTCCTCGGCCCCATAGCCGAAGATCATCGTGCGCGGGTTGATCTCGGTCGTAGCCTTGCCGTTAACCTGAACCAGCTGCGCCAATGTGCCATCGGCGTGCCACAGGAGCCGCAGCTCGGAGCCGGAATTCTTGTTTTCCCTGTAGCGGTCACGGACCACTGTCGGATAGCCGTCTGACGAGAACTCCGTGTATCCGCCATCGGGTGTGAGCAGGAACCAGGTGCCGTCGGCTTTGCGTTTGAGTTCACCTGGGTACGCCCACGCCGTCAGGGTATTGGCGTCGTTGGCGGATGAGGTGGTATCCGGGGCCGGATGCCCGTTCGAGCGCTTCCCAAAAACAAACCGGTCCCCCGAAGAGGCATACAGGTCGACGGTGCCGTCGGGATTCGGCCGTAGGCGGTCGAGGCCGGCGAGCTCCCGAGCCCCAGCCGAAGAGGCCGTAGCGGATCCCTGCCGAGGAGTAGTCCCGGCCGAGGACGACGTCCATGCCGGGTGCGGGCAGGACGAGGTCGGTGCGGCCGAGGGTGAGTGCGCCGGTGGCGAGTTCGACCTCGGGCAGCATGGCGGCGCGGGCCTCGATGCCGGTCGCGGCCGATCGGCGGCGAGGGCATCCAGGGTAGGGACGCCACTTCGGCCTAGGGCGCCATGCCGGCGTCGAGAATCTCCTTGATCCATTCCGTCGCGGTTTCTGCGTCGAAGGTGACGCGAAGACGACTCGCAGCGGCGAGCTCGACGGGCGCCTCGGGTTGCTGATCATCGCTCCACAAGAGGTCGACGCTGCCGTTGTCGTCGACGTCGCGGCCGCAGTTGCGGCACAGGGCGTAGCGGGCGTTGGTCGTGTCCCTCTTGTTCAACGTCGTGCGAA
>CAVQSQ010000022.1:0-21937 GCA_963715955.1 Candidatus Sulfomarinibacteraceae bacterium
GTCGATCGCCTGCAACGCCTCGAGGGCGCCAAGCGGGATGCCGAAGTGGCCAGGCGGAACCTGCGGTTCGCGGGGGTTGATCCGGATCAGGGTCGTCTCGGGTCGGGAGGCCAACCTCTCGGACGTGAAACGTACGGTCGGCACCGCCGAACCGGCGCCGATCTCGACGATCGCGAGGCGTGCCCCGCGCACGGTTTCCAGCCAGTGGGCGAAGCGGCGCTCCTGCTCCGACATCCGGTGGGGCAGCCAGTTCCAGTCGTTGAACATGAGGACGTTGGGCCGCGCGAGGGCGCCGCACGCCGGACAGGTCGGCAGCGGCGAAGTGGCGCGCATCGTCCCGTCATCGACGTCGATGTGAAGTTCGTGGCCGTCCCAGATGTCTTGCCGGCAGGGTTTCGTACATTGCAGGTGGCTGAGGGAACCGTGGCATTCAACGGTGGCGAGGTCGTCGAATCCCGCCTTCTGAAACTGGCCGTCGACGTTCGAGGTGAAGACGAACGAACCCCGGCTCCCGGTCTCGGTCCAGCGCTGGAGGATCTCGAATCCGCCGTGCGGCGTCGTTGTGCGGTAGAGGTTGAGGCGGTGGCCGTAGAAGCCCCAGGCGAGTTCGGGGTCCCGTTTGAACCAGAACGGGTTCGCCATGTCGTAAAACGAGATGCCGAGCCGGGCGATGGGAGGATAGGCCCGCCAGAAGCCCTCGTCGCCGCGGAAATCCGGCAGACCTGAATCGACCCCCATGCCGGCCCCGGCGGTGACCACCAGGGCGTCGGCACCGGATATCGCGTTTGCGGCAAGGTCGATCGCCGATGTTTCGTCAATCACCACGATTGGATTCTATCCTTGTCGCGGGCTTCCGGAATTCGACTGCACAAGCCAAAGAGTCTGCGAGGACGGCGAGAGTCTCCGCCGTCCCCGGTTCACTCCGGTGTGATCGCAAAGAAAAAGCCCCGCCGGATCGGCGGGGCGAATTCAGAAATCAATAACTCAAAACTCAAAACTCAAAACTCAAAACTACTCACTCCTCTCCCATGAACGGGTAGGCGAAGTGCTTCGGCGGCACGAAGTTCTCCTTGATGGTGCGCTGCGAGGTCCAGCGGATGAGATTGAGGTAGGAGCCCGCCTTGTCGTTGGTGCCCGAGGCGCGGGAGCCGCCGAAGGGCTGTTGGCCGACCACCGCGCCGGTCGGTTTGTCGTTGATGTAGAAGTTGCCGGCGGCGTGCCGCAGCCGGTCCGCCATCGTGATGATCGTCGCCCGGTCGTGGGCGAAGATCGCGCCGGTGAGGGCATACGGCGACGTGGTGTCGCAGAGCTCGAGAGTGGCGTCGAAGTCCTTGTCGTCGTAGACGTAGATCGTCAGGACCGGTCCGAAGATCTCTTCCTCCATCAGCTTGAAGCGCGGGTTGGTGGTCTGCACCATGGTGGGTTGGATGAAGTAGCCCTCGGAGTCGTCCCACTCGCCGCCGCACAGGATCTCCGCCTCGGAGGAGTCTTTCGCGTGCTGGATGTAGGCCGTAATGTCTTTAAAGGCACCCTTGTCGATGACCGCGTTGAAGAAGTTCCGGAAATCGGTGGGCGGCCCCATCGTGATCTCGGCGGTCTGCCCGAGGGCGAGCTCCTTGACCTTCGGCCAGATCGACTTCGGGATGTAGGCGCGCGAGGCGGCCGAGCACTTCTGGCCCTGGTACTCGAAGGCGCCGCGCACCATGGCGGTGGCCAGGGCCTCCGGCGTCGGCCGAGCTGTGCGCGAAGATGAAGTCCTTGCCGCCGGTTTCGCCGACGATGCGGGGGTAGGTGCGGTAATTCGCGATGTTGTCGCCGACCGTCTTCCACATGCCGTGAAACACCGCGGTCGAACCGGTGAAGTGGACCCCGGCCAGGTTCGGGTTGGCCATTACGGGGTTGCCGACCTGGCCGCCGGAGCCGGGGATGAAGTTGATGACGCCGGGCGGGAATCCTGCGGCCTCCATGAGCTGCATGAGGTGCCAGCCGGTGAAGACCGTCGACGATGCCGGCTTCCACAGCACGGTGTTGCCCATCAGGGCCGGGGCGGTCGGCAGGTTGCCGGCGATCGAGGCGAAGTTGAAGGGCGTCACGGCAAAGACGAAGCCCTCGAGGGCGCGGTACTCCACCTGATCCCAGTACCCGAGGGCGGACTCGGGCTGCTGTTCGTAGATGAAGGGCACGTAGGAGGGGTTGAAGCGCCAGAAGTCCACCAACTCGCAGGCGGCGTCGATTTCGGCCTGATAGACACTCTTGGATTGGTTGAGCATGCAGGCCGCGTTGAGACGGTCGCGCCACGGGCCCTGCAACAGTTCGGCAGCCTTGAGCATGACCGCTGCGCGATGTTCCCACGGCGTCTCGGACCACTCCTTCCAGGCCTTGGCGGCCGCTTCGATGGCCATCTCCACTTCGGCCTCGCCGGCTTTGTGGTAGACGCCCAGAACGTGCTTGTGGTCGTGCGGACACACCGCCTTGGCGGTGTTCCCCGTGCGCACTTCCTTGCCGCCGATGATCAGGGGAATCTCGATCTCTTGACTCAGCATCTCGGCGATCGTCGCCTTCAGCGAGGCCTTTTCGGGCGAACCGGGCGCATACGATCTGATCGGGTCGTTGACCGGCGGCGGGACGCGGACAATTCCATTCGCCATGGGAAACCTCCATCGGGGTTGTGTTGTGTGGTGTGCGGCGCACCACAGCGCCGCCCCGGCATGGTAGCTGCACCGGCGGACGGGCAACGATTGTCCGTTTTCGTTTTCGAGCGTTCGAGTGAGCCCGACGCGGCGTATCCGTACTCGCTTCCCGGAGTTGCCACCTTCAACATTGTTGGCCCGGGAGATCCGCCGCGTCAGGGCCGGTGAGTCCAACTCTTGAAGATGGCACCTCCGCCGCACGCGGCACGTATCCGTACTCGCTTCCCGGGAGTTGCCACCTTCAACATTGTTGGCCCGGGAGATCCTGCCGGCGTCAGGGCCGGTGAGTCCAACAATATTGAAGATGGCACGCTCCGCCGCACGCGGTCATTCCGAAATCCGAATTCCGAATGACCCCTGTAGACTCCCCCATGTCTTTCATCTACCTGGATTACAACGCGACGACACCGATCGATCCGAGAGTTGCGGAGGCGATGGGGCCCTTTCTGACCGGCGGTTTCGGCAATCCGTCATCGACCCACTTCGAGGGCCGCAAGGCGAAGGCGGCTTTGGAGGCCGCCCGCGAACAGGTGGCCGGGTGCCTCGGCTGCCGACCCGGCGAGGTCGTTTTCACATCGGGTGGTTCGGAGTCGAACAATCTGGCGATTCGCGGAGTGATCGAGGCGCGGGGGGGTGGCCATGTCGTCACCTCGGCGGTCGAACACCCGGCCGTGCTCGAGGTCGTGCGCGCGTTGGAGGCCGAGGGGCGGATCGAGCTGACCGTGGTGGGGGTTGATCGGCGGGGGCGGGTTGATCCCGCGGCAGCCGTCGATGCCTTGCGCGACGACACCGTCCTGGTGTCGCTGATGCTGGCCAACAACGAGGTCGGGACGCTGCAACCGGTGCGCGAGGTGGCGGAGGCCTGTCGCGCGCGTGGGGTCGCCGTCCACACGGACGCGGCACAGGCGGTCGGGAAGATCCCGGTTGATGTGGCCGACCTCGGCGTCGACATGCTCTCCGTTGCCGGACACAAGCTGTATGCGCCAAAGGGGATCGGCGCGCTCTACCTCCGCGACGGTGTCCGCATCGTGCCCCAGATCCGGGGTGCCGGCCACGAGCGCGGGCTCCGCGCCGGGACCGAGAACGTCCTTCTCGCGGTTGGGCTGGGGACCGCCTGCGAACTCGCCCGGTCCGAGGTCGAGGCGGAGGCCCCGCGGTTGACCACCCTCCGGGACCGGCTCGTCGCGTTGATCGAGGCCGGATTCGCCGAAGTTGTGGAGCACGGAGATTCGGCGAACAGGTTGCCCAACACCGCAAGCGTGGCGTTTCCGGGTATCGAGGCCGCGACCCTGTTGCGCGAGCTCGGCGACGAGGTGGCTGCATCGGCGGGGGCGGCCTGCCACGCGGACGGCGTTCACGCCTCCCACGTTCTCGACGCGATGGGCATCGACGCGGATCTGGCTCGCGCCACCATCCGCCTGTCGGTCGGGCGCTTCACGACCACCGCTGAGGTCGAGCGCGCCGCACGGCTCATCATCCAACGTTTAAACGTCTGAACGTTCTGACGTTAGAATGTTCGCAGCCGATCGCAGATCGAGAATATTCGAGACGTCCGTGCGTATACTTCACAGGTGAAAAAGACGTGTCCATGGTGTCTCGAAGATCTGCCGCTGCGTCGCAGCACTCCCGAATGTCCGCACTGCGGACGTCTGGTGGGCGGCGAAGGCGAACCGAAAGCTCTGCAGGTGCGTTTCGAGAAGGTAGAACGCGATCAGGACTCGAAGTTTCGACGCCTTCTCGCGTGGGGCGCGCCGGCGGTTGCAGCGGTGGCGGTCTTCGTGCCGTTGCTTCACGTCGGAGCGGTCGTCGCCATCCCGCTGGTGGTTCTGGTTCATCTCGTGGTGGTGCGGCTGGTGCTGGTTCGCGATGCGCAACGGCTGTTCGGGCCGGTGCGCCGGCTTCTCAACCGATGGACGATTCGATTCGCCTTTTTGTGGTTCGGCCTTCCCGGTTACGGTGCGATGACCGTGCCGGTCCTCGGTATCGTGCTCGGGGCGGGCACGTTCGTCGTTTTGACCACCATCGCGCACGTCTCCACGCTGGCAGCGTTGCAGAGAGAGCGATCCGGGCAACCGCTCTCGCGGTGGGAACGGGTGGTGCCGGTGGTCCTCGCGGCGCTGACGCTGGTGGCGCTGTTGGTTTTGATCGGCGCGGCGGTGCTCTTCGGGTGGACGGTCGCGGCGATCGCCGGAAAGATGCAGGCGTCGTGAGGCGCGAATACTGAGAGGGAGTCGACCATGGAATCGCTCATGACCTATATGACGGCGTTCGGGATCGCGGCCGGTGCCGGCGCCAAGGCCTTCATCCCGATTCTCGCTCTGGGGGCTTTCAGCTACACCCCGTACTTCGAGCTCTCACAGCGATTCGGCTGGATCGCGGATCCGGTCGTGATGGCCGTTCTGGCGGTTCTGGTGATCGCCGAGATCGTGGTCGACGCCCACCCCGATCTGGGCCGGTTTTCGGACGTGATCTCGTACCTGCCGAAGGTTGTGGCGGGCTTCATCGCCTTTGCCGCGGTCACCGGCAGTGTTGACCAGGATCTGGTTCAACTGGGGACCTCGGGGGTGCTCGGCGGCGGCACGGCGGCCGGAGTCCACTGGCTTCGCAACCAGGTCCGGCGGCCCTTCCGCGACCTCGCGGAGGACGCCCACGGCTCGGTCGGCAAATTCGCGTCCCTCGGCGAGGCCGGCGCCTCGGCGACTCTCACCGGGACTGCGGTGTTGGCGCCGCCGCTGTCGATGCTGATGCTCGGCGCGTTTGCCGCCACGGCGGTGGTCGTCTCGCGCACGGTGGATCGCCGCCGGGTGGCCTGCCTCCACTGCGGAGAGCCGGTCCGACCCGGCGCTCTGGTGTGCCCTCATTGCCGGAAGGACCAGGTGACCGCTTTGTAGTCGGTGAGCCCTGTTCCTTCCTTGCGGCCGTGCTAAGCTTGGGCGTTCAGGAAAGGGGAGCGCGTGAACTTCAAGGTCGGCGACAAGGTGGTCTACCCGAGCCAGGGCGTTTCTGTGGTGGAGGAGATCTCGAACGAGGTCCTCGCCGGCGACGAGATGAAGTGCTATCACCTCCGCCTCCTGGGCTCGGAATCGAAGGTCATGGTGCCGGTCACCAACTCGGAACGAGTCGGTCTGCGGCCCCTGTCCGAGAAGAAACTCGTCAAAAAAGCCATGAAACGGCTCAAGGCGGCCTACGGCGAGAACTCCGAAGACTGGAAGGACCGGTACCGGGCCAACCTCGACCGTATCAAGACCGGTGATCTCGACGAGATCGTGGATGTCCTCCTGTGCCTGGCGGAGGTCGCCGGCCGCAAGACCTTGAGCTTTCGTGAGCGGAAGATGTACGACCACGCCCGCCAGCTGCTCGTGATGGAAGTTGCGGAGGTCGAGGACAGCCCGGTCGAGAAGGTCGAACAGCAGGTCGAGAACGCCCTCGGCAACGTCGTCAAACAGGATGACGAGTAGGAGCTGTCAGCTCGGCCTTTTGCAAAAACACCCACAGTGAACAGAACCGCGCCAAAACAGCAACCGCAAAGAGGGAGGGGATAAACCCCTCCCCTACGGTTTCCAGGGGCGGCATGCATCCGCAAGGTCAGGGTGAATTCCCGCCCCACCCGCATTTCTAAAAACCGTAGGGGCGGGGTTTATCCCCGCCCATGTTGGATTTCACAAGTGGCTTGGCGAACAGCTTCTCTTTTGTGTGCCTCCCTCGCCGGTGCTATCCTCTGCGGACGCGATCTTCGGAGGAGAGATGACCGACATCGACACCAATGACTCGAACTCGAAACCGTGGTTTTTCAAGCTCCACTGGCAGGTTCTGATCGCTCTTCTGGCAGGGGTCGGATTCGGCTGGTTTGCGCCGGTCGCGTCGCAGAGCATCGGCTTCGTCGGTGATCTTTTTCTGCGGCTTCTGAAGATGATCATCATTCCGTTGATCTTCACCTCACTGGTGAGCGGAATCGCCAGCCTCGGCGACATGCGGTCGGTCGGCCGGGTCGGAGTCCGGACGCTCGTCTATTACACCTTGTCGACGACCCTTGCCATCACCGTCGGGATCACCCTCGTCAACATCATCCAACCCGGAGTCCACCTCGATTTTGCGAGCTCGGAGGGACTCCCCGAAGGGTTCTCGACCGCAACCACGACGTTGCCGGATTTCCTGCTGCGGATGGTGCCGGACAACATCGTCGCGGCGATGGCGGCGGGGGACGTGTTGCCGGTCATCGTCTTCGCACTGCTGTTCGGGCTCTTCCTCACCCGTCTCAACGGCCCCAACGTGGACTCCGTACACCGTTTGGTGGACGGTGTTCTCGAGATCATTCAGGCCCTCACCCTGGCCATCGTCAAGCTTGCGCCGGTGGGGATCTTCGCCCTGCTCGCCCGCGAGGTGGCGCGCAGCGGCCCGGGAATCATCTGGGACCTTCGTTTTTACTTCGTGACGGTCGGATTGGGTCTTCTCTTCCACGCAGTGGTCACCCTGCCCGTCGTGCTGTATCTCATCGGCGGGCGCCAACCGGTGGCCTATGCGCGGGCCATGGCGCCGGCGGTTGCCACCGCATTTTCAACAGCCTCGTCCTCCGCGACCCTGCCGCTGAGCATGGAGTGCTCCGAGGAGGCGGGAAACCGGAGAGGGGTGACCAGTTTCGTCCTGCCGCTGGGAGCGACCGTCAACATGGACGGAACCGCGCTTTATGAAGCGGTCGCGGCCCTGACCATCGCCCAGATGTACGGTGTCGAACTCGGTCTGGCACAGCAGGCGCTCGTCCTGTTGACGGCGCTGCTGGCGTCGGTGGGCGCGGCCGGCATCCCGATGGCGGGGCTGGTGATGTTGGTGGTCGTGCTGCAGGCCGTGGGTCTGCCCCTCGAAGGCATCGGGACCATCATCGCCGTCGACCGCGTGCTCGACATGATGCGGACGGCGACCAACGTGTGGAGCGATCTGGTCGGCACCGCCGTCGTCAACCGTTTCGAAGGGAAGGCACCATGAAGAGAGCGATGCTTGTGGCCGCCCTGTTGACAATCGTGGCACCGTCGTCGAGCGACGCCCAGGTCGCCGACAGCCTGCGCGAGCAGATGAAGATCCGCGAGATCGTGCTCGAAGGCCAACTCGAGGACCTCGCCGAAGCGAGACAGCAGCTTCGCGAACTGTGGTCGCAGCTCGAACTGCAGTCCGGCAACCTCATGCGGGCGCAGAGTGAGGGCGAGACGGTGGACAGCCTCAGGCTGCGGGACGAGGATCTGCGGCGTATCGAATCCGAGTTTCTCGGGGCCATTTTCAGCTTCCAGCAGGAGCGGAGGGCGGCCCTCGAACACCGCACGATGCTTGCGGTCTTGGCCACCGAGGTCGAGCGGCTGGCGGTGGAGGTCGGAGAGGCGGAGGCCCCGCTCACCGGCACCTGGCGCCTGGTGGTCGAACCCGGACAGGACGGAACAGCCTATTTCCAACAACAGGGGACCCTGGTGACCGGCACCTACTCGTTGACGGGCGGGTTCACGGGCTCCTTCCGCGGCACGCTGGTTGCCGGCAAGGTGCGGCTCGAACGGATCGACTCGCAGATCGGTTTTGCGGCGATCTTCTACGGCCGGTTGATCGGGCAGGGACGGAACCTGAGGCTTCAGGGAAACTGGGAGGCCACCCAGCTGGCCAGCGGTCTCGCGTCGGCCGGGAACTGGACCGGAACCAAGGTCCGGGAGGACGAATAGCCTGAAGGCGCAGTTCGCGCCGGGTTTCGTCGCCCGCGGGACGAGACCCGGTGAGAAAAGCAGGTGAGTCCATGCTATGGTTCCGATTCGCGATCGGGCGCTGCCCGTCAGACCCACATGAGGAGTCGACAGATGTTCCGTAATCCCTGGTTCACACTCGTCCTCGGTCTCGTGGCCGGGCTCACTCTCGGTTATGTGTTTGCAGAGCGCCAACCGGTGCCGCCGGCAAAGGCCGTCAGGCTGGGCATCAACCCTGCAGCGGGCCAGTCCGACGCTCTCCCCGAGGGGCATCCACCGGTCGAGGGCCAGACTGCCGCGGCAACTCAACAGCTGCGCCAGCAGGTCAGCGAGATCGAGGGTCTCTTGACCGCCAACCCCGAAGACCCCAAGCTGATGGCCGCCATGGGCAACGTCTACTTTGATGCCGGTCGGTGGAACGAGGCACGCACCTGGTATGAGCGTTCGTTGGCGATCGCGCCCGGCGACGTCGATGTGCTCACCGATCTCGCCGTCGTCTTTCGAAACCTCGAGCAGCCTCAGCAGACCATCGAACTTCTCGATCGGGCAATCACCATCAACCCGGATCACTGGCAGGCCTGGTACAACAAGGTCGTCGTCTACCAGTTCGATCTGCACGAACACGACGAGGCGGCCGAGGCGCTCGACCGTCTGCAGCAGCTCAAGGAGCAGAACCCCGCGATTCCGGATCTCAGCGCGATCGCGCGGGAAGTCCTCGGCGGCTGACCCCAACGGAGTTTTGAGTTTTGAGTTTTTAGTTTTGAATTTCGGCCAACGGCACCCAGGCAAGCATGAGTTGAGTGCCTGATACGAAAATCCCTGACCTCCCGACTGCGGCTTTTTCTGGGAGAGGCATCGGAAAGCCAACTCAAAACTCAAAACTCAAAACTTAGAATTCCTGCGCTGTCGTATACTCGGCCTCTCTCCCGCGGGAGGTGATCGAATGCAGCGAATCCTCATCGTCGTCGTCATGTTGCTCGTGGTGTGGCGGATCCTCGCCGCGATCGGTCGCCGTCTGGCCGAAAGGGCCCCCGGCGCAGACAGTTTCAGCCGTTTTTCGCCCGAAGCACGGCGCCGCAGGCAGCAGTGGTCCGACGGTTCCCGGGGCGGCGTCGAAGAGCTGGTCGAGTGCACCAGCTGCGGCACCTTCGTGCCGGCCGGCCGGGCGTTGGCCAGCGGCGAAGAACTGATCTTCTGCAGCGAGGCATGCCGGCGCCGGACCACCGACGCCTCGGCCCATGCTGAAGGGTGATCTCTGCAGCCAACTGGTAGCGGCGGGCGCCCGTCTGTCGGCTGCCGGACTCGTTCACTCGAGCGAGGGCAATCTCTCTGCCAGGATCGACGGCGGGCGCTGTCTGGTGACGCCGACCGGCGGAGTCACCGGTCGTCTGACCGGCGCCGACATGGTCGAGGTACCTCTGGGTCGCGGGAAGGTCCCGAGGAGAGCCTCCTCGGAGGTCCGGCTCCATATCGAGATCTACCGCTCGCGGCCCGACGTTGAGGCCATCGTCCACGCCCACCCACCGTGTGTTCTCCGTCTCGCCCGCGAGGGCCGCCTGCCCGACGCCGGCCTCCTCGATGAGGACGGGTCCCGGTTCGGCGGTGTGGTTGCGGTGCCGTACTTTGAAGAGGGCAGCCGCGAGCTCGCCGGCACGGCTGCTGCCGCCCTCCTGAACGCGACGGCGTGCGTGCTTTCTGACCACGGCGCGGTGACCGTCGGCGTGACGGTCGAGAGCGCGCTGCGGCGGATGCTGCAGCTCGAACGCTCCGCCGCCCGCACACGGGGCGTTTGAAATGAACGACGCCACACTGTTTCCCGACGACCCGACCGCGGCCCCGCTGGCCGAGAGGATGCGGCCGGCAGACCTCGACCAGGTGGTCGGCCAGACCGCGCTGGTCGGCGAAGGAGGCGTGATCCGGTCTCTCCTGCGCGACGGCGATCTGCCGTCGATGGTGTTCTGGGGCCCACCGGGGAGTGGCAAGACCACCATCGCCCGGCTGTTGGCCGACGCCGCCGGTGCGGAGATGGTGAGTTTCTCCGCGGTCCTGTCAGGGGTCAAGGAGGCGAGGGCGATCATGGCCGAGGCGCGCGATCGGCGGCGTCTCGAAAGCCGCCGGACGATGCTCTTCGTCGATGAGATCCACCGTTTCAATCGCGCCCAGCAGGACGCGTTTCTTCCCTACGTCGAGGCGGGCGATATCGTGTTGGTCGGCGCCACCACCGAGAACCCGTCGTTCGAGCTCAACCGGGCGTTGTTGTCCAGGCTCAAGGTCTACATCCTCGACCCGCTCACGCCGGACGAGATAGCCGGTCTTCTTCGCCACGCCCTTGCCGACACCGAGCGCGGCCTCGGTGGGCTCGCTCCCGAGGTCGAAGACGATGCCCTTGAACTCATCGCCGAGGTCGCGGCCGGCGACGCCCGCCAGGCTCTCAATCACCTCGAACTGGCGGTCGCGGTCTCGCGCTCGGACAAGGCGGGGGTCATCGACTCCGACCTGGTGAAGCGGGTGCTCCAGAAGGTGGTCGCCGTCTACGACAAGGGTGGGGAGGAGCACTACAACCTCATTTCCGCCCTCCACAAGGCGGTGCGAAACTCCGACGTCGACGCCTCCCTCTACTGGCTGGGGCGCATGCTCGCGGGCGGCGCCGATCCGAAGTTCGTGGTGCGGCGGATGTTGCGCATGGCGTCGGAAGACATCGGCATGGCCGATCCCCGGGCGCTCGAGCAGGTAGTCGCTGTGTCGCGGACGGTGGAGCACATGGGAATGCCCGAGTGCGAGCTGGCTCTCGCACAGGCGGCGGTCTACCTGGCGCTCGCCGCCAAGTCGAACGCGCTCTACACGGCCTACGGCGCTGTCAAACGGGAGGTGGCTCAACGACCGGGACTGGCCATCCCCCTGGCGATCCGCAACGCTCCGACGGCGCTCATGAAGGACGCCGGCTATGGCCGGGGCTACCGATACGCCCACGACGAGAAGGGCGCGGTGGCCGACCTCCAGTGTCTGCCCGACGAGTTGGTCGATGCTCGCTTCTACCAGCCCACCACCTACGGGTGGGAAGCGAGGATCGGCGAGCGCATGTCGGAGATTCGCCGTCTCCGCGAGGCGGCAAGGAAGGGGCCGGGTGAGTAGCGTTGTGCGGGGGAAAGCCGTGCTGTGTTACGGTTCGCTCGTGAAGAACCGGACTCTCACCGTCGCCGCCCTCTGTGCGGCCCTGGCGCTCTCGTCGTGCGGCTACCACCTCGTGGGGACGACCTCCTTTCTGCCCGACGACATCGAAAACCTCTATGTCGAGAGTTTCAAGAACCAGACCAAATGGGTGGACATGGATCAGCGTCTGATGGAAGCGCTGACCCTGGAGTGGGTGCGGCGCGGGCGATTGCGACTGGTGGACTCGCGGGCCAAGGCCGATGTGGTCCTGACCGGCGCGATTCAAGGTCTGGCGGTCATTCCGGTGTCGTATGACGATCAGGGCCGCGCCAACGAATACCAGATGAGTATTCAGGCAGGCGTGCAATTGGTCGATGTGCGCGGCGAAGACGACGCGGTTTTGTGGGAGGACAAGGCATTCTCACGGCGCACGTCGTACCTGGTCGATCCGAACGCCGTCAATTACTTCGACCGCCAGAACCTCGCCATGGACGATCTCTCCCGCGAGTTCTCCAGCGCGCTGGTCACCGCCGTCCTCGAAGGCTTCTGAAAACAAGTTCTCAATTTTGAGTTTTGAGTTTTGAGTTCCCGCCCACTCGACGAACCCGCCCGGTTTGTGGGCCCGAGGTAGGGTGGGCCTTGGCCCACCTTCAGAAATGTTGTGAGAGGTAGAACCTCCGGCTTTTTTCGTTCAACGATCAAGGATCGGTCAGTCAGCGAACGAATGCGAACCACCTCTTCATGAATGTGTGGACCCGAGGTGTGAGTCGGGTTCGATTGAAGGCGTCGGCCGCCTTGCGGATGATCTCGGCCCGGGTCGGGTAGGGATGGATGACGCTCGAAAACGATCCGAGACCCATCCCGGCGACCATCGCCGTGGTGATCTCCGAAATGAGGTCCCCGGCGTGGCGGCCGACGATGGTGGCGCCGAGGATGGTATCCGACCCTTGGCGGCAGTGGACCTTGAGAAAGCCATCCGTCTCGCCGTCGGTGATGGCGCGATCGACATCGTCCATCGCCACCTCCCAGCTCTCGACGGCGATGCCCCTCGACTCCGCCTGGTGCGGGTAGAGACCGACATGGGCGATCTCCGGGTCGGTGTAGGTGCACCAGGGGATCACGAGCTTGCTGAGGCGCTTCTTCGGTCCCGGAAAGAGTGCGTTTTGAATGACCGCCCTCGAGGTCGCATCGGCGGTGTGGGTGAATTTAAAGGGCAGGCAGACGTCTCCCGATGCGTAGACCCGCCGGTTGGTGGTGCGGAGATGATCGTCGACGGAAACCCCGTCGCGGTCGAAGGCGACGCCGGCCGCCTCGAGGTCGAGCCCCTCGATATTGGGTGTGCGGCCGACTCCGATCAGGATCTGATCGACGGTGATGGTTTCTTCGCCTGAGGGAGTTCGAAGAAGCAACACCTTGTGCGCGCCCTTCTTCTGCACCCGTTCGAGCGAGGCGGAGAGCCGAACGAGCACGCCGTCCCGTTCCATCGATGCCTTGAGGATCTCGGCCGCGTCCCGGTCCTCGCGTTGCAGAAACCTGTCGGCGTTCTCCACTACGGTGACCTCGGTACCGAGGCGGGCAAAGGTCTGGGCGAGCTCGCAACCGATCGGCCCGCCGCCGATCACCGCCAGGCGCCGCGGTTGCTCGGTCAGGTTGAAGACGTTGTGGTTGGTCAGAAAACCGGCCTCGTGGAGACCGGGTATCGGCGGTGTCGCGGCGCGGGCGCCGGTCGCGATCACCGCCCTGACAAAAGTCAGCCGGACTCCTTCGACCTCGACAACGTCGGCCGCGGCGAAACGGGCGTCTCCGAAGTACACATCGATCCCGTATTCCTCGGCAAAACGCCGTGCCGAGTCGTGGGAGGAGATCCCGGCCCGGAGTCCGCGCATTCGCTCCATCACGGCCGCGAAATCAATTTCGGTCGCACCGTTGACTTCGACGCCAAAGGTGCCTGCGGACCGCACGGCGTGGGCGGCGTGCGCCGAACGGATGATCGCCTTGGACGGCACGCAGCCGACGTTGAGACAGTCGCCGCCCATCAGGTGGCGCTCGACCAAAGCCACCCTCGCACCGAGCCCGGCAGCGCCGGCTGCGGCAACCAGCCCCGCCGTGCCAGCGCCGAGAACGACGAGGTTGTAGCGGCCATCCGGCTTCGGATTGCGCCAATCCGCCGGGTGCACGTTGGCCGCAAGCTCCAGGTTGTGCTCGTCATCCGGGTGAAGGTCCAGTTTCGGGTCGATCATCCAAGCCTCCGACGGTCTTCGGTCGTGCGTATGTAGCGCCCGGGCGTCCTCGAGGTTACCGAGGAGGATACAGGTCGCAGGATTCAGGATGCAGGATGCAGGATTCAGGATTCATCGCTCACGGCTCTTGGCAAACCATGAGAGGAATCTACGATCTCGTTGCATCCAGCATCCAGCATCCAGCATCCAGCATCCAGCATCCAGCATCCAGCATCCAGCATCCAGCATCCTGCATCCTGCAACCGGCCCGGCCGAAAGGTCGGGCCGGTGTATGCTGGTGCCGGAGGTCCCCATGTTTGAGAACAACCGGACCATCATCGGCATATTCGTGGTGCTGCTCGTCGTCGTCATCGCCGCATTCGCGTGGTGGTGGCTGGGCCGTGGCGGCGACCAGGAGCTGCAGGCGGTTGTCCCGGCCACTCCCACGCCGGCGCCGGCGCCGACTCCGTCTCTCGAGGAACGGCTCTCCGACAAGCTCTCCGGCACGACCCTGAGCACTTCGGACGCGGTGGTGCGAGAGCTCGCGGCGGCACTGTCGGCCAACCCGAAACTGGCCGCGTGGCTGGTTAACGAGGACCTGATCCGGCGCTTCACGGCGGCGGTGGACAATCTTGCCGCGGGTAACAGCCCCACGAATCAACTGGAGTTTCTGCGTCCCAAACAGTCTTTCAAGGTCAAGAGCGCGGGGGGCGGCTCTTTCGTGATCGACCCCGCCTCCTATCAACGTTATGACACCGTGGCAGCAGTCGTTGCCTCTCTCGACACCGAGGGGACAGTCGCCCTCTACCGCGAACTCTTGCCCCTCATCGATGATGCCTACGCCGAAATCAGCCCGCCGGGCAGGAGCTTCAACGATCGCCTTGAAAAGGCCTTCGACCAACTCCTCGCGGTGCCCGTACTCGATGAGCCCCAGGAGGTCGAACTTTTGATCGTGACCTACGCCTGGAGCGACGAAGAGCTCGAGGGCCTTTCAGCCGCTCAGCGCCAGTTCCTCCGCATGGGCCCGGACAACGTCAGCACCGTTCAGGGCAAACTCGGTGAAATCCGGGCGGCGCTGGCGGCGCCAACCCCAGCAGTAGTTTTGAGTTCTCAGTTTTGAATTTTGAGTGCCCGTCCCTCGTCCCCCATGGTCTTGGGGTGGGTTCGGCCATTCAAAACTTAGAATTCAAAATTCAAAATTCAACCCAGCGCAACCCGCAGATACTGCACGAACGTGGGGATGTCGGGAAAGCTCAGATCGGCATCGCCGTCGTGGCGTGAAGCGCCGTCGTTGAGCATGCACACGGCGCGAAGACCGGCGTCGCGGGCGGCGAGAATGTCGTAGCGGGAGTCGCCGACGCCGAGGCAGTCGCCGGGTGGAATGCCGAGGCGGCGGGCGGCTTCGGCGAACGGGGCGCCGGACGGTTTCCAGAGCCCGTCGTCGCGGGTCAAAACCAGATCGAAGGCGAGACCGAACCGATCGAGGAGCCGGAGCGTGTCGGTCCGATTGTTGTTGGTGACCAGGGCTGTCGCAAGGCCCTTTGCGGCGAGAAGATCGAGGAGTTCCGGCACCCCGGGATGCACTGCCGCAGCGTCGGTGGCGCGGGCCTCGATCGCCTCGAGTTGGGCCCACCGCACACCGCGGTCGGGCTCCGGCAGGCCGTTGAGTTCGTCGATGATGGAAGCGCCGGTGACGCCCAGTTGCGCCCGGATGGCCGGCCAGTCGTAGGTGGAGTCGACGAGTGTGCCGTCCAGGTCGAACAGTACGGCGCGGACCCCGTCCATCAGCTGCACCCTGAGGATCCCGTCACTTCGAGAGCTTCTTCAGCCGTTTGTTGATCTTCTTCGCCTCTTTCTTGCGACCGGCGTCGATGAGGATGTTCATTCGCTGCCCGAGAACGGGAACCAGCCGCGAGTCGAAAGGCCCGTACTCGGCTTCGAGATCCGAGAGAACGTCGGCGTTGACCGCCAGGGCCTCATCGGTCTCGCCCGCCGCGGCGAGCAGCGTCACCAGGTCGAGCTGCATCTTTGGCGCAACGGGAACAGCGGTTTCGATCAGCTGCCGCTGCCAATTCACGGCCTCCAAAGGTCGACCGCGCAGCGCGTCGACCTGGACCAGCCTGGTCAGAGTTTCCGGGTCCGCGCCATCCTCGAGCACCGTAAGCGACCGCAGCCGGTCGCGTGCGCGAAGGAGCTCCTCGTCATCGTTCGCAGCTTCGAGCAGCATCTCGAGATCGTCGTTGCCGCGGTTCACCCGCGCCCACGACACATCGGCGAGCACGGAACGGGACGTCAGCTCGGCATCGGCACCCGGGTGGGCGTTCAGCGCGCGCAGGGCCAGCCGCTCGGCGGTGTCGAACTCTCCCGCACCGTAGGCCGCCTCGGCGCCGGCCGCCATGATCGCCGACATCGCGTCCGCCTCGTCCTCTTCGCCGCGGAGCTGGGCGATCTGGACGTAGAGCTGCTCCGCACGGGCGCCTTCACCCGCGGTGAGTTCCATTTGCGCCAGCGATTCGAGCTGGATCGCGCGTTCCTCGGCGGTGGCATTGGTGTCGGAGGCGAGAATCTCGACCGCACGCCGTTGCCACTCGAGCGCGGCCTCCTCATTCTCCTGGATGATCTGCAGCCGGGCCAGCATGGCGTCGGCCTGCCACCATTGGCGCGGATCGGCATTGCCGGTGGCCGAGGCGATACCGTCGAAGCGGGTCAGGCTGCTTTCGACGGTAGGGAAGTCACCCGTGGGTTGGCTGACGCGGGCGAGAATGAAGAGTGTATTCAGCAACTCGGCATCATCGGTCCCGACCCGGTACTCCTGCGCCACCAGCAGCAGCTGATAGAGCGGCTGCGCCTTGGCAAAGGCGGATTGGTGTTCGTAGAACCGGCCCAGGTTTTCGAGGCTCGTCTCCAACCGACGGTCGCCCGGTGGGAACGCCTGGGCGATCTCGAGAGCCTGCTGGAACCCGGTCTCGGCGCGCGCCATCTGTCCGCGGGCAAAGGCGTACTCGGCGCCCCGGGTGACGGTGGCCCAGTCCGCCTGGGCGTGCGCGACAACCGCGGCGAACAAGGTGGCGGCGAGCATCGGAACGACTCGAAATCTCATGAATACCTCGCGAACGGCGTTGTGGACGACCGAGATTACACCATTCCGGGATGCTCTCGCTCGGGGACGGGTACCGGGTCCAGATCCCTCCGCTCGGTTGCTCCGCTCCCTCGGTCGGGATGACAGAGGGGGGGCGGTTGAATTCGGAATTCGGAATTCGGAATGCCGGCCGAAAGCCCTGAGGAGTTTTGACGAAGCGAGCCGGCATTTTCAGACTGTCATCCCGACCGGAGGCCCATAGGGCCGAAGCGGAGGGATCTCGGTGTGGGCTCGAGGCAACGTCGATCCAATGGGCGTGACGAGATCCCTCCGCTCGGTCGCGTTGCTCCCTCGGTCGGGATGACAGGAGGGAGGCGGGTCGCGCTGCTCCCTCGGTCGGTATGACGGGAGGGGGTGGGTCGCGTTGCTCCCTCGGTCGGGATGACAGGAGGGGGGACGGTTGAATTCCGAATTCCGAATTCCGAATTTGGTTTGCGAGCCGTTACACTGGCCGCCCGGAGGCTCTCTCATGGCACAGTCCGACCTTGACCGCTTCGTGGCCGGGGCCATCCTCGGCATCGACACCTTGTGGGGTGGGGATGTGATGAACCCGTCCGGGACGGGGCGCTTCATCGCCGATTCCTGGTTCTCCGACGAGGAGCTTCCTCAGAGTTACACCGACGCCACAGCGGCCGCCGTTCGCGCCTCGGGTGGAGTCTCGGCGGACAAACCCGATCTCGAGGCGATCGACGCCTACTTGAAGGCGGTCGATCTGCCGGCCGTCATTTCTGGCATGACCGAGGCGGGAGCTGCGGAGCCGGGCGTTCGCGGCGAATTTCTCGCCGGTCTCGGGCGCAGTGTGCAGGTGATGTGGGACCTCGCGATGGAGACTCTCGGCCGCGGCGAACCGGTGCCCTACACGCGGTCGGTGGAGGCTTCGACCGCCATGCCGCCGACGCCGTCGCAGCCCGGGCCCAAACGTGCCCTCCTCGCCGAACTGTTGACGGGGGCGGGCTACCCGGCCGACAACGAGGTGGGAATCCTCGAGGCGGTCGATGCCTGGCGCGCCGATCGCATGGTGCCGGCGGCGACGATCCCGGCGCTGGCCCGCGCCTTCATCGCCGAGCTCGAGGCGGGCACGGCCGCCAATGTCATGCCGTATCTGCCGGAGGAGCTGCACAGCGTGCCGCGCTCCAACGTCGAGTTCCTGGCGATCAAGGACGCGTGGTTTTCAGGTTCCATGAACTATGTGGGCCGTGCCCGCGACACCGCGGGGCTGCCGCTTTATGAGGCAACCTATGAGATCAACGCCTCGCTCGAGATCTCGGTCCCCGAGTTCGCGGAGCTGGTGAGCCACGAGGTGGTGCCGGGCCACGTCACCACCTTTGCCTTTGTCCAGCACCTCTACACCATCGGCCGGGTCGGTTTCGAGGGAACCGTTCTGACCATGAACTCGCGCTATTCGACGTTGGCCGAGGGCATCGCCAACAACGCGGCGCTGATGGCCTTCGGCTTGACCGAGCTCGACCAGCTTCCCGACGACGACCTCAAGATCGGGATGCTGCTGTCGCGTCTGCAGGACGACGCCAAGAACCAGGCCTCCTACCTCACCTGGAACGACGGCGTGGCGCAACCTGAGGTCGCCGCGTCGCTGCGCCGAGACTGCCTGGTCACCGAAGAGAGGGCCGACAAGCTGTCGGGGCCATGGGCGCACCATCCCCTGCTCGGGCGGATGTACCTGCCCTCCTACCGTGCCGGCACCGACAGGGTGGCGCAGCTGCGGCGTGAACACCCGCCGGAGACCATCCTGCCGGCCCTCTTCGGCTGCCGGGGCCTTGTGGACATCAAGACCATCGACTCTGTGCTGTGACAAAAAGCCCGACCTCGCGCGTCGGATAGGTGTGGAAGCCTTGACTGATCAACCGCCTTCGCCGTCATCGGACCGGGATCGACGCTCGAGATCCGATGATGGGGGGTGGCGAGAGATCTTCGCCGCCCTGGCGGAGGGCCGGCAATCCGCGCTGAACGATCTCTACGACCTGGCGTCGCGGCAGCTCTACGGTCTCGCCCTGTGGCGCACCGGATCCGAGGACGACGCAGCCGACATCGTGCAGGATGTGTTTGTGAAGGTGGCGGAACACGGCCCCCGGCTGGCCACGATCCGCAACCCGAAGGGGTGGCTGTTGACCGTGACTCACCGCGCCGCGGTGGACATCGCCCGCCGGCGCAGCCGGCGACCCGCGGAGCCGCTCGAGGAGTACCCCTTCCTGACCGCGGTCGACGGCGACAGTGACCGGATGTTGGACGCCGCCCGCGCCTCGGTCCTGCTGGCCGGCATGCCGCCGAACCTGCGGGATGTGATCTACCTGAAGCACTTCGCCGACTGCACCTTTGCCGAGATCGGCGCCATCGTCGGGATCCCCACATTTACCGCCGCCAGCCGCTATCGCAAAGGGATCTCGGACCTCAGAAGCCTGATGGAGGAAGCGCCATGAAGAACGAAGAACAACTCGATCTGGAGCGTCTGCTTCCGGGTCTGGAGCCACCTCCGCCGCCGGCCGGCCTCCGGTCCCGGGCCGTGGCGGCGGCTCGCGACAGCATGACCGCGGCGCCGGCGCCCGACCGGTGGTCGAGGATCTGGAACAGCCGCGCCCTCCGGCTGGCGTGGGCGGGCGCGGTGGCGCTGCTGCTGGCGGGGCACGTCCTCATCAGTGGCGACCCGGGGTCCGTATTCACTCCGAACCCGCCGGTCATGGCGGACACCCAGCGCGATGAACACCTGATCGAGATTCTGCGACAGGTCCGGATCGACGCGGACGCGCACCCTTCGATCGGCCTTTTCGCCGGTGCTGCGGATCTGCAACAGATTGAAAATGGAGGCAACCCGTCATGACGTCCTCAAAAAGTCCATCAACGAACGTCCTGGTTCTTCTTGCCGTCGCCGTCGTCGTCGTGCTGGCGGGCTCCCTCGGCGCGCGATTGATCTCTCAGGAAAGGCCCGAACCTGTGCTCCCTGCGCCAGAAGCATCCGTTCCACAGCCCGCGGTCCTCGAGGTGGCGACGCTTGAAGTGCCGTGTTGGACGTGTCCCGCCAACAAGGACTGGCCCTTGCGGTTCCAAACCGATCTCGATCTGCTGGCGCCGCTCGGAGAGGGTCCCGGGAACGCCGCGGAGTGGTTTGCGCTCTTCACAAAGGAGATCGGGCCTCGTGCCGACGAGGCCCTGGCGGCGGCTGATGCGCGGGTGGATGGCCCCGAATGGGTCGGGAAGATCCTGCCTCCCGATCACCCACTCCTTCTGGAGGCCGAACCGTGGGTCGATCAGGCGACCATGAAGTTCTATCCCGAGATCTACCCACTCGACGGCATAGAGACCCGGATCACCAACCTGCTGTTCGCCCTCGACCTGGTTCGATCATGGATCGCGCGGGGTCTCGAAGCCGAGGATTCAGATGCCGCCATGGCCGATTTCCGCCGTGCGATCCGCCTGGGCCGTCTGTTGCGCCAGGAGGATCTCGTCATCATCAACGACCTGGTCGGTCTGGCCTGCATCCACCTCGGGACCCGGGGCGTCTACGAGCGGGCCCTTGCCGATGGTGATCTCGAAGTCGCACTGCTGGCATCGGTGGTGTTGGGCGAGGTCGCGCCGCAGCGCTTGCGCACGTCGCAGAGAATTACGGCGACCGATCTCGCCGACTCGATCGTGACCAACGACAACGGCGAACTCGAGCTTGCCTTGCGCCCGGGCAAGCTCGACGCGCTGATCGAGACGGCCGAAAACTCCCCTGACCGCCGTTTTCGTGCCGAGGCCATTATCGGCCTCCAGACCATTCGCTGGCAGGGAAATGCCGACGAGCGCGACCGCGTGTTCGAGGTGCTGAACACCCTCGCCTCGAATCCGGATCCCGATATCGCTGCGGGGGCTGTCTGGAGCCTTGACCACGAGATGACCCGCGAACAGTTGAAAGTCTGGGGAAGCATCCCCCAGTAGCCGGGGCGATTCGCCCGATTCTCCAACCGGGCGCGCAAGCGCCCGGCCCCTTTTTCGACCGGCCCGGAGTTCGCCCGCAGATAACGCAGATAACGCAGATAGACCCAGAGCAAATAAATCTGCGTCAATCTGCGTCATCTTCGGGCAGAACGGGTGGCCGGTTTCGCCCTTCGGGCCGCCTCGTGATCGATCCAACATCTGACATCACTCTTGTCCAAGACGGCATCGTGGACTGCCCGAAATCACAATCAGGCTCCACCCCGACCGCGGCGGGTCTGAAGGTGGGCCAAGGCCCACCTTACATCGGACCCAGCAGTCGAGCGGGTTCGTAGGGTGGGCCTCGGCCCACCTTCAGAGAAGATTCCTGCATCTCGGGTCAACCGTGTCTCAGTGCGCGACCTGGACAGCCGTTTTCGGTTTTTGAGGGCCTCTTTCTGAAAATGGCTTTGACCGATCCTCAACTCCAGTGTTTTCGGTGCGGCAACGTCAGATGGGGGCTGTTTTGGACAGCTCTGATCCAGTATCCAGCATCCAATCCCCGTCTCATTCCCTGAGGTCGAGGTGAGATTCCAGCGTGTACTAAGATGGTACTGAGGGTTTTCTGACTCGATCTCGGCTGGAACCTCGATCGAAGTCTGATGTCAACGTTACTCACAGAGTACAGGAGGCTGCCATGACGCGGACGCGAGTCGTCGTTCTTTCCTGTGTCGTTTTTGTTCTCTCGCTGGTTCCTGCCGGGTCTGCGAACGGCGACTCCATGAGCGCGGAGATTACCGTTTCAAACGAAGACTTCGACGAGTATCTCCCGGATGTTGCCTACAACTCGGTGCGCGACGAGTACTTCGTGGTGTGGCACGACAATAACGGGACCGCGCGGTCGATCATGGCTCGGCGTTACACCGCTGCCGGGATCTTCATCGATTCCTATGTCATCGCCTACGAGACTGATCCTGTGAGGGACAGCGCACAGCCGTCGGTCGCCTACGACCCGGTCAACGACCGCTACCTGGTGGTCTGGGTCCGCGACTTCTACGGAGACGGCAGCGATTGGGACGTGTACGGCCGGTTTGTCCCGTGGGACGGGCCGATAGGAGG
>CAVQSQ010000023.1:0-185923 GCA_963715955.1 Candidatus Sulfomarinibacteraceae bacterium
CGCCGACGACGACCCGCGCATCAACCCCAACGGCGGCGCCATCGCACTCGGCCACCCGCTCGGGATGAGTGGCGCGCGGCTGGTCACCACCGCCCTGTACCAGTTGTTGCGAAGCGGTGGGCGCTACGCGCTGTGCACCATGTGTATCGGGGTCGGGCAGGGCATCGCCATGATCATCGAGCGCGTCGCCGATGCTCGCCACGGCGGGGGAGGGTCGGTTAAGTGACACCGGAACGCTCGAGCGTTTTGCACAGCTGGTGCGTTCAGGCCGACTGGGACGCGCCCACGATCGCCGGCGGCCAGGGGGCGTGGTTCTGGGACGAGGGCGGGCGCCGCTATCTCGACATGAGCAGCCTGTCCGAGTGCATGAACCTCGGCCACCAGCATCCGGCGCTGATCCGGGCGATCCGCGAACAGGCCGAAAAAGTCTGCTACGCGTCGGCGGCGTGGGGCGCCGAACCGCGGGCCCGCCTCGCCGAACTGCTGCTGGAAAAGTCCGGCTTCGAGGGCGGGCGGGTCTTTTTCACCCTCGGGGGCGCCGACGCCAACGAACACGCCGTCAAGTTCGCGCGCCAGGCCGCCGGCAAACCGAGGGGCTGGGTCATCACCCGCGACCGCTCCTACCATGGCGCCACCTATGGGGCGATGGCGCTGTCCGGGGACTCCCGCACCCGCTCCACCGTCGATCCCCGCGATCTCCGGGTCGTCCACGTTCCGCCGCCATACGCGTATCGCTGCCCCTTCGCCGCCGTCTCTGACGCGGAGTGCGGTGAGCGGAGCGCCCGCCAGGTCGGACACGTCATCGACGAGTACGGTGCGGGAGAGGTGGCCGCGGTGCTCATGGAATCCAACGCCGGCACCAACGGCATCGTCGCCCCCGACAGCTACTGGCCCCTGCTGCGCGAGGAGACGCACCGCCGCGGCGCGGCCCTCATCGCCGACGAGGTGATGAGCGGGTTCGGGCGCTGCGGTGAGTGGTTCGCCTGGCAGCGCTCCGGCGAGGCGGGCCGCCCCGATCTGATGACGCTGGCCAAAGGGCTCACCGGCGCGCACGTGCCGCTCGGAGCCGTGGTCATGTCGCGCGAGATCGCCGCCCGGCTCGAGCACGAGATGCTCTTCACGGGTCTCACATACTGCGGCCACCCGTTGTCGTGCGCGGCCGGCGTGGCGGCGCTCGAGGCCTACGAGGATGAACATCTCATCGAACGCTCCCGTGCCCTGGGGGCGAAGCTGTTCGGACAATTGCGCGCGATGCAGGACCGCGTCGAGGTGATCGGCGATGTCCGCGGCGGGCACGGACTCTTCGCGGTGGTGGAGTTGGTCCGGGACCGCGCCACGAAGGAGCCGGTCTCGCCGTGGCCCGAGAGCCACCCGTCTCTCAAGATATTCGTCGAGCGTGCGCGGGCGGCGGGTGTCTCCTTCGCCATCCGCGGCAACCTCATCATCCTCGCACCGCCGCTGGTGATCGAGGAGAAAGATCTCGCGGACGCCCTCGGATTGATGGAGCGCCTGCTCACAGAATTGGAGTGGTCATGACCTTCAAGCTCACCTATTCCACGATGTTCAACCCCCCGGAAGAGATGCACACCCGCTTCGAGGCCGCCCTCGCCGAGGTGCGGGCCGGTCTGGGCGCCGACCACGCGATGCACATCGACGGCAAGGACGTCGCGGGCCGGGAGATGTCCGAGAACCTGAGCCCGGTGGACCAACGGGTGGTGCTCGGGCGCTTCCCGGTCGGTGATGCCGACGACGTCAACCGCGCGATGGCGGCGGCGAAAAGAGCGTTTCCGATCTGGCGCGCGACCCCGCCCGAAGAGCGGCTCCGTCTCGTCCGCCGGGCCGCGGCGCTGATGGAGGAGCGGGTCTACCACATCGGTGCGGCGCTCGCCCTCGAGGTGGGGAAGAACCGTATGGAGTCCCTGGGGGAGACCCAGGAGACCGCGGACTTCTTCACCGGCTATGCGGCGGAGTTCGAACGCAACGGCGGCTACGACGTCGCCATGCCCGACGATCCGCTGCCCGACTGGCGTTCGCACAACCGCAGCGTCCTCAAACCCCACGGCGTGTGGGGGGTGATCGTGCCCTTCAACTTCCCCCTCGCTCTCGGTGGGGGACCGGCCTCCGCCGCTTTGATCACCGGCAACACCGTCGTGCTCAAGGGCGCGACCGACACCCCGTGGGCCGGCCGCCTGCTGGCGGACTGCATCCGCGACGCCGGTTTTCCGCCCGGCGTCTTCAACTACCTCACGGTCCCCGGTAGCGTCGTCGGAACGACCCTGGTCCCGCACCCCGACCTCGCGGGCATCACCTTCACCGGCTCCTACGAGGTCGGCATGAACCTGTACCGGAGCATGGCGGGAGGGGCCTACCCGCGGCCCTGCATCACCGAGATGGGCGGCAAGAACGCTTGCATCGTGACCGCGAAGGGCGACATGGAACGGGCGGTCGCCGGGATCGTACGCTCGGCCTTCGGATTGTCCGGCCAGAAGTGTTCGGCCCTCTCCAGGGTCTATGTCGAAGAGAGCGTCGCCGACGAACTCCTCGAGAGGGTGGTCGAGGCGACCCGGGCCGTCACCGTGGGCGACCCGACCGAGCGCAGCGTCTCGATGGGCCCGGTGGTCAACGACCGTGCGGCGCGCAACTTCGCGGGCTACTGCGACCGGCTGGAAACGAACGGCGGCCGCATCCTCATCGGAGGCGAGTGTCTGAGCGAGGGCGAGTACGACCACGGCCACTTCGTGCCGTGCACCGTGGCCGAGGCCCCGGCGGACCACCCGCTCTTCGGTGAGGAGATGTTCGTGCCGATATTGATGGTGGCGCGGGTCAAGGACCTGCGCGAGGGCATCGCCCTCGCCAACGCGAGCCCCCTCGGGCTGACCGCGGGGTGCTACGGCGACGACGAGGAGGTGCGGTACTTCCTCGACCACATCGAGGCGGGGGTCCTCTACGTCAACCGCCCCCAGGGGGCGACCACCGGCGCGTGGCCGGGCTACCAGGCGTTCGGCGGGTGGAAGGGCTCGGGCTCGACGGGCAAGGCCATCGGCTCCTCCTATTACCTGCCGTTGTACCTGCGCGAACAGTCGCAGACCGTTGTCGAGTGAGGGTGAATCCATGAAAACACACCACATCACGACCGAGCTGCCGGGACCGAAGGCGCAGGCACTGCTGGCGCGGGACGTCAGGGTGGTCTCGCCGTCCTACCCACGCGACTACCCCTTTGTCATGTCGCACGGCCGCGGCTGCGAGGTGTGGGACGTCGACGGCAACCGCTTCCTCGACTTCGCGGCCGGCATCGCGGTTTGCGCGACCGGCCACTCCCACCCGCAGGTTGTCCAGGCCATCAAGGACGCGGCCGACCGTTTCCTTCACATCAGTTCGGACTACTGGCACGAGGGGCAGGTCCGGCTGGGTGAGAAGATCGCGGAGCTCGACCCTCTGGGCGAACCGGTGATGACCTTCTTCGCCCAGTCCGGCAGCGAGAGCGTGGAAGGCGCACTCAAGCTCGCCCGCGATGTCACGGGAAGGCCCCGCTTCATCGGCTTTCTCGGGGCCTTCCACGGCCGCACCATGGGATCGCTCGCCTTCACCTCGAGCAAGGTCACCCAGCAGAGCGGCTTCTTCCCGACCATGCCGGGCGTCACCCACGTTCCCTACCCCAACGACTATCGGCCGTTGCTCGCGGGCGACGACCAGGGGCGGGCGGTCCTCGACTACATCGAAAACGTTCTCTTCAAGGCCAACGTGCCGCCGAACGAGGTCGCCGGCATCCTGATCGAGCCGATCCTCGGCGAGGGCGGCTACGTCGTTCCCCCCGACGGCTTTCTGCAGGGTCTGCGCGAGCTGTGCGACCGCCACGGGATCCTCCTCATCTTCGACGAGGTGCAGTGCGGCGTCGGCCGCACCGGAAAGATGTTCGCCGCCCAGCCACTGGGGCGTGGCGCCGGACATCATGACCCTGGCCAAGGGGCTGGGCTCCGGTCTGCCGATCGGTCTGGTGGTCGCGAAGCGGCGGATCATGGAGCAGTGGCCGCACGGGGCCCACGGCAACACCTATGGCGGCAACCCGCTGTGCTGCGCGGCGGCCCTCGCGACTCTCGACCTGGTGGAGCGCGAGTACGCCGCCAACGCCGCCGAGGTCGGAGCGTACTTCATGGACCGGCTGCGGGAGCTCGCAGACCCGGCTACGACGTCATCGGCGAGGTGCGCGGCAAGGGCCTGATGATCGGGATCGAACTGGTCACCGACCGGGTCTCGCGCACCCCGGCGAAGAAGCTGTGCGGCGCCGTTCTCCACCGCGCCTTTCACAACGGGCTGATCCTGCTCTCCTGCGGCACCAGCACCGTGCGCTTCATGCCGCCGCTGATGGCCACGAAAGGCGACGTCGACGAGGCGATGACGATTCTCGAGGCGAGCCTCGACGAGGCGCTCGACTAGGCGCCGAGGGCCTTCGAGGTCCCGTGCGCCGCTTCGAGGAGGACCGGGAGGTAGTCCTTTTGCAGCTGTTCGAGAGAGACCCGGGTCGCATGGGCGGAGACGTTGATCGCGGCGTGGACTTCGCCGTCGCGGTCGAAGATCGGGGCGGCGACCGAACGCACCCCGAGTTCCGATTCCTGGTCGGCGACTGCCCAGCCCTTTTCTCGCACCCGGTCGAGGGCGGCGCGCAGCACCTGTTCGTCGACGATCGTGTGCGCCGTCAGGGGCTCGCGGGCGACCGATTCGAAGTAGAGATCGAGTTCGCCTGCGGCAGGTAGGCGAGCAGCACCTTGCCCATCGAGGTGGCGTGGGCCGGCAGTCGCGACCCGACCGCGAGGTTGACGCTCATGATCCGGTTGGCGGCGCGACGGGCGATGTAGACGATGTCGTGGTTGTCGAGCACGGAGACCGAGCACGATTCGTGGAGGGTGGTGGTCACGGTCTCCATGAACGGGTGGACCACGCTCGTGACATCGAGGGTCGAGAGGTAGGTGAAACCGAGATCGAGCAGGCGCGGCGTGAGGCTGAATCGATCGCCGTCCTGGACGACGTAGCCGAGGGCCGCGAGCGTCCTCAGATAGCGCCTGGCCGCCGCCCTGGTGAGCCCGGTGCGTTCGGCGACGAGGGCGATGGTGAGGCTCGGCGTCTGCGCGGAGAACGACCGGATGACGGCGAGACCGCGCTCGAGCCCCTGGACGAACTCGCGCGGGCGGCCGCCGCCGACTGCATCGTGAACCGCGGCATCATCGCTCCCCTGCGAGGCTCGCTTCTTCGTCGACACCATCACCTCCCGGTCGGACGCAACCATGCGCGGATTGCGAACGCATGTTCGCAGAACGAACAGCCCGGGACAAGCCCGGGCTTCATCGAATCATCAACCGGCACGAGCAACGATCAAGGAGTCACGACATGGGCCACATCTATGGAGTCCTCGGCGGCGGTCGGCAGGGCACGGCAGCAGCGTATGACATGGCGAAGTTCGGTGACGCCGACAAGGTCGTGATTGCGGATATCGACGGGGAAGCGGCCGGGGCGTCGGCAGAACGGGTCAACAAGCTGATCGGCAGCGACATCGCCGAAGGGGTGGCCCTGGACGCGACCAACCGTTCGGAGCTGGAGGCCTTTCTCGGTCCGATCGACTCGTTCCTCTCGGCCGTGCCCTACTGGCTCAACCCGGCGATCACCGAGTCGGCCATCCGGGCCCGTGCCTCGATGTGCGATCTCGGAGGCAAGACCGACCTGGTCCGAGAGCAGATGAAGCTCGACGATGCTGCCGAGAAAGCCGGGGTCGCGGTCGTCCCCGACTGCGGTCAGGTCCCGGGGATGGGCACCTCGCTCATGGTTCGCGCCATGTCGCTGCTCGACCGGGCGGACCACGTCTTCATGTGGGACGGCGGCAACGTCCAGCACCCGGAGCCGCCCTTCAACTACCGCTGCACCTTCAACATCGCCGGGCTCACCAACGAGTATTACGAAGACGCCGTCTTCCTCAGAAACGGCAGGGTCACGATGGTGCCGACCTTCCAGAGGGAAGACTACGAGGAAATCGAGTTCCCGGCGCCGATCGGCACGATGGAGGCCTTCGTCGCCGGTGGCGGCACCTCGACCGCGCCCTGGACCTTCGAGGGCAAGGTGCAGACCTTCCAGAACAAGACCCTGCGCTGGAAAGGGCATTTCGAGCAGTGGAAGGCGGTCATCGACATGGGGCTGATGGACCTCGAACCGGTTGTCATCGACGGCGTCGAGGTCGTGCCGCGGGACGTCCTCCACGCCTGCATGGACCCGAAGATCAGGGCCGCCGACGACGAGAGGGACTTCGTCATCGTGCGGGTCAAGGCCGTCGGTGAAAAGAACGGCAAGCCGGCCGAGGCGCTGGTCGAGTTGATCGATTACTTCGACGAGGCGACCGGCTTCACCGCCATGCAACGCACCACCGGCTGGGACGGCGCCATCGTCGCCATCATGAACGCCGCAGGCCAGACCCCGCGCGGCGTCAAACCGGTCGAGATCGCCGTCCCGCCGCAGCTCTTCGTCGACGAACTCAAGAAGCGCGGCTTCTCGCTGACCGAGAAGGTGAGTTTTTAGCTCTCTCGATTTTCGAGCCCGACGTAGGGTGGGCCTCGGCCCACCTTCAGAATCGCCGCGGACCCCGCAGGACTCGCCACGCAGGTGAACGCCTCTGGTGGTGGGCTGGAACCCACCCTGCGGGTCCGCTGGCTTCGCGGGTTCGACGGAGGATCGTCTGAATCGTCTGACCCGGCACGGACGCCTCGAGAGTTTGTGCAAGCCGTTCGAGGAGCTCAGATGGATCCATGAGAGAGCCTGCTGGCGACCTCTCGGTCGATTCGGTGTTGGTCCCAGTCCGGGTGATCCTCACGGAGTACATTCATCAGGATCGAGCGAGCTGCGCGCCACATCCCGCAGGCGATGCTCAGACGTTCGGCGGCCGTTTTCAATCGGAGCATCTCAACCGTCTCCGGCTCGGGGGCGTCGCAACTCTCCGTTCCTGACCTCATGCCGCCATTGTACCGCGCAATCAATGGTGCCACAGTTCGCATTCCTCATTCTTGCCTTGTGGTGCGCTATCCGGGGGACGCACAACGCAGCAATCGGGCACCTGTGAACCCTGCTGACTTTGAAAATCCTGGCAGCGATGCGGAGGTCAATAAAGGGCGTAGGCGGGTCCTTTAGGGCCTGACCGTGGATCTCTAGGAACGCGAATGGTGGCGGGTTCTGAGGAAAGCCCATCAACGTTATAGGCGGGTCGTTTTCGGCCCGCGGGCAGGGAGCCCCTGTGGTGGCGGGCCTGAAGGCCCCGCCTACGCCTTTGAGAAGAGTCGGACCGGACTGCCACACCCCTGTCATCCCCACCAAGGAAACGGAGCGCCTCTCCTCCTCTGTCATCCCGACCGAGAGAGCGGAGCGCCTCTTCTCCTCTGTCATCCCGACCGAGAGAGCGGAGCGATCGAGCGGAGGGATCCCTCCGCTCCGGCCCTCCGGGCCTTCGGTCGGGATGACAAAAGGGAGTGTGGGCCATCGGTCGGGATGACAAGAAGGGTCGGGTGGGCCATCGGTCGGGATGACAAGAAGGGTCGGGTGGGCCATCGGTCGGGATGCATGATCGGCGCGTCGCTGCGATCACAATTGAGAGGGCGGGCATAAACCCCGCCCCTACGAACCGAAGACGCTTCTGAAAGCCGTAGGGGAGGGGTTTATCCCCTCCCATCTCGGTGTCATCGTGCCGCGATTTTTTTCACTTCACTCCTGCTTGACAAGCGGGAGCTCGATGAAGCTCTCGTGTCCGGGCGCGTGATAGATGCGCTGCGTCGCTTTCTGGAAGTCCTCCGGCTGGGCCCAGAAGATGCTGGGGACGAAGGTCTGCGGGTTGCGGTCGTAGAGGGGGAACCAGCTCGACTGGATCTGGACCATGATGCGGTGGCCCGGGAGAAAGACGTGGTTGGCGGTTGGCAGGGCGAAGCGGTAGAGCAGGGGCTCATTGGCTGCGATGGGTGCGGCCACCTCGAAGCTCTCGCGGTAGCGGCCGCGGAAGATGTCGGCCGAGACCATCAGCTGGTAGCCGCCCATCTTCGGTTGGCCCGCGACCTGGTCCGGCCAGACGTCGATCAGTTTGACGACCCAGTCGGAGTCGGTGCCGCTGGTCGAGGCGACGAGATTGGCGACCGGCTGGCCGCTGATCTTGACCGGTTCCGTGAGGAGCGTCGACGTGAACACCAGCACGTCGGGGCGGCCCGAGGCCTCGCGCTGGTCGTCGACCAGCCACTCCGGCCAGCTTCGGCCCTCGTCTTCGTAACCCACCGGTTGGATCGGGCGGGCGCGGAAGGGCACCGGTTTGGCGGGGTCGGAGACGTACTCGTCGAAGGCGTCGTCGCCCGCGGCCGGCGCCGCGAACCCGAGCCCGAGATCGGCCCGCAGGTACAGGGGCGTCGCCTCAACGGCGCAACCCTTCACGCACCCCGACGGCCAGGCCTCGAGCTGCCGCCATGTGTTCGTACCGGTCTCGTACGCGACCACCGGCGCCACGTTCGCAGGCGGCGCGTCGTCTCTGGAGGTAGTGGGCGAGGAACGGGGCCAGCACCTCGCGTCGGAAGGTCAGCGACGTGTCGGTGCCGAAACGCAGGGCGCCGAGAGAGCTGCCGTCGTCGATCTGCTGGCCGTGATTCCACGGGCCGAGGACGAGAAACACCATGTCGTTGCCGGTGTCCTTGGGCTCGATCGCCTCGTACACCGCGATGTCGCCGTAGATGTCCTCCTGGTCCCACAGGCCGTGCACCAGCATCACCGGCACGGTCAAGGGCTGCGCCGCCAGCAGTTCGTCCACCGCCTGCTCCTGCCAGAAGGCATCGTAGGTGGGATGGGCGAGGATCTTCTGCCAGAAACCGACCTGCTCGAGCCCGCGCTGCCGCCCGAGCTCTCCCGCCGAACCCGCCGCCATGTAGGTGTCGTAGTCGTCGAAGAAACTCGTCCACCACTTGACGTCCGATTTCCTGGAAGCCTCCTGCTCGTACATGTAGGGCATGTTCTGCTGGCGGAAGGCGCCGTAGTGGAACCAGTCGTCGCCCATCCAGCCGTCGACCATGGGGTTCATCGGCACCGCTACCTTGAGCGCCGGGTGCGGGTCGAAGAGGGGCATCAGCGCGAGGAACCCGTCGTAGGAGATGCCGAGGATGCCGACCTTGCCGTTCGACTCCGGGATGTTCTTGACCAGCCAGTCGATGGTGTCCCAGGTGTCGGTGGCGTGGTCGACCGGGGTCGGGTTCTGCGGTCCGCGCGGCGGGCGGTTCATCACGTAGTCGCCTTCAGAGCCGTACTTTCCGCGAACGTCCTGGACGACGCGGATGTAGCCGCCGTCGACGATCACATCAACGGCGTTGTCGTAGCCGTCGAGGGCCCGTCCGAGATCCGAGCTCTCGGCGTGGGTGGTGAGACCGGTGGCGTCGTAGGGCGTGCGGGTCAGCAGGATCGGCGCGTTCTCCGCGCCCTTCGGGACCAGGATCACGGTGTGCAGTTTGACCCCGTCGCGCATCGGGATCATCACGTTCCGGCGGGTGTAGTTGAATCCTTGGTCCGTGGGCGCGAAGGTCGCCGGTATTTCGCTCGCCAGGCCCGCGAGTGAGGGTGGTCGCTGGGCTGTGGTGGTTTGCCCGGCAAGGGAGACGGCAAACAGGAAGGCAGCAAGGGTCGAGCCGATCACAGGCACTTGGAATGATGGGCGATCCGCGTTCATGGGGTCTCCTCTCGAGCAGTTCCATCGGTATTCTCAGTGGAGATTTCGGGCGTTTGGCGGCGCAGAACCACACCCGGTCGGCGGCCGCTCGTCTGTCCGTCCTGCCACACCGGGCGGCCGTTGACCCACACCAACTCGATGCCCACCGAGGTGGCCTGCGGTTCCAGCGCCGTCGCCCGGTCGAGCACGGCGTCGGGGTCGAAGAGGACGAGATCGGCGACGAGCCCGGGGCCGATCCGACCGCGGTCGGCAATCCCCAGGTTGGCGGCGGCCTGGCCGGTCATCTTGTGGACCGCGTCCTCCAGCGTGAGCACATGGCGTTCGCGGACGAAGCGGCCGAGGACGCGAGGGAAGGAACCGAACCCGCGCGGGTGGGTTCCGTCGAGCTCGCCGTCGGTGCAGATATTGGACCACGGCCAGGCCACGAGGAGGTCGATGTCGCCCTCGTCCATGCTGGTGGCGATGACGCTCTCGACGTCGGTGCCGATGCCTTCGTCGACTTCGTGAGCGGCGCGCCAGGCCTCGGCCTGGCGGATCAGGTCCATCAGGGTCGCCGCCGGGTCGGTGCCGCGCAGGGCCGCGATCTCGGCCAGGGTCTTGCCGGCCAACGCCGGTTCGGGGGCGAAGACCGGGTATCAGCATGTCCTCCGGCGCCGCCAGCTCCTCGACGGCGTACTCGGCCGCTTCCCGGTCCGAGAAGTTGCGGTCGGGAAACATCACGGTCAGAGTCGACTGCCAGTAGGTGTAGGGGTAGATGTCCGCGGTGACGTCGATGCCGGCTGCACGCGCCTCGTCGAGAATCGTGATGAGTTTGCCAGCCTGCCCGTGCAGGCTCCTCAGGGCGAGCTTGACGTGCGAGATCTGGACCGGGAGGCCGGCCTCGCGGCCGATGGTGAGGATCTCCTCGACGGCTTCCCAGAACCGGCGGTCCTCGCTGCGGATGTGGCTGATGTAGCGGCCGCCGGAGGCCGCGGCCACCCGCGCCAGCGCCACCACCTCGGCGGTTGTCGAGTAGATCCCGGGGTCGTACTCGAGCCCGCTCGAGAGCCCGAGCGCGCCCGCCTGCATCTCCTGCTCCACAAGGGCCGCCATGCTCGCGATCTCTTCGGGGGATGCCGTACGCCGGAAGTCCTCTCCCATGACCTTGCCGCGCACGGTCCCGTGCCCGACGTAGGACGCCAGGTTGATCGCCGCCGGCCGCTCCTCCAACCGGGCGAAGAATCTGCCGAGCGGCAGCTCGGACTCGCCGTCCTGGCCGCCGACCGTCGTCGTGATGCCCTGGCTGACGGCCGCGACCGCCGCGCGGTGGGTGAGGATCGCGCTGTCGGCGTGGCTGTGGGTGTCGATGAATCCGGGCGCCAGCACCAGACCGGCGGCATCCACCACCGGTTCGCCGGCTTCCGGTTCGAGGTCGCCGACCGCTGCGATGCGGTCGCCCTCGATGCGGAGATCGGCGGTGAAGCGCGGCGCGCCGGTACCGTCGACCACGGTGGCGCCGGCGATCAGGGTCGAGGGGAAGAGCAGGTCGATGATGCGGCCCGCGTACTCCTCGCTTTCGAAGTCCTCGATGTTGGACAGGACGATGACGGTCGTTCGCTGCGCGGGATAGCGCGCCAGGTAGTTCGAAAAGCCGAGCCAGTGGCCGCTGTGGCAGAGGCGCTGGCCGAGACCGCCGTAGTTGCCGAGGCGCCAGCCGAAGCCGTAGGGGTAGGGCTCGCCTCCGGCGAGTTCGACCGGGGTCCACGCCGCCTCCAACGTGGCACGGCTGACCAGGGTCTCACCGTCGAGGGCGCGGCTCCAGCGCGCCAGGTCTTCCACCGAAGAGTAGATGCCGCCGGAACCGATGATGTGGTTGAGCCGGTGATCGTCCATGAGTTCGAACGAGCCGTCCTTGCGGGCGTAGCCGAGCGCGCGGTCGGGGATCACGGGCTCCGAGCTGTCGCGCACCACGGTGTGGGTCATTCCCAGGGGAGTGAAGATGGTGTCCGCGAGGAACTGCCCGAAGGTCTTTCCCGAGACCCTCTCCACCACCAACGCCAGCATCTCGTAACCGGGGTTCGAGTACTCGTAGCGTTCGCCCGGGGCGAAGAGGGGAGGCTCATCCCACGCGGCCAGAAAGAGCATCGCCTGTTCGGTGTCGGGCATGCCCTCCAAGGTCTCTTCCTCGAGGACGTCGTAGTAGTCCGGTAGCCCCGAGGTGTGGGTCAGGAGATGTCGCAGCGTGATCGTCTTGCCGAATCGCTCGAGCTCGGGGAGGAACTTCACTACCGGGTCGTCGTAGTCGAGCTCACCGTGTTCGGCCAGCATCATGACCGCCATGGCGGTGAGTTGTTTCGAAACCGAGGCCAGCCGGAAGGAGGTCTGCGGAGTGATCGGTTCGCGGCGCTCGAGGTTGGCGTATCCGTAACCGGCGGCGTACAGGACCTCGTCGTTCCGCACCACCATGACCGCCGCGCCGGGCGAGTCACCGGTCGTCAGGGGGGCGAAGAGGGCATCGATCCGGGCAGCCAGGTCCGGGCGCTCGCCCGACGGGGAACCGGCGCCGCACCCCGCCAGAACGAGCCAGGTGACGGTTGTGATGAGAAACCGGACGCTCGACTTCGAGTTCTGCCGCATACACAACCTCCCGTGCGGGCGCATCATGGACCTGCTGGAACCCGAGGTTAGCACTGATATCCCTCGTGCTAACCTGAGAAAAGTCCCACCCGGAGGTGCGAATGTCTTACGGCACGAGCAGCGGAAGAGAGGCGCGAACCGTAAGTCGGTTGTCGAGCCTGATCGGGTGGGCGGCGCTGTTCGCCCTGGTCGTTGGCCCGCTCGGCGCCTTCGATCTCGCAACAGCGCAGCGCTTCCAACTCGACAACGGGCTCACCTTGATCGTCCTCGAGGTGCCGGAGGCGCCGGCGGTCAGCGTGCAGATGCTCTACCGGGTCGGGGCCCGCCACGAAGAGGTCGGTCAGACCGGTGTCACGCACTTCCTCGAACACATGGCGTTTCGGGCGAGCGCGAACTTCCCCGACACCGAGTTGGTGAGCTCGATCTACGCGGTGGGTGGTGAGTGGCACGGCTACACGTGGCTCGATCAGACGACCTACTTCGAGACCCTGCCGGCCGATCAGCTCGATCTGGCTCTGCAGATCGAGGCCGATCGCATGGCGCGGCTGGAGATCCCGGCGGCAGAGGTCGAGGCCGAGCGCGGAGCGGTGCTGGCCGAGATGCACGGCTACGAAAACGACCCGGCGACGGTCCTGCACGACGCGGTCCTGGCGGTGGCGTTTCTCCAACACCCCTACCGCAACAACACCATCGGTTGGGAGAGCGACGTCGAGAACATCAGCCACGACGAGCTCGTCGAGTTTTACCGGCGCGCCTACAGCCCGGCCAACGCCGTCCTGGCGGTGGTCGGCCCGGTGTCGGCCGGCGCGGTCCTGGAACAGGTGCGAGGGCTCTTCGGCGACGTGCCGGGGGGCGAGAGCATGTCGCCGCCACCGACCGTCGAACCACCTCAACAGGGCGTGCGGCGGATCGAACTCCTGGGCCCCGCGAGCCGCAAGATCTTCAAGATCGCTTACCACGCGCCGTCCGTCTCCGACCCCGACTACCCGGCCTTCCTGCTCGCGCAGCAGGTGCTGGCGGGCGGCCGCGGCGTCAACTTCGGGCAGAACGAGTTCGGCGATGCTGCGCTGCCGACATCGCGGCTGGCCGGCATCGCGGACGACCTCGCGACCTGGTACCCGCCGCAGGCCGCGCCCTACGTCTTCACGATCGGCGGCAGCATCGGCGCTGACGTCTCGACGGCCGACATCGAGAACGCGGCTGCAAGGGGTGATCGACGCCCTGATCGACGAGCCGCCGCCGGCGGAGGAAATGGAGACGGCCCGCCGCCGGCTCCTCGACGAACTGGTGTTCGACCTCGAGACCACCGAGGACGCGGCCCACCAGCTCGCCTACTTCGCCGGTCTGGACGCCCTCGATGTCCTCCTCGAACTGCCGGAGCGGCTGGCCGCGGTCACTGCGGCCGATGTCTCGCGGGTCGCCTGTTCCTCCCTCCGCCCCGACCAGCGCACCATCGGGTGGTACCTCCCGGGCCCGGCACCGGCGGCCCCTTGCGCCGCCGCCCCGGATCCCGTCGCCGTAGCAGTTGAACCTTCGCCTGCCGCGCCGTCTGCGCGACCGGCCTCGCTTTCACCACCGAAGGTGGTGCGCCTCGCCGGCGGGGTGCCGGTGATCTTCCAACAGCAGTCGCTGTCCTCCTCGGCCTACCTGAGGGTGCTGGTTCCGGCCACCAACGTGGAGTTTGCGGCAGCCGCATCCGCCGATTTTCCGGTCTGGCGCTGGACATCGCTGAACTTCAGGTTTCGTCCGTCGGAGTTGGAGGCGACGCTCTCGCAGGCGCGCGAGGCCCTGCTGACGGCGACCCCAGCGCCGCCGTTCTCACCCGAAGCCGTCGGAGACCCGTCGGCGAGACTGGCACTGGCCTTTGACGAAGTTCTGGGTGTGCGAAGTCCGGTCGCGAAAACGGGAGCTGCCGCTATCGCGCTGGTCGGCGATCTCCGGCTGGAGGACGTTCTGCCGCTCGTCGAAAAGAACTTCGGTGATCTCACGCCGGCCGTCCCCGATTTCCCGCCGCCCGCGGCGGGCCCCCGGGAGCGACGGATCGATCTCCCGGCGGCCGTCGCCCAGGCCGGGCTCGGCTATGTCGTCCTCGCCCCGCCGCCGAGCCACCCCGACTGGGCGGCGTGGCGCATGCTGCTCTACGTCCTCAGCCACGGCTATGAGGGTCGGCTCGGGGTCGAGGCCATCAGCCGTCGGGGTCTGGTCTATTACATCGATGCCGAGTATCTGAGCGACGGCGCGAGCGGGCGGGTGTCGCTGGCGATCGGGGTCGACCCGTCCAAGCTCGATGCCATGACGGCCCTGCTGCATGAGACGCTCCAGGGTCTGAGCGCTGTGCCGCCGACCGCGGACGAGATCGAGGAGGCGAAATCCCATCTCCTCGGCCGCAGGTTGACCGCGGCCCAGAGCAACGGGGAGGTCTCGGCCGCCCTCCTCGACGAGTGGGTCGGCTGGGGGCACCTGCTCTCGGACGAGGAGTTCGCGGCGGTCGTCGATGCGGTCACGCTCGAGGACGTGGAACGGGTGGTGCCCGCCTTTCTGACCGGGACGACGATCGTCGTGAGAGGAGCTGAGTGATGCGTTTGCGACGTGCGAAGAGAACAGGGCTCGTGGTTGGGCTCACAGCCTTTCTGGTGTTCGTAGGCGCATGTGGCAATCAACCAACGACAGTCGCCGAACTCATCGTCAGCGGCGGTCCGATCCTGACGCTGACCGAGCCCGCCACCGTCGAGGCCATCGCCGTCGGCGACGGCCGCATCCTCGGGCTCGGCAATCGCGCGGAGGTTGAACAGCATCGAGGCCCCGACACCGCCGACTACGATCTCGCCGGCCGGGTCCTGGCGCCGGCCTTTGTCGACCACCACGTCCACCTGCTCAACCTCGGCTTTGCGCTGCTCTACCGGGCAGAACCGTCGCCCGCCTTTGTCGACCTCGCCGGTCTCGATTCGTTGCAGGTGATCGGCGACCGGATCGAAGCCGGCGCCGCCGCCCTCCCTGCAGGATCGTGGATCCTCGGCCAGAGTTGGAGCCAGGGCGCGTGGGGCGCCTCCGCCCTGCCCACCAATGAGGTGCTGTCGACGGCGGCGCCCGCCAACCCGGTGTTTCTGACCCGGGTCGACGGCCACGCCGGGTGGGCCAACGACCGGGCCCTGGCGGCAGCAGGAATCGACGCCGCGACTGCCGACCCCCCCGGCGGCGTCATCCGGCGGGCCGCGGATGGAACGCCGAGCGGGGTGCTGCTCGAGCGCGCCAACGAGATCGTGCGGCCGTCGCTGCCCGGACCGGCGCCGGCCGAGATCCGGCGCGCCTTTCGCCTCGCGGCGGAAGCGCTGGCGGCGCAGGGCGTCACCGAGGTCTTCGACGCCGGTTTTCTCGGGCTGCCTGGGGTCGTCGACCTCAGCCTCGATTTCGAAACCTACATGGCGCAGCTGGTTGAGGCCGACCTCGAGTCGCCCCTGCCGCTGCGGGTCCACTTGATGGTGCCGGCTCCGAGCCCGCTCTTCGAACGCATCGCTGCTGACCCGGAAGTCTACCGGCGACTGACACCGCGCATCGGCGTCACCCACGTCAAACTCTTTGCCGACGGAGCCCTGGGGAGCCGGGGAGCGCTGCTGTCGCATCCCTATGCCGACGACCCGACCACCTCGGGGGTGGCGAGGATGAGCCGCGAGGAAATCAAGGGGGAGGCCGTGGCGGCCCTCGACGCCGGGTTCGACGTCGCCACTCACGCCATTGGTGACGCCGCAGTCGAGATGGCCCTCGACGTTTACGAGGAAATCCTGGGCGAGCGGCCCGAACTGCCGCCGGGGAGGCTGCGGATCGAACACTTTTCCTATGCGGCGCCGGCGGACTTCGACCGCGCGGCGGCGCTCGGTATCGTGCTGGCGGTCAACCCCGACTTCGTGGCCCCGGACGACCACGGCGTGGCGATGGAGGACGCGAGGGTGGGCGTCGACCGGAGCGAGCGGGTCTACGCCCTGGGCCGTCTGGCGGCGGCCGGCTCGCAGCTCGCCTTCGGTTCCGACTACTTCACGGCACCCGCCGAACCGATGTTCGGGTTCTATGCCGCCACCACGCGGCGGAACGGCGACGGGCTGCCGGTCGACGGCTGGCACCCGGATGAACGACTGTCCCGGCTCGAGAGCCTTCGCATCCAGACCCGCCTCTGGCCCGCCGCCGGCGGCGACCCTGAGCGAGGGGAGTTGAAGGTCGGTGGTCGAGCCGACCTCGTGGTGCTTTCCGCTGATCCGCTTGCGGTCGAGGCCTCGGCCGTCCTCGGGATCGAGGTCGAGGCGACACTTTCGGACGGAGCGTTCACGTTTGGTGGGCCTTGAGGGCCTCCGTCAATCCGATAAGACGGCCCGACGAAATGGAGGCGCGTCCTTCAGGGCGCGCCACCCCGATTTCCGGAACGATTGTTCCGTTCTGTTTGCTTGAACGATCCGTAATGGCTTTGTTTCGGTCAATCCACCGGCAGCTTCGGCGGACCGTCGGGCAGGTAGTTCACATACTCGATGCCCCGGGTTTTCTCCTCGAACTCCTGGCGGACCGCGGCCAGAGCATCCGGGTCGGCGTAGAGGTCGACCATGGTCGCGGCCATGACCCTGGCGGCGTAGAGCATGCCCTGGTGGCCGATCGACATGCCGCCGGTGGCCACCACCGGCCAGGCGTGCCAGGGCGCGCCGATCGGGGCCGTGGTCACCGAGAAGTGAAGGGTGGGCACGCGCCAGCTGACATCGCCGACGTCGGTCGAGCCGCCGGTGATTCCCTGCGGGTCGAGGTCCAGGGGCTCCGGCTCGCCCTCGAGCCCGACCGGGTCGGCGTCGGTGGCGCGTTGGATCGTGCGCGCGAACTCCAGCTCTTCGTCGGTGAACCCGATCGGTCCCAGCCACATCATGTTGTCATGGATGACTTTCGCGCCGGCCATGGTGAGCAGCAGCTCCCAGTTCCCTGACTGCACGGTGAGCCGGGCGGTGGTGCCGGTGGCGAGGGCCGCGCCCTCGGCGATGTGGCGGGCGCGCTCGAGCAGTTGATTGACTCCCGTGGCGTTCGAATCCCGCAACCAGCACCAGACCCTGGCGTAGGTGGGCACCACGTTGGGGACGTCGCCCGCGTCGGTGACGGTGTAGTGCATCCGTACCGTCGGTTTGACGTGTTCGCGCATGAGATTCAACGCGAAGGTGAAGACCTCGGCGCCGTCGGCGGCGCTGCGCCCGTTCCACGGGTCGTAGGCGGCGTGGGCCGCCCGGCCCTCGAACTCCACCACGAAGTCGACCATCGCCTGGTTCTGCTGGGTGTCGGCCCTGACGCTGACGTCCGGGTGCCACGTGATGGCGGCGTCGAGGTCGTCGAAGAGCCCGTCGCGCACCATGAAGAGCTTGCCGCCCACCGTTTCCTCGGCCGGCGTGCCGTAGAAGCGGACCGTGCCCTGGACCCTACCCGCCTCGATGAGCGCTTTCATTGCCAGAGCGGCGCCGACGCCGGCGGTGCCGAGCAGGTTGTGGCCGCAGCCGTGGCCGGCCGCCCCGGGCTCGAGCGCCTCCTGGGTCGGCTGGGCACGCTGCGAGATCCCGGGGAGGGCGTCGTACTCGCCGAGGATGCCGATGATCGGCCGGCCTTCGCCATACGTCGCGACGAACGCGGTCGGCAGTCCGGCAACGCCCCGCTCCACCGCGAAGCCTTCGGATTCGAGGTAGTTCTCGAGGAGGGCGGCGGACCGGGTCTCCCGGAGCGCCGGTTCGGCAAAGGCCCAGATCTGATCTGCGAGGTCGACGAGTTCGGCGCGGTCGCCGTCGATGACGGCGACGGCCTCGTTCTTGAGGAGCTCGAGGTCGGCTGCCGTCGCCGGCGCGGCGGCGATGACGCACATCAACAGGCAGGCGAAGAACGGGTTTTTTGTCATTGCACTCAATCTCCAGAGAAAAGCTCTCGCCGTGTCAGGCTAGCACGCCCTCCCATCCGATTTGGCCGGCGCGGGCCCGACGAAAATCAGTGTGAGACAATCGCACCACGGAGGCACATATGGACGTCGGTGGGCGCGAGAAGGCACAGTTCTCCGTTGCGAAGGCGAGCACGAGGGTTGCGCTGCTCGCTTTCGTGTTGGCCCACCTCGGCGTGGCGTGCACGCCCTCCGGCCCGCAACCTCCGGTTGTCGAGAAAAACGTCGAGGTTCCGATGCGTGACGGAGTCGTCCTGCGGGCAAACGTCTGGCGTCCGGCGTCGGCCGGGCCGTTCCCGACCCTTGTCTACCGCACGCCCTACGGCAAGGACGCCACCGAGAACTGGTACGAGACCCACCTGCGGGCGGTCGAGCGGGGCTACGCGGTCGTGATCCAGGATGTTCGCGGCAGGTATGCGTCCGACGGTGAGTTCTTTCCGTATCTGAACGAAGGCCCCGACGGTTTCGACACCATCGAGTGGGCGGCGCAGCAGCCGTGGTCGAACGGTTCGGTCGGGACCTTCGGTTTGTCCTACCCCGGCGCCGTGCAGTGGCTGGCCGCGCTCGAGGGCCCGCCGCACCTCGAGGCGATGGTGCCGGCGATGACCTTCTCTTCCGGACGGAAATTCTTCTACAGCAACGGGGTCTGGGACCTCTCCTGGCTGGCGTGGACGTACAACTCCATCGCGCCGGACACGCGCCGCCGGCTCGGATTGGACGGGCCTCTGACCGGGGCCGAGGCCGAAGCCGAGTGGCCGCGGGTCGCCGACCGGATGAGGGCCTTTCTGCCGCTGGCGGAGCTCCCGGATTTCGAAGAATCGGCGCCGTTCTACACCGAGTGGTTGCGCCATCCCCCCGAGGATCCCTGGTGGGATTGGGCCGAGCTGCCCGGCCGGTACGACCGCGTCGAGGCCGCGGTCCTGAACCTGTCGGGATGGCATGACGAGTTCTACGGTCCCGAAGGAGCGGCGACGAACTTCTCCGGTCTGCTGGCGAGCCGCGCCGGCGAGGGCGATCCGAGAACCCGGTTGATCGTCGGCCCCTGGATCCACGGCGTGGGCGCAGTGGGACAACAACAAACGGGCGACCTGGACTTCGGCCCCGACGCCGCCGTCGACTACGACGAGTTGATTCTGGGCTGGATGGACCACCATCTCCGGGGGATCGACAATGGCGTTGACCGCGAGGCGCCGGTCCGGATCTTCGTCATGGGCGACAACCGTTGGCGCGACGAGCCCGCCTGGCCGCCGCCCGCGGTGGTTCCGGCCACCCGGTATCTGGTTCCGGGCGACGCTGCCGGGTCGTTCGGGGCGCTGGCGGAGTCGCCGCCTCCGGAGACCTCGAACCCGAGCTCGTTCCTGTCCGATCCGGCCGCGCCGGTTCGGGATCCCTACGAGGTCTTCGGGCCGCACGACTACGGCAGCCTGACCCAGTCGGCGAGCGTGCTCGTCTTCGAGACCGAGCCCTTCGCCCGGGACACCGAGATCACCGGTGCGATCACCGCCGACGTATTCGTCTCCTGCGATTGCCCCGACTTTGACCTCTGGGTCAAAGTCCTGAACGTCGGGCCCGAGGGAGAGGCCTTCAATTTGATGAGCCCGGGTTCGGATGTGCAGCGCGCCAGCTTGCGCGATCCGGGCCGCGGCCGCGAATTGCTCGAACCCGGCGACGTCTACCTGCTGAGGTTCGACGACCTGATGACCAGCCAGGTGTTCGAGGCCGGGCACCGGCTGCGGATCCTGGTGACCGGGTCCTTCTTCCCGCACTTCTCGAGGAACCTCCAGACCGGAGAGTCCGAGTCGTTCTCGTCTGAAATGGCAGCGGCGGAGATCCGGATCCACCACGACGCCGACCACCCGTCGCGCCTCGTCCTTCCGGTCGTTCCTCGCTGAAAACTCAGCCTCCTGCAACAACACCTGCAAGGGAACACCCACAGTACTCGATCGCCTCTCAACGACGTAGGGGCGGGGTTCATCCCCGCCCGGCTTCAGGTCTTCAGACACGTCATTCCATCAGGGACGCAGGGAGGGGATGAACCCCTCCCCTACGACGTTCAGAGTCGGCACCGAGCACCGTCGGGGCGGGGTTTATCCCCGCCCGGATTCAGGTCTTCAGACGCGTCATCCCATCAGGGAAGGAGGGAGGGGATGAACCCCTCCCCTACGACGTTCAGAGTCGGCACTGAGCACCGTAGGGAAGGCTTTTCCCCGCCCGCTCATAAGGAAGAATGCGTCTAGAACGGTCCCCAGTTCATCCAGTGTGAAATCAGCAGGAGGACCAGACCGGTCCCGATCCACAGGCATTCGAGCGGCCAGATGAACTTCACCCAGTCCTCCCACGAGACCTTGATGAGGGCGAGACCGGCCATGAAATATCCCTGGGTGGGGGTGAAGACGTTGGTGAAGCCGTCGCCGAACTGATAGGCCAGGACCGTGGTCTGGCGGGTGACGCCGACGAGATCGGCGAGCGGCGCGAGGATCGGAATCGACAGCGCGGCCTGCCCGCTGCCGGACGGCACCAGAAAGTTGAGCAGCACCTGGATGCCGTAGATGCCGGCGATGCTGATGTCGGCCGGGAGATTCTGCACCGTCGATGCCATCGCGAAGAGGATCGTGTCGGTGACGCTCGCGGCCTCGAAGATGACGAGCACTCCCCGGGCCAGACCGACGACCAGCGCACCGCCGGCGATGGCCGCGGCGCCTTCGACAAACTGCTCCGCGGTGCGGTTGGCGCCGAGACCGCCGAGCATGCCGGCGAGAATGGCGACGCCGACGAAAAGGCCCGAGAGTTCGAAGATCCCCCAACCCCAGTTCATGGCGCCGACCACGACGGCCGCCAGCGCGCCGAGCAGCACCGCCAGCACCGACCACCCCCGGAGCCCCAGGGGCGGCGGCCCATCCGGATCCGACGGGGACGCCTGGGTGTCGGCCGCCGGTTCGATCCTCCGGCGCCGCGACCACACGACGATGTAGATCACCGTGATGCCGGTGAGGACCACCCACACCACGAGCCTGAAGCCGAGACCGGAGAACACCGGCAGACCGGCGATGTCCTGCGCGACGCCGACCGTGAAGGGGTTGAGAAAGGCGCCGGCAAAACCGGCGCCGGCGCCGACCAGGCCGATGGCGCCGGCGGTGATGTTGTCGTAGCCCAACCGCCTGGCCAACACCACCAGGGCGGGCAGGAAAACCAGCGTCTCCTCGGCCATGCCGATGGTGGCCCCGCCCAGCGAGAACAGCACGACGAGCACCCCGATGACCACCTCTCCGTTGCCGCGGCACGCGCGGACCACGCCGTGGATCATCGCCTCGATGGCGCCGGTGGCGTTGACGACGCTGAAGGCGCCGCCGATCAGGAATATGTAGAACACGATGTGGGCGGTCTCCAGGAGACCCTTGGGGAAGGCCAGGAAGACCTGCGAAATGCCGGCCGGGTTGGCGTCCACGTGGTGGAACGACCCGGGCTCGACGATCTCGCGACCCTGGACCTCGACGCGGTCGAAGGTGCCTGCCGGGATCCAGTGGGTGGCGATCGCGGCGATCACGATGAGGCCGAACAGCAGGGCGTAGGTGTGAGGAACCCGGAGCTTCATTTCGTGCGACCGCAGAATTCCGCAGCCGTGACCGCGTAGATGCGCGCGGCTTCGATCACCTGCGCGATCTCGACCGACTCCACCGGCGAGTGGGCGACCGCGAGATCGCCCGGACCCAGAATCAGCGTCGGGATCCCGGCAAATTCAGAGATGAGAGCGCCGTCGGTCCACGCCGGAAAGGCGCCGAGCTCGCCCGCCCGGCCGCAAACGCTGCGGTAAGCGGATGCGGTCGCTTGCACGATCGCTTCCGAGGGCGATGTCTTCAGCGCCACGTGCTCGAGCGTCGCCATGCCGCCGGGCAGTCTGCCAAGCTCTGTTTGGAGGCCGGGCATCTCGGCCCGGACCGCGGCCAGCTCGCGCTCGAGCTCCGCGCACATCGTCGCGTAGGTCTCACCCGGCAGCCCGCGGCGATCCGCGGTCAGCACGCAGGACGCCGCCACCGTGGACGGTTGGTCGCCGCCTCGGATGGTGCCGAAGTTGAGGGTGGGGGGGCCCAGGAGCGAGTCAACGCGGTCGTCGAACCGGCTCAAGAGGCCGGTTCGAACGCGATGGACGAACGACGACGCCGCATCGATGGCGTTGATCCCGGCGGTGGGGGTGCCGCCGTGGGCCGCCTTGCCAGAAAACACGATTTCGAGCCACTCCAGGCCCTTGTGGCCGATGCAGATCTGGTTCAGGGTGGGCTCGCCGACGATGGCGCCGTCCGCGGTGAATCCCGAGTTGATGAGGTGCTCGGCGCCGAGGCTCTCGATCTCCTCGTCGATGACGGCGGCAAGGGTCACCCGGCCGGAGGCGAGCAGCCCGGTCCGCTGCAGTGCCACCAGCGCAGCCGCCATCGCCGCCACCGCCCCTTTCATGTCGGTGGTGCCGCGGCCGTGCACCCGGCCGTCGCGGATCTCCCCTGAAAAACCGACGCCGGGGTCGGTTGCGTTGAGAGGCACGGTATCGGTGTGGCCGCAGAGCAGGAGGTGGGGGCCCGGCGCGGGGCCCTCGACGCTGCACATCAGGTTGGGTCGGCCGTCGGTGATCTGCTCGAGTTGCGGTTGCAGACCGCCGCGCTCGAGAAACTCCGCCAGGGCGGCGACGACTGCGGCTTCCTGGTTAGGGACCCCGGGATGGCTGGGGATCTGCACCAGCCGGGCGAGGAGATCGATCGGCTCGGTCTGGTCGATGGCGTCGAAGATCTTGGAATTGGCGGTCATCCGGCCTCCTTCGCGCGTGACTGGCGGCACCTCACAATGACACGGAATCTCTCCACGCGAAAATCACAGGTCATCATTTTCTCGGTTCATCCGAAATTCGACGAAATGGACACCCGCCGGCTGCGAAAGACGGAGTCGTTTGTGTCCAAGACCGGCATCATGGTCGGCTCGAGTTCAAATTCAGGCTCCACCCAAGAGCGGCGGGTCTGAAGGTGGGCCAAGGCCCACCCTCCTTCGGACACAGGTGTCGAGCGGGCTTGTAGGGTGGGCCTTGGCCCACCTTCAGAGCACTCATCCGTCCGGTTCCCGTCCTCAAGCAATTTCGGATGAGCCGGTCTCTTTGCGGGCGCCGGAGACGAGCGTGACGCCCACGAGGGCGAGGATCGAAAGGGCGGGGCCGAAGAACAGCGGGTGAATCACTCCCACGAAGGCGACTTTTCCGGAACAGGAAGAAGTGGGAGATCAGGCCTCCGAGGGCGCCGGCGAGGATCGCCCAGAAGCCGGCCGCCGGCGCCACCCGTTTCCAGTAGAGCGCGGCCAGGACCGGGAAGAAGATCGCCGCGTGCGAAACCAGGACCGACAGCACGACGGCGTCGACCACCCGCGGAGCGGTGGAGGCGATCAACACCGCGACGGCGGCGATTCCGACGGTGGCGAGCCGCGACACCTTGAGGAGATGGTCCTCCGTGGACGTGCGGCCGCGGAGGGGCTCGTAGATATCCTTGGCAAACAGCGATGACCCGGCGGCAAGGAACGACGACGAGGTCGACATCGTGGCGGCCACGATCCCGGTCAGGAACAGGCCCCGCACTCCCGGCGGGAAGATGTGCTTGATCAGCGCCGGGAGGGCCTCGTCGTGTTGGGCGAGGTCGGGGAGGAGGGCGGCGGCCGACATCCCGAGGAGGGCCACCGCGCCGCCGAAAACGAGGTAGTTGAGTCCGGTGTAGGTGTAGGCGATGCGGGCGGTGCTGGTCCTGCGGGCGGCGAACACGCGCTGGAGATAGGCCTGGTCGGTCCCGTAGGAGAAGAAGCACAGAGCGACCCAGGCGAGCGGTTCCATGATGCCGAGCCGGCCGATGTCGAATGCCTCGGGCGGAAGGGCCTGGTGCAGCCCGGCGATCCCGCCGGCGTGGTGGAGGGCGAGCGGAGCGCCGATCACCACGGCGGCCATGAGGACGAGGTAGCAGGCGACATCGGTCCACACCACCGCCAGCAGCCCGCCGGAGTAGGTGTAGAGGACGAAGACCGCCGTGATGGCGAGGGTCGCCGCCATTTTCGGTACGCCGAGGAGGGTCGAGAGCGCCAGGGTCGAGACCAGGATCTGCACGGCCAGAAAAATGACCCCGGACGCCAATTGGCTGAGCGAGGCGAGCCGGCGGGCGCGCACGCCGTAGCGATCGCCCAGGAACTCGGGCACGGTGTAGAGCGCCAGCTTGCGAAAGGCCACGGCGACGGTGAACGCGAGGACGATCCAGGCCGGCACCGCCGAGAAGTTCCAGAACACACCGGCAATGCCGATCGTGTACGCGAGCCCGGCCCCGCCGACCAGACCCGAGCCGTTGAACTCGGTGGCCGCGAGGCTCAGGGTGACCGGCACCACCCCGAGGCGCCGGCCCGCGAGGTGGAAGTCGAGGCTCGAGTGGACCCGGCCGGAGGCCCATCGCCCGATGATCACCAGGGTGATCAGGAAGGCGACGAGAATGGCCGCATCGAGCATTGGACTGTCGCGTCAGATCCCGGCGCGGTCGTCGGCGGCCGCCACCAGCGCGCGGAGGGCTCCGAGAGTTTCCTCCGGCAGGGCTTCGGGCGCGTGCCCGGAAATCGCGGCGCGGGCGGCTGCTCGCGCCTTGTCGACGATCGACGGGCTGCCCGCCTTCTCCCAGGATTGGTACGACAGCCGGTCGAAGATTCTCGGGTACCAGCATTCCTTGTAGTGCGTGAGGGTGTGGTCGGCCGTGATGTAGTCGCCGCCGGGACCGACCTTGTCGATGGTCTCGAGGGCCATGGCCTCGGGCGACAGCGCGACGCCGCCCGTCAGGTGGCGGACAAAGCCGATGATCTCGTCGCACAGGACGATCATCTCGTACGAGCAGGTCATGCCCGACTCGACGTAGCCGATGTCGTGCACCAGGTTGGAGCCGCTCAGGGCCGTCCACAGGATCCACAGGGCGCTGTCGGCGCCGGCCTGGACATCGGGGACCTTGGAATCGCTGCAGCCGGAGAACCCCCAGGTCGGCAGGTGGTAGAAGCGCTGCCCGAGTTCGGAGAAGGCCCGGCAGTGCAGCATGAACTCGGGGCTCGAGTAGGTGGCGACCATGGTGCGCATGTCGAGGGGGCCGCTGCCCGATCCGTAGACCACGGGGGTGCCGGGCCGCCGCAGCTGGGCGATGGTGATGCCGCTCAGGACTTCGGCATTGGCCATCACCAGGCTGCCGGCCGGTGTCACCGGCGCCGATGCGCCCTCGACCGGTCCCGGCGCATAAACGAAGGGCAGACGCTTGTCGGCCATGATCATCATCTTGGCGAGCACCGTCTCCGAGTGCTGCAACGGCGACGACGGTTCGAGGTAGGCGAGGAGGAACGGGTTGAGGCTCAGCTGCTCGGCCCCGCCGGCGACCAACTCGGCCATCGCGATGATGTCGGTGAGCCCTTGCTCGTCCCACGCTGTGAAGACCACCGGTTTGGAGGTGTTCTCGATCATCGTCAGGAAGGAGTGGCGGTCCGAAGTCTCCGGCCGGATGTCCGAAGGCAGGGCCATCGACATGACGAAGTCGATATTGGGCAGGGAGTCCGCGAGACGGGCGGTGTCCGCGACGTCGGACAGAACGGACAGCCGCCGTTCGCCGGTCTCGAGGTCGAGGATGTTCGGGAGATCCGAACCGGTGCCGAAGAAGGTTCGCCGCCCCTCCAGAAAGACCCGCGGGTCGCCCGTGCGATCGCACAAAACGATGCGGGATGGCGCGGATTCCAGCGCCTGCTCGACGACCGCGGCCGGGAACCTCACAAGGTCCCCGTTGCTGATCTCACAGCCGGCGGTGCGCAGCAGGTCGAGCGCCTCGTCGTGGCGGACCCGGACGCCGGTCCGACGCAGGACCTCGAGCGTGGCGTGGTGGATCTCGATGAGCTGGGAGTCGTCAAACAGCTGCGAGCCGAAGCCCGAGGAACTCGTGAGGTCGGAGTGAAGCATGGTTCCCGAAATCCTTTCCTGCGGACGTTGTCCGTGTGTCGATCTCCGAATCAGTCTCCGTCGGGCGCCGGCACCAGAACGAACGGAACGCCTTGCTCCTGCGCCCGCCGGTTGAGCGCGCCCAGGTCGCCGGACAGGAGCTCTTCGAGAGCCGCCTCCTGGGCCGCCACCGCCGCGGCGAGTTCGGCGCCGACCTCGAGCATTCCCTGGGTCGGCGGGCCGTCGTGGTCGTCCGCTCCCCCCAGCAGCCAGCTCAACCGCGAGTACAGCATGGCGCCGCCGTGGCGGCCGGCAAGGACGTCGTAATTGACCTCGGCGTGCGGGTTGTGGATGACTTCCTCGATCGCCGTCAGACCGGCGATCAGCCGGGTGCCGCTTTCGATGAGCTCGGCGGCATCGGGGTCCGCCGCGAGCACGGTGTTGCGGTCCTCGATCTGCTGGCGGACGCTGCGGATGGTCGCGATCATGTCGGCGATCCGGGTCAGCTGGTCGCGGACGCCGAGGGCGAAAATGAGCTGCGCCTCGAGATCGGCCGCGGAGGCTTGAGAGCGGGGGTCGGGTTCGACCCGGAGTTCCCGGGTCTCGGTCCGGCCGTCGACGGTGAGCCGCAGGGTGTAGTCCCCGGGCAGGACCAGCGGCCCCGCACCCGGTTCGCCGGTGTCGAAGCGGGCGTCGGGCATCCACTTCGCCCCCTCGTAGCGCAGGTCCCAGGTGGCCCGGTGCGTGCCCGGCTCGACCTCGAGTTCGGGCTCGACCTCGCTGTCCGGGTTCCAGTCGGGATGTTCGGGCGGGGTGTAGACGGGCCTGGCAACGCTGCTGAGCCGGCGCACCGGTGCGCCGGCGGCATCGAGGATCTCGAGACTGATCTCGCCCGCGGGCTTGGCCGCCAGGTGGTAGGTGATCATCGCCCCGTCGGGTGGGTTGGCGCCGGCGCCGTCGTCGCTGCCGAAGGGCGCGCCGGCGTAGCGCCAACGCACGGCAGGCGGTGGGGCGAAGAGGTGAACCGGTTCGGCCGCGATTTCGGGCGACATTTCGCGCACCGGGGTGAGATCGTCGAGGATCCAGGCCGAGCGGCCGAGGGTGCCGACCACCAGGTCGTTGTCCGTCACCACCAGGTCGACGACCGCGACGGTCGGCATGTTGAGCCGCAGAGACTTCCAGGAAACGCCGTCATCGGCGGACACCATGACGCCGCGCTCGGTGCCGAGGTACAACATTCCACGGCGGCGGGTGTCCTCGCGCACGACGTGCAGGTAGATCTCGGGGTCGAGACCCGTCGTCAGACGGGTCCAGGTCCGGCCGAGATCGGCGGTCTTGAAGAGGTAGGGTGTCTCGTCGTCGAGGCGGTGGGCGTCGATCACGACGTAGGCGGTTTCGGCATCCCACCGCGAGGCCTCGATGGTGCTGACGGTGGCCCACTCGGGAAAGCCCTGCGGGGTGACGTCGCTCCACTCCGCGCCGCCGTCGCGGGTGACGTGGACCAGGCCGTCGTCGGTTCCGGCCCAGATCAGCCCCTGCTCGAGGGGTGACTCGGCGACCGCGAAGATGGTGCCGTAGAACTCGACCCCGGTGATGTCGCCGGTGATCGGCCCCCCCGTCCAACCCTGTTTCGTCTCGTCGTCCCGGGTCAGGTCGGGGCTGATCGCGGTCCAGGTCTGGCCGCCGTTGCCGGTCCGGAAAAGCTGGTTGGCGGCGTGGTAGACCACGTCCGGGTCGTGCGGCGAGATCAGGATCGGCGCGGTCCACTGGAAGCGGTAGCGGAGGTCGGCCGCGGGGTGTCCGGAACCGTTGTCGGGGTAGATCCCGACGTGGGGCGCCTGACCGGTTCGCCCGTCGTAGCGGGAGATGTATCCAAGGTACTCGCCCGCCCACACCATGTCGGGGTCGGTCGGGTCGGCCGCCACGTGGCCGGCCTCACCGCCGCCGACCGAATGCCAGTCGGAGAGCAGGATGCCGCCGTTGTGGAGGCTGTTGCTGGGGCCGGATGCGGTGCCGAAGTCCTGCAGGCTCCCGAGCACCCGGTAGGGCCGGCGGGTGTCGACGGTGAGGTGGTAGAACTGGGCGATCGCGAGGCGCGGCCGGAACCACGTCTCGCCGCCGTCGGGCGACAACGAAACGCCGGCGTCGCTGCCGACGATCATCCGCAGCGGGTTCTCGGGGTCGATCCAGACGTCGTGGTAGTCCCACCCGCCGCCCGTGACCGCACGCACGCTGCGCCCGCCGTCCGCCGTCTTGAGCATCGAAACCTGGGGAAACCAGATGATGTCGGCATTGGAGGGGTCGACGGTCAGTGTCGTGTAGTACCACGCCCTCTGCAGCAGTCCGCGGGAGGAGTTCATGAGCTTCCAGGTCGCGCCGCGGTCGTCGGAACGGAAGAGCCCGCCGGCCTCGGCCTCGATGAGGGCATAGACGCGGTTCGGGTTTCCGGTTGCGGCCCGCACCCCCACCTTGCCCCACGGTCCCGCCGGCAGCCCCTTGCCTTCGAGTTGCTTCCAGCTGTCGCCGCTGTCCCGCGACACGTAGAGACCGCTGCCCGGGCCGCCCGAGGTCATGTCCCACGGCTGCCGCCGGGCCTGCCACAGCCCCGCATAGAGGATGCGCGGGTTGGCCGGGTCGAAGCAGACGTCGGAGGCTCCGGTTTCGGAGTTCTTGAAGAGGACCTTGGTCCAGGTCGCACCGCCGTCGGTGGTGCGGAAGACTCCGCGGTCGGGCCCCGGCCCGAACGGGCTCCCGAGGACCGCTGCGAAGACCGTGTCCGGGTCGGTCGGGTGGACGATGATGGTCCCGATCTGGCCTTCGGCGGTCCACACGTGCTTCCACGTCGCGCCGGCGTCGGTGGAGCGGTAGATGCCGTTGCCCTCACCCACGTTGCCGCGGATATTGGCCTCACCCGAGCCCACCCAGACCACGTTGGGGTCGGAGGGGGCCACCGCGATCGAACCGGTCGACGACACCGGTTGGTCGTCGAACACCGACTCCCACTCGAACCCACCGTCGATCGACTTCCACACGCCGCCGGCCGCGGTCGCCGCGTAGTAGGTGAGGGGATCGCCCGCCACTCCGGTGACCCGTGAGACCCTGCCGCCCGCCGCCGGCCCGATCAGCCGGTATTCGAGACCCTCGAGAGGGTCGTCAACCGTGGCCGGAGCGTCGCCGGCCGCAGCTGCGGAGAAAGTGGGAAGCATCAACAGTGCGGCGGTGACCAGCGTGCGGAAATTGACGGTCATCTCATCTCCTTTGTTGGCATCAACACGAGACGTGAGGCATCATACCGGTGTTTCAGGTCCGAGGGTGCGGGAAAAAAGTAGCCGCTGTTGCGGTGATCGCGCGGCGGGAACGTGCTAGGTTGACTGCGGGCGGGAGCTTCAACGATCCGGCGAGTCGATTCGCCCGGAAACGGAGAGGACCCGCGCTCCGGGCCGCGACATTCGCCGTTGTTGGAGGTAGGTCATGGACGTGTTGCGCGAGATCGACGAGAGCCTGCAGCGTGGAGAGGATTCCAAGGTCGCCGAGTTGACGCAAAGAGCGATCGATGAGGGTTTGGGTGCATCGGAGATCCTCAACGACGGGCTCCTGGCGGGCATGGCGGTGGTGGGTGAGAAGTTCGGGGCGCACGAGATCTTTCTGCCCGAAGTCCTGCTGGCGGCGCGCGCGATGCACGCGGGCATCGATGTGTTGAAGCCGCTGTTGGTGGCCCAGGACGTGCCGAGCATCGGCAAGGTCGTGATCGGGACCGTCAAGGGCGACATGCACGATATCGGCAAGAACCTGGTGGGCATCATGCTCAAGGGCGCCGGATACGAGGTCGTCGATCTCGGCAGCGACGTCCCGGCGGAGCGGTTTGTCGACTCGGCCGTCGCCGAGGGCGCCTCGGTCATCGGCATGTCGGCACTGCTCACCACCACCATGACCGGGATGAAGAAGGTCGTCGATCTGCTCCGGGAACGCGGTCTCGACGGCGACATCAAGGTCATCGTCGGCGGCGCGCCGTTGTCGAAGGCCTTTGCTGCCGAGATCGGCGCCGACGGCTACGGCTACGACGCGACCTCGGCGGTGGCGCTGGTCAAAGGGCTCACCGGAGCCGCCTGACATGACCTCGCTTCTCGATCGCCTGCGGTCGGGCGCGGTCCTGGTCGGCGACGGCGCCTGGGGGACGCAGCTGATGGCCCGCGGTCTCGAACCGGGTGAGAGCCCGGAGGCCATCAACCTCTCCGAACCCGGGGTGTTGGGAGAGATCGCGAAGCTCTACCTCGATGCCGGCGCCGAGCTCATCACCACCAATACCTTCGGCGCCTCGCCCCTCAGCCTCGAACGCTACGGGCTGGCGGAGAGGACCGAGGAGATCAACCGGGCTGCGGTCGCGGCGCTGAAGCCGGTGCTAGAGGGCCGCGCCTTCATCTCCGGGTCGGTGGGCCCATCAGGGGCGATGGTCAAACCCTACGGCGACACCGAGCCCGAGGTGATGGCCGACGCATTCCGCCGCCAGATCGGCGCCCTCGTCGACGCCGGCGCCGACCTGATCTGCGTCGAGACCATGATCGACCTCACGGAAGCGCGTCTCGCCGTCGAGGCGGCGCGAGACTGTTCCCAAAACATCCCGATCATTGCCACCATGACCTTCGACGCCACCCCGCGCGGCTACTTCACCATGATGGGCTCAAGCGTGGAACAGGTGTGCGCGGGCCTGATCGAGGCGGGCGCCGATGTCGTCGGTTCCAACTGCGGCAACGGTGTCGAGAAGATGGTCGAGATCGCCCGCGAGTTCGCGCGCCACGCAACAGTGCCGATCGCCATCCAGTCGAACGCCGGTCTCCCCCAACAAAAGGGCGGTGTGCTGATCTGGCCGGAAACCCCCGACTTCATGGCCGAACGCGTGGGCGAGTTGATCGATCTCGGAGTGAAGATCATCGGCGGCTGCTGCGGCACCGGGCCCGACCACATCCGTGCAATTCGCTCGGCGGTGGATGCCCACCGCTGAGCGAATTGCTGTCACGGATGAGCTCGCCAGCTGATCTCCGTCGCGAACTGCACCGGCAGCCGGAGCTGTCGGGGTCCGAGGCGGAGACCGCCGCCAGGATCTGCCGGTTCTTCGAACCCCTCCAGCCTGATGAGATCATCCGCGGGTTGGGCGGGCACGGTCTCGCGTTCGTCTTCTCGGGTACCGAACCGGGACCGACCGTGCTGCTGCGCTGTGAACTCGACGCAGTGCCGGTCCGGGAAATGAGCGGTGCCGCACATTGCTCCTCTGTCGATGGCAGATCGCACGCGTGCGGTCACGACGGCCACATGGCGATCCTCGCCTCGGTCGGTCAAACACTCTCCGCCGCGCGGCCGCCGAAGGGCCGGGTGGTCCTGCTCTTTCAACCCGCCGAGGAAAACGGCAGCGGCGCCGAGGCCGTCATCGGGGACCAGCGGTTTCCGAAGATCCGCCCCGATGTGGTCTTCGCCCTCCACAACCTGCCCGGTTTTCCGCTCGGTACGGTGGTCGTCCGGACGGGCACCTTCTGCTGTGCGTCCCGCGGGATGGTGGTTTCGCTCGAAGGGACTCCCGCCCACGCCGCGCAACCGGAGACCGGCACCAGCCCGGCGCGGGCGATGTGCCGGATCATGAAACTGATCGACGACCTGCCTGCCCGTCTGGAAGCGGGTGACGAGGTCGCGTTCGCCACCGTCGTCGGCGCGCGCCTCGGTGCCGACGATGCGTTCGGCACGGCGCCGGGCGACGCCAGCGTGATGGCGACCCTCCGCAGCGAGACCGACGAAACCCTGAATCGGATGGTTGAACACCTGAAAACCTCGGTGCATCGGATCGCGGCCCGGCACGGCCTTCGCCACGACGTCTCCTTCTGCGACGATTTCGTGGCCACGGTCAACTCACAGAAGGCGGTGGCCGTCATCCATCGCGCTGCGGGCGGGAGATCGGTCGAGGTTCTGGCAGGGCCGTTTCGGTGGTCCGAGGACTTCGGGCGGTTCACTTCGATCGCGGAAGGGGCGGCGTTCGGAATTGGTGCAGGAGAGGGGTCGCCGGCGTTGCACAACCCGGCCTACGATTTCCCGGACGAACTCATCCCGCTGGGCGCCGCGATTTTTGAGGGGATCATCCACGAATGTCTTGGGGACATCCGGTGAGACCTTCAGGTGGTTGCGGTGAACCCGCGAGATTTCTGAAGGTGGGCCAAGGCCCACCCTACCCGGACTCAGCGCTCCTTGTTGATCTTCAGGAGCTCTTCAACATCAGCACGATCGCGCGCCCGATCGGAGTTCCGCTTGGCCTCCACGAGGTGTCGGAGAGAGATGATCTTCACAGCGACGCCCTCGAGCTGGATCCGTTGAGCCGCTTCGAACACGCCCTGGTTGGCGACCCCTCTGAGTGACGTCAGGAGGTCGATTCTGTTCGGCTCTGTTCCGAGATGAACCGCGCTTCCCTCGTGTTCGAAGAGACTTTGAGGAATGCCTGCGGTGCCGAACCCGAAGTCTGCCAGAGCCGCCATGATGCGTCCCGAGTTGGCGGGCGAGGGGAAGACCAGCAGATCGATATCCTGGGTCGTCCTCACATAGCCGTAGTAGTTGACCGCGAAGCCGCCTACCAGGACGCACTCTACATTGTGTTCATCGAACAGCCTCAACAGGTCTTTCATGTCGGCGGTGAACAGCATCGCGTCCTCAGCCGGACCACTTCTCCCACGACGCCACCTTCGTCATCGGTACGGACGTCCAGAGTGAGCCCCACGTTCGTTCTTGAAGAACCGCGAGTTCGGCACACCGTTCTTCGTGTGTCATTTCCGCCAGGCGCCGATGTTCCGCCCGGTTCTCCTCCTCGAATGAGGTGAAGACCCTGACTGGTTTTCCAGTGCGTTCCATCGACATCTCCGTTCTGCCGAACTGACTCTCCCTGCATTCTACTCCGCCTATTGGAGGCGTAAGAACATTGCAGGCTTGCACGAGGGCAGGGTCGGCCGTGTACGGGCCTCCCGCCTTTCCCGGTCCGCTAGCGGGCGGTGGAGGCCACAATCCGCGGGTCGTTGGCGATGCGGTCGCGGTGCTCTGCGAGGGCCGGTGCGAGGTTTTCGACGATGTCGGTCGGGACGTGGTCGAGGGTGCCCTTGGCCAGATTCCGGGTCTCGACGAAGACCTTGAGGTCGGCGACGGTCATGCGCCCGTCGGCGAAGTACTCGCCCCCACCGCGGGCGAGAAGTCCGTCGAGGCCTTTGATGTAGGTCGCGAGCCGGCCGTTGACGAGGTCCTCTCGCGCCTGTTTCATTTCGTCGCCCTTGAGACCGAAGGTCCTGCCGACGGCGTGATTCAGGTCCTCGACCGCACCCATGGTCTCGTCGCAGTAGAGGGCCTGCAGGTCGTCGGCAGGGTAGAGGCCCGTCAGCTTGCCCACGTAGCGAAGGATCGAGTTCGACTGGGTGATCTGTTGGCCGTCGATTTCGATCACCGGCAGCGCTTCAAAACGGAGGGACGGCTGCAGTTCCTTGAACTCGGGAAATTTCAGCCGGACGTCCTCGAAGTCGATGCCGCCGATGTGAAAAGCGATCCGGATCGATTCGCCCCTGCCGCCGTTGAAATCGAAATAGGTGAGCTTGAATCGGGTCATCATTACTGTCTCCCTTCGGTCCGAACGACCGCTGCCGCTCCGGCCTCCATAGACAACACCGGGATTTCGTCAGACATTCGCGAGCCGGAATCCATACGACGGAGAGGCGACGTGGGCGTGAAGACTTCGTTCGGCCCTTTGGCTCAGATCCCTCCGCTCGGTCGCTCCGCTCCCTCGGTCGGGATGACAGAGGAAGAGAGGCGCTCCGCTCCCTCGGTCGGGATGACAGGGGAAGAGAGGCGCTCCGCTCCCTCGGTCGGGATGACAGGGAGGAGAGGCACTCCCACCGGTGGTGGACCGGTTGGGAAATCCGAAATCCGAAATCCGAAATTCGAAATCCGAAATCCGAAATTCGAATTCTAATGCGTGTGCTCGGCGTCTTCGCCGAAGTAGGCCTTGCGGAACTCGGTCACGAGCTTGCGGAGGGTCGCGATTTCGTCGAGGTTCGTGCTCTGTTTGGCCTTCATGGCGTGGACCTGGATGGCGTGGAGCAGGGTCAGTTTGTGGACATAGTCCTTCATGGCGGTCTCGTCGCCGTGATCGGCCGGCGGCTTGATGCGCTGGGCCATGAAGTAGGCGGTCACCGAGTCCTGCAGCTTTTGAGCGTGCTCCTCTTTGTTCATCACCCACCGGACGAGTTGGTTGGAGTCCACCGGGCTCGCTTTGCCGAGGGCGATGATCTGCGTCATCGACTTCTCGATGGTGGTGATGTCCTGCTCCATGAACTGCACCTGCAATTCGTCGTCGAAGATGCCGCACGGGATCTGACAGTGGGCCGCGGCGGGCACCGCGGTGCCGAGAGTTGTGGCGAATGCAATAAACGTCGCTGCGATGGTGATGCGTTTCATGATTTCCCCCATTTGAGAGTTGTTCGTCTCAGTCTTCTCAACCGGATGTGTGGATCGGGTATTTCCGGTCGTCACTTCAATCCGAGGACGGAGGTCTTCTTGCTCAGCTTGATGACGTTGCCGCTGCGGAGAACACTCACCTCGAATGGGTCGTCGGCGCCGAGAGACTTGCGCTTTGCCTTGATCTGCTCGTAGGCGTCGGGCTCGCCGATGCGCACGCCGTGGACCGACAGGATGATGTCGCCGCCGAGGGTCAGGTCCTGACCGGCGATCGTCGCCTTGAGGTCGCCGGCGCGCAGTCCCAGCGCCGAGGCGGGCGATCCGGCAGCCACCGACTCGACGAGGATCCCAGCGCTCTGGGGCAGGTTGAGGGCAGCCGCCAGTGGTCCCTCGATCACCCGGCCGTGGAGCCCGGTCCAGGAGGTCGGTTCATCGATCAGGACCTTCATGGCGAGGTTCGAGGTGACGACGAATCCGAGCCCCTGAAAGCCGCCGCTGGTCGAGAATATGTGGCTGACGATGCCGATGACCTCGCCCTGCATGTTGAACATGGGCCCGCCCGAGTTGCCCTGGTTGATGGCGGCGTCGGTCTGCAGGAGTTCAACTTTTTCGAATCCGCCGAAGAGGTGGTGCGGCGCCCGCCGGGCGCTGATGTGGCCGACGGAGAGGGAGTGGGCGATGCCGTAGGGCGCGCCGATCACGAAGATCTGGTCGCCCACCAGCGCGGTATCGGAGTTGCCGATCTGGGCGGGCGTGATGCCATCAGGAACCGATTCCGCCTGGATCAGCGCCACGTCCGTGCTGGGGTCCGATGCGATCACCCTGGCCGGGACCTCTTCGCCGGTGATGTACCTGACGGTGATTTTGTCCGCCACCTGCACGACGTGGGCCGCAGTCATGATCCTACCGTCCGATGAGATCAGAAACCCGGAGCCCTGGCTGCCCGCGGCGACCCGGCGGGCCGGTCCTTGATCGGCCACGACCTGCTGAACGGTCGTGATCTCCACGACGGAAGGATCGACCGCGCGGAACCGATCGGACAGGCTCGAAGCGTCCGTCTTCGGCAGCGACAGTGATGGAATGAGCCGTGAGCACGGCAAACAGGAGAATTCTGGCCAATCTCATCGTTGCTCCCTCGCGGCACCGGACGGATGGGCGTCGCTCGTTAGAGGGCGTCACGTGATCAGAGGAACATCGCCGGCCATTTCGTGCGCGATGATGGTCTCCTCTGTGTTCTCGATCGTGAACCGTTTCGACTGCCGTGTCATTCCACCGACGGGGCGGGTTCAGCGGCGCACTGGTCGGCGACCGACGCGGAACCCTCGCACTCGACCTTGCTCCAACCGCCGCGGATCGTGGTGTTGCCGCAGTAATCCTTGCCCACGCTGTTGGGGTTGTTGAGATAGCCCAGGATGCTGCCGCAGCTCTCATCTTCGCCCGGGGTCGCCTCGCAGGTGCCGCTGTAACGGGGGTTCTCGAAGCAGCACGGGGCCTGCTGCATCGTGGTTGCCGGGGTCTCTTCTCCGGCAAAGGCGACCAAGGCCGTCAGACACAGCACCGTTGTCAACGCTCCTGTCAAATTGCGGGATGTGGTCATTGTCTTTCTCCTCTCGTTCCAGTTCTTCGGCGCCGGTACCAGGCTATTGATCTCGAGCTGACGCCGACGAGTGAAGACCGTTTTGGATGTCACTGGCGTCATTCTACCGCGATTCACCGGTTCATCTGCATTATCATGGACCTCGCGAACCATGAGGGTCCTCAACCACCTCCACCGCATCGATGTCCGCGGCCTCCCGCGGTGGGAGAAGGTTGTGGTGCGTCTGATGCAGTTCGTCCAGGCGACGTGGATCCAGTTGGGCCGCGACAAGGTCATCATCCGAGCGTCGGGGCTGGCCTACTCTTCTCTGCTCGCTGCAGTGCCCCTGGTGGCGGTGGCGTTCGCGATGTTCTCCGCCTTCGGCGCTTTCGACGACGTTCAGCAGAAGGTCCAGGAGCTGCTCTTTTCCCAGTTCCTGCCGACCAGCCAGGAAGTTCTCACCGAGTATTTCAACGAGTTCGCTCACGCCGCCAGCAGGCTCGGGCTGATCGGGTTCTTGTTCCTGATCCTGGCCGCCATCCTCCTGCTCGACAACATCGAATCGAATTTCAACCAGATCTGGCATGTGACCACCCACCGGCGATTCATGGCCAAGATCACCTCCTACACGTCGGTGTTGGTCTTCGGCACCTTGTTCCTCGGCGCCAGCATCACCATCTCCGCCCGGATCAAGGCCGCCATTTTTCGGGACATTCCTTTCGATCCGGGGACCCTGGAGAGGATCGGCACCTGGTTCTTTCCACTGCTGCTGTCCTTCCTCGCCTTTCTGTTGATGTATCTTGTGATCCCCTTCACCCGGGTCCGCCTCAAGAGCGCGCTCCTGGGGGCGGCATTCGGCGGCATTCTGTGGGAGCTGGGCAAGAACATCTTCGCCAACTCCGTCGGCCAGTCGGTCCGCTACTCCACCATCTACGGATCGCTGGCGGTGATCCCGATCTTCCTGATCTGGCTCTACATCACCTGGATCATCGTTTTACTCGGGCTCGAGATTTCTTTTGTCCACCAGCACTTCGCCGCTCTGGTCCGAAGCGGCTCTTCAGGTGATGGCGATGACTGCGACCGCGTACCGACCGGTCTCCAGATCTACACCCTGATCGCCAGGCGTTTTCACAAGGGGAAGGAACCTCCTACCGCGGACGAGCTGTCGCGGCGTTTCCTGGTGGCGACCGGTTCGGTCGACAGCCACATCGACCGGTTGGTCAAGGCCGGGCTGGCACGGCGGGTCGCCGTCGGCTCGGGGATCGAGGGCGTGGTCCCGGCGCGATCTCTCGCCGAGGTGAGGGTGGCCGACGTGATTGCCGCCTTTGTCCCGATGGGCGACGAGGAGATGCGGCAGCGTCCTATCGAACTGGCAGTTGAAGATATCGTGACGACTTTTCGCGACGCCGGATTCGAGGCGGTTGGACAGACCAGCTTTCTCGAACTGGTGACCGGGCTCGCCGAACCGTCGAAACCGGCGTGATGCCTGCCGACGGAGACCCCGCGGAGAGAGGCCGACAATCGTCTTCGGCCGGCACCGGTCGGGAGTACCAGCTGGGTTTCTCGGCGATACACCCGGGGACCATGTTCGACGAGGCGGGCCGCCTCCGGAAGGCCCGCAAGACGGTGGCGGTGATCCTCGATGCCATGGAGTCCCTCGGCCGTGATCCGGCGCAGGCGAGGCTGCTCGACATCGGCTGTTCCACCGGCATCTTGACCCAACACTACGCCGAGACTTTCGGCCGCGTGGTGGGTGTCGATATCGACGACGGTGCGGTCGAGTGGGCGCAGAAAAACCGGGCCGCGGACAATATCGATTACCGCGTCGGAGATTCGATGGAGCTTCCGTTCTCGGCAGCTGCATTCGACGTCGTGACCTGCACCCACATCTACGAACACGTGCCCGACGCCCAGCGGATGTTGGACGAGATCTTCAGGGTGTTGGCGCCGGGGGGGCTGTGCTACTTCGCGGCCGAAAACCGAATCCGTCTGTGGGACGGCCACTATGATCTGCCGTTGCTGACCGTGTTGCCGAAGATACTCGGTGACTGGTTCGTACGGGCGACGCGCAAGGGCGAGGGGCGGTATGAAACCCATTTCACGGTGCGAGGACTGCGGAGATTGGCGCGCCGTTTTGAAATCACCGACTACACGAAGAGAGTCGTGCGCGACCCCGTGCGTTTCGAGGCGTCGGACATGGTCCGCGCCGGCTCCCTCAAACAGAAGGCCGCATTGGCAACCCTCAGAACCGCCTACTGGGCCTTCCCGACCTATCTGTGGATCCTGCGGAAACCGTTGGCGGGATAGTTCGCATCCTGGCCAGCCGCCGCCCCGCGGCGCAGAAACACCCGAAAGGGAGGGGATAAACCCCTCCCCTACGATGCTAAGAAACAGATCGAGGGAAGCTCCTGAAAACCGTAGGGGAGGGGTTTATCCCCTCCCGGTCGTTCGCGAATTTTTCAGGAGGCTCAGCCCTGGAAATTTCGACGACTCAGTCGACAGGAAGTTCACCGCCGACGATGCGCTTGACCAGGGTGCCCTTCTCGAGCGTGGTGTCGGGGTCGACGCCGTTGAGGATGGCGAGTTCCGACACCTCGGCGGAGGTCTTGTAGCGCCTGGCAAACTCGGTCAGGGTCATGCTGCTCTTCAGGGTGACGACGTCGATCTTCTTCGGTTCGACCTCGAGGTAGCGGCGCTGAGTGACGTCTGCGAAGCTCGCCAGCGACCGCTGCATGTTCCCGGCATAGCTTCGCCAGGTCTCGGCGGCGGTGTAGCCCATCAGCTGGTACACCTGGCCGTTGTGCTCGACGAAGCCGATCAGGCCGTCCGCCTTGCTGACCCCGGTCTGTGGGTCGAAGGCGCGAAACGTAAAGAGGTTGCGCCCCTGATTCGATCCACGCTGCACGCCCTGTTGGGCAAAGAAGGCCTCGAAGGCGGCTCGCGGCGAATCCTTGTCGGAAAGTGTCAGTACCACTGCGGCATCGCGATTGGGGCTCAGGGCGCCCACCGCCTGGCGCTGGTTGATGATCTGCCACTGGTCGGGAAATTCGACTTTGAAAGCCAGTACCGGATGGTAGTAGGTCTGACCGATGGTGTAGCCCTGGCGGGGATCATTGCCGTAGACCATCCCGTTGATCCTCTCCATGTAGGATTCGCGCCCGACCGTGCCCTGGCGCTGCTCGGGCGGCAACTGGCTGATGCGGGCGGCGATGTTCTGGACCCGGTTGCCGGGGTCGGGGTGGGTCGACATCCACTCCGGGTTGCCCCGCATTCCCTGGGACTGCGACACCCGGTCGAGAGTCTGAAAGACCTTGGGCATCTGGTGGGGGTCGTAGCCGCTGCGGACCATGTACCGCAAACCGAGGGCGTCCGACTGGTTCTCGTCGTCGCGGCCGAACTTGAGGAAGAGGATCCCCAGCCCCTGGCTCGCGAGCCCGGCGTACTGGCGGAACTCCTCGCTCGCCACGGCCGCGACGCCGAGACCGAGTTGGGCGAGCTGAGCGCGGCTCATCTGTTCCACGGAGTGGCGGGCGGTGACGTGGCCGATCTCGTGGCCGAGAACTGAGGCCAGCTCGGCTTCCGAATTGAAGTTGGCGAGAATGCCGCGGTTGACGTAGATGAAGCCCCCCGGCAGCGCCATCGCGTTGACCACCGGGTCGTCGAGGACCGTGAAGGTCCAGTCCAGCTCGGGTCGCTCCGAGGTGGCGGCGATCTTCGCACCGAGCTCCTGGATGTAGGCCTGCCATTCGGGATCGTCGTAGGCGCCGAAGGCGGCCAGGACCTCGGGGTGGGTCTGTCGACCCATCTGAATCTCCTGCGCCTGGGACATCAGCGTCAGCTGGCGCTGGCCGGTGGCCGGGTTCATCGTGCAGGCGGCGATCAGGAGGAGGCTGATGCCGGCCCATCGGGTCCGTCGAGCGCGTTGTTTCGTGATCATGAGTTCTTGCCTTCCCCCGGAGCGAACGGCGTCAGAATCAGTGTTGAGTTCCACGACATTGTAGCTGAGCAGGGGAGCAGGGGAGCAGGGGAGCAGGGGAGCAAGAGGGGAGCAGGGGAGCAGGGGAGCAGGGGAGCAGGGGAGCAGGGGAGCAGGGGAGACCCCTGCCCTTATCATGTTTGGGCCGTTTCGGCGGGACTCATTGTCATCCCGCACGAGTCACGCCCCCTGCCTGTCATCCCGACCGAAGGCCCGGAGGGCCGTAGTGGAGGGATCCCTCCGCTCGGTCGCTTCGCTCTCTCGGTCGGGATGACATTTTTGAAACGGTAGGGTGCTCCCTTTCCCCCTTTCCCCTTTCTCCGTTTCTCCCTTTCTCCCTTTCTCCCTTTCCAACCAAAAAGGGGCCCGAAGGCCCCTTTTGATCGTAACGGGTGAATGCGATCAGTCGTCGCCGTCGTCGCCTTCGACGATCGCGACGCTGCTGTTGTAAATGTCGCGGGAGATCAACCACTCGCCGCCGACCGGGCGCCAGATCTCGATGTACTTGCCGTGATCGACGAGAGCCCCGTCGCCGGTCCACATCCGGTAACGACCGGCGACATAGGCCAACTGGCCGTCGATCTCCGTTTCGAGGGGCTCGATGTCGATCTTGAAATCACCCGTGGCGAAGAGCTCCGCGTGGGTGGCTGCGATGGCGTCACGACCGAAGACCGCGGGCTCGTTGGGCGGGAGGAAAACGGCGTCCTCGGTGTAGAGCGCCGCCAAGCTCTGCGCATCGTGGTCGTTGAACGCCTCCATCCAGCGATCCGCGTTTGTGCCGAAGGCCGGCCTGAGGTCTTCAGTCGCATCCGGCGTGGTGGTCTCGAAGCTCACCATCGAACCCCGGGCCTTCGCGGCCGTTCCGCTGATCGGAATGAGGTTGTCTCCGACCTGGATGCCGGTGGCCTGGATCTCGTAAGCGTCACCGGAACCGTCGCTCCAGAAACTGGTCGGCACGATCTGCGCATGGACCTGGCTGCCGGCGGGGGCGATCACCGTGTCGCCGTCCATCAGGTCCTGCTGCAAGGTCCCGGTCATGATCTGTCCCGCACCCTGGCTGACGGTGTCGAGATCCGAGTCGAACTTCACCTGCAACGGCGCCGAAACCTGCATCAGGTTGGCGTCGCTGGCTGCCGGAGCGGTCTGCTGTGGGGACGTGCTGATCGAGGGCGTGTTCTGTTGAACCTTCTCCGCCGGCATGGTGTTCTGCGGCGTGAGGTATGGCTGCTGCGTTCGCGCGGGGTCGTTGCACGTCGTGACGCTCCACCCGCCCCGCACCGTGGTGTTGTCACAGTAGTACTTTCCAACACTGTCAAAACTGTTGAGATATGACAAAACGCTCGCGCAGGTCTCCGAACCGCGCACCACCACCATGCAACCGCCGGCGAACCGGTAGTTGTTGAAACAACAGTTTTCGTCAGCTGCAACCGTTCCGGGGGAGAGGCTCGAGATTGCGACTGCCGTCACGGCGGCCAGAGTCTTCAAGTTACAGGTCGTCTTCTTCACGAGTGGCTCCTTGCGACCGTCCACGGTCAGCGGCGGCAGTATATCCGGTTTTGAAAATCGGACCCGCGATCGAAGTGGATCGATCCCAACCCCACAACGCCGCAACGGGCTGGGCTATTTCCGCGCCGCCGAAACAATCCGCTGCCACGCGAGCACCGCCAGATAGGCGATGCCGGCGATGACGATGGTTGTCGCCCCCGCCGGCAGGTCCGGCGAGTAGCTGACGGCCAGACCGCTGGTCGTGAAGGCGACGGCCAACGCCGCAGCCACGGCCATCATGCCGCGCAGGGTCGTGGTGAAGTGCCCGGCGATGGCCGCCGGCAGGGTGAGGAGCGCGATCACGAGCACGATGCCGACAACGCTGACCAGCAGGACCACGGTCAGTGCGATCAGCACCAGCAGCAGCAGGACGTAGAACTCGACCCTGAGGCCGCGGAGACGGGCGAACTCCTCGTCGAAACAGACGGCCTCGAGCTGTGGGTAGAGACCGAGCCCGAGAGCCAGAACAACAGCGTCGAGCGCGGCCATCATCCACAGGTCGGAGCCGCCGATCAGCAGAATGTTGCCGAACAGGTAGCTCATCAGGTCTTCGTGGTAGCCCGGCGTGACGGCGATGAAGAGGATCCCGACCGCCATCCCGATCGCCCACACCGCGCCGATGATGGTGTCCTCCCGTTCGCGGGCGCGCAGGGTCACCAGACCGATGATGAGCGCGGACACGACGGCCGCCGCGACCGCCCCGAACTGGGGTCGGATGGGCCAGCCGTGGACCACCTGGAGGTAGCGGGCGATACCGAGTCCGGCGAGGACGCAGTGGGCGATGGCGCCGGCGATGTAGGTGATGCGGCGGACCACGACGTACGATCCGACGACGCCGCAGGCGATGCCGGCGAGTGCGCCGGCCGCCAGCGCGTGGCGCAGGAAGGGAAAGTCGACGACGGCGGTGAAGAACTCCATCACGGCTCCAACCGGTGGTGGTGGTGGACCATGCGGACTTCGCCGCCGTAGATCTCGGACACCCGGCGGCCGTCCAGTTCCGCCGTCGGGTGGACGTCGACGTGCCGGTGGACGCAGATGACGGTGCGGACGAAGGCCGCGACGAATCCGAGATCGTGGGAAACCAGGATCACCGTCAGGCGGCGGTTGAGGTCCTGCAGCAGGTCGAAAAAGTCCCGTTCGACCTTCTGGTCGAGACCCGCAGCGGGTTCGTCGAGGAGCAGCATCTCGGGTTCGGTGACCAGCGCCCGCGCCAGCAGGACGCGTTGCCGCTGCCCACCGGAGAGATCGGAGAACGGCCGTGCCTCCCACCTTTTCGAGCTCGACCTGGGCCAGGGCTCCGGCTGCGGCCCGGCGGTCCGCCGCGCTGTAGGAGCCGAAGGTCGTCCCGAGCCCCAGCCGGCCCATCATCACCACATCGAGCGCGCGCACCGGAAACCGCGGGTCCATCATGGCGTGCTGCGGCATGTAGCCGATCTTCGGTCGCGCCTTCAACGGGGTCGTGCCGAAGACGCTCGACCCTGCCGGCGGTCGGAGTGAGCAGCCCGAGGATGAGCTTGATCAGGGTCGTCTTGCCGCCGCCGTTGGGACCGATGACGCTGGCGAAATCGCCGTCGGCAACCTTCGAGGTTGACGCCCTCGAGGACCCGTGGACCGCCGTCGAACCGGAAGTCCAGGTCTTCGATCTCGATGACGGGAGGGTTGCCCATGTCGAGTTCTCCATCGCCGAAGCGATCTCTTCCGCCATGGTCTCGAGGTTTGCAGGATACCGTTCCGCGAGGGGGTCCAGCACCACGACCTGGCAACCTAGAGCGTCTGCGACCCGGCGCGCGGCGGTCTGCGAGAACTGCGGTTGGACGAAGATGGCCGGGGTCGCGCGATCGCGGAGGCGCTCGACGATCTCGGCCAGTTGACGGGCGGACGGGGCCTTGCCTTCGGCCTCGACGGCGGTCTGCACCAGACCGTAGCGGCGGGCGAAATAGCCGTAGGCCGGGTGGAAGACGAGCAGGTCGCGCCCCCTGAAGGGCGCCAGCCGGGCTGCGACCCGGCGGTCGGTCTCGTCGATCGCTTCGAGGAGGCCCGCCAGACGACTTCTGATTCCGTCTGCGTCGGCCGGGAGGACCTCGCTCAAAGCCCGGGCGGTGGTCCGCGCCACCGTCTTCATCCGGATCGGGTCGAGCCAGATGTGGGGATCCAGCGGACCGTGGCCGTGGCCGTCATCGCCGTCCTCCATCGGCACCAGAGTGATGCCCCGACGGCAATCCACGACCTCGAGTTCGGGCGCCACGGACGAGATCTTCGCCAATACCGGGCCTTCGAACGGGACGCCGATCTGAAAGTACAGAGCGGCTCCGTCGAGGGCAGCCATCTGGCGCGGCGTCGGTTCGTAGGTGGCGGGGGAGGCGCCGGGCGGCAGCATCACCTCGACCCGGGCGTGGCCGCCCGCCAGATGATCCACCAGGTACTTCTGCGGCGGGATGCTGACGAAGACGACAGGCAGATCGGCTGCGGCGGCTGCGGAGACGGACCCGGCAGCCGCGAGCAGAAGGAGCCTCATCAAACGAAATCGCAGCACGCGACCCCCGTCACCCTCGTGCGGCCGGGCACACGAGTTTTGCTTCGTCGCACTCGTTGCACTTCTCGACGGAGTGGGTGCGGCTGAATTCGCGCCAGTGCTGCTGCTGGTGCGGGCTCAAGACCCCGGTGCCGTGGCACAGGGGGCACACGCCGTCGAGGGCGGCGAGGATCGCGGAGCGGATGAACTCGGAGCGGTTGGGGATGTCCTCCATCGCCTCGACGAGCGCCTCCTCGGCCTTGAAGGTGATGATCTGTTGTTTGCCGCTCAGCGTCGCCATGGCGTGCCTCCACTCGTCCCGAATGTGAGTGTTACACGGTATTACCTTGGCGGGGGAGTGTCAACTGAGCCTCTTGCAAAAACATCCGCAGGTGAAATTATCGCGGCACAGAAAGACCCGAAAAGGGAGGGGATAAACCCCTCCCCTACGACTTTGAGGACTGCATGTGACTGCAAGGGCTGGGTTTGTCTCAACCCCGTCCGCGCGTCTGAAAACCGTAGGGGCGGGGTTTATCCCCGCCCGCATTGAATAGTGCTCGAGGCTCAACTGAGAACCGGAGGCGGGCCCTGTACGGTCTGCCGCTTCAGGCGCCGTCATCGGGTGGCATGTCAACGACCCGCGTGTGGCTCGCAGACGCCTTCGTCAGAACTCGTCGACGACCTCGGCGTTCGTGATGTCACCCCGGACCGTGCCGCCGCTGGCGAGAATCACCTTGACCTGACGGTCGGAATCGCGCACGACGATGCCGCCCTCGACGACGGAACCACCGGCAATGACGATCTCGACGGTCTTCTTCCTCGCACCGGGCCGGTCCTTGCCCTTGATGATGACATCGCCGGCGACCCTCGCCCCACCGGTCAGCGATACCGAACCGTTGGTGGTGGTCAGTGCGCCGCCGACGCGGGTGCCGTCGAGCGTGATGCCGCCGTTGACCGTCGAGATGCCCTCGGCCACCATTCCCGGCCCGCACTCGACCGACCCGTTGACCGTCTCGAGACCGCCCTTGACCGAGACGCCCGACCCCAGGACCAGGGACCCGTTGACCGTGCGGACGTCACCGGCCGCCGAAACCTCGTCCGCGATCGCGATCGACCCGTTGACGGTCGCCAGACCGCCGACGGAGGAGCCCCGGCCGACCGTGACGCGGCCGTTGACTGTCCTGGAGTTGCCGCTCACGGTGCAGCCGGAACCGATCCGAACGCTGCCGTTGACGGTTGATCTGCCCTCGGAACTTTCACCGTCGGCGACGACAATCGACGTGTTGACCCCGCACGAGGCCGCCAGGAGGCACGCGAGGAGAAGAGCGAGCCGGCTGCTGAAGGTCGTCATCTTCGGTACCCCCACTCTATTGAACGTCGTCCTCCGCGAGAAGTTCACGGTGCCGCACGATCACGCCGCAGCCTTCTTGCTGTCGATCCGGTTGGTGACAAAGATGAAAACCAACAGGGCCAGAAACGACACGACCCCGATGCCGGAGTAGGCGTACCACAGGTAGTTGGCGTGGGCGTAGACCTCCGGCATGGGTGCCTGCCCGGCGAGCGCCAGCGTGTGCTGCGCCTGCACAGCTGCCGGCAGGGTGGTGGGTTCGGGACAGAAGTTCTTGAGCAGGTAGCCGGAGAAGATGAAACCGAAGATCCACGCGAAGAAGGTGTTGACATGGGCGAAACCGAGGAAGACGCCCTCCTTGCCGCGCGGCGCCTGTTTGGAGGCGAACTCGAGCCACTTGGGTGAAAGGAAGCACTCGGCCAGACCCTGGATGGCGATACCGATGACCATCATCAGGGTGATGGGGTGAATGTCCATCCCGAAGAGGTGGACGTTGCCGCGGAACCAGGAGGACGACGCCATCGCGAGCGACGACATGGGGATCATCGCCATCGCCACCAGTATCGAGTTCTGCGGTTTCCAGTTGCGCACCATCTGGGTGATGGCGACCACGAAGAGTACGACCACCAGCGGGTTGACGTTGGCGTACCACTCGGGTTTGTAGGTCTCGCCTGCCATCCGCAGGACGTAGTCCGGCATCGAAGCGTAGAGCTGGCCCTGAATGGACCAGAAACCCGCGGTGATCAGAATGAGGGCGAAGAAGCGGACATTGCTCATCGCCATCCACATGCCCTGAAATACCTCGCGCATGTTCTTCGGTTGCGCGTCGCTGTCGTCGGGCGGCCGGTAGATGAGCATCACCAGGATGAGCGCGAAGAGGCTGGCGCCGGCGGAGAAGAAGGGAACGGTCTCGACGCCCATCTGGATCCGCATCGGCGCGACGATGGTCTTGCCGGTGAACGAGCCGATGTTGACGACCATGTAAAAGATCGAGAAGGCCCGGGCGCGATTGAGCGAGTTGGAGGATTTGGCCACGGTTCCGGTGATCACCGGTTTGACGAAGGCGCCGCCGAGAACGATCAGGGCGAGCCCGCCCAGCACCGGGCCGAGCGTCGTGAACACCCCGAGCGATCCGTAGCCGACGGTGAGCAGGGCAAAGGCGAGGATCAAGGCGTTGCGGAAGCCCATGCGATCGGAAATCGCGCCGGTGAAGAAGGGCACCAGGTAGATCCAGCCCCCGAAGAGACCCGCCACGACCCCGGCCTGGACGTCGTCGAGCCCGACCACACGGATCAGATAGGTGCGAAGGGCGATGAAGGTGCCGTAGTAGGCCGCCCGTTCGCAGAGTTCTGCCGCATTGCCGGTCCAGAAGGTCTTCGGAAACCGCCAGGTCGGTTTTTCGGCCGCCACTTCCTCAGCGGTGATCTCTTCACTCATGTGCCTTCCCTCCAACCGAATTCTGACGGGCAACTGTAGCCCGGAACATCCCTGCCGCAAAATCGAAACCTCATTCCGGCGGGAGGAGTAGAATCCAACATCATGAGAAAGTTCAAATGGATCCTTGCCGGAATCGCGGTTGTGGCGGTGGGAGTAGTGCTCCGATACACCCTCTTTGCCCCCGACATTGTCGAAGTGCGGACATCGACGGTTGAGAGAGGCCTGGTCGAACAGACCGTCACCAACACCAGGGCAGGCACGGTCCGGGTTCGGCGCCGCGCCGAGCTGTCGCCGCAGATCGGTGGCCTGGTGGTCGCCCTGCCCCACCGCGAAGGGGATTGGGTGGAGGCCGGAGACCTCGTGGTCAAGCTCGACGACCGGGCGCAAAGGGCCGAACTCGAGTCGGCCCGGACCACGGTCGAGGCGGCGAAAGCCCAGGCAGACGAGGCATGCCTCGCCGCCGAACTGGCCGAGAAGGAGCTGACCAGAGCGGACGCCCTCCACGTCAAGGGCATCGCCAGCGATCAAAGCGTCGACCTCCTGCGCACCGACCGCGACCGCACCAGCGCCGGTTGTGCAGCCGCGCGGGCGGCTGTCGACCAGGCCGCGGCCCGGGTCGGGTCGGTCGAGGTGCAGCTGGCCTTCACCGAGCTGCGGGCGCCGTTTTCAGGCACGATCGCCGAGCTCAGTACCGAGATCGGAGAGTACATCACCCCGTCGCCCCCTGGCCTGCCGATTCCTCCGGTGGTCGATCTGCTCGATCCCGAGTCGATCTACGTCAGCGCACCCATCGACGAGGTGGACGCCGAACGGGTGCAGGTCGGCCAGGCAGTCCGGGTGACGGTGGATTCCCGGCCTGATACCTCAATCGCAGCAACCGTCGAGAGGGTCTCGTCCTACGTCCTCGATGTACTCGAGCAGAACCGCACGGTCGAGGTCGAGGTCCGGCTTGACGACGCGGAGGCGATACGGGGCGTGCTGCCCGGCACGTCGGCGGATGTCGAGATCATCCTCGACAGCCGGCAAGACACCCTGCGGATCCCGGCCTCGGCGGTGGCCGAGGGCGGTGGGGTGCTGGTTCTGAGTGACGGTGTTCTCGAGGAAAGGCTGATCGGTGTGGGCCTGCGCAACTGGAGGTTCGCCGAGGTTCTGGACGGGCTTTCCCCCGGCGACCAGGTGGTGGTGATCCGCAACTCGCCCGACATCAAGGCAGGGGCCCTGGCGAAGGAGAAGGGCCAGTGACCACAGAATTAGGAATGAGGAATGAGGAATTAGGAATTTCGGCCATCCCCTCTCGTGCGTTCGCAATAGGGGGGTCGCCAGCATTCCGAATTCCTAATTCCGACTTCCTCATTGGTTGGCTGGGTGGGTGGAAATGATCGTCCTCGAGGACCTCTGGCGCACCTACCACGTTGGCGATTCCGACGTGCACGCCCTGCGCGAGGTTGATCTCGAGATCGCCAAAGGCGACTACCTGGCCGTGATGGGGCCGTCGGGATCGGGCAAGTCGACCCTGCTCAACATTCTCGGCTGCCTCGACCGGCCGACTTCGGGCTCTTATTTTTTTGCCGGTCGCGACGTGTCGTCTCTGACCGACCTCGAGCGCACCAAGTTGCGGCAGTCGGAAATCGGATTCATTTTCCAGTTCTTCCACCTCCTGCCGCGACTCACGGCACAGGGCAACGTCGAGTTGCCGATGCTGTTTGCGGGTGTTCCTCGAGCCGACCGGCGTCGTAGGGCGAGCCGAGATCCTCGAATCGGTCGGCCTCGCAGATCGAGTCCACCACCGGCCCGACCAGCTGTCGGGCGGACAACGGCAGAGGGTGGCCATCGCCCGCGCGGTGGTCATGGAACCGGGATTGCTGCTGGCGGACGAACCGACCGGAAACCTCGATCGGGCGGCGGCGGTAGAGATCATGGAACTGCTCGGTGCCATGAATGCCGAGGGCCAGACAGTGGTTCTCGTCACCCACGATCCCGAGGTCGCCAAACGGGCGAGGACCGCCGTGCGGATGGATGACGGCGAGATCGTGGAGAGACGATGAAGGTGATTTCGGATTTCGGATTTCGGATTTCGAATTTTTCGCAGGCGTCCGAACTCTGACTGAGGCGGCGGGAATTCGGAATACGAAGTTCGGAAATCGGAATTCCCGGCCGTCCCTTCCGTGACCCCAGCGCGGCTCGATGGGAAATTCGAAATCCGAAATTCGAAATTCGAAATCGGAACGGACATGGCGATCAGTGAATTGATTGCGTTTGCGGTGGGCGCGCTGCGCGGCCACCGTTTGCGAACCGGTCTTTCGGTGGCCGGGGTGGCGGTGGGGATCGCGGCCGTGATCGCCCTCACCGCCCTCGGCGAGGGCGCCCGCCGCTACGTGGTGCAGGAGTTCAGCTCGCTGGGTTCCAACCTTCTGATCGTACTCCCCGGCAAGGTCGAGACCACCGGCATGATGCCCTTCGGCGGCACCGTGCACGATCTCACAATCGACGATTACCGGGCGGTGGCCACCCGGATCCCGCTGGTCCAACGGGCGGCGCCTCTGGCGACCGGAGAGGAGACCTTGCGCTACGGCGGGAAGGCGCGGTCGGTGCCGGTCATCGGCACCACCGATGCGCTGGTCGAGGTCCGAAAACTGCGAATCGGCGCCGGTCATTTCCTGCCCTCCGGCGACCCGGAACAGGGCGGCTCCGAGATCGTGCTCGGGGTCAAGGTCGCCCAGGAGCTCTTCGGCGCAGAGAGCCCGCTCGGCAAGATCGTGAGGCTCGGCGAGTGGCGTTTTCGGGTGGTCGGCGTTCTCGAGCCCCGGGGGCGTTCGCTGGGATTCGATTTTGACGATCTCGTTTTCGTACCGGTACGGACCTCGATGCGGATCTTCAACCGCAGCACGCTCTTCCGGATTCTGGTCGAGATGCCAGACGAGGGCGATCTCGAAGCGGGTAAGGCTGCGGTGATCGAGCTGCTTGCGGAACGCCACCGCGCCGAGGACGTCACCGTGATCACCCAGGACGCAGTCGTCAACACCCTCGATTCCATTCTCGGCGTGCTCACTCTCGCCCTGACGGCGATCGCTTCGGTGTCCCTGACCGTGGCCGGCGTGGGGATCATGAACGTCATGCTGGTGGCGGTGTCCGAGCGCCGCCGCGAGATCGGTCTTCTCAAGGCTCTGGGGGCGACCACGTCACAGATCGTCGGCGTCTTCATCGCCGAGGCATCGGTTCTTTCGACCCTCGGCGGGCTCGTGGGGTTGGCGGTCGGCGCCGCAGCTGTCGCAGCGTTCGTCCAGATCTACCCGGCTTTTCCCGCCACCACCCCAACGTGGGCGATCGTCGCGTCCCTTGTGGTGTCGGTGGTCGTAGGGGTGTTTTTCGGTGTCGTCCCGGCGCGCCGCGCCGCACGTCTCGACCCGGTCGAGGCACTGGTGGGACGATGAAGTACGAATTCGGAATGATGAATTCGGAATTCGGAATTCCGCTCACCCACCCGGGAACGGCGCCGGCACGGGCGTGCATTCATTCCGAATTCCGAATTCCGAATTCCGAATTGAACGGCCGGGTGGTCTGATGGACGTTCTTGAGCTCATCCGTTTCGTCGTCGGGGCGATCAGCGGGCAGCGCCTGCGGTCGTTCCTTTCGGCGCTCGGGGTGGCCATCGGCGTCACGGCGGTGATCATCCTGACCTCCCTCGGCGAAGGAACTCGCGATTACATCGTCGGCCAGTTCACCCAGTTCGGGACCAGCATCATCGCGGTCAACCCCGGCAAGGTCAAAACCCTCGGCATGCCCGGCGCCCTCGGCGGCACCACCCACAAGCTCACCATCGACGACGCAGAGGCTCTGCGCCGGATACCCAACGTCGAGGAGGTCGTGCCGGTCGCCTTCGGCCAGGCGCGGGTCGAAGGAGGAGGGCGGGGGCGGAGCGTGTTCGTCCAGGGAGTGGGCTGGGAGGCGGCGAAAGGATTTCGTCTCAACGTCTCTCAGGGATCTTTCCTGCCCCGTATGGACCCCAACCGGCGCAGCTCCTACGTGGTCCTCGGGGCAAAACTCGCGCAGGAGTTGTTTGACGATGTGTCGCCCCTCGGCAAGAGGGTCCGCATCGGTGGCTACACCTTCCTCGTCATCGGTGTGATGGAGGCCAAGGGGCAGATGCTCGGATTCGATTTCGACGATACGGCGTACGTACCGGTGGCCAGCGCTCTGGATATCTTCGACGTCGACGAGCTCGTCGAAATCGATGTTGTCGCCAGCAATACCGATGTCATCCCTGAGGTGGTGGCGGGGATGCGATCCTTGCTGATGGAACGGCACCGCGGAGAAGAGGACTTCACGATCACGACACAGACCGAGATGCTCGACACCTTCGGCAAGATCATCGGCATGATCACCATCGCAGTCTCGGGCATTGCGGGCATCTCGCTGTTCGTCGGTGCCATGGGGATTCTCACCATCATGTGGATTTCGGTTCACGAGCGGACCAACGAGATCGGACTCCTGCGCGCCCTCGGTGTGAGCCGAGCCACGGTCCAGGGGCTCTTCCTGCTCGAATCGGTGCTGCTCGCGTTCGCCGGCGGGACCCTCGGTCTCGTGGCCGGCCTCTCTTTGACCGCCCTCGGCCGGGCGGCGGTTCCCGGCCTTCCCTTGACGACACCGCCGCTGGCGATCGCCGCCGCCCTGGTCATGTGCCTTTTGGTGGGCGTGGTGAGCGGCGTCGCCCCGGCGCGCAGGGCCGCCGAACTCGATCCCGTGGACGCGCTGCGGACCGAATAGGCCGGGGCGACTGCAACCTCAGCGGCGCAGAGCCGTAGCTGATGGGTGAGGGCCAGTTGCCGCAGGCGGGGGCCCGGGTGGTGCCAGCAACCGGTTCGGAATTTCCGGCGGAGTGGCTGGTGGGAGAACGGTTCTGGTACCGTCCTCGCAGGACTCGTTATCAATTGGAGGCCGTTTTGCGCCGGGCATGTTCAACTCTGATCGTACTCGCTGGTTTTTGCGCCGCGGCGTGTCAGCGGGAACAACTGCCGGTATGGTTCGACGGGAATCTCGAGTCTGCCCTGGCTGCCGCCGAAACGCGAGACACCGTGGTGATGGCCGAGTTCTACACCGACTGGTGCAATTGGTGCCGGCGCCTGAACACCGACACCTTTTCAAACCCGGAAGTGCGCAGTGAACTGACGAAGCTGGTCGCGATCCGGCTCAACGCTGAGGAAGGCGGGGTCGAACTGGCGTCGCGGTTCGGCGTCGACAGCTACCCGACGATGATCTTCTTCGACGCGCGCGGCGACGAAATGGAACGAATTCTCGGCTACCTGCCGCCCGAGAAGTTCTTGCGCCGCGTCCAGCGCATCCGCAGCGGTGACACCTTTCTCGCCTGTCTGCGGATACTCGAGGACGAACCCGGGAATGTCGATGCCATCGAGCGCTCGGTGGAGGGCCTCCTGGAACGGTCGGATCCCGAGGGCGCCATCAGCAGGATCGAGGCGTTTCACCGGGCCACCGATGGCGAACGGCTCGACGTGAGTCGTCGGCTGATGTTCGCTGCGAGAGTCGAGCTGCACACGAGGGTGTACCAGCGCGCCGCCCGGCTGTTTCGCCAGGGATGGGATCGTGGCTTCGAAATTCCGGACACCGACGGTACCGCCTCTCTGAAGCGTGCGATTGCAGAAGGACTGATGGATCGGACCGCCGACGAACAGGCTCACCTGTTGAAGGGCGCGCGCTACGACGATGCGGCCACGCTGCTCGAGATTCCCGATCTCGCCGCCGGTTCCCCCGGCGAACTTCTCGAAGTTGCGGAGTTCGCGTTCGCAAACGGCCATTTCGATCTCGCCGCAGAGCTCTATCTTCGTTGGTTCGATCTCGAAGGTGCCGCTGCCCCGGCGGACAATCTCAACGACGTCGCGTGGCGTCTCTATCTCTCCAACCGGGAACTGGAGCGGGCCGCCACCATCGCCCGCCAGTCCTACGCAGCGAACCGCGACCCCGAGACCGCCGACACCCTGGCCCGGATCCTCTATGCGCGAGGAGAAGTGGAGGAGGCGATCGCATTCGAAGAACATGCTGCCGAGACCTCGGAAGGGTCGCGCCGAGAGGCGTTCGAGACCATCGCCGCACGCATGGCGGCGGGTGAGAAGATCGAAGACCGCCCGACCTTTGACAGCTACCCCGGCACACGCCGACGCCAGTTTTGAGTTTTGAGTTCTTAGTTTTTAGTGTTGAGTTCCGCCCCTACAACCCCCTTCTGTCATCCCGACCGAGGGAGCGCAGCGACCGAGTGGAGGGATCCCTCCGCTACGGCCCTCCGGGCCTTCGGTCGGGATGACAGGAAGGATCAAGCACTCGTAGCCCGGAACTCAAAACTAAGAACTCAAAACTAGAAACTGAAAACCCGTCAGGGTTTTCACCAGAGGTAGTCTTTCGCGATCTCGCGTTTGTCGCGGCCGGCGAGGATGTGGACGACGCGGACCCTGCTGACGCTCGAGGGGGAGAGGCTTCCGAGCGGGAGGTGGACGATGCGTTTGGCCCGACGCGAGGCGTACTCGCGGATCGGCGCCGACGGCGGGTGGCGGCCGACGTGGACCACGATGGGGTCGGTCGAGTAGTCCACCGCCGCCATGAGCAGGACCTCCGGTTTGCTGCGCGCCATTCGGTAGTCGGGGTCCCGCCAGACATCGAAGAGCCGGCCGGGTGGGTAGGTGAGCATGAAACCGCCGTAGGTGGCGCGCATGATGCCGGGGCCCACTACCTGGCGCATCGGGTCGGTGGCGTAGAGGGCCATGTCCGACTCCTGTTCGTGCTCGCCGAGCCACGACATCAGGTAGGGGTAGTCCGTGTCCGAAGGGTCGTCGTCGAAGATCATGACCACCGCTCCCGCCGCACCCGGCTGGCGCCCCCGCTCGCGCACCCAGATCCGCCCTTCGTGCCGGCGCAGCAGCGTCTCCCGCAGGTCGATCCCGTCGAGCATGCTGGTGGTGAAGGGCTCTGAATGCGCATTTTCTGCGCTGAGGACGGACACCGCACGGCGTTTGAGGTGCCGGCCCCAGTCCTCCACCACGACGTCTTCGGGAGGGTACGAACAGATGCCCTCGCCCGAGAACGCGCGCAGCCAGTCGGCGGGGTCGTCGGGGGAGGGGTGACGTCGCACGGGAACCGAAAGCGGTCGCTGTTTGGTTCTCAGAAAGCGGCGGCGGAAACGGACCGATCTTGTTCCGAGGTCGAGCATCTCGCCGTCGATGTGAGCGGTTTCGATCTCGGCAGACGATTCCTGCCACGGGTAGCAGCGGGCCGCGTCGAAGATCTCCCACGCCAGGTTGTCGTCTCCGACCCCGCGGGCTGCGACCACCATCTCGTAGAGACCGGGCGCCAGCCGACCCTGAATTCTCGCGTAACGACGAGCGAAGTCGAAAAAAAGCCGCCTTTGCCAGCGCGTCGGTTCGGTCCGGGTCTGTTCGCGATACGAGGCCGATCCAATTCGCCACACCACGGCCTCGAGCGCGCCGCGGTCGACCGCCATCCCACCCCGGGTGTGCCGGTTTGCGTGGTGAGCCGCGTAGGAGGCCACCTGGTGTTGCCGCAGGCCGGGTGTTTCGCTGCGACCACCGGTGATGACCGTCAGCGGACCGAACGACGCCTCGATCTTCGGCGCGACGGTGGCAAAGAGGTCGGGCTCCTCGGGAAGTTCCCCCCCGCGCAGGATCTCCCACGTCGAATGGGCCAGCGGCGGATCGGGAAGAACTGCCGTCAGGCTGTCGGGGTGGAGGTGGCGGATCAGGACCCTGGTCCGCTGCTGACGGGCCAGGGGCGGCGCCGTCGGCCCACCGAGCAACCCGGCGACCCTGATGGCGTGGGCGGCGCCAACGAGTGCCAGGATCGTGCCGTCTACCGGTTTGCGGGCCTCGTGGAGGTGAAAGGCCATTCCCTGTTCGCGCAGGCGGTCGCGGTCGTCGTGGGGTGCGCCGTCGGCAAGACGGCGGAGGAGGTCGATGTATTCGCCTTCGCCCAACCCGTGCATGGCGTGCGGGTCGGGGAGGTGATCGTGGCGGCGGCCGCCGTAACGGATGTCGGGGTCGATGAGAAGCACCCGGCGGTCGTTCTCGATCGCCCACCGCAGGCCCTCCACCAGCGGGTCGCCGGGGGTCACCGCCCAGATCAGAGCGTCCTCTCCGGGTTCCTCGGACACGACGACCGAGATCTTCGGGAGTCGTGAGACGGCGGTGACCGCGGCATCTGTGAGGGTCGTCGGCAACTCGACCGCGACCGCCGCAGGGTCGAGTTCGGCGAGAACCCGCCGCACCAGCCCGGCGAAGTCAACCCGCTCGTGGAGCACCGGCATCACCCGGATGCCCGGCACGGCCTCGGGGGCGATGCGGTCGAGGGGGAGGGTGGTCATGAGCCGATATTTCGAATTTCGGATTTCGAATTTCGGATTTGCGGACAGTCTTTCCGTTTCTCAGTTGAGGCGGGAGATTGCCGGGCCGTTCCACCACCCGTCCGAGCATCGAACTTGGAAAGGGTCGATGGAAAATTCGAAATCCGAAATTCGAAATTCGAAATCAATCTGTCACCAGCCGGAAGGGTTCCGCATCATCCTGTCCGAGGGCGAGCCGCAGGGCCGTGTCGACGGCGTTGCGGGCGTCGGTTGCTTCGCCGCGCCGCAGGGTTTTCATGGCGTAGCGGGCGACATTGATGCCGTCGCGAACCGAGTAGCGGAGGTCGGCGAGGTGGGCCGCCTGGAGAAAGGACAGGACGTAGTCGAGGACCTCCTCGTCGGCCGACTGGACCTGGCTTTCGAGGATCGCCCGCTCCTCGTCCTCGTCGGGGAAGTCGATCACGATCTGCGGCATCAGCCGCGAGTGGATGTACTCGGGAACCTCGTAGGTCGAAGCGTCCTCGTTCATGGTGGTGACAAAGCGGAAGTCCGGGTGGGCGTTGATCGTGATGCCGGCGACCACGCTCTCGACCGACCTGCGGTGGTCGAGCAGCGGCGCCAGCGACGCCCACGACTTCTCGCTCATGCGGTTGCCCTCGTCGAGGATGCAGACCCCACCGCGAAGCATCGCTGTGACCAGCGGTGACGCCATGTAGCGGACGCCGCCGTCGGGACTCAGGACCGGGGTCACCAGGAGGTCCTCTGGCCGGGTGTCGGTGGTCGCCTGAACGATGAAGATCTCGCGCCCGAGCTCGCGCGCGGCGGCGCAGGCCAGGGTGGTCTTTCCGACTCCGGGTTTGCCCAGCAGACGCGGGTTGAGCGGCATGTCGTCGGGCGCGAAGAGCGACCACGAGGCCAGCAGTTGCAGCAACACCTCGCGCTGCCCGATCCAGGTCGGCACCTCGCGCACCGGCCGCGCGAGGTGCAGCTCGACGCCGTCGATCTCGATCATTTTGTCCAGACTCACGAATCCTCCCCAGGCGAACGGCCATTGTAGCGCTCCTGGAGGTCGTTTCCGTCCCCGAGCGTTCGAGATGAAAAGACGCAGCAGATGGCACCTCTGCCGTACGAGGGCCGACTCCCACCGGCGGGTGGTCGGATCCGCCCGATCATCACGATCCTATTTGCATTTGTCGGGAATCGACGCCAACATGACCCCGATGACCGAAGCAACCCCGTCGATCGTGGTCGGCCTCAACGCGGTGATCATCGCCCTCACCGATGGCCAGCCGCGGGTGCTCACTGTCGCGTTGCCGGAGGGAACTCCCATCGAGGGCGGCGTGAGGGTCGAAGGCCCCGCGGATCGCCGCGTGGTGGAGACGCTGCCGACCGGACCGCTCGACCCATCGGGCGACCGGACTCTGGAGCTGGCCCTGCGCCGCTGGGTTCGAACCTACACGGGGTTGGAGCTCGGATACGTGGAACAGCTCTACACCTTTGGCGATCGCTTTCGCGACCCGCGCGAGGCGGCAGGCGGCCCCCGGGTGGTTTCCGCCGCCTATTTCGCGCTGGTCCGCGAGAGCACTCCGCCGCACGGGCTCGCGGCGAGGTGGCGGTCGGTCTACCGGTTCTTTCCGTGGGAAGACTGGCGGCGACAACCTCCCCAGGTGATTCCCCGTCACATCGAGCCTGCCCTCAACCGCTGGATCGATGAGGCCCGTGACGGCGCGGAGCGAAGTGTGCGGAAGATCCGTTCGGGCACCAGCTTCGGGCTGGACGAGGCCCCGTGGGACGGCGAGCGGGTTCTGGAAAGATACGAGCTCCTCTACGAGCTCGGTCTGACGTCGGAATCCGTGCGGGACGGCGCGCTTCAGGGCCGTTCGCTGCCCCGCCCGGAGTTCGAAAAGCACGTGGGTCTCGAAATGGCCTTCGATCACCGTCGCATTCTCGCCACCGCGGTAGGACGTATCCGCGCGAAGATCAGATATCGGCCGGTGGTTTTCGAGCTCATGCCCGAGACATTCACCCTGTTGCAGCTGCAGCAGGCGGTGGAAGCTCTGGCGGGTGTGCTGCTGCACAAGCAGAACTTCCGTCGCCTGGTGGAACAGGGTGGGCTGGTGGAGGGCACCGGGCAGTTCGAGCCGCTCACCGGCGGCCGCCCGGCCGAGCTGTTTCGATTCCGCCGCGAGGTCCTGCTCGAGAGGCCCGCCCCCGGCGTCGGGCTGCCCGGCGCACGCCGCTAGCCCGCTCATCTCACAGGGTGTCGGCTGCGGACAGCGAATCGCCGCGTCCCGCCGTGCTTGTCGCACATCGTGCTGCTTGATGTGGCGGTCCTGCGACGACGCCGCCCGATTCACGCCAAGCCCAGCGGATACTTGCGCTTCGCCGCCCTCGCTTCGAAACCCTGTGAGATGAGCGGGCCAGGGCCCTTTCCAGCCTCCGTGACCTCGTACCGATCTGCTCCCGGTCGCTTGACGCCGGTAATGCTCATTGTTAGCATAAGGGTCCGGCCGGGCCTCCGGCCGTTTGTTGGGAATTAGTTATACTCGTTTTGAGTATAACTATGTGGGAGGACGACAACCATGCGGGAGAACACAGTATTGGGCATCGACCGACTCGCAGGCAGGTCTACGGCAATGGACCCGACGAGTGCGGTGGAGGCGACGGCGGCGACCTACGCCAAGGTCCGCCACCTGATTCCGGAGGTGGAGTGGGCCGCCTACGCGCCGCTGATCGTCGAGATCGAACGTCTGAAGAAGCAACGCAACGCGGTGATTCTGGCCCACAACTACCAGACGCCGCAGATCTTCCACGGGGTGGCCGATATCACCGGCGACTCACTGGCGCTGGCGCGGCGGGCGTCGGAGACCGACGCCGACGTCATCGTGGTGTGCGGCGTTCATTTCATGGCGGAAACGGCCAAGATCGTGAACCCCGAGCGCACCGTCCTGATCCCGGACCCCGAAGCGGGCTGTTCGTTGGCCGAAAGCATCACCCCAGCCGATGTTCGGGAGTTGAAGGCCAGATACCCGGGCGTGCCCGTGGTGACATACGTCAACACCTCGGCCGAGGTGAAGGCGGAAACCGACATCTGCTGCACGTCGGCCAACGCGGTAGAGGTCGTGGAATCCCTCGGGTCCGAACGCGTCATCTTTCTGCCGGACGAGTACCTCGGGAAGTGGGTGGCCGCCAACACCGATGTCGAGGTGATTTTGTGGAACGGTCACTGCGAGGTCCATGAAAAGTTTTCCGCCGGAGACATCGCGGCCTACCGGAAGCAGTTTCCCGGCATTCAGGTCATCGCCCACCCCGAGTGCGACCTTCCGGTCCTCGAGGCCGCTGACATGGTCGGCTCGACTTCCGGAATGATCGATTGGGTGGCCGCGAACCGACCCGAGCGGGTGGTGATGATCACCGAGTGCTCGATGAGCGACAACGTGGCGGCGGAGTTTCCGGAGGTCGAATTCGTTCGGCCCTGCACTCTCTGCCCCCACATGAAGAGGATCACCCTCGAGAATATCCGCGCCAGCCTCGAGCACCTTCGATATCCGGTCGAGGTGGACGAGATGGTTGGGCGGCGCGCCCGGCGGTCGGTCGAAAGGATGCTCGAGGTGGGTCGGGGCGGCAGCCGATGAGAGGCCGGGTCTTCACTCCCGACGAAATCCGTCGTGCTGACGTGGTCATCGTCGGTGGCGGTATTGCCGGCATGACGGCCGCGCTTCACGCCAGAGATCGGCACGTGCTCGTGGTTGGGAAGACGGCCTTCGCAGAAGGTGGGTCCAGCCCCTACGCTCAGGGAGGCATCGCCGTCGCCGTCGGGAGGGACGATTCGCCGGCCGAACACGCCGCGGACACGCTGCGCGCCGGAGCGGGTCTGTGCGATCCGGATGCGGTGCGGCGGGTGACCGCGGAGGGGCCGACGCGGATCGCGGACCTGTCGGCGGTGGGTGCGAAATTCGACCGCGCGGACGACGGCGCGCTGGCGCTCGCAAGAGAAGGGGGCCACGGCCGTCGCCGGGTCGCACACGCCGCGGGTGACGCCACGGGGCTGGAAATGGTGCGGAGCCTGGCGAGCGCCGTTCGCGAGGCGCCACATATCGAGGTGGTGGATCAGGTGCTGGCTCTGGAGCTGCTCCGCGATGGTGGCGCCGTCGCGGGCGTTCTGGCCGTCGATCGCAGGGGCCGTCATCTGGTCTTTGCGGCCCCGGAGGTGGTGCTGGCGACCGGAGGCGTCGGAGCGCTCTGGGATCGGACCACGAACCCGCCGGAATCCGGCGGCGACGGTCTGGCGATGGCCCTGCGGGCGGGGGCCGTCGCCGCCGATCTCGAGTTTGTGCAGTTTCACCCGACCGCGCTGGCCGTCGAAGACCGGCGTCTCCCCCTGCTGACCGAGGCCCTCAGGGGCGACGGCGCGGTGCTCGTCGACGAGCACGGACATCGCTTCATGGCGACGGAGCATCCGGATGCGGAACTGGCCCCGCGAGACGTGGTGGCACGGGCGATATGGAGCCGGGTGCGGCGTGGATCGCCGGTCTTTCTCGACGCGACCTCGGTCGGGAGGATCACGGAGAGGTTCCCCACGGTCACTGCGTTGTGCCGCGAGTACGGGCTCGATCCGACCCGCGAACCGCTGCCCGTGACTCCGGCCGCCCACTACCACATGGGGGGCGTGGTCGTCGATAGCGAGGGTCGGACCTCGGTCCCGGGGCTGTGGGCCTGCGGTGAAGTGTCACGCACGGGTCTCCACGGCGCCAACCGATTGGCCAGCAACTCGTTGCTGGAGGCGGTGGTCTATGGCGCAGCGGTGGGGCGCGGGATCCGGCGCAACCGGCGCCGGAAGCTCCATCCGGTTCGCCTGCGTGACGCCGCTCTCAAGACCCGGCTGTCGATGGCCGCACACCCCTGGAAAGAGGACTCCGGCGAGGCGGGCCGCGAGATCGAGGCGCGCCTCCGCACGGCGATGTGGCGGGGCGCAGGGGTGGTGCGGGATCCGAGGGGTTTGCGGGCAGCGCTCGACGAGCTGTCGGCCCTGCGGGAGGCGGGCGGCGACGCGCGATCGGAGACCGCAAACGAGGTGCTCGCGGCCACGGCAATCGTGCGGGCCGCCCTCAGACGGACCGAGAGCCGCGGTGCCCACTTCCGTTCGGACTTCCCCCGCCCTGCCGACTGCTGGCGGCAGCCGTTGTACTTTGAGGGCGAAAACGTTCTGATTCCGAAATGCGTGGTGTCCGCCTCCGCGGGTTCGCGCGCCTGACCTCAGAAAGGACCCTCCGATGAACTCTCCCTCGCCACTGGTCTTCGACCCGCTGATCCGAACCGCCCTCGCCGAGGACCTGGGGCTCGCGGGCGACATCACGACCGACGCGATCGTACCGTCGAACACCCGAGCGGCGGCGGCCGTGGTTGCGCGCAAGGGCGGCAGGATGTCCGGTGGTGCGGTGGCGGCGAGGGTCTTCGAACTGCTCGACCCTTTGCTCGAGGTCGAGGCGGTGATCGCCGACGGCGACGATTTCCGGGAGGGCGCAGAGCTGCTCCGCCTGCGGGGCCCGGCGCGCGCGGTTCTGACCGGCGAGAGGACGGCCCTCAATCTTCTGGGCCGCCTTTGCGGAGTGGCGACGCTGACCCGGGCCTACGTCGAGGCGGTGAAGGGGACAGGGGCGGTCGTGGTGTGCACCCGCAAGACGACGGCCGGTCTGCGGGCGTTGGAAAAGTACGCGGTGCGGTGCGGCGGTGGGTCCAACCACCGTTTCGGACTCGATGACGCCGTACTGATCAAGGACAACCATATCGCCGTGGCCGGCAGCGTTGCGGCGGCGGTCGCGGCGGCGCGGCGCGCCGTCGGCCACCTGGTCAAGGTCGAGCTCGAGGTCGACACCCTCGCCCAGCTCGACGAGGGGCTCGCCGCCGGGGTCGACGCCCTGCTGCTCGACAATATGGACCTCGAGACCTTGCGCGAGGCGGTGGCGAGGGTTGGCGGCCGCTGCACCACCGAGGCATCCGGTGGGATCGATCTGACGACCGCGGCGCCTGTCGCCGGCACCGGGGTCGATCTTCTGTCGATCGGCGCCTTGACCCACTCGGCGCCCTGGCTCGACGTCGGGCTCGAGATCGGGTCCTGACCAGCTGCCGGTCTGTGCCATAATCTGCCTTCCGCAACGGAGGACGGGAGAAGAACATGGACAGAACGCGCGCCGGTCTCGACGACGAAACCCTCGGTTTCGTGCTGCAGACGCTGAAGACCGTCACCGAACGCCGGCTCGACCAGGAGACCCGGCTGCACCTCGACGAGGACGCCGAGTTCCCGCTCGATCTGGTGGACGAGATGCTCGGTCCGGAGCTCGGTCTGCACCTCCTTTTCCTGCCCGAAGAGGTGGGCGGTCTGGGTGGCGGCGGTCGCGATCTCTTCCGGGTCTCGGAGGAGATGGCGCGGGTGGACCTCGCGGTCGCCACCGCCTTTCTCGCCATCGCCCTCGGGGTCGACCCGATCATCGTCGGCGGCACTCCCGAGCAGAAACAGCACTGGCTGGGCCGGATCGCCGAGGAAGGTCTGATCGTCGCCTACGGCGTCACCGAACCCGAGGCCGGCTCCAACGTGGCCAACCTGAAGACGGTGGCCGAGCCGATCCTGGACGACTCGGGGAATATCCGGGCCTACCGTATCGACGGCACCAAGCAGTTCATCACCAACGGCGGCGTGGCGAAGATCTACACGGTGCTTGCCAAGACCCCCAACGGCCCGTCGTTCTTTGTCATCGAGCGCCACACACCGGGGTTCACGGTCGGCCCTCCGGAGCACAAGCACGGCATCCGCGCCTCCAACACCACCCAGATCATCATGGAGGGTGTTGAGGTCCCGGCCGACCACCTGCTCGGGCTCGAAGAGGGCAAGGGGCTGGAGCAGGCCAACGAGGTCTTCGGTTTCACGCGGCTGATGGTTGCGGCCTTCGGACTCGGCGCCGGCGAGGAGGCCCTCCAGCGGGCGATCACCTATGGACACGAACGCGTCCAGTTCGGTGAAGCGCTGTACAACAAACAGGGTTTCACCCACAAACTCATCGTCCCCCACGCGGTGCGGCTCGAAGCGGCGCGGGCCCATTGCGAGGAGGTCTCCCGGCGGCTCGATTCGGGCGAACCGGGTCTCCAGGTCGAGGGCGCGGTGGCCAAGTTCTTTGCCACCGAAGCGGGGAACCAGGCGGCGGATGCGGCGATCCAGGCCCACGGCGGCTACGGCTACACTCACGAGTACGAGGTCGAGAAGATCCGCCGCGACGTCCGCATCACGACCATCTACGAAGGCACCTCGGAGATCCTGCAGAACATCATCGGCACCCACCGCTGGCGGATGGTGGTCAAGACCAAGGGGCAGTTCTATCGCGACATGGCCACCGGTCTGCGCGAGATGGGGACTGGCGAGGCGGCGGCGATGGCAGCGGATGCCCTCGCCGAGACCGTCCTTGCATGCCACAGCAAGAAGCTGCCGCGCGAGCAGTGGGTGATGTTCGAGCTGGCGCGGTTGGCGGCCGAGGTGGAGACGGCGGTGGTTCTGGCCCGCAAGGCCGCTCGCGATGCGAGCCCGCGCAAGGAGCTGCTCATGGCCTGCGCCCGGCTCCACGGTGCTGCCGCCGCCCGCGATGTGGGCCAGACCGGCCTGCGCGTCCTGATGGCCAGCGGGCTCTACGACGCCGATGAGATCGCACGCTATCGGGAGGCGATCCGCTTCGACGAACTCCTGGCGACCTCATACGGAGAAATGGGGTTCATGAGCCAGGTCGCAACCGCCCTCGAAGCCGACACCGTTTGAACGTTGCAACGTTTGAACGTTCAACGTTCGGCTCATCCGAAGCCAGGTGCGGCGCGTGTTGCAGCTCTGAAGGTGGGCTGAAGCCCACCCTACGGGTCCGCTCGATATGTGGGTCCGAAGTAGGGTGGGCCTCGGCCCACCTTCAGTATCGCCGCATGTGAGTGAGCCGCAATGGCAGCCGGGACGGCTGCCCCACAAACGCTCCGAGATCGTCTTGTGGGGCACGCGTCTCGCGTGCCATTTGCATGCAGTGTTCACATGTTCCAACGTTGAACGTTCTAACGTTCCAACGATTCAACCGTGACGCCGACCCCGTAGTGGTAGACCAGCTTTCCGCCGAGATCGGCGGTGAGGGCGAGCATCGCCAGTGCGGCGATGACCGCCGGCAGAGCCAGTAAGCGGAAGATCCCGACCTTGATCCGGCGGTCGTCGCGGCCGAGCCAGGTGACGATCAGGCGGATCAGGGTGGCCACGGCGAGCACCACCAGCGTGATCACCGCCTGCGCTTCGTGGTCGGCCAAAACCGATTCGGCGGCAGGGGTCATGGTGGACTGCACCGCTTCGGCGGCCCTCTCGCCCAGGAGGTAGGCCGCGCCGGCGCCGAGGGTGCCGATGAGGTACATGGCGGCGGCGGCGCGGTCGAGCCACACGCGGTCGCGAAAGACCAGACAGGCGAGATCGAGCAGCGGCGCAAAGGCGATGAAGGCGATCGGAAAGTGCACCACCATCACGTGGAGGCTGGGAAAGCTCGGGCTGGTGAAGAGCGTGCGCAGTGCCTCGATCACGATGCAGCGCCCTCGGCGCGCCGCGCGGTGTCGGGATTGATGAACCAACCGTACACCGCGAGCCCGATCACCGAGAAAGCGCCCATCGCCATGACGCCTCCGAAGAACACCCACGGCTGAATGGGAAGGCCGGCCTCGTGCGGCACCCGGATGAAGTTCTCATACAGCCACCCGGCCCACGGCCCGGAGTAGAAGTTGCCGATGAAGATGGCGAAGAAAGAGTAGCCGAGGTAGAGCGCGACCTGGTCCTTGGGTGCGATGGTGCCGCAGTACTCGAAGAAGCGAGCCGAACAGATCATCTCGCCCAACGACCAGACGACGATACCGAGCGAAATAAACGTGGCCACCGGAGAAATCGCGGGGAATATCCAGGCCGTCGTGGCAATCGTGGTGCCGACCAGCATGGCGCGGAGAGTCGGCCAGCGGCGCGTGAGATAGGAGATCGTCGCCTGGAAGAGCACGATGAGCAGCGCGTCGAGTGAGATCAGAACCTCGGGGTTGAGCCAGTGGCCGGCCACCCTGGTCAGGGGGACGATCTTATCGATGGCCGCTTCGGCGGCATAGAGATCAGTGAACGTTTCCACATAGAGCGGAAGGAAACCGAAAAGCACGTTGATCATGCCCCAAAAGCCGGAAAATATGATCAACAGCAGAACGAAGCGCCAGTTGGCGAGCACCATGACGATCTCGCGAAGGATGTCACCCATGCTCTTCCCGCTCTTCCGCTCGGCCTCGGGCACCGGATCGCGGAAGGCGAAAATGGCCTGGGCCAGCATGAGTGCGCAGGCAGCCGCCGACACCCAGAACACGTAGCTGAACTCGGAGCGGTTTCGGACCTGGGCCGCCACCACCGGGCCGATCAACCCGCCGGCGTTGATCATCATGTAGTAGAGGCCGAAACCGACCGGCCGCGTGCTGCCCTCCTCGGTAGTGCGGGTGACGGCGCCCGAAATCGTGGGTTTGATGATCGAACCGCCGACCGCGATCAGACCGAGGGCCCCGCAAATGACGCGGAAGTCGGTCGAGGCCCCGAGCAGGAAGTAACCGCTGGTGAGGGTGGCGAAGGCCACGATCAAGGCCGGTTTGTAGCCGAAGCGGTCGGCCAGCGCCCCGGCGAGCACCGGCAGGAAGTAGAGGGTGGCGGTGAAAATGCCGTACACCCACCCGAACGTATCGGCGGGAACCCCGAGCCGATCGACGATGTAGATCCCGAGCACCATCACCATGCCGTAGTAGGCGAGGCGCTCGAACAGCTCCATCACGACCGCAGACCACAACGTACCGGGCAACTGGCGAACGAGTTTGAAGTCCATGACGGCAGATCTTAACCGAATTCGCTGCGCGAATTCGGGAATTATGAATTTTGAATTATGAATTTTGAATTCCGGACAGCCGTTCAGCAGACCGGGACGTCGCCCTACAAGCTCTCTGAATCATCGAATGCCGGTGTTCGGAAATCGTCTTGCGTGGAGACCGACAATCTTGCAGCGATTCAAGAATAACGCCCCTCCAATATTCTGGAAGGGCGTCCGAAATTCAAAATTAAAAATTCAAAATTTAAAATTAATCCGTCGCGGTTTCCACCTGTTCGGCCGGGATGGTGACCTCTTTGCTGGCGCCCTTGAGATCGGAGAACTGGAGCCACTTGGTGTCCTTCCAGTAGTCGTGGACCGACTCGGGCTCGTCCCCGGCGGCGATCTGCACGCCCACGGCGTCGAGGAAGGTGCCGGTAAAGGCGTAGTAGGCCGCCAGGAACTTGCGGTAGTTGACGCGGGCGCGGATCTCGGCGAACTGGGCATCGGCCAGGGCGCGCTGGATCTCCGACACCTGGAAGTTGGTGGAGAGACCGTTGTTGAATTTGGTCTGTTCAGCCTCGAGGTTGCGCACGGCGAGGCGGCTTGAAACCACCGCAGCGTCGATCGCGGCAGCCCCGTCGTACAGCGATCTGACCGCGAGCCGCACCTCGTGAGTGATGGACTGTTTGAGAGCGGCGAGCTGGGTGTCGGCACGGTCACGCTGGTAACGGGTGGCCGCGAGTTGCTCCTTGGCGCGGTGGTTGCCGATCGGAACCGAGTAGTTCAGCCCCAGGGTCCATCTCGGGTAGTCGAAGTCGAAGACCTGGCTGGCAGCATCGCCCCAGCCCTCGCGAATCGTCACGGGCTCGCCGGTATCGGGGTCTTCGAAGGTCGACGTGCCGCTGACTCCGGACCAGCCGTAACTGCCGGTGAGGTTGAGCTGCGGCAGGGCGCCGTTGCGCGCCACCTTGACGTTGTGGTCGAGGCGCGACAGCTCCAGTTCCTGCCGGATGATGGTGGGACGCTTGTCGAGGGCGGTCTCGATGGACTCCTGAAGATCGGGCAGCACCGGTTCCATGTTGTAGGAGTCGGTGGCCTCGATCTCCACCTGCCACTCGTGGGGCAGGTCGAAACCGAGCAGGGCCTTCAAGTTGTCCTCGGCATTGGCGGTCGCGTTCCTGGCGTAGATCAACTCCTGCACGCGGTTCGCGACCGTGGCCTCCGATTGCACCATGTCGATCGGGGCCGATGTCCCGACCTCGACCCGCTGCCGGGTCTCCTCGAGGAGCTGTTCGGCGAGCGCCAGCGACTGCTCGGTCACCGCAACCCCCTCCCGCGTCGCAACCAGTTCCCAGTAGGCCTGCTCGACATCGGCCAGCAGCTGGATCACCTGCACCTCGAACCCGACCGCGGTCTGCTGGCGAATATTCTCGGCGATGATGATCTGCGAACGGGTGACCGTGGTGCCGAAGCCGTTGAGCAGTGGTTGGACGAGGGTCAGATTGAGGTTGGCGTCCCAGCGGGGGTTGAGGAAGAAGAAGGTGGAGTTGGTTTCGCCGCGAAAGGACGTCCAGTCTCCGCCGATCTGCGTGCCCGATGGCAGCAACTGGTCCACACCCAGGACAAAGCGGGTATTGCGGCTCTCGGCCACGTTGGCGCCCTCGAGGACGGTCGAGGTCGGCGCCTGCGCCGAGTCGCCGGTGATACCGGCCGTCAGGTACGGGTCGAAGATCCCCCCGGACCCGCGGACGTTGGCGTCGGCGATGGCGAGATCGTAGCGGCTGACGTGGAGGTTGAGGTTGCGGGAGAGTGCCAATTGATAGGCGCCAAGGAGGTCCAGCTTGAGGGTGTCACCCGGGGCCATGGGGAGCGGACCGACCGTGGTCGGCAGGGCAGAAACATCGATCTCCGCCGCGCTGCCGGGGAGAGTCACTGCCAGAAACAGAGTTGCGGCGATGAGTGCGGTCATTCTCGTCTTCACCTTGAGTCCTCCTTGCGATCGTGCCGTACGCTGATGTTCTACGCACCTGATACTGAAAGGTTCGCCGTTCGAAGGCGCGGCGTCAACAGAAAAACGATGGATGTTGACACTTCTTAATGGTCGACGTCGTTCTGATCCTGGAGAGAATACGCCACCCAGGGGCCGGAATTCCTACAGCGTCGAGGTCGGGTCGACGTCGATGACCCGCCGGACCTTGTTCGGGACCGGCAGGGTCTCGATTTTTTCGAGCAGCCCACGCAGCAATTCACGGTTGGCCGCCGACAGCAGGACCTGAAAGCGCCACTGGCCTCGGATCCGCTCCAGCGGCGCCGGCGACGGACCGCGCAACCGAACCCGTTGCGGCAGAGGTTGGGTCGCCGCCGCCGCTGCCTCCGCCGCATCGCGGGCCAGCCTTTCGTTGGTGCTTTCGAATCGAACCAGGGCCAGACGAGCTACCGGTGGATACGAGAAACTGCGGCGGTAGATCATCTCCTCGGCGAGAAAGGTGCCGACATCGTGCTGGCAGGCGAGCTGCACCGCGGGGTGGTCGGGATAGTAGGTCTGGATCACCACGCGCCCCGGTCGGTCACCGCGGCCGGATCGACCGGCGACCTGGGTGAGCAGCTGGAAGGTCCGCTCGGCCGACCGGAAATCGGGCAGGCCCAGCATGGCGTCGGCCGAGATCACCCCGGTCAGGGTGACGTTCGGGAAGTGGTGTCCCTTGGCCACCATCTGGGTGCCGATGAGGACCTGCACGGCGCCGGCGGCGAATGCTCCGAGAGTGTCCTGAAGACCCGATCGGCGGCGAACCGTGTCGCGGTCGAGGATGGCGCTGGAGACCCCCGGCATCAGACGCTTCAGGTGTGCCGCCACCTTCTCGGTACCGGCGCCGACCGCGTCCAGCAGGTCGCCGCTGCACGAAGGGCACCTGGCGAGCGGCTGTTGTCGGTGGCCGCAATAGTGGCAGCGGAGATCCCCGGAGCGCTGGTGAACGACCAACGAAACCGAACAGTCCGGACACTGGATCTTGTGTCCGCAATCGCGGCAGAGGAGGATCGGCGCCCACCCCCGTCGCTGCATCAGGAGGATCGATTGTTCGCCGCGGCCCAGGGTCTCCTCGAGCAGTTCCCGCAATCTGCGCGAAAAGAGGGTCCGGCCCTGTTCGCCGGGTTCTGGAGGCTCGCCCCTGAGATCCACCAGCTCCACTTCGGGCAGCGACCCGCCGGCGACCCGCCGGGTCAGACGGAGGTGGTTGGCGAGGTCGCGCTCGACAAGGGACGCGGCCTCGACTGAAGGCGTCGCCGAACACAGCAGAACCGGGATCTTGAGGTGTTGGGCCGCAACCAGCGCGAGGTCGCGGGCCTGGTAGCGCGGCGCCTCCTGTTGTTTGTAGGCGGCGTCGTGCTCCTCGTCGACGGCGATGAATCCGAGGTCGTCGAGCGGTGCGAAGAGGGCCGACCTCGGCCCTACCACCACCTTGACCCCGCCGTCCTTGATGCGCTTCCACTCCCGCCACCGTTCGCCCTCGGAGAGGGCCGAGTGGAGGACTGCGGCCTGCGCGCCGAAGCGGCGTTCGACGGCCCCGGAAGCGGCCGGCGTGAGGCCGATCTCCGGCACCAGGACGATCCCGCTGCGGCCCCTGGCCAGGACCTCTTCGAGACAGCGGAGGTAGACCTCGGTCTTGCCCGAACCGGTGATGCCCTCGAGCAGGAAGGGCGAGTAGCGCCCGCCGTCGAGCGCCGCGTCGACGGCGTCGACTACCGTCTGCTGTTCATCGGTGAGAACCGGGCGCTCGATCGCCGGCCGCAGGACCCAACGTTGACGCCGTGCCGGCGCCTGGTAGAAGCGGATGAGAAGGCCGGCGGTGTCCATCGCCCGAATGGTTGCCGGCGAGCACCCGACCTCACCGCAGACCTCGGACACCAGAGCCGGGCGGCCCTGCTCGGCCAGCCACTCCAGGACCTCGCGGCGGCGCGGGGCGCGGGCGCAGCGCTCGAGAAGGTCTTCGAGCGGAACATCGGGCAGTTTGACTGCAGCGATCTCGGCCTCCGGCGGACGATCGCGGCGTTTGTTGCCCACCGATGCCAACCCGGCCTGAATCAGTGCGTCGAGAGGCCCCCTGCTCGAGATCTTTGCGCGCGCCAACAGGGTCGTGACTCTGAGCTTGCTAGCTGCCTGCAGCTCGGCCAGCAGCGCACCCCGTTTTCCCGGAAGGGTCTCCGGCTCGACCGCGGCGCCGGCGGCTGTCAAACGTGCGATTTCCCCGTCGGAACGCAGGAGGCCGGCTGGGAGCACGGCGGAGAGCGTGTCGCCGAGTGGGCACCGGTAGTAGGTGGAGATGAACTCCGCGAGATGGAAGAGATGTGGCGGCAGCAAGGGTTTCTCGTCGACGATCTCGGTCAGATCTCGAAGGACTGCCGGGTCGATATCGGTGGTGTCGGAAACCGCCACCAGAACTCCGGTCACGGTCTTGTTGCGCAGCGGCACGCGCACCCGGACGCCCGGCACGGCAAATGCCTCGAGGTCTCGGGGCACCGCGTAGGTCAGAGCCTCCGGGGTGCTGCGGGGAATCGCGACGCTCGCGTACATCGGTTCATGGTAGCGCGGTGCGCAACCTCTTACCCATCTCACGCGGGCGTTCTTGAACGCCTCCCCTCCTGTTTGGCAGGTTGAGCCGCGGAGCGGCGACAGGATTTAGCCTGGGGCGTGAGCCCCAGGAATCGACGATCAAATAGATGAAAAGCCCCGGAGGGGCGACAGGCTGGGCCGTTGGATGCCTGTTGTCGAACCGTTTTCGAGGGCTCGAGTGAACCCGCCTTTCAATACGCGCTTCCCGGGAGGAGCCACCCGTCACATTGTTTGCCCGCGGGTTCTCTCGTACGCCGGCAGGTTCGAGATCAAACAATGTGACAAATGGCACCTCCGCCGCACGCAGGTCGTTTCCGAGCGTATTTCTCGACTTGATCATCCCGATGCTCACGGCGGCATTGCCCGTGAGTGCCCCCTTTGAGGTTTTGCGACCGGGATAGCCGCTCGTGTCGAGGCTCGGGTATCGCAAAACCGTCAAAGACGGCACGTCCGGTGAACGGGGGCCGGATCCCGACACCGGGTGGGGAGAGCGGGCACCACGCGACCGCATCTTGCTGTCATCCCGACCGAAGGCCCTAGTGGCCGTAGCGGAGGGATCCCTCCACTCTGTCGCTTCGCTCTCTCGGTCGGGATGACAGAATTTGAACGGCAGACTGCCCCCTTTCTCCCTTTCCCCCTTTCTCCCTTTCCCCCTTTCTCCTCCGCTCCTCTGCTCCTCTGCTCCTCTGCTCCCCCTGAGCCTGGATAATGCTAGGGTTCTCTCGTGGGATCCAACCGAGTGCACGGCGACATCGAGGGCGAGACGGCTCAACGCCCAGCAGCAGGTGGTGGAGATCGTGTCGCCGGATCCCGCGCGGCAGGGTCATGAACTACGGCCAGATCTCGACTCTGATGGGCGGACGGCTGTCGCCGCGGGCGGTCGGCTGGATGCTGCACCGCTGCCCGGACGGCGTGCCCTGGCAGAGGGTGGTCAACGCCTCCGGCGGGTGCTCGACCGATCATCTGCCCGACTTCCCGAAAGGCCTCCAGCGTTCACTGCTCGAGGAGGAGGGCGTGGTCTTCCGCGACAACGGGACCCTCGACATCGAAGCCTATCGCTGGTGGCCGGAGAATCCGCGGTAGGTTAGCCGGATTCCGCCCACATCGGGAAGGTCGCGGTGTCGATGCCGAGAACCGCGGTCCCGAGGAAGTAGAACACCAGGGAGATCACCACAACGCCGATCAGGTTGATGGCGAGCCCAACTCTGGCCATCTCGGCGATCTTGATGCGGCCGCTGCCGAAGATGATGGCGTTCGGAGGGGTGGCCACCGGCATCATGAAGGCGCACGACGCCGACAGCGTCGCCGGGATCATCAAGCAGCAGCGGGTTGGCTTTCATGGCGACCGCGACCGAGGCGAGGATCGGCAGGATCATCTCGGTTGTCGCGGTATTCGAGGTCAGTTCGGTGAGGAAGGTAATGCCGCCGCAGACCAACGCGATCATGGCGTAGGGCGGTACTCCTTCGAGGCCCGCGAACCGGGTTCCGATCAGCTCTGAAAGACCGGTGGCCCGGAAGCCCTGAGCCAGGGCGAAACCGCCTCCGAACAGAAGCACGATGTGCCAGGGAATCCTGGCGAACACGTCGACGCCCATCAGCGTGCGGCTGGCGGCGTTCCGGCTGCGCGTCGGGATGAAAAACAGGATCATCGCCATACCGATGGCGACCGTGGCGTCGTCGATCAGGTCCGGCGTGGGGCAGCAGCCGCGACCAGCCGGGGATGGTCACCAATCCGAGCACCAGGTCCTTGCGAAAGACCCAACCGAAGGCGGTGGCCGCGAAGACCGTCAGCACCGCCCGCTCTTCGAACGATATGCCGCCGAGCGCCGCATATTCGCGCTTGACGACCTCGCGGTCGACCTCGAACGTCTTCCCGAAGCGGAAGAACACCCGCGTCAGCAGCAGCCACACGACGGTCAGGAGAACCAGGGTGATGGGAAAGGCCATCAGCAACCACTGGCCGAAGGCGATGGGCTCCGCATTCGGAAACGTGATCTCGAAGATCCTCGCGAACGACAGATTCGGCGGCGTGCCGACCAGCGTCGCCATGCCGCCGAGAGAGCAGGCGTAGGCGATTCCGAGCATCAGTGCAACGGTGAAAGGATGGCACGCACTCCACCCAAATCTCTCCTCGAGTTGCAAGATGATCGCCATGGCAATGGGCACCATCATGATGGCGGTGGCGGTATTGGAGATCCACATGGAGAGAAATGCCGCCGCGACCATGAAACCGAGGATGATCCGCGACGGCCCGCCACCGATCCGCCGGATGATCCACAGCGCGATGCGCTTGTGCAGCGTCCACTTCTCCATCGTCAGGGCGATCATGAACCCCCCGATGAAGAGAAAGATCGTGCTGTTGAAGTAGATCGGTGCGCACTCCCGGGTCTTCATGATGCCTAGAAGGGGATACAGCACCAGCGGCAACAGTGCGGTCGCCGACAGGGGGATGGCGTCGGTGATCCACCAGGTCGCCATCAGGACCGCTACCGCCGCCATGCCGGTGACCCCGGGGTTGGAGGGATCGAGATCCAGAAAAAGGGTCACGCAGAACAGGATGGGGCCCAACAGAAGGCCGATTCTCTGGCCCGTCGTTGTTGCTTCGGACGAGGCTTCGACTGGCACGGCTCCAGCTTAGTACACCTCTGGGCTATCAATCTGCAATTCCCACAGTCGTCGACTCATCCTACCCGGAGCGGAATGGGTGCGCGGGCGAATTCACAATTCAGAATTGAGAATTTCTATAAAGCCGCATCGGCCGCAGAACGTCGACGAGTCCGAGGGCGTGGCAACGTCCCCAGAAGAGCTCGATCGACTCCAGCTCCCGCGGGCCGATTTCGAATCGGAGAATCCGGCCGAGGTAGCGGTTTGCGAGGTCTTCCGGCCAGCCTTCAGCGTGGGTCGAGACGATCTCGGGAATCCGCAGCAGATTGCGCTCCCGGTAACGGCGAAGGGTTGCCGGCAGTTCCCCGAGGTCCTCACCGGCGCGAGCCATCCAGGTGGCAAAGACGAACGGCAGACCCGACAGGCTCTTCCATGCCTCACCGAGATCCAGCTGATACGGGTAGAGGCCGACAGTCGGTTCTTCTCGAACCACCTTGTCGCCGATCAGGAGGACGGTGTCGGGTGGGTCGGCGCCTCCCGGCGCCGGTCTCTCCAGCGTGGTGAGCTCGGGTCTTCGGCCGTTCAGGGCCTCGAGCACGATCTCGAGGAGGGCCACCGAGGTGTGGCTGTCGCCGTCGATGTGGACCCGATCGATCTTCCGGATCGGGAGCCGGCTGAAGACCCGGACGGTGTGGGTGGGGCCATTCGATCCGATGGCGCCGACCGGGACGATGCACAGGTCGGCGTCGGCCGTCTGAAAATCGATGACGGGACACAGGGCGATCCGGGCGCGCGCGGTGGTCAGAGTCTCCAGCAGCCTGCTCGGAACATCGGTGATCACCGAGATCGCCGGCTCGCGCTCGAGACCGTCGATCAGCGGCCGCGCGTTGAGGAAACTGACGGCTGCGACCGTGTGCACAGTGCGAGGCGTCGACAGGGTCTTAGCCGATCGGGTCGTGCGGCATGCTGCCGCGGCGGCTGCGCAGGTAGGCGAACGGCGTGGCGAAGAGGAAATTCGAGACCCTCGAGGTGTAAATGTCGGCCGAGCGCTCGATCTGATTCGCGAGGTGGCTCTTGTCATTGCCGGATCGCAACAGGGCGCCCCAGCGCGGGTTCTCGAGCTGGGAGGCCTCGCGGGCGAGCGGTACGATGCGCTCGTCGAGGGCGATGGAGGCCTCGCGGACGCGCTGGAACTCGGCCTCGAGATCCCTGTCCGACGACCGTGGTTGTTCTGCGTACCCTCCCTTCAGTCGCTGGAGGGCCAGACGAATGCGGCTGAGGGCGGTCTCGAGCTGGATCTTCTTCTCCATCATCTCGACGAGAATGCGTTCGGAGCCGCGGAACGCGTCGATCGCCGTCAACTCGTCCTCGAGCTCGCGCAGGATGAGGGCGGTCCGCCACCGCAGGCTCGCCTTGGAGACTTTGACGTCGGCGAAGATGTGGTCGCCGACGTAGAGGATCGCGGCGCCGGAGAGCCCGAGGTAGTTCTCGACCCTGGTCGCGTCACCGCCGAGATAGGCGCCCGGCGCGGGGATCTGGCTCGGCAGCGGTCGCAGGAGGCCGGCCTCCTCGTCGGCAATTGAAAAAAGCGGCAGATCATAGAGGAAGAAACTGGGCTTGCGGGCGCTGACGATGACCAACTCGAAGAGATCGCGCCAGGTCATATTTCCGGGCAGGAACCGGTCATAGGCGTAGGCCATCACGGTGCGGGCGTAATCCCACTCGGAGTTTGAGATCAGCATCAGTCGTTTGCCTGATCGGAGCTGGTCGAGCAACGCCAGCGGCGCCTGCGGGTCGAGGTCGATGTAAGGCTCCGGGTCGGCCATGATCTCGGCCTTCAGGGTGCCTTCGATGTGGGTCTCGTCGAGGCGAGCCCGGACCCGGCGGAAGAGGTCCTCGTAGCCGTGGACGTCCGGGAACACGTGCTGGTCGTAAAGATCGACGAGTTGCAGGTACAGGCAACTTTCGGAGAGTGAAAACAGGGTGTTGAGAAAGGAGAACCGCGGCTCCGAAAGGTCCACCGGCGTGTGGCGGTAGACCTCGCGCTGTTCCTCGAACTCCATCAGCCGCGTCCCGTGGTTGGCGCGCATGACGTAGCCGAAGCGGTTCGCCTTGACGATGTTGCCGAGTTCGGCGTCGATGACCAGACCGCGGATCACCAGACCGGGATCGAACTCGAGGTCTTCGACAGGCCAGCCCTCGCTGCGCAGGAGGTCTTTCGCACGGTCATAGGCCTTCTGCTCCCAGACGTCGGCGTGGTAGTGGACCAGGGTGTAGTCCATGTCGTAACCGATCGCGCCGATGGTGCGCAGGTTGAGCGTGCGGTTGGCGTAGATCCGCCGCCCCGGCGGCACTTCTTCGATGATCACGTTCGAATCCTGCATCCCGCGCAGCTTAGCACTCATTTTTTTCGGCCTTCGGCCGAAAAAAAAGCAAGCCCGCGTACGGGCTTGTGAAGGAGGAGATTATCCGGTGCGTCCAGGATCAATATAGGTCGCGGGCCGGAGACCGTCAGTGAGCGGGGTCACACAATGCTCCTGAGTACAGATCTCGGTAAGCAGATTCGCTGCAAGGCGCTTGCGGCAGCGGACACTTTTCAACTGTCATCCCGACCGTAGGCCCGCAGGGCCGAAGCGGAGGGACCTGTTGCAGCTCACGGCAACGAGGTCAATGGAGCCGCCACAGATCCCTCCGCTCGGTCGCTTCGCTCCCTCGGTCGGGATGACAGAGAGGGGAGTCGCTTCGCTCCCTCGGTCGGGATGACAGAGAGGGGAGTCGGCTCGCTCCCTCGGTGCAGAGAGGGGAGTCGCTCGCTCCCTCGGTCGGGATGACAGAGAGGGGAGTCGGCTCGCTCCCTCGGTCGGGATGACAGAGAGGGGAGTCGGCTCGCTCCCTCGGTCGGGATGACAGAGAGGGGAGTCGCTTCGCTCCCTCGGTCGGGATGACATTCTGGGAGAGCGCACATGGATTTCTTCCCCCTTTTCCCTTCCAACATCCTGCATCCTGAATTACCCGTGTCCAAGACAGCAACTTCAAGGACCGTTCGAGCTTGATTTCAGTCTCCACTCGACCGCGGCGGGTCTGAAGGTGGGCCAAGGCCCACCCTACTTCGGACCCAGGTGTCGAGCGGGCTTGTAGGGTGGGCCTTGGCCCACCTTCAGAGCTGTATCATGCATCCTGAAACTGCATCCTGGGTCCTGCATCCTGCATCCGGTCGGTCGGTCGACAGGCCGACCGATCATTCCTCAGGCTTGACGACCCCGATATAGGGGAGAGTCCGGTACTTCTCGGCCCAGTCGAGACCGCAACCGACGACCCAGACATCGGGGATCTCGAAACCGAGGTAATCGATCTGAGCGTAGACCTCGCGCCGTTCGGGCTTGTGGACCATGACGCAGGTCTTGAGCGAAGCAGGCTGTCGGGCCGCCAGGGTGCGCACGAGGTAGGCCAGGGTGTAGCCGGTGTCGACGATGTCCTCGACGATCACGACGTGTTTGCCGGCGATGTTGCGGCGGAGGTCCATGATCATTCGCACCGCACCGTCGGTCTCGGTGCCGTCGCCGTAGGTCGAGAGGGCCATGAAGTCGACGCTGCGCGGAACCGTCAGGTGGCGGGCGAGATCGGCGAGGAAGATGAACGAGCCTTTCAACACGCCGACCAGAATCAGGTCGTCGACGTCGCGGTAGTCGGCCGAGATGCGGCGCGCGAGCTCCTCGACCTTGGCGTGGATGTCGTCTTCGCTGATCAGGACTTCGGGCATGTTCTCGGGCATCGGGTCTCCTTTTTCAATCGATTGAAGCGTACCTTGGACGAACTTGCCGGTCCATTCGGGCCGGGTTGATGTTGGATATTTGATATTTGATTCGCGAATCGACCGTTCAGCTGCAGCGATGGGTTGCGGCGAGTTCGATCCAATATCCAACATCCAATATCCAACATCCAATATCAAACATCCGAGCCGGCTGTGCGGCAATGGTGGAACATGCGAGGATGGTCGGCGGTTGAACGAGGGGTGAGTTTGGACGAAAACACGAACGCCGCAAGGGATGCGACAGCGAGCCCGGTCTACCGGCTGCTCAGGGACTATGCGTGGCGCTACCGGTGGAGCTATTTCGCCGGGGCGGTCCTGCTGTTCGTGACGAACTACCTGAGCGTCAGCATCCCGGTTCAGATCGGCCACGCCATCGACGCCCTGCGGGCGAACACCTCGATGGGACGCTACGTGGCCGCCATCGCGGTCATGGGGGTCACCGTCATCCTGGTCCGGACGCTTTCGCGGGTCCTGATCTTCAACCCGGGCCGGCACGTCGAGTACCGTCTCCGTCGCGACCTCTTTGCACATCTGTTGCAGTTGCAGCCCTCGTTCTACGCCGTCCACAAACGCGGCGATATCGTCAGCCGCGCCGCCAACGACATTTCCTGGGTCCGTACTCTGGTCGGTTTCGGTGGTCTGCAGCTCTTCAACGTGACGATGGCGGTGGCCCTCACCGGGTGGCAGATGCTGTCGTTGTCGCCGCGTCTGACACTGATGGCGTTGTTGCCGGTTGTGGTCGGCGCCGGTCTCGTCCAGTGGGCCATCCGGCGTCTTTTCCACCTCGCGCGGCGCAGCCAGGAGCAACTCGGCGAAATCTCCGAGCACGTCCTCGGCAGCCTCCAGGGCATGGCGGCCATCCAGGGCTTCGTCGCCGAAGAGGCCTTTATCGAGCGGTTCGAAAGGCGCAACCGCGAGTGGCTGCGAACCAGCATGCGGTTGGCCGTCATCCGTTCGACTGCTTTGCCGTTGCTGGTTCTGGCGGGCGGGGTGGCGATGTTCGCACTGATAGCCGTCGGCGGACCGATGGTCCTGGCCGGCACCCTGACCGTCGGCGAACTGGCAGCCTTCACCGCCCTCCTTGCCGTCTTCCTCCCGCCTCTACGGTCGATGGGTTGGATGATGTCGGTGATGCAACGCGGCCGGGCGGCCCTCGAACGCATTTTCGAGCTCGTGGACGCGCCGGTCGAGCGTCCGGAGGGCAGCGCCGGACGGGTCATGGAGCCCGGTCACGGGCCGACCATCGAGATCCGGGATCTGACTTTTGCCTATCCCGACGAACCTCGGCGCGCCGTCCTCGAGGGCGTGACGACTCTCATTCCCGCGGGATCGGTGATCGGCCTCTTCGGCCGCACCGGCAGTGGAAAGAGCACGCTGTTGCGCCTGCTCGCCCGCGTTTACAATCCGCCGGCGGGCGCCGTGTTTGCGGATGGTGTCGACATCACGACCATCGATCTCGAGTCGTGGCGGCGCCGCCTGTCCGTGGTGCCGCAGCGGCCCTTCTTGTTTTCGGACGCGATCGCATCCAACGTTGCCCTGGAGGCGGTCCCCGACATCGAGCGGATCGCGCGTTCGGTCGATATGGCGGCCCTCGGGTCCGATCTCGAAGCACTGCCCGAGGGTCTGCAGACGGTGGTCGGGGAGCGCGGCATCATGCTGTCGGGCGGCCAGCGCCAACGCGTAGCGCTCGCCCGCGGTTTGTACCGCGACTGCGATTTGTTGATCCTCGACGACGTCTTGTCCGCGGTGGATCACCGAACCGAAGCCCAGCTGGTGGATACCGTTGCCGCTCTCACCCGGAGACCGCAGGCGCCCACGGTGCTCATTTCCAGCCACCGCCTTTCCGCCCTTCGCCGCTGCGACAGCGTCCTGGTGCTCGACGGGGGGCGGCTCATCGACCACGGAACCCACAGCGAACTGATCGACCGTCCGGGGATCTACCGTGACACCTGGCTGGTCCAGAGCCAACGCGCGGCGGCCGAGATCGAGGCGGCATCGTGAGACAGAGGTCGATTCTCCGCCGCCTGTGGCCGTATCTGCGGCCGGACGCCTGGGCCTTCGCCCTGGCCATCGCCTTGACGCCGGTGACCGCCGGGCTCAACCTCCTGCAACCGTGGATCTTGAAAAAGGTCATCGACGGGCACCTGGTTCCGGGAGTGGCCGACGGATTGATGCAACTGGCGTTGGTCTACCTCGGCGCCGTGGTCGCGAGCTATGTTTTCGAGGGCGGTTATGTGCTGGCGCTGGCGTGGGGCGGCCAGCGCAGCATCGTTCGGTTGCGGTCGGGGATCTACCGCAGGCTGCTCAGCCTGCGGCAGAGCTATCTCGACCGGCAGCCGGCGGGCAAACTGCTGACCCGCGCCACCTCCGACGTCGATGCCCTTGGCGAGGCGCTGTCGTCCGGCCTCATCAACATCGTGCTCGACATCCTGCTGATCGTCGGCACTCTGGTCGCCATGTTCCTTCTCGACGTGCGGATGACCTTTGTCCTTCTGCTGCTGGCGCCGCTGATTCTGGCCGTCCTCGAATTCATCAGGCGGCGGTTGCGGGCCCTCTTCGTCGAGGTCCGGGGGGCGTTGGCGTCGGTCAACGCCTTCCTTGCCGAGCGCATCGACGGCGTCGAAGTGGTGCAGCTGTTTGGGAACGCGGAGCACAGCGAGAGCCTGTTCGACGAGCGCAACCGTCGGTATCGTGCCGCCACGACCCGTTCGAACATTTATGACTCGCTGATGTACGCAGTGGTCGACGGTACGGCGTCGATCGGGGTGGCGGTCATGCTGTGGTACGGGTCAGGGCTCGCATCCCGCATGGGCGTACCGCTGCCTGCGGCGACGCCGGTGAGTGCAGGACTGCTGGTGGCCTTCATCCAGTACCTGGATCGTCTTTTCCAGCCGTTGCGCCAGCTCTCCTCCACGGTCGCGGTCCTGCAACAGGGCGCGGCGGCGCTGGAAAAGATCCTGTCGTTGTTCGACGTCACCGACACGGTGTCCAACGAGGGCGAGGCGCTGAACGAAGTCGAGGGAGAGATCGTCATGCGCGGGGTCAGCTTCCGCTACCGCGAGGACGGAGAGGACGTGCTGCACGAGGTGGACATGGAGGTTCGCCCGGGCCAGGTCGTGGCGCTGGTTGGCGCCACCGGCTCCGGGAAGACCACCATCAGTCGGCTCCTCGACACCTCCTATACCGGTTATCGCGGGTCGATCACCCTCGACGGCCGCGAGCTCAGAGAGATCCGCTCGCGAGACGTGCGGCGCCGCATTGCCGGCGTTCGACAGGACCCACAGCTGTTTTCGGAGACCGTGCGCTTCAACGTCGACCTCGGCAACCACGCCATCGACCAGGCCGACTGCGCGGCCGCGGCGGCCCTGGTCAACGCAGACAAAGTCGCCGAGCGGGTGGGGTGGAGCCACGTTCTGCGCGAACGCGGCGCCGACCTTTCGGTGGGTGAGGGACAACTTCTGACCTTTGCACGCGCCATGGCCCACGACCTGGCGGTCGTGGTTCTCGACGAGGCGACCGCCTCGATCGACTCGATCACCGAGCAGTTGATTCAGGACGCCCTGGCCAAGATCTTCGAACGCAAGACGGTGATCGTCATCGCCCACCGCCTGTCGACGGTCGAGCGCGCCGACTGCATCGTCGTGCTCGATCACGGCCGCGTGGTCGAGCAGGGGACCCACAATGAGCTCCTCGCCGCCGATGGCGCCTACGCCCGCCTGGTGAGGGCCGGCGAAGATCTGCTGGTGGCGTAGCCCGGCTTTCCGCGCGTAGTACCCGGGAGTTGCCACCTTCAACATTGTTGGCCCGTATTGCCTCGGCGACTTTGATGTTGGTGTGTCCAACAATATTGAAGATGGCACGCTCCGCCGCACGCGGCTCGTATCCGCGCTCGCTTCCCGGGAGTTGCCCCCTTCAACATTGTTAGCCCGGGAGATTCGACCGCCGTGAACGTGCTTGCGTCGAACAATGTTGAAGACGGCACGCTCCGCCGCACGCGGCTCGTATCCGCGCTCGCTTCCCGGGAGTTGCCCCCTTCAACATTGTTAGCCCGGGAGATTCGACCGCCGTGAACGTGCTTGCGTCGAACAATGTTGAAGACGGCACGCTCCGCCGCACGGGGCACGTATCCGGACTCGCTTCCCGGGAGTTGCCCCCTTCAACATTGTTAGCCCGGGAGATTCGACCGCCGTGAACGTGCTTGCGTCGAACAATGTTGAAGACGGCACGCTCCGCCGCACGCGACTCGTATCCGCTCGTTCTTCCCGGGAGGATGCCAGGCACGCCGCATTGTCGATCAGGGCCTCGACAATGCGGGAGCCAGGCACCTCCGCCGCACGCGGACGGTGTAGGATGGTGCCGCTTCATATGGCTGTTGCGACTGCGATGTCTCATGACGATCAAAGACCCTGCGCGGGACGCTGCGTCCGTGCGCCTTTGAAGGAGGAAATGATGCGCGGAAATACACGGTGGATGTTGGTGGTCGGCTTGATCTGCGTGGTCGCTGGGACGGCGGCGGCGAACGACTACTTCCCGCAGTCGGTGGCCTCCGGCGATCCCACCGCCGACAGCGTGGTGCTGTGGACGCGGGTCGTCAGCGAAACCGAAGAGGAACCGAAGGTGTTGCTCCTCGAGGTCGCGACGGACGATCAGTTCAAAGACGTCGTGGCGACCCGGGAGATCGGCGCCTCGGCGCTCGACGACTACTGCGCGAAGGTCAAGGTCGAGGGTCTCGAGCCCTCCACCTATTACTACTATCGATTCACGTATCAGGGAGACCATGTTTCGCAGGTCGGACGGACCCGCACCGCACCGACCCCCGACATGGATGTTCCGGTCCGCTTCGCCGTGGTTTACTGCCAGGACTATGTTGGCCGCTACTACAACACCTATCAGAAGATGTTGCTCGACCACGATGAGGACATCGACTTCGTGGTCCACCTCGGTGACTACATCTACGAGACCACCGGCGACCCGACCTTCCAGGACTCCGGCAGCGAGCGCCAGATCGAGTTCGATGATCTCGAGGGGGCGATCCTTCTCGGCAACCCGGCGGACAACGACTACGCGGCGGCCAGCCTGGACAACTACCGGCAGCTCTACAGGACCTATCATTCCGACCCCGTCTTGCAGCAGGTCCACGAGCGATGGCCGATGCTGGTGATCTGGGACGACCACGAGTACTCCAACGACGCCTGGGGCGCGACCTCAACCTACTCCAATGGCCGCATCGACGAGTACGATGTCGAGCGCAAGCAAAATGCCGAGCGGGCCTTCTTCGAGTGGATCCCCATCGACGCGGGGCTCGATGCCAACGGCGAGCTCGACATCAGCGCCGCCGATCTCTATCCCAACAGCTTGATCTACCGCGACCTCATCTACGGTTCGAACCTGCACCTGGTGTTGACCGATCTCCGCACCTTCCGCCCCGACCACCTGATCGCAGAGGACGCGTTTCCGGGGACCATCGCGGTGGATGAAGCGACGCTGGGGTTTCTGATCGGCGAGTCGTGGCCGAACCTGCGCTCGAGCTTCGACCCGTATGTTGACATGGGCCTGCTCGGCAGTTTCCTGCCGATTCTCCAGCAGACGGCAACCATGATCGCGGCAAACCTCTACACGCTGGAAAATCCCTCGCTCGATCTCTTCTCCGCGGTGCGGGAAGCGGAGGAGGTCATGGATGGCAACGTCAGCGCCACCTTCGTCAATCTCCTGTTCGAGGGTGCCGGTCTCCAGGCGCCTTTCACGCCTGAGATCCTCGCTGCCCTGCCGCGCGGCGTGTCCTATCTGTTGATGGGCAAGACCGCCATCTACTCCTCCAGCGGGTCGCGGACCCAGGTCGTCAAGGACACCTTCGATCTCTACGCGGCATCGAGGTACATTCTGACCGGAGGTGAGGCCCAGGAGGTCTACGGCGGACAACAGAACGCATGGCTCCAGGGCACCCTGCTGGCGAGCCCCGCCACGTGGAAGGTGTTGGGCCACTCCTTCATGATGACGCCGATGGTGGTCGACTTCACGAATCCTCTGATTGCGTCCTTCCTGCCTCCGGAGTTTCCGGACTTTCTGCGCACCAGGCTGATCATCAACAACGAGGACTTCAACGGCCTGCCGCAGAAGACTCAGGAGGTCCTCGGGCTTCTGGACCTGGTCGACAATGCAGTGGTGATCTCGGGCGACATCCACGCAACCTTCGTCACCGACCACCAGAACGGGGTCTATGAACTCACGCCGCCGGCCATTTCATCGTCCACCGGCGGCGAGATCGTCGCCCGCACCATCGCGTCGGATCCGATCCTCGGTCAGATACCCGGTATCGACGCCATCGTCGCCCAGTACGGACTCCTCTTGCAGGTGTCCTCGCTGAGCCCCGCGGTGTCGCCCTCGAATATTCTCTACGACAACCTTTTCTCGCACGGCTACGGGGTCATCGACGTCAACGCAGAACGATTGACCTTCACGATCCAGGAGATGCCGTCGGAGGAGACCAGCACCAGCTACTACGACGATCCGGAAGCTCTCAACGAACTCTTCACCCCGATTCAATTCACCATCGAGGACGGTGAAATCCGGCCCGGGCCGTGACGACGTCTTGCGGCACGCACCGGGTGGGCAAACGTTAAAACGTTTGGACGTTGGGTACCCAGACAGTCCGCGCCCGCGCGACCTCGACACCGTCTTCGGTGCGCACCAGCTGGTGGCGGACCTCGGTGGCGTCGGCTCCCTCGACGAGTTGACTCAGCGACTCTACGGTCTGACCCTGGAGGCACTCGGCGATGAACTGGAGGTCCAGATCGCGGAGGTCGCAACGAGACCAGACTTCGTCCGGCACCGCCTCGATGACCCACTCGACGAAGCTGGTGTTGTTGGCGTGACCCGAAAGATCGACGTCGCTTCGTCGAACCGAGAAGGACAAATTCGATTGCACGGGATCGGGCACCTCGAGCCGTGCCGGCTTGACCGGCCGGGTTCCGATGTCAAACTCGTGAAAACGGTCCCACGCCTCGGATGGGAGACGAATGGGCCGCCGGCGATCCAGATCGAGGACGACCCACCAGGTCGAGACGGACCCGATGGATTCGCCTTCGCCGGTCGATAGTGCGAAACGCCGCTCCACAATGAGCTTGCTCATGGCCTCGGGCCAGGTCTCGATGGTGATCTCATCGCCGCCTTGCGGCCATCGAACCAGAGCCAGGCGCATCCGCGACAACACCCACGCCGTACCGCGCTCGAGCAGGGTTTCCACCGCAACCCCGAGCAGGCCGGCGTGCGCCACGGCGACTTCCTGCAACAATCTGCACAGAATGGGGATCTGAAGACGCCCCATGGGATCGACCTCGTACGCCCGCACCCGGAAACTTTCTCGATGCAGAGCTTTCAACTGCAGGCCCCTACGCCTCATCCTCTGAAGATGATCCGTCCATCCCCCGCAACAACCCGGTTTCGGCGGCGATCCAGACGATGAATCGGCCGACCGGCGTCACCTCGGCGCGCAGCTCTTTGACGCGGTTGGCCAGCGCCACCCGGTCGGTGATGATGCCGTCCGCTCCACGGCTCATCATCACCCACATCTGGACCGGGTCGTTGATGATCCACGGGTAGGTCTTCATGCCGCGCCGGTGGGTGCGCCGGATCATCGGCAGCGTGGTGGCCTTGGCGGTGAGAGCGAGAAAGTCGACGTCGAGCTGGGTGAGATCGCCGATGGCCACCGCGTTGAGGAGGCCGTAGGTCCAATCGGGTCGTAGCGCCGCAGCGGCGCGCACGCCGTCGTAGTTGAGTGACATGATGACGATGTCATCGGTCATCCCGGTCTCCTCGACCAGAGCGACCACCTTCTCCTCGAGGCTCACATCGTGTCCGTAGTACTTGAGCTCGATGAAGACTCCGGTGCGGCCCTTTGCCAGCTCGAGGACCTGGCGCAGGGTCGGCACCCGTTGGTCTGCGAACTCGGGTCCGAACCAGCTGCCCATATCGATGTCGGCGAGGTCATTTTGAGTTGCCTGCCACACCTCGAGCCTCGTCCCTGCCGCGCGCATGAAGTCGCGATCGTGGGCGACCACCACCGTGCCGTCGGCGTCTTCCTGGACATCGAGCTCGATCCAGTCGGCGCCATCGGCGATCCCGCGCTCGAAGGCGGCCAGAGTGTTCTCGGGAGCGACCCAGGCGCCGCCGCGGTGGGCGATGATCTGCGCCGGGTCCACCCAATCGGGATCGTCAACTGTCAGCGAGACACCGACCAGCGTCACGACCCCCACACCGATGACGATCGCCAGGGCGACTTTGCCGGGAATCTTGAGGGCGGTCTTTTCGCTGAGAGAGCCGGTTGGAGCAATCGGGGGCCGCAGCTCACCCGGGCCTGAGATGGCTCGATAGAGCCGAATGACCAGGAGAGGAAGGAACACCGTCATGAATACGGTGACCGCCAGGTTGGCGAGGCCGCTGATGATGATGACCGCGCTCAGCGTCACCAGGAGCAGCGTGATGTTCGACTGAGTCAGGGAAACCGCGAAACTCCCGAGCAGGCCGACCAGCCAGGCAACCGAATATCCGACAACGGCGGTGACGACAACCCATCCGAGGAGCCACCGCATGAGCTTGCCCCGTAACGGGGCGGTCGCTGCCACGCTCATCTGGAGGGATCTGCGGCCGTCTGCGCCCTCGAACAGCACCATGGGCACGGCCAGCAGCCAGCCGGCGACCTTCCACGCGATGAGGAGGGCGAGGACGGTGAGGAGGACACTCGCTGCGACCAACGCCGCTGCGAACTCCGGAGGTTTCCGTGCGAGGTAGTAGTTGATGTCGTGGGTGCGCGCAAGCAACCAGTAGATTCCGCCGACCGCCGCCAGGAAAGGTGCCGAAACCAGAAGCAGGCGAACGAATGCCGCACCGGCGAGATAGACAAGGGCCACCACCCGCCGGGAGGCGTAGTTCAGGGCGTCCAGCCAGGTCACTCGCCGCGCCTCGTTCGCGCCGAACGCGATGACCATGAGCTGGCCGCTTTCTGCAAAGAGAATGCCGATCGATACGGCAGCCACCACGATCAATGCCGCCATGCCGAAGGGGTGGAGCAGAAACGAAACGATCGCCTCGTCGGTGACCACGCCCGAAACGGTGCGCCAGAGGAAGAGCTTCACCAACAGACCGACCACCGGGGCGATGATGACCACGGCCAGAACTCTCGCCAGGAGGTCGGTGAGCACCAACTGAGGCCAGGTTCGACGAAAGTCCTGGAGCGACTGCTTCACGAGCGACCGGGCGGATGCGTTCAATTTTCGACTCCTTGTAATCGGACGAACCATCCTACTCGATCGGGTGGCGCGTCGGATCCATCATAGAATCATAGAATCGTCTCGAACCCGGGGAGTTAAATTGGTGGAAGCGGAGCCATTCCGGCGTTGCACGATGTTGAAGGAGGGGACCATTGTGCTCGTATTGGTTTCGTCCCTGTTCGCCGGGTCGGGGGCCGCCCTCGAGACCGACCAGTACTACGCCTGGGGTCTCCCGCTCGCCGACTCGACCGACGCCGTCAACGCCAAGTTCAATCTCGAGCTCGAGCGGGCCATCGCGAGCTTTCCAAGTGACCGTCAGCCCGAGAGGTGTACCGAGGTAGCGGTCGCCTTCCGCTCGCGGGTGCGTTTCCTCCTGCTGCACGAGATCCAGGTCTGGGCCTGGAACACGGAGTTTGTTGCGCGCATCCCGAATGGCGGCGCCGAGCAACGCGAGTACTGGCGTACCAACCTCTACTCCAATCACCCGGCGATCGACGTCGGAACCTGGATGCCATTCGCCCCAACCATCGAGGTGGCGGGCATCCGAATGGGCACCGACAAGTTGGCGCATTTCGTGTCCTCCGGATGGACGTATTACGGCGAGTACCTCGAGGTGGTTGAAAGTGGTGAGGAATCAGAAGTCGCGGAGCGCACCGCGGTCAGCCGCGGGATCACCGAGGAGAGCCTGGTTCTGGGAGGGATGACCTCGGGCGTCCAGTCGATCGCCGACCTCGAGGCCGGATACGGCGGCCTCCGGTTCTACCGGGATCTGTGCGACGGAGGCGATCCGATCCTGAAGAGCGAAGATGGCCGATGGACCGTCACCAGACCCGTCGACCTGCGCGACTACGTGACGCCGCGTTGGGACGAGTCCTTTCAACCGCCGGTCTACAACGCAGGGCGGTGGCGCAAGGTCAGGCCTGTGCTCGAGAGATACTGTGACCGCCTGACAGATCCCCATGTCATAGCCGAACGCCGCCTCTACCGTGAGCGCGATCGCATGACGGCGGTCGGCGAAATGGTGGACGAACGGGTAGCGGAAGGAAAGCTGAAGGACCCGGCCCAATTCGGTATCGAGGCCGTGTGTTCACAGCCGGATCCTTCGCTCAGCCCAGGGCCCGAAACCATAGATTTGCAGGAAGATACCGACCTCGATCTCGGCAGGAACGATCTGATGGAGGAGATCGAAGCGGAGGAGCATGAACGGAGACGATTTGCCCTCGGTCTTGCCGGGGCCCATGTGACCTACCCGCAGGTCGTATCAGCCTCGGTCGCCGTCATGCTGACTTCGCAACCGGTGAGCTACGACTGCACGACCCCGTGCGATTTCAGGGGGCCATTCGCCGAGATCGAGCCCGGTCTGGGCGGCGGCAAGCTGAGCGTCGGATGGGCGCGGGTGACCGGCAATGCCAACCGCAAAGGCGGGTTCCTGAAGGCAGGCTTCATCGGCGCGGTCTACAAGGCCACGGTCCTGCAAACCTGGGGCGATCTCGGGTGGGTCGAGGGCGGCCGAACTTATACGGGGTTCGAGCTCGGTCTCCCGGTGGCCCGGGCCTACCTCGGGATCGGCCTCCTCTACCGTGTGGACAGCGGCGAAGGCGGCAGGTGGCTGGTCACGGGTGGCGCCGGCTGGGGCTTCTGATCATTCGAGGTTCAATGTCGTCCGGTACACGTCACGGACCTGCGGCCACTCCATCGCAAACCAGGGTGTGAAGATGTCGGGCCGCGTCTCGAACTCTTGATCGAGCGCACCCGGCGCGATCCAGCGGACGGCGTTGATCTCGTGGACGTTCGCTTCGGGCTGGTGGTCGGAGAGCCCCGCAAACACCCAACAGACCTCGTTTTCTGACCCGACATCGAGGTATTTCGCCCGATATTGAAAGGTGAAGAGATGATGGAAGTGGCTGGACATCCCGAGTTCCTCGTCGAGGCGTCGCTCGATCGCCCTCTCCATGGACTCACCCTTGCGGGGGTGGGAACAGCAGGAGTTGGACCAGGAGAGCGGCCACAGGCGTTTCGATGGACTGCGCTGTTGAAGCAGCAGGTCGCCCGATCGATTGAAGATGAACAGAGAAAAGGCGCGGTGGAGGACGCCATCGCCGTTGTGGCAGGCGGCCTTGTCGAGATGGCCGATTTCGACATCGTCCTCGTCCACCAGGATGAGAAGCTCGGCTTCGTCAGAGACGATCGTGCTCGAGGGTTTGGAGGTCGGGTCTTGCATGGGTCCGCGCGTCCTTCGTTTGCTCATGATATCCCAGGCACTCCCGGTAGGGTGTTCCCGGTCCTATGGGAGAACCCGCTCCCGCCCTCAGAAAATCCAGAACAGAACCACGCTGAGAGCGCCGAACGAGGTGAGGAGAACGAAGCTGAGGCGCCCGGTCTGCCTGGCGCCGAAGATCATCGCGTAAATGCCCTTCATCAGGTTGTTGACGGCCGAGGCGACGATCACCGCCAGTGCCGCAGTTCCGATGTCGAGGGTGACGCCGACGGTCTGCGTCAGACCGAGAATGAAGGGGTCAACGTCGGCGGCGCCCATGATGGCCGCCAGCACCAGCACGCCGGTATTGCCGAAACGTCCGGCCACCCACTGGGTGACGATCAACACCGTCAAGAAGATGAGCGCAAAGGTGATGGCCGAAGTCATTTCCAGGGGATTGGATTCGCGCTTGACCTTGTCGGGCTCGAAATCACAGTCGTGGTTGTTGCGGCCATACCTGGTCAAGGCGGCGCCGACCGCGATGGCGGCCAGACCGAGGACCCAGAAGATCACCGTCAGGCGGTGGGCGAGGGGCGCTGCGAAGAGCATCAACAGGATCCACAGCCGCAGATACATCATCCCGGAGGCCGCCACGATGGCGCCCGCAAATCCGGCGGTGCAGTCGTCGCGCCCCTTCGACTGACGGGCCAGAACGACAGTGGTGACGGTGGAAGAGTAGGCGCCGCCCAGGAGACCGGCCAGGAAGAGGCCCCGGTCCTCGCCCCACCAGATGCGGAGCAGATAGCTGACGTACGACACACCCAGCACTGCCACTACCACCAGCCACAGCTTGAAGGGATTGATCTCGAACGGCGTGAAATCGCGATTCGGGATGACCGGTAGGATGACTGCGGTGAGCAGCAGAAAACGCAGAAGCGTGCTCAGCTCGCGCCGCGGCAACTTGGTTGCCAGACCCTCCAGCATGTGTTTTTCCTGAAGGAGGATGACGGTGATGACGCCGGTGGCGATGGCGAGCCAGTACATGCCCTTGGCCGCGCAGCCACCAAGTGCGAAGGTGAGCAGGACGGCCGCCTCGGTGGTGATGCCGGGCTCGTCCTTCTTGAGGAAATACCAGTGAGACAGAGCGACCAGCACCCCGGTCACCACGAGCCCGGAGGAGAAGGGAATGACCGAATCGGGAAAGGCCGCGATCAGGATGTAGCCGCCGAGACCGATGATTGGGAAGGTGCGGACGCCGCCGATTCCGTCGGGCTCGTGCTCCTCGCGTTCGATCCCGATCAAGAGCGACAGACCGAGGGTCAGTACAAAGCCGAACACCTCGGCCGGCAGGTAGGAGATGAGGGCGTCCACGACACCGGTTTAACGTCAATGTCTTCAACGGTCAAATGATAGACGTTGAGAACGTTACCGTCCGCGTCCAATCCTGGACGGCTGTCTCGAACAATGTTGGGATCTCGAGAGCACGGTTGCGAGCTCACGCCAAGGGAATCATTGTTAGAGGGGGCACTCATGGGCAACAACGATCTGAGACATTGGGATGGCCAACCTCTCGATCGCCGCTTCCCGGAGTGTCATGCCAACATGGCCGACGATCCTGGGCTATCCTGCATCCTGCATCCTGGCAACCCGTCCGATGCAGACATCCCCCGTCGACCAGACCTCCCACGAGGTCATCGCCGGCGCGGTGATGCTGGTGACGCGCGGGTCAGGGACGGGGATTCGGGAACCACAGGCTGACGATCACCAGCACGGCGCCGGAGACTCCGAGTCCGAAGAAAATCGGGTCGAGGGGCAGATTCAGGTCGATGACGTTGAGGACGACCGTGGTGCCGCCGCCGAGCAGGATGCTCCAGAAGCACGCCGTCGAGCTCGCCCGCCGCCAGAACAGGGCGGCCAGGGTGGGGAAGAAGAGCCCGGAGACCATGAATGAATAGGCCAGCAGGATGGAGTCGATCACCTGCGGTACAAAGAGGGCGAAGAGCACGGACCCGAAACCGACGACCAGGGTCAAAACCCGGGAGAGCGCGAGCAGCCTGCGTTCCGAGGCGACCGGCGCCACGTGGCGGCCGACGATGTCGTCGACGAGGTTGCCGACGCTCGCCAGCAGGCACGAATCGGCGGTCGACATGATGGCAGCGAAGTAGGCCGCCAGAAGGAGGCCGGTGGCCCCCAACGGCAGGACATCCCGGATCAACAGTGGCAGCCCCATTTCGGGATCGGCGGCCGGAAACAGGACGCGGGCGAACATCCCGAGGATCGCGCCCATGAACGCCATCGCGGGGTACTCGAGGAGTCCGGCCATGACCCAGGCCCTCTGCGCCGTGGCGGTATCTCGCGACGCGTGGATCCGCTGATACAACGTCATCGCGATGAACCAGATCGGAACGATCGTCACCATCCAGGTAATGAACTGGAGTGCCGAGACATTGGTCAGCGAGAAATACTCTGCCGGAAGGGCCGCCCGCAGACCCTGCATGCCGCCGACCGCACGATAGCCGAGAGGGATGCCGAGACCGATCAGACCGGCAAAGAGGATGATCCACTGGAGGGTGTCGGTGTAGACCACCGCCTGCAGCCCGCCGAGGGCGGTGTAGACGACGATCACCACCGACATCACGAGGACGGCGGTGGTCAGATCGAAGTTGAAGGCGGCGGAGGCCAGCTTGCCGCCTGCGAGAAGCTGCGAGCCGGTGAAGCCGGCATAGCCGATAGCGGAAACCAGGGCCGCGACCAGGCGCGTCGGCTCGCCGAAGCGGTGGGCCAGGAAATCAGGAAACGAGCGGTGGACGTGGGCGTCGCCGATGGTCTTGACTCGTGGCACGAGAACCACCGCGGCCAACCATGCGCCGATCAACCCTGAAAACAGGAGCCACGATGCCGAAATCCCCATGACGAAGCCGAGCCCCCCGAGCCCGATCGAGAAGCCGCCGCCCACGTCGGTGGCCACGACCGAAAGCCCGATGTGCTTCGAGGTCATCTGCCGACCGCCCACGAAGTACTCTTCGAGCCCGGTCTGTCGACGCTGGAAGTACAGACCGACTCCCAGCATGCCGGCGAAGTAAACGAAGATGATCGCCAGGTCGAGCGTGTGCATGGATGGTGGGTCCGGCGATCAGGAGACCGGTTTGAGAACCATCGTGAGGTCGCGGCCGGTCAGCCTGTCCGGAGGTGGCGCTTCGACTCCGGCCACGCTCGCCAGCTCTTCGGTGGCACGCTCGAGAATCTCGTACCCGTTCTCGGGGCGGCGAAGCTCGCGCATGCGGAACATGATCGTGAGTTTGACGTGGCAACCCGAGCGCAGGAATTTCCTGGCCCGCCGAACCTTGGTGTCGAAGTCGTGGTCGCCGATGTTGGGGCGGAACTTGACCTCTTTCAATTCGACGGTGTGCTGTTTCCGTTTGGCCTCTTTGGCCTTCTTGTCGCGCTCGAAGATGAACCGCCCGTAGTCCATGATCTTGCACACCGGCGGTCGCGCGTTCGGCGCGATCTCGACCAGGTCCTTGCCCTGATCGGCGGCAGCTTGTCTGGCCTCGTCGACGGGAATGACACCGATCTGCTCGCCGTCGCTCGAGACGACCCGAACCGGTGTGTAGCGAATATCTTCGTTGACGCGGTGTTCCGCCTTCGGCGGGGGCTCACGGAAAAGACTTTTTCGACCTCTGATGGATGACCTCCTTATGGCGGGTCGATCGTGTCGTACAGCGGTATCGCGGAACTCTCGACGACCCCGTTAAATATTTCGTGTACAAACTATCGTGAATGGGCTGAAAGATCAAATCCCGGAGCCGTGTGGTCGGCTGGGGCTCCCCTCGATTTGAGATCGCGCCTACAATCGGCACTGGAGAGTGGTATGAAAAGCACCGGAGTAGGAAAACGACCCGGATCCGACTCGGCGATCACGAACGAGGTGATGTCGGCGCTGCGCCGGATCATCCGAGCCATCGATCTCCACTCGCGGGCACTGGTGCAGCGGTTCGGTCTCACCGGCCCGCAGCTGGTGGTGCTCAAGGAACTGTTGGCCGAGGCGCCGATGCCGGTGAACGAGCTGGCGAGCTCGGTCAACCTGAGCCAGGCGACGGTCACCGGGATCCTCGACCGGCTCGAGAAAAAGGGGATGATCGAGCGAGTTCGGAGCACGGTTGATCGGCGCAAGGTCCTGGTTTCGCCGACGCCGGCCGCCGCGGCGGCGCTGGCCGGTGCGCCGCCGCTGCTCCAGGAGCATTTCACATCCTCCTTCGTCAGGCTTCCCGATTGGCAGCAGAGTCAGATCCTGTCGTCTCTCCAGAGGATTGTCGCGCTCATGGAGGCGGGAGACGTGGAGGCCGGACCGATATTGACAACCGGCCCGTTGGATGCTTCGCCCGAGAAGACCGAGGAATTTCTGAGGTCGATTGCGGAGCCGCCGTCCGATTCCTGAACGATCCTGCTCTCGATGACATGCAACTGCACGCGTTGTAAGAAATCCTTTCTTGTGCTAATATTTAGTGCACGATGGAGTTTTTGCGACGCATCGTGGTAAGACACCCACCCCCCAGGGCGCGCTGCTGAACCAGTGGCCAGGTTCACAACCGGATGAAAGGTTGAATCCATGACATCTCTGACGGTCGAAGCCGTATGCACAACCCGGCAACCGGCCTCCAAGGCGCGGTCGATCTGGTGCGACGTGCCGATGGACGACTGGAACGACTGGCACTGGCAGATGCGTCATCGCATCACCACCGCCGAGGAGATGGCCCGGGTCGTTCCAATGACGCCGAACGAACAGCGCACGATCGAACGCGCACTGGACCGTTTCCGTTTTGCCGTGCCCCCCTACTACGCCTCGCTGATCGATCCCGAGGACCCGAACTGCCCGATCCGCCTGCAGGCGGTGCCCGGCGAGGGCGAGCTGGCGGTCGGCGAATTCGACATCGAGGATCCGCTCAACGAGGACGGCGATTCGGTGGCGCCCGGGATGACCCACCGCTACCCGGACCGGGTTCTGTGGGTCATCATGCACGAGTGCGCGATGCTGTGCCGCCACTGCACCCGCAAGCGAAAGGTCGGGGGCGCGCCGGCCGCGATCTCCGACAGCCAACTCGACGCCGGTATCGCTTACCTTCAATCTCACAGCGAGATTCGCGACGTGCTGCTCTCGGGTGGGGACCCGTTCCTGCTGTCGGATGAGAAGATCGGGCACATCCTCGGGCGGATTCGCCGCGAGGTGCCGTCGGTTGAAGTGATCCGCTTCGGCACCAGGATTCCGGTCACCATGCCGCAGCGGGTGACGCCCGAGCTTGTCGAAACACTGCGGCGCCACCACCCGATCTACGTCAACACTCACTTCACGGTCCCCAGGGAGTTCACGCCGGAATCGGAACGTGCGCTCAGGTTGATGGCCGACGCCGGGATCCCGCTCGGGAATCAGACCGTGCTGCTGCGCGGCGTCAACGACTGCTGGGCTCTGATGCGCAAGCTGATGCACAAGCTGACCGCCAACCGGGTGCGCCCGTACTACATCTATCAGTGCGACCTCGCCGAAGGTCTCGAGCACTTCCGGACCACCGTCGCCAAGGGGATCGAGATCATGGAGCACCTGCGGGGCCACATCTCGGGGCTCGCCGTGCCGACCTTCGTGATCGATGCGCCCGGCGGCGGCGGGAAGATTCCGGTCCACCCGAATTACGTCGTTTCGCAACACGAGCACAAGGTCGTGCTGAGGAACTTCGAGGGCCGCATCGTCGCCTACGAGGAGCCACGCGATTACACGGGGATGTGCAGCGAGGGCGACCTTTGCGCCTTCTGTCGCGAGATCGCGCGTCAAGGGACCGACACGATCGGAGTTGCAGGACTCTTCGACGACGACCCGAAGAACATCTCTCTGGTGCCTTCCGCGGCGACCGCCGAAGACGAGGTCGAGAATGGCGTAGCTTCGGCCGAAAGGAGTGCGTGATGGGAACGACATTGGCAACTGCCCTGGAGATCGGGGTCGAACAGCGGGTCAAAGGCGCCGACTTCACGGCCGAGATGGTGGTCAGCGATTTCAACCAACGGATCCAGGTGCTCGGCTACGAAGCGCGCGATCCGGGGGCGATGGTCGAAGAACTCGCCGCGGAGGCGCGGCGGCGGGACCATGGCAAGCTGTTTCTCAAGGCGCCGGATTTCGACCGGGAAGCCCTCGAAGACGCCGGAATGGTCCAGGAAGCCACGGTCAACGGGTACTTCTGCGGGCAGCCGGCCGAGATCATGGCACTCTATCTCGAAGAAGACCGGCTCGAACGCCCTTACGAGTCCGAACAGCGGGAGGTCCTCGAGTCGATCACGGCGCGGCCCGCCGACGCGTCGATTCCCGACCTGCCTCCCGGGTATCGAATGGCGATAGCCGGCCCGGACGACGCCGACGAACTGGCCGCGCTCTACGCGACGGTCTTCGCCAGCTATCCGTTCCCGATCATGGATCCCGCGTACCTGATTTCGACCATGGAGAGCCATGTGGTCTACCGGATCGTGCGCGACGCGGAGGGGGCCCTGGTGGCGGCTGCGTCCGCCGAAACCTGCCGCAAGTACAACAACGCGGAGATGACCGACTTTGCCACCCTGCCCAGCCAGCGTGGGCTCGGGCTGGCCCAGCACCTCCTCGCAGCTCTCGAAGACGACATGCTGGAGGCCGCGATCCCGAACCTCTACACGATTGCCCGCGCCCGTTCGGCCGGCATGAACCGCGTGTTCTACAACCGTGGCTACGAAATGACCGGAACCCTGGTCAACAACTGCCACATCGCCGGACAGTTCGAGGACATGCACGTGTGGTGCTGGAACGGGTGACCTGCCGCGGGTGAAGGTTCGCAGCGAATCGAGCCGGCCCGCCCTTCTCACCGACTTTCGACCGTGGCCGACGTTGAAGGCTGCGGGAGTCCGAACTCTGCACTGAAGCGGGCGTCATGCAGGTCACATTGACGCTGCAGTGATCATTGCCACAGGATCTGAACGGGAGAGGCTCAGTCGGGTCGAGCGTCGACAACGCTTCCCACGAGATCATCGTCCGCCACCCGCGGCACCGTGACGTGGCCGCGCGCGGCGTTGGCGCGGTTCCAGGTGTTGACGGTCTCGATGGCGTTGTCGTTGCGCGCCCAGGCGCGGCGCGCGACGCCGCCCATGGCGTCCCACTCCAGCGCCGTGTCGAGGATGCGGTCGACCCGCTCGGAGCCGTCGAGGACGAGGCCGAAACCGCCGTTGATCGCCTTGCCGGTGCCGACGCCGCCGCCGTTGGAAAGCACCGCCATGGTCATCCCGCGGGCGGCGTTGCCGGCCCAGCACTGGTGCGACATGTCGGCCACCGTGTTCGAACCGTCGTAGATGTTGGCGGTCTCGCGGTAGGGCGAGTCGGTGCCGCCGGTGTCGTGGTGGTCGCGGCCCATCATGACCGGACCGATCTCGCGGTCGCGCACCATGCGGTTGAACTCGCGGGCGATTGCGGTGCGGCCCTCGGCGTCGGCGTAGAGGATCCGGGCCTGGGTGCCGACCACCAGTGCGTTGGCTTCCGCGTCCTTGATCCACTGCCAGTTGTCGCGGTCCAGCCCCCGGCGGCTGGGGTCGATGCACGCCATCGCCGCGGCGTCGGTCTTTGCCAGGTCCTCCGGGCTGCCTGATAGACACACCCAGCGGAAGGGCCCGTAGCCGTAGTCGAAACACATGGGGCCCATGATGTCCTCGACGTAGGACTGCCAGATGAATCCCTCGGAGGTGTCGATGCCGTTCTTGGCGATCTCGGGCGCGCCGGCGTCGAAGACCGCCTTCATGAAGGCGTTGCCGTAGTCCCAGAAGTGGGCGCCCTTGGCGGTCAGGCGCTCGAGCACTTTGAAGTGGCGGACAAGGCTTTCGTCGACCAGCGACGCGAATTTCTCGCGGTCGTTGGCGAGAAGTTCGCGGCCCGCCTCGAAGCCGAGGCCGGCCGGGGTGTAGCCGCCGTCGTAGGGAACGTGGCACGAGGTCTGGTCTGAGATGAGGTCGACCGCGATGTGGTTGACGTCGAGGTACTCCAGGAGATCGACCACATTGCCGAGATAGGCGATGGAAAGGGCCTCGCCCGCGGCCGCCGCATCGAGCATCCATTTCACCGAAGTTTCGAGGTCGTCGGTGGCGCGCGAGACCCAGCCCTGGGAGTGGCGGGTCTCGACCCGCGACGGGTCGACCTCGGCGACGATGCCGGCGCCGCCGGCGATCTCGAGCGCCTTGGGCTGGGCGCCGGACATCCCGCCGAGCCCGGAGGTGATGAAGGTCTTCCCCGCCAGATTTCCGTCGTCGGGGACGCCGAGGTAGAGGCGCCCGGCGTTGAGGAGGGTGATATAGGTGCCGTGGACGATGCCCTGGGGGCCGATGTACATCCAGCCGCCGGCGGTCATCTGGCCGTAGTTGACGCAGCCCAGGGCGGCGAGGCGCTGAAAGTCCTCCGGCGTGTCGAACATGCCGACCATCAGGCCGTTGGTGATGATCGCGCGCGGCGCCTCGGGCCGCGAAGGAAAGAGCCCCACCGGGTGGCCGGAGCTCACCACCAGGGTCTGTTCGTGATCCATGATCTCGAGGTAGCGCTTGATCAGCAGGTACTGCATCCAGTTCTGGCAGACCTGGCCCGACTCGCCGTAGGTGACGAGCTCGTAGGGGTAGAGGGCGACGTCGAAATCGAGATTGTTGTCGATCATCACCTGCATCGCCTTCGCCTCGGTGATGCGGCCGACGTAGGCGTCGATCGGTTTGCCCGTGAGCCTGCCCGCCGGACGGTAGCGGTATCCGTAGATCCGGCCGCGGGTGTCGCAGTTCCTCAAGAAACTCCGGCGCCACGATCCGTGGTGCTCCTCGGGCACGTAGCGGAGAGCGTTTTTGAGCGCGATGATCGTGTCGTGGCGGTTGAGGTTGAAGCCGCGCGACGGTGCCCGCCGGATCCCGGGCTCGAACACCTGCGGTTCGGGAAGCTCGGTCAACTCGACGGTGAGAACTGGATCGGTCATCGCATCCTCCGGGTGGTCATTGTAACCCCGTGCCGGAGAGGAGCAGGGGAGCAGGGGAGCAGGGGAGCCATCGCGGATTTCGGATTTTCCATGCACCCAACCCGCCTACCTGCAGGCATGGCAGCCGGGACGGCTGCCCCACAAAAGCTCCGGCATCGGTTGTTTTGTGGGGCACGCGTCTCGCGTGCCGGGCGGGTGGGGAATCCGAAATCTGCGTTCATCTGCATGATCTGCGGTTTCTCCGAATGGGTCTTTGCATCTTGGATCCTGCATCCTGCATCCTGTATCGGGTGGCATCGCCACCCGAGCCTGAATCTCGAAATGCATCGCTATCCTGAAACGAAAAAAGCCGGCAAGCAGCTTTTCGAGAGAGGCCTAAGTTACTCTGGGCACGCAACTTTTGAGGCGTTAAATATCGTTAGCATTTTCATTCGCAATGGGCTAATATCGCCCTCTGGAGGGTGCCTACCCCGATGATGGCTCTGGACACGGTTGATGTGAGAAAGCAGGCCCGGGTGATGTCCATCGATGGCGGTCACCGGGTGCGCGCTCACCTCAACACCCTCGGCATTCACGTCGGCGATTGGCTGACGGTGGTCGAGCGCGCGCCCTTCCGTGGTCCGGTCCTGGTCGAGATCAACGGAACGCGGCTGGCCCTCGGTCGCGGTGTCGCCTCCAAGGTGCAGGTGGAGATCGACGGCACCGTGGAAAGCCTGACCCGGGCGAAGCGATTGGTGGAGGCCGAACAGGCATGAGGTTCGTACTCGCCGGGCAGCCGAACGCCGGCAAGAGCACCATCTTCAACTCAGTCGCCGGCTATCGCTCCGCCACTGCGAACTTCCCCGGTTCGTCCGTGATGTTTTTCACTAGCCGCGCCATGATACTCGGCCGCGAGGTCGAGGTCGTCGACCTGCCCGGGATCTACTCCTTGATTTCGTCTCAGGAGGATGCGGGCAAGGCCGAGACCTACCTGTTGGAAGAATCGTACGATCTCATCGTCAACGTGGTCGACGCCAGCCGGCTCGGGCGCTCGCTCGAGCTGACGCTGCAACTGCTCGAGCTCGAAAAGCCGATGATCGTCGCCCTCAACATGATGGATGAGGCCACGCGCGGCGGTATGGAGGTGAACGCCGAGGCTCTGTCACAACAGCTCGGCGTGCCGGTCGTGGAGACCGTCGGCCGGCGGGGTCTGGGTCTGAAGGATCTGTTCCGGATCTCGCTGCAACACGCCCACTCCGGCGAAAGCGCGGTCCCCATCGCCCTTGACCTGGAGGTTGAAGAGGCGGTGGAACAGGTTGTTTCCGCCCTCGAAGAGGAGGGTGTCGATCTCACCATGCCGGGGAGGTTCGCGGGGCAGAAGCTCCTCGAGCGGGACCCGCATTTCGAGCGCCTCGTGTATGGATCCCACCCGGAATTGAAGACCAGGGTGAGGGCGATCGCGACAGTCCTGCAGAAGGCTCACGGCTGGAGCGCCGACCAGGTGATCTCGGGCAGCCGTCACGCGGTTGCGCACTGCATCGAGGAAGCGGCGGTGACCCATACCCGGCGCAAACTCGGATGGCGTGAGTGGGCCGATCGAATTCTCCTGAGCCCCTACCTCGGGGGACCGGTGATGGTGGCGATTCTCGCGTTTCTCTTCTGGGTGGTATTCAAAGTCGGTCAACGCCTGGAGGCGCCTCTGGTCGACCTGACCGGAAGACTCCAGGCGGTGCTGGCTGGGGTGCTGCCGCCGGAGACCCTTCTCGGGACCGTCGCCGCGGGGATCCTGACCGGGATCGCCGGAGGCGTGGCCATCGTTCTGCCCTACCTGCTGCCGTTTCTGATCGGCCTTGCAATCCTCGAAGATACGGGTTATCTGCCGCGAATGGCGTACATCCTCGACAACCTCATGCACCGCATCGGCTTGCACGGGAAGTCGGTGTTGCCCCTGATTCTGGGATACGGGTGCTCGGTGCCCGCGATCATGGCCGCTCGCATCCTGCCCTCGAGCCGCGACCGGCGGATCACTGCGGTGTTGGCTTCTTTCATCCCGTGCTCCGCACGGACGGTGGTCATCTTCGGTCTGGTGGCGGCCTACATGGGGCCGTGGTGGGCGCTCTTTATCTACCTGTTGAATCTGGTTCTGGTGGTGCTGTTGGGTAATATTCTCGCCCGCAAGATGAAGGGCGCTCCACCCGGTCTGATCCTGGAGATCCCGGAACTCCAGGTGCCGAGCCTCAAGACGCTTGCGGCCAAGACCTGGCTGACCCTCAAGGAGTTCATCACCATCGCGTGGCCGCTGCTCGTGGTGTCGTCGGTCATCCTCGGTCTGCTCGAGTGGGCGCACTCGGCCGACGCGGTCAACGCGCTCCTGTCGCCACTGACGGTGACCGTGCTCGGTCTGCCGGCGGCGGTTGGAATGACCCTGATTTTCGGCATCCTGCGCAAGGAACTCACGCTCGTCATGCTGGTTCAGGCGATGGGCACCACGCAGTTGAACATGGTGCTCACCACCGGTCAGATGCTCACGTTCACGCTGTTCGTGGTCTTCTACGTTCCCTGCGTGGCCACCATCGCGGTCATGGCCAAGGAACTGGGATGGCGCGATACCTCGCTGATCACGGCCTTTTCGTTGGTGGTCGCGGTGGCCGTCGCCGTCGCCGGCCGCGTCGGCTACGCCCTCTTCGCCTGATTGCCCCTACCGTTTCTCTTCATCCTGCCGCTTTTTTGAGGCCTCGATCTCCTCGAGGCGCCTGCGCTCGGCCTCCTCGGCAAGCACGCGCGCCTCCTCGGAAAGGTCCCGGGCTCTGTCTCTTTGCATGCGGGCGGCGTCGCGCTGCCGCTCGCGGGCTTCGGCGGCGAGCTCGGTTGCCCGGCGCCGCAGCTCCTCGATCTTCTCGTCGGACAGCCTGCCGGCCTCGAGCGCGGCTTCGCGCTGAAGCTCACGCGCCTCCGCCGCCAATGCCCGCGCTCGTTCGCGCTGGGCCTGGACCTCTTCTGATGACATTCGGCGCGTTTCGGCCTGAAGCTCTCTGGCGCGCCGTAGCAGCTCATCGCGTTCCCGATCGGTCATCCGCGACTGGCGCGCGGCCTCCGACGCCTGCTCGCGGGAGTGCTCCGCCTGTTCCCGTGAACGCTCTGCATGCTCGCGCGCCCGAACCTCAGCTTCGGCACGACGACGCTCGGCTCGTTCGGCGCTCTCGTGTGCGCGCTCGCTTGCCCGCCGTCGTGCCTCCTCCCGCCGACGCTCCACCTCCTCCGGCGTCGCATTGGCCGCCGGTGAGGGTGGCGCGGGGGCGGTGGCCGGTGCGGGTTCGGCCGCCGGTGCCGGCTCGGTGGGAGGGGAGGGGGGCGCTGCCGGTGCCGGCGACACCGACCGCGGTTCGGGAACGGCCGGCGGGGCAGTTGACGGTTCGGCGGGCTCGTCCGGGACCGTCGGTGCGGGCGGCGCTTCGTGTGCCGGAGGCGCAGCCGGTGCAGGCGGAGCCTCGGGCGCGTCCTCCGGGCGTTCGTCGCTGATGGACCATGTCCTGCGTCCGGTGACCGTCGTGACGTGGGCGCTCTCGTCCGCCGAAAAGGTCCAGGTCTCGGCCTTCGGGACCGGGGTGGTGTCGAAAACCGTGGAGTCCGGGCCTGTTGCCACGGCCGGCAGAACCGTAACCGAAGCGACAAGGGCGGTGAGGACCACGGGGAGGGCCCAACGACTGGATGTGTCTCGCCCCGTCGCGCCAGATATCAGCCTCTTCACCCGGCGGTCGAGCCGCGGGCCGGCGGCAAAGGCCGTGGCCGGCAGGCCGATGGCTGAGGTGTGTCCCCAGTGGGCGACCACCACGAGGCAGCGTGCCAGTCCCAATCGGTCACCGGTGCAGGCGGCCGCGCGTTCGTCGGTCAGGTGCTCCGCGATCTCCTCGAGCCGGCAGCGCACCCATCGGTTGAGGGGCTGCACGAACAGGAGGGCCTCGAGCAGTCGGTATCCCAGCTGCCAGGCTGGGTCCCGGCGCGCCAGGTGGGCGAGCTCATGGGCGAAGAGGCTGGTCCGGTGCTCGCGGGCGAGCTCGTCGACCCGTTCTGGGCAACAGATCTCCGGCTGCCTGATGCCCGTGGCAAAGGGCACAGGGATTGCCTTGGATGTGCTGAAAGCCACCTTACGTCGCAGCCCCATGGCTGACGCCAGCCCTTCGACCAGGCGGCCGGCGGGTCGAAAGCACCGGGTCCGCAGGAGACGACGCAAATCGAGCCAGGAGCGCAGGACACCGACAAGGGCCAGTAGTGCTCCCAGCGCCCACAGTGCGGGGACGACCGTCGACCACCGCACGCCGGGCGAGGTGCCGAGCGCTGCTGGATTCACGTTCGGCAGGTCGGCTTCGAAAACTGTTGCCGCCGTTACGGGCGTCTCGACTGGCGGTTGCACGTTGAAGGCCACCGCACCGGTCATCGGCGATATGCCGAGGATGGACTGGAGGGTCGTTGTGACGACGCCGGCCACGAGGGCCGACCGCAGCAGGGTTTCTTGAATCGCCAGGTGCCGGTCGCCGAGCAGGCGCGAGACACACCACGCCGCACCGAGAAGAACCGTGCTGTGGACCAGGTAGGTGAGAAGCCAGGCCGTGATTGCTGTGATGTTCATCGGTTCCCGTCCTTTTCATCCTCCGCGGCGTCGAGCAGCGATCGAAGGCGTTCCAGGTCACTTTCTTCGAGTTCGAGGTCCGCCACGAGGTGCGAGACCAGCGCCGCGGGATCGCCGGCGAAGAGTCGGTCCACGAGCTCTCCGACCATCGAGGAACGGACCTCGTCCCTGCTGACCGTGGCCTCGTAGACAAAGTGCCGGCCTTCCACGCGGTGACGGACAACGCCCTTGTCCTCCATCTTACGGAGCATGGTGGCGATGGTTGTGGGTGCGAGACCGCGGCTCTCGAACAGAGCGCCGTGCACCGCGGCCGCGGTGGCCTCGCCGCGCGACCACATCACTTCCATGATGGCGTGTTGAAGCTCTCCGAGGGTGTGTTTGCTCATGGTGCCTCCGGTTCGACTACCAAGGTAATACTACCTCGGTAGTTTGTCAAGGATGGAGGCTATGAGCCTTGGGCATGGATGAGGCGTCGTGAGGTCGAGTGGGCACGTCGAGCTGAGCCTGGAGATCAATCAAAGGCGGGCAGGCGCCACCAGAGAATGTCCTCTATGTGGGGGCGGACCTATCCGCCAGGCCTCGATCAGCGCGATCCGACCGATTTCGGCGCAATGCCGAATTCTGCGCACTCCACAGAGCCGTGCACCGGAGCCCAGAGCCCACCTACCGAGAGGCGTAGCCGATCGGATCCTCGCACCCCCGCCTCTGCGAAGCCCCGTCGTCTCAGATTGGCACGAGTCGCAGCGACCGCAGGCGAGTCCGCCGGGTGTGCGGGTCGTAACACGACCAGGTGAGGCCGTAGTCGACGCCCAGGTCGAGGCCGCGGCGGATGATGTCGGCCTTGGTCAGATCGAGCAGGGGAGCGCGGACCCGGAATCGCACCCCCCGCTCGGTTCCGGCGACCGTGGCCAGTGCGGCGAGGTTCTCGAAAGCCTCGAGGAAGACCGGTCGGCAGTCGGGATAGCCCGAGTAGTCCACCGCGTTGGCGCCGATGAAGAGCTGGTCGGCCTCGACGACCTCGGCGAGACCGAGCAGCAGCGACAGCAGGACCGTGTTGCGTGCGGGCACGTAGGTGATCGGGACGCCGGAAGAGCCCGGGTCGCCGTCCTTCGGAACGTCGATGTCGTCGGTGAGCGCCGACCCTCCGATGGCACGAAGGTCGAGCGTGACGACTCGGTGCGATGCGGCGCCGAGAGCAGTGGCCACTGCGGCTGCGGCCTCGAGCTCGATGCGGTGGCGCTGGCCGTAGTCCACCGTCAGACAGTGACACTCCAGACCCTCTGCCCGGGCGATCGCCAGGACCGTGGTCGAGTCGAGACCACCGGAGAGAAGCACGACTGCACGAACGGTGTCGGTCATGGGGACATTGTGCCGTGAATCTTCGCTGGAAGCCAATTGATAGAAAATTTCGGATTTCGAATTTCGAATTTCGAATTTTCTGCGCACCTATCCGGCGTTTCGAGGAGCCGGCGGAAAGTCTGTAAGAAAAATCCGAAATTCGAAATCCGAAATCCGAAATCAGCGAAGCGGCGTCAGCCCGCTTCGCGTCGAGCGTGTTCCCACAGCTGGGTGACGGTGGCGTCGTCCGGCGCCGGCACGGCGGCGGCCTTCTGGCAGACCTCGTTGCGCAGGGTGCCCATGCGTGCGGCCATCTCCGCGATCCGTGACGAGATTCTCGAGTCGGTCGCCAGGAGGTCGTTGAGGTGGCCGATGATGTCGTCGAGACGATCGAAGGACTTGCACACCAGGACGCCGTGGTTGCGCGCTGAAAACGCTGCGGCCACTCTCTCGGGCAAATCGCCCCATTCGGCGAGCGCGCCCATTTCGATGTCGTCTGACAACACCACCGGAGAACCCGGCAGGGCGGCGGCCTTTTCCACAATGGTCGGCGACAACGATGCCGGTCGTTGACTGTCGCCGAGGCCGGGCACCACCACGTGGGCCATCATCACCGCCGGGAAGTCCGGGCCCAACTGTTCGAAAACGCCGATCTGACGTGCGAGCTCGGCGTCGCCGGGGTCGAGCAGGGGCAGCTCCTCGTGAGTGTCGGGGCCGACCCAACCGAGCCCCGGGAAGTGCTTGCTGCAACCGGTCACGCCCCACGTGGCCAGCCCCTCTTTGAAAATACGGGCCAGGACCACGACCCGTTCCGGATCGTCGCTGAAGCACCGCCCCTGCCCGCCGAGGCAGCCGCCCGGGCACTCGAGGTCCACCACCGGCGCCAGATCGACGTGCACCCCGAGGCGCCTGCAGGCGGCGCCGGCCGCCTCGCCCAAGGCCCGTACCGCACGGCGACCCGCCTTCCCGGCCTCCGCCGGAGTCGGCAGGTCACCCCACAGGGCGCTGAACCGGTTGACGATGCCGCCCTCGAGGTCGACCGCGACAAAGGGTGCGGCCTCCAGTTCGCGCAGCTGTTCCACGAGCGCTCGGGTCTGTTGGACGGACACGATATTGCGCGCGAAGAGGATGATGCCGGCGGGTTTCACCCGTTCGAGGACTTCGCGTTCCGGCTCCTGCAGCTCGACTCCGGGCACTCCAACCACAAGGGGCATCACGTCAATTACCTGCATGCGCGCTCCGCCGCCTTTCACTGAGGGCCTTCCCGTCAGACGTCGCCGTCGATCGTGTTCCGGAGATCGGCCAGCAGGTTGAGCGCCTCGATCGGGGTCATGCCCTCGAGGTCGAGGCGGCCGATACGTTCGGCGATCTCGTTGGAGGCCGATCTGAAGAGATCGAGCTGATTCAACCGGTTGCCGGCGGCGCCGGCGGGCGAGTGCATGGCCTGGTTGCCGGTGACGTTGAGATCGTGCCGTTCGATATTGGTGAGGATGTCGGCGGCCCTCCTGCACACGTCCTCTGGAACCCCGGCCAGCCGCGCGACGTGGATCCCGTAGGAGTGGTCCGCCGTACCGTCGACGACGCGGTGCAGGAACAGGATCGAGCCCCGCCACTCCTTGACCGCCATCGAACGATTGGTGAGCCGGGGCAGCATTTTGGCGAGGTCCGTCAGTTCGTGGTAGTGGGTGGCGAACAGAACCAGAGCGGCGTGCTCGGGCCGGTCGTGCAGGTATTCGACGATCGCCCACGCCAACGACAACCCGTCGAAGGTCGCGGTGCCGCGGCCGACTTCGTCGAGGATGACCAGCGAGCGCGGCGTGGCGTGGTGGAGGATGTTCGCGGTTTCGGTCATCTCGACCATGAAGGTCGACTCGCCGCGGGCCAGCATGTCGGACGCTCCGACCCGGGTGAAGATACGGTCCGTGAGCCCGATGACCGCTTCCGAGGCGGGCACGAAGGACCCCGCGTGGGCCATCAGAGTGATCAGGGCACACTGCCGGAGGTAGGTCGACTTGCCGCCCATGTTGGGCCCGGTCAGCAGGACGATCTGGGTGGTTTCCGGTTCGAGGTGGGTGTCGTTGGGAATGAAGGGCGGTTCGCGCTGCAGCTCTTCCAGCACCGGGTGCCGCCCCTCGCGGATGGTAATGCCCACCACATCGGTCATCGCCGGCCGGCAGTAGCTCCAGCGCCGCGCGCGGTCGGCGAAGGTCGTGTGGACGTCGAGGCCGGCGATGGCCGAGGCCGTTGCCGAGATGCGCCTGGCGTGGTCGGTGAGCTCGTCGAGGAGACTCTGGAACAACACCCGGTCGCGGGCGGTCGCGAGCTCTTCGGCCGACAGGATGCGCGACTCGAGCTCTTTGAGTTCCGAAGTGATGAAGCGCTCGGCGTTGGTCAGGGTCTGGCGGCGTTCGTAGTTTTCGGGGATCCGCTTGAGGTTGGCCTTGCTGACCTCGATGAAGTAGCCGAAGACCTTGTTGTAACGGACCTTGAGGGAACCGATGCCGGTGCGCGCCCGTTCTTCGCTTTCGATGCCCGCCAGCAGTTCCTTGCCGCCCCGGGCCAGGCTGCGCTGCTCGTCGAGCTCCGGATCCCAACCTCCGGCGATGACGCCGGCGCCGGGCACCTGGGCGGGCTCGGCGGCGAGTTTCCGGTGAAGCAGCTGCGCGAGGTCTGGCATCGGATCGAGGGACTGGGCGAGGTGGTTCAAAAGCGAAGAGGTGGCGCCGCGGGCCGCCTCGAGCACTCTCGGCAGGAGATCGAGACCGGCGCGGAGACCCTGCAGTTCGCGCGGGGTGGCCAGCTCGAGGCCGACCCTGGCCGCCAGCCTCTCGAGGTCAGGCAGGTCCTCCAGGGAGGCGCGCAGGTCCTGGAGCAGGCCGTTGTTGTCGACCAGTTCGGCCACCGCACGGTGCCGCTCGGTGATCTCCTCGAGATCGATACTGGGCCGAACCAACCGGTCGCGAAGCAACCGCGAGCCCATTCGGGTCCGGGTGTGGTCGAGGACGTCGATCAACGATCCGCGACGTGAACCGTTGGCGGCGCGTTCCACCTCGAGGTTGCGGAGGCTGGCGCGGTCGATCACGAGGGCGTCCCCACCCTCACGGCAGCGGAATGCGCCGATGTGATTGAGAACGCCCTTCTGGGTGTCTTCGACGTAACTCAAGAGCGCGCCGGCCATCCCCACCAGCGGTTCGCCCGAGTCGAGCCCGAAACCGCGCAGCGACCCGACCCCCAGTACTCGTCGCAAGCGCTGTTCGCCGGTGGTCGGCGAAAAGGTGTCGGGAGGAATCGGCGTCACCGTCGGGTGGGGCACCTCGGCCGGCCACACCCCTAACCACCCGTCCCAATCTTCAGTGATGAGGATTTCCCGCGGCCGCAGTCTCGCCAGGTGTTCGGTGAGCACGTGGGAATCGCTGACCCGGACGCCCTCGAAGGTCCCGGTGCTGAGCTCGATCCAGGCCAGGGCCGCCGCCTCGTCGTCACCGCCAAAGGCGGCCAGATAGCAGTGCTCCGAACCGTCGAGCAGCGCGGTGTCGGAGATCGTGCCGGGTGTGTGGGTGCGGACGATTTCCCGGCGGACCAGTCCTTTGGCGGTGGCCGGGTCCTCGACCTGCTCCGCCACGGCGACCCTGAAACCGGCATCGAGGAGCTTGCCGAGATAGCCGTCGAAGGCGTGGTGGGGGACACCGCACATCGGTGCGTCCACCGAATCGTTCTGCTTGCGCCGGGTGAGGGTGATTCCAAGCACCGGTGCGGCCGTCTGCGCGTCTTCGAAAAAGAGCTCGTAGAAATCGCCCATCCGGTACAGCAGAAGGGCGGAGCCCGCCTGCTCTTTGAGCTCGAAGTACTGCCGGAGCATGGGGGTCATCTTCACCGTTCGACCTCCCACTCATTCCTTCCTTCCCGGCGAGCGATGCTGGTTGCGGGTCCGCTCGCCTCGACTCGGGTCGAGAAGTCGAGAATCAGCGATCTCGGGTCGCGAGTCAAGGTTGTGACCCCTTCATCCCTTGCCCCCACGCACCCACCACTCCGAGCTGCGGTCGAACCACCATGACGCGGAGTCGCCGTCGAGGATGCGACGGGCCAGGTCCCGGGCGTTGTCCGTCCGCAGCCGGCGCAGTACAAAGGGCGTCCAGTCCGACGCGCCGGTGACGCCCTTGTCGATGTGCTCCTTGAGCTCCAGCAGCATCTCCAACTGATCCGCATCGTGGGCGACGATGGACTCCGGCGTTTCCTCGGCTCGGTACTCGGCAAGCAGACCGCGGAGCTCGTCCGCGAAGGGCAGGCCCGCGCTCAGGTCGTCCGCGGCGCGCTCCTCGTCGGAAGTGACGTACTTCTGGTTGACGTAGTTGAGATCGCCGGTCCGCGCCTCGGGGAGGTCGTGCACCAGAGCCAGCCGCAGGACGCGGTCGGCGTCGGCGCCGTCCTCCATGCGGGCGAGAACGAAGGCGATCATGGCCACCCGGAAGACGTGGTCGGCCACGGATTCCGAACCGGCGCCGAGAAACTGCCAACCCGACCGCGGCGTCCGTTTCAGCATCCCGACCTCGAACAGGAATTCCACCAATCGATCCACCGTGCCCCCTGCCTTTCAGTGTAGCGGGTCCTCATTCATCGGCGTCCCAGAGATGAGAAGAGCTTGAAATCGGCGATTCTGAAGGTGGGCCAAGTCCCACCCTACTTCGGACCGGTGACAGGTAGGGTGGGCTTGAGCCCACCATCAGAGTTGTTCAAAACGGTACGAGGTGGAAGTCGGCAACCTCGCCCGGCGCAGCCCAACCGGCGAAGCCGGATGGCAATTCAAAATTCAAAATTAAGAATTCAAAATTTTTCCGACCAGTCCTCCCGGCACCGCCTCGACGATCTCGGTCGGCGTGACCCGGTTCGAGAGATCTTCGTCGGTCGGGGTCATCGTTGCGGTCCGGACGTAGTTGGGCGTGAGGCCGCTCCAGCGGAGGGCGTCCCCGAGGTCCTCGGCGGTCTCCCACAGGACATCCAGGGTTCGCCCGACGAGATTCGAGTTGAATCGCTGTTCCATCTCCGCGCCGAGGACGTGCATGCGGCGGCTGCGTTCCTGCGCGACGGGAACGCTCACCCGGTCGGGCATCGTGGCTGCAAGGGTGCCGGCCCTGGGAGAGTAGCGAAAGATGTGAAGGCGGGAGAATGCCATTTCCTCCACAAAGGAGATCGATTCCTCGAACTCGTGGTCGTTTTCGCCGGGGAAGCCGACGATCACATCGGTTGAGACGGCCACGTCGGGATCGGCGCGGCGGGCGTCCGCCACCAACTGCGAGAATTCCCTGCGCGAGGTGCGCCGCGCCATTCTTCTGAGGGTGTCATCGCAGCCGCTTTGCAGGGGCAGGTGCAGGTGGGGGAGGACGCGTGAGTCGGCAAGAACTTCGAAGAAATCGCTGTCGAGATCCCACGGTTCCAGCGACGACAAACGAAGCCTCGGAACAGCGGTGGCGGTGAGGATGGCCTCGATGAGACCCTTCAGGCCGCGTCGGTGTCCCAGGTCCTGGCCGTAGGAACCGAGGTGGACTCCGCTCAACACGATTTCGCGGTAACCGGAATCCACGAGTTCTCGCACCTCGTCGAGGAGACGGCTCGTCGGCACGCTGCGCCCGCGTCCGCGGGCGATGGTGGTGACACAGAAGGTGCAGCGATTGTCGCAGCCGTCCTGGACCTTGAGGAACGCGCGGGTCCTCAGGGTGTCGCCGGAGAAGCCGTGGTGCGTCCCGTCGAGATCGGGCTCCGGTTCGCGGAGTAGGCCGTGGGTGTCGGCAATCTCGAGGAGGCGTTCCTTGTCGGCATTGCCGACCACCAGATCGACCCCGGCCGCGACCGCCGCCTCGGGAGTGAGCTCGACGTCACATCCGGTAGCGACGACGGCGGCGTTTGGATTGCTGCGCTTGATCTGGCGAATGAGCTGCCGGGATTTCTTCGACGCGATCGAGGTCACCGTACAGGTGTTGAGGATGCAGAGATCGGCCGTTTCTCCGGATCCGACAACCCGGTGCCCGGATGACGCCAGGGACCGCGCCATGGACTCGATCTCACCCGTGTTGAGGCGGCAGCCGATCGACTCGAGGCGAACCCGCATGCGGTTTCTCCGGTTGCCGTCCGCGCGAATCAGCCGTTGAGGAGGTTCTTGATCCGGTCGCGGATCTTGGCTCTCTCCTCCTCGATGTAGCGTTCGTAGTTGAGCACCTGGCCGTCTCGGATGATGAACATGATCGGGTTGTGGTGGACATCACCGTAGTCGTTGAACTGGATAATGCCGGTGACCCCTGGGAATTCCTTCATGCCGTACGCGAGGACCTTCCTCATCTCGGACGTGGTGTACGCCTTGGCTTCGGCTATCGTCCATATCACGACACGGATCGCGTCGTAGGCGTGTGCCGCGTAGATGTCGGGGTCCACGCCGTAATGCTGGCGGTACGCGGCCACGAAATCCTGGGCGAGGTCGCCTTCTGTTCTGACGTCAAAGGCGGGCTGCGGAAAGAACACGCCCTCGACCAGATCCGGATGGTCGTCGACGATCTGGTTGGTGTAAAAGGCGGAAGTGGCACAGATCAGACCGCTGAAGCCGTGATCACCAAGGTGGCGGAGGACCTTGATCGTGCTCTCACCGTACCCGAGGACGTAAACCGCCGATGGCCTGGCGGCGGCGAGGAGGTCGATGGACTCCTGCTCCCAACCATCGCTGCCGATCACGATCCGGCCGACGACCTCACCTCCCATCGCCTGTTCGTACACCTGGCGAAACGGGGGCTCGATACCGCGAGCCTGGGCGGTGTCTTCGGCGTAGATCAACACCGTGGTCTTGTCCTGGTCGTCGTAGAGGAAACGGCCGGCTCGACGGCCCTCGAGCTCATCCGAAGAGAAGACCCTGAAGAACCTTCTCGACTCCTTGGTCAACGACGGGTCCGAGGCGGAAGGCGAGACTGCGATGACGTCAGATTCCTCGAGCACCGGAAGCAGCGCGTGCGCGGTGTCGCTGGTGGTTCCTGCGACCACGATCCGGGCGCCGGCTGCAGCCATGCGTCGCAGTTCCTCGGCCCCGGTCGCGGGATCGGAAGCAGTATCGCCCCAGAGGACCTGAAAGCCCTTCGGAAGAGTCCCCTCGGCTTCCTCGAGCGCGAGGTCGATCCCGTTCTTCATGGATTCGCCGTAACTGGCGGCCGCTCCGGTCGTGGGAAGCAGGACCCCGACCACCGGTGGGCTGCTGCAGGCCGATACCAGTGCTACCGCAGCCAACGTCAACAGCGTCTTTGCCAGGGATGTGAGGGAATTCACGGCTCAACCTCCAGGTCGATCGATGATCGCCGGTGGACATCATACAGAATCCTGCGGTGACGGTCAGAAAAAGGTGAGGCAATGAGGCAGTGAGGCAGTGAGGCAATGCGCTATGCGCTATGAGCTATGCGCTGTGAGCTATGCGCTATGCGCTATGCGCTATGAACCTCTTCTGCAGCTTCGAAGAGCTCGGAACGCATTTGAATGGCCATAGCCCATAGCCCATAGCTCAAGGCTGAGCCTCCTGCAAAATCCCATTCAAAGGCGGGGCAGGCCCGCCACTACAGGAGAATGTCCTTTGTGGGTAGGGGCGGCACCTGTGCCGCCCGACCTCGATCAGGCGCGATAGGTCCGAATTCGGCGGTATATTTCGGGCCCTCCTGTCTCAGCGGCCGGGCGGAAAATCGCGGAGCACCCGGGTGACCTTCTTCTGCACCTTCTCGCTTGTCGGGTTCATTTTCGAAAAGGCCCCGGCGCCGACCCCCCTCCACACCAACTCGCGGCTGCGGCGGTCGATGACGTCGATGACCAGGGTTCCCTCGGGGTAGCTGTTCACATACGTCATCCCGCCACCCCAATAGCGCCAGCGGTAGCCGTACCACCCGCCGCCGTTGACCACGACGCGCCTGCTGACCGCGGTGTAAAAGGTGACCAGAATGTCGGCGTCGCCGGGGGCCGTGGAGGCGAGTCGCTTGGCCGCGAGGTCGGCCGCTATCGAGGTGGCGATCCGTCCGTCGACAAGGTTGCTCATCTGCGGCCCGCGTCGCTCCTTGGCGGGGCGTTCAAACAGGGAGAACGAGGTGTAGGAACCAAAGTCCACCTGCGAGTCAAAATCGGCCGTGACGGACATCGTCGAGCAGGCCGTACTCAGCGCTGCCAGGGATATCGAGAGAACAACGGTCCGAATCAGTCTCATGCGGGCCTCCCATACGGCGTTGGACGAACGAAACGGCAGCGGGGTTGTCAATGGATCGGGAACCCGGGTCATTTCGCTGGGAAAGTGGACAGCACCCGGGTCACCGCCTGGTTGATTTTTTCTTCTGAGGAGCTCTTTTTCGAGAGGGCGCTGGTGATGACGCCCCGCCAGACAAGCTGGTTCTTCTCGTGGTCGACGATGTCGACGATGATGGTCCCCTCGAGGTAGGTCGAGACGGTGGCCATGTTCCACCCCGGCCAGTAGCCGTATCCGAATCCCCAACGGGGGCCGTAGCCCCATCCGTAGCCCCAGCCGCTCGAGTAGACTCTCAGCTGGGAGCTGAGCGAGGTGTAGTAGGTCACCTCCAGGTCGGCCTCGCCGGGGGCCGCCTGGCTGTAGCCCCTGGCGATCATATTTTCTGCCAGAGCGCGGCGGATGCGCCCGTCGACGATCTGGTTGGCGCCGGTGGTGGGGCGTGGATCCGGGTCGTCGGCCGCGTACCAGGCGAACGTGGAGTAGGCGCTGAAATCCGCCGCGTGGTCATAATCCGAGACAACGGTCGTCGAGGAACACGAGACCGCGACGATCGCGGCGGCCGCTCCGAGGGTGATGATCAGTTTTCGCATTCTGGTCTCCTTCTTGGCGACCGGAATGAATGCAGGATCCGCGCCAGAGCGACGAACGGCGCGCTGATAGCGCGGATGGCCTCGTCGAATCGTCCCGCTCAGTGCTTGCGAAAGATCTGGGTCAGCTGTTCGCGGGTGTGGGACGCGGCAACCTTCTGGATCTCTCCCATGGCCGACGGCCGCTCGTGGCCCGAGGTCTGCCGCATGCGGCCCGCACGTTCCTTGTTGATCTCGGTCGCCCACTTCTCGATCCCCTTGAGGGTCTCGTGGCGCGTGATGCGGCCCACCATCCGGTCACCATCCATGACGGGCAGACACGAGAAATTGACCTCCAGGAAGGCCCGGGCGGCCGTGAGGAGGTCCATGTCAGGTGTCACCGTGACCTCGAGGGTGGACATGTAGTTCTCTACCGGCCCTCCGGCCCGCTGGTCGTAGGCCCAGTCGATGATGGTCCGCAGCACGTCCTTTTCGCTGAGGAGCCCGACCACAATCCCGTCTTCGTCAGTCACCGGGACCGCCGCGAACGAGGAGCGGGCGAGGGTGCTCATGCAGTCGGCCATGTCATCGCTGACTTTGAACGTGCGGGCCGCCTTTTTCATAAAATCTCTGACGATCGGTGTCTTTGCCATGAGCCTCTCCTCCCGACCTCTGAGGAACCGTTTTCGACAGCTTAACACCGCGAGGCCTGGTTTGATCAATCTGAGAGGTCGTCTCGTGGGTATCGCTCGCTTGACGTCCTTGGTATCCTCTCTGCGCTCGTTCGCCGCAATCGGTCGAAACGAGCGGAAAAGAGCAGTGTATGGCAGTACATGTGATCAAGAAGGGACTCGACCTTCCCATCACGGGTGCCCCGGAACAACGCGTGGAGAACGCGCCGGCAGTCTCGAGGGTCGCCATCCTCGCCCGGGACTACCCGTTCATGAAGCCGCGCATGCACGTGGCTGAGGGTGATCGGGTCACACGGGGCCAACTGTTGTTCGAGGACCGCAAGACCGAGGGCGTGAGAATCACCGCCCCGGGCGCGGGCACGGTGACGGCCATCAACCGTGGAGCGCGGCGGGCGCTGCGCTCGGTGGTGATCGAACTCACGGCATCGGAACGCGACGGGAACACGAACCCCGACGATCACCAGAAGTTCTCCTCTTTCACCGGCCGGGACGTGAAGTCGCTCGACCGCGGCGACGTTCGCGACCTGCTCGTGGAGTCCGGTCTGTGGACGGCCATCCGCCGGCGGCCATTCTCCAATGTGCCTTCGCCGAGTGAAAGCTGTCGATCGATCTTCATTACCGCGATCGACACCGATCCTCTCGGTGTGGATCCCGAGGTGGCGCTCGAGGGACGCATGGAGGACTTCAAGCGCGGTCTGTGGGCGCTCTCTCACCTCACCGACGGGCCAGTCTTCCTGTGCCGTGCGCCGGGTGCAAAGATCGACGCCGGGGACGCACCGCGGGTCAAGATCGAAGAGTTCCAGGGCAAGCACCCGGCCGGGCTGGTCGGCACTCACATTCACATCCTCGATCCGGTGAGCCGCGCCAGGGTCGTGTGGCACGTCGGCGCGCAGGATGTGGCGGCGATTGGAGAATTGTTCGCCACCGGGAAACTTCCGGTCCGGCGTATCGTTTCCCTGGCAGGGCCGTTGGTTCAGCAGCCGCGTCTGCTTTCGACGCGACTCGGAGCGGCGACCTGGCCATTAGTGGAGGGACAGTTGTTCCCGGGTGATGCGAGAGTAATTTCCGGTTCCGTTCTTTACGGACACCGCGCCATGAGCGAGGCCGGCGGGTTTCTCGGCCGGTATTCGACCCAGATTTCCTGTTTGGCCGAAGACCGCCGCCGGCGCTTCCTGGGTTGGGCGTGGCCCGGGTCGGATCAGTTCTCCACCACTCGAGCCTACGCGTCGAGCTTGAGGCCGAAAGACACGAAGTATGATTTCACAACCAACGCCCGGGGCGGGCACCGCGCCATGGTGCCGATCGGGCTCTTCGAGCGTGTGATGCCGCTGGACATCATGCCCACCTTTCTTCTTCGCGCCTTGCTGGTGGATGATGTCGAGAGGGCCGAGGCGCTCGGTTGTCTGGAGCTCGATGAGGAAGATCTCGCCTTGTGTTCGTTCGTCAGCCCGGGCAAGGAAGACTACGCCCCGGCGCTGCGGAGAAACTTGTTCGAGATCTGGAAGGAGGGATGATGTCGATCCTCCGCCGATTCCTCGACGCGACTGAGGAGCGATTGCAGTCGGGTGGGAAGTTGGATCGTCTGTACCCGCTCTTTGAAGCGGTCGACACCATTTTCTACACGCCCGGAAAGGTCACGACGGGCACGACTCACGTGCGCGGAGCGCTCGATCTCAAGCGCATGATGTCCGTCGTGGTGGTCGGGCTGATACCGATCGTCTTTTTCGCGATGTACAACACCGGGCTGCAGGCCTCGCGAGCGATCGCGGCGGGCGCGCAGCCGCTCGACACCTGGCAGACCAGCGTCTTCCAGGCCATGGGCTTCGGTTTCACATCGGGCTTCTGGTCGTGCTTTGTCTACGGTGCTCTCTACTTTCTACCCGTCTTCGTCATGACTTTTGCGGCCGGAGGCACCGTCGAGGTCATTTTCGCCTGTGTGCGCGGCCACGAGATCAACGAGGGCTTCTTCGTGACCGGTTTCCTGCTGCCCCTCACGTTGCCACCGACCATTCCGCTGTGGCAGGTGGCTTCCGGCGCCATCTTCGGTGTGCTGATCGGAAAAGAGATTTTCGGCGGCACGGGGATGAATATTCTCAATCCCGCGCTGACGGCCCGCGCCTTCTTGTTCTTTGCCTACCCGGCCGAGATCTCCGGCGACAAGCCGTGGATCGCGGCCGACTTCGTCGGGGTCGACGGTTTCTCCGGAGCAACCTGGTTGTCGCGTGCTGCGACGGACGGCATTGGAGCGCTCGGCGAGGTCGGAAACGGGTTGTGGTGGGACGCCTTCCTCGGATTCATCCCAGGGTCCATGGGCGAAACTTCGGCCCTCCTGTGCCTCGTCGGCGCCGTGCTGCTGATCTTCACCAGGATCGGCTCATGGCGAACGATGCTCGGCGTGACCGTCGGTACGGTCGTCATGGCGAGCATTCTCAACGCCGTGGGATCGGAGACGAACCCGTTCTTCGGCGTCCCGTTCTGGTGGCACATGGTCCTGGGAGGCTGGGCCTTCGGCGCGGTATTCATGGCCACCGACCCGGTGTCTTCGGCCTTTACGGAAACGGGCAAGCTCTACTACGGCCTCGGGATCGGGATTCTGGTGATCCTGGTTCGGGTGGTCAATCCTGCCTACCCTGAAGGAATGATGCTGGCCATACTGTTCATGAACATGTTCGCTCCGTTGATTGATCACTACTTCGTACAGGCGAACATCAAGCGGAGGTTAGCGCGCAATGCGGCAGTACAGTAACGCGTACATTATCGGTTTCGCCACCGTGGTGTGTCTGGTCTGCTCGATCGTGGTTTCGACCTCCGCGGTCGCCCTCAGAGAGCGCCAGGACCGCAACAAGGTGCTCGACCGCCAGACCAAGGTGCTGGTTGTGGCGGGTCTGCTCGACGAGGGGCAAAAGGCGACCCCGCAAGAGGTCGAGGAGCTTTTCGAGAACAACATCGTCCCCAAGATCGTGGATCTGGAGAGCGGCGAGTATGACGTCGACGCAAATGTCGCCTCGTATGACCAGCGCAAGGCCACCAAGGACCCTGCTCTGAGTCGCGAGGCGCCGGCGAACAAAGCCGGGTTGACTCGCCTCCCGGAGGAAGCCCTGGTGTACCAACGGGTGGAGGACGGAGAGGTGCTCTCGATCATTCTGCCCGTCGAGGGCAAGGGGTTGTGGTCCACGTTGTACGGTTTCATCGCTCTGGCGCCCGACACGAGGACCATCGAGGGGATCACTTTTTACGAGCACGGCGAGACGCCGGGGCTCGGCGGCGAGGTCGACAACCCTTCGTGGAAAGCGCTGTGGCCGGGCCGCAAGGCGTACGACGAAAACTGGGAGCCGGCCATCGAAGTCATCAAAGGGTCGGCGGGCCCGGTAGCCGAGGATCCCTACAGTGTGGACGGTCTTTCCGGTTCGACTCTGACTTCTCGAGGAGTGACCAATCTGGTCCAGTTCTGGCTCGGGGAGAACGGCTTTGAACCGTATCTCGAAAAGCTGCGTTCGGAGAGGGGGCTCTCATGAAGGCCGCACACAAGAGCGCCCTGATCGACCCGCTTTTCAACGACAACCCGATCGCAGCCCAGGTGCTCGGCATCTGTTCCGCCCTCGCGGTGACCACCAAGCTGGAGACGTCGGTCGTGATGTCGATCGCGGTGATCGCGGTGATGTCGCTGTCAAATCTTTCGGTCTCGGTGATCCGCAACCTGATCCCGCCGTCCATTCGAATCATTGTTCAGCTCACCATCATCGCCTCGCTGGTGATCGTCACCGACCAGGTGTTGCAGGCCTTTTTCTTCGACATCTCGAAGCAGCTGTCCGTCTTTGTGGGCCTCATCATCACCAACTGTATCGTCATGGGCCGCGCCGAGGCCTTTGCGATGCAGAACCCGCCGCTGGACAGCCTGCTCGATGGCATCGGCAACGGTCTCGGATACAGCCTGATCTTGATCGTGGTGGGTTTCTTCCGGGAGCTCATCGGTGCAGGAAAATTGTTCGGATTTCAGGTTCTGCCGCTCGTCACCGAGGGTGGTTGGTACCAGCCGAACGGTTTGTTCGTGCTCGCGCCGGGAGCGTTTTTCCTGATCGGCATTTTTATCTGGCTCCTGCGAACCTGGAAGCCCGAGCTGCAGGAGGACTGAGATGCTCGAACACTACCTCAGCCTCGCCGTCAAGGCGATTTTTGTCGAGAACATGGCGCTCGCCTTCTTCCTCGGGATGTGCTCCTTCCTGGCGGTTTCGAAGAAGGTCGACACCGCGCTGGGTCTCGGGGCGGCGGTGACGTTTGTTCTGACCGTGACCACGCCGCTCAACAACCTGATGTACAACTACCTCCTCAAAGAGGGTGCGCTCACCTGGCTCAACCCGGCGTGGGCCGGAATCGATCTCAGTTTTGTCAGGTTCCTGGCATTCATCGGTTCGATCGCCGCATCGGTCCAGGTGGTGGAGATGGCTCTTGATCGCTACGCACCCAAACTCTATTCGGCCCTGGGGGTCTTTCTGCCGCTGATCGCGGTCAATTGCGCCATTCTCGGCGGCTCGCTTTTCATGGTCGAGCGCGATTACACGCTCGGCGAGAGCACGGTCTTCGGCTTTGGCTCGGGTTTCGGTTTTTGGCTCGCCATTGTCGCCCTGGCTGCGATACGCGAGAAGATGCGCTATTCGAACGTCCCGCCGGCCCTTCGCGGCCTTGGCATCACCTTTCTGGTGACCGGGCTCATGGCCATCGGTTTCATGGCCTTTGCGGGCATCCAGTTGTAGGTAGGTGGATTCATGCTGACTGTCATTCTCGGAGTGGTCGTTTTTGTCGTCGTCATCGTGGCGCTGGTGGTCGTCTTGATGATCGCCAAGTCGAAGCTCGTGTCCTCGGCCGACGTGACGATTACGGTCAACGACGACCCCGAAAAAGCCATCATCGCCCCGGCGGGAAACACGCTGCTCAATACTCTGGCGGCTCAGAAGATCTTCATCCCTTCCGCCTGTGGCGGGAAGGGCACGTGCGGGGTCTGTAAGGTGAACGTCCAAGAGGGTGGCGGCGCGTTGCTGCCCACCGAAACTTCCCACGTGAACCGAGGTGAAGCGCGTGAGGGTGTTCGCCTGTCGTGCCAGGTCAAGGTCAAGCAGGATATGAAGATCGAGATCGATCCGGAAATCTTCAACGTCCGCAAGTGGGCGTGCCGGGTGCGTTCGAACCACAACGTTGCCACCTTCATCAAGGAGTTGATTCTCGAGCTGCCCGAAGGCGAAGAGGTTCCGTTCCGCGCCGGGGGCTACATTCAGATTGAATGTCCGCCCCACGTCGTCAAGTACGCGGATTTCGACATCGAGAAGGAGTACCGCGGCGACTGGGACAAGTACAACATGTGGCAGTTCGTGTCGAAGGTCGACGAGCCATTGACCCGAGCCTATTCCATGGCGAGCTACCCCCTTGAAAAGAACATCATCATGCTCAACGTCCGTATCGCCTCGCCGCCACCCAACATGCCGAGTGTTCCTCCAGGCAAAATGTCGTCCTACATCTTCAGCCTCAAACCGGGAGACGAGGTCATCATTTCCGGCCCGTTCGGCGAGTTCTTCGCGCGGGACACCGACAACGAGATGGTTTTCATTGGTGGTGGGGCCGGGATGGCCCCGATGCGGTCCCACATCTTCGACCAGTTCCGCCGGATTCATACCGACCGCAAGGTCTCGTTCTGGTACGGCGCGCGCAGCAAGCGAGAAGCTTTCTACCAGGAAGACTTTGATGCGATCGATTCTGAAAACGACAACTTCGAGTGGCACCTCGCGCTGTCCGATCCTCTGCCTGAGGACGAGTGGAGCGGGGAAACCGGGTTCATCCACCAGGTGGTCTACGAGAATTACCTCAAGGACCATCCGGCACCCGAAGACATCGAGTACTACATGTGCGGGCCGCCGATGATGAACCAGGCGTGTATCAACATGTTGCTCGATCTCGGTGTCGAACCCGAGAACATCATGCTCGACGACTTCGGAGGGTAGACGGGGAGTGACCCGTCGGGGCGACCGGCGGCAAAGGGGGCGATGCCAATGAACAGCGGACCACCACGGCTGCGCCGCCTGGTGTTGCCGGGACTCTTTGTCGCGGCTCTCTTCGCGGTCGTCTTCTTCCGCCAGCCGGGGACCGCCGGGTTTCGCGAAAAGGCGATCACCGGGTCGACGATGGGCACCACCTACACGGTCAAGGTCGTGGTTCGCGACGGTGAGGAAGCGGCCGGAGACCGCCTCGAGGTGATGATCGACAACCTTCTGTCGAGCGTCGACAATGCGATGTCGACCTACATCGAGGACTCCGAGGTGATGGAGTTCAACCGCCACGACGCTGGAGATGTCGAGGTTTCGGACGATCTGCTGGAGGTGGTTGCGGAGGCCCAGCGGGTGGCGCGGTTGTCAGGGGGCGCGTTCGACGTCACGGTCGGACCGCTGGTGGACGCGTGGGGATTCGGCCCGCGCGGTTTTACCGAAGCCCCGAGCGATGAGTCCATCGGCCGGTTGCTGGCCGCGACCGGTTTCGAACACATCAGTGTGGATCGGGAACGGGGTCGTTTGACCAAGGGCTCGCACGAGGTCCAGATCGACCTTTCGGCCATCGCCAAGGGGTTTGCAGTCGACCGCGTCGCGGGTGCACTGATCCGCGACGGTTATGCAGACTTCATGGTCGAGGTCGGCGGCGAGGTTCGCGCTCACGGACGCAATGCGGAAAGACAAATATGGCGGATCGGCGTCGAGCGCCCGCAGGAGGGTGGGCGATCGGTTCATACGGTGGTGCCGTTACCCGATCTGGCCCTCGCGACGTCCGGAGACTATCGGAACTTCATCGTGCGCGACGGGGTCCGGGTCTCGCACACTATCGACCCGCGAATCGGTCGGCCGATCGCGCACGACCTTGCATCGGTGTCGGTTATTCAGGCCAACTGCATGACGGCGGATGCCATGGCGACCGCGCTCGAGGTACTCGGCCCGGCGGCCGGAATGGAACTGGCGGTGCGCCACGACATCCCGGCGCTGTTTCTGGTCAGGCTCGAGGACAGGACGTTCGAGGAGCGCCGGTCGCCGATGTGGTCGGTGCTGGTCGAGAATACCGCGAGCGTTGCTGGTGTTGATATGGGTGGGAGTTGAACGGTGCAGACCCTGTTGCTGACATTCGCTGTTTTCGTCGTGGTGGTCCTGCTCATGGCCGTCGGGGTCATGGTCACCGGGCGCAACCTTCGCGGTTCGTGCGGCGGCCCCGACTGCGTCTGCGAGGCGGAAGGCAAGGCCCTCGGCAGCTGCGATCTTGAAGACAAGGGATTGCCCATCCACCCATTCAGTTCCTGATTCTAGTTCATCTCGACCTGCATGAGGTCGAGAATTGGGCGGGTGAGTTTACTGGGTCAGCGACAGCGGCTGTTGCCAGGTTCCGGGGCAGGTTTCAGCGACCGCGGCAGGCACAGTGCCAGCGACTGGCGGCGGCGTTCGTATGCAGCAACCGTGGCATGGTCACCTCCCGCGCCAACACCAACCTCATCGCCCACGAGAAAGCCCTCGCGGCAGCGGGTGATGCCATAGCACTTGTCCTGCGGGTGCCGGCGCCGCTTAAGTCGATTGCCGATCAGGTGGTCCGCTCAGCAAGTTCCGTCCCGGCCAATCTCGCGGAAGGCCACGGCCGGTCCGGACGCGACCGGGTGCACTTCTGGCGGATTGCTGACGCTTCGGCCAAGGAGGTCGACAGCCACCTGCGTCTTCTCAATCGAACTGGGGTCATCAACACCGGCAAAGCCGAAAAGGTGCTCGAGACCCTCGATCAGGTTCGCGCCATGACCTGGCGGCTCATCAACCCGAAGACCTGAATGATGACCACGCCTACCAGATCCGGCGACTGTCAGCGGGCGCTGACGCTGTCCCCGTCAGCCGTCGCTGCCAGGGAATTGCATTCTGAAACGTCACAATGTGGTGCGTGCCGATAACGGAGAATGCCGCGGGGCCGGCGACGATCTACAATCAGGCATGGCCGATTTCGAGACCGAGAACGCCGACAGCCCGCGCCCCGTGCGGAGCGAGCCCGACCGACGGCACCGGATCGGGGACGAAACCGTCGCTCGCTGGCAGGCCGCCGTTACGGAGAGCACCACCCCGTCGGCGACCCTGAGGCTGCCCCGACCGCCCGCCGGAACCGAGACCGGACGGTGCTTCCGCGTACCGCGGCGGCGCATCGGCAAGAAGTCCCGCGACGGTGCGGACACCCCGGACATCCCGGACTACCTGGTGGTCAGAGAGCTCGGGCGCGGCGGCATGGGGGTGGTGCACTGCGCCCGGCAGACCTCGCTCGACCGCGAGGTCGCCTTGAAGCAGCACCTCGCCGACGCCGCGTCCGAGGCGAGCCGTCAGAGATTCATGGTGGAGGCCGCGGTCATCGGCGAGCTCGACCATCCCAACATCGTGCCCATCCACGATCTCGCGGAGAACCAGGATGGCCAGCTCTTCTACTCGATGAAGCGAGTCCGTGGGATGCCCTGGAATCTCGCGTTGCCCGAGTGCGGGCTGGAGCGGAACCTCGATGTGTTCCTCAAGGTGTGCGATGCCGTGGCCTTCGCCCACGCCCGAGGGGTCATCCACCGGGACATCAAGCCGCACAACGTGATGCTCGGGAGCTTCGGCGAGGTCTTCCTCGTCGACTGGGGCCTCGCGGCCAGAGTGGGCGGTGAGAAGACGCCGGCGGGCCTTTCCCGGGAATCCGCCCTGGGCGGGACCGCTTCGTACATGGCGCCCGAAATGGCCCGCGGTGAGATCGACCGGATCTCCTTCGCCAGCGACGTCTACCTGCTCGGCGCCATCCTGTTCGAGATTCTCACCGGCTCGCCGCCGCACCGGGGGGAGACGGTGATGGACTGCTTGATGGCGGCCGCCGCCAACGAGATCGTCCGCCACCGCGACGACGGTGAGCTGATGCGGATCACAAAGCGAGCCATGGCCGACGAGCCGAGCGCACGCTATTCGACGGTGCAGAACCTGCAGGCGGCGGTTCGGGATTACCTGGCGCACCGCGAGAGCCTGGTGCTCAGTGCCGAGGCACGAGGGTGGTTGGACGAAGCGGTTCGCGACCGCGATTACGCCGCATTCCAGCGGGCCGTCTTCGGCTACGAGCAGGCCGGCGCCTTGTGGCCCGACAACGCGGAGGCGACGGCAGGAGCCGCCGAAGCCCGCCGCGCCTATGCGCTCGCCGCCGTCGACCGCGAGGATCTCGAGCTGGCGGCCTCGCTGCTGCCGGCGCAGGACCCCGCATTCGCGGCGCTCGGGCGGGATATCGAGCTGCTGAAATCGCGACGCGACAGCCGCCGTCGCCGCATCCGGATCCTGACCCACACCGCCCGCGCGCTCGGCGCGGCAGTCGTGGTAGTGCTCGCCCTCGGTGTGGTTCTCATCTCCCGCGAGCGCAATCGCGTCGTCGCGGCCGAGGCTGTCGCCAGCAGTCAGAGGGACCTGGCGTTGGAGACGCTCGACACGCTGGTCTACGAGGTCGACCGTCAGCTCGAGCTCCGACCTGCCATGCACACATTGCGCGAGGCCCTGCTCACCCAGGCGATCGACGGCCTCAATCAGATCGTGGCGAGCCTGCCGGAGGGCACCGAGGTGGACCGGCGTCTGGCCACCGCACACCAGAGCATCGCGCGGATCTACCACGCTTCGCGGCGAAACGCCGCGGCTCTGACCCACCAACGGAAGGTGCTGTCGATCCGCGAGCAGGAGCAGCTCGACGGAGACCCGGCGGCTGTGAAGGAGCTCGCGGCCGCCCATCTGGAGATGGGAGACATCCTCCACAACTACCGCATGGGCGACCTGAGCGCCGCCCGCGACCACTACCTGCAGGCGCTGGCACTGCTCGGCGACGGCCCGGGACCCGGGGACGACGATTCCCTCACGTATGCACAGCTCTACCAGGCTCTCGGCGACGTCAACTTCGACCTCCAGAACATCGACGAGGCCGCTCGGTGGTACGGTAGGTCGACAGCCGCCTCAGAGGCCCTCCTCGCCCGGCGGCCGGCGGACGCCGAAGTCGGCCTGGGGTTGGTGAACGCTTTGAGCAGGGAGGGGGACGTGGCCTTCGAGAGGGGCAGCTTCGCACTCTCCCGCGAGCTCTACCAGCGATCCTTCGAGCTCGGTCGGGAGCTGCTCGACGCCGCACCGTCCGACCAGGCGGTCCAGCGCGCGACGGCTCTGGCCCTGTTCTCGACCGCTGATGCGCAGGCCGCCGAGGGGAATGTGGAGCAGGCTCGCGACCTCTACGTGCAGGCCCAGGACTGGTTCGAGGGCCTGGCCGCGGCCGACTCAACCAACGGCCAGCTGCAACGCGACCTGTTCGTGGTGCTGTGGACCCGAGGCAAGCTCGAACAGGGCCTGGGCACTGTCGAGGAAGCCCGCGAGCACTTCCTGGCGGCGCTGGCGATCGCCGATCGGCTGTGGCAGCTCAACCCTTCCAACTCCGAGGCCCGTCGCGACCTGATGCTGTGCTGCCACCGGATCGGCGGCACCGAGCTCGCCCTCGGCAGGATCGAGACCGCGCGCGGCCACTACCTCCGGGCCCTGGCTCTCGCCGAGGACCTGGCCGAGGAGCGGCCGGACAACCTCTTCGCGCGCACTGACCTGGTGGTGGCCTACTGCAAGCTCGCCGACCTGGCGTTCGCCGGCGAAGATTCGCAGACGGCGCGCGGGCAGTGGCAGGCCGCCCTGGCGATCCTCCTCGAGCTTCGCCGCGAGGGGCGCATCACGCCGGGCTCGCGGTTCTTCCCGTGGATCGAGCAGATCGAAGCCTCCATCGCCGCGTGTGGTTGATTGGATCCGCGCCGGGCACCGTAGACGTGCCGGGGACCTTTTCGAATATCAAGGCAAGGCGCTCCCGACGCACCCGAACGTCTGATGTTGGATCGTGGATATTGGATTCGCTCAAGCGGTATGCACATCCAACATCCAACATCCAACATCAAAAAAAACCAGCATCGCTGGTTTCTTGAGGCTCACCCCCCCGAGATCAGTTCCTCCGCGTCGGCGCCGGGCGGGGTGGCGTCGTCGGGATCGTCGAGCCAACCGGACGGCAGTACGACGCGCTGGGTGCCGCTCCTCTTGCCTCGTTTGACGAGGTGGCCGGTCTCCGGGAAGGGATCGTCGCGGTCGACCGTGGCCAGGACCCCGCAAAGCTCATCGAGGTCCGCAACCCGCATCAGCCGGTCGCGGAGGCGGGCGCTGGAACGAAAGCCCCGTGTGTACCACCCGCCGTGCTTGCGAAACGAGAGCATGGCGGATCGTTCGCCGAACCACTCGACCAGGAGTGTGGCGTGTTCGATCATGATGTCGGCCACTTCACCGAGCGACGGAGGGCTCTGTTGAGGTCGGCCGGCGAAGGCGTCCGCGAGATCGCGGAACAGCCACGGCCTTCCCAGACAGCCGCGACCGACGGCGACACCATCACAGCCCGTTTGCTCGACCATTCGGAGAGCGTCCTCCGCGACCCAGATGTCGCCATTGCCGATCACCGGGATCGAGGTGACGGCCTGTTTGAGTTCGCCGATGGCGGTCCACTGCGCGCTGCCGTCGTAGAGCTGGGCGGCCGTCCGTGCGTGCAGCGTCATCGCGGCACAACCCTCGGATTCTGCGACCCGTCCGGACTCGAGGTGGGTGAGGTGGTCGTCGTCGATGCCCATTCGGAACTTGACGGTCACCGGCACTGCTCCCGCTGCGTCGACCGCAGCGCGGACAATCGCCGCCAGCAATTTCGGGCGTCCCGGAATCGCCGCTCCACCGCCCTTGCGGGTGACTTTGCGGACGGGGCAGCCGAAATTGAGGTCGAGATGGTCGATACGCCCCTCTCCCACCAGACGCCGCACTGCTTCGCTCACATAGTGAGGGTCGACCCCGTACAGCTGCAGACTCCTCGGGTTCTCGTCGGGCCCGAAATCTGCGAGTTTGAGGGTCTTCTCCCGGCCCTCCACGAGCGGGCGCGCCGTGATCATCTCGCTGATGAACAACCCGGCGCCGAACCGCCGGCAGAGCTTGCGAAACGGGTAGTTCGTGACCCCGGCCATGGGCGCGAGGACCACCGGCGGCGAGACCTCGAGCGGTCCCACCATCAGCCGCGGCACCGCCGTTTTACCGGGCGGCACGAGGGCTCCCAATGGAAAAAACGCCGCGGCGGCCGCGGCGTTTCGGGTTCGATGGAATGACCCGCACAGTTACTTCAACAGGTTCTCGAGATAGGTCGAGAGGAGCACCACGCCGAAGCCCGAGGCCCCCTTGGGGAAACCGTTGTGCTCTTTTTCGTGGTACGCCACGCCCGCGATATCGAGGTGGGCCCACGCGACCTTGTCGGGCACGAACTCGCGGAGGAAGGCGCCCGCCGTCACCGCACCGCCCCAGCGGCTGCCGGCATTCTTGATGTCGGCCCACTCGCTCTTGAGGTACGACAGGTATTCGTCGTAGAGGGGAAGCGGCCACACCCGCTCTCCGACTTCCTCGCCGAGTTTGCGCAGCGTCTCGATGAGTTCGTCGTCATTGCCCATGATGCCGGCCGCTTCGTTCCCCAGGGCCACGACGCAGGCGCCGGTAAGGGTCGCCAGGTCGATGACGATATCGGGGTTGAAACGCGCCGAGTAGTGCAGCGCATCGGCGAGGATCAGGCGGCCTTCGGCGTCGGTGTTGTCGACCTCGACGGTCTTGCCGCTCGCCGTCGTGATGACGTCGCCGGGTTTGATGGCGCTGCCGGACGGCATGTTCTCGACCGCGGGCACCAGACCGACGACCTTGATCGGCAGGTCGAGGTGGGCCACGGCCCGCATGACGCCGACAACCGTCGCCGCGCCGCACATGTCGTATTTCATCCATCCCATGCCGGCGGAGGGCTTGATCGAGATACCGCCGGAATCGAAGGTGACGCCCTTGCCGACGAGGACCACCGACTTCTTCGGCTTCTTGGGGCGGTGTTCGATGACGATCATCCGGGGTTCTTCGACCGAACCCTGGCTGACACCGAGAATCCCGCCCATCTTCTCCTTCTGCAATTCCTTGATGCCGAGGATCGTGACTCTCAGTCCCTTGACCTCGTCCGCCATCTCCTTGATGGCCATCGCGAACGCTTCTGGAGCGAGATCATTGCCCGGGCGATTGCCGAGGTCACGGGTCAGTTGCTGGGAAGTGCGTAGCAGACGGACCCTCTGGAGCCGGGCCTCGAGATCCTCTTCGCTCTCCTTCGCGAGCGGCAGAATGTGGAGTCCGTCGATTTTCTCGAACTCGTTCTTCTTCGATTTGAATTGATCGAAGGCGTAGTCGGAAACCGAGGCCTCGAGCAGGGCGAAGAATCGCGAATCGGCCTGGCCGAGACCGTGGACACGAACCGGGATCCCGAGACCGATCTGGTACTCCCGGTTCTTGGTGGCCTGCCGCATGACCCTGGAAAGCGCTTCCCGCAGCTTGCCATGGGTCAACGAGCGCTCCTCACCGAGACCGACAAAGGTCACGCGGCGCGCCAGATCCAGCGGGCACTCGCCCGAAATGATCTCACCGTCCTCGCCGCGCGGGGCGAGGGCCTTTGCTTTCGCCCTCAGCGCTTTCTTTTCTTTGGCCGAAAACTCCAGACCGCCCACCGGGTCGGAATCGGCGCACATCAGAATGTAAATGCAATCAAGTGGTTCTTCCGGGGCTTCGCGAAACTGGTAAAGGTCTGCCATTGGGTGAGTTCTACCCTCCCTTATATGCAACTCGGCCGCGGATTGTAGCACATTCGCGAAATTTTCCACAAGTTGTTTCAACGCGGAGGCTTACCGTGCTGCCGAAGGCGATCGCCTTGAGGTATCGCTCGAATTCGGCACGAAGGTTGCTAACGGGCGCCGCACATGGAGGGCGAAAGCCCCTGACTGGAACGGGAGGCTGTTTTCACTCAAAACCGGTTTTTTGAGCGGGCCTCCAGGTAGACTGGTCGGGTGCAGAGGTTGTGCTGGAACCACCGTGTCGACCCGACCGCCCAGGCGAAGAAATTTGTTGCCGAAGGGTGTCGGATGCGGCTCCTGGCCGTGGATTTCGATGGTGGAGGTGACGGTTCGGGAGTCAGTTGGGAAATCATCGAGCAATGGACCCGAAGCCGCGCCGTCACGTGCGCGGTTCTGGTCGGCGACGTCGCGTCACCGGCGCTCGACATCGCCCTCTGTTCCGACCTCGTCTACCTCCTGCCGTCGACCCGGTTGCGGCTCGCTGCAGGGTCCGGAGCACCCACTCCGGGAGTCATATGGGCCCTGGGGCGCGCCGGACGACGAGCCCTCGCCCGCGGTCTCCTGTCCACCGCCGATCTCGAAGCAGAAGAGGCGAAAGAGATCGGGGTCGCCCACTCGGTCCTGCGCGACCGTGAGGAGCTGCCGATTCTCGAGGGCGCGTCATTGACCGCTGTGACGACCGCTCGGGATCTCATGCGGTCGGCCCTTCCCGGCAGTGCCGGTCGAGCCCTCGAGCTCGCGGCGTTTCGACTTCTCTTCGCCGCCGGCGATCCCGCGGAGGGGGCCGGTGCGTTTCTTGAAAAGAGAGAGGCGTCCTTCTGAACGGGTTTCCCCGGCTCCTCCCGGTCGCGGAGTTGGCGAGAGCCGGTCTGAGTGGATGGTGCCCTCGTGAGGCGGTCGATCGCGGTTCGCCGTACGACCACGCGTTTGAACACAGCGGTCAAAGGGGGTAATCTGGCGTCTCGATTTCGATCGGAGTTGATATGGCACTGATGAGCATGACCGGTTTCGGACGGGCTCGCGCGGAGCTCTCGGATCGCTTTGGAGTGTCGGTGGTGGTGCGGTCGGTGAACCACCGTTACCTCGACGTCCAGGTGCGGACGAACCTGCGCGAGGAGACCCCCGAACTCGAGGCCGTCGTTCGCACCGAGGTCTCCGATCGACTCCAGCGGGGCCGCGTGACGGCGCAGGTCAATCTCGAACAGGGCGGCTCGTCTGGGCCGAAGGTGGCCGTCAACGTCGAGCAGGTGGTGACGGTGCTCGAGCAACTCGCCGCAATTCCCGTGCCGGACGGCACCTCGACCTCGCTGTCTCTCGGGGATGTTCTCGCGGTTCCGGGGTTGGTCACGGTGACCGCCGAGGACACCATCCTCGACGAGGACGAGTCGGCGGCGCTGCGCCGGGTGGTGGAGGCCGCGGTCGGTGCGCTGATGAACATGCGAGCGGCGGAAGGGGAGCGGCTGGCCCGGCAGATCGTCGAAGAACTGGGCACGGTGATCGGATTCGTCGATTGGTTCGAGCCTCGGCTGACGGAAATCCGGGAGGCCATCATGGCGCGGGCTCGGGAGCGGATCGAGAACCTGGCTGCGACGGGAGCGGACCCGGATCGCATCGTCCAGGAGGCTGCGATCCTCGCCGATCGCGCGGACGTGGCGGAAGAGGTCGTTCGTCTGCGCGCTCACTTCGAGGCCTTCAGCGAGCGCCTCGAGGAGGGTGGGACAATCGGCCGGACGTTGGATTTCTTGTGCCAGGAGATCCACCGCGAGCTCAACACCCTGGGGTCGAAGTGCCGGGAGCCGGGTGTTGCCGAGCGGTTGGTGGACGCGAAATCTGCGGCGGAAAGGGTTCGTGAGCAGGTCCAGAATCTGGAGTAGCGGCGGTCCGTCGCCATCCGGCGACCAGGGTCGGCGGTACGATTGTCGAGGGGGCGAAGCAGGGTGAGCACAAAACGCACGAGGCTGCAGACGAGGATCGCTCGTCACATCGCTTTTGCGGTGGTCCTCAGTCTGGTGGCGAGTGCACTGGTCCTGGTCGTCTTTCGTCATCGGTCGGTTCAGCGCAACATGGAACGCTCAGCCCAGACCTACGCATCACTCATCAGCGAGCCGCTGGTCGCGCAGATCTTTTTTCTGGGGTCCTCGGGGAAGGGGATTCTCGATCAGGAAGTCGCACAGCTTCGTGAGCTCAACGCCGATGTCAACCGTCTCGAGATCGTGGACGTACGGGGCAACGTCATCCTCAGATCCGAGGGTCACAGCCTGGCGGTGTACGGCGACGGCGTCAACGCTCCGGTCGTCGACGATCGGGATCTGAGCCGGGCGATCGCCGGTCTGGAGCCCTCGACCTCGGTGGTCAGGGAGCCCAGCGGAGAACGGGTCTACCGCGTGGTGGCTCCGGTCGTCGATCAGTGGGGCGTGCATCACTTTTCGTTGGTCGGGACCTTCAGCTACGCCGATGTCGACCGGCAACTCAGGAACTCTCTGTGGTTGTCGGCGCTGATCCTGGCCATGGGTCTGGGACTCACGCAGTGGGTGTCGATGATGCTCGCCAGAGGGATCACCCGCGATGTCGAGAGGCTGCAGGAGGGTGTGCAGAGAATCCAGGAAGGGCATCTCGAGGAAAGGGTGACCGTCAACTCGCGAGACGAAATCGAAGAGTTGGCAGAGGCCTTCAACGTGATGGCGGATGAGCTGCTGGCGACGATTCAGCGGTTGCGCGAGGCCAACCGCGAGTTGGAAACCCTCGATCAGACCAAGGCCGACCTCGTGGCCAACGTCTCGCACGAGCTCAAGACGCCCCTGACCGCCCTCCGCGGCTATCTCGAGCTGATGACCGATGGTGCGTTGGGCGGCCTCCCGGAAGAGGCGCTCCGGGCCGCCATGATCTGCCGAAAAAACGTCCAGCGCCTGTCGCTGCGGGTGGAGGAGCTTGTCCAGCTTTCGCGCTTCGAGCGCTATATGGCGCTCGATCCGGCGCGGGAGGAAGTGGATTTGTCGGCGGTGCTCGAGGGCGTCATCGACACCTTCGGACCACGACTCGAGGAATCCGGTATCGAGATCGGCGTCCACGTGGATCCCGCGCTCGATCCTCTGCTGCTGAATCCCGAGCAGGTTGAACGGGTGTTCTTCAATGTCATCGACAACGCTGTCAAGTTCACCCCGCAGGGAGGCACGATCTCCGTGACCGCCGAGGAAATCGCGCGTGACGACCAGCCGGGGGTGCAGGTCAGCATCCGCGACGAGGGCGTCGGCATCCCGAGGTCCGAGTTGGTGCGGATCTTCGATCGCTTTCACCAGGTGGATCCGAGTTCCAGGCGACGGTTCGGGGGCATGGGGCTCGGCCTGTCGTTGGTGCGGAGCATTGTCGAGGCCCACCGCGGGTCGGTGTGGGCTGAGAGCACAGAGGGTTCCGGGTCGGTGTTTTACGTCTGGTTTCCTCGCCTCGAGCTGAGCGCGGAGGGAACTGCACAGGTGGGGCCTTCTGATAGACTCGAAAGAGCGGGTGTTGGCGAGCCGCTGTCTGAGGAGGCTTGATGGCGCGAGTTTTCGTTGTCGATGACGAACCGGACATGGTGGATCTCCTCGCAACCATCCTCAAAGCGGATGGATTCGAGGTCGAGACGGACACCGACGGTCGTTCGGCCCTGGCACGGATGTTGGCGGACCCACCGGATCTCGTACTCCTCGATTTGATGATGCCCGACCTCGACGGCATGGAACTGCTCAAGCTCCTGCGGCTCGACAGCAAGGGGGCCGACGTCCCGGTGCTCGTGGTCAGTGCCCGCAGCGGCCACCAGGACCAGTTGGGGACCCTGCAACTCGGCGCCAACGCCTATATCTGCAAGCCTTTCTCTCCACGCGAGCTCGTCCGTCAGGTGCGGCAGCTTCTCGGGGCCACCGGTGGCGAGCAACCGCGTGGGTAACGGAATCCCCGCCACCGACCCCATCGAACTGCAGACCCGAATCCTGCAATATCGGGCGAGCCTCTTCGATCCTGTGACCAAACTGCCCACTCTTCCGGTCGTTCTGGACCGGGTGCGGAGAATGCTGGACGAGCGGGGTGTCCTCCAGGTTCTCTTGGTGCGAATCGAACATGAACAGAACCTCGAACGGATCGTCGGATGGGAGCGCTACGACTCGGTATTGAAAAACGTCGCCGGCCACCTCAGCGGTCTCCTCGAGGCGGCCGCGAGATCCGGCAGCCTGCTGTGTCAGGAAAACGTGCGGGGTGACATATTCCTGGTGATCCTGGCCGATCGGTTCGAGGCCAGCCGATTGCACGACACCCTGGTCGAGGGAATCTCGATCACCGATGACACCGGCGAAAACGAAAAAGTCGCGGTCCGGGTCGGCCAGGGCGTGATCAAGATGCGACCGGCCCTGAGGGTGGAGCGCACCATCTACACCGGCATCCTCGAAGCACGGCAGGATTTCCACCGCCGCGGCGAGGCCCTTGATCAGGCCCGCCTCGACGAGGTTCGGAGAATCCTGCGCGAGCGCTCCATCAGAACCCTGTTTCAGCCCATCGTCCGGCTGCCGGAGAGAGAGGTCGTCGGCTACGAAGCCCTGAGCAGGGGCCCTTCCGGGAGCTATCTCGAATCGGCCGAGAATCTCTTCGGGTTCACAGAACGTGCGGGCATGTTGGGCGAGGTCGAGTTGCTGTGTCTCGATCGTGCGCTGGCCAACGCCAAGCGGCTCCCCGAGGGGGCAACGCTGTTTCTGAACCTCTCCATGCTCGGTCTGGAGTACATCGTGGCCGAGGCGCGAGGGCTCACCGGACGGTTGGAGGACGCGGGCAGATCACCCAAACAATGCGTGCTCGAAATCACCGAGCGCACCTACGTGGAGAGTGCCAGCCGTCTCCGCGAACGGGTGACCGAGCTTCGCCAGGACGGATTTCGAATCGCGATCGACGATATGGGGACCGGCTACAGCGCGTTGCACGTCCTCGCCGAGCTCCAGCCCGATTTCATCAAGTTGGACAAGATGTTGGTGCGCGACCTCCCGGAGGAACCGATCAAGCGCAATCTCGTCTCGGCCATCACCGGCTTTGCCCGCGACAGCCAGTCCATCGTGATCGCCGAAGGCGTGGAGACCGAGGCGGAGGTCGAGGTTCTGCGGGATCTCGGGATCGAACTCCAGCAGGGGTTCTTCTTCGGCTACCCGAAACCACTGGATTAGAATTCGGAATTCGGAATTCGGAATTCGGAATTCCAGCACAACTCCCCACCGACAACTCACGTTCGAATGCTCAGGGCGGGTGGAGCAGTGCGGCGGAGGTGCCTGGCTCCGGCCCGTCCTACGGGCCGGCGTGCCTGGCTCCTCACGGGAAGCGCGTTCGGAAACGGCCCGCGTGCGGCGGAGGTGCCATCCTTGGCATTGTTTGATGCTCGCAGGTTCCAGGAGGCAGGTTGGTCCGGGCAAACAATGCCTTGGGTGGCTCCTCTCGGGAAGGGCGTTTGGAAAGTCGGTGTACGCCGGCGGCTGCCTCGCTGACCACCCACCATCAACAAAATCCCGGTGGCGATCGAAAAATAGACCGCCAGGGCCAGCGAGTCGTTGATGGTAGAAACCAGGGGACCGGATGCGACCGCGGGGTCGACGCCCGCGATGTCGAGCACCATCGGCATGGCGGTCCCGAGCAGGCTGGCCGCCGACATCCCGATCGCCATCGCCGGTCCGAGGGCGAGACCGATCAGGGGGTCGTTGTGCATCAACACCGCAAGCACGGACGCCACCGCCCCGCAAACCAGCCCCATGAGCAGCGCAACCGCAACCTCGCGCAGCACGTGCCGGAGATAGCGCTTGCGCGGAAGCGTGTCGAGCGCCAACCTGCGAACGGTGGTGGTGGAGGACTGGAGAGAGGTGTTGCCCGCCATCGCCATGATGGCGGCGGTGAAGACCGACATCTGTTGGTACATACTGACCTCACGAGAAGCCAGAACCAGTACGTAGCTCGAAAGCTGAGTTCCACCAAGACACACCAGCAGCCACGGCAGGCGGTAGCGGGCGACGTGCAGGATCGACTCCGATTCCTCCTCCTCGATCGAGGAGCCGGCCATCTTGTAAATGTCCTCGGTCGCCTCTTCCTCGATGACGTCGAGCACGTCGTCGACGGTGACCACGCCGACCAGCCGGTTGTCGGAATCGACGACCGGTACGGCCAGAAAGCCGAACTTTTCGACGAGGTCCGCGACCTCCTCCTGGTCCGACTCGACGTTGACCGAAATCACGTCGGTCGACATGATGTCGCCGAGGCGGGCCGCGGGGCGGGCGGTGACCATGCGGCGAAGACGCACGAAACCGAGCAGGCGGCGGTCTTCGTCCACGACGTACACCGCCGCGATCGATATATCCGCGTCCGCCGTTCGCAGAAAATGGATGGCGTCATCGACGGTTTCGCCGGGCGTCAACGCCACCACCTCCGGGTTCATGATGCCGCCGGCGGTGTCTTCGCCGTAGGTCAGAAGCCGCCGGAGGACCTCCTCGTCGTCTGACGAGATGTGTTCTAGGACCTTTTCCGATGCGTGGGTCTCGAGCTCGCCGATGAGGTCGGCGGCTTCGTCCGCCGGCAGGGCCTCGGCGATGCGGGCGAGTCGCTCGGGTTTGATGTCGTCTACGAGTTCGGCGCGGATGGAGGCTGTGGTGTCGGTGAGAACGGCGCCCGCGGCCTCGTGGTCCAGGGCGGCGACAATGCGCTGTCGCTCGTCGCCCGACAGGAGATCGAGGCATTCGGCGATGTCTTCCGGCCGCGCCAGACGCAGGAAGATCTCCAGCGCCTCCTCTTCTCCCGCTCTGAGGAGGGCGCGCAGCTCGTCCAAGAGCTCCTGTTCGGTGTCGATCTCGGCCATCACGTCTCCCGGCGGAGCATCATAACGCACGGAAGGAGAGCAATTTCGAATTTCGGATTTCGGATTTCGGAATTTCAGCCCAACGCTCCTCCGACGATAGGCGTTCGGGTGCTCAAAGTGGGTGGGGTCATGCGGCGGCGGTGTCCGGCTTCGCCTTTGGCTACGCCGGGACAAGCCTGGCTTCAGCCTGGCTCCGCACGGGAACCGCGTTCGGAAACGGGCCGCGTGCGGCGGAGGTGCCATTTGTCACATTGTCTGAACTCGAGTCTTCCGGCCGCGTCAGGTACACCGGTCAGACAATGTGACGGGTGGCTCCTCTCGGGAAGGACGTGAGGAAAGCCAGCATCCGATAGAGGTGCCCGATCGCCACAACGCGGCCGACCACCGCCCCATTGCCTCACTGCCAGGCCGCAACGCGGCCGGCCATTGCCTCAAAGCCGGGCCGCGCAGCGGCCCGGATTCAGCGCTTGAAGAACCCCGACGACGGCCCCTTGCCGCCGTCCTGCAGTTGCTGGTTGAGTTCCTTGATGCGATCGTTGAGGGCGTTGATTTTCTGCTGCGATTCCTCGCGCACCCGGTGCACTTCGGCGCGGGCGATATCACCCTGGCGCCTCAGCTCATCGGTGCTGTCGGTGATCTCGTGCAGCTGTTCGCGGATGCTCGCGAGATCAGACTCCAAGGCCGCGATCTGCTCATCCTTTTCACCGAGTTTGGTGCGGTGTCGTTCTTCCATCTCTTCGTACAGCCGCTTGGTTTCGAGCAGCTCTGTGATCTGAGAAAAGTCGGCCGGCGACGGTGACATATCACCCTCCCTGAATCGTTCTTCGATCGTCGGAAACATCGCGCGCAGTTTGAGAGACAGGTCATCGGGATCTGAAGAAGCCTGTGTCGCCTGGTCGTAGGTGATCTTGTCGTGGGCGAGCAGCGCGATCAACGACTGGTTCATGCTCTGCATGTGGTAGAAGTTGACCGAGTTCTCCATTTCCTCGTGGATCTCCTTGATCTCTCCCTGTTCGACGTGTTTGGAGATCTTCGGCGAGTTGATGAGGATTTCGCACGCCGGGAGGCGCTTGGTGCCGTCCTTGTTCTGGACGAGCTGCATCGACACGATGGCCCGCAAAACCAGCCCGAGCTGGCTTCGAATCTGGGTCTGCTGGTCGGCCGGATACGAATCGATGATGCGGTCCACCGTCTGGGCGGCACTGTTGGTATGCAGGGTCGAAAAGACGAGGTGCCCGGTCTCCGCCGCCGTGATGGCCGTCGACATGGTCTCGAGGTCGCGCATCTCACCCACCATGATGACGTCAGGGTCCTGCCGCATGCAGTTTCTGAGCGCCTCCTGGAAGGTCGGTGTGTCGGTTCCCACCTCGCGCTGGGAAAGGGTTGCCTTGTCATCCTGGAAGAGGAACTCGATCGGGTCCTCGATCGTCACGATGTGACACGGACGCGCGCGCGAAATCAGATTGATCATGGAGGCCAGGGTCGTGGACTTTCCAGACCCCGTCGGGCCGGTGATGAGCACGAGACCGCTGGGGAATTCGGTCAGCGATCGGATGACGTCCGGAAGGTTGAGGTCTTCAACGCTCGCGATCTCGAACGGCACGCGCCTGAAGACCGCGGCCAGGGTCCCACGCTGCATGTACATATTGCAGCGAAAACGGGCAACACCCGGGACGCCGTACCCCATGTCCAACGCCTGCCGCTGTTCGAGTCGCTCGCGCTGCCCGGGCTTGAGCAGCTCGCCGAGCATCTTTTCGACCTCATCGGGCTGGAGCGGATTGGACTTGATCGGGATGAGTCGACCCTGAATCCGCAGGAGGGGCGGCCGCATCGGCTTCAGATGAAGGTCCGACGCACCCTTCTTCGTCATGAACATGAGCAGTTCTTTGAGCTCCACCTGTCCTCCCTCGAGAACCTCGAGACCACACCAAAGATTAACATAATGACGGGGTCCTTTCCTCGCTTGGGCATCGAGAGCCCTCTTGCGCCGGGTGCGGCGATCGACCCTCGTTCGACTCCGGCCGGTTTCCAGTAGAATGCCCGAATGAAGATCTATACAAAGACCGGGGACGGTGGGGAAACATCGCTGTTCTCAGGGGGCAAGGTCGGTAAGGATGACATCCGCGTCGAGGCCTACGGTACCGTGGACGAACTGGTCTCTCACATCGGGCTTCTGACCAGCGAGACCCTGCCGGAGGACGTCTCCGGAGAACTGGTGGCGATCCAGAACTCGCTCTTCGTCGTCGGCAGTGTCCTTGCGGATCCGGGTCGCCGTGTGAACCATGATCCGCGATCGTGGAGCACTGAGGGACTCGAAAACTGGATCGACCGCATGCAAGCCCACGTCGCTCCACTCACCGCTTTCATTCTGCCGGGAGGCTGCCGCGCCGCCTCCGTGGCCCATGTGGCGCGTGCGGTGTGCCGACGGGCGGAACGTCGCGTGTTGGCCCTCAGGGGGGATCGCGGTGGGCTTCCAGAAGGTCTGGTCGCCTACCTGAATCGTCTCTCCGACGCGCTTTTCGTGCTTGCCCGTTTTCTGAATGCCCGAGCCGGCATCCCGGAGCCCGAATGGAGAGCACGAGAAAAGAAGTGATCGGATGGCGGGAGTGGTGAGAAATGCCGGTGGAACCCGGTTCTCTTCGGCGACCTTGCTACAATCGGTGATTCGTGGATGATGACGAGCATCCCCCGCCGGGGCCACATCGGCCACCCGTGGCCGCCATCGACGGCGACCCCCCACCAGTGAGCATTACCAAGAGGATTGGTGTGGTCCTGGCGAAAGGATTCGGAGAGAACACCTGATGCAGCAATTGAACCTCAGCGAGGGCAACCTCGAGATGTTGTTCGGGACGCGGGACGAAAACCTGCGGTACCTCGAGGAGCGTCTGGGAGTCAAGGTCAGCGCCCGCGGTCCGCAGGTGAAGATCTCAGGTGATGCGAAGAACGAGGAGATCGTCACGCGTCTGTTCGTGGCCTTCGACAGCCTTTTGAACTCAGGTGGTGTGGTCACACTCGAGGAGTATCGCACCGCGGTCAGGGTGCTCGACGAGAACATCGAAGTCGATCTCGTCGACTTTTTCCTCGATTCGTCGATACCGGATTCGGTTCGCAGGTTCGTGGTGCCGCGCAACCTCAAGCAGAGGCTACTGATTCGTGCCGTTCAGTCTCACGATTGTGCGTTCGTGACCGGGCCGGCCGGGACCGGCAAGACGTACCTGGCGGTGGCGATGGCTGCCGCCGCTCTCCAGGACAAGCAGGTGCGCCGTATCGTTCTGGTACGGCCCGCCGTCGAGGCGGGCGAGCGGCTCGGCTTCCTGCCGGGAGATCTGGTCGAGAAGATCAACCCGTATCTGCGGCCGATCTATGATGCGTTGTACGACATTCTGGGCTACGACAAGGTTTCGAAACTGATGGAGCGGCAGGTCATCGAGATCGCCCCGCTGGCCTTCATGCGTGGGCGCACCCTCAACGACGCATTCATCATTCTCGACGAGGCCCAGAACACCTCCCACGAACAAATGAAGATGTTCCTGACCCGGATGGGGTTCAATTCGAAGACGGTCATCACCGGGGATGTGACCCAGATCGACCTCCCGTTCGCGCGCACGTCGGGGCTGGTCGAAGCTCTGAAGATCTTCGAGGGGTCCGAAGGATTTGCCTTCATCAGGTTTTCTCATCGCGACGTCGTGCGCCACCGGTTGGTGCAACAGGTGGTCGACCGCTACGAACGGTGGGAAAAAGCCCACCGGGAAGACGGTCAGACATGAGCGGCAACGGCGCCGGAAGGGGTGAGGCGAAGGCCCCTGCTTCACGGATCGAACGGGGTCTCGAGGATCGGGTCGGGTGGTGGGACCGTTTGCTCGACCGGCCGATTCTGTGGGCGTTGGTCGCGCTCGTCGGGAGTTCCCTCTTGGTGCTGCCGAGGGTCGGATCGGGGCCGCCGGAGTGGCAGCCCGGCGACGTGGCGACGTTCGACCTCGTCATCCCATTCGACACCTCGCTGCCGGACGAGGCGGCGACCGAAGCGGCACGCGCCGAGGCGCGCGCATCGGTGGTCCCGGTCTACGACCTGGAGCCGCGGCTGGGGGTCGAGCTCGAAGATCAACTCCATATTTTCTTCGCCGCCTGTCGCGACCGGCTCGAGGACGATCAGGGCGAGATCCTGGGCCCCGGGGCCTTCACCGACCTTGTCGAGACCGAACCGATGCTGCGGATCCTCGAGTCCGCGAATTGTTCCGACAAGCTCGAAGCAGCGCTCGTCGAAGTCGTCGACGTGGCGGTTCGGCGGAGCATTGTTGACGACCGCCGCGCGTTGGAAAGACGCGGTGAAAACGGCGTGATGCTTCGCAACCTGGCCTCGGGATCGGAACGGTTGGTCCCGTTGAGCACACTGGCCGATACCATCGACGTCCGCCGGGATCTCGAGGAGGCGCTGCGGGCGGAATTTCTCGAGAGACCGGTCGTGCCGCGACGATATATCAAGACGACGGTCGATTTTCTGACTGCCAACCTCGTGCCGAACCTGGTCTACAACCGCGGCGAGACCGGGCAGCGCGCACGACTGGCCGCCGAGAAGGTGGTCCCCAGATCGCGGGAGCTGCGCCGCGGGCAGGTGCTGATTCGGAGGGGAGATACGGTGACCCCGGAAGTGGCGGAGACACTCCGGGTGTTCCGCCGGCAGAGCCGCGACACCAACAACCTGACCCAGAAGACGGGGATCGTGTTGCTGATCGCACTGCTGATTGCGGGTTGGTGGCCTGCGTTGCGGCTGGTCAGTCCGGCTGCCGACTTTCGCCTCAGATTGTCCATGATGTTCATCCTGGTCCTTCTGTTCACCGCGGTTGACCGGCTCGGCCTGTTCCTCGCCACGGCCATCGCCTTCAACGCCCAGGGATCCGCTCTGTCGACGGCCGGAATCTACTTCTGGGCGCTGCCGTTCGCCGCCGGACCGGCAACGGTGCTGGTTTTGATCGGGATGCAGCCGGCCTTTGTGTTTGCCGTGTGCGGCGCCGGTATCGCCGGCATCATCTTGGGTGGCGACTTCCAGATGGCGATCTACGCCCTCGCCTCGGGAGTCATTGCGGCGCTGGCGGCCCAACGCTCCCGCGACCGTGCTTCCCTGAGCCGGGTCGGGCTTGTCGTCGGAGCTGCCAACGTTGCCTTGATGTTGGTCATCGAGCTCTACAGGGGGCTTCCCGACGCCCCGGTCGCCTTGGCATTTGCCGCCATGTTCGCTTTTGTCGGTGGTCCTTTGTCGGTTGGTGTCGTGTCATTTCTGCTGCCGGTGTTTGAATCCATGTTCGGCATCACGACCGACACCCGGCTGCTGGAACTCTCGAACCAGAACCTGCCGCTCTTGAAACGCCTGTCTCTGGAAGCCCCGGGGACCTACCAACATTCTCTTGCGGTCGGCAATCTCGCCGAGGCCGGCGCCGAGGCCATCGGCGCCAACTCCCTCCTGTTGCGGGTCTGCGCCTACTACCACGACGTCGGAAAGCTGGTGAAACCCGACTACTTTGTGGAAAACCAACGCAACGGCAACCCTCACGACAACCTCGTTCCTTCGATGTCGGCTTTGGTGATCCAGAGCCACGTCAAGGAGGGGCTTGAAATGGCGCGCGAGGCGCGGTTGCCGCTGGCGATCCGCCAGGGCATTGCGACCCACCACGGCACCAAGCTCATTCGGTACTTCTTCAACCGCGCGAAAGAACGCGCCAGCGACGAAAAATCTGAAGTGAGGGAGAGCGATTACCGGTACTCCGGGCCCAAACCGCACTCCAAGGAGCTCGGCATCCTGCTGCTGGCGGATGCGGTCGAAGCGGCCGCCCGGACCCTCGAGGTGCCCTCTCCAGGCAAGCTCCAGGGACTGATCGACAAGATCTTCAGCAACGATCTCGAGGATGGGCAGCTGGACGACTGTGATCTCACCTTCTCGGAGCTCGACAAGGTGGCTTCGGCCTTCTTGTGGGTGCTCACCAGCATGTACCACCACCGGATCGACTACCCCGGGTTCGATTTCAACAGGAGGCAGAGAACGCGTGAATCGAGTTCACATCACATGGGAGAGAAGGCCGTCCCGGCCGGCAGCTGATGCGTTGCGCCGGGTGATCACCGGTTCCCTGGCGCGGGTCGGCCGGCACGACTGCGAAGTTCACGTACTCATCACCGGTGACGGGAGGCTTCGCGACCTCAACCGCCGGTATCGCGACATCGACCGGGAAACCGATGTCTTGTCCTTTCCCGACGGCGACGTGCTTCCGTCGGGTCTGACATTGTTGGGAGAGATCGTCATTTCGCTCGACACCGCTCGGCGCCAGGCCGGGGAACTCGGACATGACGAGGTGCGAGAGCTCGAAGAGCTCGCCCTGCACGGGGTGTTGCACCTCTTAGGCTATGATCATGACAACGACCGGGGCCACATGAATCGTCTCGAGATCGAGTTGCGCGAGGAGGTATTGGCATGAGCACCGGGTTGATGGCCTGGTTGGGCCATCCGGTAACGTTGGCGATCGTCGGAGTTGCGGCGGCTGCGCTCTTCGCGGTAGCCGAACTCGTCTTGAGGTCGCTGCCCCAACTCGGTAACGTACGTTTTCAGGGCATCCTCGAGGGCAATCCCGGTCTGTTGGGCGCCACAACGGGAATCCACGTGTCGCGACTCATCGACGTCATGAGGTGGCTTCAACTCGCCTGTTTCGGTGTCATCGGCGTGGTTGTCGTTTTCCACCCCGGACTCGACGATCAGAGTCGTTTGGCGGTGGCGGTCGGGCTGCCGCTGGTTCTCGTCGCGATCGTCCGTCTGGTCTTTCGACCTCTCTCCGAAGACGCAGTCACGAGACTGTTGCGGTTGGTGCGCCCCATGGCGACGCCGCTTGTGGCCATGGTCGTAAAACTGCGGCCGCGGGCCCCGGTGGTGGTGGCCGAGGACGAGGAGGAGGAGGCCAGCGAGGCGGAGATCCAGGCTTATCTCGAGGCGGGTGAGGCGGCGGGAATATTCGAGGGCGGAGAGGGGGAGATCGTCGAATCGCTGGTGGAATTCTTCGACACCGTGGTTCGCGAAGTCATGACCCCGCGGACCGAGATGGTGACCGTTGCCGACACCGACTCGTTTCGGGACGTCCTGCGGGTCTTTGCCGAGACCCACAAGAGCCGCATCCCCGTGTATCACGAGACCATCGACCGGATCACCGGAGTCGTTCACGTCAAGAATCTGGTCAAGCACGGCCTCAAGGGCACCGAGCCGCCGGTTTCCGAACTTGTCAGCCCGTGCCTCGTGGTCCCTGAAAACAAACCCCTCGGCGATCTGTTGCGTGATTTCCAGAATCAACACAAGCAGATGGCGATCGTTGTCGACGAGTACGGAGGCACCTCCGGGCTGGTGACGTTGGAGGACATTCTCGAGGAGATCGTGGGTGAAATCGAGGACGAGCTCGACCCCCGCCAACCCCCCGACTGGCAGCTCATTGAAGACGGCGTCTATCGCCTGCAGGGACGCGCCCCGCTCGATGTCCTCGAGGAGCTCTTCGGCATCGAGGTGGAAGACGAGGACATCGATACCGTGGGCGGGCTTGTGTTCTCCAGTCACGGCACCGTCCCGGAGCCCGGCACCGAGGTGCGGGACGAGGCGCACGGTCTGGTCTTCTCGGTCGAGTCCATGGACGAACGCCGGATCGAGAGTGTTTCGGTTCGCCGCGTCGGTGGCGGGCCCGCCACCGAGGTCTCGGAGTAGGTGGAGAGATGGCGGGAGGAGAGACGGTGCCGGTCAGGGAGAGCGGAGCGGGGTCCCGGTCGGGTACCGTTGCGCTGATCGGCCGGCCCAATGCGGGCAAGAGCACCCTGCTCAACGCCCTGATGGGCGACAAGGTGGCGATCGTCTCGGACAAGCCACAGACGACCCGCAACAGGATCATCGGAATTCTGTCCCGGCCCCGGGGCCAGGCGGTTTTCTTCGATCTTCCGGGTGTTCACAAACCGCTCCACCGGATGAACAACCGGATGATGCAGGAAGTCCGATCCGCTCTCGAGGAAGTCGACGTGGTGCTCCACCTGGTGGATGCTTCGGTGGCCTGGGGTGGCGGCGAGGAGTTTCTGTTCGAGCTGCTGCGGTCCGTGCGGCCGCAGATCGTGGGGCTGCTCACGAAAATCGATCTCGTGCCCAACAAGAGTGAATTACTGCCCCTTATCGCCTCCTATCAAGAGCGCCGGCCCGGGACGGAGATCATCCCCATCTCGGCGCCGAAAGGAGACGGTCTCGAGGACCTTCTGGACGAGCTCTTCGAGCGGCTGCCTGCCGGGCCCCCGCTCTACCCCACGGACCTCACGACCACTCAGACCGAGCGCTTCTTCATCGCCGAGGTCATCCGGGAAAAGCTGCTCGAGCGGACCCACGGTGAGCTGCCGTACACCACCGGCGTCGTGGTCGAGATTTTTGACGAGGGCGAGACTCTCCTCCACATCGAGGCAGTGATCTACGTCGAACGCAAGAGCCAGAAGGGCATCGTGATCGGCAAGGGTGGCAGCATGATCCGTTCGGTCGGCCAGGCGGCGCGCGAGGATCTCGAGAGGCTCCTCGGGATCAAGATCTATCTCGGGCTGACGGTCAAGGTCCACGCGCGGTGGCGGGACGACCCGCGGGTGTTGCTGGCGATGGAACCCGGGATGGCGGACCTCAGCGGTTTCGGCGGCGATGACGTGGAGGAGGGGAGTTGAGAATTCGGAATTCGGAATTCGGAATTCGGAATGCCGCTCACCTTTCCGACGGACGTCTACGGAAACGGGTTCGATAATTCCGAATTCCGAATTCCGAATTCCTAATTCGCGATGTCCGGGTGGCTAGATGGCGCTCGACACGATTCTCGTGTTCACCGCCGATGGTTGCCCGCACTGCCGCGCCGTGTGTGAGGACTTCAACCGCCGCCGCGTGGTCTATCGCGAGATCAACCTCAGCCGCCATCCCGAAGAGATGGAGCGATTGCGCCAGCTGAGCTGGGAGCACCGCCTGCCGGTCGTCGCCGACCACGAGAGGGTCTCTATCGGTTTCCGCGGGAAATCCTCGACGTTTTCAGAGGTCGGGCTGGAGTAGGTCGCCGGCGTTGGTAAAAGGCCGGCTCAGGGGCGACCGGGGGGATTGGCTTTGCAAGCGCGTTCCCCGGGAGGAGCCACCCTCAACATTGTTGGCCCGCGTCGCCTGGCCGGCGGGGATGTTCGTGTGTCCAACAATATTGAAAGTGGCACCTCCGCCGCACGCGGCTCGTATCAGCACACGCTTCCCGGGAGGAGCCACCCTCAACATTGTTGGCCTGAGAGGCGCTCCCGGCGTGCAGGTCCGGGAATCCAACAATGTTGAAAATGGCACCTCCGCCGCACGCGGCTCGTATCAGCACACGCTTCCCGGGAGGAGCCACCCTCAACATTGTTGGCCTGAGAGGCGCTCCCGGCGTACAGGTCCGGGAATCCAACAATGTTGAAAATGGCACCTCCGCCGCACGCGGCTCGTATCAGCACACGCTTCCCGGGAGGAGCCACCCTCAACATTGTTGGCCTGAGAGGCGCTCCCGGCGTGCAGGTCCGGGAATCCAACAATGTTGAAAATGGCACCTCCGCCGCACGCGACTCGTATCAGCACACGCTTCCCGGGAGGAGCCACCCTCAACATTGTTGGCCCGCGTCGCCTGGCCGGCGGGGATGTTCGTGTGTCCAACAATATTGAAAGTGGCACCTCCGCCGCACGCGGCTCGTATCAGTGCGGGTCAGTCCTCCTCGTCCGGCCTCGCCCGCATCGCTTTTCTTTGCGAACGTTGTCGTTTCGACTCGAGACGGCGTCTCTTGGCTCGTTTCGGAACCCTGGTCGGCACCCGGGGCTCGTCGCTCTCGAGCGCACCGGCCACCAGTTCGACGAACCTCTCGATGGTCGCCTTGCGGTTGGCCTCACGGGTGCGGTGCCGTTGCGACGATATCTGGAGGACGCCGTCCTTGGTGATCCGCGTGGCCAGACGCTCTTCGATCAGCGAACGCTGGTCGCCGGAGAGGGACGGACTGTGGATGACGTCGAAGAGCAGGCGGACCTTGGTCTCGACCTTGTTGACGTTCTGGCCCCCCGGCCCGCCGCTGCGCGCGAACTCGAACCGGAGCTCTGAGTCGTCGATCTCGAGGCGGTCATTGATTCGAGGCATACCCGCATTATGCCCGAGACCCCAGGAGAAAGGTCCATCCGGATTGACATGAAATCGAGAATTGGACCGATGAGTTCACAGCGTCCGCGGCAGCGGCAGTTACCAGGGGCCGGAACAGGTACAGGTTGCAGCCGCAGCGGCAGCCGCAGCCACAGTAGCCCGCGGCGGTGTTCGGGTGCAGCGACCGTGGCATGGTCACCTCCGGGTCGTTCTCAAATGAAGGAGTAGCCGGTGGCCAGCCGATGTCAAGGGCAAGCCGGGCCAGGGCCCCCGGTGCTTCGCACCCTTGACATCGGCTGCCACACCGGCTCGGGAGAGGACATGAACGACCCGGAGGTGACCATGTCCAACGCCCTCGCCAACACCAACCTCATCGCCCACGAAAAAGCCCTCGCGGCAGCCGGTGATGCCATTGCACTTGTCCTGCGGGTGCCGGCTCCGCTCAAGTCGATTGCCGATCAGGTGATCCGCTCGGCGAGCTCAGTCCCGGCCAACCTCGCAGAAGGTCACGGGCGGTCCGGACGCGATCGCTTGCACTTCTGGAGGATTGCTTACGCGTCGGCCAAGGAGGCCGATAGCCATCTGCGGCTTCTGGAACGAGCTGGAGTCGTCAACACCGTCACGACCGAAAGCGTGCTCGAGATCTTCGATCAGGTCCGCGCCATGATCTGGCGACTCATCAACCCGAAAAACTGATTGATCACCACCCCGCACATGGTCCCGTCCGGCCGCTGGCGCCGGACGCCGCCGCTGTCGCTGTCCCTGTCTCCAGTCGCTGCCCCGGTCACTGGAGCCCCGATTCCAAACTCGGTCGATGCCCATCTCATCGAACTCCGGATGAGCTCAAAGAAAAAACCCCGCCCGGATGGGCGGGGCATTCCGAATTCCGAATTCCGAATTCCTAGAGCAGACTCAGAATTTCCTCTTCGAGGTGTTCCTCGTCACCGGCCTCGAAGCCGAGGTGGAAGTACATGACCTTCCCATCGCGATCGATCAGGAAGGAGGAGGGGTAGGCCCGGACCTTGTAGAGGTTGCCGGCGACGTCATCATCCCCTTCGGCGTTCTCGAGCATGGTGTAGGTGAGACCGTTTTCCTCGATGAAGGCGGTGGCGCGCTCGGTGTCGCGTTTGCCGTCGACGGCGATGATCTCGAAACCCTGGTCCCGGTATTTCTCATAGAGCGGTTGCAGGCGTGGCAACTCCACGCGGCAGCCGCCTCACGTGGGGAACCAGAAGGCCAGAAGGGTCACCTTGCCGCTGGTCTCGGCCAGAGTTTCCGCGACGTTGCCCTCGTAGTCGAGCAGCTCGAAATCGTCGGCAGGTTCGAGCGATGCGATTGCGGGTCGACCACAGGAACTCGTCGAATCCGTCTTCGCTGCCGTTCTTGGCGACGTAGGCTTCCAGCAAGTAGGGTCTGGCTGCAGTCGGGTCCTCTCCGAACAGAGCTTCGACGCTGAGCAGGTCGATGGCGCGGTCGAGGTCGCCCTCCGCAAGCGCGGCGCGACCCCAGTACCGGTAGAGGGGTGTGTTGGGAACACCGAGGTACGTGACGCTGCCGATTTCATCGGCGGCGGTAAAACGGTTCATGGAGAGTTCCGTGTCACCGAGGTTGTAGAGTGCCCACCCGTCTTTGGTCAACGAGGAGGCCTGGCGACGCAGGACGCGCTCGGCGACCTGATCGTCGGTGAATTCGCGGTCCGGGTAGTCGGCCCGCAGTTGCTCGGGCGTTGCCAACTCGAGGGCGCCCTGCGAGTGCTCGTTCGCGACTGTCCACTCCTCGATCTCGAGCGCCCTCTCAGCGACTTGTTCGTGTTCGTCGTAAGTCAAGGGCCGAACCGCGCCCAGGTCATTTGCAAGTGTGGCGAGGTCGAGAGGGACCTCGATCGAGTCGGCGAGGCCCAGCGCCCCCAGACCGGCCTCGAAACGCTGCTCGGGGTCTTCGATTCGAGCCATCGCGACCGACACGATGTCCCACGCGCCCTGCGGGTCCTGCAGTTCGTAGCCCTGGTAGTAGACGATTGAGGAAGCCATCCGTCCACTGTGTTCGGTATCGGGAAAGCGGGCGAGGTAGTCGGAGGCGAGGGCGACTTTGGCCTCGGGACTTTCGGCCTCGTTCCAGGCCGATTTCAGGGCGTCGTAGGCGACCTCGGCCGGGTCCCGTCCCTCCTCGACCTTGGCGCATCCGGTGGCAAGGCCAACCAGAACGACAAGAGTCAACAACAGCGATCTTCGAAACATGATCCCTCCTCTCGTGTCCGCGCCCAATATTGGTCTCTTGAGCGCTCGTGCAGTATACGCCCGCGGACGTGCGCGCGAGAGGGGATTGTGGAGGCGATGGTTACCCGGTCTCGATTTCGAACGGTGGGCGGGGCCGCGGGTCACGGTGGAGGCGACCGAAGGCGTCGGCGTTGGGTGGCGCGCAGAGTGCGCCGGGTGCAGCTACACTTCATCTCATGCGAATCGGGGAAACGTGGTATCGGACCATCTGGCCGAGCGCCGACGGGGCGACGGTCGACATCATCGATCAGACCCGGTTGCCGCACTCCTTCGAGGTGCGCAGGCTCTCGGTCGTCGAGGACGCGGCAGAGGCGATCTCCGCGATGTGGGTGCGGGGCGCCCCTCTTATCGGTGCCACAGCCGCTTACGGAATGTGCCTGGCCCTCCAGCGAGACCCCTCGAACGAGTCGTTGCGCGGGGCGGAGAAGCTGCTGGTTGCGACCCGACCGACCGCGGTGAACCTGCGCTGGGCGCTTGGCGAGGTCCGCGCGGCTCTCGAACCGCTCCCGGCGGCTGAACGTGCGGAGGCGGCGTGGAACCTCGCCGCCCGGATCTGCGACGACGACGTCGAGATCTGCCGGCGGATCGGTGAACACGGTCTCGCGCTGATCCGCGAGATCTCCGAACGCAAGGGTGGCGCGACGACCCACATCCTGACTCACTGCAACGCCGGCTGGTTGGCCACAGTGGACTGGGGGACCGCGTTGGCTCCGATCTACATGGCCCACGACTCCGGAATCTCCGTGCACGTGTGGGTGGACGAGACCCGGCCCCGCAACCAGGGGGCCTCACTGACCGCCTTCGAGCTCGGCGCCCACGGCGTATCCCATACTCTGATCGTCGACAACGCAGGGGGGCACCTGATGCAGGAGGGCAAGGTGGACATGTGCATCGTGGGCACCGACCGCACTACCGCCAACGGCGATGTCGCCAACAAGATCGGGACCTACCTCAAGGCGTTGGCGGCGAAGGACAACGGCGTGCCCTTCTACGTCGCGCTGCCGTCGACCACCATCGACTGGGAGATCAAGGACGGCATGGCGGAGATCCCGATCGAGGAACGGCCGCCGGAGGAGGTCACCAGGGTGGGGGGCCGGGCCGCCAGCGGTTCGATCGTCCGCGTTGCGGTGGCGCCCGAAGGATGCGCGGCACACAACCCCGCCTTCGACGTGACGCCGGCGCGGCTGGTGACAGGCCTGATCACCGAGCGCGGAGTGTGTGCCGCCTCCTGGGAGGGGTTGTCGGGCCGGTTCCCGGACCTGGCGGAGTTGGAGTCGGCTCCATGATGATACTCAGCCTCACGCGTCTGACTCCACTCTCGAGTGTGCCAGTCGCGGTGATCTCAGCAGTTCTCCTGCTCGGCGGGTGCAGCTCGCACGGTCCGCTTTCCGCGGAGGCCCCTGCACCCTGGGACCCGGCCCGGGCAGAGGTCGTCGAGTGGACTTCTTCCGACCCCTCCTTCGGTCAGGGTTCTGCCATCGAGGCGTCGGGCATGGCGGCCGCCGGGCCATTTCTGTACATCCCATCCGAGAAATACTCGCGTCTCCTCGTCTTCGACCGCGACAGAGGCAACCGGATCGGGGTGGTGCGTCTCGACGTGCCGCTTCACGCCGAGCTGGAAGGCGTGGCAGTGACGGCCGGCGGCATCCTCTTCTGTGATGAGGCCCACGCCGCGGTCTACGAACTGGCCGGGGCCGGAGAGGATGTCATCGCGGCCGCCGTGGGAGGTCTTCCCGTCGCGGTGCAGAAACTCGAACTCGAGGGGGTCGCGGTCGTCGGCGGCAAGATCGGATTTGAAGGCATCGAGGCCGATTCCGAAACCGGTGAGGTCGTACTGTTGCTCGAGCGCAGCGGCGTTGCAGAAACCGGCTGCGTGTCGAAGATCTACCGTCTTCGACGCGCCGGGACGAAGCTGGTGAACCAGGGCGACCCCGTCACGGTGTCTCTCGATGACTGTGCGTGGCGGCTGACCGGTCTGGCATGGTGGGCGGGTCGCCTGATCGCGCTCGAGACCCAATTCCCCGGCGAGCAATACCGGGTCGTCAGTGTTGACCTCGGGACCGGCGCCACCGAGATCATTCTCGAATTGACGGATGTGTTGCGGTCCATCGGGGACCGCGGGTGGAGCAACAACGTAGAAGGTCTGGCCGTTGCTCCTGACGGCGCCTTGTGGTTGGTGGCGGACAACGCGGTCACCGGAGTGATCGACGATCCACTGCCGCCGTCGATCGACGTGCGAACACTGCTGTTGAGGATCCCCTTGCAAGGGAAAGATTGAATGTCGGCGGTTGTCAGGCCCCTGATGGGAGACCGCCGGGTTTCGGTCGACCGTCCTGCCGATGTACAATCGTCATGGCATCACGACACCTCGGAGCATCGTTCCTGAAATCGAGGGTGTGGGGGGAAACGCTGATGGGAGTTCGGGACTGGTGAAGGCGGAGAACATCGCCCTGTTCATGCTGCCCGCTTTGCTGCTCCTGGTGGTGGCCCTGTTGATGGCTCTCCACCGCAGCGCCGCGGCGAGGCGTGCTGCAGAAGAGGAAACCAGGGAGGTCCGGGAAGGCTCGTCGCGGAAGTTCCGCCGACTCGAGCAGGACCTCAACTTCATGCGCGAGTTCTTTCAGATCTTTGCATCGTTGCTGGGCGAAATGCACGCCGAGCGCCAGGTACGGATGATCCCCAAGGCCCTGCTCAAGGCCATCGTTCAGATCTATCGACCCGAAGTGGCCGCCGTCCTGGTCAAGCGCAAGCCCCTGGCCACTGATCCCAACACGGGTGAGACTCTGTCCGTCGCGGCCCTGCACTCGACGCGGGGGACGATGCGGGATGGTCTCGAGTTCCGGTTCGGCGAGGGACAGGTCGGGATCGCCGCCAAACGCCAGCAGGTCATGGTCCGGAAGGACTTCGAAGACGATCAGCTGTGGAACTACGAACGGTCGCGAGTCAGCTCCGAGCCGACCTGGGACATCGTGGCGCCCATGGTTGTCGGCGACAAGACCCTCGGTGTCCTGGCTATATCGCGACCCGATCGGCACCACGACACCGAACGCGACGTGCTCGAGATGATCGCGCGCATCGGCGCCTTGACCACGCAGAACGTGGCGGCATACCGCCAGAAAGAGGTCGAGGCCGAACACGACAAGCTGACCGACATCTTCAACAAAGGCGCACTGCTCAAGCGGCTCGATCTCGCCATCATCCAGGCTCGGAAGATCGGAGGCAAGGCCTCCGTCTTCATGTTCGATCTCGACAACTTCAAGGTCTACAACGACACCAACGGCCACCTCGCGGGTGATCGTCTGTTGGCCAAACTGGCGCAGCTCGTCAAGGAGACTGTCCGCTCGGACGATGTCTTCGGACGGTTCGGCGGTGAGGAATTCCTGCTGGTGATGCCGGGCAGGACCGGGGGCCAGGCCATGACGGCGGCCGGGATGGTCCGCAAGAGGATCGAGGACTATCCTTTTGAAGGTGGCAGCACGCAGCCTCTCGGGAAGATCACGATCAGCGGTGGGGTCGCCTGTTTCCCGGACGATGCGCCGGATGGCGTCGAGTTGTTGCGCGCCGCCGACACCGCTCTCTACAAGGCGAAGGAAGGCGGTCGCAACAAGGTCTACCGAGCCGAAGAGGCCGGACTGAACCCGCTCTAGTCCGTTCTTCTGACGAGCTTTCGACCGCGGCCGACGAATCCACCGAAAACAGGGTAGAATGCGGACCATGAAAGTGGATGTACGGCACGCGGACGACGTGATCATTGTGGACCTCGAAGGCCGCCTCGTCATGGGGGTCGGGGACGAGTTGTTGCGGGACGTGATCAACGAGCTCGTGGCCGAGGACTGGAAGAAGATCCTGCTCAACTTGCGGCGGGTGACGATCATCGACAGTTCGGGGATCGGCGAGGTGGTTTCGGGTTGGAAGCTGGCGCGGCGCTTCGGCGCCTCGGTCAAGCTGCTGCGCCCCGCCCCGCAGGTTGAAAGAACTCTCAAGCTGACCCAGCTCCTGCCGCTGCTCGAAGTCTACGACGACGAGACCGAGGCGGTGGCGAGCTTCCTCACCAACTGAGCCTCTGACGTCCTGTCGAGGGCGACAACGGACACCAAGCTCAGACCCATCGGGAGGCCAGGCATGTTCGACTCTTACAAGGCAGGGTTTCGCGCCGAGCTCGACAGCATTCGCGACGCGGGCACTTTCAAGCATGAGCGGGTGATCTCCTCACCGCAGAGCGCCTCAATCGAGGTCCCTCAAGGCGAGGTCATCAACTTCTGCGCCAACAACTATCTCGGTCTCGCCGACAACGAGGAGATCATCGCGACCGCGAAACGGGCCCTCGATGAACGCGGGTTCGGGATGGCCTCGGTGCGCTTCATCTGCGGCACCCTCGATCTCCACAAGGAGCTCGAAGGTGTCATCAGTGAGTACCACGGCACCGATGACACCATTCTCTATTCCTCCTGTTTCGACGCCAACGCGGGCCTTTTCGAGACCATCCTGGGTGCGGAGGACGCCATCATCTCCGACGCCCTCAACCACGCCTCGATCATCGACGGAGTCCGTCTGTGCAAGGCCGAGCGATTTCGCTACGCGAACTCGGACATGGAAGAACTCGAAGAGATCTTGAAAAAGACGCAGGGCAACCGCCGGCGGCTGATCGCCACCGACGGCGTGTTCTCGATGGACGGCTATCTGGTCAAGCTCGACCGGATCTGCGACCTCGCCGATCGCTACGACGCGATGGTGATGATCGATGATTGCCACGCCACCGGGTATATCGGTCGGACAGGGCGCGGCACTCCCGAGCACTGCGGGGTGCAGGGCCGCGTTGATGTCATCACCTCGACCCTCGGCAAGGCGCTCGGCGGCGCTTCCGGCGGCTACACCACCGGCCGCAAGGAACTCATCGAGCTGCTGCGCCAACGCTCCCGACCCTATCTTTTTTCGAACACGCTGGCGCCGTCGCTGGCGGCCGCAGGCATCGCGGTTTTCCGTATGTTGTCCTCCACCACCGCCCTCCGCGACAAGCTGATGGAGAACACCCGCTATTTCCGCGACAAGCTGTCCAGGGTCGGTTTCGACGTGCTCGAGGGCGAGACCGCCATCGTGCCGGTGATGCTGTACGACGCTCGTCTCGCCGCCGAGGTCGCAGACGCCATGCTCGAAGAGGGCATTTACGTCATCGGATTCAGTTTCCCGGTGGTGCCGCGGGACCAGGCGCGGATCCGGGTCCAGATCTCCGCTGCGCACGAAAAGGAGCACCTCGATCGCGCCGTGGCCGCGTTTGAGAAGGTCGGCAGGAAGCTCGGCGTCATCTGAAGCGGAGCGCCAGGCCAGTGCACGTCGCCGCACCACCGGAAGCCTGGAAGGACTGGGGAGGGAACGGGCCCGCAGCGTTTTTCGGGCACGCCAACGGTTTTCCTCCCGGAACATACCGCATCCTGTTGGAAGAACTCAGCCGCCGTTTCTCGATGGCGACTTTTGCCGCACGGCCGCTGTGGCCCGGCAGCGATCCGCAGTCCGTGACTTCGTGGCGCGACCTCGCCGGGGACCTCGTCGGTGAACTCGAGTGTCGTGGTGTCAAAGGGGCAGTGGGGGTCGGCCACAGCCTCGGCAGCGTCCTCGGTCTGCTGGCGGCGACGGCGGACCCGAGTCGTTTCCGGGCTCTCGCGCTGGTGGATCCGGTGATTTTCACCGGCGTTCATTCCCTCTTCTGGGGAGGGCTCAGGAGTCTCGGTTTCGGGTCCCGGCTGCCCCTCATTCGCGGCGCCCGGCGCCGGCGCGAGACCTTTGGGGGTCTCGACGAGGTCCGCCTTTCCTACGCCGGGAAGTCCGTCTTCGCCTCTTGGGACCCCGAGGTTCTCGACGATTACATCCGCGCGGGGTTTCTCGAGACTGAGGAGGCCGTCGTCAAGCTCAGGTACCCGAAGGCGTGGGAGTCGAGGATCTTCGAGTTGACGCCGGCCAGCGTGTGGCGCGATCTCGTGAAGATCAGAGTGCCGATGTTGTTCATCAGGGGCTCCGGGTCCGATACCTTCGTCGCGGCGGCGGCGGACAGGGTGCGCCGTCAATTGGATACCGCACGCGTGATCGAAATGGCCGGCACCAGCCACTTCGCGCCCATGGAGCGGCCGCGAGAGGTCGCGCGGTTGATCATCGACTGGGCCGACGAGATCGGGATCTGATCAGCGCCTTTTCCGTCCGGCAAACAGGAGACCGACCCCCCACGGCGAACCGTCGAACAGGCGATCGAACGAGAACAGCATTCGAACCAGCGCCACCAGACGGCGCCGCCGGCCCAGCCCGGAGACCCGCCGGAGTGCGGGGTCGTCGTCGACCGTGCCGGGGCTCTCGAGGCGGCGACGGTTGACGCGTTTGAGGAAGAGGTCGTCGTACAAACGCAGCAGCGGCCACCCCCAGGCGGTGGCCTCGGACTCCAGCCCGGCGCCCTCGAGTATCGCCGTCATGTCGTTCGGCGTGTAGCGGCGCAGGTGGCCCGCCCAGTCGTCCCAGTCGGACCACTGTTCCGGTCCGGCGGGGACCGTCCCCACCAACCATCCGCCGGGGCTCAGGACCCGGGCCAGCTCCGAGACCGCGTCTTCGTGGCCGGGGATGTGTTCGAGGGTCTCGGCGCTGGATGCACTGTCGAAGGTCCCGTCGGCGAACGGCAACCGGGTGATATCGGCGACCACCGGCAGGACGCGCTCACCGAGGCCGGAGGCTCGGGCGCGCCGGTGGAGGACGGAGAGCGAGAGGAGCGACAGGTCTGCGGCCACCACCAATCGACCCTGGCGGGAGAGGGTCGAAGACAGCGACCCGACCCCGGCCGCGCACTCGAGGTGGAGACCCGGGCTCGGGGAGACCTCGCGCAGACGCTTCACCAGCCGCCCTTCGCGGTGCGCGTGCCGCGGCCCGAAGAACTCCGGGTCCGCCCCCCATTCGGCCTTTCCCATGGTCAGAGAATAGCAACAATGAATTCGGAATTCGGAATTCGGAATTCGGAATTCCCGCGCGGCACCCTTCCGACAGCGGATGTTCGAGTGCTCAGGGTGGGTGGGAAAACGTGCGGCGGAGGTGCCTGGCTCCTCACGGGAAGGACCTTCGGAAACGGACCGCGTGCGGCGGAGGTGCCATTTTCAATATTGTTGGAGACACGAGCGTTCCCGTCGGCAGACCGATACGGGCCAACAATGTTGAAGGTGGCTCCTCTCGGGAAGAACGTCGGTACAGCCATGTCCCTTCAGAAGTACCCGACCCGCACCGATGCCTCGCCGCCGTTCTGCTACCATCCCCACCCGCAGCAGGAAGTTGGTGAGATATGCAGGTTGAAGACCTTCGCCCCGAGTGGATCGACAGCGCCGAGGGACTTCGGCTGGCTGCGGATCTGTGCGCCGCCAAGGGTCTCCTCGCGCTCGACACCGAGGCGGACTCGATGCACTCGTACTTTCACAAGGTGTGTTTGATCCAGGTGACCGCTGACGGCCGGCACATGGTCATCGATCCGCTCGCCATCGCAGCCGACGATCTCGAGCCGTTGTGGAGCGTGGTCGCAGATCCCGCGGTGCCGGTCCTCATGCACGGCGCCGACTACGACATCCGGGTCCTCGACCGCGACTACGGGGCACGGGTGTGCGGCCTCCAGGACACGCAGATCATGGCCCTGCTTCTGGGTGAGGAGAAGACCGGGCTTGCCGCCCTGCTCGAAAAGGAACTGGGAGTCCGGCTCGACAAGAGGCACCAACGCGCCGATTGGGGCAGACGGCCCTTGACCCGCTCGCAGGTCGCCTATGCCGCCGCCGACACCGCCTATCTGGGCGCTCTCGTCGCGCGTCTCCGCGAGCGTCTCGAGGAGCTCGGTCGGTGGTCGTGGGCGGTCGAAGAGTTTCAGAACCTCGAGGAGGTTCGCTTTTCGGCCCCGGAGGCGGACCCGCTCGCCTTTGAACGCATCAAGGGAGCGAGAGCCCTGCGCGGCGAAGCGAGGGACCGTCTCTTCACTCTCCACGGGTGGCGAGAGGACATGGCTCAGACTCTCGACGTGCCGCCGTTCAAGGTGCTCGGCAATCGCCAGCTGGTGCTTCTCGCCGAGGACCCGCCGGCGGATCCGGTGGCGCTCGGAGAGGTCGAGGGCATCGGTCCACGAGCTGTCCGACGCTGGGGCCGCGAGCTCTTGAGGTTCGTCCGGCATCCTCACCGCGCGCCGGACCGGGTCAAGGTGCCGAGGCCGCCCAACCCGCCGCCCGAGGTGCGGCGCCGGTTGAAAAACCTGATGGCGGCGCGCGATGCCCGCGCGAAGGAACTCGGTATCCAGGAGGGGCTCGTGTGTTCCCGCAACTGTGCGGAGGCGGTGGCCGCCAGGCAGCCCCGCTGCTCCTCCGTCGCAGATCTCGAAAGCGCGGGGCTCCGGGGTTGGCGGCTGGAAGTGCTTGGCGGACTTTTTCTGGAGGCGCTCGGCACATCCTGACACCGAAGGGCCGCGGCTTCCGCGGGGCCTTCAATCACCGGGGTTCCCGCAAACTCGCAGCGACTGGCGGTCATTTCGGAATGCTACGCCGTCACTCCTCGATCCGCTCGACATCCGCTCCGAGGTCCTGGAGTCGCCGGTGGAGGTTCTGGTAGCCGCGTTCCACCTGGCGGATGTTGTGGATGGTGCTCGTTCCCTCGGCGGCCAGGGCGGCGATCACCAGCGCCATGCCGGCCCGGATGTCGGGGCTCGCGAGGTTCTGTCCGTGCAGCTGTGAAGGACCGACGACGACCGCCCTGTGAGGATCACAGAGGACAATGCGCGCGCCCATCGCGATCAGCCGGTCGACCCAGAACAGCCTGCTCTCGAACATCTTCTCGTGGATCAGAATGGTGCCTTTTGCCTGGGTGGCAAGTACCACCGCGATGGAGGTGAGGTCGGCGGGGAAGGCCGGCCACGGTCCGTCGTCGATCTTCGGGATGGCGCCGTGAACATCGTCCCTGATCACCAGTTCCTGGTCGGCGGGGACGACGATGTCGTTGCCTTCGACCCGCCACGAGATGCCGAGGCGCCCGAAACACAGCTCAGTCATGCGGTGGTGGCGCTCTGGCTCTGCGTTGACGATCCGCAGCTCGCCTCCGGTCACCGCGGCGAGTCCGATGAAGCTCCCGACCTCCACCGGGTCGGGACCGATGGTCGCGGCCGCCGGTCCGAGGCGCCGGCACCCCTCCACCTCGAGGGTGTTGGTTCCGACCCCCCGTATCGAACCCCCCATGGCGTTGATCAGCCGGCAGAGTTCCTGGACGTGGGGCTCGGAAGCGGCGTTCCGAATCGTCGTCACGCCGTCGGCGAGGGCGGCCGCCATGACCGCGTTCTCGGTTCCCATGACGCTCATCTCGTGGAGAAAGATATCGGTTCCGGAGAGACCTCGGGGTGCGCTCAGGCGGTAGGAGTCCGGGCCCACGTCGACTTCGGCCCCCAGCGCCTGCAAGGCGTGAACGTGGGTGTCCAGAGGTCTCCGGCCGATCCGATCGCCGCCCGGCCGAGGCAGGACAGCACGCCCGTGCCGCGCGAGCAGAGGGCCGGCGAGCAGAAAGGACGCGCGGATTTCGCAGGCCAGGTGCGCCGGCGCCTGGTGAACCGACACCGATGAACTGTCGATCCGCCACGTCTCCGGCCCGGTCTCCTCGATTGCAGAGCCGAGGCTGGCTAGCAGTTCGAGCATGACCGCGACGTCGCGGATCTGCGGCACGTTGGCAAGTTCGACGGGACCGTCCGCGAGCAACGTGGCCGCCAGCATGGGCAGCGCCGCGTTTTTGTTGCCGCCCGGGACCAGGGTGCCCTGAATCGGTCTGCCGCCGCGAATGACGTAAGCGTGGTTTTCGTCGTCGGGGATCATCATGGTTCGATCATCATACCGAGTGGTGGCGTGGCGATGAAGGAACAATGACGATTTGAAGGCACGCTGCTGTAGAATTCCCCATCGTGGCCCGAATCGAACTTCACGTCCTCAAGATTCCCAAACGCGCCAAACAGGTGGCCGAGCTGTTGGATCAGCTGCACCGTCAGGGCGCGCGGGTGGTGGTGTGGGTGGCCGACGAGGGCAGGCGGCAGATTCTCGACGATTATCTGTGGACGTTCGAGAAACTGGCTTTCGTACCGCACATCCTGTGGAGCCCGCCTCTCGGTGACGTCGACGACCCGATCGTCCTGCTCGGCGAGCCGGCAAACCCCAACCGGGCCTCGATGCTGGTGGTCGGAGACGATCTGCCGGACGGGTCGTGGGCAGCCACCTTCGATGTCGTTCACGACCTCGTGGGCGCTGACGAGGAGGGCGCCGCCCGCCGCGATTTCTGGGAGCTTTGGCAACGGGAGCAGTGACGGCTGACAGGGACAGGGAACTGGGTCAGCGGCGGCCTCGGGCGACAGTCGCCGGACCGGGCCCAGTACGGCACCGTGACTGTTCAGGTCTTCGGGTTGATGAGCCTGCGGGTCATGGCGCGGACCTGATCGAGGGTCTCGAGCACCTTTGCGGCTGTGCCGGTAGGGACGACCTCCGCGCGTTCCAAGAGTCGGAGGTGACCATGCCACGGTCGCTGAACCCGAACGCCGCCCCCGAAACCGGTCGCTGCCGCTGTCGCCGCCGCTGTCGCCGTGACCTCATCCGTTCACATCTCGACCGCATGCAATTCCGGATGATGCGACTGAATGAGCTCAGTGATCGGGCAGCGCGATATCGAGGTCCGTTTCCGGGGGCGTCCGTGTGTAGCGACGGATGGCGAGTGCCGCCTCGACCACCAACCACATCGCGATGAAGGTGATGGCGCCGCCCACGAAGAGCAGGGTCGAGTTGCCGTCCCGCCAAAAGGACATCAGCTTGCTGCTCATGGCGATCAGCGTGGTGACCATCATGAAGACCATGGGCACCAGGAATGGCAGGGCCATGCGCCGGCGCTGCAGCAGATACAGCGATACGGTCAACAGCGCGAGCCCGGCCAGCAGTTGGTTGGTCGAACCGAACAGCTGCCACAGGACGAGCCCCGCGGATTGCCCCTCGATCCGGTAAAAGGCGAAGAAGGAGATCGCGACAACCGCCAGGGTCGAGGAGAGGTAGCGGTTTTGCAGGGGCGCGAAACGAATCGAGGTGGCGATCTCCTCGATGTTGTAGCGGAGCAGGCGGGTGGCCGAGTCGAGGGTCGTCAGGGCGAAACTGACGACCACCACCGCGATCAGTGTGCGGGCGGTCGCTTCGGGGATTCCGACCACCGCGACGAAACGGGTCGAGCCCTCGATAAAGGCGCTCATGCTGCTTCCCAGGCCCTGGATCGACGCCCAGTCGGCGTAGTGGTGCTTCCACGCCGCCGGGGAGACGAACCCGGCGGTACAGGCGAGCACCGCGGCCAGCCCCAGCAACGACTCGCCGATCATGGCGCCGTAGCCGATCGGCCTCGCGTCGGTTTCGCGGTCGAGCTGTTTGGCGGTGGTCCCCGAAGAGACCAGCGAGTGGAATCCGGATGCGGCGCCGCAAGCGATGACGATGAAGACGAAGGGATACATGGGTGGCGCACCCACCGGGTGGGCGTCCACCAGCGGAGCGGCAAACTCGGGGCGGAGGATGAAGAAGCCGAGGTAGGTGAGGCCGAGCCCGAGGTAGAGCAGCAGCGAGTTCAGGAAGTCGCGCGGCTGTAACAGGGACCACACCGGCAAAACCGAAGCGAGCCAGGCGTAGGCCAACAGGATCCAGGTCCAGCCCGCGGACGAGTTCCAGCGGACCGGCATGTACGGAGATGCGACGACAACGGCGAGGACCACCACGAAGGCGACCATGATCAGCGGCATCAGCCTCCGCCCGCGTTTCCTCACCAGCCAGCCGATGATTATCGCCGCCACCAGGATGGCCCCGGAGGGGACCACCGACTCGGGATAGTAGTCGGCCGAAAAGAGGAGACCGACCACGTAGGCGAAGACACCCATCGCGAGGGCGATGGCGAAGAAGATGATGGCGTGCATCAACGACTTGGCGCGTTTGCCGATGAGGCCCTCCGCGATCGAACCGATCGACAGGCCCTTGGCGCGGACCGAGATCACCAGCGCGCCGAAGTCGTGGGCGCAACCGATGAGGATCGAACCGAAGACCACCCAGATCATGGCTGGGAGCCAACCCCAGACCACGGCGATGGCGGGGCCGAGCATCGGCGACAGCCCGGTGATGGACGCGTAGTGGTGGCCGAAGAGGACCAACGGCCGGGTCGGCACGTAGTCGACGCCGTCCTCCATGGAGTGTGCCGGCGTCACCGCATCGGGCCGCAACGCAAACACCTGTTGCGCGAGGAAGCGCGAGTAGAACAGATAGCCTGCGAAGTAGACCGCGAAGCACGCCAGCACGACCAGGGTTGACATCATGGCGGCCATTCTACCCGTCTCTGCGCTGTCCGCCGGTCAGTTCTTCCACAACCGCGGAGTGCTCTCGGCGAACCACGCGCGCAGCCACCGCACGGCGCCGCCACGGGTTCGTACCTCGCCCCTCACCTGGGCTTCGGTGAGAGCCGAGACTGCGCGGCCGAGGGCAGGTCCGGGCGGGAGACCGAGCAGCGCGGCGATCTCTTCGCCTGCAAGCAGGGAGACGGGATCGACCAGCCCGGCTCCGTCGCGGCGCCACTGGCGCCACCATCGGTTCCAGTTGTGGGCGGGCTCGACGGCGGCGGCGAGGGCGATGGCCGCCGGGAATGCCGCGCCCGCGCGGTGGATCAACTCCCGCCGATCCGCGGCGGGCCCGTCGACCGCCGACAGGGTGGCGTCGAGCATGCTCGCTGCGGTTGCGGCGTGGATCCGGAGCGGTCGTGGCCACGCAAAGTGGGCCACCGAGTCGGGGTGGGGAGACCCCCATGCCCGCAACAGCACGGCGAGGGCCGCGGCGCTGCCGGCCTCGCTGAGAGCCGCTCGGAGTGGGTGCGCATTCGGTCGCAGGCGCGACACGGCGTCCAGATTGGCGTTGATCCACGGTCCGTCGAACGCAGTTGCGGGCTCGATCGTTCGCTGCAGGATCCCGAAGTCGAGCATCGCCTCGAAGCCGCGCCGACGGTTCGGGAGGGACACCAGCTTGAGAAACTCCTGACCGAGGCGCTCGGGTGGTGCGCGGCGGACCTTGGGCGCGAGAGACCGGATCCAGCCGGCGGTTCGCTCGTCGATTCTGAAGTCGGGGAATTGGGCCAGAAAACGCGCGGCGCGAACCAGCCGCACCGGGTCGCCCGCGAGGTTCTTCTTCCGGATCGCCCGCAGGGTGCCGGTCCTCAGGTCGGCAGCGCCTCCGATCTGGTCGATGAGCGGTCCGTCGGGCAGCCGCCACATGAGGGCGTTGACGGCGAAGTCGCGGCGGTGGATGTCGCATTCGAGATCGAGTTTGCCGAGGGGCCACAGTTCGACCTTGAGTGCCGGGGTCTCGATCCGCCACACCCGCTTGTCGTCGCGCCCGAGGACGTGTGCGGAGCCGTCGAGCCGGGCTGCGAGTCGCCGTGCGGGGCCCCTGGCGCCCTCGAGATCGCCCGGGAGGACGAGATCGAGATCGACGGTCTCCCGCCCCAGCAGCCGATCACGGACGTATCCGCCCGTGACCAGGCACTCGGGTGTCCCGAGCCCTTCCCACACCCCACGCAACAGCAAGTCGCGCTCGAGTGCAGACATTCTGAGTCGGGGCATGGCGCAGACAGCATACCCCAGCGAATGAGGAATGAGGAATGAGGAATTGGGAATTCGGAATTCGGAATTCGGAATTCCGTTTGACCGGCCGCCCCGCGGCCGGCAATGGGGCACTGAGGCAGTGGTCGGTCGCTTCGCGACCTGGCAATGGGGCAATGAGGCCGCGGGCCTACTTGAATTCTGCCTCACTGCCTCACTGCCTCACTGCCTCACTGCCTCACTGCCTCATGCCTCATGCCTCAAGCCCTAGTGCTACAATGCGCGACCCCGCCGCGAGGCGGAAGATCCCGAAACGAGAGGGAATGAAACATGGCCGAAGAAAGACTGCAGAAGATCATCGCGCGCAGCGGGCTGTGCTCGCGTCGCGACGCTGACCGGTTGATCGCGGACGGGCGGGTCCGAGTCGACGGGCGGGTGGCCGAACCCGGCGAGAAGGTCGAGTGGTCGAAGGTCCACATCAAGGTCGACGGCAAGAGCCTCAAATCGCCGGAGGTCGCTCGCTACTTCCTGATGTACAAGCCCCGTGAGGTCATGACCACGTGCGACGATCCGGAGGGGCGCAAGACGGTGCTCGATCTGATGCGTCCCGTGGTCCGCGAGCGGGTGTACCCGGTCGGACGGTTGGACTACCACTCGGAAGGGCTGCTGCTGCTGACCAACGACGGTGATCTCGCCGCCCGCGTCGCCCACCCGCGGCACGGTATCGTGCGCGAGTACCTGGTCAAGATCCGCGGCGATCTCACGAGGTCTGAGTACGATAAATTGATGGCCGGCACCACCGTCGATGGTCGCCACGTCAAACCGCGGTTGGCGCAACGCGAGAAACAGGGCCGAGGCGGCGCGACGACCTGGTGGCGGATCGAGGTCACCGAGGGCAGGACCCACGAGGTTCGCGAGCTGTTTTTCAGAGCCGGACACCACGTCCAGAGGCTCCGGCGAACCGCGATCGGCCCACTGCGCGACACGACCCTCAAACCGGGAGAATTCCGCACTCTGAGCGAAAACGAGATCGCCGCTCTGAGAAGAGCGACCAAACCGGCGAAAAAGGCCAAACCTCGCCTCCCTCCCCGCTCGGAGGGAAAGTCGAGGAGCGGCGCCGAGCCGGCAAAGCGTCGATCTCGGGCGAAGAAACGCTAAACCACTGAAAAAACAAACTCTCTGCCACTCGCGACCGGCAGGGGCCATGTTAAAATCACGCGCCGCATTGAACGGCTGGAGGACGCGTGGAGAAGAACGACGAAAGCCAACAACCGCTCGAACAGCTTCTGGCCAATCGCCGGGCAAAGCTGGACGCCATGGTCGATCTCGGTTTGGAAGTGTTTCCGCGTCGGTACCGGGTCGACGAGTCGGTGAGTCAAGCTCGCGGGCGGTTCGAGGAAAAGACCACCGAAGAGCTCGAGGCCGAACAGCCGCAGGTGCGGCTTGCCGGACGGGTACGGGCGATTCGCGGCCACGGCAAGGTCTCGTTCGCCGATCTCAGCGACGGCGCCGGACAGATGCAGCTCTATGTTCGGAAGAACGACCTCGACGACACCGCGTGGCAGACCTTCGAACTCCTCGATCTGGGGGATTTTCTCGGCGTGGAAGGGAGGGTGTTCCGCACCCGCGCCGGAGAGCTCAGCGTGGCGGTGAAGGATCTGACCGTCCTCGCCAAGGCCCTGCGGCCATTGCCGGAGAAATACCACGGCCTCGCCGATCGCGAGGCGAGGGCTCGCCAGCGGTACCTGGACCTGCTCGCAAACCCGGAGGCGCGGGAGGTCTTCGAGGTGCGATCGAAGGTCGTGTCGTCCCTGCGCCGTCACCTCGAAGCGGCCGGCTTCATGGAGGTCGAAACGCCGATGATGCAGCCCATCCCCGGGGGCGCTGCGGCGCGGCCGTTCAAGACCCACCACAACACCCTCGATCTCGATCTCTATCTGAGAATCGCTCCGGAGCTGTACCTCAAACGGCTGCTCGTCGGTGGTTTCGAGAGAGTCTTCGAGCTCAACCGGAACTTCCGCAACGAGGGCATCTCGACGCGGCACAACCCCGAATTCACGATGCTCGAGTTCTACCGGGCCTATGCCGACTACGAACTGATGATGGATTTCACCGAAGAGCTTCTGACTGCGGTGGCCGAAGATGCGGTCGGCACGCTCGAATTGCAGTGGGGCGAACACACAGTCGATTTTCGCCGGCCGTGGCGCCGACTGACCATGCGTGAAGCCATTCTCGAACACTCCGATCTGACGCCGGAGGACCTCGAGGACAGGTCGCGGATGGAAGCGGCCGCGCGCGCCCTCGATGTGCAGCGGATCGACGAACGGTCGGATGGGAGTCTGCTGGCGGAGCTCTATGAGATGACCGCCGAACCTCTGATGATCAATCCGACCTTCATCATGGACTTTCCGCGAGATATTTCGCCGTTCGCCAAGTCCTGCCCCGGCGACCCGAACACGGTGGAGCGCTTCGAGCTGTTCGTCGGCGGCATGGAGCTTGCCAACGCCTTTACCGAGCTCAACGACCCCGATGAGCAGCGGCGCCGCCTCGAGGACCAGGCCGCCGCCCAGGGCGGGGACGTCGACGAGGACTACGTGCTGGCGATGGAGCACGGGATGCCCCCCACCGGCGGCGAGGGAATCGGCATCGACCGTCTGGTCATGCTGCTGACCAACCAGCAGTCGATCCGTGATGCCATCCTCTTCCCGCTGTTGCGTCCCAGGGACTGAAATGACGATCTTCCGCCTGACATCCTGTGCGCGAACCGCAGCGGGAGTGTGGACGCCCGGCGGGACAGATGTCCGATTCCTCGGATCACCGGACGGCTCAGTTGTCGGCTGAGATCCACCTCGCCCGTCGCTATCTGATCGGCCTCCGGCGCCGGACCCACGTGGCGACGGTGACCCTGATCTCAATGGTAGGGCTGGGTCTTGGAGTGCTCGCGCTGGTGGTCACCCTCTCCCTGCTCGAGGGTTTTCAGTCGGCCATCCGCGGGGAGATCGTCGCCAAGGCCAGCCACGGTCGAGTGGCTTCCGCTGTGGGTCGCCGCCTGCAGGACCCGGAGGAGTTGGCGTCGGTCTTGCAACGAGAATTGCCGCAAGTGGAAATGGTGCAGGTTGTCCGCGGTACGTGCCTGGTTTCGACACAGTCGGATGCCGTTCCGGCATCCGTCGTCGGCCGGTCTGACGCGTTCGACGTGGAGGTCGACCGGATTCTGGCCGCCCGTCTCGGCATCGGCGTCGGCGACCAGATCCAGGTGATATCTCCCAGACAGCGTTTGACCCCGATGGGCCCCCTGCCGGTCCGCAGGATGGCCGAGATCGCCGATGTCAGGGCCCCCGAACCCGGCGACGAGTCGGGTACGGTGGTGTTGCCTCTTGAAGCCGCGCAACAGCTTCTGTGGGGCGGTGACGTGGTGGAGGCGATCGAACTGCGGGATGCCGTCGATCCGTGGGGGCTCGGAGAGCGGGTTCGCCGCGCCCTTGCCGAAACGGATCAACCGATCAGCGTGTCGGGTCTCGAGGACCTGCACCGGCCGCTGCTGCTCGCGCTCGCCCTCGAACGGGTGATGATCTTTCTCGCCGTTGGTTTGATGTTGGTGGTCGCCGCCCTCAATCTGCTGTGCAACGTGGCGATGGTGGCAGCGGAGAAGCGGATCGATCTCGCGGTGCTGGCGGGAATCGGCCTGCCCCCACGCGCGTTGCGGCGCCTCTTTCTGATGCTCGGCGTGGGCATCGGGATGGTCGGCTCCGTCGTTGGCGCCGCGCTCGGGGTTGCGACGGCGTTGGTTCTCGACCGCACCGGTGCGCTCCCTTTGCCGCGCGGCGTTTTCTCGACCTCCTCCGTTCCTTTTCAAGTCGATCCCGCGATGGTGGCCCTGGTGATGGCGATTGCCCTGCTTCTGGCGACCGCCGCCTCGTGGTTCCCGTCGCGGCTGATCGCCCGGCGCGACCCGGCGGAAGGGTTGCGGTATGAGTGAAGGCCGCACCCTCGTCGATATGGCCGGCGTCGGCAAGGGCTTCGGCGCCGGAACCACGCGGGTGGAGGTCCTGAGGGAGCTCGACTTTTCGATCGCCGAGGGGCAGCTGTTGGCGATCGTCGGTCCGTCGGGGGTCGGGAAAAGCACTTTGCTGCACCTGATCGGGCTCCTCGACCGCCCGGATGAGGGACGGTTCCTTCTCGACGGTATTGAGGTCGACGGTCTCGATGGCGAGCAACGGGCGCACATGCGCAACCGGATGATCGGTTTTGTTTTCCAGCACCACTATCTGCTCGACGAACTGGACGCCCTGGACAACATCGCGCTGCCTCTCCGTATCGCCGGTGAGGCGGCTTCGACTGCGCGGGGGAGGGCGCGAGAGCTCCTCGACGCCGTGTCCCTGGCAGATCGCGCACACCACTTCCCCGATCAGCTGTCGGGCGGAGAACAGCAGCGGGTCGCGGTGGCCCGGGCGCTGGCCATGAAGCCGCGGCTGCTGCTGGCAGACGAGCCGACGGGAAACCTGGACCGCAAGAACTCGGAGCACGTGTTCGATCTGGTGCGCGATCTGCATTTGAAGGCCGGATTGACATCAATTATAGTGACCCACGACGAAGAGATGGCCCGCATGTGCGACGGTGTGTTCCGCCTCGCGCCTGCGGGCGAATATTTCGCACATGTTTGAACGTTTCAACGAACACGTAAGGCGCAGCCTTTTCTTTGCCCGCTACGAAGCGAGCCGCTCGAGCAGTCGGTCGATCGCGACCCAACACGTGCTGCTCGGAATGCTTCGCGAGGCGGACCCGGTGTTCGGCGAGCTGCTCGGCGGCAAGGGCGTGGATGCGCGGGAACTCAGGGACGAGTTGTTGGGCGAACGCATGAGTATCGAGCGGGTGAGCACATCGCCCGATCTGCCGCTCGCCGAAGAGACCAAGAAGGCCCTCGCCTACGCGGTGCACGAAGCAGAGAGCATGAACCATCCCAACGTCGGCTCCGAGCACCTGGTCCTGGGCTTGTTGCGGGTCGAAGAATCGACAGCCGCCCAGTATTTGACGGGTCGCGGCCTCGAGCTGTTTCAACTCCGCGAGGAGGTGATTCGGCGGGGTCGTGAACTGGAGGCCGAGGCGACGGCGCAGGCGACGCCCAATATTGTCGAGTACTCCCGTGACCTGACGACGATTGCGGCCGAGGGCGGGTTCGACCCCTTGATCGGCCGCGAGCAGGAAGTCGAGCGCATGGTGCAGATCCTCAGCCGGCGGACCAAGAACAACCCGCTTCTGCTGGGTGAGTCGGGCGTCGGGAAGACCGCCATCGTCGAGGGCCTGGCCACCAGGATCATCGACGGATCGGTGCCGGTCCACCTCTCCGATCGCCGGATTCTGGCCCTCGATCTGTCGCTGTTGGTGGCGGGCACGAAATATCGCGGCCAGTTCGAAGAGCGCTTGAAGGGCTTTCTCAAAGAGCTCCACGAACACCCGGAGATCATCATCTTCATCGACGAGATCCATTCGTTGATCGGCACCGGTTCGGCAGAGGGCTCGCTCGACGCCGCCAACATCATCAAACCGGCGCTCTCTCGCGGGGAGATCACTTGTATCGGGGCGACCACGGTCCGCGAGTACCGTAAGTACGTCGAAAAGGACCGCGCCCTGTCGCGGCGGTTTCAGGCCGTCACCATCCGGCAGCCGAGTGATGAGGAGACGATCACGATCCTCGAGGGCGTGCGCAGCCGCTACGAGGATTTCCACGGAGTCCGCTACTCCGACAACGCCATCAAGGCAGCGGTCAGCCACGCCGGGCGCTACATCACCGACCGCGCATTTCCCGACAAGGCCATCGACGTTCTCGACGAGGCGGGGGCGAGGGTCAAGCTCCGCCAGGTCGCGACGACCTCGTCGCTTCGCGGCGTTCAACACGAGATCAGCGGTGTCGTTGCTCGGATGAAGGACGCCATCTCGCGCAAGGACTTCGAGCTGGCCGTCGACCTCCGCGAGGAAGAACTGCGGCTCCGCGAGGAGCTCGAAATGCTCGAAAAGACCCACGCCGAAGTGCCGCCTGAGAAGGTGGTCGTGAGCCGCAGCGATGTCGAGGAGGTGGTTGCTTCCTGGACCGGGATCCCGGTCACCTCGATCGGCGAAGACGAGGCCGACCGTCTGCGTCGGATGGAGGAGATTCTCAGGCTGAGGGTGGTGGGGCAGGATGACGCCATCGCGGCGGTCGCCCGAGCGATCCGCCGCAGCCGTCTCGGGGTCACCAATCCCAACCGGCCGATCGGGTCGTTCATCTTCCTCGGCCCGTCCGGTGTCGGCAAGACCGAGGTGGCGCGGCAGTTGGCGGGCTTTCTGTTTCAGGACAATCGACGGCTGGTCCGCTTCGACATGTCCGAATACATGGAAAAACACACCGTTTCGCGGCTGATCGGATCGCCCCCGGGCTACGTGGGGTTCGAGGAGGGCGGACAGCTTTCCGAACAGGTCCGGCGCAACCCCTACTCGGTAGTGCTGCTCGACGAGATCGAAAAGGCACACCCCGACATTTACAACCTGCTGTTGCAGGTGCTCGAGGACGGGCGTTTGACCGACAATTACGGCAACGTCATCGATTTCACCAACACCCTGATCATCATGACGTCGAATCTCGGCAGCCGGGAGATGGCGGACGGAGACGGTGTAGGTTTCGGCAGCGACCGCCACGGAGTCGATGCCTCCCAGGTCCGGGACCTCGTGGATCGCGAGATGCGGCGCCACTTCCCGCCGGAGTTCGTCAACCGGTTGGACGAGGTCATCGTATTCGGGGCCCTCGACGAGGAGAGCATGCTCGAGGTGGCTCAACTCCTGTTGGACGAGACCGCCGAGATTCTGCGGAGCAAGAACGTGACTATTGAGTTTGCCTCCGATGTTGCTCGGTGGCTCTTCGACAAGTGCGGGATCGACCCGCAGGCAGGCGCACGGCCGCTGCGCCGGCTCGTCAAGCTCTGGGTCGAGGACGCGGTGGCAGATTTTCTCATTGTGAACAGAGACGAAGAAGATTTTGAATTGCGGATGATTGTCGAGGGAGGTCGGCCCGTCGTGAAAAGCTGGAACAAAGACACTGTGACCCACGGACAGGACGTCAGTTGATGCGGAGGGTCGGGCTCCTGTGCATGGTCGCGCTGATTGCCGGCACGGTCGCTGCGCAGGAGGAGATCGTCATTCGAGACATCGTCGTCGAGGGTGGCGTGACCCTCACCGTCGACACCGTGTCCTATTACCTCGGGCTCGAGCCCGAGGACCCTCTGGAGCTCGACTTCATCATCGACGGTTACCGGCGCCTGTGGGATTCCGGTTTGTTCGAAGATGTGGTGGTCGAGGTCCAGGATCACGGCGACGGGACGGTAACCTTGTATGTCGTCGTCCAGGAAAGGCCGTTCGTCACCTCGGTGACCTTCGAGGGCAACAAGAAGATCAAGACCTCGGACCTCAAGGACAAGCTCGACGAGCGGGGCGTTGAAGTGCCGCGCAACGTGCCGTTGAAAATGGCGCAGTTGTCGCGGATCGAGAATGCCGTCAAAGAGGTCTACGACGCCGACGGCTTTCGTTCCGCTGAAATCGATTTTCGCGTCGACACGATTGGTAAGAACAAACGGGAAGTCGTCTACACCATCGACGAGGGCGCCAAGATCAAGATCAAAAAGATCGAATTCGTCGGAAACGATGTTTTTGCTGACTCGAAGCTGCGCGGAGTGATGAAGGACACCAAACAAAAAGGTGTGCGCTACATGTTTGGCGACAAGATCATCTATACCAAGGAGTCGTGGGACGCGGACCGCGACCTCCTCCGCACCTTCTACCAGAACAACGGCTATATCGATGTCAAGGTCGGCGAACCGGTGCTCAACCTGGTCGCCAAGAAACCGGATGCGGAGACCTTGAAGAAGATGGACTACCGGATGGAGATCACCATCCCGGTGGAGGAGGGCCCCCCCTACACGCTCGGCACATTCGAGATCACGGGGGCCGAGGTCTTCAAGACCGAGGGTCTGATGTTGATCTTCGACGTCAGGCCTGGAGAAACCTACAACCGCAAGGTCATCTCCGACGGCATCGAAAAGGTGCAGGAGGGCTATCAGAACACCGGGTACGTCTACGCCTACGCCGGCGAGACGTGGCAGCGGCGCGAGGGCGAGGAACACATCGTCGACGTGACCGTCGACGTGTTCGAGGGCGATCGGTTCAGGCTCGGGCGGCTCGAGTTCGTGGGCAACACCACGACCCGCGACAAGGTGCTGCGGCGCGAGTTCCGGATTGCCGAAGGGCAGTACATGAACATGGGCCTGTTCCGGTCCTCGGTGTTCAAGGTCAACGCTCTCGGCTACTGGAAGCTCGAGGAGGAGCCCCTCGAGTTCGATTTCGACGACGACAACAAGAAGGTCAACGTCAAGATCAAAGGCAACGAGGTCGGGCGGAACGACGTCCAGTTCGGCGCCGGTTATTCGGAACTCGACGGCTTCTTCGTCCAGGGGCAGTTCAACACCCGCAATTTCCTCGGCCGCGGCAACTCGATCGGGGTGTCGCTCCAGTTCGGTGCACGATCGGACCTCTACTCCTTGAGCTATACCGAGCCCTACTTCCTCGACCGCCGCATCCTTCTCGGTGCATCGGTCTTCAAGTCCGCCATCGATGTGCAGCAGATCGGGTTCTCGAGCTACGAGAGAGAGACCACCGGTTTCACCATTTCGACCGGACTCGGGGTGTCGCCCTGGGCGTCGATATCCGGGCTGCTGGCATTTCAAGACGACTATTCGAGATTTCTGATCACCAACTCCGGCAGCGTCTGGAACACCGACATCAGGTCACGACCGGCCGCAGGACATTCCGCCGATCGACGGCGTTACCTACGAGCGTGCCTATGAGGTCTACTCCGGGGCGACCCACTCATTCACCCCGGGTTACAACCGGGACACCAGGGACGACCCGTTCGATCCCAGCCGGGGATCGGCGTTCTACGGTCGGGTGCGGTTTGCCGGTTGGATTCTCGGCGGGGATTTCGACTACGTGCGGCCGGAGATCGGCTTCACGAAGTTCATCCCGTGGGGCAAGAAGGTCACGTTGGCCTACCACGCCGAGGGTGGACAGTTTCTGACCGGAGAAGACTCCGGTATTCCGGTTTACGAGCGCTATCGCCTCGGCGGTGATCGCTCGTTGCGCGGGCTGCCCTATTATTCGGTGCTGCCGCGAACTGAAGAGGGAGAGTATTTCTTGACTCCGGGAGGCTCCCGTGAGGGCGGCGATCGTTACTGGCAGGTCAACCTCGAGTACCAGTACCGCATCGGCGGCCCCGTCAAATTGGTTTTGTTCGCGGACATGGGCAATACCTATCACGAGGAGCAGGGTTGGGATTTTTCTTTGTGGAGGAGAACCGCAGGCGTCGAAATGAGGATTTTCCTGCCGATCTTCCAGGCTCCCATTCGATTCATTTACGGCTACAATCTCGACCCGTATCCGGGGGAATCGGACAGCGATTTCCAGTTCTCGATCGGTACGACATTCTAAAGACAACAGGAGGACAGACAGATGACCCGTTCAGTGATTCGTGGAGTGCTCATGGCCGTTGTGGTGGCCGCGGTGGCGTTGCCGGCCGCAGCCCAGAACAAGATCGCGGTGATCGACGTGCAGCGGGTGGTGACGGAGTCGGACCCCGGCAAAGAGGTCATGCAGCGGCTCAAGGGCCTCACCGACGCCAAATCGCAGCAGGGCCAGAATCTCCAGAAGGAGTTTGCAGCGCTGCAGGAACAGTTCAACAAGCAGCGGTTCACGGTCTCCGAGGCCCGGCAGGCGGAGATGAGCAAGGAGATCGAGGACAAGCAGATCGCCATCCGTCGTTTCCAGGATGACGCCCAACGAGAGGTCCAGGAGGCGCAAAGGCGCGAGCTCGGCGGTCTCGAGGAACGCATCCTCCCGATCATCAACCAGATCGGCCAGGAACAGAGCTTCACGTTGATCTTCAACAAGTTCCAGTCCGGTCTGGTGTACGCCGACGAGACGGTTGACATCACCGACGAGGTAATCCGGCGCTTCAACACCGCTCAGTGAGTCGGCGCTTCAGCCTCGCAGAGCTCGCAGAACGCCTCGGCGCCGAGGTGGTGGGCGACGGCGGCCACGTGGTGGGCGCAGTTCGGGCCCTCGACGACGCCGGGGCGGAGGACCTGAGCTTTCTCCACAACTCGAAATATGTCGAGAGTGCCCGGTCCTCGCGGGCCGGGGCGGTCCTGATCGCCGACGCCGAGCTCCTTCCGGGGCGGAATCTGCTGGTGTGTCGAGAACCGTATCTCGCGCTGGCGCGAGCGCTCGAGGTCTTTTACCCGGCGGAGAGACCCGAGACCGGAGTTCACCCATCAGCCGTGGTCGCTGACGATGTCGAGATCGGAGCGGGGGTGAGTATCGGGCCGTTGTGCTCGGTCGCCGCCGGCGCTCGCATCGGCGGCAAGACGATCGTCGGCGCAGGGTGCGTGATAGGGCGTGGAGTGGAGATCGGCGCCGGATGTCTGCTGCACCCGCGCGTGGTGATCGAGGATCGCTGTCGGATCGGGGAACGTTGCACCATTCAGGCCGGCACGGTCATCGGGTCGGACGGGTTCGGGTTTGCGACCGTCGACGGCGTTCATCACAAGGTTCCTCAGGTAGGAATCGCGGTTCTCGAGGACGACGTCGAGCTCGGCGCCAACGTCTGTGTCGATCGTGCCGCCCTCGGCGAAACCCGGATCGGCCGCGGCACGAAGGTCGACAATCTGGTGCAGATCGCTCACAACGTCAAGGTCGGCGAGCACTGTCTGTTGGTGGCGCAGGTCGGCATTTCGGGTTCGACCGAGATCGGCCACCATACGGTCTTTGCCGGTCAGGCAGGGGCTGCGGGCCACCTCAGAATCGGTAGTGGCGTCGTTGCGGCTGCGCGTGCCGCGGTCTTCAGAGACGTTCCCGATGGGGTCACGGTGGCTGGCAATCCCGCCCGCCCTCATCGGGAGTGGTTGAAGGCCAACGCCAATCTGAGGCGCCTGGACAATCTGCGCGACAGGGTCAAACAGCTGGAGGCTCGTGTCGAGGACATGGAGGACGCAGACTCATGAAGGACATCGGCGAAATCCTCGCTGTCATGCCGCACCGCTATCCGTTCCTCCTCATCGACCGCGTGCTGGAGATGACCGAGAACTCGATCCGAGCGGTCAAGAACGTGACGATCAACGAGCCGCACTTTCTCGGTCACTTTCCTGAATTCCCGGTGATGCCGGGCGTTCTGATCGTCGAGGCCATGGCCCAGGCGGGTGGATTTCTCTTGTTCAGCCAGATCGAGGACCGCGAAAACAAGCTGTTCTTCTTTACCGGCATCGACAACTGCCGTTTCCGAAAACCCGTCGTACCCGGCGATCAGCTGATCTTCGAGGTCGAATTGGTGGCGAAACGAAAGACATTTGCCAAGATCCACGGCCGCGCCCTGGTCGGTGGGGACGTCGTCTGCGAGGCCGACATGATGTCCGCTCTGGGAGACCGTACATGACAGAACGTATCCATCCAACCGCTCTCGTCGATCCTTCAGCCGAAGTCTCGGACGGAACGACCGTCGGCCCCTACACTGTCGTCGAGGCCGGTGTCCGGATCGGTGCCGATTGCGAAATCGGGCCCTTCTGCCGCTTCGGCACCGGTACCAGCGTCGGCGAGCGAAACCGGTTCGAGAGCCACTGTTCGATCGGAGCGCCGCCTCAGGATCTCAAGTACAGGGGTGAGGCAACGCGGCTCGAAATCGGTCACGACAACTGGTTCCGCGAGTTTGTCACTGTCCACCGGGGAACCCCCGGAGGCGGCGGTGTTACACGGATCGGTGACAGTGGCCTGTACATGGCCTATGCCCACGTTGCGCACGATTGCATCGTCGGGTCGAACACGATCTTTGCCAACAACGCGACCCTGGCCGGCCACGTCGAAGTCAACGATTTTGCAACCGTCGGGGCATTTTCGGCGGTGCACCAGTTCACCCGCGTTGGCAAGTACGCCTTTCTCGGCGCCTATACCGGCGCCAACAAGGACTGTCTGCCCTATATGAGCACGGTCGGGAACCGGCCGTCCAAGTGTTATGGACCGAACACGATCGGTCTCGAGCGCAAGGGTTTTTCCGACGACCGCCGCAAGGCCTTGAGGAGCCTGTGGCGGTTGTTGAACAGCTCGAAACTGAACACCTCTCAGGCCGTCGAAAAGGCCCGAGAAGAGCTCGGCGATTTCGAGGACGTGGTCCATGTCCTGGATTTCATCGAGAGTTCGGAACGCGGGGTGATCCTGCGCTGAGCAGGTGCCGGGGCCGATCGGGCCGCCCGTCGTCCGATCGCGGGGATACTCGGAAATTCAGCCGGGCAGCAATACGGAATATGAGCAACGAAAACGGGAGTTGGTGACTGTATGAGCGCAGATATTGATTTTGCAGAGCTCTCTCTCAAGGACGCGTTGGACCTCGGGATCTTGATCGAGGAAGAGGCCATGGACCGTTATCGGGAACTGGCCGAAAACCTCGATGTCCACAATACCGGCGATGCCGCGCAGTTCTTTCGATTCATGGTGACCTGTGAAGCGAAGCACGGCGAAGAACTCCAGGAAAAGCGGCGCGAGCTGTTCGGAGACGAGCCTTCTTCGGTTGATCGTTCGCTCCTGTGGGACGTCGAAGCTCCCGGTTACGACGCCACCCGGACTTTCATGACGCTCCAGGAGGCACTCGAGGTGGCGATGGCGGCGGAGCGGAAGGCCTTCGAGTTCTTCGACGGCGCACTGACCGAAGTGACGGACGCCGAGGTCCGCGAACTGTTCTCCGAGCTCCGACAGGAAGAGGTCGAGCACATGGAGATGGTTCGCGAGCAGATGAAGAAGGTCCCGGCAGGAGATGGGTTCGACCCCGCCGACTTCGCCGACGAGCCGGTAGCTCAATAACGTTCCAACGTTCTAACGTTTAGAAGCGGTATCCGAACCCGAAGCCGACGACCCACGGTTCGATGTCGAGGTCCACAGGTTCGAGTTCCCCGTCAGCCGTCGTCACCGTTGCTTCGAGGCTCACTCCGAGGTAGCGGACGTCGAAATTGGCGTACCAGCGGTTGTCGAGGGAGTAGTTGACGCCGCCCTGGGCGGCGAGCCCCACGGTGCCCTTGAAGTCGATCTCCTGGACCCCTTCGTCTTTGATTTCACTCGAAAGGTCGTCCACAGGAAATGTCCATGCGACACCCAGCCCGAGATAGGGGTCCCACTTGCCGTAGACGGGAATATGGAACTGCGCCACCGCGGTGACGGGAAAGAGCCACACCCAACCGCCGTCGAGTCGTTCCACAACACGTTTCAGTCCCTACGACATCGAGGCCCTGTAACGTGACACCGACCGTGAATTCCGCGGCGAACATCTCGGAGAATCTGGCGACGGCGTCGAACTCGAGCCCGCCGCCGGCGCCCAGCTGCAGGCTGGCGCCGGTGTCTCCCACTTCGGGGCTGGCGGTGCCGCCGGTCATGTAGAGTGCGCGCCCGCCGAGTCGCCAGTCTGCTTCCTGCGCCGAGACCGCAGTCGCCAACGCCAGGAGGGCGCAAAAACACACCGCACTCAGCCGTCGTCGGTACATGGAAATCTCCTCAGTAGACCCTTCGGAGCCGCTCCAGCGCGGTGCCGGCGTCTCCGACCTTTTCCATCATTTCTCTGGCCTCCTGCCCGAGACCGTCGATCACCTCCTCGGCGGAGGTCACGACGCTACCGCCCACCAGATAGAGCGGCGTTCCGTTGGGGTCGATGTACATCCCGTCCGCAGGCCGCGACGCAGTCAGACCCTGGTACCCGGTGGGCTCCTCCTCCGCATCGATGATCGCCCACACCTTGGCATCGAGGTGGATGATCTCGACCTTTTCCTCTTCGTAGGCTTTCCGAAGTTCATTCCATCCCGGGGCCTGGTGATCCCCGCGCAGCATCCAGATTGTCGCCATGTCAGTCCTCCGCTGCGGCATCATACCTTTTCTTTTCGGACGGGCGGTGACAACGCCCGTCCGAAAGGGAAAAGGACTTATCGCGCGAGATGGCGGTCGATCGCCTGGAGCGCCTCGAGGGCGCCAAGCGGGATGCCGAAGTGGCCAGGCGGAACCTGCGGTTCGCGGGGGTTGATCCGGATCAGGGTCGTCTCGGGTCGGGAGGCCAACCTCTCGGACGTGAAACGTACGGTCGGCACCGCCGAACCGGCGCCGATCTCGACGATCGCGAGGCGTGCCCCGCGCACGGTTTCCAGCCAGTGGGCGAAGCGGCGCTCCTGCTCCGACATCCGGTGGGGCAGCCAGTTCCAGTCGTTGAACATGAGGACGTTGGGCCGCGCGAGGGCGCCGCACGCCGGACAGGTCGGCAGCGGCGAAGTGGCGCGCATCGTCCCGTCATCGACGTCGATGTGAAGTTCGTGGCCGTCCCAGATGTCTTGCCGGCAGGGTTTCGTACATTGCAGGTGGCTGAGGGAACCGTGGCATTCAACGGTGGCGAGGTCGTCGAATCCCGCCTTCTGAAACTGGCCGTCGACGTTCGAGGTGAAGACGAACGAACCCCGGCTCCCGGTCTCGGTCCAGCGCTGGAGGATCTCGAATCCGCCGTGCGGCGTCGTTGTGCGGTAGAGGTTGAGGCGGTGGCCGTAGAAGCCCCAGGCGAGTTCGGGGTCCCGTTTGAACCAGAACGGGTTCGCCATGTCGTAAAACGAGATGCCGAGCCGGGCGATGGGAGGATAGGCCCGCCAGAAGCCCTCGTCGCCGCGGAAATCCGGCAGACCTGAATCGACCCCCATGCCGGCCCCGGCGGTGACCACCAGGGCGTCGGCACCGGATATCGCGTTTGCGGCAAGGTCGATCGCCGATGTTTCGTCAATCACCACGATTGGATTCTATCCTCGTCGCGAGCTTCCGGAATTCGACTGCACAAGCCAAAGAGTCTGCGAGGACGGCGAGAGTCTCCGTCGTCCCCGGTTCACTCCGGTGTGATCGCAAAGAAAAAGCCCCGCCGGATCGGCGGGGCGAATTCAGAAATCAATAACTCAAAACTCAAAACTCAAAATTCAGAATTCTCCTCACTCCTCTCCCATGAACGGGTAGGCGAAGTGTTTCGGCGGCACGAAGTTCTCCTTGATGGTGCGCTGCGAGGTCCAGCGGATGAGATTGAGGTAGGAGCCCGCCTTGTCGTTGGTGCCCGAGGCGCGGGAGCCGCCGAAGGGCTGTTGGCCGACCACCGCGCCGGTCGGTTTGTCGTTGATGTAGAAGTTGCCGGCGGCGTGCCGCAGCCGGTCCGCCATCGTGATGATCGTCGCCCGGTCGTGGGCGAAGATCGCGCCGGTGAGGGCATACGGCGAGGTGGTGTCGCAGAGTTCGAGAGTGGCGTCGAAGTCCTTGTCGTCGTAGACGTAGATCGTCAGCACCGGTCCGAAGATCTCTTCCTCCATCAGCTTGAAGCGCGGGTTGGTGGTCTGCACCATGGTGGGTTGGATGTAGTAGCCCTCGGAGTCGTCCCACTCGCCGCCGCACAGGATCTCCGCCTCGGAGGAGTCTTTGGCGTGCTGGATGTAGGCCGTGATGTCTTTAAAGGCACCCTTGTCGATGACCGCGTTGAAGAAGTTCCGGAAATCGGTGGGCGGCCCCATCGTGATCTCGGCGGTCTGCCCGAGGGCGAGTTCCTTGACCTTCGGCCAGATCGAGTTCGGAATGTAGGCGCGCGAGGCGGCCGAGCACTTCTGGCCCTGGTACTCGAAGGCGCCGCGCACCATGGCGGTGGCGAGAGCCTCGGGGTCGGCCGAGCTGTGGGCGAAGATGAAGTCCTTGCCGCCGGTCTCGCCGACGATGCGGGGGTAGGTGCGGTAATTCGCGATGTTGTCGCCGACCGTCTTCCACATGCCGTGAAACACCGAGGTCGAACCGGTGAAGTGGACCCCGGCCAGGTTCGGGTTGGCCATTACGGGGTTGCCGACCTGGCCGCCGGAGCCGGGGATGAAGTTGATGACGCCGGGCGGGAAGCCGGCGGCCTCCATGAGCTGCATGAGGTGCCAGCCGGTGAAGACCGTCGACGATGCCGGCTTCCACAGCACGGTGTTGCCCATCAGGGCCGGGGCGGTCGGCAGGTTGCCGGCGATCGAGGCGAAGTTGAAGGGCGTGACGGCGAAGACGAAGCCCTCGAGGGCCCGGTACTCCACCTGGTCCCAGTATCCGAGGGCGGACTCGGGCTGCTGTTCGTAGATGAAGGGCACGTAGGAGGCGTTGAAGCGCCAGAAGTCCACCAACTCGCAGGCGGCGTCGATTTCGGCCTGATAGACGCTCTTGGACTGGTTGAGCATGCAGGCCGCGTTGAGACGGTCGCGCCACGGGCCCTGCAACAGTTCGGCAGCCTTGAGCATGACCGCGGCGCGATGTTCCCACGGAGTCTCGGACCACTCCTTCCAGGCCTTGGCGGCCGCTTCGATGGCCATCTCCACTTCGGCCTCGCCGGCCTTGTGGTAGACGCCCAGAACGTGCTTGTGGTCGTGCGGGACACACCGCCTTGGCGGTGTTCCCGGTGCGCACTTCCTTGCCGCCGATGATCAGGGGAATTTCGATCTCTTGACTCAGCATCTCGGCGATCGTCGCCTTCAGCGAGGCCTTTTCGGGCGAACCGGGCGCATACGATCTGATCGGGTCGTTGACCGGCGGCGGGACGCGGACAATTCCATTCGCCATGGGAAACCTCCATCGGGGTTGTGTTGTGTGGTGTGCGGCGCACCACAGCGCCGCCCCGGCATGGTAGCCGCAACCGCCGCGGGACGCAACGATGTGGAATGTTGCGATGGTCGCCCGGTAGGTAACTTCAATTCTCCGTCAGGCAGCGCAAGCTGCATGGCGGAGAATTGAATCTGTAGACTGTCCACATGAGTCTGATCTACCTGGATTACAACGCGACGACACCGATCGATCCGAGAGTTGCGGAGGCGATGGGGCCCTTTCTGACCGGCGGTTTCGGCAATCCGTCATCGACCCACTTCGAGGGCCGCAAGGCGAAGGCGGCTTTGGAGGCCGCCCGCGAACAGGTGGCCGGGTGCCTCGGCTGCCGACCCGGCGAGGTCGTTTTCACATCGGGTGGTTCGGAGTCGAACAATCTGGCGATTCGCGGAGTGATCGAGGCGCGGGGGGGCGGCCATGTCGTCACCTCGGCGGTCGAACACCCGGCCGTGCTCGAGGTCGTGCGCGCGTTGGAGGCCGAGGGGCGGATCGAGCTGACCGTGGTGGGGGTTGATCGGCGGGGGCGGGTTGATCCCGCGGCAGCCGTCGATGCCTTGCGCGACGACACCGTCCTGGTGTCGCTGATGCTGGCCAACAACGAGGTCGGGACGCTGCAACCGGTGCGCGAGGTGGCGGAGGCCTGTCGCGCGCGTGGGGTCGCCGTCCACACGGACGCGGCACAGGCGGTCGGGAAGATCCCGGTTGATGTGGCCGACCTCGGCGTCGACATGCTCTCCGTTGCCGGACACAAGCTGTATGCGCCAAAGGGGATCGGTGCGCTCTACCTGCGCGAAGGCGTTCGCATCGTGCCCCAGATCCGGGGTGCCGGCCACGAGCGCGGGCTCCGTGCCGGGACCGAGAACGTCCTTCTCGCGGTTGGGCTGGGGACCGCCTGCGAACTCGCCCGGTCCGAGGTCGAGGCGGAGGCCCCGCGGTTGACCACCCTCCGGGACCGGCTCGTCGCGTTGATCGAGGCCGGATTCGCCGAAGTTGTGGAGCACGGAGATTCGGCGAGCAGGTTGCCCAACACCGCAAGCGTGGCGTTTCCGGGTATCGAGGCCGCGACCCTGTTGCGCGAGCTCGGCGACGAGGTGGCTGCATCGGCGGGGGCGGCCTGCCACGCGGACGGCGTTCACGCCTCCCACGTTCTCGACGCGATGGGCATCGACGCCGGATCTGGCTCGCGCCACCATCCGCCTGTCGGTCGGGCGCTTCACGACCACCGCTGAGGTCGAGCGCGCCGCACGGCTCATCATCCAACGTTTAAACGTCTGAACGTATCTGACGTTAGACTCTTCGCAGCCGATCGCAGATCGAGAATATTCGAGACGTCCGTGCGTATACTTCACAGGTGAAAAAGACGTGCCCATGGTGTCTCGAAGATCTGCCGCTGCGTCGCAGCACTCCCGAATGTCCGCACTGCGGACGTCTGGTGGGCGGCGAAGGCGAACCGAAAGCTCTGCAGGTGCGTTTCGAGAAGGTAGAACGCGATCAGGACTCGAAGTTTCGCACGCCTTCTCGCGTGGGGCGCGCCGGCGGTTGCAGCGGTGGCGGTCTTCGTGCCGTTGCTTCACGTCGGAGCGGTCGTCGCCATCCCGCTGGTGGTTCTGGTTCATCTCGTGGTGGTGCGGCTGGTGCTGGTTCGCGATGCGCAACGGCTGTTCGGGCCGGTGCGCCGGCTTCTCAACCGATGGACGATTCGATTCGCCTTTTTGTGGTTCGGCCTTCCCGGTTACGGTGCGATGACCGTGCCGGTCCTCGGTATCGTGCTCGGGGCGGGCACGTTCGTCGTTTTGACCACCATCGCGCACGTCTCCACGCTGGCAGCGTTGCAGAGAGAGCGATCCGGGCAACCGCTCTCGCGGTGGGAACGGGTGGTGCCGGTGGTCCTCGCGGCGCTGACGCTGGTGGCGCTGTTGGTTTTGATCGGCGCGGCGGTGCTCTTCGGGTGGACGGTCGCGGCGATCGCCGGAAAGATGCAGGCGTCGTGAGGCGCGAATACTGAGAGGGAGTCGACCATGGAATCGCTCATGACCTATATGACGGCGTTCGGGATCGCGGCCGGTGCCGGCGCCAAGGCCTTCATCCCGATTCTCGCTCTGGGGGCTTTCAGCTACACCCCGTACTTCGAGCTCTCACAGCGATTCGGCTGGATCGCGGATCCGGTCGTGATGGCCGTTCTGGCGGTTCTGGTGATCGCCGAGATCGTGGTCGACGCCCACCCCGATCTGGGCCGGTTTTCGGACGTGATCTCGTACCTGCCGAAGGTTGTGGCGGGCTTCATCGCCTTTGCCGCGGTCACCGGCAGTGTTGACCAGGATCTGGTCCAGCTGGGGACCTCGGGGGTGCTCGGCGGCGGCACGGCGGCCGGAGTCCACTGGCTTCGCAACCAGGTCAGACGACCATTCCGCGACCTCGCGGAGGACGCCCACGACTCGGTCGGCAAATTCGCGTCCCTCGGCGAGGCCGGCGCTTCGGCGACTCTCTCCGGGACTGCGGTGTTGGCGCCGCCGTTGTCGATGCTGATGCTCGGCGCGTTTGCCGCCACGGCGGTGGTCGTCTCGCGCACGGTGGATCGCCGCCGGGTGGCCTGCCTCCACTGCGGAGAGCCGGTCCGACCCGGCGCTCTGGTGTGCCCTCATTGCCGGAAGGACCAGGTGACCGCTTTGTAGTCGGTGAGCCCTGTTCCTTCCTTGCGGCCGTGCTAAGCTTGGGCGTTCAGGAAAGGGGAGCGCGTGAACTTCAAGGTCGGCGACAAGGTGGTCTACCCGAGCCAGGGCGTTTCAGTGGTGGAGGAGATCTCGAACGAGGTCCTCGCCGGCGACGAGATGAAGTGCTATCACCTCCGCCTCCTGGGCTCGGAATCGAAGGTCATGGTGCCGGTCACCAACTCGGAACGAGTCGGTCTGCGGCCCCTGTCCGAGAAGAAACTCGTCAAGAAAGCCATGAAACGGCTCAAGGCGGCCTACGGCGAGAACTCCGAAGACTGGAAGGACCGGTACCGGGCCAACCTCGACCGTATCAAGACCGGTGATCTCGACGAGATCGTGGATGTCCTCCTGTGCCTGGCGGAGGTCGCCGGCCGCAAGACCTTGAGCTTTCGTGAGCGGAAGATGTACGACCACGCCCGCCAGCTGCTCGTGATGGAGGTTGCGGAGGTCGAGGACAGCCCGGTCGAGAAGGTCGAACAGCAGGTCGAGAACGCCCTCGGCAACGTCGTCAAACAGGATGACGAGTAGCCGTTAGCCGCTTGTTCACAAGTGCCGTGACATCGTAGACCGTCGTCGCCGAGGCTGGAGTGACGTCACAACCACGAAGGCACAAAGACACAAAGAGAAACACAAAGAAAATCATCTTGGTGAAGTCCTTCGTGGCTTCGTGTCTTTGTGGTTGCGGTTCATGCGAACCCTCATGGCGCCAGCGACACACAGCGTTTCTGCAAAAAGCTGAGCTGTAAGCTAAAAGCTGAAAGCTAACGGCTAACGACTGACAGCTTCTCTTTTGTGTGCCCCCCTCGCCGGTGCTATCCTCTGCGGACGCGATCTTCGGAGGAGAGATGACCGACATCGACACCAATGACTCGAACTCGAAACCGTGGTTTTTCAAGCTCCACTGGCAGGTTCTGATCGCTCTTCTGGCAGGGGTCGGATTCGGCTGGTTTGCGCCGGTCGCGTCGCAGAGCATCGGCTTCGTCGGTGATCTTTTTCTGCGGCTTCTGAAGATGATCATCATTCCGTTGATCTTCACCTCACTGGTGAGCGGAATCGCCAGCCTCGGCGACATGCGGTCGGTCGGCCGGGTCGGAGTCCGGACGCTCGTCTATTACACCTTGTCGACGACCCTTGCCATCACCGTCGGGATCACCCTCGTCAACATCATCCAACCCGGAGTCCATCTCGATTTTGCGAGCTCGGAGGGACTCCCCGAAGGGTTCTCGACCGCAACCACGACGTTGCCGGATTTCCTGCTGCGGATGGTGCCGGACAACATCGTCGCGGCGATGGCGGCGGGGGACGTGTTGCCGGTCATCGTCTTCGCACTGCTGTTCGGGCTCTTCCTCACCCGTCTCAACGGCCCCAACGTGGACTCCGTACACCGTTTGGTGGACGGTGTTCTCGAGATCATTCAGGCCCTCACCCTGGCCATCGTCAAGCTTGCGCCGGTGGGGATCTTCGCCCTGCTCGCCCGCGAGGTGGCGCGCAGCGGCCCGGGAATCATCTGGGACCTTCGTTTTTACTTCGTGACGGTCGGATTGGGTCTTCTCTTCCACGCAGTGGTCACCCTGCCCGTCGTGCTGTATCTCATCGGCGGGCGCCAACCGGTGGCCTATGCGCGGGCCATGGCGCCGGCGGTTGCCACCGCATTTTCAACAGCCTCGTCCTCCGCGACCCTGCCGCTGAGCATGGAATGCTCGGAGGAGGCGGGAAACCGGAGAGGGGTGACCAGTTTCGTCCTGCCGCTGGGAGCGACCGTCAACATGGACGGAACCGCGCTTTATGAAGCGGTCGCGGCCCTGACCATCGCCCAGATGTACGGTGTCGAACTCGGTCTGGCACAGCAGGCGCTCGTCCTGTTAACGGCGCTGCTGGCGTCGGTGGGCGCGGCCGGCATCCCGATGGCGGGGCTGGTGATGTTGGTGGTCGTGCTGCAGGCCGTGGGTCTGCCCCTCGAAGGCATCGGGACCATCATCGCCGTCGACCGCGTGCTCGACATGATGCGGACGGCGACCAACGTGTGGAGCGATCTGGTCGGCACCGCCGTCGTCAACCGTTTCGAAGGGAAGGCACCATGAAGAGAGCGATGCTTGTGGCCGCCCTGTTGACAATCGTGGCACCGTCGTCGAGCGACGCCCAGGTCGCCGACAGCCTGCGCGAGCAGATGAAGATCCGCGAGATCGTGCTCGAAGGCCAACTCGAGGACCTCGCCGAAGCGAGACAGCAGCTTCGCGAACTGTGGTCGCAGCTCGAACTGCAGTCCGGCAACCTCATGCGGGCGCAGAGTGAGGGCGAAGACGGTGGACAGCCTCAGGCTGCGGGACGAGGATCTGCGGCGTATCGAATCCCTGAGTTTCTCGGGGCCATTTTCAGCTTCCAGCAGGAGCGGAGGGCGGCCCTCGAACACCGCACGATGCTTGCGGTCTTGGCCACCGAGGTCGAGCGGCTGGCGGTGGAGGTCGGAGAGGCGGAGGCCCCGCTCACCGGCACCTGGCGCCTGGTGGTCGAACCCGGACAGGACGGAACAGCCTATTTCCAACAACAGGGGACCCTGGTGACCGGCACCTACTCGTTGACGGGCGGGTTCACGGGCTCCTTCCGCGGCACGCTGGTTGCCGGCAAGGTGCGGCTCGAACGGATCGACTCGCAGATCGGTTTCGCGGCGATCTTCTACGGCCGGTTGATCGGGCAGGGACGGAACCTGAGGCTTCAGGGAAACTGGGAGGCCACCGAGCTGGCCAGCGGTCTCGCGTCGGCCGGGCTGGAACGGAACCAAGGTCCGGGAGGACGAATAGCCTGAAGGCGCAGTTCGCGCCGGGTTTCGTCGTCCTCGGGACGAGACCCGGTGAGAAAAGCAGGTGAGTCCGTGCTATGGTTCCGATTCGCGATCGGGCGCTGCCCGTCAGACCCACATGAGGAGTCGACAGATGTTCGGTAATCCCGCGTTCACACTCGTCCTCGGTCTCGTGGCCGGGCTCACTCTCTCGGTTATGTGTTTGCAGAGCGCCAACCGGTGCCGCCGGCAAAGGCCGTCAGGCTGGGCATCAACCTGCAGCGGGCCAGTCCGACGCTCTCCCCGAGGGGCATCCACCGGTCGAGGGCCAGACTGCCGCGGCAACTCAACAGCTGCGCCAGCAGGTCAGCGAGATCGAGGGTCTCTTGACCGCCAACCCCGAAGACCCCAAGCTGATGGCCGCCATGGGCAACGTCTACTTTGATGCCGGTCGGTGGAACGAGGCACGCACCTGGTATGAGCGTTCGTTGGCGATCGCGCCCGGCGACGTCGATGTGCTCACCGATCTCGCCGTCGTCTTTCGAAACCTCGAGCAGCCTCAGCAGACCATCGAACTTCTCGATCGGGCAATCACCATCAACCCGGATCACTGGCAGGCCTGGTACAACAAGGTCGTCGTGCTGACCAGTTCGATCTGCACGAACACGACGAGGCGGCCGAGGCGCTCGACCGTCTGCAGCAGCTCAAGGAGCAGAACCCCGCGATTCCGGATCTCAGCGCGATCGCGCGGAAGTCCTCGGCGGCTGACCCCAACGGAGTTTTGAGTTTTGAGTTTTTAGTTTTGAATTTCGGCCAACGGCACTCAGGCAAGCATGAGTTGAGTGCCTGAAACGAAATCCGACCTCTTGACTGCGGCATTTTCTGGGAGAGGCATCGGAAAGCCAATTCAAAATTCAAAATTCAAAATTTATAATTCCTGCGCTGTCGTATACTCGGCCTCTCTCCGCGGGAGGTGATCGAATGCAGGCGAATCCTCATCGTCGTCGTCATGTTGCTCGTGGTGTGGCGGATCCTCGCCGCGATCGGTCGCCGTCTGGCCGAAAGGGCCCCCGGCGCAGACAGTTTCAGCCGTTTTTCGCCCGAGCACGGCGCCGCAGGCAGCAGTGGTCCGACGGTTCCCGGGGCGGCGTTGAAGAGCTGGTCGAGTGCACCAGCTGCGGCACCTTCGTGCCGGCCGGCCGGGCGTTGGCCAGCGGCGAACTGATCTTCTGCAGCGAGGCATGCCGGCGCCGGACCACCGACGCCTCGGCCCATGCTGAAGGGTGATCTCTGCAGCCAACTGGTAGCGGCGGGCGCCCGTCTGTCGGCTGCCGGACTCGTTGACCGACGAGGGCAATCTCTCTGCCAGCGAGATCTATGTCGCGCTGTCTGGTGACGCCGACCGGCGGAGTCACCGGTCGTCTGACCGGCGCCGACATGGTCGAGGTACCTCTGGGTCGCGGGGAAGGTCCCGAGGAGAGCCTCCTCGGAGGTCCGGCTCCATATCGAGATCTACCGCTCGCGGCCCGACGTTGAGGCCATCGTCCACGCCCACCCACCGTGTGTTCTCCGTCTCGCCCGCGAGGGCCGCCTGCCCGACGCCGGCCTCCTCGACGGCTACCGGTCCCGGTTCGGCGGTGTGGTTGCGGTGCCGTACTTTGAAGAGGGCAGCCGCGGAGCCGCACGGCTGCTGCCGCCCTCCTGAACGCGACGGCGTGCGTGCTTTCTACGACGGCGCGGTGACCGTCGGCGTGACGGTCGAGAGCGCGCTGCGGCGGATGCTGCAGCTCGAACGCTCCGCCGCCCGCACACGGGGCGTTTGAAATGAACGACGCCACACTGTTTCCCGACGACCCGACCGCGGCCCCGCTGGCCGAGAGGATGCGGCCGGCAGACCTCGACCAGGTGGTCGGCCAGACCGCGCTGGTCGGCGAAGGAGGCGTGATCCGGGTCCTCCTGCGCGACGGCGATCTGCCGTCGATGGGTGTCTTCGGGGCCGACCGGGAGTGGCAAGACCACCATCGCCCGGCTGTTGGCCGACGCCGCCGGTGCGGGAGATGGTGAGTTTCTCCGCGGTCCTGTCAGGGGTCAAGGAGGAAGGGCGATCATGGCCGAGGCGCGCGATCGGCGGCGTCTCGAAAGCCGCCGGACGATGTTCTTCCTCGTCGATGAGATCCACCGTTTCAATCGCGCCCAGCAGGACGCGTTTCTTCCCTACGTCGAGGCGGGCGATATCGTGTTGGTCGGCGCCACCACCGAGAACCTGGTCGTTCCGCTCAACCTGGGTGTTGTTGTCCAGGCTCAAGGTCTACATCCTCGACCCGCTCACGCCGGACGAGATAGCCGGTCTTCTTCGCCACGCCCTTGCCGACACCGAGCGCGGCCTCGGTGGGCTCGCTCCCGGAGGTCGAAGATGATGCCCTTGAACTCATCGCCGAGGTCGCGGCCGGCGACGCCCGCCAGGCTCTCAATCACCTCGAACTGGCGGTCGCGGTCTCGCGCTCGGACAAGGCGGGGGTCATCGACTCCGACCTGGTGAGCGGGTGCTCCAGAAGGTGGTCGCCGTCTACGACAAGGGTGGGAGGAGCACTACAACCTCATTTCCGCCCTCCACAAGGCGGTGCGAAACTCCACGTCGACGCCTCCCTCTACTGGCTGGGGCGCATGCTCGCGGGCGGCGCCGATCCGAAGTTCGTGGTGCGGCGGATGTTGCGCATGGCGTCGGAAGACATCGGCATGGCCGATCCCCGGGTGCTCGAGTAGGTAGTCGCTGTGTCGCGGACGGTGGAGCACATGGGAATGCCCATGCGAGCTGGCTCTCGCACAGGCGGCGGTCTACCTGGCGCTCGCCGCCAAGTCGAACGCGCTCTACACGGCCTACGGCGCTGTCAAACGGGAGGTGGCTCAACGACCGGGACTGGCCATCCCCCTGGCGATCCGCAACGTCCTGACGGCGCTCATGAAGGACGCCGGCTATGGCCTCGGGGCTACCGATACGCCCACGACGAGAAGGGCGCGGTGGCCGACCTCCAGTGTCTGCCCGACGAGTTGGTCGATGCTCGCTTCTACCAGCCCACCACCTACGGGTGGGAAGCGAGGATCGGCGAGCGCATGTCGGAGATTCGCCGTCTCCGCGAGGCGGCAAGGAAGGGGGCCGGGTGAGTAGCGTTGTGCGGGGAAAGCCGTGCTGTGTTACGGTTCCGCTCGTGAAGAACCGGACTCTCACCGTCGCCGCCCTCTGTGCGGCCCTGGCGCTCTCGTCGTGCGGCTACCACCTCGTGGGGACGACCTCCTTCTGTCCGACCACATCGAAAACCTCTATGTCGAGAGTTTCAAGAACCAGACCAAATGGGTGGACATGGATCAGCGTCTGATGGAAGCGCTGACCCTGGAGTGGGTGCGGCGCGGGCGATTGCGACTGGTGGACTCGCGGGCCAAGGCCGATGTGGTCCTGACCGGCGCGATTCAAGGTCTGGCGGTCATTCCGGTGTCGTATGACGATCAGGGCCGCGCCAACGAATACCAGATCAGTATTCAGGCAGGCGTGCAATTGGTCGATGTGCGCGGCGAAGACGACGCGGTTTCGTGGGAGGACAAGGCATTCTCACGGCGCACGTCGTACTGGGTCATCTGAACGCCGTCAATTACTTCGACCGCCAGAACCTCGCCATGGACGATCTCTCCCGCGAGTTCTCCAGCGCGCTGGTCACCGCCGTCCTCGATGCTTCTAAATGGTAATTTTGAATTTCGAATCCCGCCGACTCGACGAACCCGCCCGGTTTGTGGGCCCGAGGTAGGGTGGGCCTTGGCCACCTTCAGAATGTTCTGTGAGAGGTAGAACCTCCGGCTTTTTTCGTTCAACGATCGAGGATCGGTCAGTCAGCGAACGAATGCGAACCACCTCTTCATGAATGTGTGGACCCGAGGTGTGAGTCGGGTGCGGTGATCCAAGGCGTCTGCCGCCTTGCGGATGATCTCGGCCCGGGTCGGGTAGGGATGGATGACGCTCGAAAACGATCCGAGACCCATCCCGGCGACCATCGCCGTGGTGATCTCCGACGAGGTCCCGGCGTGGCGGCCGACGATGGTGGCGCCGAGGATGGTATCCAACCCTTTGCGGCAGTGGACCTTGAGAAAGCCATCCGTCTCGCCGTCGGTGATGGCGCGATCGACATCGTCCATCGCCACCTCCCAGCTCTCGACGGCGATGCCCCTCGACTCCGCCTGGTGCGGGTAGAGACCGACATGGGCGATCTCCGGGTCGGTGTAGGTGCACCAGGGGACCACGAGCTTGCTGAGGCGCTTCTTCGGTCCCGGAAAGAGTGCGTTTTGAATGACCGCCCTCGAGGTCGCATCGGCGGTGTGGGTGAATTTGAAGGGCAGGCAGACGTCTCCCGATGCGTAGACCCGCCGGTTGGTGGTGCGGAGATGATCGTCGACGGAAACCCCGTCGCGGTCGAAGGCGACGCCGGCCGCCTCGAGGTTGAGCCCCTCGATATTGGGTGTGCGGCCGACTCCGATCAGGATCTGATCGACGGTGATGGTTTCTTCGCCTGAGGGAGTTCGAAGAAGCAACACCTTGTGCGCGCCCTTCTTCTGCACCCGGTTCGAGCGAGGCGGAGAGCCGAACGACCACGCCTACCGTTTCATCGATGCCTTGAGGATCTCGGCCGCGTCCCGGTCCTCGCGTTGCAGAAACCTGTCGGCGTTCTCCACTACGGTGACCTCGGTACCGAGGCGGGCAAGGTCTGGGCGAGCT
>CAVQSQ010000024.1:0-80014 GCA_963715955.1 Candidatus Sulfomarinibacteraceae bacterium
GACGACAGTCGCGAGATCGCGAGATCGGTCGGTGATTCCCGGATCGCCGTCGTGGAAGAGCCCGTCAACACCGGGTTCGCCGGTGGATGCAATCGCGGATTTCGCGAGCTCGCGGGCCAGTACCGGTACCTCGCCTTTCTCAACCCGGACGTTGTGGTGCGTCGTGACTGTCTCTCCCGCTGCGTGCAAGCCCTCGAGGGCGGATGCCGAGCTTGCCGGGGTTGCGCCATTGTTGATGCGGACCGATGGCGAAACGGTCGACAGCGCCGGCCAGGTTCTGAAGAGTGCAAACCTCGAGGTCAGGGACCTCGGCTACGGTCGGCCGCCGTCACCCGATCTGCTCGAGGCGCGGCCGGTGCTTGCGGCGTGTGGCGCGCTGGCGGTCTTTCGAACCAAGGCGCTGGCGGCAATGGCGGATGAACACGGTCCATGGGCGCAACAGTTTTTTTGTTTCTGGGAAGACCTCGAGTTGGGGTGGCGGCTGGCCAACAGCGGTCGAGTTGTACGTACCGTACCGGACGCAGTTGCGACCCACCGTCGCGGCGGTGGGGCTGCCGCGGGCCGCGGTCCTCTGCGGTGGCGCAGGCCTGCCCACCTCGAGGCGTGTATGTTCACGAATCGCTGGATGACGTTGATCCGGCACCTCCACCCCCTTGATCTGGCACCACGCCTCCCACTACTCTTGATGTGGGACTCGGCTGCGCTGGCGGCGGGGGCAGCGCGGCGCCCTGCACTCATCGGTCACATCAAACGGCGATGGCCGCTGGTCATGAACGAGTGGCGCAGCAGGAGCCGGTACCCCCGACGGAGGTTGCGCGAACTCATATGACCATTCGCCTGATACTCGGTTTTTTCCTCGCCTTCTTTCTCGCCCTCCGGGGAACGCCCCTGGCGCGTGAGGCGGCGCTTCGCTTCGGCGTCGTCGATCAGCCCGACGGCAAACTCAAGAACCACCGCGAGCCGGTGGCCTATCTCGGCGGCCTGGCGGTGTTCGGCGCTTTTCTGCTTTCGATCGGGATGACCTTCGAGTTCTCTCAGGAGCTGCTGGCGTTGTTGCTGGCTTCGACCATCGTCGCGACCGTCGGACTGATCGATGATTTCGGGGCGTTGACGCCCATGCCGAAGGCCCTCGGCCAGGTGGTGGCGGTCTTCGTGCTGCTCAAGTCCGGGATCATGATCGAGGTCGCGGTGATGCCCCTGTGGCTGCGTTTGTTGGTGACTGTCTTGTGGCTGGTGGGGTTGTCGAACGCCTTCAATCTGGTCGACATCATGGACGGGCTGGCGAGCGGGCTCGGCGTCATCGCGGCGACCTTCCTGCTGGTGGTGGCGCTGCTCAACGGGCGATGGATCGTGGCCGCCTTCACGGTCGCTCTGATCGGCGCCCTGCTCGGCTTTCTGCGCTCGAATTTCTTCCCCGCCGTCATCTACCTGGGAGACTGCGGCAGCCTGTTCGTCGGTCTCACTCTGGGCGCGCTGGCGATGGTGATGGACTACACGATGTACAACCCCCTCGGCTGGTTGGCGCCGCTGTATATCCTCGCGGTGCCGATCATCGACACCCTGTATGTGATCGTTCTGCGTCTGCGGGCGGGAAAGAAGATCTACTACGGCAGCCCCGACCATTTTCCGTTGCGGGTCCGGCGCCGGCTGGACGGGTGGACTGCGGGGACGGTGGTGGCCAGCTATGCGGTGGCGGTGATCTTCGGCGCCCTCGGCCTCGTGGTCCTGGTCCTCGACCCGACGTCGACTCTGATCTTGACTGCAGTGGTGGGGGTCGTGGTGGTCGGACTGTTGGCCTGGCTCGCCATGGTCCCCATGGAGGGTTGATGGATCGTGTCGTGATCATCGGGGGCGGTCTCACCGGGCTTGTCGCCGGCGAGCAGCTGGCCCGCAACGGCGATGCGGCGGTGGTGCTGGAGCGCGAGGCCGAGGCCGGCGGCGCCTGCCGCAGCATCGAGTGCGACGGCTTCACCTTCGACTACACCGGCCACCTCCTGCACGTGGCGAGGGAGGAAACCCAGGCGTATCTGACCGAACTCGGTATCTGGGACCAGCTTGCGGTTCACGAGCGAAGGGCGGCGGTGGTCATCGGCGGCCGGGCGACCCCGTATCCGGTGCAGATCAACACCAACGGTCTCGCCCCCGAGGTGCGGCGCGACTGCCTGCTCGGTTTCGTCAAGGCGTGGGCGGCGAGCGATGACGAGGAGCCCACCGATTTTCGCCAGTGGGTCTTGAACCGGTTCGGCGAGGGCCTGGGCGAACACTTCTTCTTCCCTTACAACAGCAAGCTCTATCGAGCCCGGCCGGAAGAACTGAGCCTCGACTGGGTGGGTCGCTACGTCCCCAAACCGAAGATCGAGGACGTCGTCAACGGGGCCTTCGGGCTCTACCGGGACCCTGTCGGCTACAACGCGGTCTTCCGCTATCCCAGCCGCGGCGGTATCCGGCTGCTGCCGGACCTGGTGGCCGAGCACACACCGGGTCTCGAGCTCGGGCGCGAAGTCACCGGCAGTCCATCTCGGCGAGGGCTGGGTGGAGTTGGCGGACGGCGAGAGACTGCCGTGGCGGCGGATGCTCTCGACCATCTCGCTGCCGGCGCTGATCGACAGTCTCGCGGACAACCTGCCCGCCGAGGTCGAGGCTGCGCGGGCGGCGCTCCGGTGGGTGCGCTGCCTCAACCTCGCGCTCGGCGTCGAGGGCGATGCCCCGAGCCCCGAGCACTGGCTGTACTTCCCCGACCCGGAGCTGCCGTTCTACCGGGTCGGGTTCCCGTCGAACCACGGCACGCTGGCGCCTGCCGGTCACCACACGGTTTCGATCGAGGTGAGTCTCGACCCGGGCGCGGGCGATGTGGCCGAGTTGGCCGAAGCCACCGAAAAAGCGGTGGTGGCCGCCGGGCTCCTCGATCGCTCTGCAGTGAAGGTGCGGCGGGTGACGGTGCTCGACCCCGCCTACGTTGTCTTCGACCACCCCCGCCGCGACGCCGTGGCCCTGCTGCGGCGATTCCTGCGCGAGCGCGGGGTGATGTTGGCCGGGCGGTGGGCGGAGTGGAAGTATTCGGCGATGGAGGACGCGGTCCTCGACGGCATGCGGGCGGCGCGCAGCCTCGGCAAGGAAGCGTAGTTTCTGCGATGGAGTCGGCCGCGAGACGCACCAGAATTCTCCTGGTCATCACCCGGCTCGAACTGGGTGGGGCGCAGCGGGTGGTGCTCCACACCGCACGAGAGCTCGATCGCAGCCGATTCGAGGTCGCGCTGGCGTGGGGCCCCGGTGATGTCCTCGATCCGGAAGCGGCCGTCATCGACGATCTGAGCTTGTTCGAGGTCCCGTCGCTGGTGCGCCCGGTGGCGCCGGTCTCCGACCTCCGTGCCCTCGCGAACCTGCGCCGGGTCATCCGTGGCTTTCATCCGGACGTGGTCCACACCCACTCTTCCAAGGCCGGCATCCTCGGTCGATTGGCGGCTCGTCGTGAGAAGGTGCCGGCAGTGGTCCACACCGTTCACGGTTTCGGCTTCACGCCGCTGCAGCCGCCGCCCATGCGATTCGCCTTCCGTACCGTTGAGAAGGCCCTGGCCCGCTGGACCGACCACTTCGTGACCGTGTCCGAGAACGATCGCCGGCGCGGCGTCGAGCTGGGTCTCTTCCCGGAGGAAAGGGCGACGGTGATCCGGGCCGGGATCGACCTCGCAGCGTTTGCCGCGGCCACCGGCGGAACCGCGGTGCGGGAGAGGTTGGGCATCCCGACCGAGGTGCCGTTGGTCACCCAGATCGGCAATTTCAAACCGCAGAAGGCGCCGCTCGACTTCGTGCGGGTGGCGGCGGCGGTGGCATCCGAGTGCCCGGAGGCGTGGTTCGTGATGGTCGGCGACGGGCCCTTGCGCCCCGTCGCCGAGGATCTGGCGCGATCGCTGGGCATCGCCGACCGCATGGTGTTCTGCGGGTGGTGGGACGACGTGCCGGGGCTCCTTGCAACCACCACGGTGTCGGTCTTGACCTCGGTCCACGAGGGCCTGCCGTGTTCGGTGGTGGAGGCTCTTGCGGCGGGGGTGCCGGTGGTGGCGACGGCGGTCGACGGCACGCCGGAGGTGATCTCTCCCGGGGTGAACGGCTACCTGGCACCGGCGGGAGACGTCGGCGCCCTGGCACACTTCGTGTGCCGATTGCTCAACGACCCCGACGAGCGGGCGCGGATGTCTGCGGCCGCCCGTGACGGCCTGCAAGCCTTTGACCGCGATTTCATGGTGCGACAACAGGAGGAGCTCTACCGATGCCTTGGACCCACGAACCGCTCGTAATCTTCATCGCCTTTGTCGTCGGGGCGGTGTGGGGGAGCTTCCTCAACGTGTTGATCTACCGCCTGCCGCTGGAGATCTCGATCGTCAAGGACCCGCCGTCGACCTGTCCGAAGTGCGGCACCCCGATCCGTTGGTTCGACAACCTGCCGATTCTCTCGTGGCTCGCCCTGCGGGCCCGCTGCCGCACCTGCAAGAATCCGATCTCGATCCGCTATCCCCTGGTCGAGGCCACGGCCGGGCTTCTGGCGGTCGGCGCGCTGCTGAAGTGGGGGCTGACGGTGACCGGCTTCGAGGTGTTGATCTTCGCCTGGGTGTCGCTCGCTCTCTGTCTGATCGACTACGACCACCAGATCCTGCCCAACACCCTGACCTACCCGTCGATCGCACTCGGGCTCGCGTGTTCGGCATTCGGGGGCTATACCTGGTGGCTGGATTCGGTCCTCGGCGCGGCCGTCGGCGCCCTCCTTCCCATCCTGGTGATCGTCATCTACAAGCTGTGGCGCGGCATCGAGGGCATGGGCTGGGGCGACGTCAAATACCTGGCGGCCATCGGCTCGGTGGTAGGGCTGCGGGGGGTAGTGGGCGTCCTCGTGATCGCGGCATCGGTGGGTGCGCTGTTCGGGCTCGGACTGATCGTTGCAGGGCGTGGGTCGGCGAAGACCGCGCTCCCGTTTGGGACCTTTCTCGCCCTGGCCGTGATTTTCTGGCTCTACGCCCCGGCGTCCTGGCTCGCCTGGACCACGCTGCTGTAGGCCTCGATCGCGGCGTCCGCAAGTTGCCGGTCCTGGTCGGGGAAGACCGAGCGCAGGTCGAGCACCACCTCGCCCTCCTCGATTCTCCCGATCACCGCGGGAGAAGCCGCCCGCAGTCGGTCCGCCAGGTCCTGCCCCCCCGCCAGAGACAGCCCGTAGCTGGCAATGGTCTCTTCCGGCGTGGTGCCGCCACCGAGCGCGGCGCGGGTGGTTCGTCCCCGGGCCGGAACGCCGGCCGATCGCAGTCGGCGGCCGATGGTTCGTGCGCGCTTCTTCAAGCTGTCGAGCGACGCGCCGAGCATGGCGTACAGGGGAATCTCGTCCAGGCGTCCGCTGGCGTGCGCCGCCAGCACCTCGTCCATCAGGACCAGGGCGGTCTTGTCGGGGCGCAACGCCCGATACAACGGGTGGCGGGCAAGCGGCGCGACAGTCTCGCTCGTGCCGACGATGAGGCCCGCCTGCGGACCGCCGAGGAGCTTGTCGCCCGAGAAGCACACCGCATCGGCGCCGGCGCGGAGGATCTCGTCCACCGTCTCCTCGTGGGGCATGCCCCAGCGGCGGAGATCGTGGAGGGCGCCCGAGCCCTGGTCGACAAAGAGCGGCAGACCGTGGGCGTGCGCGAGCTCGGCGAGCTCGACAGTCGTCGGCTCGGTGGTGAAACCGACGATCCGGAAATTGGACTGGTGGGCGACGAGAATGGCGGCGGTTCGTTCACTGATCGCCGCGGCATAGTCCTTGAGATGGGTGCGGTTGGTGCAACCGACCTCCACCAGCGTCGCGCCGGCGGCGGACATGACGTCGGGCAGGCGGAAGGAGCCCCCGATCTCGATCAACTGCCCGCGGGAGACGATCACCTCGCGGTCGCGGGCGTGGGCGAGGAGCATCAGGAAGAGCGCCGCCGCATTGTTGTTGACCATCACCGCGCCGGCGGTGCCGAAGACGGCGGCGATCCGGGCGGCGATCGGCGCCAGACGCTGGCCGCGGCTGCCGGCGGTGACGTTGTACTCCAAGGCAAGGTATGATTTGAGGGACGGCGGCAGGTCCCGCCGCAGCGGGGCCCGGCCGAGATTGGTGTGCAGAAGCACGCCGGTGGCGTTGATCAGTGCGGGATAGGCCGGTTCGCCGGCGGTTCTCAGGGCGTCGAGGATTTCGCGTTCGAGGGCCTCTCCGGGATCGTCGGCCGCCTCCCCGGCGGCGACTCGCCGGCGGAGCCGGTCGACCGCGGAACGACAGGCCGCGGTAACCGCTGCGTGGCCGTAGCGATCCGCGGCGGCGCGGAGGGCAGGAAGGTCGAGCAGGGCATGAATCGCGGGGATGTTTCGGTATCGGTTGTCCACAGGGGGTATTCTAACCCGACGGGGAGGCCTCGGTGGAGCTGAGCGAAGAGATCGTCTATCTCGACCGCGTCCTGCAGGAGCACATCCGCAAGTGGGAGCGCTTCTTCGCGGGGGTGGAGAAGGTCCCGCCGCAGATCGAACGGGAACGCCTCGGCCAGCGCATCCGGATGCTGTCTGAACAGACCATGAACCGTCGCGCAGATCATTTCCGGGTCGAACAGCTGCAACACCGGTTTCAGACCTACTCCATGAACTGGGAGCGGATGCTGCGGGAGCGCGAGGAGGGGCGCACCGCCAGCGGCCACACCAATCCTGCCCTGCGAGCGCCCGAGGTGGCAAACGCTCCCGCGCCGCCAGTCGTAAAAGATACGGCAGAGGACACTCTTTTCGACCGCTATTGCGAGGCCAAGTCAGCGCACGGCGCCGATGTCAAGGTCGACCGCAAGACCTTCGATGCGCAGATCGCGTCGCAACGGCAGCGGATCGAGGAGCGGCTGGGACGCAAGGTCCGTTTCGAGGTCCAGGTCGAGGATGATAAGGTCAGGGTCGTTGCAAGGAAGATCAAGAGGACATAACCGAATGGGTACATCGCATCGAGTCGCCGTGGGAATACTGTGTGTATTCGGGATTGTCGTCTGCGCCGCGGTTCGCGTCGGGTCGGCGACCGACGAGCCGACGTTTCCGAACTGGCTGGTGGCGGACGACCCCGTCGACGAGACGATCCGGTATTTCTGGGAACGCGCCGACAACGGTGAGCTCGATGCTACAGGTCTGGTGGATCTCGGAACCCTGATCTTCGATCGCGGTCACCCCGACGAGGCCATCGATTTTTATAAGCAGGCCCTCAAGATCGACTCCGAGATGTACGAGGCGTGGTTCCGGATCGGCCTCGTCGAGCACCAACGGGGCGACCTCGACAACGCCGAGCAGGCCTACAGCCGTTGTTTGAAGAAACGCCCGGGTCACGCCTGGTGCAACTTCTACTACGGGCTGCTGGAGGAAGAGCTCGGTCACTCGACGAAAGCTCTGGAGCACTACGAAATGGCGTTCCAGAAGGCCCCGCGGCTCGCCGACCCCGCCTTCAACCCCGAGGTCCTGGAGTCGCAGCTGGCGCTGGGCGCATGGTTGCGCTACTACGACCAGGCCAGGTTCGACCACAATATTCCCATGCGCTACCTCCGGCCGGACGAGGTCAACGAGGTGCGCAAGTCCTTTGAAGTGCCGGCGGAACCGGACCCGGAGCCGACAGCGGAGCTCGAGCCCGAGCCGTCAGCGGTGAGTTCGATCCCCGCGGCGCAACCGACGCCCGTTGTGGTGGTGCCCGCACCACGGCCCGCACCGCCCGCGCGCCGCGTTCCCTCCCGCCCGCCGGCGACGCCGGCGCCCTCGGGGGCCGCGAGCGACGAAACCCCCTACGGTTCGCCCGCAGGGCCGATTGCCGACGCTTCGGACGAGGCGCACCTCCTGCCCGGGTGGACCCGACTCTTCCGGATGAGCGAAGCTCTGATCTGACCGGCATACCTCAGACGTTGAATCGGAAGTGCACCACCTCGCCGTCCTGGACGAGGTAGGTCTTGCCCTCGAGGCGCAGGGTCCCGCGCTGCCGGCAGGTGGCGAGCGATCCGGCGTCGATCAACTCCTCGTAGGGCACCACCTCGGCGCGGATGAAGCCGCGCTGGATGTCGGAGTGGATCACACCACCGGCCTCGACCGCCGGTGTGCCGGCGCGGATCGACCAGGCCCGGCACTCGTCGTCGCCGACGGTGAAGAAGGAGATCAGACCGAGCAGCCGGTAGGAGTCCCGGATCACCCGGTCGAGCGCCCTCTCCTCGAGACCGAGGTCGGCCATGAAGGCGGCGGCATCCTCACCTTCGAGCTCGCCGAGTTCGCCCTCGAGGGTGGCGCAGACCCAGGTCAGAGCGATGCCGGGCCGGGCCCCCCACTCCTGCCACGCGGCGTCCGCGAACGGATCGCCGGCGAGATCATCCTCGCCCACGTTGAGCACGACCAGCATCGGTTTGAGCGACAAAAAGGTGAAGCCCCGCAGCACCCGCTCCTCGTCGGCGGTGAAAGTCTCGACCCGCAACGGCCTTGACGCCTCGAGCACCTCGAGACAGCGGCCGAGGATCTCGCGTTCTCGGAGCAGGTCGGGGACCTTGCGTTTCGCGAGATCTCGATCGATGCGTTCGAGGCGGCGCTCGATCACCATCTGGTCCTGGAGGATGAACTCCTCGTCGATGTGGTGGAGATCGCGCAGCGGGTCCAGGCTGCCCATCGGGTGGGCAACGGAGTCGCTCTCGAACGCCCGGACGACCACCATCACCACGTCGGTTGCGCGCAGCTCGGGAAGGTTGAAGGCCGCCTCGTGGCGGTGCTCTTCCGGGATTCCGGGCACGTCGACGTAGCGCACCGTGGCGGGGGTGGTCTTGGCCGGGTTGTACATCCCGGTCAGGACGTCGAGCCGGGGGTCGGGAACGCGCGCGATGCCGATCTGGGCGCTGTCACGGCGGCCGCCGGCCGCGGCCGGTTCCTGGCCGGTGAGCAGTTTGAAGAGGGTCGACTTGCCGCTTGCCGCAAGCCCGAGAATGCCGACGTCCATGAGATGCTCCAGTAGGCTGGCGTGCTCCGCCAATGACGAGTCACGATAGCACGATGCAGCGACAGCGGCCGTCACCAGGGTCAGCGGCAGCGACCGCGACAGCCACAGCCACCGCCCCAGCGGCTGCGTTCGGCCGCAGCGACCGCAGCACTGCTCGATGAGGCGGATGGCCGAAAAATTCCGAACGCGCGTCTCCGGCTGAATCAGGCTGACCGGGCAACGCGCGAGATCTGAAGATGAGTGGTGGCGGGCCCTGAAGGACCCGCCTACAGTTGGTGCGAGGCCACGTCAGTATCTGAAAGTCGTAGGCGGGTCGTTTACGGCCCGCCACCACTGACGTTTCGGAACCTGGAGAGTCACGACCTGAGCGAACCGGAGACGCGCAGTCTCGAATTCCGAATTCAAAATTCAAAGTTCAAAATTCAAAATTGTGTCTCTACCCCACCACCGGTTGGCTGCGGACGAGGATCGACGGCGCGCCGATGAACCCCTGTTGGGTCTGAAACCAGCGGCGGTCGTTGCCCACGGCCTCGATGCGTCGCAGGAGCCGCCCGAGGCTGCCCTGAAGCTCGACCACCGGGTGCCAGCCGCGAACCTGCGGACCGTCGAGCCACACCCCGGAGGCGATCATCCGGTAGCGGTCGGCGGCAAAATCGACCTCGATCTCCGCCAACGGCCGCAGGAGGTAAAGGGCGTGATCGGCCGAACCCAGAAGCTGCGCTGCGGCCACCCCGGCGCGAGAGTCCACCACCAGGTTGGCGGCGCCGGTGGCCGGGTAGTCGCGGTAGGACACCCTCAACGCACCGCCGCGGGCGGGCTCCGAACAGCGCGTCGCGTCGCGGAACGACGCCAGCCGGTAGCGCGGGACACCCTCGTCGAGGAGGACCGTCCGACGGGAGGGGAAGCCTTCGCCGTCGCACGGCCCGGTGATCGGGGCCTGCGGATCGCAGCGGTCGTCGACCAGCGTCAAGGCCGGCCCCGCCAGTCGACCGTGGGAGTCCAGCAGCGCCGACAGGTGGTCCTCTTCTTCGCGAACCGCCGAAAAAAGCGGCGAGACGGCGGCCAACAACTGGGCGGCGACCTCGGGGTGGAGGATCAGATCGCGCAGACCGGAATCGGTGGCGACGCGGCGCCGGATGAGCAGCGCGCGGTCGGTGATCTGCGCCGCCGCCGCTTCGAGGTCGAAGGTCTGGGGATCGTCGATGTGCAACCAGTCGCGCCACACGCCCGCCCGTTCGCCCACCACCTCCACCTCGGCCATGAGCGAGGTGCCGGCGTCCTGGTGCCGGGCGACCCAGCCGTCGCCGGTGACCAGGACCCACGCGTAGTGGCCCTCCTGCAGGACCGCGCGTCGCAGCCGCAGGTGGCCCGCGCCGAGGCTCGCCACCGCCCGGTCGAGTTCCTGACCGGCGTGGGTCGCCCATCCCTTGGCCGGCAACTCGCGTGGCGCCCGGGTCTCGGTGAGACCGAGCAGACGCTCCGGCGGCAGGGGGTCGGCCGCGAGCGGCGTCGCGTTGTCGAGGGCGGCGTTGACGGCGCGCCGGGAGGCGTCCTCTTCGAGCCCGGAGGCAGCGGCGAAGCCGGCCCGGTTGTCGTCCCAGACCCTGATTGCGACCCCGGTCTCTTCGATTTCGAGGACCCGCAGAGGCTGGCCCGAGGCGACGGCAACTTCGCGCGACATCGACGCCTTGGCGAAGACCTCCCAGCGGGCGGTGCCGGCGGCGTCGAGCCGGGTGCGGGCAGCGGCGGTGGTGGCGTGGAGGCGTTCGAGGTGATCGGGCCCGGCCATCACAGAACCTCCAGCCGGTCCACCAGCAGGCTCGGCGCTTCGGACCCGGTCGGCAGCGGCACGCCGTCCTTGACGCACCATCCCAGCCGCCAGTCGGGGGTCAGGTCGCTGCCGATCCGCGGGTCGATGTTGGCGAGCGTTTCGAGAACGTTGCCGGTGAGCTCGCACGGGGCCAGGGGCCGACGGCGGCGGCCGTGTCGCACCTCCCACCCGCGCTCGACCCTGAGCACGATGCGTAAGGACAACGGGTCCACCGTCGCACCACCGAGGCGCGTCACGACCAGGGCGTGTTCGAGGTCGGCTTCGAGATCCTGGGGGGGCGTCGCCCCGGGCGCGATCACGAGATTCGACAGGCGGGCGACAGGCGGCAGCGACCACGCGGCGCGCCGCCCCCGCCCGGCGTCGCAGCGCAAACTGGGTCCGCCTTCCCGGTCACACAGAAAACCCTCGAACCGGCCGTTGCGGATGAGCGTGACGGGTGCGGCGCGCACTCCTTCGTCATCGTAGTCGAAGCTCCCTGGGAGGTCGGTGCGGGTCGGGTCGTCGACGACCTCGAGACCGGCGCACGTCACCGTGGCCCCGAACAACTCCGTGAGCGGCGACCCGCCGCCCCTCGCCAGGTCCGATTCGGCCATGTGGCCGACCGCTTCATGAAGCAAGACGCCGGCGGTGCCGTCGGTGAAGAGAACCGGCAGCCGCGTGCCGGCCGGCGCGGTCCAGGCCTTGGCGGGATTCTCCTCGAGCAGCTTTTCAATCCAGGTGGTGAGCTGTGGGTGGCCCCACACCGCCAGAAGGGACGAGGACGCATCCCCCCGGCGCTCGACCCTGACCAGAGCGGGGGTCGAAATCGGTGTCCAACCCTCGGCGCGGACGACGGCTGCGCGCCGGCTGATGTAGCGCACCACGCCGCGAAACGGGGCCAACCGTTGCGCCAGGCGGCGGGCCCAATCCTTCCACACTCGGGGCGGGTCCATCTCGGGTGCGGGGATCAACCGCGTCGACGGCATCGGCACCCGGTCGGCGTGGCGGGCGAGCAGCTCGCCGATCGCCGCCGTCGACATTCCGGTGCGGGCGTGGAGCATGACCCGGGAGGGCGACCTCCACCGCGCGGCCACGCCCTCGAGCCGACACGTCTCGACCTCGAACTCGCCGGCCGTGACGGCCGCCTTGAGCTCCAGGCGTTGCTCGAGGTACAGATCCTCGAAGCGGGCGCCGCCGCCTCGCAGCTCGCCGCAGTTTTCCGACAAGAGGTCCAGCCATCTCGCATCGAGCGGTGGTTCGGGTCGCGGTTGGCTTCGCACGTCGACATGGTACCTGTATCTCAGGCCACGGTAGAATGCACGGGGCCCCTGCCCGGCAGGTCGCGCCCCGAGGGAGGTCCCATGAGCCGCGAGGTCGTTGATCGTCTTTCCAGGCGGCTGGCCGCCAACCGACTCGGTGGCGGTGAGGACAAGATCGAACGCCAGCACCAACAGGGCAAGCTGACGGCCCGTGAGCGCGTCGAGCAGTTTCTCGACGAGGGCACATTTGCGGAGACCGACGCGATGGTCGAGCACGGGTGCACCGACTTCGGTATGGCCGACCGCCGGACCCCCGGCGACGGCGTGGTCGCCGGCCACGGCCGGGTCAACGGCCGGCCGGTCTTCGTCTTCGCCCAGGACTTCACGGTGTTCGGCGGGTCGCTCTCCGAGGCCAACGCCGCCAAGATCTGCAAGATCATGGATCTGGCGATGAAGGTCGGGGCGCCGGTGGTCGGGCTCAACGACTCCGGCGGCGCCCGCATCCAGGAGGGAGTGGCTTCGCTGGCGGGTTACGCCGACATCTTCCTGCGCAACACTCTGGCCTCGGGGGTGGTGCCGCAGATCTCGGCGATCATGGGTCCCTGCGCCGGCGGCGCGGTCTACTCGCCGGCGATCACCGACTTCGTGTTCATGGTCGAGGACACCTCCTACATGTTCGTCACCGGGCCGGAGGTCATCAAGACCGTCACCCACGAGGAGGTCACCAAAGAAAAGCTCGGCGGCGCCATGACGCACAATTCAGTCTCCGGAGTGGCGCACTTCGCATCGAGGGGCGATACCGAGTGCCTTGCCCAGATCCGGAAGCTCCTTTCCTACCTGCCCTCCAACAACTCGGAACGGCCGCCGGTCGCAGACAACTCGGACCCCCTCGACCGCGAGATTTCAGAACTCGACGATTTCGTCCCGGCCGACCCCAACAAGCCCTACGACATCACCAAGCTGATTCGCTGGGCAGCCGACGACGGCGATTTTCTAGAGGTCCACGAGCATTTCGCGAAGAACCTGGTGGTCGGCTTCATCCGGCTCGGCGGGCACCCGGTCGGGGTCATCGCGAACCAACCGGCCTTCCTCGCCGGAGTGCTCGACATCAACGCCTCGGTCAAGGGCGCGCGTTTCGTCCGTTTCTGCGATGCCTTCAACATCCCGCTGTGGATCGTCGAGGATGTGCCCGGCTTTCTGCCGGGGACCGAGCAGGAGTGGGGCGGCATCATCCGCCACGGCGCCAAACTGCTCTTCGCGCTCGCCGAGGCCACCGTCCCCAAGGTCACCGTCATCACCCGCAAGGCCTACGGCGGCGCCTACTGCGTGATGGGATCCAAGCACATCCGCACCGACCTCAACCTCGCCTTTCCGACCGCCGAGATCGCGGTCATGGGCCCACAGGGTGCGGTCAACATCCTCTACCGCGAAGAGATCGCCGGGGCCGCGGACCCCGAGGCCGAGCGCGCGCGGCGGGTGGCGGAGTACCAGAAGCTCTTCGCCAACCCCTTCGTGGCCGCCGAACGCGGCTATATCGACGATGTCATCATGCCCAGAACCTTGCGGCGCAACCTGGTGACGGCCTTTGCCATGCTGCAGACCAAACGCGACACCATGCCGGCGAAGAAGCACGGGAATATACCCTTGTAGGAGTGTTGAGTTTTGAGTTATGAGTTTTGAGTTAGGAATTAGGAATTTGGAATTAGGAATGGCATCCACTCACTCAGTTCAATTCGGAATTCGGAATTCGGAATTCGGAATGCCGCTCACCCGTCCCGGTAGGGTTCAGAGGAACGTCTGCTGTTGGGCTGGAGTCGACCGATGAAACTGCTGATCGCCAATCGGGGGGAGATCGCGGTGCGGATCATCCGCGGGTGCCGGGAGATGGGGATCAACACGGTCGCGGTCTACTCCGAGGTCGACCGGGGCGCGCCCCACGTCCTGATGGCCGATCAGTCGTTTCCGATCGGCCCGGCGGAGGCCTCGAAGAGCTACCTCAACATCGACCGTCTGCTCGAGGTGGCGGCTGCAAGCGGCGCCGACCTCCTCCACCCGGGCTACGGTTTCCTGGCCGAAAACGCCGACTTCGCGGAACGGGTCGAGGCCGCGGGCGTGACCTGGGTCGGGCCGCCGCCGGCGGCGATGCGGCTGATGGGCTCGAAGACCGAGTCGCGCAAGCTCGCCGTCGCCTCGGGGGTGCCGCTGATCCCCGGGTTGATGGAGCCCATCGTGGAGATGTCCCAGCTCGAGGCCTTCGTCGACGAACACGGGCTGCCGGTGCTCTTGAAGGCCGTGGCAGGCGGTGGTGGCAAAGGCATGCGCGCGGTTTCGGAGCGCGGCGAACTCGCAAACGCCTGGGAGCGCGCGTGCTCCGAGGGCCAGGCGTACTTCGGCGACCCCCGCGTCTATGTGGAACGGCTGGTCGATCGCGCGCGCCACGTCGAGATCCAGGTGGCGGCCGACCGCGACGGCAACGCCGTGTACGTCGGTGAACGGGAGTGCTCGATCCAGCGCCGCCACCAGAAGGTGGTCGAAGAATGCCCGTCGCCGGTGGTCGGGCCCGATCTGCGCCGCCGCATCGGTGAGGCAGCCCTCGCCCTCGTCAAGGCGTCGGGCTACCACTCGGTTGGTACGGTGGAGTTCCTTCTCGATCCCGACGGCCACTTCTACTTTCTCGAGATGAACACTCGTTTGCAGGTGGAGCACCCGGTGACCGAAGAGGTCTACGGCGTCGACCTGGTCGTCGAGCAGATCAACCTCGCACTCGGCAAACCGCTTTCGCTGCGACAGGAGGACCTGGTGCCCAGGGGCCACGCCATCGAGTGCCGGATCTACGCCGAGGACCCGCTGAGGAACTTCGCCCCGTCGCCGGGGAAGATCACCCTCTACGTGCGGCCCGCGGGGCCAGGGGTGCGGGTCGACTCCGGGGTGATCGCGGACAGCGTCGTGCCCCTCGACTACGATCCCATGCTGGCCAAGCTCGTGGTGTGGGCTCCGGACCGCGAAGCCGCGGTCAGCCGGTTGAAGCGGGCGCTGTCGGAGTACCAGGTGAGCGGGGTCTCCACCACTCTGACCCTGTTCAGGGCACTGGTGGAGATGGATGCCTTCCGCGACGCCGATTTTCACACCGGATTCCTCGATCAGTTGCTGGCCTCGGGAGGGCTTGCGGAACTGCACGGACGCCAGGACCCGGAAGCGGAGATCGCGGCCGCCATCGCCGCGGCCTGCCTGGCCACAACCGAGGCGGGGGGGCTGCCCGATGATCTCTTTGCCCACGGTGAGAACAGCACGTGGTGGACCGACGGCAATCGGGTGGCGCGGGGGAGGTTTCCACGATGAAGTGGGTCATCCGTGGCGGCGAGGCGGAGCGCTCAATCGATGTGCAACGGCACGGTGAGGTCTTCGAAATCACGGTTGACGGTGCGCCGCGCCAGGTGGAGTTGGTGCGGCTCGACGGGTCCTTTGCCTCGCTCCGCTACCCCGACAGCGGGCGCAGTTTTCAGATCACCTACCAGCACCACGCCAACGGCAGCTGGCGGGTGGGCGTGGGGCAACGGGAGTTCGACCTTTCGGTGCTTTCCCCTGCGGAGGCTGTCGAAGCGGTCAGCGGTGGGCGCGAGAGCGGTCCGAGCCGCCTGACGGCGCCGATACCCGGCAAGGTTGTGGCGGTCAAGGTGGCGCCGGGGGACGAGGTGGTGTCCGGCCAGTCGCTGGTGGTGCTCGAAGCCATGAAGATGGAGAACGAGCTTGCCGCGGAACAGGCCGGACGGGTGGTGGCTGTCCATGTGGCCTCCGGCGACACGGTGGAAAGCGGTCAGCTGCTGGTGGAAATCGAATAGGTAACCCTCTGCGGCGGCTCGCCGTATATCAGAGTGTTACCAGCGGCGTGAAAGAAGACGTCTCCTCGCCGGCTGGTTGTTCGGGCGCCAGCATCGACCTATGAAGAGAATCAGAGCATCCCTGCTGTTGGTGGTGTCGGCGGCCGCGGCCGGCCGGCTCTCGGCACAGGTGCCGCCCACGCCTCCGGCGGGCACGATCGCGGCGGAGATACAGGATCGCCACGATGAAACGTCGACCCACGGCGGGGTGGTCGATGTCACCGCCGTCAGCACCACCCTGATCGCGTTCGACGCCAACGGGCATCCCGTGTTCGACCTCCGCCCCGACGAACTGCTGGTGCTCGAAGACTACAAGCCGGTCCGCCTGCTCGGTCTCGAACACGGCGTTGGACCGGTGACGGCCTCCGCACCCGGTGCCCCGACTCGAGAAACCTCCAGGCCGCGGCCCGCGGCCAAGGTGGACGCAACGCCGTGGCGGGTTGTGGTTTATGTCAGCACCGAGCTTGCCGGTCGATTCGTGCTGCGAACCCTGTGCCGGCAGACGGCGGACAACGCCGCCCGCCTGACCGCCCTCGGACCGGTCGACGTGGTCCTGGCGGACCCGACCCCGACCTTGATGAGCGAAGCGGGCAGCCGTGCGGAAGACGTCGAGGCGGCGTTGAACCGTCTCGCACACGAAGCCTCCGGGGCGACCACGGTTGATGCGATCCGCAACGCCTTTACGCGCGAGTTCACGCCGGGAGTGGGCTTCAACGTTTCCTACACCATCACCCAGTCGAGCCCGACGACGGTCGCGGCCAAAGCGCGGTCGTCGATCCACCGCGAGCGCGCGATCATCCGCGGTGAGCTCGACCGTTTGGTGGCCTGGCTGCAGTCGCAGCCGCCGGCCTCGCGCGGCCTGCTGCTGTGGATGACCGGTGGATTCGACCTCAACCCCTCGGACTTCTACATCCCGTTGGTGTCGCAGGTCGATTCGTACATGGCGGCAAAGATGCGCACCGACTATGCGGCCTTGAGTCTGGAAAGCGATGTGCGGCGGGTCGTGGAAGTGGCGCTCGCCTACGGCTGGACGGTGATGCCCGTCAACGCGATCCACACCACCTTCGCTTACGGTGCCGATGTCCCAGGCACCGGGAAATCCCAACATCACTTGGGAGTCGGCGCAGGTTCGGTCGACGCCCAGCAGAGCGACTTTCAGCAGGTGGCCCCCAGCTATCCGCTTCAGATCATGGCCGGCGCGACGGGCGGCGAGCTGATCGCCAACAACAACCAGTTCGGTCCGGCCCTGGACCTCCTTTCGGGCGCCTACTTCGTCACCTATCAGGCCGATCGGCCCGCGGACGGCAAGCTGCACCCGTTGGAGATCCGCTGTACCCGCCCCGGGGTGAGATTGCGCGCCCGTCAGTTCGCGGCTTCGGGGAGTCTGCGCGGCGTCTCCACCACCCGCGCTCGGCGGGTCCTTGGCGGTGAAGACCTCGCCGGCGGTCTCGGGATCTCGGCGGCGGTGGTGAACATCTCGCGACCGACCAAGGGACTGCAGGCCGGCGATCTCAGAGTGACCGCCGCTCTCGAGGGGCTCCGCGGCACCTTGCAGCCGCTCGATCTCGGGGAGATGCGGATCACCCTGGTGGTGGATACCGGCAGCGGTTCGCCGTTCGTCAGCCACCAGGAGTTTCCGATCGAATGGGACGACGTCGGCGAGAGCTGGCAGTACGGTTCCGGATTCCGATGGCCGAAGAAAGCCCACCGCGTCGCGGTCGTGGTCGAAGAGCTCGTGACCTCCACCTGGGGCGCCGCCGTCATCGAGCTCGATTGACCGCCCCCCGGGCTTTTCCGGGCCCGGGTTCGGGGTGCGGGCCTGTTCGGCTGAGAACGCTCCGACGGGGTCAGTGGTAGACTCTCCGACCAGTGATTTCACCCAGGTTGTTCGGATTATTGATTGCCCTCGGCAGCGCACTCGTGTGCGCGGTGGTGGTCACTGCCGAGGGTTCGGATGGGGCATCCGACTCGGCGGTGACGCCACCATGCGTGCTCGAGCTCGTGTACGAGCCCTTTGCGGGACTCGTCCTGGTTTCGGTGACCATCAATGGATCGCAGCCGATGGATTTCGTACTCGATTCCGGGGCCACCCAGAGTTCGATTACCGATCCGTACCTGGCCGCCGCCCTTGGTCTTGAAGTGGTCGAGGGCGGGTTCGCCCGCGGCATGGGCTCGGGCGCGACACAGGTCCTGATCGCCGATGACACCTCGGTTCGAGCCGACGGCATCGAGGTGCTCCACGGGCCGCTGGTTGTGCACGACATCGGCGTTCGTCTGTCGGCGACGGCGGGCCGCGACATCGATGGTTTTCTCGGCGCTGATTTCTTCGAGCGCTGGGTGGTGGAAATCGATCCTTCGAGCCGTCGTCTGCTCCTTCACGATCCGGAGACCCTGGTCGACTTCCGTGGAGGCGAGGTCCTCGCCCTCGAGGTAATCGACCGGCGACCGGTGGTCGAAGCGGAGGTCGTGACCGAGGTCGGGAAGAAACCGCTGCCCGTGCGGCTGGTCGTGGATACGGGCTCGAGCCGCTACCTCACCCTGATCAACGGTTCTCGAAGGCGTCTGAGACCGCCACCGGAACGATCGCTCGGGGCTTCGATAGGAGTGGTGGGTGAAACCCTGGTGACGGTTGCTCCGGTGGCACAGCTGACGGTCGGGACTCAGGTCACCACGAACCTCGAGACCGCTTGGATGGAGTCGTACCAGATACCGGCTGTGCGCAATATCCCGAACCTCAACGGGATCCTCGGCAATGCACTTCTGAGCCGATTTCGGTCGGTGATCGACTGCCCCCACGGGCGGCTGATTATCGGTGGGGCGTTCGGATTTTCGGATGCCACGAACGAGATATGGGATTAGATGGCGAGAATAGCCTCGCCGGGACTCCTGTGGTCGGCCTGAATACTGGCATGGAGATTGCGGACGAAGAACCCGGGAATTTGTTTCTAAAAGGTGTATGAGACTTCCAGAACGCAAGGGAAAGGAGGACGAAGGTCACGAAAGGGGTTGGACGTTGGATTCCTCGCCCCCCAAGAGAAGAGAACGGATTCAAGGAGGAAAGGTATGAAAGTTTCGGGAAAGATTCTTGTCGCGTTTCTGGCGTGCACGCTGGCTTCCGGCGCCTTGTTGGCCCAGACCACCCGTGGTGACATCCAGGGCCGCGTCGGCGACGAGCAGGGAACGGCCCTGCCCGGCGTGACCGTCAGCATCGCTTCGGATGCGTTGATCGGAAACCAGGCCACCGTCACGGATGCACAGGGCACCTACAAGTTCCTCGTGCTCCCCCCCGGCGCCTACAAAGTGACCTTCAGCCTGTCGGGTTATCAGACCCGCACCCAGGAGAACATTGCGGTCAAAATCGGTTCCACCACCCGCGTGGACTCGGTCATGACCGCGGCCTTCACCGACGAAGTCGTGGTGACCTCGGAGTCGCCGCTCGTCGACACGTCGAACACCACCATCGGTATCGACCTGTCGTCCGATTTCTACAATGACCTGCCCACCGGGCGGAGCTACACCTCGGTCGCGAGGGTGACCCCGGGCGCGCAGGGCGACGATTCCGGTCAGACTTTTTACGGTTCGACCGGCGCCGAGAACGCCTACTACATCGACGGCGCCAACACCACCGGCGTCGAGTTCGGTACCCAGGGCACCCAGCTGAACTTCGAGTTCATCGACGAGGTGCAGGTGAAGACCGGCTCCTACAACGCCGAGTACGGCCGTGCCACCGGTTCGGTGATCAGCGTGATCACCAAGTCCGGCGGTAACGAGTTCCACGGCGACGTCTTCGGCTACTGGGACGACGCCTCCCTGCAGTCGAACCTGAAGGGCGCGGCCGAAGCGGGCCCCGTCACGGGGGCCACGTTCAACGTCGTCGACTACAACCGCTCGGACTACGGTTTCGACCTCGGCGGCTTCGTCGTCAAGGACAGACTGTGGTTCTTTGTCGCCTATGACCGCGTCGACAACACCGACAACAAAGAGGTCCTCGACGACTACGGCGATCTCGTCGCCGGTGCGCCGAGTCAAGGCGACCAGTTCGCCACCGACACCACCCGCGATCTCTGGGCGGCCAAGCTGACCTGGCGCATCGCGGCCAACCACTCGTTGGCTCTTTCCGCCTTTGCTGATCCGAGCACGGCGAGCGGTGTGCTTCCCGACCAATCGCTCGCGGCCACCCCGCTGCACTTCGCGGGCGACCGTGACACAGGTGGCGAGAACTACTCTCTGAGCTACGACGGCATCTTCGGCCAGAACGTTGTCATCAGCGCCCGCGGCGCGCAGCACAACGAACAGGACAAGACCTTCGGTGACGGCGCCACGGTGCCGGGTTACATCGATTTCACCACCCCGACCACGGTGTGGGGCTGGAGCGCCGGCGGCGGCAGCAGCGACCGCGAATCGGGCTTCGGGTTCTACCAGGACCAGGAGTTCAGCCGCGACCAGTACAACGCCGACCTTTCGTGGTTCGTCGGCAACTTCGGCGGCTCGCACGAGTTCAAGGTCGGGTACGAGTACGAGGACATCGGGATCGTCAACGAGAACTGGAACGGCGGCGCCGGCCAGCGGATCTACCGCTTCTCGTGCGACCCCTCCGCTCGCAACTGCGGCGACGGCGAATACTACTACCGCCACCGCTTCTTCCTCTCCGACCCCAACCTCGACCCGACCGAGCTGACAGCGAGCGACGTGCTGGCCCCGCTGGCGATCGACGCCAAGTCCGACAGCCAGGCGATTTACCTGCAGGACACCTGGCAGGTCACCTCGGGTCTGTCGCTGGCCCTCGGCGTTCGTCTCAGCCAGCAGCGGTTGTACAATGCCGACGGCGGCATCTCGGCCGACATCGACGACAACGTCGAACCCCGTCTCGGTTTCGTGTGGGATGCCGTGGGTAACGGCAAGTCCAAGATCTACGGACACTGGGGCAAATTCTACGAGACCATCCCGGCCGACATCGTGATCCGCTCCTTCGGCGGCGAAATCTCGATCTTCAGCTACAACCTGTCTGACAGCCCCAACGACGTCGCCAACGACCCCACGGTCCGCGCTTCGCGGATTCTGGGCGGTGGCTTCTCGCGTGTTGACCCGGGCATCAAGGGCCAGCACCTCGAGGAAATCGTCCTCGGCGCCGAGTACGAATTCGCCCCCAACTGGGCGGCGGGCGTCAAGTTCATCCAGCGTGACCTCAAGAGGGTCATCGAGGATGCGCTTTCCCTCGACGGTGACTATTACATCGGCAACCCGGCCTACGGTGAGATGACCGAGACCTACACCCAGGCTGCGGCGTGGCACTACAACTATGCGTGCCCGGGCGATTCCTGCGGACCGACGCCGATCCCGGTGCCGACCCGCGAGTTCCAGGGCGTCGAATTCACCCTGCAGAAGCGCTTCTCGAACAACTTCCAGTTCATCACGTCCCTCCTGTTCTCGAGCCTCGAGGGCAACTATGACGGCACCTTCCAGGCATCGACCGGCCAGCTCGACCCGAACCTGAACTCGGCCTTCGACTATGCCGACTTCCAGGTCAACAACACCGGCAAGCTGTCCAATGACATTCCCCTGCAGTGGAAGTTCGACGGGATCTATCGCTTCGACTTCGGTCTCTCGACCGGACTCTCTGCGTACTATCGCGACGGCACGCCGATCACCGCCATGGGTTACTCCTGGGCCTACAACAACTGGGAGTACTATCTCTCCGAGCGCGGCGAATTCGGCCGCACCGATGCCGTGTGGGAGGCCGACCTCCACTTCGGTTACCCGGTCAAACTCGGTGCGAACATGGAGCTCAACCTGCTGCTGGACATCTTCAACGTGTTCAACCGCCAGGGCGAGCTCCGGCGTGACGACCGCTACACCAGCGCGGACGCCGACTACAACGTGGTCGACTGGGATACGAACGTTCCGTACCCGCCGATCACCACCGAAAACGACCAGGGCAAACCGCCCACCAACATCAACGCCGACGGCGTGTTGGCCTGGAACACCTCCAATCGCTGGCAGGATCCGACCACCATCCGCCTCGGTGTGAGACTTTCCTTCTAATCAGGCAGGTTTTTCCAGCCGTTTCACGGGGGCCTTCGGGCCCCCGTTTTTTGGTCGCGACTCACCAGGTCGACCGTCCAACTGCATAGGGTAGAATGACCGCCATGTCGCGACGTAATCTCGTTGTTGTTGCAGCCCTGGTGGGGTTGATTCTGGGTCCTTTGTGGGCCACCGTTCTCTGGGTGCCTGACGACGGGACGGTGTGGATCTGGTCTCCCGATACCGGGGAACTCCGGGTCCCGGATCGCGGTCTCTCCCTCGTGCCAAGATGGTCTGGGCGACGGATGGCGGGATCCGAGCTCGTGGCCGAGATCCCGGCCGCCACCTCGGACGGGGCCAGGGTCGGGACGGCGATTATCTTGCGTCCGCCGGTGGGTGTGTGGCGGCTGGCCGCGGCACCTTCCCCAGAGGAGGGTTTTCGCCGCGGGATCGCCGACGTCGTGCGCGCTGATATTGGCCGCCTTCCTCTCGACTGTCTCACCCAGGGGGATTCGCAGGCTGGCTGTCCCGACGATACGGACCTTGCATTGCGGCGATCTGTTGCCCTGGCGCTCGGTGTGCCCGAGGGCGCGGTGGAGGCGGCAATAGAGCCGCAGGATGATGCGGTACGGTCGCGGTTATTGGCCGAGATTGCCGAACGGCTCGACCTGCCGCAGAGAAGAGTGTTGATTCTGGGTCTCGACGGGCTCGACTGGGACCTGGTTCTGCCGTGGGTGGAGGCGGGCCGTATGCCGAATCTCAAACGGTTGATGGATGCCGGAACCTGGGGCGTGATGGAAACCGTCGTACCGATTCTGTCGCCGCTCATCTGGACCACCATCGCCACCGGGGCGTCCGCTGATATCCACGGCGTGCTCGATTTTGTTGAAACCGATCCGGAAACCGGCGGTCTGGTGCCGGTGTCCGGCCGCAGTCGCAAGATACCCGCGGTCTGGAACGTGGCATCCGCGCTCGGCCTCGAGGTGGGCGTTGTCGGCTGGTGGGCGACCTGGCCGGCAGAGCGGGTCAACGGCACGTTCGTCTCCGACCGCCTCTACTACACCCTGCAGCAGGGCGTCCCCGAGGAGACCTTCCACCAGGACCCGCCGGATCTCATCTTCCCGCCCGAAAGGACTGCCGAGTTCTCCTCGTTGCGCGATCGGGCGGTCGGCGAGACGGACTGGCGGGCGATTCGTCACTTCATGAACGTCTCCGAGACGGCCTTCGACCGGGCGGTGGCGGCGAATCGCGGCATGGAAGACCCCATCGACGGAATGCGCCGCATCGTCAGCGCCACCCGAACCTACATGGGGTCGGGCATGGTGCTGGCCGAGGACCGGCCCGATCTGTTGATGGTGTATCTCGAGGGGACCGATACCATCGGCCACCTCCTCGCGCCCTACATGCCGCCGCCGACTCTGGATGTCGATCCCGCCGAGGCCTCGCTGTACGCGGCCGCCGTGCCCACCTATTTCGAAGTCACAGACCGTTGGATCGGAAGATATCTGGAGAAGTGCCCGTTGGAGGAATACGCGGTGATCGTGGTCTCGGACCACGGTTTCAAGTGGTCGAAAGATCGCCCCCGCGGAGTTTCGGGGACCTTTGGAGCGACGGCGCCCTTGTGGCATGCCGACGATGCGATCTTCGTCGTGGCCGGGCCCGATGTGGAGGGCCGCGGTCGCGTCGAGGGCCGGGCCTCCGTCTACGACGTGGCGCCGACCACGGCGGCGCTGCTCGGCATCCCGGGTGATCCGGGTTGGCACGGTTCGGTGCTGCCCGGCGCGCCGCCGGCCACGGTAGAACCGGTCCAGTGGATGACGCTGGCGCCGCCTGCAACCTACAGCCAGGGCGGCGGCGGCGTGACGGCGGTGGATCCCGAGTTCATCGCCAAGTTGAAGGCCCTTGGCTACATCGGAGAAGACGGCACCAGCGCGGGCGGCGTAACGCCGGCGTTGCCTGAGCCGACGGAGACCGTTCCGACCTCGAGTCAGGACAACATGACCAAGGGTCAACTCAACAACCTCGCCGTGATCAAGATCAATGAGAAGAAGTACGACGAGGGCGAGCGCCTGCTGCGGCAGGCGATCGCGGAAAACCCGAACTATCCCTCGCCGCACTACAATTTGCGCCGCCTCTACATGGAGACCGAGCGGTATGAACGGGCTGATGAGGAGCTCTGGAAAGCCATCGACAAGGGATTCAGGGACCCGGAGAGAACGCTCGACCGGGTGGCGGCCGATTACGAGACCATGCGGATGCCGGAGCGCGCCGACGGGTTGCTCACGCGTGCCATCGCGCGCTTCCCCGAACACGAGCCGTTCTACGTCCATCTGATGGTCATTCGGGTGCGAGAGGGGCGTTTCGAGGAGGCCCTGCCGGTTGGGGCAATCGCCACAGAGAAATTCCCCGGCAGCGGACCGGTGCACGCCTTTTACGGTTTGGCTGCGGCCAGCGCCGGTCAGGCGGACCTGGCGCGCCGCGAGATCGAAAAGTCGCTGGCCATCAATCCCAATCAACCGATGCTGCGCGAAGCACTCGGTCAGCTGCCGCCGGCTGGAAGATAGCTGTCAGCCGTTTGCTATTGGCCATGAGCTCGGCATCAAAGACCCGCGGCGATCACAGCGGGCGGTATGCATGCCGCCCCTGCCGGAGAAGCGGCTCGGAGTAGAAGGGGTTGGGAAATTCGGCCCAACTCTTCTCAAAGACGTGGGCGGGTCCTTCAGGATCCGCGCTCGGACGCCGAATTCAGCTGTCGGAGAATTTCTCGCCCGCCTGGTCCTGAATTCTCCAGGAGCCTGCGCCAACTGCTCCTACTCGGGATTCACGGCCACAGCGATGTTCTGATAGGAGTCCTGCCGGGTCAGGGGGTCGAGGACGGCGACCGCGATCTTGTAGCGGCCCGCCTCCATCAGCAGGGTGGTGTCGATGCCCCACCGCTGTCTCTGCGCGTCATCGTAGTTCGCGGCGGGAACCCTGATCTCGTGTTCCTGACGGACGAGATCCGACTGTTTGCCTTTGCTGTCGCGGGCGGCCACGAAGAGCACGATCCGCCCGACGTAGTCTTCGCCTTCAGGGAGCAGAGCGATCTTGCGGATAGGAAACGAAATGTGGGCCGGCAACAACCACCGCTTTTCGCTGGCAGGTGATGCCGTGCCGGGCTCGACGTCGAGCTGCATCGGGTTGTCTTCGACCTCGAAGACCAGGCTGGAGACCACGGTGTCCTGGACCTTGGTTTCGAGTGACTTCTCCACCAGCCGCGAGCGGTAGCGCAGTTCGTAGTCCGCGAACGCCGGGTCTTCGCGGAGTTTGACTTTGACCTTGTGGACCTTGTCCCTGCCGCTGGCCTGCAGCGGGTAACCGAGGGAATAATAGGTGTACATGTCCTGAGAGATCAGACTCAGCCCGGGCGCGACGTCGTTGGTGTTGATGATGGCGATACCGCCGGTCTCGTCGGCAAGGAAACGCAGGCTGTCGGTGAGGTTGTGGCGCCCCACCGAGGCCGAAAGCGGGTCCTGGGCGCTCGCGAACTCGGCGCTGCCCATGCCACCCATGGTCAGACCCGCGGCATCGATCGAGTAAAAGGCCACATCCTGGGCGTTCGCGGTTGCGGCCAGATTGCTGAACGCCCTCGTCTGGTCGAACTCGTACATCCGGGTCAGGATGGTCGAGCTCTGGGTGACCCGGTTGAGTTCGTAGAAGAGCTCCATCCCGGGAACCATCGGCAGCCCGTTGGAAACGTAGATGATGCCCTTTTTCCCGGGCAGCCCCGACAGGCTGGTGATGATCTGGCGGATGGAGTCCATGGTGAACTTGAGGTCGTTGACGCCTTCCCTGGCGTAGTTGTCGATCAGTTGATAGGCCTCGTTCCACTGACCCCCGAGGTCAGAACCACTGTATGAACCCCCGGAACTGGTCCGACTCTCGTTTTCGATCGATTTGATGCGGTCGATGATGTCCTTGCGGGCGTTGTCTTGTTCGGTGCGCCCGCCGGTGTAGCGGCGCACGGCGCGCAGGGCGTCCATCACCTTGTTCGGATCCGACGTGAACGGTTGCAGCACCTCGAACGAGCGCTGGTAGGCCACGACCATCATCTGCGCCGGGGGGTGAAGACTGTTCCGCACGAACTCTCGGGTCTGGGAGAGAGTCCGGTTGCGGTCGAGCGGATCGAGGTTCTGGTTGTCGATGTAGAGAACCATGTGGACAGGGATCGGACCGGCCACGTCGTCGGGGGCCGGCGTCGGAGTGGCCAGGGTGAAGTTGTCGTCCGCCCGGGGTGCCATCTGGGTGCGGATGATCTCATCCGTGTAGAGCTTGAAGTTGGTGATCTGTTTGGCCTCGCCGTCCTGGAAGACCTCGAAGTCGTCCGCTGTGAGATCGGTGACGGCGATCCCCTTCTTGTCGGTCACATAGACCACCAGATTGGCGATCGTGAGCTCGAACTCGTCGACAAAGGTGAGACCGCCGATGGGGCGGATCTCGTTTGCTGTCTGCGGTTCTTCGTCGTCGGCGCCGCCGGCAAAGGGCAGAGCCAGCAACACGATCAACAGCAATGCCAAGGAACGCAACTCTTTCACGCGCACCTCCTCGGTGAGTCTAGCAAAACCCAGCCTCCGGCCGGATACAGGTCTCAGGATTCAGGATGCAGGATCCAGGATCCAAGTTTCACCGCAATAGGCCCTTGACAAACAGGGAGTGGGTTTTACGATCTCAGCTGCATCCTGCATCCTGCATCCTGCATCCTGCATCCTGCATCCTGCATCCTGCATCCTGCACCCTGCATCCTGCATCCTTCATCCAGGCAACCCCCACGCCCCGAATCCGTATCCCATTGGATGGCGCCCTTGTTGCCGCGGTATGATCGATGGCCGTGACCGGAAAGATCGAGAAGCTGTCGGACGAGAACCTGGTCGAGCTCGCTCTCGATGGCGATGAGGATGCCTACGGCGTGCTCGTACGCCGCTACCAGCGCCGCCTGACGGCGTTTCTCGGGCAACTGGTCGGCGACATCGAACTCGCGCGCGAGCTTTCGCAGGAGGCCTTCATCCGCGCGTGGTCGGCCCTGGCGAGATTCGATCCCCGCTACCGCTTTTCGACCTGGCTGTTCAGAATCGCTCACAACCTGGGCATCGACCACCTCCGGCGGCGGCGTCTGAAAACCGTGGGTCTGTACCGGACGGACTCGGACGGTGATGAGGTCGAGGTGGTGGTTGCCGACCTCGACAAGGACCCCCTCGGTCACCTCGAAAACAGGGTTCTCGCCGAGGAGCTGCATCAGGTCATCGACGATTTGCGGCCCGAGTATCGCGAACTGGTTCTGCTGCGTCATTTCGGCGGGCTCAGCTATCAGGAGATCGCCGAGTTCAAAGACATGCCCCTGGGCACGGTGAAGAACAAACTTTTTCGAGCCCACTCCGTATTACGTACAGCGTTGGCCGCTTTCCTGTAGTGGCGGCGGGACGATCGCAGAGGAGGCGCACGTGGCGAGCGAATGTCAGGCAATTCAGGAGGCCCTCTCCGAACACCGCGGAGAGGTTGATCGTCTCGGTGTCGCCGAGCGGCAGCACGTCGACGCCTGCCCGGGCTGTTCGGAGGTCGCCGCCGCCGAAATGGCCCTCGGTCTCATCTTTCGCGAGGCGGTTGCGCCTGCCGACCCGTCGGTGGTCGTGGGTGTGATGTCCGCGCTGCGACCGGTTCGGATCCGCCGCCGGGTCGTGGCTTTCGTGCCGGTCGCGGCATCGTTGCTGATCGCCGTGGTCGGAGCATTGCTGATCGGCGGCGTCCCCGGCAGCGGGGTCGTCTCGCTGCTGCCCGGTTGGTCGGCGCAGGGTTGGTCCGCCCTTCTGGGAGGCGTTTCCGATTGGTACAGCGTGACCTCGACCGGTGTCTCGGCGGCAACCGCAGCAATCGACCCGGCCTTCCTCGCGGCAGCCGGGGTGATCTCCTTGATTGGTCTAGCGGGCGTGGTTGCCACCGCTAGGCGATGGCGTAAGATCTCGCCATGGCGCAAAAGCCGCTAATTCTCCTCACAACGTTCGTTGTCTCCTGGTCATTGTTCAGCGCTCCGGCTGAGGCCGGACCCAGCGAGACCGCGGTCCTCGCCGATCTCGTGGTGGACGGCCCTGTCGACGGCGACGTGGTGGTCTTCGCCGCCGATCTGGTTCTCGGCGAGAATGCCCGGGTGAGGGGGGACGCGGTGGCCGTCGGCGGAAATATCCGGCTCGAACCCGGCGCCGGGGTCGGCCGCCACGTGCTCGCGGTACTCGGAACCACCGAAGTGTCGATTGGCGCGACGGTAGGTGGTCGGGTGCTCTCCTTCGCATCTTTGGCGAGTTTCGTCGACGTCCCCGGGGGCAGGCCCGCGTCGCCTCGGGTCGGTGTGGCCGTGCGGCTCCTGGCCTCGGGGGGGTGGCTGCTGGTGGCAACCGGTCTCGCCTTCCTCTTTCCAGTCCGATTGCGTTATGGAGCTTGGGCGCTGTCGCCCCTGGGTCACAAGGTGCCGGCCCTGGGGGCTCTCGTCGCTCTCACCGTCACCGCATCGTTGGTGGCGGCCCTCGGGCTCGGACCGGCCCTCGGTGTGCCCCTGATCGCGGGTTTGATGGCCGTGTTCTTCGCCGGCAAGGCCGCCGGCCTCACCGTTTTGAGCTGTGCGGCGGGAACGTTCGTGTTGCGACGCTGGCTGCACCATCCTCTGCCCATCACCCTCGAGGTCTTTGTCGGGATGCTGGTGTTGCTGGCTCTTCGGTTCCTCCCCTTTGCGGGTGAGACCTTGTGGTCTCTGCTGTCGATCATGGCCCTGGGCGCGAGCGTGGCGGTGATCGGGGTCGGGCCCGGCGAAGCCGCGGCCGATCCCGCGCGATCCTGAGGCGTCGGCTCATCGCCGCCCGCCCGGCACTGGACGGGTGAAAAGACGATTCTTGCCTTGAAATGCTATACTTCGCGTTCCCTTCGGGGAGAGGTGCGCGTGTGAAGATCGATATCTCATCTCTCGAGCAGGAACCGCTGCAGTTTGACGAGCGGTTCACGGTGGAGCCCGAGCGGCTCGACGGTGAAGTTGTGACCACGCCGGTGGCGGTCCGACTCGAGGGCGAGGTGCGGGCTGACGGCGAGGCCGTGACCGTCTCCGGCCTGTTTCGTGCGGAGGGATCGGTCGCCTGTTCGCGATGTCTCGACGACGTGCAGTGGACCGTGAACGAGCCCTTTTCCGTCGAGTACCGGTGGCCCGACAACGCCGCCGGCGATGGCGAGATCGGTCTCGAAGAAGAGGATCTCGATGTCTCGTTTCTCGAGGGAAACGAGCTCGACCTTTTGGAGTTGGCGGCAGAGCAGATTCTCTTGACCCTGCCGATGCGAATTCTGTGCGACGAAAACTGTGCCGGGCTGTGTCCGACCTGCGGCGCCAACCGCAACCGGGCCAGCGCCTGTGAGTGCCCGCCGGAGGTCGACCCGAGGTGGCAGGCCCTGGCGGATCTGAAGAGCCCGGGTACTGAAAGCTGATGAACTGAACTCGATTGGAGTCTGAAGATGGCGAACCCGAAACACAAGATCTCGAGAACGCGCCGCGACAAACGGCGGTCGCACGACGCGCTGAGCACCCCTGGCAAGAGCCTCTGTACTTCGTGCTTCGAACCCAAGCCGCCTCACCAGGTGTGTCCACATTGCGGAAGCTACAAGGGCCGTGAGGTGATTCGGGTCGAAGAGCTCGACTGACGACCGGGGCCTGTGGCTCATCGTTCATCATCCGGGAGAGCGAGGGATGCCGGAAATCCGGGATCTCACACCGGTCTCCCATCCGGCTGGCGGCGTGAACCGACGCCCCGGAGCAGATCTTCGGTGAAGTATGCGCCCTAAGGGCCCCATCGCCGTCGATGCCATGGGGGGAGACGGCGCTCCGCAGGCGATCGTTCGCGGCACCCTCGAGGCGGTCACCGAGCTCGGGATTCCGGTCCTGCTGGCCGGGCCTCTCAAGCGGCTCCGACGCGAGCTGGGGCGTTTCCGGTCCCTGCCGTCAGGGCTCGAGCTGATCGATGCGCCGGATGTGGTGGCCATGCAGGACCCACCGGTCAGTGTGCTCCGGGGCAAGAAGCGGTCGTCGCTCAATGTCTGCGCCGAGCTCGTCCAGGATGGTGCGGCGAGAGCCATGGTCACGGCCGGCAACACCGGTGCGGCGTGGGTGGCGGCAAAGGCGGCGCTGGGTATGATCGAAGGCGTCGACCGCCCGGCACTGGCCGCCGTCGTTCCCAAGAGCGAGGGCCAGACCCTGATTCTCGATGTCGGCGCCAACGTCGAGTGCAAACCCCATCAACTCGTCCAGTTCGCGGTCATGGGATCGCTCTACGCCACCGGGGTTCTCGGGGTCAAGAACCCCCGGGTGGGTCTGATGTCGGTCGGCGAGGAGGAGAACAAGGGCGGACCGAGAGCGCGCCAGCGCATCCTTTTCCTCAAGGCGGCCGGAATTCGCTTCGTCGGCAACGTCGAGGGCGGCGACGTTTTCAACGACAAGGTGGACGTGATCGTCTGCGACGGTTTCACCGGCAATGTGATCCTCAAGGTGTCCGAAGGATTCGGGGAAATGGTCGTCAGCATGTTGATGGACGAGGCGAGGCAGTCGCCGATGTACGGAGCCGGCCTCCTGATGGCCAAGGGGGCATTCCGGAATCTCCGCAGCAAGGTCGACTACTCCGAGTACGGCGGCGCGCCGCTGCTCGGAGTCAACGGTGCCTGCCTGGTCTGTCACGGGAGATCCAGCGCCAAGGCGATTCGCAACGCGATCCGCTTTGCCGAAAGTTATGCGGCGAGTGGAGTGATCGAGACCATCGGCGACACGATCTCCAATGTCCTGGCGACCTCCTCCGACGGAAAGGAATGAGATGACTTCGATTGCCGCGTTGTTCCCTGGCCAGGGGAGCCAGACCGTTGGTATGGGCCGCGATCTCGCCGACAAGTGGCCGGCAGCTGCCGCGGTCTTCGAGGCCGTGGACCGCGGGCTTGAAAGCCCGCTCTCCGATCTCTGTTGGAATGGACCGGAAGAGGACCTCCGGCTGACGGAGAACACCCAACCCGCGCTGCTCGCCCATTCAGCAGCCGCATGGTCGGTGCTGTCCGACGCCGGTTTGAAAATCGGCGCGGTGGCCGGCCACAGCCTTGGCGAGTACTCGGCGGTGGTCGCAGCCGGTGGTCTCGGCGTCGACGACGCGGCCCGCACGGTCAGGCTTCGCGGCCGGCTGATGCAGGCTGCTGTCCCGGTCGGCGAGGGCGCAATGGCAGCGGTCATCGGGCTTGACGACCACCAGGTGGAGGCGGCCTGCCGGGCGCAAGAAGCGGCCGGCGGAGGGATCGTGGCCGCCGTCAATTTCAACTCGCCGGGCCAGGTGGTGATCGCCGGCGGGACGGCCGCTGTCGAAGGCGCCGGCGAACGCTGCAAGGAGCTCGGTGCGCGACGGGTGCTCCCGCTGCCGGTGTCGGCGCCGTTTCATTCGCCGCTGATGGCCCCGGCTCGCGCAGGCCTGGAGCCGACCCTCAACGGGCTCGATTTCCGGCCGCTCGGAATGCCGTTGTACCGCAACGTCGATGCAGCGGCGGTGACGGCCGCCGACGATGTCCGAGATGGGCTGATACGACAGGTGGATGCGCCGGTGCTGTGGTCCGAGATCGTTCGCCGGATGCTCGCCGACGGGTTTGACACCTTCGTCGAGGTTGGGACGGGCAACGTCCTGTGCGGTCTGGTTCGTCGCATCGACAAGGACGCGGTGTGCTACCCGGCGGGTACAGTTGAAACGGTTGAAAAGGCGATCGCGGAACTGACTTGAGACGGAGGGCGACATGGGAGAGTTCGACGGCCAGATTGCGGTGATCACCGGCGGGGCGCGCGGCATCGGTGCCGAGATCGCCCGTCGTTTAGCGCGCGGCGGCGCGACGGCGGTGTGCGTGGATGTTCTCGACACTCAGGAGATCGTGGCCGAGATCACGGGCGCCGGTGGGGCGGCCGAGGGCCATCACCTCGATGTCACCGACGCCGAACAGTCGGCCCAGTGCCTCAAGGCGATTCACGACACGCACGGACGGATCGACATTCTCGTCAACAACGCAGGGATCACCCGCGACCAGCTGCTGGTGCGGATGAAACCGGAGGACTGGGACCTGGTCCTCGGCATCAACCTCGACGGTGTGTTCAAGGTGACACAGCCGGTGGCCAAGATGATGATGAAGGCGAGGAACGGCCGCATCGTCAACGTGGCCTCGGTGGTGGGTCTCATGGGGAATGCCGGGCAGGCCAACTACGCCGCTTCCAAGGCGGGCCTGATCGGGTTCACCAAGAGTCTCGCCCGCGAGCTCGGACCGCGCAACATCACGGTCAATGCGGTCGCGCCGGGCTACATCACAACACCGATGACCGACAAACTCACGGACGACCAACGTGACGCGTTGCTCAAGAACGTCGCCATCCCGCGCCTCGGCACTCCGGAGGATGTGGCGGAGGCGGTGGCGTTCCTGGCCGGTCCCGGGGCCTCCTATATCACCGGTGTGGTGCTCAACATCTCGGGTGGGCTCTATATTTAGTTTTCAGTTTTGAATTCGGAATTCGGAATTCGGAATTCGGAATTTCTGCCCACCGACTCCCGGATCAGGTCGAGGGTGGGGAGTCTGAAGCGACGGACGGCCTGACGAGGTTTTTTCGGGTGGTATGATCGGCGCTGTGACGACGTCGCAGAACTCCAACAGCTCCTCAACGGTTGGACGCGTGGTCGGTCGGGCCCTGATTTCCGGTCTGCTCGCGGCGGCTGTTGCTTGCGCTCCCGGGGTGAAGACCGCTGACAACCCCGGTGATGTGCTGATTGTGACGCTCGACACCGCGCGCGCCGACCGGTTTTCTCATGCCGGACCGTCCCCGGTGACAACCGCAGCCACCGACCGGGTTGCGGCCGAAGGCGCCGCCTTCCTTGCAGCGGTCGCGCCGTCGCCGATCACTCTGGTCTCTCACGCGTCGCTGTTCACCGGCCAGAATCCTCCCAACCACGGCGTCCGCAACAACGGCGACTTCGCTCTCGGCCCGGAAGCTCTGACCCTCGCCGAAACCCTCGCGGACCGCGGCTGGGCCACCGCCGCCTTTGTGGGGGCGTCGGTGCTCGACAGCCGCTACGGTCTCGATCAGGGGTTCGCCGTCTACGACGACGCGATTTCCGGCACCGACGCTTCGGGCATGTTCACCTACCCGCGGCGGCGTGGCGATGAAGTGGTTGCGGCAGCGCTGCGATGGCTGAACGCGGCGCCTCCAGGCCCCACGTTCGTGTGGGTCCACCTCTTTGACCCGCACGCTCCCTACGACCCCCCCGAGCCCGAACGCAGCATGTATCCGGAGAGCCTCTACGACGGCGCCGTCGCCTACGCCGACAAGATGGTCGGCAGATTGCTCGACGGCTACCGCAGCCTCGGGCGCTACGAACGCACACTCGTGGTGATCACCTCCGACCACGGCGAGAGCCTCGGCGAGCACGGCGAGAAGACTCACGGTGTCTTCGTCTACGACGCCACGGTCAGGGTTCCTCTCGTCATACGCGGTCCCGGCGTGCTCGCCGGTGCCAGGGTGACCAACCCTGCCGGACTGATTGACGTGATGCCGACTGTTCTCGATCTTGCCGGGATCGCTGTTCCTCCAGGGGTGGAGGGTCGGGATCTCGGATCCGAGCTGCGGGGCAGCGGTTCAGTCGACGCCGAACGGGTCATCTATGTCGAAAGCCTGCTGCCGCTCATGTACTACGGCTGGAGCCCGCTGCACGGTCTCAGGACGGCGAAGTGGAAGTACATCCAAGGAGCCGGGACGGAGCTCTTCGACCTCGAGGTGGATCCCTCGGAAGACCGAAACCTGGCAGGCGCCAGCCCTGAGGTCACCGAACGGCTGGCATCCCGACTCGCCGCGATTCTCGACGACGAACAGTCCACGACAGCCGACCGGCTGGATGTCGACGACGAGGAGCGCAGCCGTCTCGCTGCCCTGGGGTATGTCTCGTTCGTGGGTGATGACGCGGCGGGGGACCCCCGACGCGACCGGCCGGATCCTCGCGAGCGCATCCACGTCATGGAACGGATGTACGACGCCATGACGCGTTTCGCCGAGGGCGACATCGGCGGGGCGATGGCGGATCTCGAAGCGATGGTAGAGACGGAACCGGACAACTTCAGCGCCTGGGCGAGTCTCGCCGAGCTGCGATTCAGGGTCGGCGATTTCACACCGGCGGCTGTCGCCTGGGGCCATGCTGCTCGTCTCGCCCCACACAACTCGCGATACGCGGAGCTCGAGGCGAATGCACTCGAGAGGAGCGGACGATTCGAGGAGTCGCTCGCTGCATGCGACCGGGCTCTGGCCGTGGATCCGGACCGCGCCGGCGCACGTGACCTCCGTTGGCGGCTCCTGGCTCGCCTGGACCGTCGCGAAGAACTGGGGGCGGAGCTCGAAAGGGCACTGGCTGCCGACCCGAAAAACGGGATGGCGCGCCTCCTGTCGATTCAGTCCGCTCACGGGCAGGCGCCGTCACCGGAACTCGTAGAGGCGTTGGAGTCGGCCCTGCAGGACCTGCCCGGCGACCTCGCGCTGACCGCCGGGTTGGCGGCCGCATCCCTCGGGACCGGTGATGCTGAACGGGCCGCACGTCTCTACCGACAGGTGTTGGCCGAGCGACCGGGCGATCTCAGCGCGTCGTTGGTGCTTGGCGAACGGGCGCTCGAGGCCGGGGAGATCCAGGAGGCGCGGAAGATCTGTGAAGCCGGAGTGCGCCGGAACCCGGAACGGGCGCCGATGCAGGTCTTGGCGGCGCGGGCGCGGATGGCCGGCGGGGACGCCGGGGGCGCCCGCGAAGCGCTGGTTCGCGCCTACCAGCTGCAGCCGGGGTGGGCGGAGACCTGGCTCGCCGCGGGCGAGCTCGGAATTCTCGAAGGACTCCCGGAGCAGGCCGCTGCCAACCTCGACCGCGCCGCGGCAGCGGCCGGAGACGATCCCGATCTCTGGCTGCGCCTGGCCGACGCCAACCGGCGTCTGGGCCGCGAGGACAAGGCCCAGGCCGCCGCGGAGCGCGCGCGGCAGGGTGGCTGACGAGGCCTGGAACCCGATCAGCCGGAATCCGACCGGATTCGAGTCAACGGTCTTCGGCCTTCTTACCGGTATTCGGGTTACACTGTGGCTGGAGACAGCCGATGCCTGGTCGAATGAACGTTGCCGATCTCATGTCCACCGATCTGGTGACTCTGACCGAGGACGAAACCCTCGCCCACGCCCAACGGTGTATGGCGCGAGGCCGCATCCGCCACCTGCCGGTGGTGCGCGACGGAAGGTTGACGGGCCTCATCACCCACCGTGATCTTCTGGCGGCGTCCTTCTCCATCTTCGCCGAAGTCGAACGCAACGAACAGCGCCGGATCTTCGACACCGTCCGGGTGGTTGAAGCCATGCACCGCGATGTGGTCACGGTGTCGCCCGACCTCGGGGTTGCCCAGGCTGCGAGCATTCTCCTGGAGAACAAGTACGGCTGCCTGCCGGTGGTGGATGGCGAGGGGGTCCTCGTCGGGATCGTGACCGAGGCCGACTTCCTGCGGCTCACCGTGCGTCTTCTGAGATGAGCGTTCTCGACTGGGTGCTGATCATCCTCTGGATCGGCCTCACCCTCGGCGGTTTCTGGAAGGGTGCGGTGCGCCTGATCTTCGGCGGCGGCGGGTTGCTGGCCGGGGTGTGGCTGGCGATCATCGCGGGCGCCGATGCCCAGTCCGCTCTCGAAGGGGTCCTGGGCGCCGGCTGGATGGCCGCCGTTCTCGGCCGGTTGCTTCTCGTAGTGCTGTGCACTGGCCTGAGCCTGCTCGCCGGATGGGGGATCGAGCACACCCTGACCTCGCTCAAGCTCGGTTGGGTGAACCGGCTCTTCGGCGCCGCCCTCGCGGGTGGGATCGCCGCCGTCTTTCTGGGCATGGTCGTGGTGGTCGCCATCCAGTTCTCACCGCAACTTGCCGATCTGTGCCGGGAGTCGATGGTGGCGCAGTACCTCTTGTGGGTGTCGGAGAAACTCCTCGGCGCGGTCGAAACACTCAGTACCTGACCTCACTGCTGTCCCGGACGAATCTCGATGTGACCCTGCGACACTGAAGACGACTGTCCACGTCTCGTTCGGAGACATCGCGGATCCAGGCCGCAGGATACAGCTCTGAAGGTGGGCCAAGGCCCACCCGAAGCCCGCTTCGACACCGGGTCCGAAGCAGGGTGGGCCTTGGCCCACCTTCAGACCGCAGCGGTTGGGTGGAGCCCGGAACTCAACTCGAGCCGTTTCCTTCAGGCGACGATCGTCTCGGCCTCGATCGGACGGTAGAGGGTGTCCCGAAGCACCGGCACGCGGCCCGCTTCGGTGATCAGGGCCTCGAGTCTCTGCCGCGCCATTCCGGTGCCGGCGGTGCCCCCCGCGGCGTGCGTGATGCGTTCGTCGACGATGGTCCCGTCAAGGTCGTTGGCGCCGAATTCGAGCGCCACCTGGGCGACCTTCTCACCGAGCATGATCCAGTAGGCCTTGAGGTGCGGCACGTTGTCGAGGACCAACCGCGAGACCGCGATGGTCTGCAGGTCGAGACGACCGCCGGTGGGCGGCAGGTGGTCGAGTCTGGTGTTCTCGGGGTGGAATGCGAGCGGGATCAGACACTGGAAGCCGCCGGTCTCGTCCTGTAGCTGTCGCAACTGAAGGAGGTGATCGACGCGTTCGGCGGCGGTCTCGACGTGGCCGTAGAGCATGGTGCAGTTCGAGCGGATGCCCGCCCGGTGGACCGTGCGGGCGATGTCGAGCCAGCGTCCGCCGTCGGTCTTGTGGTCGCAGATCTGTTCGCGGACCCGCGGGGCGAAGATCTCTGCGCCGCCGCCGGGGCAGGAGTCGAGCCCGGCATCGCGAAGCCTGTTGATCGTGTCCTCGAGGCTGAGACGGGAGGCCTTGGCCAGGAAATCGAACTCGACCATCGTGAGGGCCTTCAGGTGGACCCAGGGAAAACGCTGTTTCAGGGCCCGAAAGAGGTCCTCGTAGTATTCGACCAGAAGCTTCGGGTGCAGCCCGCCGACGATGTGCAGCTCCGAAACCGACTCGTCGACATCGCGCGCGGCGATCTCGACGGCCTGCTCGACCGAGTAGGTCCAACCATCCTCCCGCTCCCGCCACGGGACGTAGAAGGCGCACAACTTGCAGGACGCCACGCACACGTTGGTGGGGTTGAGATGGCGGTTGATGTTGTAGTAGGTGCGGTCGCCGTGCAGGCGCTCTCTGACCAGGTTGGCCAGACGCCCGACTCCCAGCAGGTCGTCGGTGGTCGCCAGTATCAACGCGTCGTCGCCGTCCAACCGTTCCCCTGCGAGCACTTTTTCCGCGACCGGCGCGAGGGCGGGATCGACGAGGCGGAAGTCTTCGACGGCACGTATCACAGAGTCATTATCCTTGCGACCGGGTCTCTTTTCAACTCGACCCCGTATTTTTCTCGAGGCTTCGATCTACTTGAGCTGCAGCGACGACAGGAATTCCTCGTTGGTGGGAAACTCGCGGACCTTCTGCAACAGGAGCTCCATCGAGGCTTCCGGCGACAGCGTCGACAGCGCCCTCCGCATGAGGTAGAGCTTCTCCACCTGTTCCTTCGGGTAGAGCTTCTCCTCCTTGCGGGTCCCGGACTGCGGGATGTTGATGCACGGGAAGATCCGTTTTTCAAAAAGCCTGCGGTCGAGCACCAGTTCCATGTTTCCGGTGCCCTTGAACTCCTGAAAGATCACCTCGTCCATGCGCGAACCGGTGTCGATGAGACAGGTGGCGACCACGGTCAGGCTGCCGCCGTGCTCCACCTTGCGCGCCGAACCGAAAAAGCGGCGCGGCTTTTCCATCGTGCGGGCGTCGATACCACCCGACAGGATCCGTCCCGAGCCCTTCTGGAGATTGTTGAAGGCGCGCGACATGCGGGTCAGCGAATCCATGAAGACCACCACGTCCTCGCCCATTTCGACCAACCGGCGGGCCCGCTCGAAGACCATCTCGGAGACCTGGATGTGCGACTCGAGCGACTGGTCGGTCGAGGACGCGTAGACGTCTCCCCGCACCACGTTGCGTTTCCAGTCGGTGACCTCTTCGGGCCGTTCGTCCACCAGCAGGACGAAGATCTTGGTGTTGGGATGGTTGATGGCGATGCCGTGCGCCATCTGCTGCAGGAGCGTGGTCTTGCCCGCCTTGGGCGGGGAGACGATGAGACAGCGTTGTCCCTTGCCGAGGGGGGCCACCAACTGGGCGACCCGGGGCTCGACGATCTCGGGCTCGGTCTCGAGCTCGAACCGTTCCATCGGATCGATGCTGACGAGTTCCGAAAAGGGTATGGCCTTACCGCGGTAGTCCTCGGGTTGGAGACCCTCGATGGTCTCGATCTCGGACATCCGCGGACGATCGCCCGAGACCGCCTGCCCGGTGAGCAGGAGACCGCTGTCCAGGTGGAGGGGATTGACGAGCTCTCCCGGCACGGTCGGGTCATTGGGCTCCGGTCGGCGACGAAATTGCGTTGCGACGACACCAGCAAGGGACCTCCGTTGTCCCGCACCCAGAGGTAACCCTCGACCTGGATCGGCGGCCCCTGCGGCTTCTTGCGGCGGCGCGGCCGCCGCCGCCGCCGGCGGGGTTGGCCGTCGTTGTTGTGCTGGTGCTGCTGTTCTTTTTCGCTCATGTTCTCCCTCATCGTGCAGAATGGTCGGACGATCCACGATCTGACGAAAAGATGGCCCTCGGGCACACTCGAGTCTTCGGTCTCTTCGGGCGAACCGGATGATCTACACGGTCTTCGAGCGGTGCTCAATCATCCGGAACTGTGCGGTTCGGGCGCCGTCGCCACGATCACGGGCGGGCGTCATCCACGAACCACCACATCCAGCCTACCCGGAAAAGCATGGATTGGCAACATTCCTCGCCGTGTCATCGCTACCATTGCCCTGTGTGCGGGCGGAACATCACGGCTCCGCATAGTTCACCTTGCATCCTCAACCGTCCCACATGCGCTCGTAGGACTGCAGCCGGTGATCGACGAAGACCATGGCTTCCTCGACGGTCGGGCGCGGGCGCACGAGGATCTGGCGGTCCGGCGTCTCTTCCTGGACGTAGATGGTTCCGTCGAGGTCGAGCACGCGCAGCCAGCCCGCGACACCTGTGTTCTCCTCACGGATGATCCCGGCCGATTCGAGAACAGCCGCCAACTCCGCGGCTGCCAGCCGCACCGGAGATGGGCCTTCGAGGCGCCCCATCAGGTCCCGGCTGCTCACGGCTCGCGCCCCGATCCGATGTCCGCCCGTCGGCTTCAGTTGGCGGAGATGGTGAGAGACATGCCCGAGAGCTTCTGGTCGGTGATCTCGAGCGCCATACCCGGCACCTTCTTGTTGGCCTTGTTGATCGCGACGACCTTGTCGCCCTTCTTCTTCACCTTGTAGTTGGCGCCCGCCGCGAGGGAGAGCTCTTTCCACAGGTCCTCGGTGATCTGTTTGGGCTTCATTTTCGCCACCACGTTGATGGTGAACTTGACCGGTTCCCCATCGAGCGGTTTGAAGACCATGCTGAAGGTGCCGTTGGCCTGGGGTTTGCCGTTGACGGTGATCTTCCAGCTGTCGCGATAGACGGTGGGAATCACAGCGGTGCCGGGTTCCTCGTCCTCGGCCCAGACCGACAGGGCCGGTGCGACGGTGCAGAGAACAAGCGCGAGTCCTAGGATTGTGACGACGGTCTTACCTGAAACAACTGAATCACGCATGGTGCCTCCCGAAACGACATTCGTGGCGTGAGTATACATCGCTCCCGCTGAAGATCGCCGCGAGCCGCGGAAAACGGGCCTTTGGGGGCGGTCGCGACGACCACGGAATGTCAGGAAGAATGCCTGTAAAAGAGCCTCGTTCTCATTTGCATAATGGATGATATGATCAACCGGCGAATTATGAGACATGGCTCTGGGAGGAGGCAGTTCGTGAATCACCGACCGCTGCATTTTCACTCGATGATGGTGCATGGGGTGGTGGCTTTCGCGCCCCTGGCGGCGCTCGCCCTGGTGCTCGCATCCACACGGGTCGACCATCGGTCCGGCCGGGCCCGAGGTGTGGGGCCTGCTGCTTCGCGGATCGTTGCTGGCGATGCTGGTGCTCGCGGTGCCGTCGACGATATCAGGCATCACCGAACGCAATCACATGTACGCCGGGTGGCCGCCGAGCCATCGGGCGAAGCTGGTGCTGTCGATGGTGTTGGTGGTGTTGGTGGTGGGCGAGCTGATGGTCTTGAATGGAGCGGTCGAACTGCCGTCGTACCTTTCGTTGTTCGGCCTTGCGGTCATCGTCGGCAACTGCCTGGTCGTGTTCGGGCTCTCGTTCTTCGGTCTCAAGATCACCCTCGGCCGCCAGGGTTTCGGGAAGACGTCATACCTCCCCGACATGGACTGGGAGCCAGCGATCGACATTCTCGCCTGTGTGGCCGATTACTCGGGAGACCCGCCCAAGCTGATCGACGTCCAGGAGGAGCACAACTGATGATGGACTTCAGCCTCAGTCACGAACAGCAGGAGCAGGTGGAAAAGGCGCGCGCCTTCACCAAGGAGTGGATCTCGCCGAAGGCCGTCGAGTACGACCGCACCGGGGAGTTTCCGCTCGAGATCTGCCGCGAGGCGTTCAAACAGGGTTTGATGAACCCCCACGTGCCGGCCGAGTACGGGGGCACGCCGCACACGGTTCTCGACCACTGTCTGGTTCTCGAGGAACTGGCGACCGGGTGCTCGGGCATCGCCACCGCCATCGACGCCAACGGTCTGTCGCAGTACCCGGTGATCCTCGCCGGGACCGACGATCAGAAACGGCGTTTCCTGGCGCCGATGACCGAGACGCTGAAGTTCTCGGCCTATGCGGTGACCGAACCCGAGGCCGGTTCGGATGTCTCGCGGGTCAAGACCACCGCCACCAAGGTCGGCAACGATTACGCGCTCAACGGGATCAAGTGGTGGATCACCAACGGGTCGGTGGCGGACTGGTACTTCGTCCTCGACTCGCGCCGACGAAAAACCGACCGCCTTCATCGTCCCCGCCGACACCCCGGGCATCATCCGCGGACCGAAGGAGATCAACCTCGGACAGCACGCCTCCAACACCGTGAGAGTCACCTTCGAGGACGTCAAGGTGTCGGCGAAGAACCGGCTCGGGGAGGAGGGCGACGGGTTCCAGATCGCCATGAAGACCTTTGACCACACCCGGCCCGGGGTCGCCAGCGGCGCCAACGGGATCGCCAAGGCGGCGCTCAACATCGCCCTTTCCTACGCCAAACGCCGGCGGACCTTCGACAAGAAACTGATCTCGAACCAGGGGATCTCCTTCAAGCTCGCGGAGATGATGACCCGCCTCGATGCCGCCAGATATCTGACCTACAAGGCGGCGTGGCTGTTCGACCGCGGTGAGGACAACGCCCGTGAGGCGGCCGAGGCCAAGTGGTTTGCCGCCGACGTCGCCATGCAGGCCGCCATCGAGTGCGCCCAGGTGCTGGGCGGCTACGGTTTCACCAGCGAGATGCCGGCGGAAAAGCTGATCCGCGACGCCAAGATCTACCAGATCTACGAGGGCGCCACCGAGATCCAGAAGATGATCATCGTCGGCAAGCTGATGCGGATCAAGGAGGTCCACTGATGATCGCGCGACATCCGCACCCTGGTCCGGAAGGTGGCGGAGCGGTTCAAGGGCAGGTTCACCGGCCGCACCTTTCGCTGCCCGGTCTGTCATCTCGAACTCGCCATGGTCGATGCCGACGGCAATCGCTTGATGGTCTGCCCCCTGTGCGGGGTGGTGCTCGACGTCGAGGAGGTCTACGGCCACGCCGTGCCGGTCGTCCTCGAGGTGGAGCTCTATCGCCCGCAGCCCAAGATGAGGCTGCATCCACTGGCCACCCACGCGCCGATCGGGCTCTATCCCTTTGCGGTCCTCGGGGTGGGACTCCTGCTGCTGGCGTCGGTGCTGGCGCCGGTGGTGCCGGCTTTGGCTCCGCTGCTCGTGAGGGCCCCGGTTGTAGCGACTGCGACCCTGGTGCTGTTGGTCCTGTCGGTCGGGTTGTCGGCCCTCACTCTCGCGTCCGGTCTGTGGGACTGGAACCGCCGCTACCGGCGCCGACCCTACTGGCAGATCAGGCTCAAGATCGCGTTCTCGGTGCTCTTCCTGGTCCTCGGCGGGGCGGCGATCGCTCTCCACGCATCGGGCGCCGTGTTCTCCGCATCCACCGGACTCGTCGATCTGGCGTCACCACTCGCGGTGGTCCTCGCTGCGGCAGAGCTCGCGGCCCTCGCCGCAGGCATGGTGGTCATCGCGACCCTCGGCCACGTCGGCGGCACCCTGGTGTTCGGGAGGTAGAGTCGGGTCTTCCGGCTCGCTCCCGAACCGCCCAGTCGGTGGTGGGTCAGAGGCCCGCGGACCCGAAGAGGGCCTCCACGTCGATGGAGTCGTCCCGGACTCTCTCGGGCGCCCGCACCAGGTAATTGTGTCGCTTCCCGTAGATCATGAGTGCCTTTTCCACCTTGGTGCGGCCGCGGTAGAGCCGTGACATGACGGTCCCCACGGGCACGGCGAGCATGTCCGCCACCTCCTGATAGGTGTGGCCCTGGATGTCGACGAGGAGCAGCGCCATTTTGTAGTCGTGGGGGAGGGCGTTGATGGCGCGGGCGACATCGTCGTCCATCTCCTCGGAGAGCGCCGCTGCCTCGGGACTGAGCTCGACCAGACCGTCGAGGTCGCCGCTGTCGCGCAGCTCGTCGAGCTCGACCTGCTGCGGCTGGATCTTGCGTTTGCGGTAGCCGTTGATGAAGTTGTTCTTCATGATCCGGAAGAGCCACGCCTTGAGGTTGGTGCCCTCCTCGAATCCCGAGTAGTAGCGGAAGGCCTTGAGGTAGGTTTCCTGCAACAGGTCTTCGGACTCGGGAACCGAGCGAGTCATGCGCAGCGCGGTCTTGTAGAGCTGGTCGTAGTAGGGCAGTTTGCCGGATTCGAAGTCCCATGAAGTTGTTTCGTTGCTGGTCGTCATGTCCGCCTCCTGGACATCAATATGGTGCCAACGATAGTTTTTGTCAAGCTTTTTTCTTATTTTTTCTAGATTTTTTCTTGAAATATCGGCAAACATTGAACTTGAAGAGATGGAAGGTGGGGGCGTCTTCGCAGTGGATGATTCAGGGAACACGAAGATGAGAGTTCAGCCTCTTGCAAAAACCGATTCTGAACACCGTAGGGGCGGGGTTTATCCCCGCCCGCTCATGTCGAATTTTGCAAGAGGCTCAGTTGTGTGCGGAGGGGGTTCCTCCGCGAGAAAGGGAGTCGGTTGCCGGTCGGTGTGCGTGCAGTCACCTCGACCGAAGTCGGCGCGGCAGCGGTACGAAGGCCGGAGTCGAGGCGATGTAGTCCGCGTAGTCCGGTCGACGCTCGACCATCGCGGAGTCGAGCAGAGCGACGCCGGAGACCTTGAGCAGGAGGTAGGTGGTCATGATCGGCCCGATCAGTGACAGCCACCCGCCAACCGGCAGGGTGACCAGCGCAATGCCCCACCACAGAACCGCCTCGCCGAAGTAGTTGGGGTGGCGGGACAACGACCACAGACCGGAACGCATCACCCGGCCCGCGTTCGCCGGGTCCCTCTTGAACCGCTGCAGCTGCCAGTCCGCCACCGTCTCGTAGACGAAACCGCAGCACCACAGGACCAGCCCCAGCCCACCGATGATCCCGATCGGTCGAGATCCGCCGAGGTGGGCGAGACAGCAACGGCGAGGAAACGATCCACAGCACCACCGCCTGGAGGAGAAACACCTTGAAAAATGAGACCCACCAGAAGTTTCCGCCGGACTCCTCGCGCCATTTCCGGTACCGGAAATCCTCCCCGGCGCCGGCGTTTCGCAAGCCGATGTAGAGCGCGAGCCGGAGGGCCCACACGGTGACCAGCGCAAGGACCACCAATCCCCTGAAAGTCGGTGCACCGGGGGCGGTAACGGCGTAGAAAACGCCCACCAGGACAAAGCCCGGGCCCCAGAAGATGTCGACGATACCGGCGTTTTTCAAGAGCAGGCTGACTCCCCAGAGGACCGCGAAGGCGACGATCACCACCACCAGACCGTCCAGGAAATCGTGATCGCTGAGAAGAAGCACCGCGCTGCTCAGCAAAGTGCCGATCGAAAAGATCATGGCGTTGCGGTCCATTGGAAGCCTCCCAGGCTATCATTGTCCGTCAATCCGAGTGTGATCGGAACATGGTACGTGGGAAGTGGCGCGTCGAGCAAATCATTCCGAAGGTCGTCTTGTTCGACGACGGCTCGGGTTGGGAGTCGAGTTGGACGGAGAAGGAAAACAGGTGGTCTGGAATTCCCGGTTCCCGGCAGAAGGTTCACCGGTCGTTCCAATCGGATGCGCGGTCTCGCTGCGGTCAGATTCAGCGTGGCGCGCTCGAAACCGAGTCGAGAAGAAAGGGCGCTCAATGAGGATTGCGGTCGTGGGAAGTGGAATCTCGGGTCTGGCGGCGGCGTGGTTGCTGGATCGCCGGCACGAGGTGCATCTGTTCGAGCGCCGGCCGCGTCTCGGCGGCCACACCCACACGGTTGTCCACGACGTGGAGGGCCGTGAGCTGTCTCCTCGACACCGGCTTCATCGTCTACAACGAAGCCACCTATCCGAACCTGACCCGCGTTTTCGCCGAGCTCGAGGTGGCGACCCGCGCCAGCGACATGTCGTTTTCGGTGAGCTGTGCGGATCCCGACATCGAGTACGCATCCCACGGGTTGCGCGGTCTGTTTGCACAGAAATCACTTATTTTCTCCGCGACCTATCTTCGTTTGCTGGTCGATGTCGTTCGTTTCGGCCGCCGCGGCCGCCGGGTGCTCGCTTCGTCCGCGGACCCCGATGCGACCATCACCGAGTTCCTCGAGGAAGGGCGCTTCAGCGAGGCCTTTGCCCGGTACTACCTGATGCCGATGATCGCTGCGATCTGGTCGACCGGGGCCGAGCAGGCTTCGGCCTACCCTCGCGATCCTCTGCTTCGCTTTCTCCGAAACCACGGTCTGCTCCAGGTCACCGGGCAGCCGGAGTGGCGGACGGTGGTGGGCGGAAGCTGGAGTTACATCGACCCGATGGTGCGCGGGTTCAGCGACAGGATCCATCTCGGAAGCGGTGTGAGCGCCATCGCTCGCGGGGGCGATGGGGTCGAGATCCGTCTCGAAAACGGGTCGACCCACCGCTTCGACCACGTGGTGATCGCAGCCCACGCGGATCAGGCCTTGGCGATGCTCACGGAGCCGACGCCGCTCGAGCGTGATCTGTTGGGCCGTTGGCACTACCCCGCCAACGACACCTGGCTCCATACGGACGCTTCGCTCATGCCCCGTCGCCGCAATGCGTGGGCGTCGTGGAACTACCTCCTCCCGGGCGGCGACGATCCCGCAAAAGGGGTCTCGATGAGTTACCACCTCAACCGGCTCCAGGGACTGGCCGAGGACCGCGACTACATGGTGACCCTCAACCCCGAACGCGAGCCCGAACCGGATTCGGTGATCCGCCGAATGACCTACTCCCACCCGGTCTACACCCGCGCCAGCGTGGCGACCCAGTCCGAGCTGCCGAATCTCAACGGCCGCAACCGTACCCATTTCTGCGGCGCCTATTTCGGCAACGGCTTTCACGAAGATGGACTCAACTCGGCGATCGCTGTGGCCGACGACCTCGGGGTGACGTTCTGATGGACCGGTCGGCCCTCTACGTCGGAACCGTCCGCCACCGCAGGCTGGGCAAACCAGCGCACGGATTCACCTACCGTGTCTGGCACGCGCTGATCGACCTCGAGGATCTCCCCAGTCTGGCGGCCGGCGTCCGCGGGTTTTCTCACAACGGTTTCAACCTCGCGTCGTTCGACGATCGCGACCACATGGGTCCCGCAAGAGAACCGGTTCGGGAAAAGCTCGAAACCTGGCTTCGCGACCGTGGTCTCGCCAGCGGTCTGGCGAAGATCTCGTTGTTGACCCACCTCCGCGTGCTCGGCCACGGCTTCAACCCGGTGTCCTTCTATTTCTGTCGAGACGAGGACGATGCCCTGCGCCACGTCGTGGCCGAGGTCAACAACACCTTCGGCGAGACCTATTGCTACCTCCTCGCCGCCGATGGCGGTGTCGTCCGCCAGGAAGAGGACAAGGTCTTCCACGTGTCGCCCTTTCAACCGGTCGACGGGCGTTACCGCTTCCGGGTTTCGGCGCCGGGGCCGAAAATGGCGGCACACATCGAGGTCATTCGCGGCGGCGAAAGCGTCTTCGACACGACCCTGACGGCCGAGCGCCGGCCCTTCACCGGGCCTTCGTTGTTCAAGACCGTGGGGCGCCATCCCCACACCGGTCTGCGGACCCTGGCGCTGATCCACTATCAGGCGCTGCGGCTGTGGCTCAAACGCGCACCCTTCTACTCGAAACCGGAGCCCCCGCCGGGGGCGTGGAGGACCCGCCATGGCTGATCCCGAATTTTCAGTCGTGAACTTCAAGGAACACGGCGCCGGAAGGGCGCCTGAGGCGGCAGATTCGCCGCAACCAGGAGCCGGGAAGACCGCTGTCCGCAAGGGGCTCCCTCTGGCGGCGAAGATCGTGTTTGCCGGGTTCAGCGGATTGCGCGAAGGCGGGCTGACGGTCCATCTCCCCGACGGCTCGTCCCGGTCGTTCGGCGTCACCGATTCCGCGCAGTCTGAAATGACTGTTCACCGTTGGCGGTTCTTCCGGCGTCTCGTGCGAGGAGCCGATGTCGGCGCCGGCGAATCCTATGTCGACGGCGACTGGAGCACTCCCGACCTGGTGGCTCTGAGCAGTTTCTTTCTCGCCAACGAAGACGCGCTCGCGCCGCCGCGTCTGGTCGGTTTTCTGAGCAGGTTTCGGGACCGGCTTCTGCACCTCGCGCGGGACAACCGCCGCGTGCAGTCGCGCCGCAACATTCGCGCCCACTACGACCTGTCGAATGATTTCTATCGTCTCTTCCTCGATCCTTCGATGACATACTCGGCGGCCCTCTTCGACCGTCCAGGCATCGGCCTCGAGGAGGCGCAGCAGGCGAAATACGAGCGCCTCGCTCGATGGGCCGGAATTCGCGAGGGCGACCGCGTCCTGGAGATCGGGTGCGGATGGGGCGGGTTTGCCGAGTACGCCGCCGGCGAGCTCGGGTGCAGCATCACCGGTGTCACCCTGTCCGACGAGCAGGCGGCGTTTGCCCGAGACCGCATGCAGGCGCGCGGTCTGACCGACCGCGTGGAGATCCGTTTGACGGACTACCGGGATGTGCAGGGGTCCTTCGACGCCATCGTCTCCATCGAGATGCTGGAAGCCGTCGGTCACCGACACCTCGATGCCTTTTTCGCCGTCTGCGACAGAGTGCTGCGGCCGGGCGGCAGGGTGGCGCTGCAGACCATCACGATCCCGGACCAGGTGTACGACCGTTACCGCCGGGGCACCGACTGGATTCGAAAGTACATCTTCCCCGGCGGTCACCTGCCGTCTCTGGGAGCGGTTCAGGCTTCGATGGCTCGGAGCTCGGCCCTCGTGGTCGACCGCCTGGAGAACATCGGCGACCACTACGCCACGACCTTGCGCCACTGGCGCCGGCGTTTCTGGATCAAGATCGATGCGGTCCGGGACCTCGGGTTCGACGAGGAGTTCGTGCGGATGTGGGATTTCTACCTCGCGACCTGCGAGGCGGCGTTTCGCCGACGCCATATCGGGAACATCCAGCTGCAACTCAGCCGTGCCGGGGAGGCGGGCCGGGAACCGTCGCCGGGGAGGGTGGGCTCGTGAACTGGGCGATCGGTCTCGCCGAGCGGCGGGTGCTGCCCGATCCGGTGGTGCGGGCCGGAATGCGGCTGATTCTCGGGCAACGGCTGCGCTCCGAGAGTCGTGCCGAGAGCGCCGATGAGGGGCCCCGATCGCGGGCCTTCGCGGACGAGATGCGCCGGCAGCCCATCGCGGTGGCGACCGATTCCGCCAACCGCCAGCACTACGAGCTCCCGGCCGAATTCTTCGAGACCGTCCTCGGTCCCGCTCTCAAATACTCGTCGTGTCTGTGGCCGGACGGCGTGGAGGACCTTGCCGCGGCGGAGGAAGAGATGCTGGCCGTGACCTGCGAGCGCGCCGGCATCGTCGACGGCATGGAGATCCTCGATCTCGGGTGCGGATGGGGCTCGCTGTCGCTGTGGATCGCCCACCGGTATCCGGAGTGCCGGGTGTTGGCCGTTTCCAACTCGCGCATCCAGGCAGACTTCATCCGCCGGCGCTGTGCCGAGCGCGGCCTCGACCGGGTGGAGGTGGAGACGGCCGACATGAATGGTTTCTCGACCGGTCGACGGTTCGATCGGGTGGTCTCGGTGGAAATGTTCGAGCACATGCTGAATTGGGAACGCCTTTTCGCGAGCGTCGCGTCGTGGCTGCGGCCCGACGGCGCATTTTTCCTGCACGTCTTCTGTCACCACAGCCTGGCCTATCGCTACACCGACGCCGGGGCATCCGACTGGATGGCGCGGCATTTCTTCACCGGAGGCATCATGCCTTCCGAGGACCTGCCGCGTTTGTACGACAGCCATCTCGAGGTCGTCGAGCAGTGGAAGGTCAACGGCCTCCACTACAGCCGCACCCTGGAAGCCTGGCTCGAGGCGATGGACGCTCACCGCAAACAGCTGATGCCGCTGTTCGAGGTGACGTACAACGGGGACGCGGGGCGCTGGTTCGCGCGCTGGCGGATGTTCTTCATGGCGTGCTCCGAGCTCTTCTCATACGGCGGGGGCAACGAGTGGTATGTGGCCCACACCCTGCTGCGACCGCGGCCGGGCTTGAATGGTGATTCGTGACGGTGAGGCGGTTGATCGTCGCGGTGGTGATGTGCTGGATCGCAGCTTCGGCGGGGACCGCCGAAAGGAACGAGATCATGATGGTTGTCGACTTCGCTTCCGGATCCGAGGGCTGGCCGAACATCGACGACGCCGTCATGGGTGGTGTGTCGTCGAGCGAGATGGTGGTCGAAGGAGGCCACGCGAGTTTTCGAGGGCGCGTGTCCTTCGAGAACAACGGCGGCTTTGCCTCGGTGCGCTCCCGCCCGCGGGTTCGAGACCTCTCGGCCTTCGACGGGCTCATCCTCCGCGTGCGATCTGACGGCAAGGACTACGGCTTTCGAATCCGTACCAGCGCTTCCTTTGACGGCGTCAGCTACCAGGTGCGGCTGTCGCCGCCGCCGGGTGAGTGGACGGATGTCACGATTCCTTTTGCCGATTTCGTGCCGGTGTGGCGGGGGCGTCCGGTGGCCGACCACCCGCCCCTCGACCCCGCAGTCGTGACGACGTTCGGTCTCATCGTGAGCCGTCAGGAGGGGCCATTCCGGATCGATATCGCCAGCATCCGGGCCTTTGCGGCGGCTGACGGCGGCGACGGGGCCTCGTGACCGTGTCCGGGCGCAACCCGGTCAACCGGAAGAAGCTCGCGAACTCGAAGTGGACCGCCAACTGTCCGGTCGATCGTGAAAAGCACTTCCTCGTCCTCGACTGGGTGCGTGACGATGACGGCAACCCGACCGACGAAATCGAGATCGAGGCCGTGCTCACCAATGCCATCCGGCGGATCCACTGGCGGGAGCTCGAGGACGGCAGGAAGTGGCGCATCGGCTGGCGCTGAACCGGCCAGTTGTTCGCGGCCGAAGGAGATGCACCCCGCTCCACCGGACGTCCGGTTCGGAGCGGGGTCCGATCGGTGTCGGGGCTACCGCATCGTCCAGGCGCCGCTCCAGGCGACGACCGAGCTGCCGTCGGCCTTCTGCACGATCGGGGTCGACGTGCCCTCACCCTTGACACCCATGAACTTGCCGGTGCCGCCCATGAATCCCCAGACATTCTTGTCGGGGCTGTTGTGCCACCAGATCCACCAGAGGTCGCCGTCTGCGTCAATGGCATCGCAATAGCCGTTGGCGGTGGCAGAACCGTCGGCCGCGACGACGGTGGTCCCGAAGCAATCCTGGCTCGAAAGATGGATCGAGCTCGATGCGTCGTTTACGAGAATGATGCCCCTGATGTGCGACCGCTGCATCATGCTGCCGTCGGCCATCTCCATCGTCTCCATCGTTATCGGCACGTACGTCACGGTGCCGCTGGCGGTCTCCTCGCCGGCCGTCGCGGGTGCCGCGACCGCCCCCGCTATCAGCGCGCACAGCGCCACCATTGCCAGGGTTTTCATCTTCATAGGTTCCTCCTTGATTCCAGTTTGCGGTTGATTAATAAGAGCGACCTCCGGGCCGGTCCCGGAGCGCTCGCGGAGTATCGAATCGTGGTCACTGCAGCACCGGATGGGCTCGATTACCGGGGATGGAGCCAGCTCGGCAGAAGCGAGTAGGGGTCGACCTGAATCGACTGGTTGTACGCGACACCGTTTTGCCCCAGGAGTTTCTGCAGCTCGCCCTCGTTGAAGGCGTCAAAGGTCTCTGTGGCTCCACCGATATGCTTGCCGCCGACGAAGATCTGAGGGATGGTCTTGACGTCGAACCGCGCGTTGAGAGCCGCCCGGATCCGTCCGCCCCAATCGTTCTCCTGATACTCCACCGAGTCGAGGTCGATCGAGCGGTAGGGGATGCCGACCTCGCCGAAGAGCTTGCGCACCGACCAGCAGAATTCACACCACTCGAAGGCGAATAGAACGACCGGCTGTTCGGGGTCGTTGATGGCCTGGTCGAAAAATGCCGCGGCCTCGGGGGTCACCTGCGGTGGTTCGGCTACGGTTTCGACGGGCTTCGCCGGCGGCGGGGCGTCGAAGCGGAAGCTCGGGGTGGACCTGGAAATCTCCATTTCTTCCGCGGTCATGGTCTCTGCGATGTCGTAGAACAACGGCGTCGAGAGATAGCGTTCGCCCGTGTCGGGCAGCATTGCGAGAATCGTGCTGCCCGGCGGTGCGGCCGCCGCCACCTGCAATGCACCCGCGAGGGTGGCCCCAGCGGAGATGCCGACGAAGATGCCCTCCTTCTGGGCCAGCTCCTGCGAGCAGCGGAGGGCGTCGTTGCCCTTGATCGGCATGAAGACGTCGAGCAGCTCAGCCGACTGGGCGTCCTCGGCCAGCTGCGGAATGAAGTCCGGCGTCCAGCCCTGCATGAGGTGGGCGCGAAAGGACGGGTGGCTCTCGGCGATCGAGCCGTCGGCATTGCGGGACTGAGCGATACCCGAACCCAGCAACGGCGAGTTGTCGGGCTCGCAGACGACGATCTCTGGTGTCCGGCCGCTCCTTCTTGAGCACACGCGCGACCCCCTTGAGGGTGCCGCCGGTGCCGAAGCCGGTCATCCAGTAGTCCAGCCGTTCGCCTTTGAAGTCCTCGAGGATCTCCCGCGCCGTGGTCCGTGAGTGGACGTCTGCATTGGCCTCGTTTTCGAACTGGCGGCACAGGAACCAGCCGTGGGTTCGGGCGAGCTCTTCGGCCTTGCGGAGCATTCCGGTGCCCTTTTCCGACGCCGGTGTCAGCACCACCCTCGCGCCGAGGAAGCGCATCATCTTGCGGCGCTCGATCGAAAAATTCTCGGCCATGGTCACCACCAGCGGGTAGCCCTTCTGGGCGCACACCATCGCCAGCCCGATACCGGTGTTGCCGCTGGTGGCTTCGATCACCGTCTGACCGGGTTCGAGCGAGCCGGAGCGCTCGGCGTCCTCAATGATGCCCAGAGCCAAACGGTCCTTGACCGACCCCATGGGGTTGAAGGACTCGACCTTGACATGGAGGTTGATCCCTTCGGGACCCATTTTGTTGACGCGCACGACCGGCGTGTTGCCGACCGCACCCAGGATGCTGTCGAATCTGGCCATTGATTTTCTCCCTTGGGGCTGGCTCGCATCGTAACATAGATGAAATCCCGTCTCATTCCTCGTTGCTGCCGAAGAAATCGCCGCCGACGATTGGTTCCTTGCCGAGTTTGTCCAAGCGAAGTACGGTGGGGCGAACGGAGATCGAGCATTTCAGCGAGGAGGACACAATGGACCTGGAGACCTTGGCAATGCTCGCGCCCTGGGAGTGGCCGGAGGAGACCGGACAGACGCTGCTCAACGCTCTTCGTGACGACGGCCTCGCGCAGTCGGATCGAATGATCGCTGTGGAGCTCGCCGGGAACTACGTTGTGGTCAACGACGAGCTCGTTGCTGAGCTGGTGTCGATCGTCGTCCGCGCCGGAGAATCAGAGGATCTGCGTGCTCGTGCGGCGATCGCTCTCGGCCCTGCCCTCGAGGCCGCCGATGAGGACGGTTTCGACGATTATTACGGTGGTCCGATCTCGGAGGGCTGCTATCTCGAAACTCGGGTGGCTCTTCATGAGGTTTTCCGAGACATCGAGGTCCCGAAGGAGGTACGTCGCCGGATCCTCGAGGCGTCGGTGCGTGCGCCGCAGGACTGGCATCGGGAGGCGATTCGAGATGCATACGCCTCGGCGGACAGGGACTGGAAGTTGACTGCGGTCTTCGCCATGGGATTTGTGCGGGGGTTCGACGACGAGATTCTCGAGGCCCTTGAAAGTGAGGACGACGAGATCGAGTACGAGGCGGTTTGCGCGGCGGGGGACTGGGGGCTTGACGCGGCCTGGTCGCACGTTTCGGGGATCGTCGCCTCAGGTTGTGCCGACAAGGAGCTGCTGCTCGCGGCCATCGAAGCCGTCGCCTCGATACGTCCGCAAGAATCCGGCGAGGTCCTTGTCGACCTGATCGACCACAACGATGAAGACGTCGTCGAGAGCGTCCACGAGGCCATGGCGATGGCCGACGGATTGGCGTGGCTTGACGAAGACGAAGAGGCTGACGACGACTTTCCTTTCTGACCGGCGCTGAAAGGTTCCCGGCACTGCTTTGCAGAACAATGGTGTTCAGTCGACTACCGTGGAAACGGGGTGGGCGGCGAAAGCACTCTCTCGCCCGATGGGCTACGCTATGACAGCAATTCGCCTCGGCTGCGAACGCAGCCGAGGCGAATTGCTGGTGGAGCCGATCGGGATCGAACCGACGACCTCTTGAATGCCATTCAAGCGCTCTCCCAATTGAGCTACGGCCCCACGGGGAGGATTGTTGTAACAAATGGTGCGGTGTGTGTCAATTGCGGCGATCGTTCGCCGCGACCGTTCGATGATGTCTACGGGCGTTTTCGCCGGTGGTAGAATGACCTCTGCGAGGAAGCGCATGGGGCCTGGTGGCTTCCGCGGACTTCAAATCCGTTGGGCCGGCCTCAGTAGGGTCGGTCGGAGGGTTCGATTCCCTTGCGCTTCCGCCACCTCGTCGTGACGTGGCGGAGGCGAATCGAGGGCATTATCTTGAGCAAAGGCAACCGTTGATGGCGGGCGAAGAATTCGTTTTTCGAAGCGAGCTTGAAAAGACTCCCCTGCCCGAGATTCTCGCGACCATCAATCGCTATGGTGTTCCGGGTGTCCTCGAGGTCAGTCGCGGTGACGTGACCAAGGAGGTCTTCTTTCTCGACGGTGACGTGATCTTCGCGACGTCAACCGACCGCCGCGAATCGTTGGGCGAGTATCTCGTTCGCAGTGGTGAGATCACCCGGGAACAGCTCGCGCGATCCTCCGAAGAGCTGGCCGGGGCACCCGGAGCGCGTCACGGAGAGGTCCTGGTCCGGATGGGATTCCTGGGCCAGGGCGTGCTCGGAAAGTCGGTGCGGAGGCAGGTTCAGAGCATCATGTGGAGCCTGTTCAACTGGAACGAGGGAAAAGTGTGTTTCAAGGTCGGCACGTCGAGAGAAGACGAGACCTTCAAGATCAAGATCCCTACCGCGCGCGCGGTACTCGCCGGGTGTCGGCGCATCGAGGACCCGAAGATCATCACCGCAAGGCTCGGTGGGCGCGGCGCCGTTTTCAAGCGCCTTCCGCGACCGCCACACCTCGAAAAATTCCGTTTCGAGGCCGATGAGATGGAGCTCCTCGAACTGGTCGACGGGAAGAAGAACCTTTACGAGCTCTGTGAGAGCGGGCCCCTCAGCCCCGGCGCCAACGCGCGTATTCTCTACGCCCTGGTCGAGCTCAAGATGGTGACGATGGATCCGTCGTCGAGCGGGAAGATCCTGATTCAGGTGCGGGGATAGGTGTTGCATGCCTCTGTACGAGTACGAGTGTTTTCTGTGCGGTCATCATTTTGAACGCATCCGCCGGGTCGCCGATGCGTCGTCGGTGAGCTGCCCGGAGTGCCGGGGCAAGGTTCGGCGCCTGCTGGGGACGCCCGCGTTGCAGTTCAAGGGCAGCGGTTGGTATGTGACCGACTACGGCAAGGGAAACGGTGGGCGCTCGACGGCGCTCGCCAAGACCGAGGACTCCGTTTCCCCGAGCCGCGATACCACCGCGAAACCGGCGAAGAAATCGACAGCCGACACCTCGTGACCCGCGAATGCCATCGTGAGCGCGGCAGGGCGCCAGGCACCCGGTCGATCAGGATTCGGTCGTCGCTCCGTCGGCACCGGCCGATTCGACGGGATAGCCGGGTGTCCGTTCGAACGTGATGGCAACGCCGGTCGCCACCCCGTGGGCCGCCGCTACGCCGGCGCCGACCTCGAGCACCGCACGGGCGGGGCTTTTCGGAGAATAGGTCGGACACGGGTCGGCCGCGCACGGCGGGACATCCGCCACCACGTCCACGACAATTCCTGCGCTGTCGAGGAAGATCAGATCCAGGGGGATCAGGGTGTTCTTCATCCAGAACGCCGGGTAGCGATCGACGGCGAAGATGAAGAGCATTCCCCGCTTCTCAGGCAGCGAGGGCCGGAACATGAGGCCGTCGGTCACCTCTTGCGGCGTGAGGGCGAGCTCGAGTTCAACGGTGAAATCGTCGGGCAGCACGGCGTGCGGCAGTTCGACCTTCGCCGCAACCGGAGTGGGGTCAACTCTCGCTGCGGTCGGCGGCGCCGGCTGCGAACAGGCGGCGGCCGCCAGGCACGCCAGGAAGAGTGCGCACGAAAATCTCGCCCGGTTCGAAAGTGTGTTCAGATGTGTGCCCTCGAGATGCATCGCCGCTCCAGCCGTGGATTGCGCCCGATCAGTCGTCTTTCGCGAGACCGAGCTTCTCTGCATGATAGCGGAATGCCCGGTAGGACATGCGCAGCAGCTCGGAAGAATTCTTCTGATGGCCCCCGGTGCGATCCAGCGCCTGTTGCATGAGTGACCGCCGGACATTGTCCAGGTACTCTTCGATGTCGAGGCCCTCTTCAGGCAAACTCATGCTCACGGTGCGCGGGCCCGAGGGCGCGCCACGAAGGTGTTCGGGGAGGCTTCCGGAGGTGATGATCGCGGAGGCCTCGAGAGCGACTGTTCGTTCAATCACGTTTTCGAGCTCGCGGATGTTGCCCGGCCACGCATAGGCCTGGAGGACCCGCAGTGCGTCCGGGGTCAGTCTCTTCGGCTCCAGGCCGAAGTTTCTGCAGGTTCGTTCGACAAAGTGCCTCCCGAGTTCGGGAATGTCTTCGATCCGCTGCCGCAACGGCGGCAGGTGAACGTGAAGGACGTTGAGGCGGTAGAAGAGATCCTCGCGAAAGGTGCCTTCCTTGACCGCAGACTCGAGGTCACGGTTGGTGGCTGCAAGAACCCGGGCATTGACGGGGACCTCTCGGCTTGCACCCACAGGCCGGACCCGCTTCTCCTGGAGGACCCGAAGGAGCTTGACCTGCATCAGCTGGGTCAGTTCGCCGACCTCGTCGAGCAGGACAGTTCCCCCCTCGGCATCCACGAACAGGCCCTTGTTGTCTCGGATGGCGCCTGTGAAGGAACCGCGCACGTGACCGAAGAGCTCTGATTCGAGAAGCCCCTCCGGCAACGCGCCGCAGTTGACGCTCAGAAACGGCCCGTTGGCGTTGGCCGAAAATGCGTGGACCGCCTGGGCAAGGAGTTCCTTGCCGGTGCCGCTCTCGCCGGTGATGAAAACCGTCGAGGGCGTTGCCGCGAGCCGCGGCACCATATCGAGGATGCGGCGGATGGCGGGGCTCGAGCCGATGAAGTTCGGGACCTCGCGTTCGCTCTCGGGCGCCTCCGTGGTATCGAGCAACTTGTCCAGGATCAACTTGAGATCCTCGACGTTGAACGGTTTCGAGAGGTATTCCGCGGCGCCGGCGCGCAAGGCTTCGAGGGCGTGCTGTGGGGTGGTGTGTGCGGTAATGATGATGAATGGGGAGGTTACGTGGTGTTTTCTGGCGTCCGCCAGGACCTCGAGACCGGTGCCGTCCGGCAACTTGAGGTCGCACATGACGAGGTCGAAGGTCTGGTCGTGCAACACCTCGATCCCGGTCGCCACGGATTCGGCGGTGGTGACCTGGTAGCCCTCCTGTTCGAGGAGAATGGTCAGGAACTCGCGCAGCGACCGCTCGTCGTCAATCACCAGAATGCGGCTCGGGCTCATCCGGTCTCCCTGTTCGCGGGCAACTCCACGGTCACCACGGTGCCGCGCCCCGGGGCGCTGTCGATGGCTATCGTGCCGGCGTGCTCGGCCACGGCAGCGTACACCACCGCCAGACCGAGGCCGGTGCCCCCGGGCCTGGTGGTCACAAATGGCTCGAAGGCCTGGCGGCGGACGTTCTCTGTCATGCCGACCCCGCTGTCGCGCCACCGCAGGACGACGTCGCCGTCCACGAGCTCACCGGAGATCTCGAGATCACCACCGTCGGGCATCGCCTGGAGCGCGTTGCGGGCCAGATTCCAGAAGATCTGACGCAACAGCTGTTCCTCGCCGCGCAGAGGGAGGCTGTCGGGAACGGACAGGTGGACCTTGTGGTTCTCCCGGTGCTCGTCGGAGCGGCCGAGCAGGTCGACACAGTCGCGCAGCATGGCCGAGACATCGCAGTGGCAGAAGTCGTTTCTCTGCGGGCGGGTGTAGGCCAGAAAGCCATCGAGGATGCCGGAGAGACGGCGGGACTCGTCGACCAGGATGTGGAGCAGACGCTGGCCTCTGTCGTCCAGTGATTCCGCCGAGGCGAGCACCTGGGCCGAGCCCGAGATCGAGGCGAGCGGGTTCTTGATCTCGTGGGCCATCCGCGCGGCGAGCTCGCCGACTGCCGCCATCCTCTCCTGCATGCGAAGGCGTTCCGCCTCGACCTTGATCTCGGAGAGGTCTTGAAAGGTGACGATGAAACCGACGACGTTTTCTTCTTCATCGGCGAGCGGGCCGACGGTGAGACCGAACCGCGCTCCGGAGGCCACCACAGTTCCTTCGAGGCGCATCACCTTGCGGTCGAGCGCGCGGGTCTTCAGGAGCCCCCAGTTCTGGTCGACCAGGGCCATTGTCTCGTCGAGCGTCTTCCCGGTGACCGCGTCGCTGTCGGCGATTTCGAGCATGCGGGCGCCGGCCGGGTTCAGGTGCAACACCCGGCCCTCGAGGTCCGTGGCAATGATGCCGGCGCCGACCGATCGGACGACGTGATCGGTGAGAGCCACGAACTGGCGGGTTCGCTCTTCTTCTTCCCTGAGCCGGTAGTGGGCGCTGCGCAGGGATTCGCCGAGATAGGACACCAGCACCGCAACCAGCACGAAACCGACAACGTTGGTCAGAAGTTGAATCAGGATTCTCGACGTGGGCACCGCGATCTGGATCCCGGTCAGGTTCTCGGGCACCGGCAACACCTCGAAGACCATGAGGTCGATGAGCAGTCCATAGGCCACCGCGGAGAGCCCGGCAAAAATCAGACCGCCGCCGCGCATGAGCATGGCGGCGACGGCGATCACCGTCAGGTACAAAAAAGAAAATGGGGAGTAGAGGCCGCCCGTGAAATAGACAAAACCGGTGACCACCGCAATGTCGCCGAGAAGCTGGACCCACGACTGCAGACGCGGCGGTGCCTCTCGCGAATAGAGGATGAGGTAGAGCAGGGAAAGACCGAAGCTGAACAGAATGAGGCCGTAGAAGTTCCTGAGGGGGAGGATCTTCTCGCTGTTGATCTGGATCAGGAGGATGCCGAGGAACAGCGTCGAGATCACGACCAGCCGCAGCCCGATCGCCCACCGCAGGGCGTTTCGCGACGGATAGGGAACCGCCGACGCCGCGGTCTGGACACGCGGTGAATCGGTCATCGGCGACCGCTCGGCCATCAACCGATCTGGCTGATCAGCGAGAACATGGGCAGGTACATCGCGACCACGATGGTGCCGATGACGACACCGAGAAAGGCGATGATCACGGGCTCGATGAGGGCCATCATGCCTTCAACGGCCGCATCGACCTCGTCCTCGTAGAAGTCCGCGATCTTCGACAGCATGGTGTCCATGGCGCCGGTCTGCTCACCGACGGCGATCATCTGGCAGACCATCGGCGGGAACTGCTCGGAACGGGTCAGCGGTTCCGCGATGGTCTTGCCCTCTTCGACCTCTTTGCGGACGCGGAGGATGGCCTCTTCGATGACCGCGTTGCCCGCCGTGCGGGCGGTGATGTCGAGAGACTCGAGGATGGCCACGCCCGAGCTGAGCAGCGTCCCGAGTGTGCGGCAGAAACGGGCCACCGCGATCTTGCGCAGCAACATGCCGAGAACCGGCATCTTGAGCATGATCTTGTCGATCTGGTAACGGCCGGCGTCCGTCTGGTAGTACTGCCTGATAGCGAAAATGCCGCCAACTACGACGATCATGATCAGCCACCAGAAGTTGCCGATGAAACGCGACAGGTTGACGACCACCTGGGTCAGGAAGGGGAGTTGGCCGCCAAGACCTTCGAAAAGGGTCGCGAAGACCGGGATGACTTTCCACAGGATGACGTAGACGACGACCACGGCGATGGTCACGACCGATGCCGGGTAGACCAGTGCCGACTTCACCTGCGATTTCAGTTTGACCGTCTTTTCGATGTAGGTCGCCAGGCGCTGGAGGATGGTGTCGAGAATACCGCCCGCCTCGCCGGCGGCGACCATGTTGACATACAGATCGTCGAACGCCTGAGGGTGTTTGCGCATCGCTTCGGCGAGCGACGAGCCGCCTTCCACGTCCTGCCGGATCTGGAGGATGACCTTCTGGAAGGCCTTGTTCTCCTGCTGTTGGCCGAGGATGTCGAGGCACTGGACCAGTGGCAGACCGGCGTCGATCATCACCGAGAACTGGCGGGTGAAGACGGCGATGTCTTTGGACTTGATGCCTCCGCCGAACTTCGGCAGGGCGATCTCCTTGCCCTTTTCCTTGACCGTCGTGACGACGATCTGTTGGCGGCGAAGGGCGGCGATGACCGCGTCCTTGCTGTCGCCGATGAGGACGCCCGTCTGGGTGGCGCCGTTCCTGTCACGACCCTTCCATTCGTAACTGGGCATCTCAGCTCCTTCCTGCTCGGCGTGCCTCAGGGCTGGTGTTGGCACCCACGCCCCGATTGATCATGTCCTGCAACTCATCCGGATAGGAACTGTAGGCCAGGGCCGTTTGCAGAGAGATCATGCGTCGGTGGTAGAGAGTGGCGAGACCCTGGTTGAAGGTCTGCATGCCGTGTTTGACCTGGCCGGCTTGCATCATCGAGTAGACCTGGTGGATCTTGTCCTCGCGGATCAGGTTGCGGATGGCTGCGCTCGGTATCAGGATCTCGCAGCACAGTGCACGGCCCTTGCCGGACGCCCGTCGCAACAGCGACTGGCAGATGATGCCCTCGAGCACGAAGCTCAGCTGGGCGCGGATCTGCGCCTGCTGGTGTTCGGGGAAGACATCGACGATGCGGTTGATGGTCTGCGGCGCCGAATTGGTGTGGAGGGTCGCAAACGTGAGGTGGCCGGTCTCCGCGATGCGCAGCGCCGACTCGATGGTCTCGAGGTCCCGCATCTCGCCGATCAGCACCACGTCGGGGTCTTCCCGCAGAACCGACCGCAGTGCGGCCGGGAAACTGTGGGTGTCCGCGTGCAGCTCTCGTTGGTTGACCATGCACTTCTTGTGCGAGTGCAGGTACTCCACCGGGTCTTCGATGGTGAGGATGTGAAGTGACTTTTCGCGGTTGACCTTGTCGATCATCGCCGCCAGCGTGGTCGACTTGCCGGACCCGGTCGGCCCGGTGACGAGCACCAGACCGCGCGGCTTGTTGCACAGCGATTCCACCGACGGCGGCAGGCCCAACTCACTGAAACCGAGGATCTCGTAGGGGATGCGCCGAAAGGCGCCGGCCACGGCGCCGCGCTGCATATAGATGTTGGCGCGGAACCTGGCGAGCCCCTTGACGCCGAAGGAAATGTCGAGTTCGAGGCTCTCCTCGAAGCGGTGCTTCTGGGCGTCGGTGAGCACCGAATAGGCGAGCTTTTTGGTGTCCACGGCCGTCATCGGCGGGTGGGAGAGGGTGACCAGCATCCCGTCCACCCGGATCAGGGGCGGCGAGTTGGTGGTGATGTGAAGGTCGGTCCCGCCCTTCTCGACCATGGTCTTGAGCAGCTGATGCAGACTGACGGTCATGAACCCTTCCCCTCGACTACAGGACCGATTCGCGGACCACCTCTTCGATTGTGGTGATGCCGTCACGGATCTTCTGAAGTCCTGATTGCCTCAAACTGATCATACCTTCCTCGATGGACTTGCGACGCAGTTCCACGGCCGAGGCGCCGGAGAGGATGAGTTCGCGGATGTCCTCGCCGACCACCATCACCTCGTAAATACCGACGCGCCCCCGGTAGCCGCGCTGGTTGCATTCATCGCACCCGCGCCCGCGGTAGATCTCGATGTTGGGCGCCTCGGCCTCGGAGAAGCCGACGTTGAGAAGCGCCTGAACCGGGACGTCTTCAGGTTGTTTGCACTTTTCGCAGATCCGCCGCACCAGCCGTTGCGCGACCACCAGATTGACCGACGTGGCGACGAGAAACGGCTCGATGCCCATGTTCATCAGCCGGTTGATAGAGGAAGGCGCGTCGTTGGTGTGCAGGGTCGAGAGGACAAGGTGGCCGGTGAGGGCCGCTTTGATCGCGATCTCGGCGGTTTCGAAGTCCCGGATCTCGCCGACGAGGACGATGTTCGGGTCCTGGCGCAGGAAGGACCGCAGGGCGGCGGCGAAGTTGAGCCCGATGGACTCCTTCATCTGAACCTGGTTGACGCCCACCATCTGGAACTCGACCGGGTCCTCGGCGGTCATGATGTTGACCTCGGAGGTATTGATCCGGGAAATGGCCGAGTACAGGGTATTGGTCTTTCCGGAGCCGGTGGGCCCGGTCACCAGGACCATGCCGTAAGGCTGGAAAATCGCCTCCTCGAAGTTCTTGAGGCTGGATTTTTCAAACCCGAGCTTGGTCATGTCGAGCATCAGCTGGTCTTTGTCGAGCAGCCGCATGACGATCTTCTCGCCGTGCAGGGTGGGCAACGTGGAGACCCGGAAGTCGAGCTCTTTGACCTTTCCCTGGAACTTCATTTTGAGCTTGATGCGGCCGTCCTGGGGAAGCCGTTTTTCGGCGATGTCGAGCTTTGCGAGAATTTTGATGCGCGAGGAAATGGCGTCCTTGAGCTTGAGGGGCGGGTTCATGATCTCGTACAGCACGCCGTCGATACGGAAGCGAACCCGAAAGGTCTTCTCGTAGGGCTCGATGTGGATATCCGATGCGGCTCGTTTGAGGGCATCGGTCAGGATCAGATTCACCAGGCGGACCACCGGGGCCTCGTCCGCGCTCGCCTCGAGGTCCTGGACGTCGAGGTCTTCCTCCTCTTCGAGAAGCTCGAGCGAGGCCTCGTCCACCGTCGACAAATCGTCCATCACCTTTTTCAGCTCGATGGAGTGGCTGGTGCCGTAGTACTTGTCGATCGCCTCGCGAAGCGCCTCCTCGGAGGCAACCACGGGCTCGACCCGATAGCCGGTGATGAACGTGATGTCATCCATCGCGAACACGTTCGAGGGGTCGGTCATGGCGACGGTCAATGTGGCGCCGGTCTTGGACACCGGAATGAACTGGTACTTGCGCGCAACGTCGGCCGGAATCAGGCGAATGATCGACTCGTCGATATCGAAATGTTTGAGGTTGATAGACGGAACGCCGAACTGTTGCGAAAGGCAATCGAGGATGTCCTCCTCGGTCACGTACCCGAGGGTCACCAAGTGCTCACCAAGACGCCCACCGCTGGCCCTCTGCTCTTCGAGGGCCTTCGCGAGCTGATGCTCGTTGATCAGCTTCGCCTTGATGAGAAGTTCACCGATTTTCAGAGCCATACAAGCCGTCCAATTCCACAGACGTTTTCAAATAAAATTGTAGCACCAGGGGCAGCGCGAAATACGACGAGATCTCCGGCCTCAAATACACACCCTATCTATCGTAACAAAAGGACTGCGAATTCGTTGTGGATCAGTCGAGCAGCCGCCGCGCGGTTTCGACGATCTCGGCACTGCCGACACGGTGAGCGGGACGGGCGCGGGCCGATCCGCCGGGAGCGCCGCCGACCTCCCGGGCGGCGGCAACGACCGCCGTCTTCGTTCCCAACGGTCCGTTGCGACGCGAGTCGCTGGCAAGAAAGACCGCGACCGTGGGAACCGAGAAACTGGCCGCCAGGTGGACGGGGCCGGTGTCGCCGCCCACCACCAGGGCGGCGCCGCCGAGGAGCAGAGACAGTTCGAGGATATTCGTGGGCGGCGCCATCCGGACGCCGCCGCCGGCGCCCTCGACCACCCTGCGGGCGCGGTCGATCTCACCGGGGCCCCATGCCACCACGACCTCGAGCCCCGAGCCGGCGAGCTCGCGGCCGACTGCCGCGAGCGTGGTCTCGGCGAGGACCTTGTGGGCTCCGCCGGCGCCGGGCAAGAGAACAGCGAAGGGGTGGTGCGGTGAGACGTCGGTGGTCTCGAGAGCTCGTGCCCCGTCCAAAAGCCACGAACCGTCGGGCGGGGCCAGCGCCGGTGGATCGCCTTCGACCGCGCGCACCAGTTCCAGATTGGTGGCAGCTACGTGGGTGCCGCCCGGAGCTCCACGAAGAGTCTCGGTGTAGGCGAGGCCGGCGAGTCGCTCCCGCCGCCAGGGGCGGGCCAGACCCACCCTCCGTCGGGCGCCGGTCCACCGGCAGATCAGCGCAGATTTGACGAGGCCCTGGGAGTCGATGGCCAGATCGGGTTGGAGTTCGTGGAACTTCCCCTTGAGAAGCCGGATTTCGGCGCGCACCGACGACGCCAGCGGTCTGCGCCGCCACACCCTGGTGCGGGTGGTGAAAACGGCATCCACCGCGGGATGTCCGTCGACGAGCGGTCGAAAGTGCTCTTCGACCACCCAGCTGAGATGGATCTGCGGATCGGCGTCGCGAAGGGCAACCGCCAGCGGCCACGTGTGAACGATGTCCCCGAGCGCCGAAAGACGGACGAGAACGACCCTCACAAATGCCCCTGACGACATTCCGAATTCCGAATTCCGAATTCCGAATTCATCCCTGTCCGCCGAAGCGCTCGAGGACGATGCCGATGAAATCGGTGGTGGCGTGGTCCTTGGGGTCGCCGCAGATCTCGGTGCGCCCCCCGTAGGCGGCCACCACGCCCCGTTCGGGGACGCTCTCGACGGTGTAATCGGTTCCCTTGGCGTGGATCGAAGGCCGGAGCTTCTCGAGCACCGGCGCCACCGTCAGGCTGTCGAACAGACAGATGCGGTCGACCATCCATAAGTGGGTGAGGATCTCCACCCGTTCGTTCTCCGGGATGATCGGCCGCAGCTCGCCTTTGCTCGCCTGCACCGAGCGGTCCGAATTGACCGCCGCCACCAGGCGATCTCCGAGGGCGTGTGCCGCTGCGAGGTAGCGGAGGTGGCCGACGTGGAGCACGTCGAAGGCGCCGTTGACCAGGACCACCTCGAGCCCGCGTTCGCGCCACGAGGCGCATTCGACCGCCAGGTCGTCGAGAGAACGCTGCTTGTCCTCAGGCGCCGTCACTCGCCCCTCCCCGTGGTCGCGACGGCGGCCCGCAGCTCGGCGACCGGGACCGTGGCGGTCCCGAGTTTCATGACCACCAGTCCGGCGGCAATGTTGGCAAGCCTGGCCGCGTCGAACGGTGCGGCGCCCGCGGCGAGGGCGACGGTGAGGACGGCGAGGACCGTGTCGCCGGCGCCGGTGACGTCGGCGACCTGATCGGTTCCGAAGACCGGGATGTGGCGGGCTTCCTGGCCGGCTTCGACCAGGGTCATGCCCTGATTGCCCCGGGTGGCCAGGACACAGCGGGCGCCGAGCTTCTCGCGAAGATCCTCGGCCCCGACGGCGACGTCGTCGTCACCCGACAACCGCCGCCCACAGAAGACCTCGAGCTCTTCGAGGTTCGGGGTTGCCGCCGCCACCCCTGCAAAGGAGCCGATCCGGTGCCTCGAATCGAGGCAGGTCCAGGTCGCAGCGCTGGGTGCGCTGATCTCATGCAGGGTCTCGGGGATGACGCACCCGTAGCCGTAGTCCGAAACCGCCACTGCATCCGCGAGATCGAACTCCCGGGCGAGATGGCGCGCGATCTCCGTGCGCCAGTCCGCGTCGGGGTCGAGGCGGTCCTCGATGTCGTAGCGAGCCACCTGGTGTTTCAGCGACGACGGTCCACCGCCGAGTATGCGGACCTTGGTCGGTGTGCGATAGCCGGGGATCGTGACGATGCCCTCGGTCGCGATCCCGAGGCGATCCAGCGCCGCTCTCAGGGCCGCGCCCGGTTCGTCGTCGCCGACCGCAGCCACGACCGAGACCCGGGCGCCGAGGGCGGCGATGTTGGCGAGGGCGTTGGCGCCGCCGCCCGGAACATCGCGCTGATCCTCATACCGCAGGATGATGACCGGCGCCTCGCGGGAGATCCGTTTGGGCGTTCCGAGGACGAACCGGTCGAGCACGAGATCGCCGTACATCGCGACCCTGGCGGCGGCAAATCGATCGATGATTCCTAAAAGGTGTGCGGTGTCACTCATTGTGGAGCGAAGTTTATCCCATTCCTCCCCTGCCACGTCCGCCGTCTGTGGTCGGCCTCCCATCGTTCCTCCGGGGTCGGTATCCCGATTCTCTCGGCGTTGGTGCCCGTGAGTGCCCCCCTCGAGGATGTTTGCGACCGCAGTGTCTACGTGTGTCGAGGTCTCGTGATCGCAAAATCCTCGAGGACGGCACGTCCGGTGGATGCGAGCGGTCTCCCTTTCCCCCTTGCTCCCTTGCTCCTCTGCCCCTCTGCCCTATACTGACTCCCGTGACCGATCCACTCCCGTCGTCGCCCCTTGCCCGTTGGGACGGGCTCCACCTGGTGGTGGACCTGGAGCGTGCCGAGCACCACGTCGGTCGGGCGCTGGCCGGCAACGACCGGATGCGGGACCTCCGGCTGCGTGGTGCAGGCGACGCGCTCGAAGCGGAGGTCACGGTGCTCTGGAAGGGCGTGGCCGCCCGGGTCGGGCTCGAACTCGCGGAAATCAGGCTGCACCACCGCCACATCGGTTTCAGAATGCGGCGGCTGCGCGCGCTGGGTGGGGTTCCGGTGCCGAGGGCCGCGGTCGAGGTGGCCTTGCAGTCGCTCGACAGCCCGATCCTGAGGGTTTTTCGGGGCGACGGGATCGTCGTGATCGACCTCCGCCGCTGGCTGCCGACCCAGCTCGAGGTGAACGTCGTGACGGTCCAGGCCACTCTCCGCTCGCTGCACGTGTGGTTCGGCCCGGGCCGGCTCGACGACCTGCCGGGACGAGGCCCGGCTCGACTGCCCTCCGGGCGCGGTGGGTGACCCGCCGAAATCCGGCCTGAAACGCCTTGACAGCCGGAGTTTGCTTGGGTAGAGTCTTGTTCCCCTGTGCCCACAGGGATGGCGAACTGGTACGCGAGGATTGGAAATCATGCGAAGTTATATGCCGAAAGAGGATGAGATTACGCGCGACTGGGTTGTCCTGGACGCGTCGGACCAGGTGCTGGGGCGGTTGGCCACCGAAGCCGCGCGTCTGCTCCGTGGCAAACACAAGCCTACCTTCACACCCCACTTCGACACCGGTGACTTCGTGGTGGTCGTCAACGCCGAGCGTGTCAGGATGACCGGAAACAAGCTCGACGACAAGGTGTACTACCGCCATTCCGGAAAGCCGGGCTCGTTGAAGTCAGAGACCGCCCGCGAACGGATGTCGAAGTACCCGGAACGGGTGATTCAAGCTGCCGTGTGGGGCATGCTGCCCAAGAACCGGCTCGGCCGCAAGCTTCTGAAAAAGCTCAAGGTCTACAGCGGTCCCGAGCATCCGCACGAGGCGCAGCAACCGAAAATTCATGCCCTGTGATCTGAGAGGGGGAGTTCGTGGCTGAGATCCAATATTACGGCACCGGGCGGCGCAAGACGTCGATAGCCCGTGTGTACCTGCGGCCGGGAAGCGGCAAGATCGTCGTCAACAAGCGCGATTTCGACGACTACTTTCCGAACCGGGTGCTCAAGATGATCATCCGGCAGCCGCTCTTGCTGACCGAGACCGATGACACGTTCGACATCCTGATCAACGTCGAGGGCGGCGGTCCCTCCGGTCAGGCGGGCGCGATTCGTCACGGTATTTCCCGCGCGTTGCTCGAGTACAACGCCGAGTTGCGTCCGCGGTTGAAGTCCGTCGGCTTCCTGACCCGCGACGCGCGTGAGGTCGAGCGCAAGAAGTACGGGCAGCCCAAGGCCCGCAAGCGCTTCCAGTTCTCGAAACGGTAAGGGAGAGATTCGTGGCAAACATCCAGATGAAGGAATTGCTCGAAGCCGGAGTTCACTTCGGGCATCAGACCCGGCGGTGGAACCCGAAAATGAAGCCGTACATCTTCGGCAAACGCAACGGGATCCACATTGTCGACCTGCAGAAGACCCTGCACCATTTCGAGGACGCGGCGGACTTCATCCGCGATCTCGCGACCAATGGGCGCAACGTGCTCTTCGTGGGCACCAAGCGGCAGGCCCAGGACGCGATCCGCGAAGAGGCCGAGCGCTGCGGGATGTTCTTCATGAACCACCGCTGGCTCGGCGGCACGATGACCAACTTCAAGACCATCCGCAAGTCGATCCAGAAATTCAAAGAAATCGAAAAGACCCTCGGCAACGAGGAGTCCCACCTCACCAAGAAAGAGGTCATCCGTCTCGAGCGCCAACGCCGCAAGATGGATCGCGCCTTCGGCGGCATCAAGGACATGGAGAATCTTCCGGACGCCCTCTTTGTGGTCGACACGGTGCACGAGCACATCGCGATCAAAGAGGCCAACCGCCTCGGCATCCCGGTGGTGGCCGTGGTCGACACCAACAGCGATCCCGAAGAGGTGGATTTCCCGATCCCCGGCAACGACGACGCGATCCGTGCGATTCGTCTGTTCACATCGAGGATTGCCGACAACGTTCTCGAGGGCCTCAACCTTGCCGACGAGCGATTTGTCGGTGATGAGGGTGAGGCAGCCGCAGCGGAAGACGGCCCGGAGGGTGGTGTCGAGGCGGCGGCGGTCGAGGTTCTCGCGGACGAATTGATGGCTGAAGAGGCCTCGGAAGAAGACAAGGTCATCGCCGAGGAGGTTGCGGCCGCGGACGCCGAGGTGGCCAAGGAGGAGCGGGAGGCTGCCGAGACTGCAATCGAAGAAGTTGCCGACACCGCCGCCGAACCTGAAAGCAAACCCGAGGACGAGGTGGCCCCGACCACGAGCTGAGTCGATCAAACGACACTGTTTGGACGGGGCCAGGAGCACAGCGCGCCTGGCCCCGTGTTGTAACGAGATCATTCAAGAGAGGTCAACATGGCAATCACAGCACAGGCAGTCAAAGCGCTCAGGGACCGCACCGGGGCCGGCATGATGGACTGCAAGAAGGCACTGACTGAAACCAACGGCGATATGGATGAAGCCGTCAAGTTCCTGCGGACCAAGGGCCTCGCGGCGGCGGCCAAGAAGGCCGGGCGTGCGGCGAACGACGGCATGATCGCGATCGTCGGCGACGACAAGAAAATGGCCATCCTCGAGCTCAACTGCGAGACCGAGCCGGTTTCGAAACTGGATGATTTCCGTGGCTTCGGCGACGCTCTTGTCCAGCAGGTCCTCGATTCAGGGGCGCGGTCGGCCGCTGAGCTGAAGGCGCAGCCCTTCGCCGGCGACCCGGAACACACCGTCGAAGAGACGGTTTCGCTCAAGATCGCGGTGATCGGCGAGAACATCGTTCTCAACCAGTGCACCCTGATCGAGGCGGCCCCGGGCAACAGCCTCGCCTCGTACGTCCACATGGGCGGGAAGATCGGCGTGGTCGTCGAGGGATCGGGCGGGGCCTCCGCCGAAGCGCTGCACGATGTGGCGCTGCACGTGGCGGCGTCCGAGCCGCGATTCGTGACCCGCGACGAGGTCACCGACGACCTGTTGGCGACCGAGCGCGAAATCGCACTCAAGCAGTCGATCGAGCAGGGCAAGCCCGAGGAGATCGCAAAGAAGATCGTCGAGGGCAAGATGGAGAAGTTCTTCGTGTCCGAGGTGTTGCTCGAGCAGCCTTTTGCCAAGGACTCCAGCATGTCCGTCGGCGCCTACCTCAAGGCAAGCTCCGGCAAGGATGCGACGGTCGTCCGCTTTGTGCGTTACAAACTCGGTGAGGGTAGCGGCGAGTAACCCATGGGCGATGCTCAACCGCGTTACCACCGGGTGATGGTCAAGCTTTCGGGCGAGGCTCTGATGGGCTCTCAGTCCTTTGGTATCGAGCCCGCGGTAGTGCGGAAGATCGCCGGAGAGATCGCCGACGTGGCGGCCCTCGACGTGCAGATGGCGGTCGTGGTCGGAGGCGGCAACATCATCCGTGGCGTGTCCGCCCACGAACAGGGCATCGACCGCATCACCGGTGATTCGATGGGGATGTTGGCGACGGTGATCAATGCTCTCGCCCTGTCCTCGGCCATCGAACAGATGGGAGTTCCGACCCGCGTCCAGACCGCCATCGAGATGAACGAGGTGGCCGAGCCATTCATCCGCAGGCGGGCCATCCGTCACCTCGAGAAGGGGCGGATCGTGCTCTTCGCGGGTGGGACCGGCAATCCCTTCTTCACCACGGACTCCGCGGCGGCCCTGCGGGCCAACGAGATCGATGCCGAAATCCTGATGAAGGCGACCAAGGTCGACGGTGTCTACACGTCGGATCCGGTCACCAACTCCGATGCCCGGTTGATTCCTCGTCTCGGGTATGGCGAGGTCCTGCAGCGGGGTCTGCGGGTGATGGACGCAGCGGCGATCTCGTTGTGTATGGAAAGCCAGATCCCGATCCAGATTTTCAATATCCGGAAACCCGGTATCATGAAGCAGGTTGTTCTCGGTGACGATGTGGGGTCCTGGGTCGGCCCCGGGGAGGATGCATGAAGGACGTCCTGACCGATGTTGAAAAACGGATGGCTTCCGCGGTCGAGGCCTATCAGCACGAGTTGGCGAAGCTGCGAACCGGCCGCGCCTCGCTGGCGGTGGTGGACGGAATCCAGGTCGACTATTACGGCGTCCAGACCCCGCTCAACCAGGTTGCGACGCTGTCGGTTCCTGATCCGTCGACCATCACCATTGCGCCCTGGGAACCGAAAGTGCTGGCAGAGGTCGAAAAGGCGATTCTGCGCTCCAACCTCGGCCTCACACCCAACAACGACGGGCGGGTCATTCGCCTCAATATCCCGGCGCTCACCGAGGACCGCCGCAAAAGCCTCGTCAAGGTTGCCCACGAGGTCGCCGAGGGCTCCCGCAATTCGATCCGCCAGGTCCGGCGCGATGGCAACGACCGCTTCAAGCAGATGGAGAAGGACAAAGAGATCTCCGAGGACCAGATGCACGACGGTCAGGAGCAGGTTCAGAAGCTGACCGACACCTACATCGAGAAGATCAACACGATCCTCAAGAAGAAAGAGACCGAGATCCTCGAGGTCTGACACCCGGGGCTGTGGGCTGTGGGCTATGAGTTGAGCTTCTTGCAATATTCAATGCGGGCGGGGATAAACCCCGCCCCTACGGTTTTCAGACACGCGGACGGGGTTGAGACAAACCTAGCCCTTGCAGGCACATGCCGTCCTCAAAGTCGTAGGGGAGGGGTTTATCCCCTCCCATTCGGGTCTTTCTGTGCCGCGATTCTTCTGACCTGCGGATGTTTTTGCAAGAGGTTTAGCTGTGAGCTGTGACCCAACCTCCGCGTCTGATCAGGATGGCTTTCCCCAAGGCTCGGTATCAGACAATTCAAAATTCAAAATTCAAAATTCAAAATTGTGCTTCGTCTGCGTCGGCGCCGGTCGAGGATCCCGATTCGGCGGCGACAAGCTGGCGCAGGCGCTCGGAGATCGAACGGTTCTCGAGGCGGCCCTCGGCGCTCTGGTGACGGCGTTTCCGGCGGCCCCGCTCGTAGTGGTGGTCGCACCGGAACGACTGCAGGATTGGCGCACTCGACTTCGCCCGGATTTCCCCGAAGCGTTGCTGGTGGGCGGCGGCGAGAGGAGACAGGATTCGGTCCGCGCCGGCGTGGACGCTGCAATTGCTCTCGGCGCCGAGGTGGTGGCGATCCACGACGCCGCCAGACCACTCGTGGATCCCCGGGATGTCGTGAGCGTGGTCAACGGACTCGGCGGGGCGGACGGCGCCATTTTGACCGCGCGGGTTTCCGATACGGTCAAGGAGGTCGGCGAAGACGATCTCGTGGTCGGGACCCTGGATCGAGAAGGCCTCCGCCTGGCGCTCACGCCCCAGGTCTTCCGGGTGGCCTCCTTACAGAAGGCCTGGGAGACGACCGGCGGCGAAAGCGAGCGGACGGACGAGTCGAGCCTGCTTGAAATCGCGGGAATGCGTGTTTCGAGCGTGATCGCGCGCCATCCGAATCCGAAGGTCACGACACTGTCAGACCTCCACGAGATCCGGGCCCTTGCGGAGGTCGCCGGGTGACCCGGTTGAGGATCGGCCAGGGCATCGATGTCCATCGATTCGCAGAAGGGCGCCCGCTGGTTCTGTGTGGTCACCGTATCGCAGGCGAGGCAGGCCTCGAGGGGCACTCGGATGCCGATGTCGCGCTGCACGCCGTGGCTGATGCCATCCTCGGAGCGGTCGCGGGTGGGGACATCGGAGAACACTTCCCCGACGGTGATGCGGCGTGGTACGGGGCCGATTCATCGGCGTTCGTATCCGGGGCGCTCGAACGGGCCGCGGCGGCCGGGTTCGCGGTGGTCAACTGCGACCTGACCATCGTCGGCGAACGGCCGCGGATCGCACCCCACCGGTCAGAGCTTCGGTCATCACTCGCCGCCATCCTCGGGCTCGCGGTGGACGTTGTCTCGGTGAAGGCGACGACCACCGACACGCTCGGTTTCCTGGGGCGGGGCGAGGGGCTGGGCGCGGTAGCCGTCGTGTTGATGGAGAGGATGGGTGACGATGAGTGAAGGGCTGTGGACGGTCGGCTACCACGCGGTGCTCGCGGTCCTGGAAAGTGATCAACCGGTGGACGCCCTGTGGTTGCAGCAGGATCGTCGGGACCGGAGGGCGCAGACGATCATCGCCGCCGCGCGACGCCGCGGCATTCGCTTCGACGTCGTGCCGAGGGCTCGTCTCGACCGGGTTGCGGACGGCGTGGTCCACAATGGATGCGCGGTGCGCTCGGCGCCGGTGGACTTTGCGGATCTCGAAGAACTGATCGCGGCAGAGGGCCTGCCGGCGCGAATCGTGCTCCTGGACGACGTCGACGACCCCCACAACCTGGGGGCCGTGATCCGCACCGCTGCCGCCCTCGCGGTGGACGGCCTGGTGATCGCCGGTCCCTCGGCCCCGCCCCTCGGAGGCGCGGTCGCCAAGGCCGCGGCCGGCCTCCTCGGCCGGGTGCCGGTGGCCCGGCACAAGGTGGCTGCGGACGCCCTGTCCCGTCTTCGCGACGCGGGTTATTGGGCGTTTGGCGCGGATGCGGCGGGAACGCCGCTTTCCGATGTGAAACCGACCCGAAGATGGGTCCTGTGTCTCGGCGCCGAAGGCCGCGGAATTCGCGCCAAGACCAGGTCCCAGGTCGACGAGTTCGTAGCCATCCCGATGGCCGAGGGAGTGGAATCTCTGAACCTGTCAGTTTCGGCGGGAATACTCCTTTGGGAGTTGAGCAGAAGCAGCTGAGACGTCGGTCGGCGTTCGGGTTGGATACAGGATGCAGGATCCAAGATGCAGGCCCTTTGAAAGCAGCCAGACGGGGAGTCTCCTCCCTCGTGGTTGGGTGATCCTGCATCCTGCATCCTGCATCCTGTATCCTGTATCCTGCATCCCGGATCCGCGCGCAGATTCCGGCAGGAATATTGCTAGGAAACGCTTGCGCAGAAGACTTTCTTGTGTTATCGTCCCTCACCCACTGCCCAAAGGCAGAGGTGTGTTCTTTGCAATCTAACGGGAAACGGGAGTCGCGCGGCAGCTGGCGTAGCTCAACGGTAGAGCAGCTGATTTGTAATCAGCAGGTTGCGGGTTCGATTCCCATCGCCAGCTCCATTGGCGAAGCGATTTGAGGAGGCAGGCGTGGCCGAGTGGTTAAAGGCAGCAGACTGTAAATCTGCCGGCGTTATGCCTACGGTGGTTCGAACCCATCCGCCTGCACCATTGAATTCTGAGAATTCGAGTGTCAACGAAAACCGATCGTCGCGGGAGTAACTCAGTGGTAGAGTCTCGGCCTTCCAAGCCGTTGGTCGCGGGTTCGAGTCCCGTCTCCCGCTCCAGAACACAGGGAGATCAGCCCACGTAGCTCAGTGGTAGAGCACGTCCTTGGTAAGGACGGGGTCACCAGTTCAAGTCTGGTCGTGGGCTCCATCGACACGATCTAATAACCGGGCAGGCACGTCACCTCGCGAGCCCCGAAAGCCCGAAAATACAAGAGGGAGGCAAAATGGCCAAACAGAAGTTCGAGCGGACGAAGCCGCACGTGAACATCGGGACCATCGGTCACGTGGACCATGGGAAGACGACGTTGACGGCGGCGATCACGAAGACACTGGCAGCGAAGGGGCTGGCCGACTTCACGCCGTTTGACAAGATCGACAAGGCGCCGGAAGAGAAGGCGCGTGGGATCACGATCAACACGGCGCACGTGGAGTACCAGTCGGAAGCGCGGCACTATGCGCACGTTGACTGTCCCGGGCACGCCGACTACGTGAAGAACATGATCACGGGTGCGGCGCAGATGGACGGGGCGGTGCTGGTGGTGTCGGCGGCGGACGGACCGATGCCGCAGACGCGGGAGCACATCTTGCTGGCGCGTCAGGTGGGGGTGCCGTTCATCATCGTGTACATGAACAAAGTGGACATGGTGGACGACGAAGAGCTGTTGGACCTGGTTGAGCTCGAGGTGCGGGAGCTGTTGTCGGAGTACGACTTCCCGGGCGAGGACATTCCGGTGATCCGCGGTTCGGCTTTGAAGGCCGGCGAGAGCGACGACCCGGATTCAGACGAGTGCAAGTCGATCTGGGAGCTTTTGACGGCGATGGACACGTACATTCCGCAGCCGGAGCGCGACATCGACAAGCCGTTTTTGATGCCGATCGAGGACGTGTTCACGATTTCGGGCCGGGGCACGGTGGTGACGGGCCGGATCGAGCGCGGCAAGGTGAATGTCGGCGAGGAGATGGAGATCATCGGGATCCGGCCGACGATGAAGAAGGTGGTGACGGGCGTGGAGATGTTCCGCAAGCTGCTGGACAGCGGCGAGGCGGGCGACAACGTCGGTCTTCTGGTGCGCGGCACGGAGCGCAAGGACGTGGAGCGCGGGCAGGTGGTTGCGAAGCCCGGTTCGATCACGCCGCACAACAAATTCCGCGCCGAGGTGTACGTGTTGACGAAGGAAGAGGGAGGCCGGCACACGCCGTTCTTCCGCGGTTACCGGCCGCAGTTTTTCTTCCGGACGACGGACATCACCGGATCGGTGAACCTGGACGAGGGCGTCGAGATGGTGATTCCGGGGGACAACACGAACCTGGAAGTGGAGCTGATCCAGCCGATCGCGATGGAGAAGGGCCTGCGCTTCGCCATCCGAGAGGGCGGCCGCACCGTCGGTGCCGGTTCCATTACGGACATCCTGGAGTAGGGTTTGTTGCCTCGCGGTAGCACTCATCCCATCCCGAGGCGTCGTGTCGACGCCTGCTGCGGGGTGTGGTGTGTTCGATTCATCCGCGTAGGCCAGTAGCTCAATCGGTAGAGTCCCGGTCTCCAAAACCGGTTGTTGGGGGTTCGAGTCCCTCCTGGCCTGCCAAAATCGTTCGACTGGAGTCGGCGACATGCAGTGGTGGACGCGTCTCAAAACCTTTCTCTCCGAGGTCGTGGTCGAGACCAAGAAGGTCACCTGGCCGTCGAAGCAGGAGGTCATCAACACGACGACCGTCGTGGTGATTGCCTCGTTCATCTTCGGCATCTACCTCTACCTCTGTGATCTGGTTTTTCTGGTGTTGAGGAATGAGCTCTTCGACATTTTCAAGGTCTTCTCGTAGGAGCTTCATTTCATGGCCAAACAGTGGTACATCATCCACACGTACTCGGGATTCGAGGATCGCGTGAAGAAAACTCTCGAACAGCGCGTTGAAGCGCTCGGAATGGAGGAGTTCTTCGGCGAGATCGAAGTGCCCACCGAGACGGTGGTCGAGGTCAAGAACGGCAAGAAGCGAGAGATCCGGCGGAAGTTCTTCCCGGGCTACGTTCTGGTCGAGATGGAAATGACCGACGACGCCTGGCACCTGGTCCGCAACACACCGAAGGTCACAGGGTTTGTCGGCGCGGGCAAAAAGCCCACGCCGTTGACCGAAGAAGAGGTCAACCAGATCCTGCACCAGGCGGTGGCGACCCAGGAGAAGCCGAGACCAACGGAGATGTACGACAAGGGTGAGCGCATCCGCATCACGGACGGGCCGTTCGCCTCGTTCAACGGCGTCGTCGAGGAAGTCAACCTCGATCGTTCGACGCTCAAGGTGATGGTCACGATCTTTGGTCGCGAGACCCCGGTCGAGATGGAGTTTCGCCAAGTGCAGAAACTCGTTTAGGAGTAGCGATGGCCAAGAAAGTCATTGGAGAAATCAAGCTTCAGCTGTCCGGCGGGCAGGCCACACCGGCCCCCCCCGTCGGTCCGGCGCTGGGGCAACACGGTCTCAACATCATGGACTTCTGCAAGGCGTTCAACGCGCGCACGCAGAAGGACCAGGGCATTATCATTCCGGTCGTCATCACGGTCTACGCCGATCGAACCTACTCGTTCATCACCAAGACCCCACCGGCGTCCTTCCTGCTGCGCAAGGCGGCAGGTCTGGACAAGGGTTCGGGTGAACCGAACCGCCTCAAGGTCGGCAAGGTCTCGATGAACCAGGTGGAGGAAATCGCCAAGACCAAGATGCCCGACCTCAACGCGGATTCGCTCGCTTCCGCGGTCAACACGATTCTCGGTACCGCACGTTCCATGGGTATCGAGGTCACAGGCTGAGGGGGTGTTCGGTGACACATAAAGGCAAGAAATACCGTGAAGCGTCCGGCAAGATCGAACGGCGGCCGTATCCTCTCGAGGAAGCGGTCGGTCTGGTTCGGGAAAACGCCTACGCCGGATTCGACGAGACCGTCGAGGTCGCCATGCGCCTCGGCGTGAACCCGCGGCACGCGGATCAGATGGTCCGCGGCACGGTGGTGCTTCCACACGGCACCGGCAAGAGCCTCCGGGTCCTGGTGGTGTGCGAGGGCCCGGCCCAGAAAGAGGCCGAGGAGGCCGGCGCCGACTTCGTGCTGTCCGGAGACGAGGCGGTGGAGAAGATCCAGGGCGGGTGGCTCGAGATCGACGCCATCGTCGCCACCCCGGACATGATGCGGAACCTCTCGAAGGTCGGCAGGGTCCTCGGCCCGCGAGGGCTGATGCCGAACCCGAAATCGGGAACCGTGACCCCCGAGGTGGGCGCCGCGGTGGCCGACATCAAGGCCGGTAAGGTGGAATTCCGGGTCGACAAGACGGCGATCATCCACGCTCCGGTCGGCAAGGTGAGCTTCACCCACGAGAACCTGGTGGAAAACGCCCGCAGTCTGATCGACGCGGTGCAGAAGGCCAAGCCGTCGACCGCCAAGGGCAAGTATGTTCACACCGTTTACATGTGTTCGACCATGGGGCCGGGCGTCCAGGTCGATCTGGTCAGCCTCGACGTGAAGTAGGAGGAGGACCATGCTCACCAAGGAGCAGAAACTCGAACAGTCGCAGCAGCTTCGCGACAATCTGGCGGATGTCACGACGATGTTCCTCCTCGACAACCGAGGCCTCAAGGTCAACGACGTCAATGTCCTTCGGTCGGAGGTCCGGAAGACGGACGCCACCTACAGGGTGGTCAAGAACTCGGTGGCCAGATTGGCGGTCGACGGGACCGAGATGGAGGCGATCGCGCCGTTCCTGAGCGGGCCCAAGGTTCTCGCCTACACGGCCGGTGACGGGGTGGCGCTGGCCAAGGTGCTCAAGACCTTCATCAAGGAGCACCCGGAGCTGAGCTTCGAGCACGCTTTTCTGGAGGGCCAGATCCTCGAGGCAGCGGACGCCGAGAAGGTCGCGGACCTGCCGTCGCGCGACGAGCTGGTGGCACGAGTTGCTGATGCTGCTGCAGTCGCCGATTCGCCGCCTGGCGGTGGCCCTGAACGCGCCGCTGCAGCAGTTCGCGAGCGTGCTGGCGAAAGTGGCCGAAAAATCAAGAAACGCAAGAATCCTAAGGAGGATCGGAACATGGCTCAGATCGAGAAGATGATGGAGCAGATCAAAGAGATGACCGTGCTCGAGCTCAACGAGCTCGTCAAGGCTCTCGAGGACGAGTTCGGGGTCTCCGCCGCGGCCGCGGCGCCCATGATGATGGCGGGTGCGGTCCCCGGCGCCGCCGCCGGAGCGGCCGAGGAGCAGACCGAATTCGACGTCATTTTGAACTCGGTTGGTGACAAGAAGATCAATGTCATCAAGGTGGTTCGCGAGGTGACGTCGCTCGGCCTCAAGGAGGCCAAGGACCTCGTCGAGAGCGCCCCGGCGAAGGTCAAGGAAGGCATCAACCGGGCAGAGGCCGAGGAGATCAAGAAGAAGTTTGAAGAGGCCGGCGCTCAGATGGAGATCAAGTAACGCGACGTGACCGTCGGTTCCCGGCTGCAACAAGCCAAAACTGAGGATACGGGGAGGGTGCGTCTCCCCGTGTCGCTTTGTCAGAGGGTACGTCCATGACCACGAGCCCCAATGGGCGGCTGAGCTTTTCGAAACACCTCTCCACGATTCCGCTGCCGAACATGATCCAGGTGCAGCGATCGTCGTATGAGGGTTTTCTCCAGATGGACCTCCTGCCGGAGGAGCGTCTGCAGTTCGGCCTCCAATCCGTGCTTTCCTCGATCTTTCCATTCACCGATTTCCGTGAGACCTGCGAACTGCAGTTCGTACGCTACGAGATCGGGAACTGGACGTGCCGTTGCGGGCGGCTCCAGGGCCTGCACCACCTGCGGCTCTCGTGCGATTTCTGTGGCGGCAGTTTCAAGGCGGGTGATCCTCACGAAGACGCGGTCGTCTGTCCGCACTGCGGCAAGGCGAACAAGAACCGGATCGAGAGCTGCGGCGTGTGCGGGACATCGGTCGGGCTGCGGCTGCCGTTCACTGCCGAGGAATGTCGCGAGCGCGGGATGACCTTTTCGGTGCCGGTCCGCCTGACCTTCCGATTGGTCACCTTCGACACCGAAGAGGATCGCTCCCGCCAGGTCCGCGACGTCAAGGAGGAGGAGCTCTATTTCGGCGAGATGCCGTTGATGACCGACACCGGTACCTTCATCATCAACGGCACCGAACGGGTCATCGTCTCGCAGCTCCACCGCTCGCCCGGAGTGTTCTTCACCCTCGAGGGCCCGAACGACTACCTGGCCAAGGTCGTCCCCTATCGCGGCTCGTGGATCGAGTTCGAGTACGACACCAAACAGATCCTGTGGGTCCGCATCGACCGCAAGCGGCGTCTGCCGGGCACGGTCTTCCTGCGCGCTCTCAGCCCGGAGCTCGAGACCAACAGCCAGATCCTGAGAGGGTTCCACACCGTCTTTGACGTCCCGGGATCGGGTCACGGGGCGCCAACAAGGGGTCGGCGACCCTGTTCCTCGATTCGCGGATCCTCGACATCGAGAGCGAGCGCCAGAAGGCCCTGCGGTTCCGCAAGGTCGCGGAGCCGACGTTGTTCTGCGGTCTGACCCTCGACAAGGCGATGGAAAAGCGCCTCAAGGGTAAAACGGTCGCCAAACCTGCCAAGGTCGCCGTATCGAGAGAGGTCCTCATCGGAGGCGATCGTGGTCGACGATCTCGTCGACCAGGACACCGGCGAGGTCATCGTCGCCGCCAACTCACGAGTGACCGATGACGTGCTGGCCCAGGCCGACGAGGCCGGCATCGAGGTGATCAGCCTCGCCTTTCCCGATTGGGACGCGGTTGGTGAAGAATACCCACCAGACCATCGAGAAGGACACCACCACGACGCAGATGGGCGCGCGGATGGAAATCTACCGCCGCCAGCGGCCCGGCGATCCGCCCACCGAAGAGTCGGCGACAACCCTGTTCAACGGACTCTTTTTCGACGAACGGAAGTACGACCTCTCTCGGGTCGGGCGTTTCAAGTTCAACGCCAAACTGGGCCTGAAGAAGGACCCCGAGCAGCGGACCCTCGACGTCGACGATTTCATGCACCTCGCGCGCTATCTCCTGCGATTGCACCGCGACCTCGGCCGCGTGGACGACATCGACTCCCTGGCCAACCGTCGGGTGCGCACGGTGGGCGAGTTGATGGAGAACCAGTTCCGGATCGGTCTGGTGCGCATGGAGCGGGCGATCAAGGAGAAGATGTCGATCCATCCGGACATCGACTCGGCGATGCCGCGGGACCTGGTCAACTCGAAGCCGGTGATGGCCTCGGTGGACGAGTTCTTCGGCTCCTCGCAGCTCTCTCAGTTCATGGATCAGACCAATCCGCTGTCGGAGGTGACCCACAAAAGGCGCTTGTCGGCGCTCGGCCCGGGCGGTCTCTCTCGCGAACGAGCGGGTTTCGAGGTGCGCGACGTGCACTCGACCCACTACGGTCGGATCTGTCCGATCGAGACCCCTGAAGGCCCCAACATCGGTCTCATCTCGTCGCTTTCGTGTTTCGCACGACTCAACCCCATGGGCTACATCGAATCGCCCTACAAGAAGGTCGAGAAGGGCAAAGTCCTCGATCATGTCCGGATCACCCAGGTCGGGGACAGCGGCTACGAACTCGGCGAAGTCGTCCAGCGCGAAGAATTCGAGAAGTCCAACGCCACCATCCGCAGGTCGAAAACGAAAACGACCGAGGCCTGGGGCGAGCCGTACGCCTTCTATCTTGCGGCCTGGGAAGAGGAAAACCTCAACATCGCCCAGGCCAATGCGCGGGTCAACAAGAAAGGCGCACTGGTCGACGACAAGATCATCGCCCGTTCCGGTGGTGAGTTCCTGGTCCTCGATCGCGACCAGGTCGACTTCATCGACGTTTCGCCGCGGCAGGTGGTATCGGTTGCCGCTTCGCTGATTCCGTTCCTCGAACACGACGACGCCAACCGCGCGTTGATGGGCTCGAACATGCAGCGTCAGGCCGTGCCGCTGGTTCGTCCCGAGGCGCCGGTGGTCGGAACCGGAATGGAATCGGTGGTCGCCGAGGATTCGGGCGCGGTGGTTGTCTGCCGTCGCGTAGGAATTGTCGACAAAGTGGACTGCCAACGCATCATCGTCCGGGTCGAGGACGAGGGCGAGGGCGAGTTCGGCGCCGACATCTATCAGTTGACCAAGTTCAGACGGTCCAACCAGAACACGTCGATCAACCAGAAACCCCTCGTCGAAGAGGGCCAGCAGGTGGTCAAGGGCCAGGTCCTTGCCGACGGCCCCAATACCCAACAGGGTGAGCTCGCGCTCGGGCACAACGTGCTCGTGGCCTTCATGCCGTGGCGCGGCTACAACTTCGAGGACGCCATCGTGGTGTCGCAGGCACTGGTCAAGGACGACAAGTACACCTCGATCCACATCGAGGAGTTCGAGACCCGGCCCGGGACACCAAGCTCGGCCCGGAGGAGATCACCCGCGACATTCCCAACGTCTCCGAGTCGGCGCTGGCCCACCTCGACGAGGCGGGGATCATCCACGTCGGCGCGCAGGTCCGCCAGGGCTCGATCCTGGTCGGCAAGGTGACGCCGAAGGG
>CAVQSQ010000025.1:0-14341 GCA_963715955.1 Candidatus Sulfomarinibacteraceae bacterium
GCGTCATCTTCAACCGGGTGGTGCAGCACGGCGCCATCAGTTACGCCGAGGGAGGGTGGCGGGCGCCGTGGGGCATCGAGCTCCGCATCGACCTCCTCAACGCGCTGGTCCTGCTGGTGGTCACGGCAATCTGCGCCATCGTTCTCACCGCCAGCCCGCGCAGTCTCGACCAGGAGATCTGGCGGGAAAACCACTCAAAGTTCTACGCCCTCTATCTCCTGTGCATGACCGGGCTGGCCGGAATGACGGTCACCGGCGACGCCTTCAACATCTTCGTGTTTCTCGAGATCTCCTCGCTCTCGTCATACGCCCTGATCGCCCAGGGCACGACCCGGCGCGCCCTGACTTCGGCGATCCAGTACCTGGTGATGGGGACCATCGGCGGCACCTTCATCCTCCTCGGCATCGGGATGATCTACATGGTCACTGGGACCCTCAACATCGCCGACATGGCGGTACAGCTCGCTGCGGTGGGGCCCAACCGGACGGTGCTGGTGGCGCTGGCTCTTATCGGTATCGGCACCGGGATCAAGCTCGCGGTCTTTCCCCTCCACATCTGGCTGCCCAACGCCTATACCTATGCGCCGGCGATCGTCACCGCTTTTCTTGCGGCAACCGCCACCAAGGTCGCCTACTACGTGCTGGTGCGCTTCCTGTTTTCGATCTTTGGTGCACCGCTCGCCTTTGGAGTACTGCGTCTCGACGCGGTGCTGATGCCGCTGGCCATCGCGGCCATGTTCGCCGGCTCGTTCGTGGCCATCTTCCAGGACGACATCAAGCGCATGCTCGCCTATTCGAGCGTCGCCCAGATCGGCTACATGGTGCTCGGTCTGAGCCTGGTGTCGGTGAGCGGTCTGACCGGTGGCCTCGTCCACCTCTTCAACCACGCGCTGATGAAGAGCGGGCTCTTCCTGGTGATGGCCGCGGTGCTCCTGCGCACCGGGTCGGTGCGTCTCGAGGCGATGGCCGGTCTCGGCCGCCGCATGCCGTGGACCATGGCGGCGTTCGTTGTCGCAGGTCTGAGCATGATTGGCGTGCCCATGACGGTGGGCTTCGTCAGCAAGTGGTACCTGGTGATGGGCGCGATCCAGGCCGGGCTGTGGCCGGTGGCGGTGTTGATTCTCCTGAGCTCTCTGCTCGCTCTGATCTACATCTGGCGGGTGATCGAGGTTGCGTATTTCCGGCAACCTCCGGATGACGCGCCCGAGATCGAAGAGGCGCCCTTCAGCCTGCTCGGTCCGATCTGGGTCCTGGCCGGCGCCACCGTGTTCTTCGGCATCTTCACCTCGCTCAGCGTGGGCGCAGCGTCCGCGGCTGCGCGGATGCTCCTGGGGGTGGGGCAGTGACCGTCCAGAGCGCGGTCGGGTTGGCGGTGTTGTTGCCGCTGGCGGGGATCGTTCTGATCGCCATCTTCAGACGCCGGCCGAATCTCCGCGAGACCGCGACGCTCGTTACCGGCGCCTCCCTCTTCGCTGTCGTCGCCGGTGTGATCCTGCCCGCGGTGCGGGCCGGCGGGCGCCCACGTCTCGACCTCCTGGAGGTCCTGCCCGGTCTCGACCTGGCCTTCGAGGTCGAGCCTCTGGGGATGCTCTTCGCCCTGGTGGCGTCGGGTCTCTGGATCGTCACCACGCTGTATTCGATAGGCTACATGCGGGGCCACCACGAGAAGAACCAGACCCGCTTCTACATGTGCTTCGCCCTCGCCATCTCGGGCGCCCTCGGCGTCGCCTTTGCCGCCAACGTCTTCACGCTCTTCGTCTTTTACGAGGCGATCACCCTTTCCACCTATCCGCTGGTCACCCACAGCGGCACCGAGGAGGCGAAGAGGGCGGGCCGCCTCTACCTCGGGATCCTGATGGGGACCTCGGTGGCGTTCTTCCTGTTCGCTCTGGTCTGGACGTATCTCGCTGCCGGAACCACCGACTTCCGGCCCGGCGGCATTCTCGCCGGAAGGGTCGAGGGCTGGCACCTCGTTGTGCTGTTGGCGCTGTTTGCCTTCGGCACCGGCAAGGCCGCGCTGATGCCCTTTCACCGCTGGCTGCCCGCGGCCATGGTCGCGCCGACCCCGGTCAGCGCCCTGCTGCACGCGGTGGCGGTGGTCAAGGCCGGGGTGTTCACGGTCCTCAAGATCATCGTCTACATCTTCGGGATCGACCTTCTGGCCTCCACCGATGCCAGCCGCTGGCTGACCTGGGCCGCCGCCTTCACGATCCTCGCGGCGTCGATCATCGCCCTCACCAAGGACAACTTGAAGGCGCGACTGGCGTACTCGACCATCAGCCAACTTTCATACATCGTCCTTGGCGGAGCACTCGCCACATCGGCGGGCGTGCTCGGCGGCGGGATGCACATCGCCATGCACGCGGTGGGCAAGATCACCCTCTTTTTCTGCGCCGGCGCCATCATGGTGGGCGCCCACAAAACCGAGATCTCCGAGATGGACGGGCTCGGACGGCGCATGCCCTTCACGTTCGGGGCGTTCTTCCTGGGCTCCCTGAGCGTCATCGGTCTGCCGCCGATGGGCGGGTCGTGGAGCAAGTGGTATCTGATTCTCGGAACGGTCGAGGCCGGCCAGCTGGCGATGATGGTGGTGTTGATGGCGAGCTCGCTGCTGTCCATCGGATACCTGATGCCGGTCGTCGGCAGGGCCTTCTTCCGGCCGCCGCCGGAGGATGACGAACACGGTCACGACCCGGGAGGAGGCATCCACGAAGCGCCGTTCCTGTGTGTGCTGCCACCGGTCCTGACGGGCATCGGCTGCGTCGTGGCTTTCTTCTACGCCGAGAATATTTATCTTCTGCTGACGGGGATCGTGACGCCATGAGCGACGAGAAGAATTACTGGCTGGATCAACCCGGCAACGTCACCCGGCTCTACTGGGGGCTGGTGGTGGTGTGCGTACTGCTGGGCACGGCCGATTTCTTCGTCCACCGCCACGCCTACGCGGCCTGGGAGGGCTTCCCCAATTTCTACGGTTTCTTCGGCTTTGCGGCCTTCTGGGTGATCGTGATCATCGGCAAGAACCTCCGCCGCTTCCTGTGGCGGCCCGAGGACTACTACGATGATTGAGGCCATGCCCCCCGGGCTCCTCCTCATCGTCGGGGCGCTCCTCATCCCGCTCCTGCCGAAGCGCTGGCAGCCCCCTCTGGCGGTGGCGTCTGCCGGTCGCGAGCTTTCTCCAGCTTCTGACCTTCGAGCCGGGGCTCTCTCACCAGTTGCGGCTCTTCGACTATGAACTGACGGTGGTCCGGGTCGATCGTCTGAGTCTGGTCTTCGGCTACATCTTCCACCTCGCCGCATTCCTCGCCGCGATCTACGCCCTCCACGTCAAGGACACGGTGCAGCACGTCGCGGCCATGATCTACGTTGGTGCGGCGGTCGGGGCGGTCTTTGCCGGCGACCTCATCACCCTCTTCGTCTACTGGGAACTCACCGCCGTATCGTCGGTCTTTCTGATCTGGGCCACCCGCACCGAGGCCGCCTACCGGTCGGGAATGCGCTATCTGGTGATCCAGGTGGGGTCGGGGGTGCTGCTGCTGGCCGGTGTGATCCTGCACGCCTCGGCCACCGGGTCGATCGCTTTCGGCCAGCTCATCGGCGAGGACGGTCTGCTGTCGTCGGCAAGCGCGGGCGTGGTGCTGATCTTCCTCGCCTTCGGCGTCAAGGCGGCCTTCCCGTTCCTCCACAACTGGCTCCAGGACGCCTACCCCAACGGCACCGTCACCGGCACGGTCTTTCTCTCGGCCTTCACCACCAAGCTGGCCATCTACGCCCTCGCCCGCGGCTTCCCGGGGACCGAGATCCTGATACCGATGGGCGTGGTCATGACGCTGTTCCCGGTGGTCTACGCGGTGATCGAGAACGACCTCCGCAAGGTGCTCGCCTACAGCCTCAACAACCAGCTCGGCTACATGGTCGTCGGCATCGGCATCGGCACCGCCCTGTCGTTGAACGGCACCGTCTCGCACGCCTTCGCCCACATTCTCTACAAGGCGCTGCTCTTCATGACCATGGGCGCGGTGCTCTACCGCACCGGGACCATCAAGGCGACCGAGCTCGGCGGGCTCTACAAGTCGATGCCGGTGACCACCGTCTGCTGTCTCATCGCCGCGGCCTCGATCTCCGGTTTCCCGTTCTTCTCGGGTTTCGTCACCAAGTCGATGGTGATCTCGGCGGTGGAGCACCACCACATGACGTGGATCTTCGTCGGTCTGCTGGTGGCCTCGGCCGGTGTCATGGAGCACTCGGGAATCAAGATCCCGTACTTCGCCTTCTTCGCCCACGACTCGGGACATCCGGGTCAAGGAGGCGCCGTGGAACATGCTGGTGGCGATGGTGGCGGGGGCCGCGCTGTGCCTCTTCATCGGTCTCTTCCCGGCGCCGCTCTACAGCATCCTGCCCTTCCCGGTCGGGGACTACGAGCCCTACACGGCGGGCCACGTCCTGACTTCGTTCCAGCTCCTGGTCTTCGCGATCTTCGCCTTTGCAGTGCTGGTCCGGACCGGCATCTACCCGCCCGAGAAGGCCGGCATCAACATCGACTTCGATTGGACCTACCGCAAGATGCTGCCGGCCCTGATTCGCCGGCTGACCGCGGGAATCAACCGCTTCAATGAGGGCTTTTCGATCGTGGCGAGCGTGCTGCTCGGACGCGCCTACCGGCTGGTCTACCGCTTCCACGGCCCGACCGGGGTCTTTGCCCGCACCTGGTCGACCGGTTCCATCGCCTTCTGGGCGGTGCTCGGTCTGTTCGGCTTCCTCCTGCTCTACTACTGGGGGCGGTAGGAGTTTTCTTCGCGTCGGCACGTATCCCCACTCGCTTCCCGAGAGTTGCCACCTTCAACATTGTTGGCCTGGGAGACCTTGCCGACGTGAAGGCCGGTGCGTCCAACAATATTGAAGATGGCACGCTCCGCCGCACGCGGCTGTTTCCGAACGCGTTTCCCGGATTGATGCCCGCAGAACCAGTTAAATACCACAGTGACCTTCGCAATTCGGTGGTAGACTCTGGGTGGTTTCGCGAGGGCGTTCGTGAGGCGGTCCAGGACCCGAATCCATGAGTTCCGAGGGCGGCGCCCAGCGGATCGGAGGGAGCGGACGGCATGGCTATCGTAGCGATTGACGCTGGGGTCTTCTGCCGGGGGCCCGAGGTCGCGGCTGACGTTCGGGAGCGCCTCTGCGCCGCCGAACTCACGGACGCGGCACTGTTCGCGGCCGCTGCGGAAAACTCCGGAATGGCTGCCGGCCGGTTCGAAAAGCTGATGTACGGGCCACGTTCTCTGCTCGACGGCATCCGTCGTGATCGCGCCCTTCTCGTCGCCCATCTGCGGGCGGCGGCGGCGACGGTGATCGCCGGCGCAGAGACCCACGTCTACCTGGGTCGGGCGGGACACCTCATTCCACCGGCCTTGACCCACGTTCTCAAGGTGTGCCTCGGCGGGACCCATGAATACAGGGTGGGGCGGGCCGAAGCTGAAGGCGTGTCGAAGAAGGAAGCCCAGCGCCGAATCAGCAAGGACGATGAGTTGCGGGCCGAATGGACCCTCGGATTGCTCGACCGCGGCCCGTGGGAAAAGGACCTTTACGACGTCTTTATCGCGATGCAGGAGTCTGCGGTAGATGACGCAGTCGAGTTGATCACGACCCACGCCCTGCAGCCCGCGGTGGCCGTGACGCCGTCGGTGAACCAGGCCGTTCGCGATTTCCTGCTGTCAACCGAGGTCGGAGTGGCGCTGGCGAAAGCCGGGCACGATACCGATGTCGATTGCAGCGATGGCGTGGTCACGATTCTGATCAAACAGCACTCGATGTTCCTCGAGCGCCTCGAGCGCGAACTCGTGGAGATTGCCGCTGCCGTCCCGGGTGTTCGATCGGCGGCCGCGCGACCCGGCCCGCGCTACCGTGAGCCCGGGATTTCGTTCGACATCGACATCGAGGTGCCGTCGAAGGTCATGCTCGTGGACGACGAGGAAGAGTTCGTTCTCGCGTTGTCCGAGCGCCTGCAGACCCGGCGCATGACGCCGGTGGTCGCGTTCAACGGCGAGCAGGCGCTGGCGATGGTTGAAAACGACGAGCCCGAGGTCATGGTCCTCGATCTGAAGATGCCCGGGATCGACGGTATGGAGGTGCTGCGCCGGGTGAAGCGGACCCACCCGAGCACGGAGGTCATCATTCTTACCGGCCACGGCACCGACGCCGAGGAGGTCCTGGCACGGGAGCTTGGTGCGTTCGCGTACCTCCGCAAACCGGTCGACATCGAGGAACTCACCGAAACCATGAAGGCCGCGTATCGGCGGCTCGAAGAGTCGCGGGCCGAGGGCGACGGAGACTGAGGGACCTCCCCGGATGTCTTTCCCCCGCGACCTCCTGCCTCGCTTTTCCCTGCCAGAGCCGGTCGAAGCGGACGGGAGGGTCCCCGAACAGGCATATCGAGCGCTGCGAAGGGCGGTGGTCCTCGCAACCGCCACGGTGGCCCTGGTTCCCCTGATCATCACCACCTTCATGAACTACGTCCAGTACCGCGAGGCCCTGCAGGCGGAGGCGGTGCAGCCGATGGCGCGGCTGACGCTCAACACCAAGCGCTCGTTGGAGCTCTTCTTGTCGGAACGGCGCTCGGCCTTGACCTTTCTCGCGCACGAGCGTCCGTTCAGCGATCTCTGCAACGAGCAGACATTGATGCGGATGATCTTGAACCTCAACCGATCGCTGGAAGTCGGCACCTTCGTCGATCTCGGAGTGATCGATGACCACGGTGATCAGTTGTGCTATTCGGGTCCTTACGAACTCGCGGGCCGAAACTACCTCGATCAGGACTGGTATCACGAGGTCGCCCGCCTCGGCACCTATACCAGCGATGTTTTTCTCGGGTTTCGCAACTCGCCGCACTTCGCGATCGCCACCAGGCACGACCGCGACGACGGGGGGTTTTATATCCTTCGGGCGACGGTCGATGCAGACATGCTGAGCGAGCAGATCTTGACGGCGGGTTTGAATCCTACCGACGATGTCTTTCTCATCAACAGGGGGGGCGTCCTGCAATCACCGTCGCGCCGGTACGGAGACATTCTGCGCGAGTTTCCGATGCCGGTACCGCACTATTCGCCGAGCGTCGAGGACGTTGAGGTCGTCGATGCCGAGGGCGAAAAGATCTTCATGTCGACAGCCTATATCGCGAGTTCTCCCTTCGTTCTGATTCACATCAAACCGGCGCGCGAGGCGATGGGTCGTTGGTTCTCGCTCCGCAGCGAACTGATCGGTTTCCTGGTGGTCAGCGCGGCGCTGATCCTTGGGGTGATCCTCTGGGGATCGGGTCTTCTCATCAGGAGAATGCGCGATGCCGATGAACGCCGGGCCGCCCTGTACCACCACGTGGAGTACAGCAACAAGTTGGCCTCGATCGGACGGCTGGCGGCGGGCGTCGCCCACGAGATCAACAATCCGCTGGCGATCATCAACGAAAAGGCGGGGCTGGTCCTCGATCTGGTGGCGGTCGAAATCGACGTCAAACACCGGGAGCGGCTTGTCGCCGCCGTGGACTCGATTTTGAAATCCGTCCAGCGGTGCAAGAAGGTCACCCACCGGTTGCTCGGTTTCGCGCGCCATATGGATGTGACCAACGAGACCATCGACCTCGAGAGCCTTCTCAAGGAAGTTCTGGCGTTCCTGGAAAAAGAGGCCGAGTACCGTGAAGTCACGGTTGGTTTCGAGATCGATCCCGGTCTGCCGACCATCACCAGCGATCGTGGGCAGCTGCAGCAGGTGTTTCTCAACATCCTCAACAATGCGGTCGCTGCTGTTTCCCAGGGAGGGAAGATCGGTATCGAACTCGCCCGCGAGGGCCCGGATCGCGTTGCGGTGACGGTGGCGGACGACGGGGTCGGAATCCCCAGAGAAAACCTCGAGAGGATTTTCGAGCCGTTCTTCACGACCAAGGAAGGATCAGGCACCGGACTCGGCCTGTCCATCACCTATGGCATTGTCAAGAAGTTGGGAGGCGAGATCCGGGTCGACAGCACGGTCGGTGAGGGGACTCGGTTCACGGTCAAGCTCCCGGTGTCGCGCGAAGGGTGAACTTCATGGATCATCTCAAGCTGATGTTCGTGGACGACGAGGAAGAACTCGTGTCGGCCCTGGTGGAGAGGCTCGAGTTGCGCGGGATCGACGCGATCGGCGTCACCTCGGGAGACGAAGCTCTCGAGCATCTTCGTGATGAACCCTTCGATGTTGTCATCATGGATGTCAAGATGCCCGGAATCGGCGGGCTCGAGGTCCTGCGCACCATCAACCGGCGGTACCCGGATGTCAAAGTCATTTTGTTGACCGGGCACGGTTCCGCCGAAGACAGTGAAATCGGCCGTCGTCTCGGTGCGGTGGCCTACCTGCAGAAGCCGGTCGATCTCGAAGATCTGTTGGCGACCGTCGAACAGGCGATGGGCTCGAAGGAGGGCGCACCCCGATGAGTGACGTGCCCGTGCGACCCCTGGAGCGTGAGGGCGCCCTGTTCTTCGGGGCGATCGGCGCCGGCTTGTCGCACGAGCTGAGCAACGTCTTCAACATCATCAACGAGCTCTCCGGTCTCCAGCAGGACATTCTCTCCGCCGCCCAGGGCGAGACGGCCGGGCTTGCCCGAGTGAATGATCTCGCGTCGCGAATCAAGGCTCAGGTCGCGCGCGGCGAGGAGATCAACCGCAGCCTTCACCGGCTGTCCCACAGCGTCGACGAGCCCGATGCGACCTTTGACCTCGGCGAGACCCTGGCCCTCTTCGGCTCACTGGCGGCGCGGGCGGCGCGGCTCGCAGAGATCGCACTCGAGGTCCGTCCGCCGGAAACGGCGATGGCCCACCGTGGTGATCCCTTCGCCCTGCTGCTGGTCCTTCACTCGTGCTTGCGGGCGGCAATTGCGGCTGCCGGCTCAGAACGGCGGATCGAGGTGTCGGCGGAGCAGAGGCCCGACGGCACGCGAGTCGTCGTGTACAGCGCCGACTCCATCGTCGATTTGAAATCCGACGCGTCCGTTGCCGCGATGCTCGAGGCCGGCTGCGCGGCTCTCGCGGTGGTACCACGACTCGAACAAACTCCCGGAGGTGGATACCTCATCGTCATCAATCTGGGTTCGGAATCGACCAAGCCCCGCTCGAGTGGATGACAGGGGAGAGGAGGATCGAATGGCCATGGATCGAGTTCTTCTGGTTGATGACGAGGTGGTTTTTCTCGAAGCGCTCGCCGAGCGCTTGCGGATCCGCGGGCTCGAGGTCGTCTGTGCCGCCTCCGGACGGGAAGCTTTGAGCCTCGTGGAGGAACAGACCTTCGATGCAGTGGTATTGGATCTCTCCATGCCCGGTCTGGACGGTATCGAGACGCTTCGCCGGCTGCGACAGATGCGGCCCGAGCTCCAGGTGATGATCCTCTCGGGTCGCGCGACCGTTCAAACCGCTGTGGAAGCGACCCGTCTCGGGGCCACCGACATCTTTGAAAAACCGACCGACGTGGAGACCCTGGTTCAACGTATCCGGTCGGCTCGTGCGGCCCGGTTGGCCCACGAACAGGAGGTCGCCCAGGAGGCCATCGACGACATCATGCGCACCAAGGGCTGGTAGCTCATTTCTCTATAGTTGAAACCGACACGACCTCGATCAGGGGACAGGCAGTCTCGTCCGAGCCCTTGTGGGTATCGGCGTGCGCGCACTCGATGGCTTTCGCCTGGGTCGGAAAGATGCACTCCTCGCCGAGGGTCGTGTGGACGCCGGTTCGTCTCAGAACGTCGATCACCTCGTCGCGCAGCCCGCTCACGCACACACGGAGCCCACGGTTGCGCAGGCGGTCGAAGACCTCCACCAAGCCCTCGGCGGCGTCCTCGTCGATGCGTTCGAGGGTGTGGCCGGCCAGGATCAGGCAGCGCAGGTCGGGGAGGCTGTCGACCACTCCGTCGATTCCGCGGATGAAATGTTTGAGTGTCGAGTAGTCGAGTCGCCCGTCGAAGCGCACCACCGAGATGTAGCGGCACCGGGCCAGCGCGTGCCGGCGGGCGTTCCGCAGTGAGCCGTCGGTGTGGAGGGAGAGCTCGGTGACGTGAGGCAGCATCTTCTCGAACGGACAGTTCTCGTCGTTCTCGGCGGGGTGGCTCTCGACCCACGTTTCGGCCAGAGCACCGGTCACCGACGGGTAGATGTCGTCGACGCCGATCTGATCACCGATGCCGGTTCGCGCAAGCGTCTCGAAGAGAGAGTCCGGCAGCCGGCACAGGCTGACCCGGTAACCGCTCCGGCGGGCGTGGCGCACGAGCTCGAGAAGATCTTCGGCCTGTGCCGGTTCCAGACGGGTCAACGCCGAACATACAAAAATCACGGTTGTGACCCTGGGTCGGTTCTTCCGCCAGCGGTCGAACTCGCCGTTCATCGCGCCATGACCGGCAAAGCCCGAAGCACTGTCGAGCCGCAAGACCGCGATCGTCGGGCACAGGTTGAGGCCGGAACGCACGGCGTCCCGCAGGCCGCCCTTGGGGTGGACACCGAGTTCGGTGAACTGAGGCGTCAGCGGTTGCAGCGGACAGGATCGTTCATCCGAGTCCACGTGAGATTGTGCCCAGATGGACGCCACCGCCACCGACCCGGTCGGGAAGAGGTGGGACGCGTCCATGACGTCGTGCCGGCCGATCTGGGCCACCATGTCGACCACGTCGTCCGGGACACCACAGAACGAAACCTCCAACCCGCGCGTGCGCAGTTCGTCGACGAGCCGGCAGAGGCGTTGAGCGCCTTCGGAGTCAATGGAGGAAATGCCGTGAGCCACGATCAGGAGATGGCGGATCTCGGATCTATTCGCCACCCGTTCGAAGAACCACTCCTCGACATAGCGGACGTTTGCCCGGTTGATGGGGCTCTCGATCCTCAGCGCGGCGATGTGGCGGCATACCGGCAGCCGGTAGCGGGCGGCATCGTGGAGTGATCCGTCCGGATGCAGGGACAGTTCGGTGAGGCGGGGGACGATGCCGAGGAACGGGCAGTCGGCCTCGTCGGTATCGCGATGCGCGGGGACATAGATCGCTGCGATCGCCCGGGCGTCGGTGGCGAAGATGTTCTCTTGGCCGATCCGCTCATACAGGTGCGAGCGTTTCAGGACGTCGAGGACCTTGTCGGACAGATCCGTCACGCCGACTTGAATGCGCGTTGCCCGCAGACGATCCACGAGGTGGCGCAGGGTCTCCTCGCCCGAGGCGTCGATCTCGGTGATGCCCTGGCCGGAGAGCAGGAGATAGCGGAGGTCGGGGTGGTCCGCCACCTGGTTCAGGATCTCGTCTTCGAGGTAGGAGGTGCTGGCGAAATTGAGCGGGCCGTCAAAACCGACGACCGCAACGTAGCGGCAGCTTTGGAGGTCGTGCCGGCCGGCGTCGCGGACGGTGCCGTCCGGGGCCGGGACGAGACGGGCGACGTGCGGTCGCATCGACCGGTAGAGATAGCCACCCAATGACAGCACCACACCCATCAAGATGCCCCATTCGAGGTGAGGGGCGAGGGCAAGCGTGCCGACGAAGGTGATGACTGAAACCAGACCGTCAAACGGGTTAGTGCGCCAGGCATGAACGAAGCCGCTGACGTTGAGCAGGCCGATGACCGCCATCATGATGATCGCCGCGAGGACGGCCTGCGGCAGGAAATACAGCATCGGCGACAGGAAGAGGAGGACGATCATCACGACGAGGCTCGAGAAAACGTTGGACAGACCTGTCCTGGCACCCGCCTGGAGGTTGACCGCCGAACGCGAAAACGACCCCGAAACGGCGTAGCTCTGGAACACACAGCCGACCATGTTGGCGAGGCCCTGGCCAATGAGTTCCTGGTTGGGGTCGAGCCGCTGCCGGGTCTTGGCGGCCATGGCCTTGGCGATCGAAATCGCCTCCATGAAACCGAGGAGCGAAATGATGATGGCGGGCGCGATGAGCTTTGGAATGACGGTCGTGTCGAGGCGAGGCGCCTTGGGCGACGGCAGCCCGCGGGGGATGGCGCCCACCACCGCCCCGCCGCCGGCCAACACCAGGTTCTCGGGATCCAGGGGTCGGCCGCCGACCTTGAGCCGCCACCGGAGACCGTCGGTGGGTGCGCCTTCCGGCACGAGTTCCCGCTCGTAGAATCCTGCGGCCGGATGCTCGTCGGGCACCCGCGCGAAGACCAGAGAACGGAGTGACGTCCGGGTGACGGATACCTCTTCTTTGATGCCCCCGATATGGGTGTCCAGCAGCCCCGCCATCTGGTGGAGTGCGAGCGCCCGCTCCTGGATCCCGCCGTCGTCGGCGACGGTCAGGTGGCTTTCGAGGGCATTCACGTCGCGCTCACTGTGGCAGCGCTGGCAGAACTCACCCGCGCCGTGAGCGACGGTCATGCTGGTTTGACTGCCTTCGAAGCGGAGTTCCTCCATGCGTCGCTGGTCCGTGACTTCGGAGTTGAACTCTTCGACCAGCGCCGGCAGCTGCGGGGATGTGATCTCGTGCTCGGGCACGACCTCGTTGTGTTCGAAACCGAAGACCCATGCCAACAGGCTGGTGACCACGACCGCGATCAGCACGTTGGGCAGCCTCGGATTGAGGCGACGCAAACCGACCATCACCGCGAACGCCACCACGGCCATGCCGAGAGTCGGCAAGTGGGTCCAGTGGAACGCCGCCTCGACCACCCGGATGATCGTTTCGTAGTGGTGCTCCGCCTTCTCCACCGACACTCCGAAGATCTTGTCCAGCTGCGAGGTGGCGATGATGATTGCCGCCGCGTTGGTAAAGCCGTTGACGACCGGGTGCGAGAGGAAGTTGACCACCAGGCCGAGCCGGGCGATCCCGAGGAAGAACTGGAAGATCCCCACCATCAGCGCGAGGAGGATGGCGTAGGCGATGAACTGTTCGCCGCCGGCAGTGGCGAGAGGCTCGAGGGTCGCCGCCGTCATCAACGACACCACCGCGACCGGGCCAGTGGCGAGTTGGCGGCTCGAACCGAAGAGATTGGCGACCATCGGCGGCAGGAACGCCGCGTAGAGCCCGTAATAGGCCGGCAGTCCGGCGAGCTGTGCGTAGGCCATCGACTGCGGCACCAGGACGAGGGCGACCGTGAGCCCGGCCATGAAGTCGACGCGGATCGTCTCTGGTGTCAGCTCGCGGAACCAATCGAGAAAGGGGAAAAGCCTGCGCAGTATTTTCATGAGACGGCGCCCACCATCGTGCGAGTATACTCCGCCCTTTTGTCAATTTCCTTCTTACGCCGATATGTGTTTTGTCGCGGCGCGGTGCGAAATAGATACGCCGTCGCAGGCTTGTGCAGAATTTCACATTCGGGTATCATGGCCTCCAGATTTTTGAAGGGAGTGCCCATGGAAGGCGAACCCGCAACCATACCCAACCAAGTCGAGATCCCGGGCAACATCGATCCGGTGCGCCGTGCTGCGCTGGCCAAGGTGGCGGAGCTGTCTGGCGAAAACGTCTACGAGTGCATGCAGTGCGGCACCTGTTCGGCGGTCTGTCCGATGGTGGAGTCGATGGGCTTCACGACCCGTCAGGGGATCCACTACCTGCAGTTCGGCATGGTCGAAAAGGTGATCGACGCCCGCATTGGCGAGTACTGCGCCTCGTGCCACACCTGCCAGGTGCGGTGCCCGCGCGGCATCGAGGTGCCGAAGATCTTCGAGGCCGTGAGGCTGTTGTCCTTACGCATGAACGAAGACCTGATCACCCTCAGCGAGATCCCGAAAGAAACCCTCGAGGGGGCGCCGCAGATCGCCATGGTCAGCGCCTTCCGCAAGCTGACGGCGTGAGGTGACGATGAAGATCGCGTATTACCCAGGTTGCACCATGAAGACCAGGGCGGCCTCTCTCGAGTTGGCCGCTGTCGAAGCCCTCAACGTGCTCGGTGTCGAATTCACCGAGCTCGAGCGTTGGAACTGCTGCGGTGCGGTGTTCTCGCTCGCCGAGGACGACCTCATCCACCACGTCGCTCCGGTGCGCAATCTCGTGCGCGCTCAACAGGAGGGCTGCGACACGGTCGTCACCATCTGTTCCCAGTGCTACAACACTCTGGCGCGAACCAACCTTTTGGTTCGCGGCGATCAGGAGAAGCTCGACACCATCAACCGCTTCATGGACGAGGAGCCCGACTACGACGGCGGCATCGAGGTCATCCATTACCTCACTCTGCTGCGGGACCATGTCGGTTGGGATGCCCTGAAGGCGAAGGTGGTAAGACCTCTTGACGGGCTGAAGGTGGCACCGTTCTACGGCTGCACCCTGCTGCGGCCCGACGAGGTGTCCATCGACCCCCTTCACGAGGGTGTGCTCGAACAGTTCCTGCTAGCGTTGGGCGCGGAA
>CAVQSQ010000026.1:0-64598 GCA_963715955.1 Candidatus Sulfomarinibacteraceae bacterium
CGGGCTGAAGGTGGCACCGTTCTACGGCTGCACCCTGCTGCGGCCCGACGAGGTGTCCATCGACCCCCTTCACGAGGGTGTGCTCGAACAGTTCCTGCTAGCGTTGGGCGCGGAACCGGTCGCCCACACCGCGGCCACCGAGTGCTGCGGTTCCTACCAGATGCTGGCCCACCCCGAAGAGGGCATGCAGCGGGCCGCCAAGGTCATCGGATCGGCCAACCACGCCGGCGCCGAAGCACTGGTTCTCAGCTGTCCCCTGTGCGAGTACAACCTCGGCACCCGGCAGCCGGATGTGGTGGCGATGGGCGGGGATCTCAAACCCGTGCCGACCCTGTATTTCACCCAGCTTCTCGGGATAGCACTCGGGCTCGAGCCCGACCTCTACCGTCTCGACCTGGCGGGCCCGGAAGCGCGCGATCTCCTGGTGGAAAAGAACTTCGTGGCCGCGGCCACGGTCTGAGGAAGGTGAAGGATGGAAACAGCAGTCGTCCCCGAGGTTGCAACCAAGACGATCCCCATCTTCGTGATGGGCAAGAAGTACGAGGTCCCCGACACCCTGACGATCATGAAGGCGCTGGAGTACGCGGGCTACCAGTACATCCGCGGCTGCGGGTGCCGCGGTGGGGTCTGCGGCGCCTGCGCGACGGTCTACCGCAAGGCGGGTGACTACAAGATCTACACCGGTCTCGCCTGCCAGACGGTGGTCGAGCCCGAGATGTACCTCGCGCAGATCCCCTTCTACCCGGCCAACCGGGCGAGCTACGACTTCGAGGAGGTCGAGGCGACGCCGGAGACCGTCTTCAAGCTCTACCCCGAGCTCTTCCGGTGCGTGGCCTGCAACGCCTGCTCCAAGGTCTGCCCGATGGATGTCGAGGTGCTCGACTACGTCGTCGGCGCTCAAGCGCGGCGACATCAAGGCCGCCGCCGAGATCTCCTTCGACTGCATCCAGTGCGGTCTGTGCACCAGCCGGTGCATGGGCGAGATGGCCCAGTACCACATCGCGCAGCTGGCGCGCCGTCTCTACGGCGGCAAGCTGGCGCCGAAGGCCGAGCACCTGCAGAAGATGTGCGACGACATCGAGGCCGGCGCCTTCGACGAGGAGCTCGCGAAGGTCAAGACCCTCGGTGTGGACGACATGAAGAAGATCTACACGGAACGCGAAATGGAACCGGCCATGTCGGACGAGAGCTGGAAGCCCGCCTCGTCCGTCGGTCTGGCCTGAGAGGTGGAAGATGCCCTACACACCTGAACTCAAAGAGCTCATCAAGAAGGTCGAAAGCACCCGCGCCGAGCGCGTCGAGCGCAAGAAGAAAGGTGAAGAAGTGCCCTTCCTGAGCCTCGACGAACGCAAGGAACGCCTCAAGTTCCACCCCGATTTCAAGGAAGAGGGGCGGCGCGAACTCAAGGTCGGTCCTTCCAAGGGCTATGGCATCGCGCACGAGATCGCCGACGTGCTCGAGGCCACCAGCCGCGTTGCGATCCGGAGAAGATCGACCTCTCCAACCCGGCCTACGAAACCGACGTCCTGATCATCGGCGGCGGCGGCGCCGGCACCTCGGCCGCCATCCTCGCCCAGGAGCAGGGCGCCAAGGTCATCATCGCGACCAAGCTGCGCCACGGCGACGCCAACACCATGATGGCGGAGGGCGGCATCCAGGCGGCCTCGAAGGGCGAGAAGGACTCTCCCTACTACCACTATCTCGACGTCATGGGCGGCGGCCACTTCACCAATGTTCCGGAACTCGCCGAAGCGCTGGTCAAGAACGCGCCCGACGCCATCCGCTGGCTCGAACACTACGGCGTCAACTTCACGAAGGACGCCGATGGCCGTCTCGATGACCATCCACGGCGGCGGCACCTCGCGCAAGCGGATGCACTACGCCGCGGACATCACCGGCGCCGAGATCATGCGCACCATCCGCGACGAGTCGCGCAACCGCGGCGACGACATCACGGTGCTCGAGTTCGCACCGGCCGTCGAGCTGGTCCTCAACGAGCACGGCCACTGCGCGGGCGCGGTGCTCTACAACCTGGAGACCGAGGAGTACTTCCTGGTCAAGGCGAAGTCTGTGATCCTGGCCACCGGCGGCTGCGGACGCCTCCACATCCAGGGCTTCATGACCACCAACCACTACGGCGCCACCGCGGACGGGATCGTTCTCGGCTACCGCGCCGGGGTGCCGGTGTCCTTCCTCCACACGGTCCAGTACCACCCGACGGGCGTGGTCTTCCCGGAGCAGGCCGAAGGCATTCTCATCACCGAGAAGTTCCGCGGCGCGGGCGCCAACCTGGTCAACGTCGAGGGCAACCAGTTCGTCAACGAACGCGAACCCCGCGACATCGAGGCGGCGTCGATCATCAAGGAGTGCGTCAACGACGGTCTCGGCGTGCCGACGCCGGCCGGCCGTCTCGGCGTCTGGCTCGACTCGCCGATGATCGAGATGCTCGACGGCGAGGGCACGGTGAAGAGAGAGTTCCCCGGCAAGTACATCCTCTTCAAGCGCTACGACATCGACATCACCAAAGAGCCCATGCTCATCTACCCGACCCTGCACTACCAGAACGGCGGGCTCGAGTTCGAATCCAACGGCACGACCTGCGTTCCGGGTCTCTACGCCGCGGGCGAGGTCGGCGGCGGCATCCACGGCGCCAACCGCCTGATGGGCAACTCGCTGCTCGACATCATCGTCTTCGGCCGCATCGCCGGCAAGAACGCGGCCGAGTTCGCCCTCAACTCCTGGAAGGACGGCGCCCTCAACCTCGACCACGTCGCGGCCTACAACAAGGAGGTCGTCGAAGCCGGCGTCGCCGACGGACGGGTCGCACCGGCGCTGCTGCCGATGTACACCGACGAACGCATCCGCGAGCGCCAGCTCACCACCAACTACGTGGGCAACGTCAGGTAGAGATCTTCCACAACGGAAATCCTTCGGCGGGGCTGCGGCCCCGCCGGTTTTTTCAGGTGCTCGGCTTCATCCGGCGCTGCATGGCTTCGATGTTGCGCCGCTCCCACATCCTGCGCTGCTCGGAGGCGGCCTCGACCGACTCGAACCGGTAGACACCGGAGGGAAACCTCGGCTGCACGATCCGCTGAGCGAAGCTCCAGACCGACCTGATCGCTCGGAACAGGCGCGGGTCTCCGCGCTGAAACCAGATATCCCGGTCCATCTCCCCCACGTGACGGTACTTGCGGACCGGCATCACTCGTCCCCGAAACCGAAGTGGTCGGCGAGGCGAAAGGCGTCGGCCTGGTCCTGCGGGCGGACGGTCGCGCGCTTCATCCGGTGGAGCATCCGCGCGGTCACGACCGTGATCTCGATGCCGTCGAAATCGACGCGCTCGGTCTCGAGACCGTCGAAGGTGAACGCTTCTCCCAGTCGGGTCAGGATGTCGATGAAGAACGTGCCCTCGGGTGGCACGTACTGGACGGCGGGGTAGTCGCCGAGTAGGTCCTCGGCCGTGATCTCGTCGATGTGGGGGTCGTCGAAGACGCTTTTCAGCGCGCTCCGGAGGCTGCTGATGTTTTCCTTGGTAGGGGAGACGAAGATGTCGAGGTCCTGGGTGGCGCGAGCCAGACCGTGCAGGTTGAGCGCGACAGCGCCGAATATCGCGTACACCACGCCCTCGCGTTCGAAGGCTTCGAGCACCTCTCGAATTTTCTCGTACTCCACTTCAACCTCGGTCCAAGAGTAGCATCCGCCGGTCTCCGGATTGACTCCTGAGCCCCTCGCGGTGATCCTGGGGCACTCCGCCCACGCTGCAGGAGACGTCGAGCGTCACTGTGGCTCAAAGCTGCGCGGCCCGCTACCGAACCGGGCCGTGTGCCACATGTCGCTATGTTGCATTGACAAATACCTGCCACTTATGGCCGCAAATCAACAATGAGTCAATGCGACCTGAGGCACCCATCTGGCCGATCGGCTCGCCTCGAGGCGAGCCGTCGACCGACGCAGCCGACTACTCGTTCGGATACGACGTTCTCAACTCCATGCCCTCGCGGGACCTGGGGTCGTAGATGCCCTTTTCTTCACCCTCGGCGAACCACTCCTGCTTCAGACCGTTGAGGAAGTCGTTCTTCTCGTCGACCAGCTGGTCGTAGGGCAGACCGATGAGGACCTGGGCCTTCTCTTTGGTGGAGAAGTCCGGGGCTTCAAAATCGGCGGCGCCGTACCTGGCAAGCACGATGCGCAGCTTGACGCGGGCATCCTGTCCCTTGTTGATGGCGCTGCCGAGCACCCGCAGCGTCTCCTCCGGCGCATGGAAGAACGACCCGTGGGCGGCGATCGAGTAGTCCCAGCGCCACTGGCCGTGGCGGATGTCCCGCAGGATGGGCGCCATCTCCGCTTCCGTCGCACCGAGCTCCCAGGCCTTGGCCGCTTCGAGATGGGCCCTGGCGAGCACGCTCATGGCGGTCCTGATGCAGCTCTTCCTTGCGCTCCAGCTTGCGCTCGACGGTGGCGGTGAACTCGTCCTCGGTGCCGCTGTGGCAGTTCAGGCAGGTGTTGGCGATGTCTTCCAGGGGGCTCTGGACCTTGTGGTTCGAGTACTTGACGCCGCCTTCGCGAACGTACGGCATGTGGCAGTCCGCACAGGCCAGCCCGTTCTTGCCGTGCACGCCGGTGATGAAGGTCTCGTAGCCGGGGTGCTGCGCCTTGAGCATCGGGGTCCTGCTCAGCTTGTGGGTCCAGTCGACGAAGTCCCTGTCGTCGTAGTACTTCTCGATGTCCTCGGCGGCGGTCCCCTCGCTCCACGGGTAGGTCACGACCTTGGCGACCTGCTCCTCGCCGTTGGCGTCGGTCCACTGGGTGGCCTTGAAGTAGTACTCCGCGTGGCACTGGGCGCAGACTAGCGTCCGCATGTCCTGATGGGTGGCCTCGGCGAAAGGCCTGCTGCCCTCCGCGTCCAGGCCCCGCTTCAGCCAGTCGCGGGTCACGGTCAGCTCCATGGTCTCGTTGTCGTGACAGTCGGCGCAGCCGACGGAGTTGACGATCTCACCGCCGTGGCGCGCCCACGTGCCGGTGAAGAAATCGGTCTCACCCATCTTGTCGATGAGGCGAGGCACATCGGGCGACTTGCAGGCCCAGCATGCGGTGGGCATCGGCCCGGTCTTCATGTCCACCGGCGCACCGGTTCGCAGGGTGTTGATGTTGTCTTCGAGGATGTAGAAATGCCCGCGCGGAGCGTTGTAGTCCTTGGAGAAGCCGTAGCCGGCCCACATGATGACCAGGGCCGGATTCTCCTCGAGCACGTCCGTGATCTCGCTGCTCTCCTTGGTCTGCATGTAGGTACCGTACTGGCGGGGATAGTTCTTGCCCCATTCGTACGAGCGCGGCTCGAGCTTCGCGATCTCGCGGCGTCGTATTGATCTCGTTCTGGACGGCCTTCGCCTCCTTGATCGAGAACACGAGCATCAGCATCGCGACAATCGCCACGACGGAAAGGACGGTGATGATCGTTGACTTCTTCATGAGAAACTCCTCCTGGATAAACCGTACATCCATCAGTTGTGGACGAAGTTCTGTTGTGTCGCTGACAGGTTCCTGGTGACGCCGTGGGGTACGCCACGGTGGCAATCCCAGCACATGCGCCCGCCGCGGACGTGACTGCTTGTCTTGCTGTATCGGTTCGCGTTCTCGACCATCTGCGAGACGAGGCTCTGAGTGGCAGCGGATGCAGTTGTCCTGGATTCGAGACGGCCGCGTCATCGCTGATCCGCAGGTTCGCCCCGTAGGTGCCGAAGGTCATCGCCACCGAGTGGTTGTAGCCGTCGCGCGCCTTGGCGAGCATCTTCCTGGTGAAAGAATCGTGCGGAAGATGGCAGTCGACGCAGGTCGCCTCAGCCCGATGAGAGCTGTGCTGCCAGGTCGCGTAGTGGGTGTTCATGGTGTGGCAGTTGATGCAGACCTCCGGCTCGCTCGACAGGTAGGAGAGCATCTGTGACTCCGCCACCAGGTAGCCGAAGATAATGACGGCCGCCACGACGGAGCAGGTGGCCACGATCTTCATCTGTCCTCCCCTCTGCCTTCAGCAGTGCTTCGAGGATTATGCACGGCCGCGAAATTCAAATACTTGACCACGGTCAACTCTCGCGACCTGAATCGAAATCAGCTTGGCCGAGAAAAGCTCAATCGCAAGACCACGGTTCAAAACACCGGTGCGAAAATGTGCCGATGTCTAGGGCAGGGGCGCCACGGTCTCAGAGGCCTATCTGCTGAATCACGTAAAGGTGCCGGGTACGGAGTTGCGGAGTTACGGAGTTGCTAGGTATAGGTGCGTGACTCCCTACCTGGCACCCGTTCCAGCCTGGGAGATGGTGCTGGAAATGATGTGTGGGAGTGCTGCTGAGAGTCCACCGGTATCATAGTGGGCAGTTGTTGTGAGGAGGTTTTCCGTGCAGATGATCGTGACTGTTCCGGCGCTGGTTGTTTTGACGCTGTCCCTGGCGTGCGGAGTCCCGCCGGATGATGACCGGGAACCTGGGGGGACCGGTGCCCCCACCTGGCTGGCGGCCGGAGAACAGTTCGTCTGCCGCGTCGACGACACGGTCGAGTGTTGGGGCGACAATCCGTTTCTCGACCTCGACGGGCCGGACTCGTCGGGCGGTTCGTTCCAGCTGGACCAGGCGGCGGACGAGATCGCAATCGGCGATCACCACGCCTGCGTGCTGCTCGATGGGGCCGTCGCCTGCTGGGGATCGAGCCTGTCGGGCCAGCTCGGCACATTTCAACCCGATTCCACCTGCATCGACCGGCCGTGCGCCGACCACCCCGTCGCCATTTCCGGCCTTCCGCGCATCAGCTCGATAGCCGCCGGTGCTTTTCACACGGTCGCCCTCGCCGAGGACGGGTCGGTCTGGTGTTGGGGCGGGGCCTCCATCGGTCAAAGCGGTCTTCCGGTCGTGCCGGTCACGGACGGACCGCGGCGCGTCGACGGCCTCCCGAAAGCAACCGCCATCGCGGCTGGCGGCCTCCAGACTTTTGCGGTGGCCGGCGACGGCTCGGTCTACGCCTGGGGCGCTGTCGACCTCGGACGACTTGGAATCGACGCCCAAGCCCCCTATCTCGCCCAGCCGACGCTCGTCACGGGTCTCGGCGGTGCGGTCGCTGCCGTCGAGGTGGGCACCGCTCACGCCTGCGCCCTGCTCGCGGACGGGACCGTCGAGTGCTGGGGCGACAATCGATTCGGACAGCTCGGTGACGGCACGACCAGCCCCACGGTCTCAGCCCGCTCCGGTGATCGGTATCGACGGGACCGTCGCCGAGCTCGCGGCGGGCGACGCGTTCACCTGCGCCCTGACGGCGAGCGGATCCGTCGTCTGCTGGGGTTGGAACGACAGCGGCCAGCTCGGACAGGGCGGCTTCGACGGGCCCGCCGAGCCGAACGGGTTTTCAGCAGCGGTGGAACCCGTGACCGTCCCCGGCCTCCCCGGCCCCGCCACGGCACTCAGCGCCGGTTCTGGATTTGCCTGCGCGCAGGTCGGCGAATCGACGTGGTGCTGGGGGCGCAACGAGGCCGGCCAGCTCGGCGACGCGACCCTCGTTGATCGTGCCGCCGCGTCAGAGGCGCGACCCACGTCCAGAGAGACGGCGGTCTTCGTAAGACCGCCCGCGACGGAGTCCCGAAAGGGTCTCGACGTTTCGTACCACACCGGTCGGGTCGACTGGGACACGATCACCGCCCAGGAGCTCGATTTCGCCTTCACGCTCTCGACTGCAGGCGTCGACTTTCACGACCCGTTTTTCGACGCTCACTGGCGGCGCATGAACAGGCTCCACCGTGGCGCATACCACTTCTTCGTGGCCGCTGACGACCCGGTGCAGCAGGCGCGCTGGTTCATAGCCAACACGCCGCTGGCGCCCGGCGACCTCGCACCCGTGGTCGACATTGAGAAGCTCGGCGACGACCCACCCGACGACCTCGACAGAAGGTTGGCGGAATTCTCGCGGATCATCGAGCACCACTACGGTGTGAAGCCGATCGTCTACACCGGCCCGAGGTTCTGGACCGACAACATGGGCAACGGGTGGGGCGACCACCTCCTGTGGATCGCCGAGTATCAGGTGGAGAAGCCGACGGTGCCTCCCGGCTGGAACGGTTGGACTCTGTGGCAACACCGGGGCGACGCCGCGATCGAAGGCGTCGAGAGAATGGCGGATCTCAATCTGATAGCGCCCGGGACCGACGTGACGGGCCTCGTCATTCCGCCCCGCTGAGCCCGGCGGTGTCGTTCACCGCGGGGGCAGGAGCAGCTCGTCGGCCACCTCGGCCGTGGCGCGTCCGAAGCTGAACACGAAGCCGGCCTTCAGCGATTGATCGGTTTCGTCGGCGGACAGGATCGGATCGCTGTCGTGGCGGAACACGTAGTCGATCTCGACCGAAAGCCATGTGTTGGTGCGGGTCCGCCAGGTCAGCCGGGCGAAGATGAGAGAGTTGGCGGAGTCTTTGAGGTCCTGCGCCAGGTACACCGTCTGTCGACAGGCGGTGTTCGCTGAGATCTTCCACACACCTCGCCCTTGGAGAACTCCGATCGGGTAGGAACGGTCCCCGGCCATGGGCTCGACCGGCCGTTCGTCCTGCCACCCGAGCCCGGCCATCGTGTCGAGCGTAAAGCGGTCCGAGTCGACCGCCGACCAGGCCAGTCCCGTCGCCGCCGTCGCCCGCAGGTCGAGGCCGGCAAATCGGTTCTTGTAGAAATCGACCTCGCCCACGAGCCCCAGTCGCGAGTTGACATCACGAATCGCCATCAGATCGACGAGGACCGATTCCGCGATGACCTCGTTGTCGAGGATCGCCCCGACAGCCTCGAGATACATCGTCGCCGCCCATCTCTGCCACTCGCGACCCGCCACGATCTCGAAGTCGCCGCTCGTGATATCCGTGTTGCCCCGCGTCAATGCCAGCTTGAGATCGATCTCGGCGCCCCACTCCGACGTTGCGGAAGTCTCCGCCGCCGACTCAGGGTCTGAGCCCGCGTCCGAGGCTTCCACCGGACTGCAGACCAGCAAAGCCAGTCCCACGAGCCTTCGAACGCGTCCGAGGCCACCGTCGATTCGCCGTCGTTTCACCGCGGGTGAGGGTACCACCGCGCTGGGCACTCTCGCCCCGATCACACCGGTCTCCCGAACCGCGCTCGACGCCAGGCGAGCACCCCTTCTTTGGTCACGAGGGCCAGGACCACGGCAGCGGTTGTGACCATCGGAATGCGGTGCCGTTCCATGACGCCTGTCAACAGATACGGGAGAGCAAAGGTAAGGGTGTAGACGAGCACCAGGACCTCCGCCGGTTGCGGCCGCCCCCTGCGAAAAACCATCAGGGTCAGGACCGACACCATCGGAAGTGCCCACAGCGTCGTTTTTACAGCGGACTGTACTCTCGAGTGAATCCACGGTTTGTCGTGGTAGCCAAACAGAAAATGAACGGTGCGACGGGACGTGTATTTGATAAAGGTGAGAGGACGGAAACCATCCGCAAAGCGGCGCCGGGCATCCTGCACGTAGGCGCGTTCTCCGATCTCACCGTAGGTCATGAACTCATCGACGTTCTGGCTCGGGTGATGAGCCCTGAAAGCCTCGTCCTTGAGCAACCCCCGAGCTTCGGGCGTGTTGCCGAGGAAGAGTTCGAATCCCGCGTTCGATTTCACCGGCACGAATCCGCCGAGCCGAACGCTTTGAGCAGCAACATATGGTCCCGCGATCACAGCACACGCAATGGCGAATTGCGCGACGAACGCGGCTGCTGCGCGGAGGGATCTTCGGCGGACGGCGAAGACGACCCCGACTGCGGCGCAGGCGAAGAAACCCGGATTGAAGAGGGCCGCCATACCGGCAAGGGCTCCTAGTCCGAGACCCGCGGAAGGCCTCTCGGAGTCGACCGCCACCAGCACTCCGAGGAGGAGCACGGCAAACCACATCACCTGAAGGTTGAAATCGAGGTGGCCGGAGATTTTGAAGATCCACGCTTCGAACGGCAGACAGGCGAAAAAGAGCGCTGCGAGAACTCCCACACGGGTGTCTCGTGCGACGCGCGAACCGATTCTGAAAACCACGATGGTCGTGAGGATGGAGCAACCGAGGGCGACAAGAAAGACGAACAGAATCGATTCGAAGGTGAAACAACCCCACAACGAGAAGGAAACAGCATAGAGGGCAACCACGCCCGGCGCGATCCATGCCGTTGGACCCGTCGCCCCTCCGAACGGGCTCGCGAATCCCTGATTCCCGCACACCAGCGCGTGGGCGATATTCGACGCTTCGAAGCCGAAGGGGTTCATGGAGGGATGTTCAGTGCTCGATATCTCGGCCTCGACCAAGGTGAGATCCTGGAAGAAGAAATCGGGGTTGTCGGAGAAATTTCCGGCCAGGAGCGCAAGCCGAATCACCACGGCAAGCACCAGCACGAGGCGGAGAGCACCGACCGGGCTTTTTACGGGTTGTCCGAACATCGGCAGGCATTTTACCTGCACCAGCCTCTCCGGCCCGCTGTATTGTCGGGCGAGAGGTAAAATGGATCTTCGTGGCGTCTTCTCAAATCAGACCCCAATTGCCATTCCCTCGTTTTTCACCGAGTGTCGGGCGTGGACTGTTGCTGGCGGCGGTGGTCGTGGGTGTCGCCGAAGCCGTTTTCGTCGCTCGGATCATCCGGGAGCGGGGTCTGTTCGAGTACGTCGCTCTGGACTATCGGGGAACCCGAACGGCCGGCGAGGCGATTCTCGAACACGGACTGGGAGCCTCCTTTCAACCCGAACTTCTCGAGGCTGCGCAACGTGAGCTCTACGACCGGTACGTGCACGCGACGGGCCGCGGCGTGCTGCCCTTCGGAATCGTGCCCGCGCCGTACCCGCCTCCGTTCTCACTGATCTTCGTGCCCTCGACCTTGGTGGATCCGGTGCCCGGGTTTCTCGTCTGGACAGGTGTCCACCTCGTGGTCTTGCTGCTGTACCAGGTCCGGCTCAGCAAAGTATTTCGAGTCAGCGGGCCGGGGTGGTTGATTGCTGCCGTCATGCTGTCGCCGCCGGTGTTGATTCACCTGATCATGGGCCAGATCAGTGTTTGGTTGATGGTGTTCTTCGGTGAGGCGATGATCGCCTTCCACCGCGGCCGTCTCTTTCGAGCCGGCGTCTGGCTCGGGTTGTTGGTTGTCAAACCGCAGACGCTCGTGCTCATCGTTCCGGTGCTCGTCGTCAATCGACAGTGGCGGGCGCTTGGCGGGCTGGCAGCCGCATGTGTATCGGCTCTCGCGCCGACACTCATCGTCGCCGGTTCGTGGATGGCGGGGTATGTCGACGGCCTCAGCAAGTTTTTCGGCGCCACCGGGATGATCATGAACTCGTTTCCGAATTCGATGACGAACTGGCGGGCGTTCGCACTCAACGCGTCACGGATCCTGCCTCCGATCGTGGCCTGGGGGGGAGCGGTGGTCGGCATGGCCGTCACCGGAGTGGCGGGCCTCGTGTGCGGCCGCGATCTTCGAATCGGTGCGCGGGCCGTCGAACCCGTCGCCTGGCTCGGACTGGCAGCCGCCACGAACGCCTTCACCTGGCATGCGCACGTCCATCAGGCTCTCTTGCTCGTGCCCCCCCTGTACTGGGTCGTCGGGCGGTGGCCCGATCTCAAAGAACTGGTGGCGGCCGTTTGTCTTGGCCTTGCTCTGGTCTTCCTGGTCCCCGCCTTCTCGACAAATATCGGACTCGCGCACGATCTTCTGGGGACGGCGTTTCTCGCCGTGCTGGTTTCGACGGCGGTCGGTTGTGCCGTTGTCATCCGGGCGGCCGGTTTCTCGTCGTCGGAGGTGCTGTGACCATGCCCAGGAAGGAGGAGGAATGATGGGTCGCGAGAGTCCTGATCACTCCTCCGAGATCGCCACGTAGTGCTCTCGGGCGCGGGTGCGCTCCATTGCCGCCTCCTCGCTGTTGCCGAAGACTTCGAGGATCCGGGCGCGGCGCGCGTGGCAGTCGCCGGCGACCCACGAGTCGGGGAAGGACCGCGCAGAGAGGGTGAAGAGATCCAGAGCTTCCGCAAGCGCCTCCGGGGTGCCGGCCTCCTGGGCTACGCGGCCCGCCAGCCAGTTCTCCTTCCACTTCAGAGCAATGGCACGCGTTCGGTCGTCCTCCTCGAGGACCGGGAAGGGCTCGATTGTGACAACCGAGCCCTTGTCGAGAATGGGCGGGACGGGGTGGGAAAAGAACGCGGCGAGGGCGGCGACGTAGGCCTCGGCCTCCCGCCGGTTGTACTCGGCGTGGCGGAGCCGTTCCTCCTCCTCCGCATGAGTGAAAAACGACGCCTCGCCGATGACTCCGGGGATGCCGTAGGAGTGGCGAAGGACAGCGGCGCCGGCGGTCGGAAAGATCGCGTGGTCGGAGACGAGACTGGCCTCGGTCTGCCCATCGAAGAGTGCCTCGGCAAGGGAGGCGGCCAGGGCTCGGCCGAGCGCGACGCCGGCCTGGTTTTCAGAGGCAGCGCCGTGGAAGTAGACGACGGGGAAGTTGGCTTCGGGATCGGCGGTGGCGTTGTGGTGGATCGAGACGAAGACCTCGGCCCCGTTCTCTACCGCCAGGGTGGCCCGATCCTGGAGGGCCACAGCAACATCTTCGGTGCGGGTCATCAGCACCTTGGCGCCGCGCGCTTCAAGCATGTCGCGCAGGATCAGCGCGACCCGCAGGTCGATCCACTCCTCCCGCTCGCCGGTCGGGCCGACGCGAAACGAGTCCGTGTCAGCCGTTCCACCGTGGCCGGGGTCGACGCAGATGACACGTCCCGCGAGAGGGTCGTCCACCTGGGCGGCGATGGCGACGGTAGCGCCGATCAGGCACGACGCGATCAAAAACAGCAAGCGCATGAAATCCCTCCCCGAGTCGAGGAGCCTACCCGGTTCACTCCATGGAATACAAGGCGGACCACTGCTCAGGGCGGACCCGTAGGGTGGGCCTTGGCCCACCTTCAGGATCGTTTCTCTGCGGACCCCGGCCGCTCCCTGAAGAGGATCCACAGAGCGGCGGGCAGGGCCGTGAAGTCGGCGAGCATGGCGAGAACAAAGGCCATCGAGGTGACGATCCCGAACTGGCGCATCGGCGGCAGGTCGGACAGGGTGAGGGCGAGAAAACCACCGGCGTTGATGATGGTGGCGAAGAGAATGGCGTGGCCTGCGACCCGGATGGTGTGGGCCAGGGCCGCTTCAGTCGAGCCGCCGTTCTTTCTCTCGAGGAAGTGGTAGAAAAAGTGGATCTGGTCGTTCTCGGTGACTCCGAGCACCGTGGTGGCGATGAGGATCGTCGCGATGTTGAATGGGATCCCGGTCAGCCGCATGATGAGGAAGGTGACGAGAATCGCGAACAGCGACGGCACCATGGCGTTGAGTCGCGCCGGCCCCGATCGGAAGACCAGGACGAAGGTGACGAAGATGATCGAAAAGGTGATGGCGAAGCTCTCGACCAGGGTCGGCACCAGGTTGCCGGCGATGGATGCCTGGAGAACGCCGCTGCCGGCGAGTTGGTAGGAACACCCGGCGAGGGCGGGTTCCGTCGCTGCCACCGCGGTCCAGGCGGTGGCGATGGACGCGGTCAGATCATCCATTCCGTCCCCGGTGCCGGCGGCCGAGGTCACGGTCAGGTAGGTCGAGGAGAGGGAGCCCAGGTCGACCCACCGGGCCACCGACTCTTCGGTCAGGAGAAGTTGTTCGAGATCGGCGGCCAGCCGGTCGAAGGTTGCCGGATCCGAGGGGAGCTCATCCCCAAGCCCCGCGAGATAGCGCCGGAGTCTGAGAATCGACGGCAGGCCGACCACCGAGCCGACTGCCGGCGCCCGCTCGAGCTCGCGGGTGAAGGTGTCGAGACCGCGAAGAATTTCCGGGTCGACGACGCCGAACTCGGGAGTGGCAACCCAGATGTTTGCGGTGGTGAGTCCGAGGACGTTCTCCTCGAAGTACCGGGTGTCGCGTGCCACCGGTTCGTCCGGGTCGATGTAGGCCATCGAGTCGGTCTCGAGCTTCATCCCCGGAAGGACCCCGGGGATGCCGAGCAGGGCGATCAACCCCGCCAACGCGAGCACCGAGGCGGTGATGACCAGAGGCCAACGCCAGCGGTAGGACCACAGGGGCAGGACCTCGGCGGCGCGGTTGACCCACGCCCCGGCGATCGACCGGTGGCGTCTCGTCGGTGCGCGAAGGACGGTCTGCAGCGCCGGGTAGAGAGTGAAGCAGACCACCCAGCCGAGCAGGAGACCGCCGGATGTCCAGATCCCGAGTTCGCGAATCGGCCGGATGTTGGAGACCGTGAGGGCGGCAAACCCCACCGCTGCGGCGAAGACCGACGCGGTGACGGCGATGAATTTGTTGGCCAGGGCCCGGGTGCGGTGGGTCTCGAGGTCGACCCCTTCCGGCTGGTCGACGAAACGCGAGTGGAGGTAGACGAGGCTGGCGGTGGCGGTCACCATCAGGGTGAGAGGGACCAACGACGAGACGATGGTGAAGGAGAGCCCGGCGAGACCTGCGAAGGCCATCCCCAGCAACACCGCCGCGGCGAGCGACACCAGAATCGCTGCCAGCGCCCGCCACGAGCGGTAGAGCCCGAAAACCAGGCTGACGATGAAGGCGCCGAACAGCGGGAAGTAGCGCGCGCTCGAGGCCGAGGTCTCGCGTTCGAGCCAGGCGTCGATCCACGGCCGGCCGATGCGGCGCACGCGGTCGATGGATGAGGACCGGCCGGGGACCCCGGTGACGACGATGTCGATATCGGCGAGGAGTCGATCGCGGACGTCCGGAGCCGAAGCGTCGAGGGCGAGGACGATGGCCAGAAAGCCGTCGCCGATCAGGCCCTGGCGGCGGAAGAAGTCGGTGCCTCCGACGGTCGTCCGGAAGGTCTCCAGATTCTCGACCGGCGACCCGGTGCCGGGCCGGCTCCGCCGCCAGATGGTGGCGATGGAGTAGGCCTGGACGCCGTCGATGTCTCCGAGCTCGGCCTCGAGGCGCTCGAGATCTTCAAGCGCGCCGGCGCCGAGAGGATCCTCGGTCTCGAGCATGAGATAGACGGTCTCGCCCTCGGGGAAGAGGGCGCTGAACTCGTGGGAGACGGCGACCTCGGGGTCCGACGCCACCACCATGTTTTCGATCGAGTTGTCGCGGGGAATGTCGAAGGCGAGCACCGCTGCGGCCGCCAGTACGACAACATAAACGGCCACGACCAACCACCGCCGGGCGACGATGGCGTCGAAGATCGGCACGAGACGCGTCTCGAGGGAACGGTCAACCAGGGACACAGTATGATGACCTCATGTTGATGAACCGCGGAACGGCGACCCGGGTGTTTCTGATGCTGACCATCTGTTGGCTGGCCCTTTCGTTGCCGGCTCGCGCCAACGGTCTGGCGGTGGTGGTGTGCGCGCCGGGGTACCCGGGCTCGACCGCCGAAGCGCAGCCCGCAATGGATGGACTGGCCGCGGCGATCATCGCCGAAACCGGCTGGGACGCGGCAGCTGTGCGAGCCGTGTACTTCGAAACCGAAGAGGGCGGGGTCGCGAGTCTCGAGGAGACGGATGTCGCTCTGATGCTGGTGACCCTGCCCTTTTTCTCGAGCACCGCGCGGAGCTCGATCTGCGCGCGCAACTGATGGCCGTCCCGAGTGGTCGCGAGCCCCTGGAACCATGGTCCCTGGTGGCTGGAGCGGGGGAGGTGAACGAACCGGCCGACCTGGCGGGATTCGAAATTCTCAGCCTCGCCGGCCATTCGCCGCCATTCGTCAGGGGCGTGGCGCTCGGAGACTGGGGCGCCGTGCCGGAATCCGTGACCATCACCTTTTCTGGTGCGGTGTTGTCGGGGCTACGCAGGGCTGCGAAGGGCGAGAGGGTCGCGCTGCTCCTCGATGCCGCCCAGACCGACGCCCTCGGAAGGCTGCCCTTTGCCGACGAACTCGAGGTCGTCCACACCTCGCAGTTGCTGCCGGTCTCGGTCGTGTGTTCGGTGGGAGATCGCGCGTCGCCGGAGCGGCTCTCCGAGGTTCTCGCCGCGCTCGAAGCTCTGGACGAACAACCGGCGGCCGCCGAGGCGCTGGCGGGAGTTCGTCTCGACCGTTTCGAACCCGTCGATACGGCGGTTCTCGAACGCGCGGAACAGGCCTTCTCGGGAGCCCGCGAGTGAGTGGAGTCCGGCGGCGGGTCACGGTCTGCCTTGCCCTCCTTTTCATCGTTGCCGGATGCACCTCGGCCCTCAAGGAACCGCCCCCGGTCACCGAGATCGGCGCCCCGGAGCGAAATTCTGAAGCCCTGAGCGCGGACTCGATCGATGTGCTTGCGCGCGCCGGGATCGAGTTCAATGGAAGACCCGACGCGCCAGCTGTGCATCGCTCCCAGACCCTCTATCTGGAAGCCATGCGCGTCGCCGGGGCCCCGGCGGAGGCCTTTCTCGGAGCGGCACGGACCACGGCCTGGCTGGTGGAACACGAGACGGACGCCGACCGCCGCGAGGCGCTCTCCGTCGAGGGTGTCCAGATCGGCCAGCATTGCGCCCGGCTCCACCCGTCCGAAATCGAGTGCACCTACCGGTTGGCCCTCGCCGTGGGCCAACAGGCGCGCGAGCGGCCTTCCACCGCGGTCGACGGTCTCGACGTCATGGTCGAGCTGTTGGAAAACGTCATCGCGGTCGCGCCGGAGCTCGACTTCGCCGGCGGCGATCGGGTCCTCGCACTGGTTCTGCTTCGGGCCCCGGGATGGCCCACCGGGCCCGGCGACCGCGAACGCGGCTTGACCCATGCGCAGGCCGCCGTCGGGGCGTTTCCCGGCTACCCGCCGAATCAGCTCGTGTTGGCCGAAGCCCTCCTCGAGAACGGCCGGCGGGAGGATGCACGAGAGGCATTTGCGCGGGGAGCCGAACTCGCGAGGAGCGCGATGGACGCCGGCGATCCCGATGCGGGCGAGTGGCTGGCGGAAGCTGAACAGGCTCTGACCGCGAGCTTCTGACGGGCCGTTTTCGGGCGCGGGTTCAACCCGTAGGCCGCCCGGCAGCAGATCCGGAATCCGGCGATTCAATCGTCGGCCGCGGTTGCCTGGCTGCGCAGTTGAATCACGCTCCCCAATCGCCGGCAGCCCTCTTCGATGGCCGCCTCGTCGGCGAAGGTGAAACAGAGACGGGCGAAACGGTCGCCCGAGAGGACCTCCCCCACCTGCTCATCGGCGTCCGGGTAAAATGCCTTGCCGGGAACAAAGGCGACCTTGGCCTCCACCCCCCGGTCGAACAGCGAGCGGCTGTCGCCCGAGGCCAGCTCGAGCCAGAAGAAGAAGCCGCCTTGCGGTGGGTGCCACGTGGCCGCTCCCGCCGGCAGGTGGTGTTCCAGCCCTTGCTGCATGGCGCGGCTCTTGCGGGCATAGGTGTCGACGATCAGACCGAGGTGCTGCTCGAGCAGGCCGCGGGTGCAGTACTCGGCAACCAGCGCCTGGGTGACGGTCGAGGTGCAGAGGTCCTCGCCCTGGCGCATGAGGACCATGGAGCGGATGAGTTCGGGCGCGGCGACGGTCCACGCCACCCGCACCCCCGGCGCCAGCACCTTTGAAAACGACGAGGCGTAGATCACGTGGGGGGCGTCGCCGACCAGCGTCTTCAGGGTCGGCAGCGGTTCGCCGGAGAAACGCAGTCTTCCGTAGGGGTCGTCTTCGAAGACCGGAATGGAATTCTGGGCTGCCAGTTCCACCAGGCGGTGGCGGCGTTCGAGGCTCATGCAGGCGCCGGATGGGTTGGAGAAATCGGGCACGGTGTAGATGAGCTTGGGCCGGCGACCGGTGGCGTCCGTGACGCGGGCGATCACGTCCGGCAGCTGCTCCACCAGCATTCCGTCGCCATCGGAGGGAACCAGCGCGAATCGGGCGCCGGCGTTGCGCAGGCAGTGGAGGGTGCCGGGGTAGGTCGGGGCCTCCAGCACCACGACGTCGCCGGGGTCGAGCAGGGCGCGCCCGATCAGGTCCACGGCCTGCTGCGAGCCCGAGGTCACCAGCAGCTCTCCGGCTTGCGGACGGTAGCCGAGACGAACGGCCATCATGTCGAGGATGGCGTCCCGCAACGGCGGGTAGCCCTCAGATGCGCCGTACTGGAGGACCGTCCGTCCGTCGCGCTCGAGCACGTCGGCGCACGAGGCAAAGGCCTCGACCGGGAACGTGTCGGGGTCGGGCAGCCCGCCGGCGAACGAGATCATCCCCGGCCGTTGGATCATCTGGAAGAGCTCGCGGATCGGCGACGGCTGCATCTTCTCGGCGAGAGTTGAGAAACGAAAAATTGAACTCAAGGAGACCTCCGTACCGTGGGGATTGTACTCTCACACGCGGCGAGTCTGAAGGTGGGCCAAGGCCCACCCTACTTCGGATCCACGGACCGAGCAGCCGGGTAGGGTGGGCTTCAGCCCACCATCAGAGTCGTCCATGCGGAGCCTTCTGGTCACGGTGACACCCGGAGGGCGAAGCCGGGTGGATGGGCCGAAAAATCCGAATTCCGAATTCCGAATTCCGAATTCCGAATTCTCCAAGCCTCACTCCTCTGTCAGGAACTCGCGGTACTGCTCCGCCAGGTCCGCCGCGACCGCCTCGACGATCCGCTGTCCGGCCTCCACCGAGGCCAGAGCAGGGTGCGAGCCCATCCGCCCTTCGGGGTAGCGGCGGCGGAAGTCGGCCGGGCCGAACACGTGGGTGGAAGGTGGCGGATCGGCCGCCATGTCGGCATCTTTGACGTGGTCGGGATAGGCCGCCGCCGCCACCGAGACCTCCGACGCCGAGGCGTGGTCGCCGTCCTTGTCGCCGAAGAGCTCAGTGCTCAATGCCTGAGCGGACGGTGTGTGCCACCACTCCGCGCAAACACAGCGAACGTCGTCACCGTCGTCCACGAGTCGTGGCGCCTCGGTGTAGGCCTCGAAGAAGCCCGCGTTGATGGACGCGGTGTTGCCGCCGTGACCATTGATGAAGAAGACGCGGCGAAAACCGTGGCGAGCCAGCGACAGGATCACGTCGCGGACCACCGCCACCAGGGTGGTCGGCCGCAGCGTGATCGAGCCCGGAAAGTGCATGTGGTGTTCGGACATTCCGACGGTCAGCGTCGGCCCCACTACGGCTCCGGTCAGGTCGCCCGTCCGCCATGCCAGGGTCTCGGCGCAGATCGCATCGGTGCCGATCAGACCCGTGGGCCCGTGCTGTTCGGTGGCGCCGATGGGCACGATGATGCCGCTGGAATTCGTCAGGTGTTCTTCGACCTCAGGCCAGGACATGAGCTGGAGACGCATGGCTTCCTCCGACGGGTGAGTCTATCCCTTCTCTCTCGAACTCAGTGCCCGGCCCGGCCGCAGGTCGGCCCGGAGAGCCTCGCCGGGCTCACGGCTGGATCCAGATACCGTTCCGCACGATCGCTACTGAAGTATCCACACCGGGCCCTCCCTCGAAGACCTGGAGAACACCGATGGAAAATCCCTCGAACGCCTCGATCAACCGCAGTTGGACCTCTCCGGCGCCGGGTCCGCTGGTGGCGAGGCAGGTTGTGCCGTCACCAAGCGGGCTCGGTCCCAGGTACACGAGGCAGCCCTCCCAGCTTTTCTCGGGCACCAGCGCGGCAAGGACCGACAGGGTGAGTTCTCGTGGGGCGATGCCATGGAAGGCGACGTCGGCCGCCGCGTGGTCGTAGACGAAGCTGTAGGTGGAGTCGTTCATCGTTCGGGCATTCTATGCCAGCCCGGGTTCGCGTACGATATTGAGAGTCGAGGAGGAGTATGTTCAAGCAATGGTCCGCGGGCGTCGTCGGTGTGCTGTGCGTCATCGTTGCGGCCTCGCAGGTCAACCTGCGGGCTGCAGATCGTACGTCGTTGGAGGATCTTCTCTGGCTGGCAGGGTACTGGGCGGGGGCTGCGGACGGGACGGCGATGGAAGAGGTCTGGACCGAGCCCGGCGGCGGCGTGATGCTCGGGCTGCATCGAGACCTCAGACCGGGCCGGCCTGCGTTCTTTGAATACCTGAGAATCGAGCAGCGGGAATCCGCGGTGGTCTACATCGCCAGTCCGCGCGGAAAGAGCGCCACCGAGTTCACCCTCGTATCAACCGACACTTTCGAGGCCGTGTTTGAGAACCTCGAACACGACTTTCCACAACGCATCATCTATCGCCGGGAGGGAGATCTCCTGATCGCGCGGATCGAGGGCGAGGTGTCGGGAGAGACGAAGCGACAGGAATGGCGGTGGCGCTTGTCGACTCCGGGGTCGGTTCACAGTACGCAGGAGTGATTGTTGCGGGAGTCTCCTCCCGACTCCATATTTCGCATTTCGGAGCTGCTTTTCTTCTCGGCGCGTTGAGCATAAGCTCTGGCTCGGAGGAGATGTGACGGATGACGACCTGGGTCATTGGTGATATTCACGGTTGCCGGCGGACGCTGGAGCTCTTGCTCGAGCGCATCGGTTGGCGGCCGGGTCGCGACGAGCTGTGGCTCGTCGGCGATCTGGTCAACCGCGGACCGTCGTCGCTCGAGGTCCTGCGATGGGCAGCTGACAACCGCGATTCCATCAATGTGGTTCTCGGCAACCACGATCTCCATTTGTTGTCCCGAGCGGCCGGAGTGGCCAAGGCACGAAAGGGCGATACCCTGGATGAGGTCCTGGAGGCGCCGGACCGAGACGACCTGCTCGAGTGGCTGCGGGGTCGACCCCTGGTCCATCGGTTGGGGCCCTTCGTCATGGTCCACGCTGGTCTGATGCCGGAGTGGAACATCGAGCGCACGTGCGCCCTCGCAGACGCCGCGGCAGAACGGCTCGCCGGGCCGGGACACAGGAAGCTGCTCCGCGCTCTCACCGCCCGTCGGAAGAAGGGCTGGAGCGGCGATCTCGAGGAGGATCTTCAGCTGGCGGCCGCGATGGCGGTCTTTACTCGGATCCGGATGGTGGACGCCGATGACCGTGCCCAGCTCGGCTACAGCGGTCTGCCTGGAGACGCGCCCGCGGGATGGCGGCCCTGGTTCGAGACCTCCGCCGTTCGTCGCCAGGGATATGCGCTGGTGTTCGGCCACTGGGCAATGCTCGGCTACTTTCGCGATCACGATGTCGCCTGCGTGGATTCGGGGTGCGTCTACGGCGGCAGCTTGACGGCGCTACGTCTTCGCGACGGGAAGGTGGTTCGAGAGCAGATTGTGGACGATGTGGTCACTCCGGACTGAGGTGGTGAGGAATTGAAGCATCGCACTATGGACAGGATATGAAGACACTTCTCGTGATGCGCCACGCCAAAAGCGATTGGGGGGCATCCTACACCCGGGACCACGACCGCCCCCTCAATTCCCGTGGCGAGAAGGCGGCGCGGCTGATGGGGCGGTTTCTCACCGACACCGGGACTGTCCCGGACCTGATCATCAGCTCGACCGCGGTGCGTGCGTTGACGACTGCGGAACTTGCCACTGTCGCAGGGGAGTGGAGTTGCGTCATCGAGACCACCCCGGACTTCTACACCAGTGATCCGGAGCGGGTGCTCGAGGTCCTCGCGGGCGTCGACCCCGGCGTGGATATTCTGCTCATTACCGGGCACGAACCCACGTGGGCCGGGCTGGTGAGCCGGCTGATCGGCGGCGGGCGGGTCCGTATGCCGACGGCGGCGGTTGCCTGCCTCGATCTGCCGCACGGCTCGTGGGCCGATCTCGCGAAGGCAGTGTGCGAGCTGCGCTGGCTGGTAACGCCGAAGATGCTCGGGAAGAATTAGGAATTCGGAATTAGGAATTTCGGAATTTCGGATTTCGGATTTCGGATTTCGAAATGTGAATCGCGTATCCGGTGGCAGGTAGCGGGCAGCGGGTAGAATGTCGTCTGGGCGATCAAGGAGATCATGGGAAAAAAGAAACGCAACGGGGTCGAGGCCGCGACATTTCCGCTCAGGGTGGCGTGTGTCGACATGGGCTCCAACGCGATCCGTTTCGTGGCGGCGGAATTCAGCTCGGAACTCGATTTTTCGGTGCTCACGTCCCAGCGGTGCCCCGTGCGGTTGGGGCACAGCGTCTTCCTTTCCGGGCGACTCGATCCGCTGGCCATGGATGCTGCGGTCGAAGCTCTATCCGGCTTCAAGAAAGACATGGACGAACACGGAATCAAGCACTGCCGCGGAGTGGCAACCAGCGCGGTGCGCGAGAGCAAGAACGGCCGCGAGTTCATCAAGCGGATCGCCTCCGAGACGGGGTTGAAGATCGAGGTCATCAGCGGCTCGGAAGAGGCGCGGCTGGTCCACACCGCGGTCTCCCGTGTGATCGCGCTCGGCAACCGAAGGTGGCTGCTGGTGGATCTCGGGGGCGGCAGTGTCGAGGTCTCGCTGGTCGACCAACAGGGGTGTTACTGGTCGGAGTCGCACACCATGGGCTCGGTGCGGCTGCTCGAGGAACTGACCGAGGCCGGCTCCGATCCCGGGCGTTTCCGGCGGCTCCTCGCCGAGTACATCTCGGTGCTCAAGGTGCCGGCCACATCGGACGGCCAGCAACTGGCGGGCTATATCGCGACCGGAGGCAACATCGAGGCCCTGGCCAAGGTCGCCGGCTTCTCGGACGAAACGGGCATCACCCAACTGCCGGTGGAGACGCTGCGGGCCGTCATCGAGCAGCTGGCCCGCCTCTCCTACCGCCAACGGGTGGAGGACCTCGGTCTGCGGGACGATCGCGCCGATGTGATTCTGCCCGCCGCGATGGTCTACGAACGCCTCGCCGAGCTCAGCGGCGCCCCCGAGATCACGGTCCCGCGCGTCGGCATCAAGGAGGGTGTGCTCTTCGATCTGGTCGACAGCCTGGTTCGCACCCGTGATCACGAACACCGTCAGGAACGCGAGGTGCTGGCAAGCGCCACCATTGTCGGCCGCAAGTACCTCTTCGACGAGGCCCACGCGCAGCACGTCTCGGGGCTGGCGGTCCAGCTCTTCGACCAGCTGCGATCGTTGCACGGATTGGCGGACGAGGACCGCAAGATCCTCCAGGCGGCGGCGCTGCTCCACGACATGGGTCAGTTCGTCAGCTTCAAGGGCCACCACAAGCACTCGCTCTATCTCATCTGCAACACCGAGCTGCCGAACTTCGGCGACCGCGAGATGCTTCTGGTGGCCAACGTCGCCCGCTACCACCGCAAGGCCCACCCGCAGGAGCACCACCACTACTTTGCGATTCTCGATGACGACGAGCGCGCGCGCGTGACCAGGCTGGCCGCCCTGCTGCGGGTCGCCGACGCCCTCGACCGCGAGCACCGCCAGCGGGTGACCGGGGTGACTGCGAAGGTCGCCGACGACGAGGTCGCCCTGTGGCTCGACGGTACCGCGGGGGCGCTGCTCGAGGGCTTCACCGTCCAGAAGAAGGCCAACCTCTTTCAACAGGCCTTTGGTCGAAAATTGAGTCTGCGGTTTCTCGGGGAGCATCAGGACGGCGTGAACGCCTGAACATCAATCCGGTTCAGTGGGCGGCTTCAGCCGTGAGATGGGAGAGATCATGACCGAGAAAACCCGGTGCGGCTGGTGTGGAACGGACCCGCTCTACGTCGCCTACCACGACAGCGAGTGGGGAGTGCCTGTGTTTGACGACCGCACCCTGTTCGAGTTCCTTCTCCTCGAGGGCGCGCAGGCGGGCTTGAGCTGGTCGACCATCCTCGGCAAACGCGAGGGCTATCGGCGCGCCTTCGCCGAATTCGACCCCGAGAAGGTGGCGCGTTTCAGCGAGGGAAAGGTGGAGAAACTCCTTGCCGATCCCGGCATCGTGCGCAACCGGCTCAAGGTGGGGTCGGCGGTGACGAACGCGCAGGCGTTTCTCAAAGTCCAGGACGACAAGGGGAGTTTCTCCGACTATATATGGGCCTTCGTCGACGCCACGCCGATTCAGAATCGTTGGCGATCGTTGGCAGAGATCCCCGCCACCACGCCGCTTGCCGAAAGCATGTCGAAGGACCTCAAGAAACGCGGTTTCCGGTTTGTCGGTCCGACCATTGTCTACGCTCACATGCAGGCGACCGGGATGGTCAACGACCACCTCGTCGGGTGTTTCCGGCACCGCGAGGTCGCCGCTCTCGGAACGGATCGTTCAACGTTTTAACGTTTCAACGTTCTAACGTTCAAATGGGATAGTCAGGTGGCAGGTGGCCGAGCATGATCATCTTCCGGGTGAAGGCGCGTTCGCGGCGCTCGGCGGCCTCCTCGCGTTGTCGCCGGAGTTCTGCGAGCCGGCTCTCGAGGGCGGTGCGTTCGTCGCCCTCGGCTGTTTCGAGCCGGCGGCGAACGTCGATGGAGGCCTCGCGCAGTTCGCGCATCTCGGCCAGCAGCGACGCCTCTTCGTTGGAGACGTAGACCTTGGGCGAGCACGAGGGATCGTCATTCTCATCCGGGGGAGGGTTGATCACCGGCAGTCGTGGTTGGTCGTTGCTCATTCTGTGAGTCTACTCTAGCCTTCAAGAGTGGAAAACGGTCCCGATCCGATTGCCGCCGCTGGTGCCGGTTTCAGTGAGGACCGGGTCGAGGTCGAGAGGGGTGTCAGGCTGCAGTGCTATCGCTGGACACCGTTTTCTGAAAACGGCGCCGATCCGGTGTTCTTCATCGCCGGATGGATCTCGCTCGTGACCGGCTGGAAGGCGCTCCTTCAAGAGCTGGTGCGCACCCGTCCGGTGGTCTATCTGGAAACCCGGGAGAAACGCTCGGCGGAAATTCCTCCGCGTCTGATGGAGTCGTCGAGCTTCACCATCCCGAGGCTCGCCGACGATGTCGTCAGCGCCGCGGAATCTCTTGGTCTCGACAACGACCGCACGATCCTCTTCGGCAGCTCGATGGGTTCCAACGCCATTCTCGAGGCCCTCAAGGGATCGAGACTCTCGGCACGGGCCGCCTTTCTGGTCGGGCCCAACGCGGAGTTCTACTTCCCGGCGTGGGGAAAGGTGGCGGTTCGCGTGGTGCCCGCATGGCTCATCGAGAGGCTGAAGGGCTTCGTGATCTGGTACCTCCGGAGGTTCAGGGTCGACTCGAATTCGGACCCCGAACAGATGGCCCGTTACGTGCGAACGGTTGGCGCCGCCGATGCCCTGCGTCTCAAACTGTCGGCGCGGGCGGTCCAGGGATACTCTGCGATGCCCAATCTGGAGAGCATCAGGGCGCCGGTGGCCGTCGCCTTTGCCGACTCGGACAGGCTGCACGACGAACGCGACGTCCGGCGGATGGTGGACGCGATGCCCCGCGGCACCGCGGTGAAGTGCCCGTCGAACAGCTACATGCACGGCGCCGGAGTCTTGCGCGATCTGGAAACCTATCTCGAGAGTCTGACCGACTGAAGGGACCGCAATGAAACCTCTCCCACGTTGGCTCAAGATTGTCATGCTCGCCGTCGGCTTTCTGTTGGTGACGGTTTTCGCGCTGTTGATCGGCCTGGGATGGTACGTCAAGCGACAGATGCTCCCCTCGGGGGGCAAGCTGTCGGCGACCATGGCGGCTTATGATGTCAGGCACTACGATCTCGCGGTGGCCGTCGATCCGCCGACCAGGTCCATCGAAGGCGTCAACACGGCCACCGTCGAGGTGGTGGCGCCGGTGGCGGTGTTCGAGATCAACCTCGACGATCGGATGGAAGTTTCGGTGGTCGAGGTCGACGGCGTCGAGCGGCCCTTTCGTCACCGCCGCGGCCTGATTCGAGTTGATCTGGACGCGGCGTGGAACGCCGGGGAACGGCACGCGGTGACCATCGCCTACGGCGGTGAGCCGAAGGTCGCCCTGCGGGCTCCCTGGATCGACGGTTTCGTGTGGTCCGAAACACCGACGGGAGATCCGTGGATCGGTGTCACCGGAGAAGGCGACGGCGGCGACAACTGGTGGCCCTGCAAAGACCACCCGTCGGACGAACCCGACGAGGGGATGAACATCGCCCTCACGGCTCCCTCGAATCTGGTGGCGCTTTCCAACGGCGCATTCCTCGGCGTGACCGACAACGGCGATGGCACCTCGACTTCGGCGTGGCGGGTTCACTATCCCATCAACAACTATCTGGTGACGGTCAACATCGCCCCCTACGTCCCGATCGAGATCTCGTATGCGGGTGTCGACGGCACCCTCGACGAAACCCTGGTCTTCTGGTCGGTCCCCGAGTACGAGGCGCACGCGCGGGTGACGTGGCAGCAGATGCCGCGGATCCTCGAGGTCCTCGGCCGCCGCTTCGGCGAGTTTCCCTTCTTCGACGACAAATTCGCGGTTGCCCACGCGCCGTACTACGGGATGGAGCACCAGACCCTGGTCGCCTATGGCGCGCTCTTCACCGACAACGCGTATGGCTTCGACGACCTCTTGCTGCACGAGGTGGCGCACGAGTGGTGGGGCAACAAGGTCACGGCCGCCGACTGGGCGGACTTCTGGATCCACGAGGGCTTTGCGACCTATGCCGAGGCGATCTACGTCAACGACACCCTCGGGCTCGATCGCTATTTCGACTACATGGACGACCTGCGTGCGCGGATCGCCAACGAAGAGCCGCTGGTCGCGGGCACGGACCTGACGTCGGCCGATGCATACAACGGAGACATCTACCACAAGGGCGCGTGGGTGCTCCACACTTTGCGCTGGCTGGTCGAAGACGAGGTCTTTTTCGACGCGATCTACCGTTTCGCAAACGACCCCGAATACGCCTACGGGCTGGTCTCGAGCCGGGACTTTGCAGACCTGGTGAATGAACTCAGCGGTCATGACCTGACCTGGTTCTGGGATCAGTACCTGTACCGGGCGGACGTCCCCCGGTGGCGGGTGGAGCGGCATCCGGAGGCGGGAGGCGAGAAGGTGGAAATCGTGTGGAGCGATCCCGCCTTTGTCATGCCGCTCGAGGTGGAGGTGGGCGGCGAACGGCGCCGGATCGAGATGGAGAACGGCCGCGATTCCTTTGTGGTCGCACCTGACACCGTGGTCGAGGTCGATCCCGACGGCTGGGTCCTGGCCGAACCGCTGAGCGATCCTTCGCGTTGACGACTGACCCGCGAACCACCTGCAAGATTCAACGGCGAACGGGCGGGGATAAACCCCGCCCCTACGACTTTCGGAGATGTTCTGAGCACCGTAGGGGAGGGGTTCATCCCCTCCCTTTCGTTTGTATCCGACAACGACTCAGTTGACTCCCTGACGGTTCAGGAGGTTGGGCCCATAGCCCATGCCTCACGGCAACCACGCGTTGGTGCCGGCGCTTTCGAAATCGTCGAAGAAGAGGAGCGGCGAAGGGGCAAGGGCCCGTTCCTCGCGGCTGAATCCGTGGCACCACGAACAGTCGAAGCCCTTGTCCTTGACGTGCTTCTCGTGGATCTCCTCGAAATTCTTGTCCTCTTCGGCGCCGTGGCATTGGAAGCAGATCGTGCTCTCCGGGCCTCTCAGGCCGTAACCGAAGTCCTGCTGCAGATTCATCCGGGCCGAAGAACCGTGGCAGTCGGCGCAGCGCAGGGCCAGCCCGTGCGGTGAGACCTCGTGGTTGAGCATCTGGAAGGTGTCGGTCTCGACCCACGAGTAGGCTTCGGCGGCGCTGAGCCCCATGTTGACCAGACCCTGTTCGATGGCTGCCGCCGGATCTGCGGTGGCAAAAAATACCGAGGTGTCGAGGGCGATCAGCCGGCTGCTCGAATTGGTGATCGGCTGTTCGGCGGTCTTGTACTTGAAGGCGTAGAGCTTGCTCTGAGAATCGCTGACGTGGCCGATCGGCCGCGACGTCGGATAGCGGCCGGTGGCGGGATCGATCTCAGCCTCGTCGTGGAGCAGGTAGTTGCGGTTGAGCCGGTTCCAGAAACGATAGACGGGAACCAGGTCGTTGCTTTTGTCCATGGCGGGATGGAAGGGTGGCGCCTGGCTGTGAGTGGCCAGCCATGTGCGGTGGGTTTCGGTGGCCTCTGTGGCCGCGCTGTCGGACGCATTTTTGGCGTAGCGCGGGATGTGGCAGGTCTGGCACGCGATCCGCGCCACATGGCGGTCGATGGTGGAGCCGTCGTGGCCGGCCGGTGTCGCCATTTCGGCGTGGCAGTCGGTGCATTCGAGGGGAGTTGCGGAGTCGGTCGGTCGAAGGTCCGATCCGCGTCCGGCGAATCGGTGGTCTGATGAGGTGTGGCAGTCCTGGCACCGGAGGTTCTCACCCGTGGTCGCCATGTGGACGTCGAACGACGTGTCGGTGGTGGCGGCGTGTGCGAGTGTGAGATCGCCCCGTTTGACCGCGTCGCCGCCACCCGCCTTGGCGTGGCACTGGAGGCAGTTGGCGCGAACGGGTTCGTGGACCGTCCGCACCGCCTCGTCCATGGAGATGGCCATCGCCTCGGTGTCGGGGACGAAGACGCCGTCGACTTTTTTGCGCTTGTAGGCCTGCTGGTGGCACAACAGACAATCGATATTGGCGAGTTCGGTGGGGCTGGCCTCGGTCTGCGGCAGGGCGCCGAGCCCGATGTGACAACCGCCGCAGGCGTTCCAGTTGCCGAGGATGTTGATGCAGTAGCTGTTGACTCCGCCTGCGATCTTTCCCTGGTTTGCCGGTCCGGTCGTCATCTGCGGTGAGGCGCCCTGCCATTGGTACATGACCGAGCCGTGGACATCCGTGGCTTCTTCAGTGTGACACTCGAGACAGGTTCCGGGCCCTGCCCAGGTCAGGTCGGCGTGATCATCCTCATCGGCGAAGGCCCACAGGCTGGGAACGGCGATCGTGAGAGCGGCTGCGAAGGTGATCAGTGTTCGTCGCATCGAGGCCTCCTGTGCAAGGTGTTACCTCTTGGTTATATGCGCAATTATGGAATTTTTCCAGTGATCACAGTCACACCGACACCTCTTCCTCCCAAGTGATGATCTCAGCAGGGTTCAGGGTTCTGAGGCCGGCCGCGCTACGAGGCGGCCCTGGCCCGCCGCGAGAACATCACCACGAAGATGCACAGTGCCACCATCGCGATACTGCCGATCACCTCACCGGTGAGGCCCTCGAAGGCGCCGTCCGACAGGATGTGGACCACCTCCTTGGCGGCGGTGGAGCCCGTCGTCTGTTTGATGATGGCGCTGGCGATGGCGTCGAACGCACCCATGATGGCGCCGCCGGCGATCAGGCCGGATGCCAGCAACACACCGCGGTCGCTGCGCGCCTTGACGTCGGCGTCGCTGTCGTCGGCCTTTCTGCGGCCGACGAGCCACGACAGGATCCCGCCGAGCAGCACCGGGGTGTTGAGCTCCATCGGCAAGTACATGCCGAGGGCGAAGGCGAGCGGCGGGACGCCGGTCATCCGCAGGATGAGCGCGAGCAGAACGCCGAGGGAGAAGAGGTACCACTGCAGCGGAGCGGCAGCCGCACCGAAGATGCCGACCAGGATCTCTTTCATGGCCGAGGCCTGCGGCGCCGGGATGGCGGCGGTGCCGAAGCCCTGTCCGGGATCGGCCTGGGCCATCACCCACATCATGATGCCGCAGAAGACGGCCGCGACCGCCGTGCCGGCGAACTTGAGAGCGAGCTGGCGGGACGGTGTGGCGCCGATCCAGTAGCCGACCTTGAGGTCGGAGGCGAGCGCGCCCGAAGCGGCCAGCGCCGTGCACACGACGCCGCCCACCATCATGGTGACGAACATCCCGTTGCCGCCGGACAGTCCCATCTTGAGCAGCACGAAACCGGTGACGATGAGGGTCAGCATGGTCATTCCCGACACCGGGTTGGTGCCGACGATGGCGATCGCGCGCGCGGCCACCGGCGCGAAGAGGAAGGCGATCAGCATGACCATGGCGGTGGCGACCGCCGCGTACAGGAACGACCCGCCGATGCCGATGCCGAAGGAGAAGAAGAGGAAGGCGGCGAAGGCGAAGATCACCAGCCCGATGATGGTGAAGCCCCCGGGCAGCGAACGATCGATCCGCGGCACCTCTTTGATCGAGCGTTCGTCCTGGTGGCTCATGCCGACGATGTTGGCGCCGATCGACCGCACCATCGACGGCAGGGAAGAGATGATGCCGAGGATGCCGGCCCCCGCGATGCCGCCGACGCCGATGATCCGCACGTAGGAACGGAAGACCTGTTCGATCGTCATGTCGGCGATCGGGATGCTTCCCGGTGGGAGGACGTCCGGGACGAAGATCCCTATCGAGTGCACGAGCGGAACAAAGACGAAGTACGAGAGGAACGACCCGGCGCAGATGATGGCGGCGTAGCGGATGCCGACGATGTATCCGATGCCGACGATGGCCGCGTTGTTGAGGATGCGCAGGGTCATGAACTGGCGCTCGAGAACCTGGCCGAGGCCGACGGCGCGGAAGGTCAGGAGCTCCGCCCAGGCGTGGAAGGTGGTGGCGAGGCCGTCGTACAACGCGCCGATGCCGGCGGCCATCGCGAGGATCCTGCCCTGGCGTCCGGCGCTCTCGCCCGACAACAGGATCTCGGTGGTCGCGGTTCCCTCGGGCCACGGGAACTCGCCCTGCATCTCGACCATGAAGTGGTAGCGCAGCGGAATCAGGAAGAGGATGCCGAGACAGCCGCCGAGAAAGGAGACGATGATGACCTGGAGGACGGTCGGTTGGACGACGCCCGAGAGAGGATCTGCCGCCAGCATGTAGAGCGCCGGGATGGTGAAGACCGCACCCGAGACGACGTGCGAGGAGTTGGCGCCGATCGACTGGATGATGACGTTTTCCAGAATCGTACTGCGGCGGGAGAAGAGCGGCGACAGGGCGATGGCGAGGATCGCGATCGGGATCGCCGCCTCGATGCCCTGGCCGACGCGAAGCGCCAGGTAGGCGGCGGCCATCGAAAAGAGGGCGCAGAAGATCAGACCCATCGTCACCGAACGGGTCGTGACCTCGGCGACGCCGGTTTCGTCCGGCACCACCGGGACGTAGACCTCGCCGGGTTTCATGGGTCGGCGCGCGTTCTCCGGAAGTCCCGCAATCTTCGTCGCCTGGTTGTGCTCCATCGAGATACCTCACTGGTTCATTTCGGACGCCATAGTGTACATGGGCAGGGGAGCGGGGGAGCAGACGGGGGAAGTTTTGAATTTTGAATTTTGAATTTTGAATTTCGGACGACAGCTCATGAATAGACGGGGAGCAGGGGAGCAGGGGAGCAGGGGAGCAGGGGAGCAGGGGAGCAGGGGAGCAGGGGAGCAGGGGAGCAGGGGAGCAGGGGAGACACGCTCCTTATCATGTTTGGGTCGTTACGGCGAGACCCATTGTCCGCCCGGACGAGTGACCTTTCTTTCCTGTCATCCCGACCGGAGGCCCGGAGGGCCGTAGTGGAGGGATCTAGGTGCTTCAGACAACGCCGTCTCACGATCCGATTCGCAGATCCCTCCGCTCGATCGCTTCGCTCCCTCGGTCGGGATGACAGAAAGTGAAAAGGCTTCGCTTTCTCGGTCGGGATGACAGAAAGTGAAAAGGCTTCGCTCTCTCGGTCGGGATGACGTGGAAAGGGGTCGCTTCGCTTTCTCGGTCGGGATGGCAACCAGAAGGTGCTTCGCTGCCTCGGTCGGAATGACAGAGATGGGGTCGCTGCTCTCCTTCGGTCAGCGGTGACATCCTGAAAAACAGCGGTTTCTCAGAGCTGACATCTGCATCCTGCATCCTGCATCCTGGAACATGCAACCGGGCCGCCGGTCTCCCTTTCCCTTCCCTTTCCCCCTTTCTCCCTTTCCCCCTTTCTCCTTTGCCCCGCGTGCTAGTGTTCTCTCCGATGACACCCGACCGCCCCATATTTCCTCACCGCCGCCCGCCGACCCCGGTCGACCGGCTCGACGGGCTGCTGCTCTCGGGCTTCGGCCACGAGTCGTTTCGCCCCTTGCAGGAGGAGGTGTGCCGAGCGGTGACCGCGGGCGAGGACGTGCTGCTGGTCATGCCCACCGGGGCGGGGAAGTCCTTGTGCTACCAGTTGCCGGGTCTGGCGCGGGGCGGGACGACCCTGGTGCTGTCGCCGTTGATCGCCCTGATGGAGGACCAGGTCGCGGCGCTGGCGGCCCGCGGTCTCGCCGCCGAACGGATCCACTCGGGCCGCGACCGTGGGGATTCGCGAGCGGTGTGCAGAAAGTACCTCGATGGCGAGTTGGATTTCCTCTTCGTGGCGCCTGAGCGCCTCGCAGTCCCGGGCTTTCCGGAAATGCTGGCGAAGCGTCCGCCGGTCCTGATCGCGGTCGACGAGGCGCACTGCATCTCGCACTGGGGGCACGATTTCCGCCCCGACTATCGGATGCTCTCGGAGCGGCTTCCCTTGTTGCGCCCCGCCCCGGTGATCGCCCTCACCGCCACCGCCACGCCGATGGTTCAGCGAGACATCGTCGAACAGCTCGAGATTCCGAACGCCCGTCTTTTCATCCACGGGTTCAGACGCACCAACATCGCGGTCGAGGTGGTGGAGACGGCGCCGTCGCTGCGACGCGACCTGGTGCGGAAGGTGCTTGCTGACGGCGACCGTCGCCCGGCCATCGTCTATACGCCGACCCGCAAGGAGGCCGAGGCGCTCGGCGCCGAGCTCAACGACGCCTTCCCGGCGGCGGCCTACCACGCAGGGATGCCGGCGGCCACCCGCGATCGCGTCCAGCGCGCCTTTCAGGCGGACGAGCTGGAGGTCATCGTGGCGACCATCGCCTTCGGGATGGGGATCGACAAACCGGACATCCGAACGGTGGTCCACACAGGTCTTCCGGGAACCCTCGAAAACTACTACCAGGAAATCGGTCGCGCCGGGAGGGACGGCAAACCGTCGCGTGCGGTGTTGTTGTATTCGTGGGCCGATCGCCACACGCACCAGTTCTTCTTCGATCGCGACTACCCTGAAGCGGGGGTGCTGGAAACCGTCTATCGGGCCCTCGATCCACAGCCACGGCTGGCCTGCCGAACTAGCAGTCAGCGGACAGGGCTCGCCCACGAGGTCTTCACCACTGCGCTCGAGAAACTCTGGATCCACCGCGGCGCCATCGTCGATCCGGAAGAAAACGCGACCCGTGGCCTTGCCGAATGGCGAAAGCCGTACGAAGCCCAACGCCGCCACCGCCAGGATCAGATCGAACGCATGATGGCGTTCGCGGCGGGCCGAGGGTGCCGCATGCTCGATCTGGTCCAGCATTTCGGCGACCAGCACGATTCCGGCGCGTCGTGCGGCTCGTGCGATCAGTGTGCGCCGGCCGAATGTGTTGCGGTCGCCTTTCGCGAACCGAATGCCGCCGAGGAAGAGGCCCTCGCCGCCGTGCTCGATCTCCTGCGCGAACGCGACGGGCTGAGTTCGGGTCAGCTCTATCGGCAGGCGGGCGAACCCGCCGGGTTCGCGCGGCCCGCCTTCGAGGCCCTGGTCGACGGTCTCTCGAGGGCGGATCTGATCGACGTGCGTGCCGACTCGTTCGTGAAGGACGGACGCACGATCCGGTTTCAGCGGTTGTGGTTGACGCGGCAAAGCCGGCTCGCGGGGACCGGCAATGTGGATGAGGTGCGTCTGGTGGAGACCGCCGCCAAGCCCCGGCCCGCCAAACGGAAGGCCGCGGGCCAAAAACGCGGGGCCGCCGCAACGGCGGACCGATCAGTTTCAGAAGCGATACTTGACGCGGACGAGGCCGCGCTTTTCGAACGACTCCGCGCCTGGCGCCTCGAAGAGGCGAGGCGACGGCGGGTGCCCGCCTTTCGAATTCTCTCCGATCGCACGCTCGCGGCGATCTGCCGCGCCCGCCCGGCCGACGGCACAGAATTGTTGGAAGTCGCGGGCATCGGCCCGGCGCTGCTCCGCAAGTTCGGCCGCAAGATCCTCGCGGTCGTCAATGCCGAGGCGACGGTGGACGACTGATCATTTCTCCGACCTGCATCGAGACCGCAAGATTCCTGGCTTGAATCGTTCGGCTGAATTGAAATATCTGAGGTGATTTTGTTGCAGCTCTGAAGGTGGGCTGAAGCCCACCCTACGAGTCCGCCCGGGATGTGGGTCCGAAGTAGGGTGGGCCTTGGCCCACCATCAGAATCGTTGCCGAACGACGACTGATCAGCTCTCCCACCGCCCGGAAAGGCCCCAACGTTCCAACGTTCCAACGTTCAACCCATCCCCGGTCCGATGCGGAGCCGTTCGGCGATCTCACGCCACAGATCGCCGAACGCCCTGGCGGCGGGCTGCGAGGGGAGCGTCGCAGCCACCGGTGCGCGAGTCACCCCCATCCGTTCGACGACGCTCGCCGAGGGGATCATCGTCCGCAGAAAATCATCGTCCGCCAGACACTCGTCGCAGGTGTCGAGGTGGATCCTCTTGCGGCGATCGACCATCGACAAGAAGGGCAGAAGAACGGGTTGATGTTTTCCCGCCGCTGCGACGAACGCCCGCACCTGTTCAAGGGTGCGCATGGAGAGGGTGGTCGGGATGACCGGCACGATCAGGGCGTCGGCCGCCCGCAGCACCGCCTCCGAGACCGCCGACACACTCGGCGGACAGTCGATCAGCACGAGGTCGAACTCGGCGGCCAGCGGCCGCAGTCTTTTGACGAGAGCTTTTTTCGGTTTGGCGCTCTCTTCCAACGCGAGGTCGAGATGGCGGTAGGAAAAGTCGGCGGGCAGGAGCATCAGATTGTCGAACTCGCTCGGTTGAACGAATTGGATCAGGTCGAGTGATCGATCGAGGAGGGTCTCCACTCCTCCTGGGAGACGCGGCAGTGCACGGAGGTAGTAGCTTGTGGCGCCCTGGGGGTCGAGGTCCCACAACAGAGTCCTGACGCCCGACATCGCGGCGGCATGAGCCAGGTTCACCGATGCCGCGGTCTTGCCGACGCCACCCTTGATCGTCCAGACGGCCAGCGTATCCATCCGTCAACTCCCACGAAACGTCTTCTGGTAAACCCTGCGACTCGCATCGCCGGCAAAGACGTGAAAACACTCCGCAAACGAATTCACATACAGGTCCTGACGCTCGGCCATCGCATCCGCCAGACGGCCCATTGCGAAGACGGTGCCGGCGCGGGTCGATCCTTCCGCCATGAGAGTTTCGGCAAAGGCGGCGAGGTGGCGCTGCTGAACGGCCATGTCGTTGGAGCCGCCCAGGATGTCCTGAAAGAGCTTGAGCTCTTTCACCAGACGCGTGATCGTCTTCTTGGGGTAGAGACCTCCGAAGAACTCGAGAAGATAGCGCAGTTTCTTGGCGTCGATGCGAAGCCGGTGGAGATCCTCGGCGGGAGGAGGATCGGGGAGGCGGGCGCCGCGTTTGACCATTCTCCGGTAGGCCTTGAGGATCTTCTTCCCCGCCGTGTCGCCGATCGGCCGGGCGGCTTGGGGAGCCTCCGGTCCCGGGTCGTCGGACGCGGCCAGCGCCGACCACTCCTCCATGAGGCTTTGAAATCTCTTCGACCGCAGGGCATTGCGAACGCGGCGAAGGGCCCGAGCCCGTTCGCGCCGCAAGAGCTTTTCAAAATCGTCGATCTCGTTCGCCGCGGTCTCGAGCTGCCGGCGGTAGCCGTCCATCTCGAGAAGATAGACATCGAGATCTCGACACGGTCCGGTTGCCTCGCCGAGCCACCGCAGTTCACCCGCAAGATTGTCGGCGTCAGGTCGGGGGAGAACTCCCTTCAGCTGACCCAAGGCCGACCTTGCGCGCCGGCACGCGACACGAAGGTCGTGAAGAAACTCGACGTCGACATCTTCGATGACTCCATCCACGTTGACGGCTACCGTTGTCCGAAGACTGTCGAGGATCGCCCGCAACACCTCGTCGGAGCGTTCCTCCGGCCGCAGAGTGATCTGCGGTTTCGACGAATAGTCTCCCGGCCGCCGTCCGCGAACCTCGGCGGCCGCGGCGGCGACATCGATCGGGGGTGGGTCAGCAGCGCCGCTCTCGCGAATCATTTGTGTCAGGCGGTGGTGGGCGCGACGAACCGCTCCGACCGGCTGCACCGTCACCGTCCGCAGAGATTCTCCGGCGGCTCGGTTCGAGAGGTCCAGCGGGGAGGATTCCTCAACCAACAACCCGGCGACGGTGTTGCCCTTCGAGTCGAGGACCCTTGCGTACTGACGGGATACCCGAACGGCTCCAAAAACGAGCAATGCGCGAACACCGGAAATCCCGATGAGTTCCGATTTCAGATAGCCGTCGGGAAGATCTCGTGCGAAACGAAATTCGCTGTCTACGGGAAGGACGTATGGGTGCGGTCTGGAAAGCGAACACCAGTGCAGTGTCGTGCGCCCGCTCTGCCGCTCGCTGGTGAGACGACATCCCCGTTCAAAGAGGCGCCAATCGAAGGTATCGAAATGGGTGATGCGGAGGATGGACATCGGCTCGATCTCGAGGCGGTCACCGAGACGATTCCCGAGCAGTTCGAAGGACCAGTCGTCCGCGGCGAGGGTGAGTGCTTCCGTCATAACCAACCCCGGGTACCGACACCCGGGAAAAGACCGAGGGTATCACGGACATGAGAAACGGGAGCGTGGAAGATGATACCTCCCACGCTCCCGTTGAACTGGGCTGAAATCTCCGAACGCGGGCGAACCGACGTGCGCCGGTTCACACTCGCAAGCTGGATCGGAGAGGCCTACTTCTTGGCGGCCGGTTTTTTGGCGGCGGCCTTCTTCGGTGCAGCCTTCTTGGCGGCCGGCTTCTTGGCGGCGGCCTTCTTCGGTGCAGCCTTCTTGGCGGCCGGCTTCTTGGCAGCGGCTTTTTTCGGCGCAGCCTTCTTGACGGCCGGTTTCTTGGCAGCGGCCTTTTTCGGCGCAGCCTTCTTGGCGGCCGGTTTCTTCGCCGCGGCCTTCTTGACGGCCGGCTTCTTCACAGCGGCCTTCTTCTTCGGTGCGGCCTTCTTGGCGGCCGGCTTCTTGGCGGCGGCCTTCTTCGGCGCAGCCTTTTTCGCGGCCGGTTTCTTGGCAGCGGCTTTTTTCGGCGCGGCCTTTTTCGCGGTCGTTTTTGCCTTTGCAGTTCCGGTCGTCTTTGCCATCTCGATCCTCCTCTTTCCCTCGTGGTGTTCGAACAATATCTACTTGATGAATTGATAGTAACACGCTTGTTAAAAAATCTGTTCTTTGTGCGTGGCTTGCGAAGGCGAACGCCTATATAATCGACGGTCGATTTCACCGCTGCTCGAGATCGAAACATCGGAGTGTGAAGATGGCCCAGGCGAAGACAAAAGAAAAACTGACGGCGGATTCTCCTCGAGCGTTCATCAACCGCGAACTCAGTTGGCTGCGATTCGCGCGCCGGGTTTTCGAAATGGCGAAGGACGCCGACGTTCCCCTTCTCGAACGGGTCAAGTTCGCGGGCATCCTCGGCATGCTGCACGACGAGTTCTTCATGAAGCGCATCAGCGGTCTGAAGCGGCAGGTGAACAAGGGCGTCAACAAGCTGTCTCTCGACGGCCTGACGCCGTCTGAAGAACTGGCGGCGTGCCGCGAGGAGATCATCAAGCAGAGCCGTGAACTGTCGCGCCTGTTGAGTGAGGATCTGCGGCCGGCTCTCGCCGCGGCGGGCATCGGCATCGTCGAAATGAAGGACCTCAACGAACACCACCGCGCGGATCTCGCCGAGTACTTCAAGCGTTCGGTCCTCCCCATCCTCACGCCGCTTGCGGTGGACGCCGAACACCCGTTTCCATTCATCAGCAGTCTCGGGCTCAACCTCGCGGTCACCGTGAAAGAAAAGAAACGCGGCGAGCGATTCGTTCGAGTCAAGGTCCCGACGAATCGCAACCGGTGGGTGCCGCTGAGCGATCGTTCCGGTTTTGTGCCGCTCGAACAGGTGATCGCCGCCAATCTGGATCAGCTCTTTCCCGGCGCCGAAATCACGTCCTACGTTTTTCGGGTCACGCGGGCCGCGCGCGGCGAAGAGGGCGAAGAAGGCGACGCGACGATTCAAACCGGCGTTCTGGAACCCGGCAGCATCATTCGTCAGGTGACCAACGATCTCAAGGCTCGAAGATTCGCCGGCGAGGTGCGTCTCCAGATGGCCAGGGAAGCGCCGAAGAAGACGAGGCAGTGGTTGACGCGTCAACTCAAGCTGGCCGACACGGACGTCTACGTCGCGGACCATTTCCTCGCCGTGGTCGACCTTCTCCGGTATTCCGTCGACGGCCATGCGGAACTGCGCGACCCGCCGCATGCTCCGATCACCCACCACCGGCTTCGCAACCTGATCGCCGGCGACAGCGGGGCGATCTTCGACGAGATCTCGCGTGGCGATATTCTGGTCCACCATCCGTACCACAGTTTCGACACCTCGGTCCTGAGGTTTCTGCAGGCGGCTTCCCTGGACGAGAAGGTTCTCGCCATCAAGCTCACGATCTACCGCACCTCGTCCGACTCGCCGATCATTCAGGCGCTGGCCGAGGCGGCGCGTCGCGGCAAACAGGTGGCGGTCCTGGTAGAGATCACGGCGCGGTTCGACGAGGAGCCGAACATCGCCTGGGGGCGTCTCCTCGAACGCGAGGGTGTCCACGTTTCCTACGGAGTGGAGCAACTGAAGACACACGTCAAACTGGCGATGGTGGTGCGGGAGGAGGCCGACGGCGTTCAACGCTACGTCCACGTCGGCACCGGGAACTACCACAGCGGCACCGCGAAACTCTACGAAGACGTAGGGATCCTGAGTTGCGATCCCGACCTCAGCGCCGACGTGGCAGCTGTGTTCAACGAACTCACGAGTTCCACGCCCTTCGACGACTATCGACTGATGTTGGTGGCGCCGCGCACGATGCGCTCGCGGTTCATCGAACTCATTCGACGCGAAGCGGCGAACGCCGCCGACGGCAGGTCGTCGGGCATCCGCGCCAAGATGAACCAGCTCCAGGACCCGGAACTCATCCGCGAGCTGTACGCGGCCAGTCAAGCCGGGGTTTCGATCACGCTCAACGTTCGCGGTCTGTGTTCTCTCCGTCCGGGCGTCGAGGGTCTGTCCGAAAACATCCGTGTGTTCAGCGTGCTCGGCCGCTTCCTCGAACACGGCCGAATCTACGGGTTCGAAAACGGCGGCTCACCCGAGTACTTCATCGGTTCGGCGGATTGGATGAAGCGCAACCTCGACCGCCGGATGGAGACCATCGCGCCGGTGCGCGACCCCCTGCTGGTGGCGGAGGTCGAGGAAATCATGACCGTGGCGGAGAGCGACAACTGTACGGCGTGGGACCTTCGTTCGGACGGAACCTACGTCCGGCGCCGTCCGGCAAAAGGTGAGGAACCGCGGCCTTCGCAACAGATGTTCATGAATATCGTGCGATAGATGCAGGATGCAGGATGCAGGATGCAGGATCGCCATTGCCCGAGACAGCATCACGGACGGTCCTGGCTCAACGGCAGGTTCCACTCACCCACAGTTGATCTGAAGGTGGGCCAAGGCCCACCCTACTTCGGACTCTCATATCGAGCGGACTCGTAGGGTGGGCCTTGGCCCACCTTCAGAGTAGTTGAATCGTGGTTTGGGCAATCGTTTCCCGATTTGTCTTGGACAGTGATGTAACCGGATGTTGGATGAGCGGTTCCGGTGCCGCGGGCGGGTCATTCTGATTCTGATGCGGCGGCGGACCGGCGTTCGGCATTGACCTCGGCGAGGAGTTCGCGGAGACGTTCGTGGGTGAGGACGTACTCGGTGTGGCAGAAACCGCAGGTGAGAACCGCGCGCCGGTCGTTGTCCTCATCCATCGCCGCGCGGATCTCACCGACTCCGAGCAGCTTGAGGGCCGCCTCCACGCGTTCGGTCGAGCAGCCACAGAGAAACTGCACGGGCAGCTCGTCGAGAATGGTGCAGCCGTCGGGGAAGACAGTCGCCAACCATTCCCGGGGACCATCGCCCTCTGCAATTCGAGATGAGAGACTTCCGAGCACGCTGATGTGATCGGCGAGGATTTCTGCCTCTTCGTCGGTGACGCCGGGCAGGAGTTGAATCAGCATACCGCCGGCCGTGTCGACCCGTCCCTCGGGAATCACGTGGACGCCGAAGACCACGGCCGCGGGCGATTGTTCCGACTCGTTCAAATAGACCGCGAGGTCTTTGGCGAGGTCGCCGGACACGAGGTCGACGACACCGCGGTAGGGATCGCCGCGGCCTGAGTCCCTGGTCACCACGAGCTGACCGCCTCGGCCGACGACGCCCGCAACGTCGAGATCTCCCTCGGCTCGTCGAGGTGTGGTAGCGAGCGGGTTGGTGGCCATCGCGCGGACCCAGCCGGCCGGCGATGCAGTCGCCACGAAACGTCCTGCAGGGCCGCCGCCGTCTGCCTCGAGGGTCAACACCGGTTCTCGGGAAGTCACCTTTTCGAGGGTCGCAGCCAACAGCAACGCTCCGGTGGATATTCTCGCAAGGGCCGCCGCGACCTGCGGCGACGGATCGTGGATTCGCCGCAGTTCCTCAGCGGCGTCCGTCGTCAGGGCAGCGACAACCCGGGCCCGTCCATCGAGGCCCATCGCTCGAATCACATGGTCGCCTTCGTGCCCGGTCATGCTGTCCTCTCTAGGATGGTTGCGAACGGCTGGAGAAGCTACGAGAAGGCTAGCCGAATTCCGAATTCCGAATTCCGAATTCCGAAACTCAAAACTCAAAACTCAAAACTATTCTATGCAACCTTCGGGTCCGCCTTCTTCGGGACGCTTTTCTCCGTCTTCGCATCGCTGGTCTTTTCGCTCTTCGCATCGGGGGTCGCGGCTGCAGCGGTCGCGGTTTCCTTTTCACTTTCCGACGGTCGCGCTCCGTTGTCCTTTGCATAGTCGTTGACGTACCAGCCGCTCCCTTTGAACTGAAGGGCGGGGGTTCCCAGGAGACGGTGGGCGGCGCCGCCGCACTTGGGGCACACGCCGTCGTGTTGGCTCGATACGCGCTCGATGCGTTCGAAGCGGTTCCTGCATTTCTGACATCTATATTCATACAGGGGCATGGAGATCCTCCGGGGCGATCGGCGGACCGATCGAGGGACGGCTATTCTGCGATCTGAGCGTTGTTTTGTCAAGTATTGTCCTGACCCGTTCGGGCATGCCCGTTCACCCGTGTCTGGTACATTGTGGATATGCAGGCTGGAATTGGAGAGCATTCAATGAAGAAGATTCTGTTGTGCGGTTTCCTGATTGTGGTGGCCACTGGCTGCAGTTCGTCCAGTTCGAATGATCCGAACGTCGAGGCGTGGACCCGGGAAGTGCGGGTGATCACGCCGCAACAGATCGGCGACCGGCAGTACGAAGAGGTGGCGAGCCTCGAGGAGAAGGTGGCGATCACCACCATGGGCGAAGAAAACGCCGTATCAACAGCCGAAGGGAACCTGCGGCGCCGCGCCGCCAAGCTCGACGCCGATGCCGTCGTGATCGTTAATTGCGGGCGGCATGTGAGGTCAATTCAGCCGGATCAGATGATGAGCATGGGGCCCGAGGTCGTGTGCCAGGGCGTGGCGATCCGCTGGAAGAGCAACTGAGCGACCGACCGTTCGTGTTCCTAGGTGATGACTGAGCTCCGGTCGGGTGAGTCTGCGCCGCAGGGCCCTCGAGACTGCATCCTCAACGCCGTGGTCCTGATCGGCGGCGGAAGCCGCCGCATGGGGATGCCGAAACAGAACCTGCGGCGTGACGGCGTGACGTTGGTGGAGATCGCGGTCGCGGCGGTCGGGTGTCTCGCCGACCGGGTCGTTCTCGCGGGCGTCGGGGCGGTGCCGGAAGCACTTCACGGCCTCGAACGTCTGGCCGATGCTGCCGGGGTTCCGGGGCCTCTGGGCGGCATCCTGGCAGCGATGCGGTGGGACCCCGACAGGGCGTGGATCGTCGCGGCCTGCGACATGCCGAGGATTCGGGTGCGGGCGGTGGAGTGGCTCGTGTCGCAGAGGGCGCCCGACGTCTGGGCCGTTCTTCCTCGAACGGCTGGAGGCAAGGTCGAACCGCTCCTCGCCGTGTACGAACCGGAGATGAAACAGGTGCTGGAACAGCGAGCCACGAAGGGGTTTTTCGGGATGCAGGGTTTGGCGTCTTCAGACAAGGTGGGGTGCCCGAGCCCTCCGACCAGCATCCAAGATGCGTGGGTCAATGTGAACACATTGGAAGAATTCGAGCGTTCTTCGGTTATAGATGTATGATGAGCGCGACCATGACCGAAACTTCAAACGTATTACCGCCATTGAGTCTTCATGTGATCCCGACGGACGGAGGTCCGTTCGACCGGGCCCTTTCCGGTGAGACGTTTGTCATCGGGAGGTCCTCGAAGGCCGACCTGACGATTCCGGATCGCTCCATGTCGAGGATGCATACGAGACTGTTCCTCACGGAGGGCGCCTGGCACGTCGAGGATCTCGGTTCTCGAAACGGAACATTGATCGGAGGCCGTCCGGTTGAAAAGCCGGTTCGTGTCGGACACGGGTCGGTGATCCAGGTCGGCAGCACCTCGATCACCTTGCGCGAGGCCACCCGCCCGATGCCGAGCAGACAGGCGAGCTCGGTCAGCCGCGACAGCCACACGATTTTCCGATCGGCGGCGGAACTGCTGCAGGCGCCCGAAGAGATCCGCACCGATTCGGTGACGCCGATGGGCGAGGGCCTCCGCCGCTACGCGGACCGGCTCCGTCTGCTCACCGAAGTCAACCTTGCCCTCGACCGGGTCATGTCGCTCGAGGATCTTCTCGATCTGATCCTCGACCGTGCCTTCGAATACCTGAGGCCTGAAGACGCCGCGATCTACCTGAGGACGGAAGACGGTGGTTATGAGCGCGCGGCCAGCCGCTCGACCGGGACGGGAAACGCCGAGATCCTGTTTTCGACCAGCCTCATGGAGCAGGTCGTCGAGGGTCGACAGGCGGCGCTGGTCCTCGATGCCCAGACCGATGAGCGATTCAACGAGGCCATGAGTCTGCTCGATGCGGGTGTTCGTTCGTTGGTTGCGGCGCCCCTACTCGATCCGGACGGCGCTCTCGGTCTCATCGTTCTCGGCTCGCGTCTGACGTTGCGCCAGTTCGAGGAAGAGGACATGGAGCTGCTGGCCTCTCTGGCGTCCGTTGCGGCGATGCGGATCCGCAACGTCCACCTGGCCGAAGAAGCTGCAGAGCGCAAGCGCCTTGAACAGGAGGTGGCGCTCGCCCGCGAGATCCAGGTCGGCCTGCTGCCGGACCATCTCCCCGAGGTGCCGGGTTGGGATATCGCAGCGGGGAACATGCCCTCGCGAGGGGTGTCCGGTGACTTCTTCAAGGTCGAGATGCGCCACGACAACAGCGAGGTCGTGTTGATGCTGTCCGACGTCTCGGGCAAAGGCATTGCGGCCTCACTCCTGACGGCATCGCTCGAGGCCCTCTCCGCCGGTCCGATCCACGACGGAGTTGCAGTCGAGGATGTCTTCCGCTCCGTGTCGCACCTGCTCTTCGAACGGACGCCGCCGGAGAAATATGCAACGTCGTTCCTGGCATCGGTGGTTCCCGAGACCGGGAAGCTGCGCTACTGCAACGCGGGTCACAACCCCGGTCTGCTGTTGCGGGCCGACGGTTCGACCGAGTGGCTGGAGTCCACCGGCATGCCGCTCGGGATTCTTCCGGAGGGCGTCTTCACAGCCGGTGAAGAAACCCTCGAGGTCGGTGACACTCTCGTTCTCTACACCGACGGCATCACCGAGCCGGAAAACCCCGAAGAGGAAGAGTACGGCGAGGAGCGCCTGCGCGAGATCTGCGTCAAGACCCGTCCCGAACCGGTCGCCGAGATCATGACCGCGATCGAGAAGGACCTCTACGAATTCGCGCGCGGCGTGCCCTTTCCGGACGACCGGACCCTGCTGCTGATCCGGCGACTGGAAGGCTGAACCTCCCTTTCACGCGGCGTTCTCAAAAAAAATTGTTTCAAAAATGAAATGCGTCTGTGTCTCAGGTGCGTTATGATGTGTGGCGTCCATTCCAGGTGACGGACAAACGAACAACGAAATGAGACGACGGGTCCCGTGATTTCCGAAATGAGTGCGATTGCGACTCGCGTCGGCCCTTCTCGGGGCACTCGGCTGCAGCGGCTCGGGGGGTTGTGATGATCGGCAGGAAGATCTCGCATTTCGAGATCACCGACAAGCTCGGTGAAGGTGGGATGGGAGAGGTGTGGCTGGCTCGCGACACCCGCCTCGGCCGGACGGTTGCGCTCAAGACCCTTCCCTCGGCGAAGGCCGAGAGCGAGGACCGCCGTCGACGCTTCGAAGACGAGGCCCGCGCCGCATCGGCTCTCAACCACCCGGGCATCGCTCATATCTACGACGTCGGCGAGGCCGACGGCATCCACTTCATCGCGATGGAGCACGTGGAAGGCGAGAGCCTCGACCACCGCATGGCGCGGACGCCACTCACGGTGTCCGAGATCGTCGATTTCGGGTCGCGTCTGGCGGATGCCCTGGCAGCCGCACACGATCACGGCGTCACCCACCGGGACATCAAGCCGTCCAACCTGATGGTCACTCCGGAGGGCCGTCTCAAGGTCCTCGATTTCGGGCTCGCCAAACTCCATCCCGTCATCGACGGCGATCCCGAGGGCACGGTCCAGACCATGACGCAGCCCGGGGTGGTCATGGGCACGGTCCAGTACATGAGCCCCGAGCAGGCCCTCGGGAAAGATGCCGACCACCGCAGCGACATCTTCTCCACCGGCGTGGTTCTCTACCAGATGGCCACCGGTCGTCTGCCCTTTCAGGGGTCGACGCCCACCGAGACCATCACCGAGATCGTGAAATCGCAGCCGGTGCCGATCGGCGAACTCAGCCCGGTATCGCCGCCCGAGCTCGAACGGATCGTCCGCAAATGCATGGAGAAGGACCCCGGGCGCCGCTACCAGAACGCCCGGGATCTCACCGTCGATCTCGACAACCTCAAGCGCGACACCGACAGCGGGGTGATGGTGCCGGCCGGACGGGCTCGCTCTTCGAGGTCGTGGGTCACATATGGAGTGGTGGGTCTGGTGGCGCTGCTGGCTGTCGCCGCCCAGTTCTTCCTGAGCCGCGGAGCGGGTTCCTCCAGCGAGACCGTCTCGTCGATTGCCGTGCTGCCCTTTGAAAACGGCACCGGAGACGCCGAGTCCGACTACCTCTGCGACGGCCTGACCGAAGGCCTGATCAACACCCTCGCCCAGATCCCGGAGCTCAAGGTGATTTCACGGCGTTCCGCCTACGCCTTCAAGGACAGCGAGGAAACGCCTCAGGAGATCGGGCGCAAGCTCGGTGTCCAGGCCCTGCTGATGGGCCGTCTCGTCCAGCGCGGCGATCGGCTCGCAGTGAGCGCGGAGTTGGTGGATGCGAGCGACAGCCACCAGCTGTGGGGCGGCCGTTTCGACCGCGACCAGGCCGATGTTCTGGCGATCGAGAAGGAGCTCACGGATACCATCGCGCAGACGCTCAGAATCGAACTGTCCCCTGATACGGCGGAGAACCTCGACCGGAGGTATGCCGTCGATCCCGAGGCCCACCGTCTCTATCTCCAGGGGCGCAAGTTCAGTATCGGTTCGGCCAAAGAAATGCACAAGGCGGTCGACTACTTCCAGCAGGCCATCGCCAAAGACCCGGCCTACGCCGAGCCGCACGCTGCGCTCGCCGACGTCTACACCACCCTCGCCTACCACGGGGTCCTGGGTCGTGAGGAAGCCCTCGAAAAGTCGAGGGACGCGGTAGAACAGGCCCTCGCGATCGACGCCGACCTTGCCGAGGCTCTCGCCGCCTCGGCCGAGAGGAAATTCCTCTTCGAGTGGGATTGGATCGGGGCGGAGGAAGACCTCAAACGAGCCGTCGAGCTCAACCCCGGCAGCGACTTCGCCCGTGTTTCCTACGGCTATTTCCTGTCGGCGGTGGGCCGTTTCGACGACGCCATCGAGCAGGCGACGGTCGCCAAGGAACTCGACCCCTTGTCGCCTTCCGCCTTCCACCTCGTGGCCTATTCGCTGATGGGCAAAGGCGAGTACGACCGGGCGGCGGCGGAGTTCCGCGCTGCCCTCGATCTCAACCCGAACTGGACCTGGGGCTACATCAAGCTCGCCAAGACCTACGCCGACAACGGCCAGTGTGAAGAGGCCCTGGCGGCTGCCGAAGACGCCGAGGCCGAGCTCCACGGCGGCGACACCCCGCTCGCCCGCTCGTGGGTGGGATACACCTACGGCAAGTGCGGCGACACGAAACGCGCCGAAGCCGCGCTGCAGACGCTCGACGAGTTTGCCGAGGACACGGAGGTCGATCCCTTCGCCTACGGGATCATCTACGCCGGGCTCGGCGACACCGATCGCCTGCTCGACGAGGTCGAACGGTCGGTCGACGCCCACTCGATCCTGGCGGTCTTCCTGCCGGGTCTGCCGGCCTATTACATGCCGGGGCTCGAAGATGATCCGCGGTTCCAGACTGCTGATGGAACGAGCCGGCTTTAACACTCGCAGATGTGCACGAGGAGTATCTGAATGAGCATCGAACCGGGAATGAGTCTTTCCAACTACCGCGTGGTCGATGCCCTCGGCGTCGGCGGGATGGGCGAGGTGTGGCGCGCCGAGGACGAAAAGCTCGGGCGCCAGGTGGCGCTCAAGGTGCTGCCCGACGAGTTCGCCAAGGACCCCGAGCGGATGGCCAGGTTCGAGCGCGAGGCCAAAGTTCTGGCATCGCTGAATCACCCGAACATTGCAACGCTGTTCGGGTTAGAAACCGTCGCCACTCAGCCTGTCATCCCGAGCGAGCGTAGCGAGCCGAGGGACCTCAGCGGGAGCTCAAGCCCCTCCTCCCGAATGGCAGCCGGGACGGCTGCCCCACAAGGCAGCCAGGCTGCCGAGGAAGGGCTTGTGGGGCAGGCGTCCCGCCTGCCATCCGGGAACTCAGAACTCAAAACTCAAAACTCAACACTGACCTCGGACGCGGCGGCGTCCGAGGTCACCTTCCTGGTGATGGAGCTGGTCGAGGGGGAGGATCTTTCAGAGAGGATCAAGCGAGGACCGATTCCCATCGAGGAAGCGACCGCCATCGCCCTCCAGATCGCCGAGGCACTCGAGGCGGCGCACGAGCAGGGGATCGTCCACCGCGATCTCAAACCCGCCAACATCAAACTCCGCCCCGACGGCACGGTCAAGGTGCTCGACTTCGGTCTCGCCAAGGCGTGGGACGCTGACACCGAGGGCGTCGAATCTCTCGATGTCGCCGACCCTGACCGCGCACGCGACGGCGGCCGGGCGTCATCCTCGGCACCGCGGCCTACATGGCGCCCGAACAGGCGGCGGGGATCGCCGCCGACCGCCGCGCCGATATCTGGGCCTTTGGCGTGGTCTTCTGGGAGATGCTCACCGGCAACAAGCTCTTCGAAGGCGAGACCGTTTCCCACGTCCTCGCCGCCGTCCTCAAGGACGAGGTCGATCTCGAGTCCCTGCCGAAGGACACTCCTTCGCGCCTTCGCGATCTCATTGCCCGCTGTTTGAAAAAGAAGCCGAAACAGCGCCTCCAGGCCATCGGTGATGCGCGCATCGTGCTCGAGGAGTACCACGCTGACCCCGAGGCCTTCGATACGGCGGTGGCAACCACAGTTCTAGAGAGTGCGCCGCAGCCGACTTGGAAGCGGGCTCTGCCGTGGGCGGTGGCGGGTGGCCGTTGTGGCAGCAGCGGTCCTGGGCGTCGGGAACGCTGTCCGACGCAACCGGCGATCGACAGCACGATCCGTTTCCAGGTCCCGCCGCCCGAGGACCGCGGATACCAACTCGACCCGTACCGACCCGGGCCGGTCGTGGTGTCGCCCGACGGCCAATCGTTGGCCTTTACCGCCTGGGACGCCGACGGCCAGGCTCGGATCTTTGTCCGCGATCTCGACGAGGTGCAGCCGCGGGTCCTGGCCGGTACCGACGGCGCCGAATACCCCTTCTGGTCGCCGGACTCCAAAAACCTCGGTTTCTTTGCCGACGACAAGCTCAAGAAAGTCAGTGCTTCCGGAGGTCAGCCTCTGACTCTCTGCGACGCCCCCAACGGGAAGGGCGGATCGTGGAATTCAGAGGGCGTCATAGTCTTTGAACCCGAGGCCGACAGACCGATCCAGCGGGTCTCGCAGCTTGGCGGCGAACCGGTAGATGTGACGGCCTTTGACGAAGAGCGCGGTGACGACTCCCACCGCCATCCTCGTTTTCTACCGGACGGCCAGCATTTCCTCTACCTCGCCAGATTCCGTGATGGGTTTGATGAAGGTCATGCGGTCGTCGCGGCCTCGCTCGAGGGACAAGAACAGAAAGTCATCATTCGGTCGCCGGCGGCAGCAGAGTATGCCTCGGGCCACCTCCTCTTCCTCCGCGAGCGGACGCTGATGGCACAGCCCTTCGACCCGGATGCGCTCGAGTTGTCGGGGGAGCCGTTCCCGATCGCCGATACGGTCGTGCTCATTGCTGAAGAGACTGCCCAAGCGGTCTTTTCGGCTTCGCAGACCGGTGTCCTGGCGTTCCAGGGTGGGGTGTTCTCGGCGGACCTCGCACTCCGATGGCGCGCCCGGGACGGTTCCATTCAGGAAACCGTCGGTGAGCCGGCTCGCTTCTCCGATAGTTTCCGTTTGTCGCCGACCGAAGAAACCGCCATTGTTCAGATTCGTCAGGACGAGGGTGAAAATGACGACCTGTGGGTGGTCGATCTCAACCGCAAACTCAGAACTCGCTTCACTTTCGGCCGGGGGGACGTCGGCTCGGCGGTCTTTTCGCCCGACGGCGAGACCGTCATGTGGGGGTCGACGGAAAACGAGGAACAGTATTCCATCCATCGAAAATCAATCGGTGGGTCCGGAGACGGCGAACTCCTGTCAGTATTTGATCGACGGACCTTGCCCGGAGCGTGGCACCCGGACGGATCCACCGTTCTTCTTGCAAGCCGGGTGTCCCAAGCCCCAACCAATGTCGATTTGCTCTCCTGGTCACTGACAGAAGATGCCTCGCCGCAGCCATGGATCGAAAGTGACTTCGTCGAGTACAGCCCCGGCTTTTCACCCGACGGGCGGTGGGTTGTCTACGGATCGAACGAGTCCGGCAGCTGGGAGGTCTACGTCGCGCCGTTCCCCGGTCCTGGTCGCAAGTGGCAGGTGTCGGTGGGTGGGGGTGGTTGGCCGGTCTGGCGTGGCGACGGCAAGGAGATTCTCTATCTCAGGGGCAATGAGATCACCGGTGTGACGGTCGAGGATCGAGGGTCGGGTCTGGCGTTTGGACAACCCCAGCTGATTTTCGAACACGGGTTGGCGAGTGGCAGCGCCCGATTCCAGGTGTCTGCTGACGGCCAGCGGTTTCTGGTGATCGAGTCGGCCGAGGTCGCTCCTCCGGAGCCAATCACCGTGGTCGTCAATTGGCCGGCGGCTATTGAGGCGCAACGATGATCGGCACGACGCTCGCCCACTACAAGGTGACCGCCGCCCTCGGCGCGGGCGGGATGGGCGAGGTGTGGCGCGCCGAGGACGAAAAGCTCGGGCGCGAGGTGGCGCTCAAGGTCCTGCCCGAGGAGTTCGCGAAGGATCCGGAGACGGATGGCGCGCTTCGAGCGCGAGGCGAAGGTGCTCGCATCGCTGAATCACCCGAACATCGCGATGCTGTATGGGCTGGAGACGGCCTTTCCCCAAGCTGTCATCCCGAGGGAGGCCGAAGGCCGAGTCGAGGGATCTGAGGGGGGCGCCGCGCTCAGCGGCGTCGCACTCCGCCGAGATTTCTCGACTCCGACGTCGTCTGACGACGTCTCCGCTCGAAATGACAGTTTTGGTGTCAATTTTCTGGTGATGGAGCTGGTCGAGGGGGAGGACCTCTCCGACCGCATCAAACGCGGACCGGTGCCGATCGAAGAAGCCACGGCCATCGCCCTCCAGATCGCCGAGGCGCTCGAAGCGGCGCACGAGTCGGGCATCGTCCACCGCGATCTCAAACCCGCCAACATCAAGCTGCGCTCCGACGGCACGGTCAAGGTGCTCGACTTCGGGCTCGCCAAGGCGTGGGAGACCGATCACGGCGACTCCAGTATTTCGATGTCGCCGACGCTGACTCAGCACGCTACCGCCGCCGGGATCATCCTCGGCACCGCCGCCTACATGTCGCCCGAGCAGGCGGCGGGCATCGCAGCCGACCGCCGCGCCGACATCTGGGCCTTCGGCGTGGTCTTCTGGGAGATGCTGACCGGCCACAAGCTCTTCGAGGGCGAAACGGTCTCGCACGTTTTGGCATCGGTGCTCAAGGACGAAGTGAACCTCGACGAGCTCCCGCCCGCAACGCCGACCCACATCCGAAAGCTCATCGGCCGCTGTCTGCGCAAGAAACCCAAACGGCGTCTGCAGGCCATCGGCGATGCGCGGATCGTGCTCGAGGACGGAGAGGCCGAAGAGCCGGATCGAATTTCTGAAGATGCCGGACCCACGAGCCGGTCACCCATGGGATGGATCGCGGCAGGAATGGCCGCCATTGCCGCCGTGGTTCTTGGAGTCTTGTTGCTCGGCCGACCGGTACCGGAGGAGCGGGTCATCCGCTTCGACGTGCCGCCACCCCCGAGTGGCCGCTTTCACCTGGCGCCGGACAACCCGGGGCCGGCGGTCGTGTCGCCGGACGGCACCACGCTGGCGTACTCCGCGCGCGGCGAGGACGGTACAGTTCGGCTCTGGGTCCGCGCGCTGGACGAGGCCGAGGCGCGGCCGTTGTCGGGAACCGACAACGCGCAGTATCCGTTCTGGTCGCCCGACTCGAAGAAGATCTGCTACTTCTCCAACGGCAAGCTGCGGGTGGTCGAGGCGGTCGGCGGACCGCCACTCGCCCTGTGCGACGCGGGCGAGGGCAAGGGTGGGTCGTGGGGCCGGAACGGCGTCATCGTGTTTGCCCCGAGCTACAACACGCCGTTGCACAGGGTCTCCGAGGCCGGCGGGGATTCGACGCCGGTCACCGGGTTCGACGCCGAACGTCTGGACAACTCCCACCGCCACCCGCGGTTTCTCCCCGACGGCAAACACTTTCTCTACATGGCCCGGTCCGCATCGGGTTCGTCCGAAGGCCAGGCGGTCATGATCGGTTCGCTCGATGGGTCTGTGGACCGGCAGCTCATGCGGGCCCCGGCTGCGGTGGAGTACGCCTCCGACCACCTGCTCTTCGTTCGCGATCGGACGCTCATGGCGCGTCCGTTCGATGCCGACGCGCTCGAGTTCACGGGCGACGCCTTTCCGGTCGCCGAGGCGGTGACCCTGCTCCCCGCCGGGACGGTGATCGGCGTATACACGGCCTCGCAGAACGGCGTGCTCGCCTACCAGTCCGGGGCCGGGGACGAAGGCAGCTATCGTCTGGTGTGGCGGGACCGTGAAGGCAACGAGCTCGCCACGATCGGTGAGCCCGGCAGTTATGACGAGGTTCATCTCATTCCCGGTGGCGAGCTCGCCGCAGTGGCGATGGAGGAGCTGTCGGCCGGCAGCGGTGACGTCTGGGTTGTCGATCTGCGCCGCGACCTCTTCACCAGGTTCACCTTCGAGCCTGGGTACGAACTGGGCGTGACGCCGACCCCCGACGGCAAAGCCCTCTTCTTCTCGCTCCAGCAAAACGGCGTCTACGCCCTGGTGAGAAAGGAGATCGGCGGCTCGGGTGCGGGCGAGGTGCTGTACGAGTCGACAACCGAGATGTACCCGAGCTCGGTTTCCCCGGATGGCGCAAACATCGCCATCCACAAGGGCGGTGAAACGTCCAGCTTCGATATCTGGGTCCTGCCTCTCGGGGGTGGGGGTGAGCCGGCGCCGTTCATCGCCACCGAGTTCAACGACGTGAGTGCGATGTTCTCTCCGGACGGCCGATGGCTCGCCTATCAGTCCGACGAGTCCGGCAATCCCGAGATCTACGTGACCGCATATCCAGACCGCGGTCGCAAGTGGCAGATCTCCATTGAAGGTGGGCAGTCGCCGCGCTGGAACCACGACGGCTCCGAGATCCTCTACCAGGCGTCCGACGGTTCGATGGTCGCGGTGCGGGTCGAGCCGCGCAACGGCGGTCTGCTGATCGGTGAGGCCGAGACGCTCTTCAACACCATGATCCAGCCCGTTGGATGGTATTTCTGGGACATGTCAGCCGACGGCGAAAGGGTGCTGGCGATGGAGGCGGTGTCGAATCGTGAAGCGCCGAATCTCTCGGTCGTCGTGAATTGGCTGCAGGCGGGAGTCGGGCGGTGATCGGCAGGTCACTCGCGCACTATCGGATCACCGACAAGCTCGGCGAGGGCGGGATGGGGCAGGTGTGGCGCGCCGAGGACGAAAAGCTCGGCCGCGAGGTCGCGCTCAAGGTCCTGCCGGAGGAGTTCGCGAAGGATCCCGAACGGATGGCGAGGTTCGAGCGCGAGGCGAAGGTGCTCGCCAGCTTGAATCACCCCAACATCGCGATGCTGTATGGGCTGGAGACGGCCTTTCCCCAAGCTGTCATCCCGAGGGAGGCCGAAGGCCGAGTCGAGGGATCTGAGGGGGGCGCCGCGCTCAGCGGCGTCGCACTCCGCCGAGATTTCTCGACTCCGACGTCGTCTGACGACGTCTCCGCTCGAAATGACAGTTTTGGTGTCAATTTCCTGGTGATGGAGTTGGTGGAGGGGGAGGACCTCTCCGAGCGCATCAAACGCGGACCGGTGCCGATCGAGGAGGCGACTGCGATCGCCCTCCAGATCGCCGAGGCACTCGAGGCTGCACATGAGCAGGGGATCGTCCACCGCGATCTCAAACCCGCCAACATCAAACTGCGTCCCGACGGCACGGTCAAGGTGCTCGACTTCGGTTTGGCCAAGGCGTGGGAAGCGGACGGCGGCGACTCCGCGCTGTCCATGTCGCCGACCCTGACCCAACATGCTACTGCCGCTGGCGTCATCCTTGGCACCGCGGCCTACATGTCGCCCGAGCAGGCGGCGGGAATTTCGGCCGACCGCCGCGCCGATATCTGGGCCTTCGGGGTCGTGTTCTGGGAGATGCTGACCGGCCACAAGCTCTTCGAGGGGGAGACCGTCTCCCACGTCCTGGCCTCGGTGCTCAAGGACGAGGTCGATCTCGATGAGCTCCCGCCCGAGACGCCGGCCTATCTCAAGAAACTCATCGGCCGCTGTCTGCGCAAGAAACCCAAGGAGCGTCTTCAAGCCATCGGCGATGCGCGGATTTTCCTCAACGAGGGCGAAGATGCGGAGATCGGCGGGACCGTCGAGCCAGCGCCCGTTTCCGGCCATTCCCGTCTGGCGTGGATCGCTGCCGGGGTCTCTGCCGCGGCGGCCGTGATTCTCGGTGCGCTGCTCCTCGTCGGAGGTTCTGACGCGACGCGCGTCGTGCGCGCTGCCATTCCGGCGCCGCCGGGCACGGTCTTCCATCTCGAACCCTTCAACCCGGGTGTCGCCACGGTCTCGCCGGATGGCAACCTCGTGGCGTTCAGCGCTCGGGACGCTTCGGGCGATTTCAGACTCTACCTCCGGGGGATCGATGAAAACGAGGCCCACGCCCTCGACGGGACCGATGGCGGTCACTACCCCTTCTGGTCGCCGGACAGCCGGTGGATCGGCTTTGTCGCCAACGGTAAGCTGCGCAAGGTCCCGGCGACCGGTGGTCCGGTGCAGACGATCTGCGATGCGCCCGACGGCAAGGGCGGGACCTGGAGCGAAGACGGAGTGATCGTGTTCTCTCCCGACTCGGGGACATCCCTCTACCGGGTCGCAGCGGTCGGCGGCGAGGCGACGCCGATCTCCGAGTTGGATCTGGCACGAGGAGATAACTCCCACCGTCAACCCCGTTTTCTGCCGGACGGCCGCCGGGTGCTTTTTTACGCACGGAGCTCGGCCGGCGACAACGACGGATGGGTGCGTGTGATCGGGCTCGACGAGGGCGGCAGCGGCCGCGATCTCGTCCAGTCTCCGGCTTCGGCCCGCTATGCCGCCGGCCACCTCCTATTTGTTCGCGACAGTATTTTGATGGCTCAGGCCTTCGATCCGGACGCGCTCGACTTTCGCGGTGACGCCTTCCCCCTCGCTGACAATGTCATCGTTCCCAATCAGACCGGTGCCGGTGCGTTTTCGGCTTCGGATGACGGTGTGCTCGTGTGCCACACGGGAGAGCAGGAAGGGATGAGTCAGTTGCAGTGGTTCGACCGTGACGGACGTCCTTTGACCGAGATCGGGGATGTGGGGTTGTATGACCACGTGGCCCTGTCGCCGGACGGCAAGACGGCGGCGCTGGTCGTCTTCGACACCGCGCTTGGCGCCGACGACATCTATTTACTGGACGTCGAGCGTGGGCTGCGCACCCGGTTTACCTTTGACAAGGCGGGTGATGCGTTGCCGGTCTGGTCGGCCGACGGACAGAGTCTGATCTTCGCGTCGCGGCGCAACGGGACTCAGGCGATCTACCGCAAATCGATCGGCGGAACCGGCGACGTCGAATTGGTTTACCAGACTGAAGCGGATGTCTTTCCATCGAGCTGGTCGACCGATGGCCGCTACCTCGCCTTCGATCAACCGGGTCAGGGAACCGGCGCCGACCAGTGGGTCCTCGATCTCGAGAACGGACCGTCAGCGGAGCTCTTCTACCAGACCGAAGCCGAGGACGGCGTCGGCACCTTTTCGCCTGATGGCCGCTGGCTCGCCTACTGGTCGGAGGAAAGTGGCAGGGGGGAAATCTATGTGGCGCCCTTCCCCGGTCCGGGGCGCCGCGTCCAGGTGTCTGCAAACTCCGGGACCTGGATGCAATGGCGGGCCGACGGCCGTGAGATCTTCTTCCAGGAAGAAAACGGCGCGCTCAAAAGGGTGGAGGTCGACGGCCGCGGCGACACGTTCACCGTCGGTGCGGTCGAGGATGTCGTGGATCTCCAGCTCCCGAACCTCACTGGGAAGAAGTTCTCGATCACGGCCGACGGCGAACAGGTGCTGGCCGCCATCTCCAGCCAGGATGTCCAGTCCCCGTTTGTCGACCTGGTGGTGGGTTGGACGGATGGAATCGAGGAGGAGAAATGACCGACAGGAAGCTGAAACAGGAGTGGATCGAGCTCTACGATCAATTCACACACGGCACGATGAGTCGGCGGGTGTTCACGGAGCGGCTTGCCAAGGCAGCCGGCGGTGCTGCTGCTGCCGCGGCCCTGGTGCCGGTGCTGCAGAACAACTACGCCGAGGCCGCGATCGTGCCCGAGGACGACGAGCGGCTGGTGACCGAGACGGCGACCTACGAGGTCGAAGGCGTGACGATGTCGGGCTATCTCGCCCGGCCGAAGGGCGACGAGAAGCTGCCGGCCGTGATCGTCATCCACGAAAACCGAGGTCTCAACCCGCACATTCAGGACGTCGCACGGCGGATGGCGCTCGAGGGCTTTCTCGCCTTCGCCCCGGACGCGCTGTCGCCGGTCGGCGGAACACCGGACGATGAGGACAAGGCCCGGGAGATGATCTACGAGCTCGACGCCGACGCGACGGTCGCACGGATGGCTGCGGCGGTGCCGTTTCTCGCCGTTCATGCCGGGTCCACCGGCAAGGTCGGCGCGATCGGTTTCTGCTGGGGCGGCGGCATGGTCAACGAGGTGGCGGCGGCGGGCACCGGGCTCGCGGCCGGTGTGCCGTACTACGGGCGTCAGCTCCCTGCCGAGGATGTTCCGAAGATCTCGGCACCCCTGTGCCTCCAGTATGCCGGTCTCGATAAGCGGATCAACGAGGGGATCGAAGGTTATGTGGCGGCGCTCGAGGCCAATCACAAGACCTTCGAGATCCATATCTACGAGGGCGCCAACCACGCCTTCAACAACGACACCAACGCGGCCCGTTACGACGAGGACGCAGCCGAGCTCGCGTGGGGCCGGACCGTCGACTTCCTGAAGCGGCACCTGGCCCTATGACGACGTGTCCGAAGTGCAACGCGGCGACCTCGAGCGACCAACGATTCTGCTCGAGCTGCGGCGCCGATCTCAACGCCAGCTGGGTGGCGACCGAGCTCGGCGAGCCCACCGGGCCTCCTTCTTCGAGCGCCTTTCCCTCTTCCGCCGAGCAAACCCGGTTTGCGCCCGGCGACGTCCTCGAGGGGCGCTACCGCATCATCGCCAAGCTCGGCCGCGGTGGGATGGGCGAGGTCTACCGCGCCGATGATCTCAAGATCGGCCAGGAGGTGGCCCTCAAACTGTTGCCCGAGGAGGTCGAAAAGGACCCCGAGCGCAACCGGCTCTTTCTCAACGAGGTGCGGCTCGGTCTCCGGGTCACCCACCCCAACGTCTGCCGGCTGTTCGATATCGTCGACTCCGACGGTTTTCACTTCCTGTCGATGGAGTACGTCGACGGGGAGGATCTGGCATCGTTGCTGCGGCGGATCGGACGTCTGCCGTCCGACAAGGCGGTGGAGATCGCGCAGCAGCTGTGCGCCGGTCTTGCCGCCGCTCACGACGTCGGGGTGCTCCACCGCGATCTCAAACCGGCCAATGTCATGGTCGACGGGCGCGGTCGGGCCAAGATCACCGACTTCGGTCTGGCGGGTGCGACGCACGGCATCGAGGGTGCGCAGGCGCGGGTGGGAACGCCGGGCTACATGGCGCCGGAGCAACTGGAAGGCGGCGAGCTCGACGAACGAACCGATATCTACAGCCTCGGTCTGGTGCTCTACGAGTTGTTCACCGGGCGCCGCGCGTTCGAGGCGGGCAGCGCCGCCGAGTTGCTGCGGATGCAGAAGGAGACCACACCGAGCAGCCTCTCGAGCCACGTCCCCGGAATGGACCCGTCTACCGAGCGCGCCATCCTGCGCTGTCTCGAGCCCGACCCGGCAAGGCGACCGGCCTCCGCGAAAGCGGTGGCGGCGGCTCTGCCGGGGGGTGACCCCCTCGCCGCGGCCATTGCGGCCGGAGAGACGCCGTCACCCGAGATGGTTGCCGCCGCCGGCGACACCGGGGCGCTGCGGCCGTCGGTGGCCTGGGCGGCGCTCGCGGCGACGTTGATCATCGCAGCGGTGTTGGTCGGTTTCCTGGGACGCTACCAGATCACCGCATTTTCACCGCTGCCGAAGGAACCGGCGGTCCTGGTGGCCGAAGCGAAGGCCATACTCGCCGAAGCCGGTCGGAACGACGCACCGACCGACTCCGCCTGGGGCTTCAGCCAGAACTCGGACTACCTGGACTCCCTCGAGAAGGTCGAGGACCCGGATCGTTGGGAAAGGCTGGGAACCGGCCCCGACTCGGGCATCCTGTTCTGGTATCGGCAGAGCCCGTGGCCGCTCGAAACGGTCGACCCCGGCCAGGGCCGCAAATCGGCCACCGATCCGCCGACTGATCGGCCGGGGATGTCGATCGTCTGGCTCGACACGGAGGGACGCCTGGTGCGGCTCGAGGCCGTGCCACCCGAGTTGGCGCCCGAGGAGGAAAGCGACGCGACGGTCGACTGGCGGCCGTTTCTGGATGCTGCAGGGTACGGCGACGCCACACTGACGACAGCGGAACCGCGTTGGAACCCACCGGTTTTCGCCGACAGCCGGACGGCCTGGAAAATCGACGCCTCGAGTTCGGACGCACCGGTCACCAGGATCGAGGGTGCTGCCTATCGAAACCGCCCGACGTACTTTCGGGTGATCGCCCCCTGGGAACGACCGGCCGACGAGGGTGACCTTCCTAAGACCACCGGCGAAAAGATAGTGAGCGTGGTCGGACCGATCCTCTTCGTGAGCGTCATGCTCGGGGGTCTGCTGCTGGCCCTGCGCAACGTCCGTCTCGGCCGCAGCGATCTCACGGGGGCCTTCCGGATCACGGCGGTCTTTGTAGTCCTCCACACCATCGGGTGGGTATTGTGGACGAAGCACGTCTGGAAACCCGACGTGCTGATCTCCTCATTCATCTCGAGTCTCTCCTTCACTCTCTTCGAGGGTCTCACGCTGTACATGCTCTACCTCGCGGTCGAGCCGTTCGTACGACGCCGCTGGCCCGACGCAATCATTTCGTGGACCCGGCTGCTGGCCGGGAGGTTCCGTGATCCGCTGGTCGGACGAGACCTTCTGTTCGGTAGTCTTCTCGGGGTCCTGGCCGGATTGGTGTCGCTCATCGAAACGTCCCTGCCGGGATGGTTGGGCGACACGCCGGGCCGGCCGGGATCGGTGAATCTGTCGTCGCTCGGCGGGGTCCGTCTGGTGGTCGGAGAGGTCCTCGATGGGATCGTCCATTCGATCACCTTTCCGATGGTGATCCTCGTGCTCGTCCTGCTGCTGCTGGTCTTTCTCAAACGCCAGTGGCTGGCGTTTTCCGCGATTCTCATACTGTTCGGGGGCCTGTCCTCGGTTTTTGCCGCCCACTGGTACCAGGTGCCGTTCATGATCGTGTTCATTTCGGTCATGCTCTTCGCGTTGCTCCGTCTCGGTCTGGTCGCGGCGGTGGTTCTCGAGGCCGTGGTCAGGATTCTCACGTCCATGCCGATGACCTCCGACCTCGGTGTGTGGTGGGCCGGAGGGACGATAGGCGCGATCGTCGTGCTGGTCTTGATCGCGGGATACGGGTTCCTCACATCGCTCGGCGGTCGGTCACCCTTCGGCGACCGGTTGCTGGAGGACTGAAGAATGATCGGCACCACTCTCGCTCACTACCGCATCACCGCGGCGCTCGGCGCCGGCGGGATGGGGGAGGTGTGGCGGGCGACGGACGAGAAGCTCGGCCGCGAGGTCGCGCTCAAGGTGCTGCCGGCGGATTTCGCTGCCGATCCGCAACGGCTCGAGCGATTCCAACGCGAGGCGAAGGTCCTCGCGAGCCTCAACCACCCCAACATCGCAACGTTGTACGGGTTGGAAACCGTCGTCACTCAACCTGTCATCCCGAGCGAGAGTAGCGAGTCGAGGGACCTCAGCGGGAGCTCAAGCCCCTCCTCCCAAATGGCAGCCGGGACGGCTGCCCCACAAGGCAGCCAGGCTGATGCTGAAGGGCTTGTGGGGCACGCGTCCCGCGTGCCAGACACGGATGCAGCGCGCGAGCCTCACGTCCCACAAGGCAGCCAGGCGACGCCCCTCCTTCTGTCATCCCGAGGGAGGCCGAAGGCCGAGTCGAGGGATCTGAGCGAGGTGCCGCGAATAGCGGCGACCCACTCCGCCGAGATTTCTCGACTCCGACGCCGCAGGGCGGCGCCTCCGCTCGAAATGACAGGGTGGGGGGAGCGCCGCAGGGCGGCGCCTCCGCTCGGAGTGACAGATCAGTTACGACCTTCCTCGTGATGGAGCTTGTCGAAGGCGAGGATCTTTCCGAACGCATCCAACGCGGCCCCATTCCGATCGACGAAGCGATCCCGATCGCTCGACAGATCGCCGAGGCTCTCGAGGCCGCGCACGAGGCCGGGATCGTCCACCGCGATCTCAAACCGGCCAACATCAAGCTCACGGAAGACGGAGTCGTCAAAGTCCTCGATTTTGGTCTCGCCAAGGCGAAGGAGACGGAGGCTGGAGATTCCAGCATTTCGCTGTCGCCGACGGTCACTCGCCACGCCACGGTGGAGGGCGTCATCCTTGGCACCGCGGCCTATATGTCCCCCGAACAGGCGCGCGGCAAAAAGGTCGATCGTCGCGCCGATATCTGGTCCTTCGGGGTCGTGCTGTGGGAAATGCTGACCGGCCAGAAACTCTTTGATGGCGGCACGGTGTCCGACATCGTCGCGGCGGTTCTCACCCGTGATCCCGATTTCGAGCAGCTCCCGACCGACACACCGCGACAGGTGCGGGAGCTGCTCGGCCGGTGTCTCGAGCGCGATGCCAAACTGCGGCTGCAGGCGGTGGGCGAAGCGCGAATCGCGCTTTCAGAGACCGCACTTGCTGCTCCCGACGAAGTACCCACGACACCCCGAGGAGGTCGTCGCATGCGGTGGGCGGCGGTCGGCGCCGGGATCCTCGCCGTCGTCGCGGCAGCGGGTTGGTGGCGGGCGGCATCGCACAGTGGCGAAGCCGGTGAAGCCACCTGGGCCTTTGAGCAACTGACCCGTTTGCCCGGGCTGGAGATCCAGCCCAGTCTGTCTCCGGATGGGCACTACGTGGTTTACGCCTCGAACATCGACGGCGACTGGGACATCTACCTCCTGCGGCTCGGCGGCGACAACCCGATCAACTTGACTGCCGACTTCGAAGGCGCCGATGTTGCGCCGGTGTTCTCGCCCGACGGCGAGCGCATCGCCTTCCGCTCCGAGCGCGACGGCGGCGGCCTCTTCATCATGGGGGCCACCGGCGAATCGGTCCGCCGCGCAACCGGCACCGGCTTCAACCCGAGCTGGTCGCCGGATGGTCGAAAACTGGTCTTCGCAGATGAAGCTGTCGACTTTCAGCCGTCATCTCGACTCGCCAACAGCGCACTGCATGTGGTTGATCTCGATACGAGTCAGATCGTGACGATTCCGGGGATCCACGATGGAGTGCAGCCGGCGTGGTCTCCGGTCGGCGATTGGATCGCCTTCTGGGGACTGCCGGAAGGAACCGGGCAACGCGACGTGTGGATTGTCCGACCCGACGGCAGCGACCTGCTCTCGGTGACGTCTGACGCCGCGCTCGACTGGAATCCCGCGTGGTCTCCGGACGGAAGCAGGCTCTTCTTTTCCAGCGACCGTGGCGGCACTCTCGGCCCGTGGTGGGTGGAGATCGAAGGGAAGAATGGACGGGTCGTCGGCCCTCCACAGGCTTTGACGGTACCGTCAACCTGGGCTGGGGATGTTGACGTCGCAATCGACGGCAATACCTTCGTTTTCTGCAACGCGGACTTCCGAGGCAACATTTTTCGGATTGACTTCGATCCGGCCGCTCTGGAGGTGCTCGGTGAACCCGTGCCGGTGACCCGAGGCGCCTCCAACTACGTCCAGATCAGCCCTTCCCCCGACGGACAGTGGGTGGCGGCGACGACTGTCGGCAGTCAGGAGACCCTCACACTGATCAGCTCTGACGGGACAGCCCTCCGAAGACTCACGGACGATCATTTTCGCAATCGTGGGCCGGTGTGGTCGCCGGACGGGGAGCGGCTCGTCTTTTACTCCGACCGGTCGGGCAGTTATCAGGCTCACACCATCCGTCCTGATGGCAGTGATCTCGAACAGGTCACCGAAATAGAGGGCGGAGTCGTGCTGCCGTTCTGGTCTCCTGACGGGACCCGTTTATTCACCAGCAGCATGAACGCGATCACGATGGTGATCGACCTCGACAGGAAACGACCGATAACCGAAATGACAAAACTCCCGGGGCTCGGAAGAGCAGGGTCGGAGCAGCCCGCGTCGTGGACCGCCGACGGCCGGGGAGTGGTCATCGCCACGCGGGAACACGACCAGCAGATGGCATCGTTGTTCGTCTACGACCTCGAGAGCGGTCAAGCCCGCCTGATTACCAGAGAGAGATTTCGGATCGATTTTCACTACGGTATGCCGGTCGCTCTCGATGACGGTCGCCACCTGATGTTGAGCGACGACGAAGGGATCATCCTGATCGACATCGAAAACGGCGCGCGGAAATCCCTGCTCAAGAACCCGCCGGGCTCGAAGTACGCATCACCTCGGATGGCGTCCGATCGACGGAACATTTTCTTCGTCAATCTGGAAGAAGAGGCCGACCTGTGGATGGCGCGCAGGAGCGATCCGTCGGACTGACTGGTCTCATTGAGCCTGTAATGCGGGCCCCATACCGAGAATAGGGTTGCCCCGCCTTGTGTTGTAGTTTAGACCGAGATACAATCTCGGTCGAATAAGGGGACTCTCAACAATGCAGGCTGGATCGAGGATAGGCGGCTACCGCGTCGTCGCGCCGCTGGGCGCTGGCGGTATGGGTGAAGTGTGGCGTGCCGAGGACGAAAAGCTCGGCCGCCAGGTGGCGCTCAAGGTGCTGCCGGCGGATTTTGCCGCGGACCCGGATCGCCTCGCCCGTTTCGAACGCGAGGCCAAGGTGCTCGCCAGCCTCAACCACCCCAACATCGCAACGTTGTACGGGTTGGAAACCGTCGTCACTCAACCTGTCATCCCGAGCGAGAGTAGCGAGTCGAGGGACCTCAGCGGGAGCTCAAGCCCCTCCTCCCGAATGGCAGCCGGGACGGCTGCCCCACAAGGCAGCCAGGCTGATGCTGAAGGGCTTGTGGGGCACGCGTCCCGCGTGCCGGACACGGATGCAGCGCGCGAGCCTCATGCCCCACAAGGCTCCCAGGCGACGCCCCCTCCTTCTGTCATCCCGAGGGAGGCCGAAGGCCGAGTCGAGGGATCTGAGCGAGGTGCCGCGAATAGCGGCGACGCACTCCGCCGAGATTTCTCGACTCCGGCGCCGCAGGGCGGCGCCTCCGCTCGAAATGACAGGGTGGGGGGAGCGCCGCAGGGCGGCGCCTCCGCTCGGAGTGACAGATCAGTTACGACCTTCCTCGTGATGGAGCTTGTGGAAGGGGAGGACCTGTCTGAACGCATCCGGCGCGGCCCCATTCCGATCGACGAGGCGATCCCGATCGCACGGCAGATCGCCGAGGCGCTGGAGGCCGCCCACGAGGCCGGTATCGTCCACCGCGATCTCAAACCAGCCAATATCAAGCTCACCGACGACGGTGTCATCAAGGTGCTCGATTTCGGTCTCGCCAAGGCCTGGGAGACCGAGTCCGGCGACTCCAGCATTTCGTTGTCGCCGACGATGACCCGGCACGCGACCGCCGCTGGTGTGATTCTCGGTACCGCCGCCTACATGTCCCCCGAACAGGCGCGCGGCAAGAAGGTCGACCGTCGCGCTGACATCTGGGCCTACGGCGTCGTCGTGTGGGAGATGCTGACCGGTCACAAGCTCTTCGAGGGCGAGACGGTGTCGGATGTGCTCGCCGCGGTCTTGACACGCGAGGTCGATCTCGAGGCTTTGCCGATCGCGACGCCCGTGTCGATCAAACGAATGCTGGCCCGCTGTCTGGCGCGGGACCCGAAGAATCGGTTGCAGTGGATCGGTGATGCCCGTCTCGATCTGACGGACGCGGCCGGTGACGAGGTGCCACCGGAGAGCGGGTCGACACCGCGAAAACGCGCGGCTCGTTTCCTCCCGTGGCTGGCGGCGGCCGTCCTCGCGGTCGTGGCCGTCGCGGCAACGGTGGTTGCCGTGAGAAACCCGGCCCCCGTCGAGCGGACATTTCGCTTCTCGATCTCGCCACCGGAGGGCTCGTTGTACCACCTCGATGGGCTCGGTCCGGGACCCGTGAACCTGTCACCGGACGGGAGCCGCATCGTCTTTTCGGTTCGAAGCCAGGATGACGCCGTGCGGCTGTGCGTCCGGCGTCTCGACGCCATCGAGATCGAATGTCTGGACGGCACGGAGGGGGCGCAGTACCCGTTCTGGTCGCCGGACAGCGACGAGATCGGTTTTTTCACGCGGAACGACTCGGCCCTCAAGGTCATTTCCGCGGACGGCGGTGTGGCGAGGACGCTGGCGCCCTCGCGTAACGGCAAGGGCGGGTCCTGGAACCGGGATGGCGTCGTCGTCTACACCCCGGATTCCAACACCCCGCTCTTTGCAGTGCCTGCCGCGGGTGGTGAACCGCGACAGCTGACCACGCTCGACGAAGAGCGCGGTGACAACTCCCACCGTCACCCTTTCTTTCTCCCGGACGGCCGCCGTTTTCTCTATCTGGCGCGCAGCGTCCGCGGCAGCGACGCCAACACCGTGATGGTGGGTTCGCTCGACGGCGACCCTGATATCGAAATTCTGAAGTCGCCGGCTGCGGCCATATATGTAGCCGGACACATGTTGTACCTGCGCGGCACCAACCTGATGGCGAGGGCGTTCGACGCCGAGCGGCTCGCGTTTACGGGTGACGAACGAGAACTCGCTGATGATCTCATGACGATCACCGGCGCCGCTCGTGGTGTTTTTTCGGCCACCGACGAGTTGCTGATCTTTCAACGCGGTCAGGCCGAGACCTCGAGCGAGCTCGTGTGGTTGGATCGCAAGGGCAACCGCCTGGGTGCGCTCGGAGATATCGCGTCTTACTTCTCGCTCACCATCTCACCGGATGGCACCCGCGTAGCGGTGCCGATCACGGACGAAAGGACCGGAACCCACGATCTCTGGATCTACGACGTGGCGCGTGACCTGCGGTCGCGAATCACCTTCAACGACGGAGAGGACATGGTTCCGGTGTGGTCGCCCGACGGAAAGCAGATCTACTTCACCTCGAACCGCGAGGGGCCGTTGAAGGTCTACCGGCTCACCCTTGATGAATCGGCAGAGCCCGAGTTCGTCTTCGGTACCGATCGGTCGACCTTTGCGAGCTCGGTTTCGCCCGACGGCAATCGCCTGCTGCTCATGTCGCAGGGTGAGACCTCGGCCAACGATATCTTCATCCTCGACCTCGAGCGGGGAGGCGAGCCCGAGGTGTACCGCAACACCCGGTTCGACGAGGAACACGCGGTTTTTTCGCCGGACGGTCGCTGGATCGCCTACACCTCGAACGAATCAGGCCGCCCCGAGATCTATGTCGCTTCGGCTTCGGGTCACGGGCGTGCCCGGCAGCTTTCGACCGACGGCGGAATCTGGCCGAAGTGGAAGGCCAAATCGGGTGAGGTGGTGTACCAGGACGCGTCGGGTCGATTCGTCGCGGTTCCGGTCCGGACCGATGAGTTGAAGATCGAGATCGGGACGCCCGAGGTCCTCTTCGACGGCTTTGCCGGCACCAGGCTCTACCAGATCTTCGACGTGACGCCGGATGGCTCGAAAATTCTCTACCGCGCCTTTTTCGAAGAAAAGCTGCCGGACCCGCCGACCGTGGTCGTCAACTGGCTGCCGCAGGAGAGGAACTGATGATCGGCACGACCCTGGCTCACTACCGCATCACCGCAGCCCTCGGCGCCGGCGGGATGGGGGAGGTGTGGCGCG
>CAVQSQ010000027.1:0-374828 GCA_963715955.1 Candidatus Sulfomarinibacteraceae bacterium
GCCTGGCACGGCTTTGCGGATCTATGAGGGTGGCCACAAATCTGCAAGTGCGTGCCGGGCACCTTTACTTCTTCACGACTTCTTGATTGACCTTCGTTTGGCGATGGAGACTCATCTTTCGAAAGGTCTCTATGGGCACTACCCATGCTCCGACAGGGGCTTAGGAATCACTTGCACAGACGCGCAATGGCAGGTCTTCGTGGCTGACGCTCTTCGCGTCTACAATGGCACGGGACGGGGTGACCCATCTGATTATCCTGACGATGTGTACTTTCACCTTTTGGCCACATCGTCCACTGATGCCGCGTTTGGTGGGAACGTCCCTTATGTTGATCCTATCCCGTAAGATCAGGAGAGGGAAGAGCAAATGAAATCTGCAAGCATTGTCTTTTTTGTCGGAATCTCGATTTCACTCAATCCACTGACTGCATCCTCGTTGACAACCGACTATGAGGTCGTCTCGATAAGCTACCAAATTGCTTCGCCGGACAAATCTCTCCCTGTCGTTCAAAACGTCACTGACGAGTTGATGCAACGTGAGTCCGCACTGAAGGGCGGCGAATGTCGTTCGAATCAAAAAACCGCTGTTCCAGAGAGTGAAGAAGTGAATTCAGTCTTAGCCGTCATGACCAACGACCCGGACCGGTTGCTGTCAGAATCTCCTGCAGTATTTCGGACCTTGGGTTTTTTCCCCAGCAGTCGTATCGATACGCTGGAGTCGCTGCCAACCGACCCAATTTATGCTTCCTTTTTTGGCGAGTTGCTGTTCCTCTATGGCGGGCCGTTACCTGTGGTGATCATGAAGAAATCGATTGGAACGGAAGAATACGTTTACATCTCGCATGTTCCTGTCACGGTAGGCTGGGTCCTTGAGCAGTTCTTGAATGATCGAAAGGTCTACTGGTTCAGCGAACACACCGCCGAGGTCGCACCACTGTCGAAAAAAAGCAGCCCGAGCGCGGCGCGACTTGTCATTTGGGACGAGTCTGGGAAACTTGCGTTACGTATTCGATACAACGCGCTCGAGTGGAACGAAAATTCACTGGCGATAATTGGGAATACCGGGGTTTTTGCCTCGACATGTGCCCCGGAATCATCAGCCATAATGTGTTGGGGTAGGAGCACGACCTGCCAACTTTCCCTGCTTGACCCATATTCGTGGGAACCAACAGTACTTCAGACGAGGATCACCATGAGGTACGTTGGTGAAAACCTTCAGATCGACCACGTGCGATTATCGCTTGCGAGCCCTCAGGAATTCAAAGATGACTTCCTGGCGTGCGAGACGTTTCAAACAAATGCGGACATTCTTCGCCACCCACATTTCGGCGTCTGCGGGAGAAACCTTCAGGGAATAACGAAGTGGCGATGTCTCGGATCCCCTGATGGCTACCTTCGGGAGAGCCGGAAGGCATCGCAGCTTTTTTGGATCGAGGTTGGTCGACAGCTAGAGTTGGAGCAAGGAAGCCTACAGCTGACCGTGGACTCAGGGATAACGAGAGCTTTGGCGTCCCTAGGTGCTGATGCGGCGCTCTCAGCAAACGCGAACGGAGTCCCCGCTGGCCTTGGCCACCTGGATGCGCTCAGTATGATCAATGCGGTTATGTCGGCATTGGAGCCTGATTAGTTCCCATCCGGATCGGGCGGATTTTGGGTCAGCCTAAAGGTGCCAGGTGTGCGCCAGGCGAAGCCTGGGGAAGGGGGAAGAGATGACGTGAGTCAGAGATGACAGCGGAGTCTTGGAAACCTTCCGAACGGACCTTGCGGGTATGAGTCCCGTCCGACCAAGGGTGGCCGCCAGCCGGAAGCGAGTCTTGCGCCTCGAGGGTAACCGAAGGGGTGAAGCGTAGACAGCGAGATCGTAGGCCGTGTGATAGCTCCGGAATCACGTTTTGTGGACGCCGACCCTTTCCTGGAGTGGGAAGGCAACACCGCCGATGCCGTTACGGCCTGGCATGGCGGGTCCACCGGAGTCAGTGGAGCAGGGCATTAAAGGTGCCTAAGTAAAGGTGCCAGGCACTGCTTTGCAGATCTGTTAGAATAGGAAACGGGGATCGAGATGCCACGTGCAGGTCGGCTATTCGAGGAAGGTAGGATCTACCACGTCTACAACCGGGTTGGCGGCGGGCTGCTACCCTTGGCAGACGAAGAACTGGCCAAAAGCTTCGTTCAACTCCTCCGGAAGGTGATGTCAAGAGACAGCGCCTCGGTTTTGGGATGGTGCCTGCTTGGAAACCACTACCACCTCATCCTTCGGCAAGGCCCGGTCCCTCTTTCACGGTCGATGAAGACCCTGCAGCAGGGCGTGACACGAGCCCGCAATGTGAACGACCGGGTCTATGGGCCGTTGTGGCAAGGAAGATTCAAAGCCAAGGAGGTAAAGGACGAAGGCTACCTGATGCAGCTGGTCGCCTACGTTCATTTGAACCCTGTAAAGGCCGGTCTGGTGGAGCGAGCCGACGACTATCGATGGTCCGGACACCGAGATGTCATCGGCCGGCGAAAGGCGCCCATCGTTGCAGTTGAAGATGTTCTGCTTCTGTACGGGCAGAGAAGGGGAGCGGCATTGAGGGGGTATCGTGCGGCTCTGGCAACTGTGGATGAATCGGATTGGGGAGGCGACGGGCCCGGTCGCCTCCCGTGGTGGCGACTCGGCCGACCGACCGAGGAGGATCTCTTACGGCGGAAGGACGAGGCCTTCGTCGACGAACAGGGCCGGAGCACTGGGAGGTGGCGGCCCAGGTACAGTGCAAGCGAATGGTTGGAGCTTGCTTGCGCCGAACTTGGAGTCGATCAAGAGCGGTTGGCCGATCGAAATCGAAACCGAGAAATCGTGCGAGCGCGCGAATTGATCGGTTTGATCGGAGTCGAGCGATTCGGGGTCAAGGTCAACCAACTTGCCAGAGAGCTCGGCAAGTCGCGAGACGGCGTGAGCCGATGGATTCGACGAGGGGTTGCCCGACGGGCTTCGGATGCGGCTTTTGCTTCTGATGCCGAGGCTCTCGATTTCGCGGCAAGCGAGGAGCCATAATATGCACAGTTCGGCAAAGCAGTGCCTGGCACCGCCATAATATGCACAGTTCGGCAAAGCAGTGCCTGGCACCTTTTACCTTTTAACAGCCTGGCACCTTTCCTCTGGACTGCTCGCGATCAGCCAGGAAAACGAGGACACTATGAAGAAGATGGTTACCAGTCGGAGAGATTTCCTTCGGACGACGGCAGCTGTTGGAGGGGCGCTGGGGCTCGGATTGGTGCCCGGAGCTTCGGAACCCCGATCCAAGTCTTCAGAAGTTCAGGCTGGGCCTGAAGTGAAGCTGAAGATTCTGGTTCTGGGTGGCACCGGTTTCATCGGGCCCCACATGGTTCAGTTCGCCGTGGATCGGGGGCACGAGATCACCCTCTTCAACCGGGGTCGGAGCAACACAGAATTGTTCCCAGAGCTGGAGAAGCTGGTGGGGGACCGAAACGGTGACTTGGAGTCGCTGAGGGGCCGGCGTTGGGATGTCTGTTTCGACAACAACGCTTCCAACATCGACTGGGTGGAGTACTCAACCGAGTTTCTCAAGGATTCTGTCGGCCGGTATCAATACGTTTCGTCCCGTTCCGCCTATTCGGACCTCAGTTTCATCCCGATGGGGACCCGTGCTCCCACCTTCACTTACGAGACTGCGGGGGTGGAGCCCGGAGCGGAACGCTTGCCGTACGGCCTCCGAAAGGCTCTCTGCGAAAGACAAGTCCAGAAGATCTTCCCGGAAAACTCCACCATCTTCCGACCGGGACTCATCATCGGCCCCGGGGACGACACCGACCGATTCACCTATTGGCCTGTCCGAATCCACAGGGGCGGTGAGGTCCTGGCCCCGAGCGATGGGTCCGATCCGGTCCAGATCATCGACGTCAGAGATCTCACTGAGTGGATGGTCCGGGTCGCGGAGAACGAGTACAACGGCGTGTTCAACTGCGTAGGCCCGGCCACTCCCCGGCCCATGGCCGAGCTGCTGTACGGCATCCGCGCCGTTACCACGGCCGAGACCACGTTCACCTGGGTCCCTCTGTCATTCCTTGAGAAACATGATGTCCGACCCTACGCCGAGATGCCGGTGTGGATGCCGCCGAAGCCTGGCAGGGAAGGCTTCGCCCGGTTCGATTTGACGCCGGAGATCGAGCGCGGGCTCACTTTCCGTCCGCTGGCAGTGACCACGAAGGACACCCTGGACTTCCATTTCTCTCGCCCCCTGGAGCGCCAGCGGGATCTGAAAGCCGGACTCTCGGCGAATCGAGAGGCCGAGGTGTTGGCCGCCTGGCACGGAGCCAAAGGCTAGCCCACTCATCTCACCTCGCTTCTACTGCGGACGGCGGATCGCGTCGTCCCGCTGTGCTTGTCGCAAGTCGTTCTCCTCGACGCAGCATTCCAATGACTGCGTCGCCAACGCGAACGCGTGCCAGGTCAGACGATTCAGACGACGTCTACTGCCGAACCGAGTCGTCGTCCCCGAGAGGTGAGGGGGCTGGAATCGAAATCCGAAATCCGAAATTCGAAATCCGAAATTGACCGTGTATGATCCTTCGCCATATGGCGAAGAGAAGTGAATCCATGACCGGACAGGTCTGCGTGGTGACCGGAGCGAATTCCGGGATCGGGCTGGAGATCGCCTGCGGTCTCGCGGCAAAGGGCGCCCGGGTGGTGATGGTGGCGCGCGACCCCGACCGCGGCGAGGCAGCGCGCGGTGAGGTGGTGGACCGCACCGGCAATCAACGGGTCGAGCTCCTGCTATGCGATCTCTCGTCGCAGCAACAGATTCGCGGGCTAGCGGCGACGCTGCTCGAACGATGCGATTCGATCGATGTCCTGGTCAACAACGCCGGTCTGACGCTGGGCGAATACCGCCTCACCGAAGACCGTATCGAAACGACCTTCGCCGTCAATCACCTGGCACCGTTTCTCCTGACCAACCTGCTGCTCGACCGGTTGCGGGCGAGTGCGCCGGCCCGGGTCGTGACGGTGGCCTCGGATGCCCACCGGGGGAATGTGATCGATTTCGAGGACGTGTCGGCAACCCGCGGATTCTCGTCGTGGCGTGCCTACGGCGCCTCGAAGCTCGCCAATATTCTGTTCACCGGAGAACTCGCCAGACGTCTCGATGGAACCGGGGTCACGGCGACCTGTCTCCATCCCGGAGTGGTGCGAACAGGTTTCGGTCGTCAGGGCCCCTGGTTCATCAGGCTCTGGTTCGCCTTGATGGGCCGCTTCCTGCTCAGCCCGGAGAAGGGGGCCGATACCGCGATCTGGCTCGCCTCGTCGCCCGATGTCGAGGGCGCCGGCGGCGGCTACTACGAGAAGCGGAAGCTCTGCAAACCCTCGAAGGCGGCTCGAGATCGTGTTGCTGCGGCCAGACTCTGGGATCTCAGCTGTCAGCTTACCGGGTTCGAACCGGGATAAACTGGGGTCCGATGAGAGGACTGGTTCTCGTGCTCGTGGTTGCGGCCGTAGGGACCGGGTGCGGAGTGGACCCGGAGGTCACGACCCTGCGCATGAGCTACCCGCACGAGCTGGTGACCCTGGACCCCCAGGCGCACTCCGACACCGTGACCCGCACCGTGCTCTCGGCGGTGTACGAGAGCCTGGTGTTCTTCGAGCCGGGTCTCCCGGTTCGCGCCGGGCTGGCCGATCGTTGGACAACCCCGGACAACCACACCTGGCACCTCCACATCCGCGAGGGCGTCCGCTTTCACGACGGGCGGCTTCTGACGCCGGCCGACGCCGTCGCGTCCATCAACCGTGCCCGTGCCAGCCTGGTGAGCGGCCATCAGCTCGACGAGATCTCGGAGGTGCGAGAGCTGCCGGGCGAAGACCGGATCATCGAAATCACGACCGAGGCCCCGGCGCCTCTGCTGCTCACCCGTCTGGAATCCGTGCCGGTGGTGCCGATCGATTTCGATCCACAGCTTCCGGTGGGGACAGGGCCCTTCGAGTGGCAGGTCGGGTCGGTCGAGGGGCCGATCATCCTCACACGTTGGGACGGATACTGGGCGGAGGAGGCGGCCTATCCCGAGGTCAGCATCCAGTTCGTGCAGTATCAGGAAGACCTCGAAACGCTGCTCCACAAGGGAAGGCTGGATGTGGTGGCGTCGGTCCCCACGAGCTATGTCCGGGACCATGCGCAGATTGAACACTGGCGGGTGATCGCGAGCCCGGCCGTGGCCATCACCTATCTCGGGTTGAACATCTCGGTTCCGCAACTGGCTGACATTCGGGTCCGGCAGGCGATCGGGCTCGCCATCGACCGGCCCCGCCTGGTGGCGTCGGTCTTCCCGGAGAGCGGAGCGAGGCCTGTTTACTCCCTCGTTCCGCCCGAGGTCTTCGGCTACAGCCCCGACCACCGGAAGGCGACGGTGGACAGGACCGGGGCGCGTCAGTTGCTGGCGGCGGCAGGCCTCCATTCCGGACGGCCTTTGCGGTTGGCCTTCGCGGAGGTCAACGCCCCGGTTGCCGAACACCTGAAGACCGACCTCGCGGAAATCGGCCTCGAGGTCGAGGCGGAGAATCTGCCGTACGAGGTCTTTTATCGCCGGGTCGAGGAGGCGTCCTGCGACCTCTTCCTCTTCAACTGGACCTACCGGGTCGCCGACGCATCGAAGTTCCTGGACACCTTCGTCCGGACCCGGGACCCCGTCCGAGGCTTCGGAACCTTCAACGGCGCCGCCCTCGCCGACCCCGAGATCGACCAACTCATCGAGAGTGCGGTGATCGAACCGGTGTCCAGCGTGCGGCTGGAGAAGCTGCAGGAGGCCGTCGCGATGGTCGGCGAAAAGTACGTCTACCTTCCGCTCTTCAAGCCCTCCAATCTCGCTCTGGTGCGGGACGGGGTGGCGCTCAGGACTCAGGGTCAGCCGATGCTGCGACCGCAGGATTTTCGACCGGCGCGATAGGTGCGCTGCGGGCTTGCGTGCGGGCGTACGAACCGGCCGCTGATTGTGCCTCCACAAACCCGCCGACCGGTTGCGGCTTGAGCTTCGGGTGACAGAACTCCGGCTCACCGAGACCGCGGTAGGCGGCCACCTCGGCGCCCCAGAGACCGAGTTTGAAGAAGGCTCGAAGCAGCATCACCGTCTGTTGCAGAAAGATCGACACCAGGATCAGACCGACCGTTGCCGCCGACCAGGGCGACCGCAGCTGGTAATAGACGAAGTGGACGAGCAGGGGAAGCGTCAGAAAGACGAGGTACATCGGAACGAAAGGTCCCGGTCTCCGCAGGACGCTACCGAGGGCGCGGAAGAAACCGCGCACCATCGAACTCTGATCGTGACGCGCGGCGGCAATCCGCGAAAGATCGGACGCGAGGTCGAGAGGCACCCAGAGCATGCAGAAGACGCACATCGCCAGTCCGACCCCGAAGACGTCAAAGCGTCCGTCGGCCTGGGTTTCGGCGACCTTGAACATTCCCTTCGCCACGAATCGTGCAGCGACGATCGCAACCAGGGTGGCGCCCGTCATCAGAATCGCGGTGCGCGAAAAACGCAGGAAGTTGTTGCGAACGCCGAGGACGAAAGGATTTTTTCCGGTTCGTTCGAGAACGACCTGGACGACCCCGGCTGACAGCATGACCTGCACGAGCAGGGTCAAGGCGGCCATGACCACCACGCCAAAGCCCAGAATCGGTTCGAGTGCATCCGCAGGTGAGGCGCGGAACTCCATCACGACGACCCACCAGTCACCGTGAAGCAACCGGTCCGCAAAGATCGACCGGTCGAGGACCGGCAGGAAATTGGAGGCAGCCATCGCCGCGAGGGCCAGGGCGGGAATCACCGGTACCAACCAGAGAACGAGAACCAGACGTTTGTGGCGGCCTGCGATCTGCAACCCTTCTCTGACATAGTTCATGGATTGCATGGCTCACCCCACCATCGCGGTCAGTTGGAAGATGTTCTGCAGCCAGAAGATGAGGTGCGACATGATCTTGACGCCGTTTCTGTGGTTGGGGTCGAGTCGGTAGGAGTTGTTGAGCGGGTCGACATCGAGGAACATCAAATCGTCGGGGTCGACGATCGCCGCAACCAGCTTCGAAGGTCGGATCTCGACATATTTTTTCCATCGGCTTCGCCCGTCCCACTGATGGCGGAGCGTTTCGCCGTCCGCGAATTGAAGCTCGACGGTCACCGGGTGGATGAACTCGCCCCTGCGTTCCACGAAGACCTCGGATCGATAGAGTACTTCGTCGTCGTCCGAGTCGGTGGCATCGGGCGCTTCTTCTTCTTCTTCTTCTTCTTCTTCCTTCAGGTCGTGGCGGTCGGCCACGCCGAGGAGGGTTTTCTGACCGTCCTCCTCCCAGAACCAACCGCGCGGGTCCCTCTGCTTTCTGCTTCGCGCGGACTGGATCCTGTAGTCGAGGGTCCGGTCGGTGTAGAAGGCCTGGTCGAAGAACCAGTCCAGGTCCGTATCGGCTCCCTCGAGAATGCTCTTTCTGAAGTCCTCGGTCGACGGGTGGCGGAAGCGCCAGGTCTGGAAGAAGCGGCGCATGGCGCGGGCGAACTGTTCCTCGCCCATGATGTTCTCAAGATGCTGGAGGGTCACCGCCGGGCGGGCATAGCTGTTGAGGCCATAGCTGCCGCCGGTGCGAAACGCCCACGAAGGCGTGACGATCGCGTCGCTGTAATTTCCGTTGCGCAGCTGTAACCGGTCGAGTTCACCGGAGGAGGCGCGGATTCCGAAGAACTGGATCATATACCGGTAGAAAGCATCCATCGCCTTCATTTCGTAGAAGGAATTGATGCCTTCATCCATCCAGGATTCCTCGAACTCGTTGGAGGCGATCATGCCCTGGAAGAAGTTGTGGCCGAACTCGTGGACGGTCACCGATTCGGCCGCCAGGATCCGGTCGAAACCGGGAAGGTTGAGGACCGGGTGCGTGCCGAGGGTGATAAAGGTCGGGTACTCCATCCCTCCCGCGCCCATGCCCCCGCGCGGTGGATCGACCAGGGTCATGGTTTCCCAAGGATAGGCTCCCAGCGGGAGCCCGTAGCCCCAGATCGCGACCTTCACCGCTTCGAGATAGCGTTCCGCCTGTGCCAGATGGGCCGGTTGGATCATGAGAGTGAGATCCACCGGCTGCAGTCTCAGTTCGCTCTCCGGGACGCCGAGAACCTCGGCCCATCGCGCAGTCTGTTCGGGCGGTACATCGGTATCGGGGTCGAAGTGGTCCTCGATCACGATGAAGTCGGGGCTTGCCGTCCAGGCGAAGTCATGGACGCCGGGCTGGGCAAAACGAGCGGTGACGGTGTCTCCGTCGATCGTCTCTTCGATCAGGCGGCCGGTCGCACCGATCCTGCCGGCGTAGCGTGAGGGCAGATTCAGACGAACATCCCAGTCGCCGAAGTCGGCAAAGAACTCACTGTTGGCGTGGAACTGGTGAACGTTCCAGCCGGGCGTCTCGCGTCCGCGATCGCCGGCATCTTCGAAGACACCGATCTTCGGGAACCACTGGCCGCCGAGTACGAAATCACCGTGGCGGCCCGTGCGGGCGAAGATCCGCGGCATCTGGGCCGCGAACTCGATGTCGAGCTCGACCCATTCTCCCGGTTGAATGGGTTTCGGCAACGGATAGCGAGCTACGGTGCGGTCTTCCTGGTTGCCGTCATCCGGTTGGATGAACTCCTCGACCGTTTTGAGGTCGTGCCGGTCATCGAGGTCGATGGGTTTGGGCTCACCCGGCACGCCGGCCGAAAAGGGCCTGCGAAACGGCTCGGCGCCCTCGTGCTCGGTGACGATTCCAGCCTCGATGAGATCGGTACCGTAGGCGAGACGCATGGACTCGACTTCGATCCATCCCCAACCGTCCTCCGGGATCTTGACCCCGCGAAGCTGTCCGCCCGAGCCGACCATGAACGTGCTGCGGTCGTTGGCGAAGGCGTTGAGGTAGAGGTGGAACTGGAGCTCGTCGATCGGTACCGACGAGGTGTTGCGCCACCGGATCCGCTTGCTGCCGTCGATGTGGTGGCTCTCAGGTTCGTAGCTTGCGCTCATGCTGATCTGATAGACCGGGTCGGGAAGCTCGATCTGGGCCGAAGAAGGCATGGGGAAGGTCAGGAGGCCGGTGGCGAGCGCCGTAGCGGTGATGATCACTCTGTTCATGCTGTGTCCCCCGATCCACGAGATTCGTGACGAACCTTGATCGAGGAGGGTAGCAGTTCCGGGTCGAATCTCAATTCTCAAGACCCGACCCGGAAATCCCACGAGCACTCGAGAGTCGGAGCCCCGGCCTCGTCGCCCGAGGAACGAATCCCGGTGGGCAGATCGGGCGGAGCGGCTATTTCCAGTGACCCGAGATGTATTCCTCGGTCTCGGGGAGACCGCCCTGGAGGATGAGATAGCCGTTGTGGGGCTCGCGTTCGGTGATCTCGTGACAGATCGTCGCGCGCATCATCTCCATGACGTGGTCGTGGTCGTCGGCGTGGCCGAGCACCCAGCCGAGCTTCATGAGGGCGGTCTCGGGGAGCATGTTGTCGAGTGGAACCACCCCGATGTCGAGCAGGTCGCGGCCGGTCTCGTAGACGTACATCTGGGCGAATCCCCACAGGGTCTGGACGGTCATGACGACGTGGACGCCGGCTGCGACGGCGCGTTCGAGCGCCGGATACAGCGGACTGTTGACGTGTCCGAGCCCGGTGCCGGCAATGACGATCCCGCGGTAGCCCTTCTCGACCAGGGCGTCGACCAGATCGGGTTTCATGCCGGGGTAGTAATAGAGGATGGTGACGCGGTCGTCGTGGGCGGTGTCGATGCGGACTTTTCGGGTGGGGTCGCGGTGGAGGTAGTCGTCGGTGAGTGAGTTGAAGGCATCGCGGCTGACGATTGACAGCGGAATATCGCCGATGGTGCGGAAGGTGCTGCGGTAGGAGGAGTGCATCTTGCGGCAGCGGGTGCCGCGGTGGAGCAGCCCGTAGCGGTCCGAGGTCGGCCCGAACATGCAGATCTGGACTTCGGCGATGTCTCCCAGCGCCGCCGCTCGGACCGCGTGGATCAGGTTCAGTGCGGCGTCCGAGGACGGGCGATCGGAGGAGCGCTGGCTGCCGACGATCACGATCGGCACCGGCGAGTCCTGAACCATGAAGCTGAGCACCGCCGCGGTGTGCCCCATGGTGTCGGTGCCGTGGCCGATGACGATGCCGTCGGCGCCGGCATCGATCTCGCGGCCGATGTTCTCGGCCAGAGCGACGTACTCGGGCCAGGCCATGTTTTCAGAAAACACCCCGAAGATCTTCTTGGTGGTGAGGTTGCAGATGTCGGCCAGTTCGGGCACGGCGCCGTAGAGCTCGCCGGGAGTGAAGGCGGGAATGACCGCTCCGGTGCGGTAGTCGAGACGCGAGGCGATGGTGCCGCCGGTGCCGAGCAGGGTCACCGCCGGGAGATCGGGGCTGGAGGGGAACTCTTTTTCCGGGATCTTGTAGACCGCCTCCTTGAAACCGAGCTCCTCGATCGAGGTGATCCGGTCGACGTGGATCCCGACGTTGTAGCCGTTCCTCAGTTTGAGGACCACGTGGAGGTCGTCGAAGGTCCCGGATCTGGGCAGGATGACGCCTTCGAAAACGCTGCCGGTGGCGTTGACGAGGCGCACGTCGGACCACACCCGCACCGAGTGGGAGAGGAGCTTTTCGCGGGCGGCCCCCCGATAGCCCTTGAGCGGATCTTCCTGAGTGTCAGCCATGCCGGCTCCTCTTCTAGACGACGGGGGTGTGTTTGGCGGCGCTCATGAGGGTCTGCAGTTCGACCGCGACCCGGGCGGCGGGGACCCGGCCGCGAAGTTCGTCCATGATCTCGCCCATGAGAAATCGGAGACGCCGGTCGTTGTCGCCTTCGGAATCCTCCGGCAGCGACGACTCGACCGCTCCTGCCACCGCTTCGCCCCAGTCTTTGGGTTCGATGCCGAGTCCTGCGAGTGCGGCTTCGAGGAAGACGTCGCCCTCCGGATGGGAGACCAGCCACTCGACGAGATCGCGCCAGGCCTCCCAGATCACCGGGCGTACGCCGCACAGGGAAAAGAGGTCGCACCAGGATGCGTCGGTGACGGTTTCAACTTCCAGACCTTCGCGCCGCAGCCCCTTGATGCGTTCGCCGAAGAAGAAACAGGCGCGGCGGAGATCGGCGCCGCACTCGGTCACGACGAGGTCCACCAGGCGGGCGCCGCCGCGGCGGATGAGGTAGTGGATCACGTCGCGCGGAACGCCGGCGGCGCCGTAGCGTTCCTCGCGCAGCCACGGCCTCTCGGCGAGCGCGGCGCCCAGCGCCTCGACCCGTTCGCGGGTGATGCGCTGAGGAGGGCTGTCGGTGTCCGGGTACATCCGGTCCGGACCGGGCAGGATGCGCTCGAAGTCGGTCGAGCCGTCCTCGAAGGGCTGCCGGGTCTCGTTGGGGACGCCGTCGATCGCATCGAGGTAGCGGAGGCGCACCTCCTCAGCGGCGGTGAGCGTGTCCTGTTCGGCGCCCCAGACCACGACCAGTCCGTCCTCCGGCGTGCAACCCGCCGCCAGACAGAGCGTCTCCAGCGCGGCGTGTGCGGTTTCGCCTGCGGGCCAGGCCTCCGAGTCCAGGAGTATGGGTGGTTGGTCGAGGGCGGCGATGACCCGGACCCTGCCTCGAAGCTCGTCGGCAAAGACCCGTCCGGGCTGGGTCGGCCAGGCGAGGGTCCCGGCGAGCCCCTTGAGGCGGACGGCGCGGACACAGAAGGCGCCTGCACCGCGTTCGAACTCGGGCCGGCGGTTGTCGCCGACGAGGAAGGCCTCCCAGGAGTCGGAGGTCAAGAGCGCGAGACCGCATGCGCCGGCAACGCCTGTGACGTCGGTATGGTCGATCTCGAGCCGATCGGGCGAGCCCATTCCGCGCCGGTGCAGTTCGTCGCGCAGCCGCAAGAGGTTGACCTGGCGGACAGCCTCGCCGTGGACCAGCCGCGGCGCCCAACCGGCCTTTGGAACGCCCTTGATCTCGACGCGGCGGCCGCCGCGCACCGAGACATTGACGTCCTGCCGACTCGCCCCCATTCCGACCCGAACGTGCCCGGTCGATCGGCACACCCTTCCGATGAGCAGGATCGCATCCTCGACTTCTTCGGGGGTGCGGAGATCGGGACCGGTGACGGTCTCGATCAGCGGCATGCCGAGGCGGTCGGTCCGCCAGACGATCAGGTGGCCGCGGTCGGAGACCTCGCGGCAGGAGTCCTCCTCGACGCTGACCTGGGTGATCGAGAGCTCGCGGCCGCGGAAGGGGAGGCGGCCCTCGACGCCGACGATGGCGGTGCGCTGGAACCCGGTCGGGATCGACCCGTCGAGGTACTGTTTGCGGGCGATGTGGACCTCGTCGACGATGTCGCAGCCCAGCATCAGACACTGCTCGATCGCGATGTCCACCGCCTGCTTGTTGACGAGAAACGGGGGCGTGTCGTCCATCTCGTAGGTGCAGACGTTGGTCGTGTGGAGGAGGTAGATGATGTTCTTGCGGGTCTTGAATTCCATCAGCGCCGTGCCGTCGTACTCGCCGAGCTCGGACAGGGTCGGGCCGCATGTGGCGCAGCATCGAACCGTCGTGGACCCGGGTGTAGAGCCCGGCCGGGCACTGACAGAACATCTTCTTTTCGGTCAGGAGTTGCTGGTGAACCTCGAGCCCGACCCTGAGGCCGACCCCCTCGTAGTCAATAGGCTGATCCAAAGCGCGTCCCTTCCTGCCGAAGCGGGCTGATGATAGCAACGAAATTTAGGAATTCGGAATTTCGGAATTCGGAATTTGCACGCACCCACCCGATGCAGCATCGATTGATGGGTACAACCAATTTCAGTATGTTACCCGGTCGGACCCTCGGGAACCTGCTGAAGGTCAAAATCCGAAATTCGAAATTCGAAATTCGAGATCAGCTCAACGAGCCAGCGCGATCGCTTCCATCTCGATCTGGACACCGAGCGGCAGCGCCACCACCTGGACGGCCGAGCGCGCCGGAGGATCGGAGGGGAAGAACTCGGCGTAGACCCCGTTCATCGCCTTGAAATCGCCGAGGTCGGTCATGAAGACCGTCATCTTGACGACGTTGTGGAGACCGCTGCCGGCGGCGCGGAGAACGGCGTCCACGTTGCGCAGGACCTGGCGCGTCTGGTCCTCGATCGACTCGGCCTCGATCTTTCCGGACGCGGGGTTGATGGGGATCTGGCCCGCCGTGAAGACCAGCCCTTCGATCACGATGCCCTGCGAGTAGGGACCGACGGCGCCCGGCGCCTCGGTGGTGGCGATGATTTCTCGTTTCGTGCTCATCGTCGTCTCCTTTCTGAACAGGTAGAATACTCCTGCCGAACGACCATGGATCTTTTCTGGCGCGTCGTCGCCTCTCCCGCTCGTTTCTACAAACGGTTCATCTCGCCGTTCCTGCCGCCGGCCTGCCGGTTCGAGCCCACCTGTTCGGTGTATGCGGCCGAGGCCATCGAGACCCACGGTCTGTACGGTCTGTGGTTGGCCGTCAGACGGATCCTCAAGTGCCAGCCCTTCCACCCCGGCGGGTACGATCCGGTCCCACCAAAACGTTCGAACGTTTGAACGTTCAACGTTTGAACGTTTGGTTCATCCGGGATTCCTTTAGGTGATCGAGATGGCGACGACGTCGATCGAGGACGAATTGGAGCATCAGAATCTGACGTGAGCCGCGCAGCGGCGACAGAAAATAGCCTGGGGCGCAAGCCCCAGGAACCGCGGTTCATATTTTTTTGAGAAGCCCCGGCAGGGGCGGCAGATTGTAGCCCGGGGCGTGAGCCCCGGGAGACGAGCGAAACAACCCGGCAAGCCCCGGGAGGGGCGACAGATTGTAGCCCGGGGCGTGAGCCCCGGGACCCACGGCAATTATTGAATCCAAGCCGCGGAGCGGCGACAGACGGACGAATCACCGACTGGGGATTCTGCCGCCCCTCCGGGGCTTTTCCATTTTTTGTTCTCCTGGTTGCCGGGGCTCACGCCCCGGCCTATTCTCTGCCGCCGCTCCGCGGCTCTGTGGTTCATGCCGGGAGATCGTGGTCGACCGAGTTCACCAGACGGATCAAACGTCTGAACGTTCAACGTTGAAACGTCCCGCCAGCCATGTCTCCATGCGTTCGAAGACCTGCTCCTGCTCTGGCTCGTTGAACATCTCGTGGTAGAGATCCGGCCACTCGACATAGTCGACGAGCTCTGCCGGGGCTTCTGCGGCCCAGGCGCGGGTCACGGCGGGGTCCACCAGCCGGTCGTCGCCGGACTGCATGATCAGTGCGGGTACCGCGAGCCTGCCGGCGCGTTCCCGGATGTCGAGCTGGGCCCTCATGATCTCGGTGAACCACCGCGCCGAGACTGTCGAGCTGACCAGGGGATCGGCCACGTAGGCCTCGGCGACGCCGGGGGTGCGGCTGAGAAATGACGGGTCGGCGACCTTTGAAAACATGAGTTTGGATGAGAACGTCGAGATGATGTTCGCCACCACCTGCAGCGCCGCCGAGGGTTTCGAGTCGGGGTGCATGGCGAGGAAGGGTGAGGAGACGATGATGCCGTCGATTCCCTCGGGGTGTGTCACGACGAAGCGGAGCACCAGGAGCCCGCCCTGGGAGTGGCCGACGAGAATCAACGGCCTCTCGGGGACGGCGTCCCGAACCATGCGTTGCGCGGCGGCCACATCGTCGACGAACTCGTCGAACCGGTCGACGTGGACGCGCAGTCCGGGGCTCTCGCCGTGGCACCGGTAATCGAACGCCCAGCAGTCGTAACCCGCTGCCGAGAATCGCTCGAGAACGTGCAGATATCGTCCCGAGTGTTCGGCGAGGCCGTGGACGAAGAGCAGGGTTGCACGGGGGCCGCCCTCCGGGCACCGGCGTCGCCACATCAGACGGGTGCCGTCGGCGGACTCGAACCAGCCTTTTTCTTCGTTCATCGTTCCCCGTCCCGGCGATCGGCGCGGACCCGGTCGACCGCCTCCTGCCACCCCACGTAGAGCCGTTCCCGTTGGGTCGCACCCATGACCGGCGTGAAACGGCGGTCCTCCTGCCACACGTTTTCGATCTCGGCCGAGCCGCGCCACACGCCGGCGCCGAGCCCGGCGAGGAAGGCGGCGCCGATCGCGGTGGTCTCGATGAGGCGCGGCCGCACGACCGGCACTCCGAGAATGTCGGCCTGGAACTGCATCAGGAAGTTGTTTGCAGCTGCGCCGCCGTCCACGCGGAGCTCCGCCACGCATTCGCCGCACTCCCGGTTCATGGCGTCGATGACGTCGCGGGACTGATAGGCAATGCTCTCGAGGGTGGCGCGCACGATGTGGTTGCGACCGGCGCCGCGGGTGAGCCCGAAGACCGCGCCGCGGGCGTCCATGTCCCAGTAGGGCGCGCCGAGCCCGGCAAATGCCGGCACCACATAGACGCCCTGGGTGTCGGCGACCGCTGACGCGAGGCTCTTCGCTCTCTGCCGCGGTTCCGATCAGACCCATTTCGTCCCGCAGCCACTGCACGGCGGCGCCGGTGGTGAAGACCGAGCCCTCGAGGGCGTAGGCCGGTCCGCCCTCGGCGTCGCAACAGACGGTCGTGAGCAGGCCGCAGTCGCTGCGGCGCAACTCGGGCCCCGTGTTGAGCACGACGAAACAGCCGGTTCCGTAGGTGTTCTTGACCGTACCGGGTTGCCAGCACCCTTGACCGAAGAGTGCCGCCTGTTGATCGCCGGCGATCCCCGAGACCGGCACCCCACCGGGCAAGGGGCCCTGGGAGACCGTCGTCCCGAACACCCCCGAACTCGGCAGGACGACCGGCATCATCGCCTCGGGCACGCCGAAGACCTGCAGCAGCTCGGGGTCCCAGCGCTGCGAGCGGATGTCGTAGAGCAGGGTTCTGGAGGCGTTGGTCGGCTCGGTGGCGTGGGTCTCGCCGCCGGTGAGCTTGAAGAGGAGCCAGGTGTCGATGGTCCCGAAACACAACTCGCCCGATTCGGCCCTCGCGCGGGCCTCCGGGTAGCGGTCCAGAATCCACTTGGCCTTGCTGCCGGAAAAGTAGGGGTCGATGACGAGCCCGGTCCGCCTGGTGATCAGCGGTTCGAGCCCGTCGGAACGCAGCTGCTGGCAGATCGTGTCGGTCTGGCGGCTCTGCCAGACGACGGCTCGGTGGATGGGGGTGCCGGTCGCGCGGTCCCAGATCACCGTGGTTTCGCGCTGGTTGGTGATGCCGATGGCGCGGAGATTCTCATGCGGCAGGGAGGCCGCCGTCAGCGCGCCTTCCATGACCTCGAGGCAGACCCGCCAGATCTCTTCCGGGTCGTGTTCGACCCAACCCGGTTGCGGGTAGTGCTGGGTGAATTCCGAAGTGGCGTGGCCGAGGATCGATCCGTCGCGGGCGAGCACGACCGACGTGCACCCGGTGGTTCCCTGGTCGATGGCGAGAACGGCATCCATCATCGTCGCGCCTCCCGCGGACAGTGTACCCAAGCGTTCGTCTATGATGGTTCGAAGGCATCAAACGCTGAGGAGATTATGGACCTCATCCCATGGTTGACCGATACCGCATCCGAGCTGCTGCCGGTGACGGCCGTTCTGTTGCTCGGCGGCGCCACGCTGGTGCTTCTGGATCGCAGGATGGCACGCAAAGCCGCAGAAATACCGGGCGACGGGACTTTTCGCAGGCAGCTCGTGTTGGCGGTTCTCAGTGTCGTCTTTTTGATCGCGGTGATCATCACCGCGCCGCTCGACCCGGACGACACCCACGACCTGATCACCCTCCTCGGAGTGGCGCTGACCGGCGTCATCGCGCTGTCGTCGACAACGCTGGCGTCGAACGCGATGGCCGGTCTCATGCTGCGGATGGTGAGAAATTTCAAACGAGGCGACTATATCCGCGTCGGTGAGCATCTCGGCCGGGTGACCGAGCGGGGACTGTTGCACACCGAGATCCAGAACGAGCGCAGCGACCTCATCACCCTGCCGAACCAGTACCTGGTGAGCAACGCAGTGACCGTCATCCGCCCGTCGGGGACATTCATCTCAGCAACGGTTTCTCTGGGCTACGATCTCCAGCACGACGACATCGAGGGCCTCCTCTGTACGGCCGCCGAACGCGCCGGGCTCCTCGAGCCTTTCTGCAGGATCCGCACCCTCGGGGACTTTTCGGTCACCTACGAGGTTTCGGGGAAACTGGCCGACACCAAGACCTTCCTCGGGTCGAAATCCGCCCTCCACCGTTCGGTTCTCGACACCCTGCACGGCGCCGGTGTCGAGATCGTGTCACCGACGTTCATGAACCAGCGGCAGGTCGCGGCCGGTCAGAACTTCATTCCCGATATCGACGAGCGTCGGGCGGTTGATCCGAAACGCGACCACGGTCCGGACACCGTGGTGTTCGACAAGGCCGACAAGGTCGAACGGGTTGAGGACCTACGACAGCGGCTGACGGACCTCGATGCCGAGTTGACCGATCTCGAAGCGCGGGCCAAGTCGGCGGGCGACGACGAGGCGGCAACGCTTCGGCAGACGATGGATGCACGTCAGATGGTCAGGGAAAGGCTCGTCAAGCGGATCTCCGAGTTCGAGGCCGCGGTCGACGACTGATTGCCGCCGGTCAGCTGTTTCGCAGCTCGTGCTTCAAGGTGCGGTCGATGGCCCACAGCATCTTGTCGATCAGGAGCTGCTGCTCGAACACGGTCTCCATCATCACCTTGAGTGGGAGCAGGCGGACGTGCGAGGCCGCATCGAGGTTGATTGTCTTCATCGACCAATCCGGGTAATTGCGCTGCTGGATGTCGTGTTCGAGTTCGAGGACCACCAGGTCGGTGTGCCGGTTGTCCGTGGAGATCGCGGAGTAGATATTGTCAACGGCCTCTTCCGGGCCCTCGAGAATTTGAAAGAAGATACCTCCGGAGGTCAGGAGAACCCCCGTGACGCCCAGTTTCTGGTTGTTTTCTGCCGAGCTCTTGCCGAGCATTTCGAGTTCGGATTCGGAGAAGGGTTTCGCAAAGCGGCTGACGTAGGTGATTCGTTTGAGCATGGGCGGATGGTAGTTATTCGTCGGCTAGGCGTCAATCCCCGGGGGTTGCAGGCGGCGTTGTGTCTTCGACTCCGCGATCAGCCTCCGAGGGCCTTGTCGAGCACCGAGATCAGGCGTTCGATTTCTTCGGGCGTGTTGTAGTGAACCAGGCTCACCCTGACCACCCCGTCGTCGGGGTCGAGGCCCGCCGCCTCGCACAGGTGGTAGGCATACATGTGGCCGTGGCGTATCGCAATGCCCGACTGATCAACCTGCGCGGTGATCTCGGCCGAAGTCTTCGACTCGTGGATGAAGCTGATGGTGCCGACCCGCTCCTCGCCGGCGGACGCCGGACCGATGATGCGGACGTCATTTCGTGACATCAGGTAGTCCACGAGCCTCACCTGGAGCGGCATCTCGCACGCCGTCATGAGAGCGAAGGCCCGTTCGATCGCCTCCCGGTCGAGGTTCGCGGGTTCGTCCACATCCGACAGGAACGCCAGATAGTCGCGCAGACCGAGGAGGCCCGCACAGCCCTCGTGGTTGACGCCGCCGAGTTCGAATTTGTAGGGGATCTCGTCGTTGGGAACAAAAAAGTGGTTGGGCCCGCTGAGCTCGGCCAACGCATCGCGCCGTCCCCACAGCGCGCCCATGTGGGGACCATAGACTTTGTAGGTGGAGTAGGCATACCAGTCGACGTTCCACTTCTCGACATCGAGGGCCCGATGCGGAGCATAGGCGACGCCATCCACCACCACCCTGGCGCCGGCCTGGTGAGCCCTTTCGGTGATCGCGGCGATGTCGACAATTTCACCCAGGAGGTTCGAAACGTGGGGGAAGGCGACCAGCGCGACGTCGTCGTCGAGCACTTCATCCAGTCGCTTCAACGAGCAGGTGTAGGACATCGGGTCCATCTCCCACCAGCGAAGGTCGAACCCGAGCCGGGCCAGGTTCTTCCAGGGGCCGATGTTGGCCTCGTGGCCGGTCTGGGCGACCACGATCGCGCTCGACGGACGCAAGGTCTTTGCGTAGCAATCGCTGAGCATCCGCAGGAGGGCCGAAGTGGAAGGGCCGAGGATCACTTCGCCTTCGACACCGTTCATCAGCAGGCGGCCGAAGTCGTGAGCGTCGTCGACGACCCGGGTGGCCTGTCGCGACAGCGAATAACCGGCGCCCAGTTGGACGTATGTCGATGTCATGTAGTCGTAGATCCGATCGGCAACGACCTTGGGTATCTGCGAACCGCCCGCGTTTTCGAGGAAAACCGTGTCTCCCCCCAACGCCGGGAACTGGGTGCGGATTCGCGATCGCGCGGCGTCTGATACTCCCTCTGTCATGGATGTCCCCCCAACCCCGGCCGATGCCTCGCACCGCCGAGTCGTTGGCCGACGATTATGGTCGAAACGACGCTCCGGGTCGAGGATCTTCGAACTGCGGCGACGAACCGTTCTATTGTGGGACCGTACAACAGCCCGAGAGGAGCAGCATGGACGACCTTCAAGACCTCGAACTCGCCGATCTTCCCATTGACGACGTGATGGCGGCGCCGCAGCCGTCAGCCATCCGGAAGCTCTTCCGGAATCGATTTGATCAGTGGCGTGCGGGGTGGCGGATCCTGGTGTATTTCATCCTCCTTCTTCTTGGAAACCTGGCGCTTTCGGCTCTGGTTCGGGCGCTGTTTCCGGAGTCGGATGGGGGAATGTTGTCGTGGACCTACTCGCTCGCCCTGGCGGGATTCAATCTCATGGCGATCGCTGCCGGGATCGTCGTGCTCTGGCGATTCGACCGACGGCCGGCGTCGTTGCTGGGGATGGGTGTGGGCCGCGGGTGGTTGCGTGAACTCGCCATCGGTGTCGCGGTGGGAATCGTTTCCACCGGCGGGCTCACGCTGGTGCTGGTCCTTTCGGGGATGGTGTCCCTCGAATTGACTCCGCGGCTTGCGGACGCGTTGGCGGCGATGCCGAAATACCTCGTCATGTTCGCGATGGCGGGGGCCGCCGAAGAACTGATCTTTCGCGGCTACCTGTTGCAGGCTCTGGCCGAGGGAAGCCGGCGGTGGTTGGCCGCCGTGTTGCTGAGTTTGGGGTTTGCGATCGTACACCTCGGCAACCCCGATATTTCGGTCGTCGGCATCGCCAATATCTTTCTCGTCGGTCTCGTGATTGCGATCCTCTATTTCCAGACCCTGCGGCTGTGGTTGCCGATCGGCTACCACCTCTCCTGGAACTGGGCGCATGGTTGGTTGTGGGGCTTCGACGTCAGCGGGATCGAGCTCGAAAACACCTTGCTGAAAGCGACTCCCAACGGACACGATCTGCTGACGGGAGGGGAGTTCGGTCTCGAGGGCAGCCTCTTGACCACCGCCCTGGTCGTCGCGGCGGCGGTGTGGCTTCTGATGAGAAAGGTGCTCACGCCGACCTCTGAGATGACTGCGATGTGGGCCCCCTATCCGCGGGGCTTCGGACTGGCGCCGATCGCGGACCCCGAATCGGATGCATTCGACGAGATTTCAATCGAGGAAGCGACGGCGCTACACGTCGACGGGGAAACGCACCAATAAAGTGAGCCTCTTGCGTATCCTGGCATCATGGGCGGGGATAAACCCCGCCCCTACGGTCTTAATACGTGCGGTTGGGTCTTGCAATAACCCTTTGCCAAGCAGGTACATTCTCTTCTAAACGTTGCAGGGGAGGGGTTGATCCCCTCCCATTCGCGTGTCTCTGCGCGGCCGCTCTGTTCGATTGCGGGTGGTTTTGAAGGAGGCCGAGATCTCAGCTGTCTTTCCACTCGATCAGCTTTTCGAGATACCGTGAACCCAGCTGGCCGGCCGCCATCGACCGTTTGACCGGCGGCAGCCGCAAGATCGCGCCGAGTATCGCCGCCATGGCGCGGTGGCTGGCGACGCCATGGTTGTCGAATACCAGGTGTTGCAGGGTGCCTCTTTCGACTGCCATGGCGACTGTGCGGTGCGTCGAGTCAACCGGGGTGATGACCCGTTCCCTTCGTGGGATGAGGGAGATCCCGGCCTCGGGGCACTCGGGAACACACACACCGCAACCCAGACACAGTTCTTCGACCAGGCTGGCTCGTTTGCGTTTGGGCTGGGCGGGATCGTTGGCCGACACCAGAGTCATGGACTCTACCGGGCACGCCGCAACACATTTTCCGCAGCCGGTGCAGCTGTCGGCGTCGATCTCGGGGAGAAAGTTGGTTGTGTGGACTGGATGGAGGTGGCCGAAACGACGGGCGGCGATCATGGCTTCGCAGCAGCAACCGCAGCAGTTGCAGATGAAGTTGACCCGCTGCCGGACGTTCTCGCCGAAATGGACCAGCCCTGAATCGCGCGCCTGGGCCAACAGATCGAGGCACTCCTCCGCGTCGATCCGGTCGGCGACACCGTGCCGTGTCAGCGACGACGCGGTGGTGTTGAATGTCATGCAGATTTTCATCGGCGCCTCGCAGGCGCGTCCCAGGTGCTGCATCTTATGGCGGCAATAACACATTCCGACGCCGATTGTGCTGGCGCTCTCCGCCACCCAGGTCGCGCGCTCGAAGTCGAGCACTTCGAGGGCGCCGTCCGCGGGCAGAGAGGCCTCGGCCACGAAGGCACGTCCGAGCTGGGTTTCGCCGGTCGTGAAGAGCGCCTTGATGAAGTCCTCCTCGACGTTGAGGTACTCGTAGAACAACTCCGACAGGAGCTGCTGGTCGAGGTCGTCGCGGACCCGCATCATCGAAAACTCGAAGAACCCGGCCATTGGAGGAGGCAACACATAGGTGGTGCCGCGTTCTGACTCGATATCGACCAGGATCGCCCGGCTCGCGAGTTCGTCAAGACTCTTCCGGGCTTCGCCGAGGCCCGTCTTCCAGATCGCGGCCGCTTTGTCGACGGTGAATGGTCTGATGGGGAGCTGCGCCACGAGTTCGGCCTCGCGCCGGGAAAACAAGAGCTCGAGTATCCGGAACAGCAGGTCCGAGGGCGGAGCTCCCTGCGGAAACCGGTTGATCCGGTCGGCGAGATCGAGGTAGCTCTTTTTGACCGTCTGGTGGGCCATGGCTCTGTCCGCGGCCAGTTTACGACAGGAGTGCTGGACGCACACCCACTTCCCCGTCGAGAGACAGGTCGTCCCGGCCCGGGTCGGTAAGGACGACCGCTTCGAAACCGGCGTCATTCACAGGGAGGAATATCTGTATTGAAAAATCAGCAATACTTTTATACAATACAATTTGGAACCCGAAAATGTCGTCACGCAGGATGCAAAAAGTCACCTACTCGCTTCCGGAAGACCTCATCGACCGAGTCCGAACGGTGGTGAAGGGCGGTGCGGCGCCGTCCTACAGCGCCTTCGTCGAACAGGCGCTGGCCGATCGCGTCCGCCGCGCCCACGAAGAACAACTGGCCGGGGCCTTCAGGTCTGCAGCCTCTGACTCGATCTTCCTGGCCGATATCCACCGGTCGATGAAGGGAATCGAGGGTGGCGATGTGCGAGGCGACAGTGGGGACCCATGAACCGGCAACCGTTGCAGTGGTCGGTGTTCATGGTTGAACCCACGCCGGACGGGGGCGGGGAGAGGGTCGATCAGCCGCCGGTACTGGTGATGTCGCGCGAGTCTGCAAACGAGGCCTTGCCGATGGTGACGGTGCTGCCCCTCGCCGGTCTGAAGAAGGGGCGCCGGATCTACCCCAACGAAGCGTCCCTGCCGTCCGAAACAACCGACCTGGATTCTCCCTCCGTCCTCATGGCTCATCAGATTCGGACGATCCCCAAGAGCTGGCTGTCGACGAGAATCGGGTCGATCGAAGATCCAGGAATCCGGTCGGCCGTTCGAAATGCCGTCAGGGTACAGCTCGACCTTGAACCGGGCACGGAAGATCAAACCGTCGTGGCGAAGCAACAGGAGGTTGGCATATGACGATGCAGCGAGTCCCGATCAACGATGCTCAGAACGAGTTCCACTTCGTCATGAACCAGGTGTGCACCGGACTCGGGCCGCTGCTGATCATGGGGATTCACGGCAATGCAGTGCTGGTCTGCGAGGCCGAATGGCGAAAACTGTGTGAGAAGGCCAAACCGGCCCAGAGCCTCGCGGAAGCCGACGAGCCGCAGGAAGCCGTTCGAGAACCCAAACTGTCTCTGCCCAACGAAGAGCGGGTGTGAACAGTTCGATAGTCATCAGGTGTTGACAACTGACAACTGTCGAACTGGTGACCCACTCTGGAGTGGTGTGTTCAAGTCACTGACCTGCAGCGGTTTCCAGTGTGATCACCCAACCATGATCGAACGGAACGTGCCGGGTCAGAAGGTGCGCCGAACCGCCTCCTCGGCGATCCACGAATTCATTGTCGATGGCCAGTCGTTGTCACGGCTCCACCGATTCAGTTCCCGTAACAGTGATTCGTGGGCCGCGCCGGCGCTGCGGGGCCATTGTCTCCGATCGTCGGGCAGGGCATCCATCACGATCGGAGTCGGCGACATCTGCTGTTCAGAGATGGTTTCCATTATCGATCTCCGTTTCCGCCCGAACCGTGGACGATGTCCGGGTATCCAGAATGGCATAAATAAGGTGTAAATGCAACACCACATCGCACCGGGGTCGGTTTCCCGGTACGGATGAAGCCAAAATGGGGGTTTCCGCGCCTCTGCAGGCAACCCTCAGGTGCCGGACCCGTATGATGCACTCCAAAGGAGGAGCGGTCATGAACAACAGAATCCGTGGATCATTCCTGATCATCGCCGTGCTTCTGGCGGGTGTGTCCGGTTTTGCGGGCACTCCCGAAGACCAGGCAGCCATCACGGCAACGGCTCTTGACTATCTCGAGGGCTGGTATACCGGGGACGCGGAACGGATGGAGAGGGCGCTTCACCCCGATCTTGCAAAACGCATCGTCCGGGTCGACCCGGATGGAAAGTGGGACCGCGTCGACTCGATGTCAGCGTTGACATTGATCCAGTTCACCCGGAAGGGCTATGGCACGAAAGTCCCGGTCGAGGAGCGGCAGGCCGAGATCACCGTGCTCGACGTGTATGGGAATGCCGCAGTGGTCAAGGCGGTGGCGCGCGACTGGGTCGACTATCTTCAGATCGGAAAGGTCAACGGCGAGTGGAAGATCATCAACGTCTTGTGGGAGATGAAGCCGCCTTCGGTCGACGACAAAACGTCCGAAGAAGAAGAATCGGAATGACCGGCATCTGATGTCACCGAAAAGACCGAACACCGTGTATTCAACCGCCGGCGGTCGCGTGTGTCCCAAGTGCGGCTGGCCGCAGAAGAGCTGTGTGTGCGCGGTGGAGGTCGAGGAACGGGTGCCGGAGAAGATCACGGTGCGGATGCGGATCGAGAAGGCCGGCCGGCGCGGAAAGACGGTGACGGTCGTCGAGGGTCTGCCGAAGAATCGCGACTTTCTCAAGACACTGATCGGAGAGCTCAAAAAGGCCTGTGGTTCCGGAGGGACGATGGGTGAGAGCCACCTGGAGATTCAGGGAGACCACCGCGACACCCTCCGCGCCCTGCTCGGTCGCAAAGGGTGGATCGTGAAAGGCTGACGCCTCCGGCTAAGGGCCCTCGGTCACGAACCTCCCTTCCTGATAGTCGCGAAACGCCTCGGCCAACTCTTCACGGGTGTTCATGACGATGGGCCCGCTCCACGCCACCGGTTCACCGAGCGGCCGGCCGGAGACCAGAAGAAAACGGAAGGGCCGCTCGCCGGCGGCGGCGGTCACCGAACCACCGGGGGAGAACAAAGCCAGCTGGCCGGCGCGCAACTCGTGCGCCGAGTTCGGACCCACGGTTCCGGTTCCGGAAACGGCGTAGACGAAGACTGTATGGTTGGAGGGCGTCGGGTGCTCGATATCGGCTCCGCCCTCGAGGGTGATGTCGAGATACACGGGTTTGACGGACACGTCCTGTACCGGGCCCCGGACTCCCACCATTTCGCCGGCGATGACCTTGATCGTCATGCCCGGGTGCGGAGAGACCGCCGGAATCGAGGCCTCGGGCACCTCCCGGTAGCGGGGAGCCGTCATCTTCGCCACCCCGGGAAGGTTGACCCAGAGCTGGAATCCGCGCAGGTCATCATCGACCCGACGCGGCATCTCCTGGTGGATGATGCCTCTGCCGGCGGTCATCCACTGCACATCGCCGGCGCCGATGACGCCTTCATTCCCCAGGCTGTCAGAGTGTTCGACCTCACCGGACAGCATGTAGGTGACGGTTTCAATGCCCCGGTGCGGGTGCCACGGAAACCCGGCGATATAGTCGTCGGGGTTGTCGGATCCGAAGTCGTCGAGCAACAGGAACGGGTCGAACCGGGGGACCTCGGGAAAACCGAAGACCCGCTTGAGCCGGACGCCGGCGCCTTCGACCGTCGACTGGCCGTTGAGGAGTAACGCGACCGAACGGGATCTGTTCATGAACTCTCCTTCATCCATGGAAACACATTCGGGGCCGATTTGTTTCGAGTTCGCCGCTGTCTTTCAATCTCCGATATCCGTCTGACTCCGGGTCGCGGTAAGCTCTTCGGGACGTGAGCAACCAGGTTCCATTCGATGCCGTCGGCGAGCGGAAGGCCGAGTACCGCAGTCCCGAGTTGCAGGCGATTTTCGGGGTGACTTTGATGGCGGTATTGGGCGTCGCGTCGATCGCGCCCGCGCTGCCGCGTATCGCCGCCACTCTCGATGTGACGGCCGGAGAGGTCGGGTTGCTGATCACGGCATTCACCCTCCCGGGTGTCGTGCTCACCACTTTCGCCGGAATCCTGGCCGACCGCTACGGTCGGCTGCGCATCCTGTTGCCTGGGCTGGTCCTTTTTGCCGTCGCCGGTGTCGCGTGTTCCTTTGCCACCACCCTCCCGGCGCTGATTACGCTGCGGGTCCTGCAGGGCGTTGGCGCCTCCCCGGTCGGGTCCATCAACGTGACCCTGATCGGCGATCTGTTCAACGGCCGTCAACGCACGACGGCGATGGGGCTCAACGCCAGCGTGCTTTCGATCGGCACCGCGGTCTACCCGGCGATCGGCGGCGCACTCGCCATGCTCGCCTGGTCGGCCCCGTTCGCCCTCTCGCTGCTTGCGATCCCGGTGGCGGTTCTGGTGTATCAACGCCTCCGCCACGTCGCCCCGCGCGGACAGCGCGCGAACCTGCGGGAATATTTCGGTGGCTTGTGGGGCATCATTCGCCGTCGGGAGGTGCTGGCCCTGTTCTTTGCGAGCACCGCTATCTTCATTCTTCTCTACGGTGCCTACGTGACGTTTCTGCCGTTTCTGATGGCTGGGAAGTTCGACTCATCGCCATTCGAGATCGGTCTGGTGATGGCCGGGCTGTCGATCTCCACTGCGGTGACGTCCGCCAACCTCGGGCGGTTGGCCCGCCGTCTCGGTGAAACGGTAGTCCTGAGGTTGGGGTTTGCGGTATTCGCCGCCGGTCTGGCGTTGATTCCGTTCGCCTGGACCGTGTGGGCTCTGGCTGCGCCTGCGGCGCTGCTCGGTTTTGCTTTTGCGACCACGATCCCGGTGGTCCAGGTCTTGCTGGCGGAGGTGGCGCCGGACGATCGCCGCGGGGCGGTGATGTCGCTCAACGGGACCGTCCTGCGGCTCGGCCAGACCCTGGGCCCGCCGATCATGGCAGGTGTGCATCGCATTGCCGGGATCGATGCCGTTTTCTTCTCGGGCGCGGTCTTTTCGGTGGTGCTGGCGGTCTTGATGGTGTGGACCGTCAAGCGATGAGTCAGCTCCTCAAGTAGGAAGCTCCGTTGACGTCGATGATGGTGCCGGTGGAAAACTCGGAACCCTTGGACGCCAGGAAGAGAACCGCGTAGGCCACCTCCTCGGGTCTCGCCACCCGGTTGAGTGGGCTCTGGGCGCGGACCGAGTCGCCGAGCGGGCCGTCGAGGACCCTGGCGCCCATTTCGGTCTCTACGAAACCCGGCGCGACAACGCCGACGAAGATGTTGTGAGGGGCGAGCCGCTGCGCGAGCGACTGGCTCATGGCGTTGAGCCCCGCCTTGCTGGCGCCGTAGGCCGGACCTTCGGGCTCGCCCCGGAAGGCGCCGCGGGAAGACACGTTGACGATGCGGCCGCCCCCGTTTTCCATCATGTGGCGCGCGGCGTGATAGCAGACATTGGCCGGGCCGACGAGGTTGGTGTCGAGGACCTCTTTCCACGAACTCTGCCACTCGTCGAACTCGACCTCGTCGATCCGGTGGTAGCGGAAGATGCCGGCGTTGTTGACCGCGATATCGATGCTGCCGAGAGCGGCGACCGCCTCCTCGAACAAACGCTCGACCGCGGCGGGGTCTGACACGTCCGCTTGGATCGCGACGTGCGGTCCTCCCGCCATGGAGGCCAGGGTCGTGACGGCCGCCTCCTTGTTGGAGAGGTAGTTGATGGCCACGCGAGCGCCTCGCTCCGCCAGAGCTTCAGCCACCGCCTTGCCGATACCTCGCGAGCCGCCGGTCACGAGCGCGGTCTTGCCTGTGAAATCCACTTTTTCCTCCCCGTCCACTTCGCTGCAATACTACGCCTTGCGTTTCGTGAAACAGAGTCCCGACCAGGTCGCGTCGATCGCACAGATCTTGAAATCGACGATGCCGGCCGCGAGGCCCGTGTTTCGGACCTGAACCTGGGTCACATCGGTCGCGATGCCCGAGGCCTTTTTCGGCCAGCAGATCCACAAACGGCCTTCGCCGGCGACCGCGGCCATCTCCGCGATGCCGCTCTCGAGGGTTGCCAGCGAGTCCAGGAACCACAATGTCACGTCGGCTCCGGGGCGAAGGGTTCTTCGAATTGTCGTTCCTTCGGGGAGGCCGCCCAGGGTGGACTCGAAATCGGTGGGGGCGTTGACCAGGGCGAGGGTCGAGTCGGGCTTGATGCCGAGTTTTTTCGGGAGAGGGGTCCCCGAGTAACCGGCCAGATTCGAAGCCGGTACAACGGGGTTCCCGGGAGGGTTCGCCATGCCTTTTTGAACGGACGCCACCAATTTTTCGGTCGTTGTATAGACCGCGTCGGGGAGCAGGTTGCGGGTGCGGTCGATCTTGTCGCGGTCGCCGTCGACGAACACCAGTGGGACGGCACGGGTGCCGGCGCGGGTGCGCACCGCGACCCCGACGTCACGTCCGTGAGAGGGGAGTCGGCCGAGGTCGATGACGATGGCGTCGGGAGGGTCGTCGGCAAGAATCTTCAGAGTCGATGGTTCGAAGGGCTTTGCGTCAACGGCGAATCCGGAGGCCTCGAGCTCACGCTCGAGGCTCGAAGCCCGCTCCTCGTTCGGGGAGATGACGCGAATTCGTTGATGTTTCTTTGCCATGCGGGAAATTGTAGACGGAGATTGGCTTTTTGCGTGTTCTTCCCGGGAGGAGCCACCTTCAACATTGTTGGCCCGGTTCGTTCTGCCGACGGAGAGAGTCGTGAGTCCAACATTATTGAAGATGGCATCTCCGCCGCACGCGGGCCGTTTCCCAGCCGCGGAGCGGCGACAGAATATAGCCCGGGGCGTGAGCCCCGGGAGCCGAGCGAAAAAAGATTACAAAGCCCCGGAGGGGCGTAAGTCGTGGATTCTGTAAAGTACGGTGTTGGAGGCGCAATGAAAACCGAAGACCGGAAAGTACTCCGACATCTGCTGACCGAAGTTCGGGTGCTGTCGCTCGGAGTCCTCGTCGAGGGCGAACCTTACGTCGGACTGTTACCGTTTGTGGTCGGTCACGGATTTCAGGCAGTCCTCATTCACGCATCTGATCTGGCGAAACACAGCCGCGGTCTGCAGACGGGCTCGCCCTTCAGTCTCATGATTCACGGCGCTGACGAATCGGACGGCGACCCGTTGCAGGTCGTCAGGGTCACGATTTCGGGGACGGTGCGCCAGGTTGAACGGACGGATGAGGAATACCCTCGTCTCCGCGCTGCCTACATCGATCGCTTCCCGACTTCAGAACGCACCTTCATGCTCGGCGATTTCTATCTCTACGAACTGCAGTTCGAGCGCGGTCGCCTGGTGGCGGGCTTTGCGCGTGCTGTCAACCTTCGTCCGGAGTCGTTTGCGGACCTGAACTCGCCCTGACCATCGCGAGCTGACGGCGGCCGAGCCACAGCCCCAGCACCAGCCACACCGCCGACATCGGAGCGGCGATCATGGAGATGGCGGCGGCGCCGAAACCCAGATAGGCCAGGCCGTCGTACGACCAGGCTCCCGTCTGGTCGCCGAACCGGTAGACGAAGGTATCGATGAAATTCTTCGCCTTGTATTTTGCATCGCGTGGCAGAACCGTGTAGAGCATCTCCCGGCACGGGCGCGAGATGGCGTAGTTGCCGGAACGGCGCAGGATCTGGACCACGGCGATCGTCATCAGAGTGGGTGCGAGGCCAACTGCGACAAAGCCGCCGATGCAGATCAGGGGAAGGGCGGCCAACGCCAGCGCGATCCCGATGCGGCGGACGATCCGGCCGGTGAAGAATATCTGGATGACCGCAGCCAGCGCGTTGACGACAAGATCCACGCGCGCAAAGAAAACGGTGCGAGCGGCGCGTTCACTGAAACCGGCCTCGACGATCTCCGCCTGTTGGAAGTAGAGGAAGGTCGCGGTGATGGTGTAGAACAGCATGTAGCCGACGATCCCCAGCAGATAGGGAGAGGACAGCGCGGTGCGGATCCCGTCGAGGATGTTGCCTCCCACCGGTCGGTCCGCCTCGGACTCGGCGACCGGAGATTGGCCGGCATCCGACCGGGGGGCGGTCTTCATGAGCCGGTGGGCCGCCACCATGGCCAGACCGAGCAGGGTCGCCGAGACCAGCAGCAGGTTGGTTGGGGTGATGCGCTCGGCGAGAAAAGCGGTCACCGTCGAACCTATGACGGCGCCGACGGTGCCGCCGATCGCGACGAAGCCGAACAGCCGCTTGGCCTGTTCGGGCCGAAAGAGATCGGCCATCAGCGACCAGAAAATCGAGACGACGAAGAGGTTGAAGACGCTGGTCCAGATGAAGAAGACCCGGCCGGCCCAGACCTCCGAAGTGCCGGAAAGGGCGTGAAACGCATACCAGAAGGCGATGAGGTTGATCGCAAAGAAACCGTAGGCCGCGGGAATGAACAAGCGGCGCGGGAGGCGGGACACCAGGGCGGTGAAGAGGGGATGGACCAGCAACATCCCGATCAGCGTGCCGAGGAAGAGCCACGACAGGTTGCGGACGCCCCCCTCGACGCCCATCTCGTCCCGGATCGGCCGGATCACGAAGTAGGCCGCGAGCAGCAGGAAGTAGTAGAGGGCCGCCCACAGCATGGGCCCGACCTCGTTCTTTTCAACGGCGACGATGCGGTTGAGGAAAGCCATCAAATCACGCCGGAAGTAAATTTCGGATTTCGGATTTCGGATTTCGGATTGTCATCTCAGTTCCCTCCGCCACAAACGAAGTGCCATCGTCGAAACTCACGATTCCCCACTCAGCTGGGATTGCTCCCGGTGGGGGTGGCGGCGATTCCGAATTCCGAATTCCGAATTCCGAATTCGCTACCCCTTCTCCTTGGCGTGCCACGCTTTGAGGACCTTCTGCTCGAGCTCGGCAGGACAACCCGCCCGTGGGCTTTCGCGCTTTTCTGCGGGCAGCGAGTTCCAGTACTCCATCGTGGCGACCGCGGTGTCGGCGAGGGGACGGAAGGTCAGTCCGGCGGCGATCGCGCGGTCGATGTTGGAGGCGCTGAAACCGGCGTACTCTCCGATCGGCGGGACCCACACGGTCATGTGCATCCACGCCTGGACTTCGTGTTCTTCGAGGAAATCCGCGGGCACCCAGGTGAAGGAGATGTCGTTGTCGACGGTCGCCCGGATTCCGTACAACATTCCCGCGATGCTCATGGGCGAGCGCGGCCCCACTCCGTTGAAGGTCCCGGTGGTGCCTTCCTCGACCAGCCGAATGTACCACTCGCCGAGGTCGCGCCCGTCGATGAACTGGACCGGGTCGGTGGGGTTTCCCGGCGCCATCACCTCGCCGCCCTCATGGATACGGACCGGCCAGTATGTGAAGCGGTCGGAATAGTCGCCGGGGCCGACGATCAGACCGGGTCGAACGACGCAGGTCTTGTCGTCGCCGAAGGCTTTGCGGGCTTCGGCCTCGCAGCGGGCCTTGAGCGGGCCGTAGTTGTCGCCGGTGATGTCCTTGGGAGTCATGACCTTGGCCTCGTCCTCGGGGCTGATCGTGCCGACAGCCGCGGTCTCGTCGGCTCCCGGAGTCGATGAGTCGGCGTAGGCCGAGATCGACGAGGTGTAGAGGTAATAGGCGGCCGCTCCGGAGAGGAGGCCGGCGGTCGCAGTGACCCAGCGGGGGATCGAGGCGGTGTTGTCAATGACCGCGTCCCAACGCCGCCCTGCCTCGACCTGCGCCACGAGCGACGCGAGATCGTCGTTGCGGTCCCCCTTGAGTTTCTCCAAACCGGGGAAGAGCTCGGCATTGGTTTTGCCGCGGTTGAAGAGGGTGACCTCGTGGCCGCGCGCTACGGCAAACTCGACCATCGGCGGGCCGATGAGGCCGGTGCCGCCGAGCACCAGGATCTTCAGTTTCTTTGTTGCTGTTCCAGTGCCCGCGGATTCGGCGTCAGCCTGTGATGCCAACCCGAGACCGACGGCGCCGCCGGCGAGAACGGACATCTGAACGAAGTCTCTGCGTGATGTGGTCATGACTGCTCCCTGCTTTTGATTCGCACCGGAAGAGTATACGGCGGTGGCATTCGTCGGTTAAGGGCTGGCCGAGTGAAAATGAAGCTGATCCGGGGTAAAGGTCAGGGTTCGTGTCGTGGATCTTGGATATCGGATCTTGGATATTCGGATCTCGGATATTGGATTTTGGATATTGGATTTTGGATCTTGGATATGTACCGCATCCGGTGAATCCCGAGGGTGAAACGGACCGAGATGCGATGTATCCAACATCCAATATCTAACATCCGCATTCTGCAAGCCTGCGAAGCTTGGATCCCGACGCAGTTACAATGCGCTCGGGGGGCTCATGAAAAAACTCAACGGCAGGGTCGCATTCATCACCGGAGCGTCGTCGGGGATCGGCGCCGCGATGGCGCGTGAGTTTTCGAGGCGGGGCGCCGACGTCGTGCTGCTGGCCCGGCGCTGGGAAAGGCTGGAGGCCCTGGCCCTTGAAATCCGCGCCCGCGGCCGGAGGGCCTTGTGCCTTCGCTGCGACGTGACCGTCGACGGCGACCTCGAGGCCGCGGTCGCTCAGACGCTCGAGGAACTCGGACGGATCGATTACGTGGTCGCCAACGCCGGCTTCGGCGTCGCCGGGGCGGTCCACAAGCTCACCCTCGAGGACTACCGCCGGCAGTTCGAGACCAATGTCTTCGGCGTGCTGCGAACGGTCCATGCCACCAGGGACGCCCTGATCGCCAGCCGTGGAAGTCTCGCGATCATGGGCAGCGTCATGAGCTATCTGACCCTTCCGATCAGCTCGCCCTACGCGATGTCAAAGCACGCGGTGCGCGCGCTCGCCGGTTCGCTGAGGGGCGAGATGGCAAAGTACGGTGTCGCCGTCACCCTGATCGCGCCCGGCTTCGTCGACTCCGAGATCCGCCAGGTGGACAATGAGGGACAGTACAGCGAATCGAATCGCGACCCGGTTCCCGCATGGCTTTCGGTCGACACCGACAAGGCGACCGCACAGATCGTCAAGAGCATCATCAAACGCAAACGGGTCGCCGTGATCACCGGCCACGGCAAGATCCTGGTCTTCCTCGAACGCCACGCTCCCTGGTTGGTGGCCTTCCTCGTCAAGATGATGGGGGTCGACAAGCGAAGCAAACGAACGGACTGAATTCTTAATTTTGAATCGCTCTTTTCAAGACACCATCATGGGCTGCGTTGGCTCAAAGTCAGGGTCCACCCACCCGCAGCGGATCTGAAGGTGGGCCAAGGCCCACCCTACGTCGGACCCTGATTTCGAGCGGGCTCGTAGGGTGGGCCTTGGCCCACCTTCAGAGTTATCAATATTGAGTCCAACCCGGCGGAAGACGTGGGTGTTGGCGCCGAAATTCAAAATTCAAAATTCATAATTCAAAATTATTGCGGCGTGAAACGCCTCTGCTATTGTCGCTTCCGATGAACGCTGCTTTACCGAGTGTGGTGATCTACACCGACGGCGGGTGCCGGCCCAACCCCGGACCGGGGGGGTGGGGCGCGGTGTTGCTGTATCCGGGCCGCGACCCGATCGAGCTCTCGGGCGGCAAGAAAGAGGCCACCAACAACCGCATGGAGATCACGGCTGCGATCGAGGCTCTGGGGGCGCTCGACGCCCCGCACCAGGTCGAACTCCACACCGATTCCACCTACCTGCGCACGGGCATCACCGAGTGGCTCCCGAAGTGGCGGGCCAACGGATGGAAGACCGCCGGCAAGCAACGGGTCAAGAACCGCGATCTGTGGGAGGCCCTGTCGGCGGCGCTCGAGACCCACGAGGTTTCCTGGCGTTGGGTCAAGGGGCACGCCGGCGACCGTTGGAACGAGGTCGCCGACGAACTGGCCTCGGCTGCCATTCCGCGCGCACCCCTGCCCATCGATGACCAGAAAGCGGTCCACCTGTTCACCGCCGCGGCATACTCCGGAAAGAAGAAGGCCGGATCGTGGGGCGTCGTTATGCGGTTTGCGGACTCTGAAAAAGGCCTGAGCGATCGGGTCGAAGGCGCCTCGCCCAACCGCATGCACATTTTGAGCGCGGTCTCGGGTCTCGAACAGCTCAAACGGCCGGTCCGGGTCCACCTCTACACGGTGTCGGACTACCTCAAGGACGGCGCGACTTCGTGGGTCTCAGGGTGGCGGGAGAGGGGTTGGAAGACCCGCGAGGGCAAGCCCGTCTCCCACCGCGACCTGTGGCAGCGACTCGAGGCGCTGTGCGCGAAGCACAAGGTCGAGTGGCACGTGGTGGAAAACACCGATCTGCCCGAGGACCTGGAGTACGCGAAGCAGCTGGCGAAGGACGCGCTCAATCTGGATTGAGCGCGTCCTTCGCCAATTTTGAATTTTGAATTCTCAATTTTGAATTGACTTTCCCAACTCGCTTCCACGGGCAACAGCGTTGTTGGCGTTACCAGGCAATCCCGGCACGGCGACAGGGCGACCTATTTTGGTCGCGTTCTCATCGCGTTTAATTTTGGAGTATTCGATCCCGACCCGTCACTCCCCCGAAAATGGAGGAGTGCGGATCGAAATTCAAAATTCAAAATTCAAAATTAAAAGAGAATTATCTAAGGTGCGACCGGCAGCACGTAGGTCGGGTCGTCGGTGGAGGCGTCGATGACCGTGGCATAGGTGGTCCAGTACGGCGGCGAGCCCTTGATCAGGGTGACCCGGATCCAGCCGCCCTCGACACTCTGCCCGCCGATCCCCATGTCTGTGAAGACGTCGTTCACCTGCCGCCACGCGGCCGCCTGCGAGTAGTCCTTCTGCGCCAGCAACGTACCGGTGCTCGAGTAGATCTGAACCCTGACCTGAAACGCACCGGTTGCAGTTCGGGCGAACCCGATGTTGGTCCGGACGACGCCCGGAGCGGAGTTGGCCAGCGGCAGAATCAGCTCGGTCACCGCGGTGCTCGAATTCAACAGAATTCCGGGCTGCCCCTGGCCGTAGCTGCCGCCGCCGGCAGCGGGCGTGGAGGTGCGGACGAATACGGCCGTGCCGTCACCATCGACGACGGCGTACAAAAGCCCGGAATCAGGCGCCACTGCTGCCAGGGGGTCCTCGAGGTAGAGCGACCCGTTTGCGGCGACCGTGTGAGGGCCGCTCAACAGCACTCCGGGCCAGGCCTGCTGCTTGGCGACGAAGTAGAGGGACACCGACCTGCTCGCGGTGGTCGGGTTGACGACCGCCAGCTGCGAGCTCCAGTAGGTGGGTTCGACGCCGGGCGCCGATGCCACCGCCGGAATCAGCCAGGTGAAACTATCACCCGCGGCACCCTCGGCGTTTCTGCCATCCAGAAACAGGGCCCCGGTGTTGGCCTTGTCGAGCCAGGTCGAGAGACGGGTGGCGTCGGTGCCGCCGCCGGTCCACTGCTTCGTGGTGCGGCCGTACCAATCGGGGTCGTCGTTCCCGCACGCGGCGAACCCGCCCGAGAGAGTTCCTACGCAGCGCTTGCTGGAGTCGTCGTAAAGGCAACCGCCCGAGGAGCCACCCTCGGTGGTTCCCTGGTCCCAATCGGCGATCCGCCAGTGGCTCCCGTCGGCCACGGGCGAGTCTTCGACGTATGCAGTGATGGTGGGCGGGTCGAGGTCGAAGCTGATGGACTTCTCATCCCCGCTCGGGTGGTGAATCGTCGTCGTCGAGTTCGGGATCTGTTCGCGCGCGTCCCAACCCACCAGGTAGAGGTTCCAGGCGGGGTCGGGGTTCTGGTCCAGTTCGACGAGGGTGAAATCGGTTCCTGCGCCTCCCTCGAGCGGGTCGGAGGCGACCCAGGTGCTGCCACTCTGGTTCTGACTCAGATTGCCACCGGCAAAATCGTTGCACCCGGGGCTCTCGTAATTCCAGTATGCAACCACCGACGGCGCTTCATTCGAGGCCTCGATACAATGCTGGGCGGTGAGGAAGTAGGGCGTGCCGTCTTGTGCGGTGTTGTTGATCAACTGTCCAGTACACACGAACATTCCGGAAATCGTGATCCGCGCCACCGAGCGGATCTGGCTTCTCCAGGGATCTCCGTCGGGGCAGACGACGTTGATATTGCAGGACCCTCGTTTGTCGGCTGCCTTCGCGGGGTCTTCACCGAAGAACCGGTAGCCGTGGTTGACCGAAGAAATTTCGAGGTCCGCGTCTGATCCGGCGGGCAGGTGCAGCTCGGCAACCAGCTCGTCGCCCAGAACCACCGCTGTCCACAGCCCCCCGGCTGCATTTCGGTTCTTCGCGGTGTAGGGCCCCTGGACGTGGGCTCCGTCGGCGTCGTGGATCCAGAACGTCGCGCCGGCCGGGAGATCGAATTTCTCGATTCCCAGGTTCAGGCTGAGGGCGCCGGGCGACGAGATGCGCAGCCGCCACAGTTTCGAACCATCGTCCAGTGTCTCCCAGGTCCCGGCGGACGTGGGCGCGTACACGACGGGTATTGCCGTCGCGAATCGGGTCGGTGCGACAGCGCCGGAGTCCTCCTTCGCCGCGTCTTCCGCCAGAAGCTCGGCCACATCGACCACGGGCATCACCATCCGTTGCACGGTGTCAACGGATTTGACTCCCGGCAAGGAACTTCTCGGAATGCTCCCCGCGGCGTGGGCGGTGGTCTGGAATGTGATGGCGGAGACAACGGTCAGGGCCAGGGCGGCGAAACGAACGATTCTCATATTGTTGTCCTCTATTTCAAAACGTTCAACGTACTTACTGGGAAACCGCGTGATCCCAGGGTTATTTCCAAACTGAAGTGGCGATCATTCCTCGATGAGGATGTGTTTCACCATGATCGGAGTCACCGGGCGATCTCCCGCCGCGGTCTTGGTGGTCTCGATGGCTTTCACCACGTCCATGCCGTCGGTGATCTTGCCGAAGACCGGGTGCTTGGACGCTCCCGAGCTGAACCAATCGAGATAGGCGTTGTTGGCGGTGTTGATGAAGAACTGCGATCCACCGCTGTTGGGGCGGCCGGTGTTGGCCATCGACAGCGTGCCGGGCGCATTCGTGAATTTCGCGCTCTCGAGGTGTTCGTCGGCGATCGTGCCGTGCGGCGGTCCGCCGGTGCCGGCGCGCGAGCTCGCGGGGTCTTTCGAGTAGGGGCAGCCGAACTGGATCATGAAGTTCTTGATCACGCGGTGGAAGTGCAGCCCGTCGTAAAAGCCGTCCTTCGCGAGCTTGACGAAGTTGCTTCCGGTGATCGGCATCTCGTCGACGAAGATCTCGGCCTTGAAAGTGCCCAGGGACGTTTCAAAAACTGCGGTCGGATTGGACATCGGTTCTCCTCTCGGGGGGCTGTGCGCCCGTTGATACACGATATCACGCATGAAAATTCAGAACACGACGCGGCAGGCCGCGTCGTGTTCTGAATTTTAGTTTGGGTACACTAGGGCGTCTTGGAGGGTGGATGAGAACAAGGTGCATTCGGGCTGTATTCGGAGTGGTGTTGGCGGCGTCGTTGGCGGCGGCGGGGGAGAACGAGGGTTCGGTCTTCATGTGGAAGGCGCAGAAGGACGGCGCCGTCGTCTACCTTCTGGGCTCGGTGCACGCCCTCAAGGAGGACGCCTACCCTTTGCCGGCGGTGATCGAGGCGGCCTTCGATCGATCGGAGGTGGTGGTCTTCGAGGTCGACCTCGATGAAATGACCTCCGCAGCTCTCAAGATGCTCGAGGCCGGGAGTCTGGGGGATGGGCAGACTCTCGAGCAGGTTGCCGGGCCGGTCATATGGTCCGACTTCAGTCGGAAGATGGATGCCGCAGGCATGCCGTCGGGGATGTTCCAATTCATGAAACCGTGGATGGCGGCGCTGACTCTGGCGTCGCTCGAGTTGGAACGAGCAGGATACTCGCCGGCCGCGGGCATCGACACCCACTTCTCGGAACGCGCCAAGGAGGCCGGGAAGGAGAGGACGGCCCTCGAAACGGTGGATTTCCAGGTCGGACTGTTCGCGGATCTGACGCCCGAGGAGAGCCTCGCCTTTCTCGAGTACACCGTGGCGGATCTCGAGACCATGATTCCGGTGTTGGATGAGCTCGCAGCGAAGTGGTCGGTCGGCGACACCGGCTACGTGCAGAGGATGATGGGCGACGAGTTCGACGATTACCCCGAACTCTACGAGAAGCTGATCAGCGGGCGAAATCGGAGTTGGATGCCGGCCGTCGAAGGGCTGTTGGCGGGTCGACGCGACGCCATGGTCGTGGTGGGCGCCATGCACCTGATAGGCGACGACGGCATCGTCGAGATGCTGCGGCAGAAGGGATACACCGTTACGCAGCTCTGAGCCGCCCGCTCGCGGGCCGTAAACGACCCGCCTACGCCTTTCAGAGGGAGCCACCTCCGCCGCACGTAGCACGTATCAGCGCGCGTTTCCCGAGCGGAGCCAGGCACGTGGTCTCTCCTCAAGCACTCGGGCGTTTCCAGTCGGCAGGAGTTGCGATGGAATTCCGAATTCCGAATTCCGAATTCCGAATTCTCCCGCTATCCTCATCCGATGGTCGAGCAGGAAACACCGCCGAACAACCGACCGAATGTTGTCGTCCGTTTCGCGCGCCGCATCCGCCGCCGTTGGCGGCGATGGCGGCGCCGGTGGCTGGCCCCGCAGGTGCGGTTCGTCTACCACGACGTCTACGCGGGCCACGTGGACGCGGCCCCGGTTGATCCCACGCGCGGCGAGAAGATTCTGGGCTTTCTGGCCGACGAGGGGCTGCTCGACCGCGACGAGATCTCCACGCCGCGCCTGCCCGCCGTGCGCAGCCTCTTGCGGGTTCACGACCTGGACTACATCGACGCGGTGGGGCGCGACCCCGAATTGACCGAACGGATCTTCGGTGAGCGGGTCTCCGACGCCCAGGTCCAGAAGGTGCTGGGGATGCAGCGCCTGGCAGTCGGCGGCACCATCCAGGCCACTCGACTGGCTCTGCAGGGCCGCTCGGTCGCGATCAACCTCGCGGGCGGCTACCACCACGCGGCGCGGGACCGGGGCATGGGGTTCTGTATTTTCAACGATGTGGCCGTGGCGGTTGCGAGGCTCCGTGCCAAGGGGTTCAAGGAGCCGGTTCTGATCGTCGATCTCGACGTGCACGACGGCAACGGCACTCGAGAGATCTTCGCTCACGATTCGACCGTCTACACCTATTCGGTCCACAACGATCACTGGGGTGAAACCGTGGCGGTGGCCTCCACATCGATCGCCCTCGGCGCCGATGTCGGCGACGAAGTTTACCTCGGGACGCTGCTCAAGACCCTGCCGGACGTCATGATGAATGTCCGCCCGGGGTTGGTGGTCTATCTGGCGGGGACCGACCCCGCGGCGGACGACGCGCTCGGCAACTGGCGGATAACGGCCGACGGGATGTTTCGCCGCGACCATCTGGTCGTCGACATCGTGCGTCGGGCGCGGCGGCGGGTACCTCTGGTAGTGGTGCTTGCCGGTGGGTACGGGTCCGGGAGCTGGCGCTACAGCGCGCGCTTCTTTTCGTGGCTGATCAGCGGCAAGGTGGCAAAGACGCCGGACGATGCCGAGATGGTTTTGCGGCGGTTCCGCCGGCTCTACAGCGAGCTCGACCCGTCGGACCTCACCGCCGAACCGAGCGGCTTCAACTGGAGCCTTTCCGAAGAGGACCTCATCGGTGTCATGCCGGAGGCGCCCCTGCGCACGAGGCTTTTGTCGCACTTTTCGCAGCACGGGGTCGAATTGATGCTGGAACGGCTTGGTCTGCTCGACCAGATGCGGCTGCGGGGGTTCCGACACCCTTCGGTGGTGTTGGATCTCTCGGGGACCGTCGGCGATACCGTGCGCATCTACTCCGAACCGGACAACGCCGAAATGTTGCTGGAGCTGAGACTCAGCCGCGGTTCGCGGGTCGTGCCGGGTTGCCAGGTTCTGGTGGTCGAGTGGCTGCTGCTCCAGAACCCGCGCGCCCACTTCGGTCCCTACCGGCGGCCCCTGCCGGGGCAGAAACACCCGGGGCTCGGTCTCCTCAAGGAGGTATTCGGGTGGTTGGTGGCGATGGCGGAGGTCCTCGATCTCGATGGCATCTACTACGTGCCCTCGAGCTATCACGTCGCCATCCAGAGCCGGCGCCGCGTCCGCTTTCTCGAACCGGAGGACGAGGCCCTGATCCAGAGTCTGGAGGAATTGTTCGCCGGTGTCCCGCTGTCCGAGGCCAGCAATTTGATCGCCGACGGGCGAGTGATCGACGAGGCCACCGGCGCACGTTTTACGTGGAAGGGCTACCCGATGGTGCTCGCGGTGTCGGCCGCTCTCCGGGAACGGGTCTGCGGCGAGGCGTATGACGAGCGGGTGGCCGCGGAGAAAAGCCGGCTCCGGCTGGCCCTGATCGAGCCCGTGGGATAATGACCCAGGGGGTACAGCGCGTGAGCGACATTGAGTTTTCGCACGCCTTGGTGATCGGCGCCTCGGCGGGGATCGGCGAAGCGGTCGCCCGGCGGTTGGCGGCCGACGGCACTCGGGTGGCGATTGTCGCCCGGCGCGAGCAGGAGTTGCTGCGGGTTGCCGCAGAGATCAATGCCGCCGCCGGCAAAGACGTCTCGTTGGCAGTGTCGCACGACGTCCGTGCGATCGACGACGTGCCCGGTCTGGTGCGCGAGATCGCGCGTCGGCTCGGCGGCCTCGACCTGGTGATATATGCGGCCGGCGTCATGCCGGCCGTCGCTGCCGATGAATTCGACACGGGCAAGGACCGCGAGATGATGGAGATCAACGCGGTCGGCGCGATGGCGTGGCTCAACCCGGTCGCCGACCGGATGTCCCGTCTCGGCCGCGGGACCATCGTCGGTATCGGTTCGGTGGCCGGAGATCGCGGTCGTTCGGGAAACCCCGGCTACTGTGCCTCGAAGGCGGCATTCCACACCTACCTCGAAGCGCTGAGGAACCGGGTGGCGACCAAGGGCGTTCGGGTGGTCACCATCAAACCGGGTTTTGTAGACACCGCCATGACGCGCGGCAGGGAAGGATTGTTCTGGGTGATCTCTGCGGACCGTGCGGCTGAAATCATTCTCGCCAAAGCGCGTCGTGGAGTTGTGACAGCCTACGTGCCGGCGCGGTGGCGGATGGTGATGACAGTCATTCGCACGATCCCGTCGATGATCTTCACCAGGTTGGGAATTTGACCGTGAACCTGACGAGCCGTCTCGAATGGGTCGAGGGCTGGGGCATGGCCGTTGGCGCTCCCGGTTACGTCTTTCGGCCGCGAGATGCTACGGGGGTCGCCGAGGCGCTCGAGCTTTCGCGTTCGGAGGGCATCCCGGTGGCGCTGCGGGGTGCGGGCTGTTCCTACGGTGATGCCGCCCTCGGCGCGGAATCTGTGGTGCTCGACCTGTCGGGGCTGGACAGGGTCTTGCGGTGGGACCCCCAATCGGGGGTGGTCGATGTCGAACCGGGCGTCAATCTGCGGGCATTGTGGAGGATGGCGATTGCCCATGGGTGGTGGCCGCCGGTGGTCACCGGCACCATGGAACCGACCGTCGGCGGGGCGCTCGCGATGAACGTGCACGGCAAGAACAACTGGAACCGCGGGACCTTCGGAGAACACTGCATCGAATTCGACCTGGCATTGCCGGAGGGCGGCGCCCGTACCATCTCGCCGGACCGCGACCGTGATCTGTTTTTCGCGGTCATCGGTTCCTTCGGCCAACTCGGGATCATCACGAGGGCGAGGCTCCAGCTCAAAAAAATTCGTTCGGGGCTGGTCGAGGTGCGGGCGGTCGCCGCGCCGGATCTCGAGACCATGCTCCGCCTTACCGACGAGGCCAAGGATCGATGGGAGTACGTTGTCGGCTGGATAGACGGGTTTGCCCGCGGCAAAAACCTGGGCCGCGGCCTGCTCCATTTCGCCCGCCATCTCGACGAGGGAGAGGACAGCGAACCGGGTGCGCATCTCAGCACCGCGGCGCAAGATCTGCCTTCGAACCTCTTCGGTGTCATCCCCAAATCGCTGATGTGGCGCGGCTTGAAACCGCTGACCAACCGCCCCGGGATGCGAGGCGTCAACTTTGCCAAGTACTTCGCCGGCAGCACCTTCGGCAACAACACCACCTACCGCCAGTCGCTGGCCGCCTTCTCATTTCTCCTCGACTACGTGCCGGACTGGAAGAAGGTCTATCTGCCCGGCGGTCTCATCCAGCACCAGAGCTTTGTGCCCGCCGATCGCGCGGAGGAGGTCTTCCGCAACCAGCTCGAGGTGTGCCGCGAGCACGGGATGCCGTCGTTTCTCGCGGTCCTCAAACGCCACCGCCCGGACCCCTTTCTGATGAGCCACGCGGTGGACGGTTTCTCGCTGGCCCTCGACTTTCCGGTGACTCGCAACCGACGCGCCGATCTGTGGTCCATGGTCCGCGAGCTCGCGAGCCCGGTGGTCGATGCGGGAGGACGATTCTACCCCGCCAAGGACGCGGCCCTGCCGGCCGGGCTCTACCGTGAGACCTTTCGCGACGGACAGCTCGAGCTATTCGCTCGTTTCAAGAGGGAACTCGATCCCGGCAATGTCCTGCGAACCGGTCTGGCCGACCGCCTGTTGCACGGGAACTGATGTTGAGCGTGCAGCGGACAGTGGGCGGATTCGCCATTGCAGCGCTTGTCATGTGCACGGGTGCGGTCCGGATATGTGAGCCCGCCGACCGCGATCAGTTGCTCTACCACGCCGAGACCTTCGAAGGCTCGGTGCTGGCGACCCGGAGTGGCGACACCCCCTTCAACCCCGCGTCGCTGATCAAGGTCGGGACCTCGCTGTGGGCCCTCGAACGGCTCGGCCCCGATCACCGCTACCGGACCGTCTTCGGTGTTGACGGCGAGTGGGACAAGGCGTCGGGGCGGCTCGTGGGCTCGCTGGTGGTTCAAGGCTGGGGCGACCCCGACTTCCAGGCGGAAAACGCGTTTCTGGTCGCGCGCATGCTCAACCGGCTGCAGTTGACGCGGGTCGAGGGCGAATTGGCGATCGCCGGCGACTTCTGGATCGGGTGGGAAAACGGGGTCGAAAAACGGGTGCTCGACCCGCGCGTTCGGGTCGACATGATGGGGCGTCGCTTGCGGAAGGTGCTCGATCCTCGGCGGTGGGACAAGACCACCCGTTCCGCGTGGGAAGCTGTCTGCGCCCGCCGGGGCTGGGACCCTGCCGACCCGCCGCGGGTGGAGATCGTCGGATCGACCCGGAAGGGTGCGCCGGAGGGCTGGGTGCCGGTGGCGGTCCACCGCTCGAACCCGCTGTCGGTCCTGCTGCGGCGGTTCAACGTCTATTCGAACAACGACATCGTGAGGATCGCGGACGGTCTTGGCGGCCCGCAGCGCCTCGAGGCCTTTCTCGAACAGCGTCTCGATGTGGCTCCGGCTGCATTGGAGCTGGAGTCCGCATCGGGAGAGCTCCGAAACCGGTTGACGGCCCGGACGGGGGTCCGGCTCATGCGCGCGTTCGTCGAGACATCGGGACGGCTGGGGCTCGAACCTGGCGATCTGCTGCCGGTCATCGGCTGCGACGTCGGCGCGACAAATCGTAAATTTCCCAAGCTCGCCTCGTCGAAGCGGGCGGGTGCGGTGGCCGTCAAGACCGGGACCCTGATCAACACCGACGGCGGCGTGGCGGTGGTGGGGGGGGTCTACACGAGCCCGGATCTCGGGCAGGTGCTCTTTTGCGTCGCAGCCACCAACACCGGTTGGGACGAGCCCCACTGGCGGGGTCTCGAGCAATCCTGGCTGCTCGACCTGATCACGAAGACAGGCGGCGCCGTGCAGCGCACCTGTGGACCCGAGCTGCCGTTTTCCGACACCTTCTCAGAGGTCGACTGGGTGGTGTCGTGGGAGTCGCTGTGACGGGCCTGTGGCCCGTCATTTCGGATTTCGGATTTCGGATTTCAGGTTTCACCGGCATCCAGGCAGCCGAAGATTGCATAGCGCAGATCAGTCCTGAAGGGAGCGTGCCAAAGGGGCGCGTGCGGCGGAGGTGCCATTTTCAACATTGTTGGAAACTCGACCCTTCACTTTGCCATTGCGCTCCGGGCCATCAATGTTGAAGGTGGCTCCTCTCGGGAAGGACGTCTCTGAAAGTCATGTCCCGACCGATGCTCGTGAAATCCCCCTTGACTCGGGTTATTCTCTGTCCGCGGAGGACACAATGCTGCGAGACGAAGTGCAGAGAATCTGGCCGGAACTGGAGTGGATCGAGGATCAGGATCTGCGGGACAAGACCACCGACTGTTGGGTGCGCGCGTTCGAGTACTCGCCGCTGACCCCGGCCGACCTCGAGAGCATTCCCTTCACCCTCAAGGTCCCCGATTGCCCGGTGACGTTCATGGCCCACAAGAGGGCGGTGGTGCACGTGGCTCGCGACGCCGGGCGCACGGTCGGTGAATTTTTTGCCGATGCCCTGCCGGTGAACATGGACGTCTTGATCGCCGGCGCCATTCTTGCCGACGTCGGCAAGTTGCTCGAGTACGAAAGCGATGGCGACGGGGGCAGTCGTGCAAGCGCCCGCGGCAAGTACCTTCGCCATCCCTTTACCGGTGTGGCGGTGGCGATGGAATGCGGTCTGCCCGATGCGGTGTGCCACATCATCGCCACCCATGCGGGTGAGGGCAACATGGTGGCGCGGACAACCGAGGCCTGGCTGGTCCACCACGCGGACTTCATGACCTACGAGCCGTTTGTCAAAAGGCTCGAAGTGTGAGGCGCATCGCCCTGTACGTGGTGGCCGTGGTGATCGCGACCTTGGCGGCGCAGCCGTCGTTCGGGTCGGAGCCGGAGGCCACCAACGGCACCGCGAACGCGGTCCAGGCGCTGGCCTTCGACGTCGCCAGCCACCCGCAAGCCGAAGCGGTCGATCTTTACAAATTCCTCCACCAGGCGATGTTCGGGCCGGGTCACGCCGTTCCCGATCGAGCGCAGGCGGCGGATTTCCTCGACAAAGAGCTCGCCGACCTGGGCCCCCCGATGGGTGCTGAGGCCTGGTGCGACACGCTCGGCGGAGATCCCATGCTGGTTCGGGTGAACTTGCGACCCTACGCGGCCAACGGCTTCTCGAACGATGCCCTGGTCGAAGCGTTCGTCGCCACCGCGAACGCCGTGCGCGCCGACCCGCAGCAGATGGGTATCGCCCTCGATCTGGTCGTGCACTGGCTGCAGACGGATGATCGGAAGGACCTTGGCAGGGAGCTCCACGAACTCGCCCGCTCGATGGCCGAGGAAGGCTATCCGCCGGTTCACCACAGTACCGCCTACCGGCAGGCCTACCAGCCCGCATACCGTGTGATCGAGGCATCGATCGCATCGACCAACGGGTGGTGCGGCTCATTTTGATCCTCGAAGTGGAGAGCCCGCTGACGGTGCCTCCCCGACGGCGCGTCCGGGAATGACGCCTCGCATGCGATTCCTGGTCTTCTTCACCACGGTTCTCGGCATCTGGTTGCTGTTTCACCTCTACGTCGGCTGGCGGCTGTGGTCATTGCCGTTGTTCGCGAACACCGCGGGACACCGCGCCTTGTTGGTGGTGATGGCGGTTGGATACATTTCCTATCCTCTCGGGCGAATTCTCTTCAACCACGGCGCACCGGGTCTCGGCACCGTGATCGAGTACGCCGGTGCGGTGTGGATGGGTGTCCTCATCCTGCTGATCCCCGCCCTCGGCCTGGTCGATCTCGTGACCGTCTTCGGCCTCGTCCTCAAACCCTGGGTGGTGGGGCTGCGAACGGCCGCCGTCGGGCTTGCGTTCATTCTCGCCGTTGTCGCCTGGGTAGGCGGTCACTCTCGGCCGCGTGCGGTGAGCCTCGACCTCCGGCTTCCCAATCTCCCGTCCGAGGCTGACGGCCTGGTCATCGTTCAGCTCTCCGACCTTCACCTCGGAAACCTCATCGGCGCCCGCCGCCTGCGATCGGTGATCCAGCAGATCGACGACCTGCGGCCGGACGTCGTGGTCGTCACCGGCGATCTCATCGATTCCGACGCGGGAGCGGTGGAGAGGCTCGTGCCGGTTCTTCGGGAACTCACGGCCTCGAAGGGCGTGTTCGCAGTTCTCGGCAACCACGAGTACTACGCGGGTGCGGAGCGATCCCGGCAGCTCATGCGCGATGCCGGTTTCACCGTGCTCGACAACGCGGCCGCCGAGGTTTCGCCGGGTCTGTGGATCGCCGGGGTCGCCGATCACGGCGGAGGTCGGCAGACCGGCGAGATGGTGGCCGACCTCGACGCGGCATTGGTCGACGTCCCACCACACTCGGCCGTGGTGCTGCTCCAGCACACGCCCGGCAACGAGGATGCCGCCGCTGCCGCCGGCGTCGGTCTGATGCTCAACGGCCACACCCACGGCGCCCAGATCTGGCCTGCTCACTACCTCGTGCGCCGCGTCTTCCCGCACATGGCCGGAGTCCGCAGGGTCGGCGCAATGACCCACGTCGTGTGCCGCGGCGCCGGCCGCTGGGGCCCTCCCATGCGGCTCTTCGCGCCGTCCGAGATCTATCGGATTGTCCTTCGGTCTTCAGCTCTGGAGGGATGAACTGCTTTTCACGGGGATTTGATCTTGGATATTGGATTCGCTTTTCTGGTTGGTAATCTTGACATCCAACATCCAATATCCAACATCCAACATCCAACATCCAACATCCAATATCAAGCATCGACCCGCGACGCTTGCGCCTATTGCCACCTCCGCCCTCCAGTGCTAGAGTTCCGTCCGCGCCAACGTAGCTCAGGGGTAGAGCAAGTGATTCGTAATCACTAGGTCGTCGGTTCAAATCCGACCGTTGGCTCCATGTTCTCTGTTTCCTGCCCCCGCCCCGCCATCGATTCCGCAAAGCGTCGTCGAATAGACGGCAATTACTGCGGCGAGAGGTCGATCAGCCGCCCCAGATACCCCTCGAGGTACTTGATGAGGTAGATGAAGCGGCCGAAGCGTTTGGTGCGGGTCTGGTGGTGGTAATAGCGGTAGTAGATCTGCTGCATGATGACGACCAGGCGGAAGATGCCGAAGATGCGGTAGAAGTCGAACGTCTCGATCTCGAGGTCGCGTTTGGAGCAGTAGTAGTCGACGACCTCGTCGCGGGTCATCATGCCGTGGAGCGTGGTGGGCTGGACCCGCATCAGGCGCAGCAGCCAGGGGTCGCCTTTCTGCATCCAGTAGGCGAGGCTGGAGCCGAGATCCATCAGAGGGTCGCCGATGGTGGCCATCTCCCAGTCGAGGACGCCGATCACTTCGAGGGGTTTGTGGGGGTCGAGGACGACGTTGTCGAACCGGAAGTCGCCGTGGATGACGCAGTCTCCGACCTCGGTTGGTTGGTTCTCGGCGAGCCACTCCATGACCCGTTCGTAGGTGGGGGCGTCCGGGGTGTGGGCCGCGCGGAAGCGTTTGCTCCAGCCCTCCACCTGGCGGCGGACGTAGCCCTCGGGTCTGCCGAAGTCGGCCAGGCCGGCGGCGCGGTAGTCGACCTCGTGCAACTCGATCAGCTTGTCGATGACGTTGCGGCACAGGACGGCAACCTCTTCGCGGGAAAGCCGCATGCCGGCCGGCAGATTTTTGCGGAGGATGATGCCCTCGATGCGCTCCATGACGTAGAAATCACTGCCGATGACGGCGGGGTCCTCGCAGTAAGCGATGACCTTGGGCACGTAGGGGTAGACGGCGGCAAGGGCGCTCAGCATCCGCACCTCGCGCCCCATGTCGTGGGCGCTTTTCGCCTTGCGGCCGTGCGGCGGCCGGCGCAGCACCACGTCGCTGCCTCCGGCTTTCACGAGGTAGGTGAGGTTCGAGGCGCCGGAGCGGAACTGTGAGAGCTCCAACGGGCCGGCGAGGCCGGGGTCGATTGCGGCAAGGTACTCGCCGACTGCGTCGAGATCGAGCTCCTCACCCGGGCGCACGGAGCGCGGTGCGTCGATCACTGCGGCTGGTACCCGCCGAGGATACGTTTCGCGAGCGACAACTTCTGCACCTCGTCCGGACCGTCGTAGATCCTCGCTGCGCGCTCGTGGCGGTAGAAGAAGGCGAGCAGGGTGTCGTCGGTCATCCCGAGCCCGCCGTGGACCTGGAGCGCGCGGTCGACCACCCTCTGCATGGTGCCGGCGACCACGAACTTGATCATGGAGATGTCCTGCCGCGCCTCTTTCCAGCCGAAGCGATCGATCTTCCAGGCCGTCTGCAGGGTGAGCATCCGCGCCGCTTGAATGTCGGCGTGGCTCTCGGCGACCCAGGTGCGGACGATGTCCTTGTCGCCGAGCGTCTCGCTGGGAGAGATGCGCCGCCTGACGGCCCGCGAGCACATGAGATCGAAGGCGCGGTTGCAGACCCCGATCCACCGCATGCAGTGGTGGATGCGTCCCGGACCGAGGCGCTCCTGGGCGATGACGAAGCCGTGGCCTTCCGGGCCGAGGAGGTTGGACTGCGGGACGCGGCAGGAGTGGTAGAGGATTTCGGCGTGGCTGAAGTAGTCGTCGCCGGTGTGGCCCATGACGTTGATGTTGCGCACCAGGTCGAACCCGGGGGTGTCGGTGGGAACGATGATCATCGAGGCGCGCCGGTGGGGCGGCGCTTCAGGGTCGGTGACGGCCATGACGATCGCGAAAGCGGCGCCGTCGGCGGCCGTGGTGTACCACTTCTGGCCGTTGATGACGTAGTCGCCGCCGTCCTGGGCGGCGGTGGTCTCCATCATCACCGGGTTGGAACCCGGCATCTCCACCTCGGTCATCGAAAAACAGCTGCGGATCGTGCCGTCCACCAGCGGCTGCAGATAGCGCGCCTTCTGTTCAGGGGTGCCGTAGAGGTGGAGGATCTCCACGTTGCCGGCGTCGGGTGCGTGGCAGCCGAAGACGAAGTGCCCGAGGGGCGACCGGCCGAGAGCCTCCGACACCAGCCCGAGATCGACGAGGTCGAGCCCCATGCCGCCGAGCTCCTGCGGGTGACCGGGCGCCCACAGACCCATCTGCTTGACCATCGCGCGTTTCTTTTCGACGTCCGGCAGCAGCTCGCGGAAGGGTCGGGTGAGGAAGGCGGTCTCCATCGGGATGAGTTCGTTGTCGACGAATTCGCCAATCAGCCCGAGGGCCGCTTCCGTCTTTTCCGAGAGCTCGAAGTCCATGATCGCTCCTCGCGTGTTCCTCGTCATCATAGACGGTTTGCGCGAGAGGAGGCGCACCACACGATCTCCGCGTAGAATGGCGCAATGAAACAGAAGACGATCGGTGTGCTCGGTGGCATGGGGCCGGAGTCGACGGCCGAGCTCCTGGTGTGGATCACGCGGTGCACGCCCGCCGCCCGCGAACAGGACCACCTCCGGGTGCTGATCGATTCCAACCCCAGGATCCCCAACCGGACGGACGCACTGTTGTCGGGAAATCTCGAACCGGTGATCGAGGCGATGGTCGAGACCGCCCGATCCCTCGAGCGGGCGGGCGCCGAAATCATCGGCATCCCCTGCAACACGGCCCACGCATTTCTTCCTGACGTCAAAAAAGAGGTCGGAATCCCTATCGTGGACATGGTGGACGAGACCGCGCGTCGGGCGAGCGAGCTCTTCGAGGGGAACTCCGCCATTGGGCTGCTGGCCACCGACGGGACAATCAGGACGCGGCTGTATCACGAAGCACTGGAACGCCACGGTCTGGCCGGGGTCGGGCCGCCGACACCGGGGGTTCAGAACGCGGTGATGGACGCCCTCGAGGCGGTCAAACTCCACGGGGTCTCAGAAGATGTCTACCTGGCATTGGCGATCGGAGTTCGCGACCTTGCCGGTCAGGGAGTGACGGCGCTGATCGCGGGCTGCACCGAAGTCTCCCTGGTGTTTCGACGCCACCAGCCGGAGCTGCCGTGGCTCGACCCTCTCCAGATCCTGGCCGAAGCACTGGTGAGAGAGGCCGCGGACGGTGCCTGAAAGAAGATCCCTGCTGCGTTTCCGATCGAGGTCGTTGAGAAGATGCTTCGGACCAGGGAGGGGACCATGAGTCAGAAAGAACACGACCGGAGGATCGACTACATCGAGTTGCCGACCATCGACATCGCGGCGGCCAAGGCCTTCTACACCGGCGTCTTTGGTTGGACCACCCAGGACTGGGGACCGGACTACTCGAGCTTCGCCGATGGAAGGCTCAACGGCGGCTTCCGCAAAGAAGCCGAGGTGGTGTCAGGTGGTCCCCTGGTCGTACTCTACGCGGTGGATCTCGAAACCGTCGAGGTCGCGGTGCGAAGCCACGGCGGGACCATCGTCAAGGAGATCTTCAGCTTCCCCGGCGGGCGCCGCTTCCACTTCACGGATCCCAGCGGCAACGAACTCGCAGTCTGGTCCGACCAGTAGGACGGATCAACGACGGCAACCGTAAGCTGAGATGGAGGTTGAAATGCCGGATCGTCGAACCCGAAATCTCATGTTCAAGGCGGTATTCCTGGCGGTGGTCCTGTTTCTGCTGGTCATGACTCTGCCGGCCTGCGTTTCTGTGCAGGACAACGGCCAGAATACCTCCGCGCCACCGCCGACGGCGACGGTGCAGTTCAGCTCGAGCCCCGATCCGACCGAGGTCTACATTGACGGAAAGTACCGAGGCTCGACCCCGGTGAGCCTGCAACTTGCGGCGGGTTCCCACACGATCGAATTCAAGCTCGAGGGCTACAAGACGTGGACGCGCGAACTCGTCGTGGTGGCCGGTGACGACACCAGGGTGGCTTCGACCCTGCAGCGGGAATAGCTGGCAACTATGCTGCGGTTCGGCCGATCGCGTCCCGTCCGTGGGGCTCACTGAAGTCGATCTCCGGCCCCGCCGGCACGACCCCGGTGGGGTTGATGGTCGGATGGCTTCGGTAATAGTGGGCCTTGATGTGGTTCATGTCGACGGTTTCGGCGACGCCGGGAATCTGATAGAGCTCGCGGGTGTAGGCCCACAGGTTCGGGTGGTCGACGATCCGCCGAAGGTTGCACTTGAAGTGCCCGACGTACACCGGATCGAAGCGCAGCAGGGTGGTGAACAGCCGCCAGTCGGCCTCGGTCAGCGTGTCGTCGACGAGATAGCGGGTCGAACTGAGGATCAACTCGACCTGGTCGAGGGCGCTGAACAGCGATCGTACGGCCTCTTCGTAGGCCTCCTGAGTGGTAGCGAATCCCGCCTTGTAGACCCCATTGTTGATCGTGTCGTAGACGAACGCGTTGACCTCATCGATTTCGGGCTTCAGCCCCGGCGGGCAGAACACCGGGCCGCCCGCTCCGACTGCGTCGAACTCGGTGTCGAACATCCTGATGATCTCGGACGACTCGTTGCTGACGATTGTACCGGTCGCCTTGTCCCACAGCACAGGCACCGTCACCCGACCGGAGTAGTCGGGCCGGGCTGCGGTATAGATCTGGTGCAGATTGCGGGCCCCGAGAATGGGGTCCTGGACCACGCCTGGCCACGGGTCGAAGGTCCATCCGTTGTCGAGCATCAGCGGATTGACCACCGAGACCGAGATGTGGTCCTCAAGTCCCTTCAACCGACGGTAAATCAGCGTTCGGTGGGCCCACGGACAGGCGAGGCTCACGTAGAGGTGGTAACGGCCCGACTCGGCCTTGAAGCCCGACGAGCCGTCGGCGGTCACACGGTCCCGGAACTGTGAATCCTTACGGACAAAGCGTCCGCCCGTGTTCTTCGTGTCATACCACCTGTCGTGCCAGGCGCCGTCGATCAAGAGTCCCATCGCATCTCCTCGGGGGTGAATTCGTCAGTCGGTTGTGAACCCCGCCGCCTTGTGCGACCCGTCGCAGTAGGGCTTGTTCTGCGAGTGACCGCATCGGCAGAGGGCAGTTTTGGTCGTCCGGTTGAGGGTGCGCCCCGTACCGGCGCAGATTTCCAGGTTGCCGGCAATCCCGAGCGGGCCATTGGGAAACGGGGTGACCTCGAGCCGGCCGCCGCGCGCCCCGAGGGGCTCGGAGTCCTCGGTCGGAGGCTCACCGGTTGCTGTGAAGCCCGCTCCGCTGTGTGTGCCGTCGCAGAAGGGTTTGTTCTTGGAAGCGCCGCAGCGGCACAGGGTAGCGCGCGTCATCGGCTCGTGTGGCTCGATGTGGAGGTCGGCGTGCACCGCCAGCGGTCCGTTTTCGAAGACTCTGATGACGTTGATTTCGGGCGGCTGCTCGGCGGGGCCGCCATCGAGGCGTTCGTAGGTGATTGCGCCGGAAGGGCAATTGTGGGCGGCCGCCACAACGTCCTCGAGGGTGCCGTTGTCTGGTTTGATCCATGGCCCCGGTGCATTGGCCTGAAACACGTTGGGTAGGCCTAAAACGCAGTTTCGTGAGTGGATGCATTTGCTGCCGTCGAACCGGACTGCGATCGTCTCTCCCCTGTATTCCTGAACCTTACTCGACATCATGACCTCCGGCGGTCGGTATGTTGCTTTTGAACTAACGAAATTCGGTACAGAGATCATTCCAGCGCCCGGTGAGGAGAAACGCGCAGGCGCGGTCGGGCCTTCAGGCACTTCCGCCGCACGCGGACTTTCCGCGCATAGTTCCCGTGAGGAGCCACCTTCAACATTGTTGGCCCGCATCATCTCGCCAACGTGGGTGTCGGCGTATCCAACAATATTGAAAATGGCACCTCCGCCGCACGTGGCTCGTTTCCGCAGGCTGTTCTGAGCACTCGAGTGCTCATCGTCGGTGGGGTGCTGGGCCGGAATTCCGAATTCCGAATTCCGAATTCCGAATTCCTAATTCTCCGTGTACATCCCGTCGATGAGGTCGGCGTAGCGTTCGATCGCGACGTTGCGTTTCACCTTGAGAGTCGGCGTCAGAAGCTCGTTTTCGATCGTGAACTCGGGGAGCAGCCGGAAATCCTTGATGGTCTCGAAGGATGCGAATTCGCGGTTCTTTTCGTCGACGATCGAGCGGATCAGATCGATCACTCGAGGTTCGGCCAGGAGGTCATCGAAGTTGTCTCCGGGGATGCCGTTCGCCGCCGCGAACGCTGTGATGTTGTCGGCATCGACGGTGATGAGGGCCGTCAAATACTTTCGGCGATCGCCGATGACGCACACCTGGGAGATGTACTTGGAGGTGGCGATGGTGCCCTCGATCGCGGACGGGGCGACGTTTTTGCCGCCGGCGGTGACGATCAGGTCTTTCTTACGGCCGGTGATGCGGAGGAAGCCCTCGTCGTCGATCTCGCCGAGGTCGCCGGTGTGCTGCCAACCGTCCGGGGTGATGGTCTCGGCGGTTTCAGCGGGCATTTTGTAGTACTCGCGCATGATGTTGCGGCCTCGGTAGAGAACCTCGCCATCCTCGGCGGTCATCTGTTCAATCCCGGGCCCGGTCGGACCTACCCAGCCGAAGCGGTAGTTGTCGTAGCGGTTGATGTTGGTGAAGGAGGTGTTCTCGGTCATCCCGATGCCCTCGACGATCAGCACCCCGGCGGCGTGGAAGAACCGGCCGATTTCGGGATTCAGCGGCGCCGCGCCGGAGATGCACCAGCGGACGCGGCCGCCCAGGGCGTCCTGCACCTTCGAGAAGACCAACTTCGTGGCGAGCGCGTACTTCAGACCCAGAATTGGGGGAATCGGCTTCTTGGCGACCTTGAGGTCGCTCACCCGGAGGCCGACAGTGACTGCCCAGTTGAAGATCTTCAGCGCCAGTCCGCCTTTGGCCTGGGCCCCCGAGATGATCTTGGTGTGGACCTTTTCGTAGATGCGGGGCGCACTCGGAAACCAGTGCGGCCGCGCGATCTTGAAGTCTTCCGGAATGGTGGTGATCCCGCGGGCAAAGGATGTTGTAGTGCCGGCGACCATCGCGGTGAAGACGCAGGTGCGGGCGAAGACGTGGGCCAACGGCAGAAAAAGAAGGGTCTCGTCGCCGTCCTTCCAGAGGACCGAGTCCCGCACCGCCTGGGCGGTGAAGGTGATGTTGTCGTGGGTGAGAACGGCGCCCTTCGGTATGCCGGTGGTGCCCGAGGTGTAGACGATCGCGGCGACATCTTCCGGTTCAACGTCTTCGATGCGTGCCTCGAGCGCCTGATCGCCGACGTGGTTCCCGAGTTCGAGAAAGTCGTCGTAACCGATGACCCAGTCGTCGGCGGGCGGCGTTCCCTTGAACAGGATGACCTTGCGGATGGCCGGGATCTGGCCGCGGACCTCCATCAGCTTTTCAACCTGGCCGAGGTCTTCCGCGAAAACCAACACGGCGTCGGAGTGTTGGACGATATGTTGGACGTCCTTGGCCAGCAGCGAGTGATAAATCCCCACCGCGCACGAACCGATGCTCGCCAGTGCCACATCAGTCAACACCCACCGGTAGTTGGAGTAGCTGAGGATGTTGGCCTTGTCTCCCTTGCCGACCCCGAGGGCAATCAAGCTCTTGGCGGTGCTGCGGATCTGGGTTTGAAACTCGCTCCACGTGACGGAGACAGTCTCACCGCCGTTCAGGATCGTCCGGTAGGCGGCGCGGTCGCCGCAACGTTGAACGGTTTCGCCGAGCATCTCGTGGATGTTGCGGTAGTCCCTGAATCCCATTCGATCCTCCTCTGGTGGGTCAACGCTTCGCGCACCGGGTGGCTGCGCAGAGTGTAACAAAGGTGCGGGCTATACTCCCGTGGCTGGACAACGGACCCTTGCCGGCTCCAGCGGAAGGAGTGGTGATGAACTGGGACCAGATCGTTTCCGGATTGAGCGCCGACCCCAGATTGCGGCAGGTGGCCATCCTGGCGGCGGCAGGCCTGCTGGCGTTGGTGGTACGGTTGTTCTTTTCGAGGGTCGTCAAGATCATCACGAGCAAGACGGTGTCCGAAGTCGACGACCTGATTGCCCGTCAGTTGCGGAACCCGGCGGTTTATACGGTGATTCTCGTCGGCGTGCTCGCGGCATTCAGGGAGTTCAACGCACCGGAGATCGCGAACTACCTCCTCAAGGGCGTCATCGTGACTCTCATCGGGGCCATGTGGGTGGTGGCTCTGCTCCGCGTGGGGAGTCTGGTCCTCGGCGTGATCAGCAGACGGGTCGACACGATCGAGTTTGTCGAACCGCGCACTCTGCCGCTGTTCGAAATGATCCTCAAGCTCGCAGCCGTCGGCGGTTTCCTCTATTTCGTCTGCGTCGCCTGGAACATCCCGCTCACCTCGTGGCTCGCGTCGGCGGGCGTGATCGGCATCGCGGTCGGTTTCGCCGCAAAGGACACGCTCTCCAACCTTTTTGCGGGGATCTTCATCGTCGCCGACTCGCCCTACAAGGTCGGCGATTTCGTGGTCCTCGACAACACCACGCGGGGGCAGGTACTGGACATCGGCATTCGATCGACCCGGCTCCTGACCCGCGACGACGTGGAGATCACGGTCCCCAACGCGGTGATCGCCAACTCGCAGATCGTCAACCAGACCGGCGGACCGGCCGAAAAGATGCGGGTGCGGGTCAAGGTGGAGGCGGCCTACGGATCCGACGTGGATCAGGTCGAGAAGGTACTGATCGACAGTGTGGAGGGGGTCGAACACGTCTGCAGCGATCCGGCGCCGCGGGTTCGCTTCCGGGCCTTCGGTGCATCGGGCCTGGCCTTCGAGTTGCTGGCGTGGGTCGACGAACCGGTGTTCCGCGGGCGCGTGCTCCACGACCTGAACTCGAATGTCTACAAGAATTTCAATGCGGCCGGTATCGAGATCCCATTCTCGAAGCAGGACGTGTATATCAAACAGATGCCCGGAGGAGGGGAGTCCAGATGAAGCACGTCAGAATCTCGATGGTGGCAGCCCTGAGCCTGTCGCTCGTGTCAGCCGGATGCGGGTACGTGGCGACCAGCCCGCAGCCGGCGACAATCGAAATGTCGGCGCCGACCCGGCAGATGGAGGTGCGGGAAGGCTGGCTCGAACAGCGTCACGCGACGCTCCTCGAGATGATGCGCCGCCACGGCGTCGGCATGTGGATCATCGTCAACGAGGAATTTCACAACGATCCCCTGACCGAGTTCGTGGCGCCGCCCGAGGTCTTCGTGGGCGGCCGCGACGCGTTTGTCTTCGTCGATGGCGGTGAGGCCGGTCTGCAGCGAGTGGCGATCACGGGGTTCGCGAGCGAGAGAGTGCGGAAATTCTTCGACAGCCCGGAGGAGCCGCGCCCGGCGAAGGAGGTTCTGCCCGAACTGTTGGAGGCGTACGACCCCCAGACCATTGCGCTGTCCATCGACGGCAGTCGCGGCGTGACCCGCAGTCTGACGAAAAGCTCCTACGAATGGCTCTCGGAGATCATGGGTGAGGAGGCCACCGGCCGATTCGTGAGTGCGGCGCCGCTGATCGAGGAGTATCTCGACACCCGGATCCCGGCCGAGTTCGAGCACTATCTTCTGGCGGTCAGGCTGACGGAGGAACTGGGACGGCGTGCCTTCTCCAACGAGGTTGTCGAGCCCGGGGTCACGACCGTCGGTGACATCCGGAACTGGTTGATGGACCAGTACTGGCTGCACGGCGTGCAACCCTGGTTCCCTCCCGACGTCAGAGTGCAACGGGCGGGCGTCGAGATGCCCACGTCGCGGGGTTTTCTCGCGGTGGCGCCCGATGGCATGGTGATCGAGCGCGGCGACCTCCTCCACCTCGACATCGGATTCACCTACATGGGGCTCAACACGGACTGGCAGAAGATGGCCTACGTCCTGGGCGAGGGCGAGGCCGTCCCGCCGGCCGGGCTGCAGCTTGGGCTCGACGATGCCACCGCGCTGTGGGAGTTCATGAGCAGTGCTTCACAACCCGGCAGATCGGCGGGTGAGGTCTACACCGAGACCATGGCCGAGATGGAAGAGCTCGGCATCGAGGCCATGATCTACAGCCACCCGTTGGGAAACCAGGGGCACGGACTGGGCGCGAGCATCGACTTCCGCTCCGCGAAACGGGAAGACGCCGAGGAGCGGCAGGCCAAAGTCCTGCGCGACGGCTCCTATATAGCGATCGAGTTCAACGTCGCGGCGGAGATCCCGGAGTGGGACGGCCACAAGGTCTGGATCATGCAGGAAGACCCGGCGTATCTGACCCCCGAAGGCTGGAAGCACTTCGTGCCGCGGCAGCAGTCGTTGTACGTGATCGAGTAGGAATCACCTCGGGAAGCTGGTGATCTCTTCGTAGCCGTCTTCGGTGACGATGTAGCTGTCCTCGATGCGGACGCCGAGGTCCCAATAGGCGGGGTCGATGTCCGAACCCTCCGAGATGTAGATCCCGGGTTCGATGGTGATGACCATGCCGGGCTCGAGGGTGGCGGCGCCCGGGTCGTGGACGTCGAGCCCGACGTGGTGGCCGAGACCGTGCAGGAAATACGGGCCGAATCCGGCGTCTTCGATGACCTTTCGCGCCGCTCTGTCGAGCTCGCGGGTGGTGGCGCCGGCGCGGAGCAGGGAGCGCGCCGCATCCCCGGCTGCGTTGACGGTATCCACCAACTCCTGCTGCTCGGCGTTCAGCGTGCCGTTGACCGCAAAGGTCCGCGTCATGTCGCTGGCATACCCATCGACGCTGCAGCCGATGTCGATGACCACCAGGCCTTCATGCATGGGAGCGTTGTTCTTCGCGTAGTGCGGAAGGGTCGCGTTGGCACCCGAACCGACGATCGAATCAAAGGCGATGCCGGTGGCGCCGTTGCGATGGAAGCTCTCGGTGATGGCTGCTGCGATCTCGCCCTCGTTGACGCCGGGCTGGATCTTCGGTGCGATGTCGACGAATGCCCGGGAGGTGATGGTAGCGGCCCGGCGCATGGTTGCCAGCTCCTGCGCGTCCTTGACTGCGCGCAGCCGGTGGATGGCCCTGGTTGAATTGCGCCCTACCAGAGGGAGGGTGAGCCTGCTCAGCAGCCCGGGATTCGGGGCGGCGATGGCGATGAGAGTCGCCCGGCCAGAGAGGTAGAGGTTGTTGCCGCGCGACACCACGAGGGCGGGACCGGTCAGAGATCCGTTGTCGACCAGCGTCGCAAGACGCTGGGGGTGAAGCCCCGAGGCGGGGCCGTACTGCGGTGCCAAAACGACGACGGCGGCAACGAGTGCCGCCAGGGCGGCGGTCGTGTTGCGAACGGTCAGACCGAATACTCTCGGGGTACGTCTCTCCCGGGCAGGCCACGACGGGATGTCTTCGAATGGCGACCTCCGCACCCGATCCATTACTGCGAGCTGCCACACCAGTGAGAGCGAAGCGATGCCGAGGATCGACCACAAGGCAGGACCCCAGGGGAAGCCCAGAAAAATGAGAATGGTGCCCAGGGCGGCAGCCAAAAGGGCGGCCCCGCCTCGGGGCCACAGCGCACCCAGCACCGCCCCGGCGGCTGCCAATCCGATCGCGAGGGCGACGCTGCGCTCGAAGGAGCCCGAGTAGTAGAGATGAACGGCGTACACCGCCGGGAGCGGCCACAGACAGGCGATGGCCGTGGCCAGCCGTTTGGTCCACGCGACCGCTGCGGCGGCGACCACGATGACTCCCAGGGTCGCGCCGATCGCCAGCAGGTAGCTCTTTTCACCCAGCATAGTGAGGGAAAGCACCAGGCCGAGCGCCGAATAAAAGGTCATCAACGCGGCGACCGGCCTGCGGACCCCGCTGACCAGAAGGACAGTCCCCCAGGCGACGGCGGCAACGCGGAGAACGAGCGTGAGGAACGAGGGATCTCCGACAATTCCGACAGGGAGCGGATCGGCGGCCGCGACCTCGAAGGGCGCCAGAAGAGCCGCCGTGCAGAAAAGGACCCGGGTGGCCAGCAGGTTTTTCTGACGTGCGGTCATTCTTGCCCCCTCCGACATTGTAGCGACTCTCGACGACGTACTCGGTGTGAGTCGTCGTCGATGCGAGCACGATACTGAAGGTGGGCCAAGGCCCACCCCACGCCTACCTTCAGGGCTGTGTATTCTTGGGCGGCAACAGGGAGGGGTCATGGGAGATTCAACGAGGGGATTCGATCGGCGGCGTTTCACGGCCCTTGTATCGACGTTCGGGCTCGCGGGGACCGCATTGCCGCGGCTGTTGTGGGCCGAAGTCGAAGCAGAGGGAGCGGTGAGCCCGGAGGCTCTCAAGGGGGCGGAACAACTCGCCGGTCTCGACTTTACCGACGACGAGCGGGAGCTGATGCTGAAAGGGCTCAACGACCTGCGGCAGGACTATGAGGCCTTGCGGGAGGTCCCGATCGACAACTCGGTGCCGCCTGCGCTGCATTTTCAGCCGGTGTTGCCCGGCACGTCCCTTCCGAGCTGGCCGGCGGTTCCTCGCACCAGCCGGCCGCGGCTGACGCGGCGCCCCTCCTCCGACGCGGAGCTCGCATTTCTTCCCGTATCTGAACTCGGGAATCTCGTGCGCACGCGGGCCGTCACTTCCGAGGAGTTGACCGTTCTCTACCTCGACCGCCTCAAGACCTTCGACCCGCAGCTGCACTGCGTGATCACTCTGACCGAGGAACGCGCCATGGAGCAGGCGCGCCGCGCCGACCGCGAACTGGCGGAGGGCATCTGGAGGGGGCCGCTGCACGGGATCCCGTGGGGCGCCAAAGACCTCCTGGCGGTCCGCGGCTATCCCACGACCTGGGGCGCCAAACCGTTCGAGGACCAGGTGATCGACGAGGATGCCACGGTCGTTCGCAAACTCGACGATGCGGGCGCCGTGTTGGTCGCCAAACTGACTCTGGGCGCCCTGGCCTGGGGCGATATCTGGTACGGCGGGATGACCCGCAACCCGTGGAACACCGAACAGGGCTCGAGCGGTTCGTCTGCCGGTCCCGGCTCAGCGACCGCCGCCGGTCTGGTGGGCTTCAGCATCGGGTCGGAGACCTGGGGCTCGATCGTCTCGCCGTCGACGAGGTGCGGGGTGACGGGTCTGCGTCCGACCTTCGGCAGGGTGAGCCGTCACGGCGCCATGGCCCTGTCGTGGAGCATGGACAAACTCGGCCCCATGTGCCGGAGCGTCGAGGACTGCGCGCTGGTCTTTGGTGCGATCCAGGGCGCCGACGGTCTCGATCTCTCGGCCGTGGAGCGACCCTTTGTGTGGGATGCAGAGTTTGACGTGAAGCGGCTGCGGGTCGGCTATCTGGCCTCCGCCTTCGATCGCGAGCTCGAGTTCGGCGACGACGACAGCGAGGAAGACCGGGCGCGCGCGCTCGAGTGGAAGGCCGCCGATCTGCAGACCCTCGAGGTCTTGCGGTCATTGGGGATCGAAATGACGCCCATCGAACTGCCCGACCTGCCGGTCAACGCGCTTTCGTTCATCCTGTCCGCCGAAGCCGGCGCGGCCTTCGACGACCTCACCCGTTCAGGCCGGGACGACCTTCTGGTGCGACAGATCGAGGATGCATGGCCCAACGTCTTCCGCCAGGCACGAACCATACCGGCGGTCGAGTACATCCAGGCCAACCGCGTGCGGACTTTGTTGATGCGGGAAATGGAGCGGATCCTCGGAGGCGTGGATTGCTGGATGGCCCCGTCCTTCGGCGGCGACAACCTGCTCCTCACCAACCTCACGGGTCACCCGGCGGTGGTGGTGCCGAACGGCTTTGCCACCGACGGCACGCCGACCAGCGTGACCTTCAACGGGCGCCTCTTCGGTGAATCGGAGATTCTCGCCCTCGCCAGGGCTTACCAGGACGCCACCGGCTTCCACCAGAGGCACCCTGTCGCGGGCTAGAACGCGAATCACATCGAATCCGCGAGCGCTTTGATCGCCGTATCCAGTCGGTTCGGGGGGGGGCCTGCCGCCCCCCTTCCGTCCGGACCCTGAGACGAATCAGTTCTGCTGTTTCGCTTTCTCCGATTCCTGTTTCAGGAATGCCTCATGCTCCTTCTTGAGGTCTTTCCAGTTCTTCTTGAGATACTTCTCCTCGTCCTTGGTCATGATCCTGAACGGTGTTTGGACCTGACTGCCGGCGAAATCGACATAGAGCCAGTACTGTCCGGGCACGATTTCCTTGCCCTCGGGGAGCTTGAAAAACAGACGGCCGAGGCAGGCACGACGGGAGCTGAGTTCGAATTGATCATAAGAAATCGACCGCGCTTGCGAGGTCGGATCGGAAAAAAATCCGAGCGCACAGGGCTGGTTCGCTTCCACCGGAAAGTAGTTGATGGAGTCGCGGATCGTGTTGGCCCTGGTGTTCATTGCCCGAAGGTAGCCGGCCTCGCCGTACTCCTTCTGAGAAGCCATCGGCACCGTCGATCCATCGGGCAACTTCACGGTGAAATTGCCTCGCGTCAGGGTCTGGTTTCCTGCCGGACTGCGGAGCGTCAATCCCGCATCGAGCATCAACCAGTCCTGGCCCTGCGAGTCGTTGGCGATTCGATAGCCGAGAGTGACCCAACCTTCGTTGTTATAGGCGATTCTGGTGTACTGGCCTTCGATGGTGAAGATACCCGGAACGGTCGGCACCGGCGCCTTGACTTCGGGTTCCTGGGCCGTGACCGCAGGTGTTCCGACTCCCATCAACACCGTTGCGGTGATACAGACGAGCGACATTTTCATCGATTTCATCGGGTTCCTCCCAGTTCGTTCTGTTTCATGTACAGGGTGAGTAGAACTCATGTCTGCGGCGGTGTCAATTCAGCGACTCAAGCGCCGGACTCACGCGGCACCGTTGAACGGTCGGTGGTGACAGCGGAGATGCGGGGGCCTCGACGTCGCGAATCTCTCCAGCAGTCCATCATTGGTCGATCGGACGTGTCACCGCAAGCGTCGTCACTGAATGTGACCTGTATCACATCGAAACGGTGTCCCGGAAAGAACCGGCGGGGGCTCCTGCGACCAGTGGGTTCACGTCTCCAAACCGGGCACGGATCTTGCCAATAGACCATGTGCACCCGCGCTCATCAGAACCAACGGCAGGCGCGGGAACGAGGAGATGCCCGTGGACGCGGTCAAATTCACCATCGTCGGAAACCCCAACGAGCTCAAGGTCAGCCAGTGCACCTTCTGCGCCCACCGCAGCCCCGACGGAACCGCCTGTAAGGCCTTTCCGAACGGCATCCCGGTCGAGTTGCTCTACAACGAACACGATCACCGGTCGGAGTTTGCCGGCGACAACGGAATCCGGTATCAGCCGATCATCCTCGGCCGCGCGGGCCTTCCTCCCGCCAAGATCCGGCCCAGCGCCGAGTTCGAACTCGATATGGCCGCCATCCTCTGAGGGGGCCTGAAGCCGGCCCGTAGGACCTTCGCAGCCGTTCACTCCTGCTAGGGTGGTGATGTGGACGATTTCGCTTCGCTGGCGCTGGCCGTCTCCGGCGGGTTGGCATTCCTCGCCTTCGCCGTTTTCGGGCTGATCTCCCAGCGCGAACGGGAGCCTCGGGCCGCCCGGGTTTCGTACGGTACAGCCGCGGCGATCGCCGTGACTTCGTGTGGGGTCCTGCTGCTCCCACCGTCTTTCCAACTCGCGGTCATTGTCGCCATCGCCGCAGGACTGACCGCTGCAGCCGTTGCTTTTCTGGTTCCACAGAGAGCTGAACCGGCTGAGGGCGGCCGACCATCGCGAAGGGTCGATGAACGGGACATCATGTTTGCGCGGGGGCGCCTGGTCCCGGGGAGCCCGGAACACCAGGCCTACTACACCATGCGACCGCAGCATCTTCCGGGCGACGAACTCACGAGGTCGTTGCCGGGTCTGCTGTCACGGGACGCCGAGCTTGCCGACGAGGTCGTCTTTGCCGCCGCCGAGGCCAGCTTCGACCTCACCGAGGCGGTCCGGCACTCGGTCGACGGTGAGGTGGCTGGCAATCGTGTCGAGCGCTCGCCCGAGCGCTGGACGGCGATCCTCAAGGAATACGCGCGATCCTACGGCGCCGTCGACGTGGGTGTGGCGGAGCTGCAGCCCTACCACGTGTACTCCCATATCGGTCGAGGAACAGGTGGCTATGGCGCACCGGTCGAGCTCGATCACCGGTGGGCGCTGGTCTTTACGGTCGAAATGGACCACGGCCGGATCGGGAATGCGCCGGCCGCTCCGGTAGTGGAGGAGTCGGCCCGCCAGTACGTCGAAGGCGCCAAGATCGCCCTCATCCTGGCCGCCATGATCCGCCGTCTCGGCTATCCGGCGCGGGCCCACATCGACGGCAACTACCGGGTCATCGCGCCGCTGGTGGCGCGCGACGCCGGGCTCGGGGAGATCGGTCGAATGGGCCTTTTGATGACACCGCGGTTGGGCCCACGGGTTCGTCTCGGGGTGGTGACGACCGACATCCCGCTGACTGCCGACACCCCCGGGGATGACGCGTCGGTGCTCGATTTCTGCACCATCTGCCGCAAGTGCGCCAACAACTGCCCGGTGGCAGCCATCTCATCGGGCGGGCGGGTCGCCATCGACGACGGCCTGCGTTGGGCCGTCGATTCCGAAAGTTGCTTCCGCTACTGGAACCTCGTCGGGACCGATTGTGCGACCTGTGTCAGGGTCTGTCCCTACTCGCATCCGGACAGCGCGGCCCACAATCTCGTGCGGTGGGCGATCGGCCGTTCGCCGGTCGCGAGGAGGGCGATGTTGTGGATGGACGACGTCTTTTATGGGAAAAAGGCCGGATCCATTGATAAGATCAAGAGGTGATATCCCTACGGAGGGGAGGCCGACCATGAAGAGGCTGGCAATTGCCGCGTCGATCGCGAGTGGACTGCTGCTGGCGGTGCCGGTCCCGGCACAGCAGAAGCTCGGTGACGTTGCCGGGTCGATCAAACTGAAAAAGAGCGGCGAGGAGGGCGTCGTGATCGACGGTTCGGATGTCGGTCAGACCTCGAGAAGCCCCACGTCGTCGTCGGGATCCGACCTGTTGTACGAGGTTCTGACGGACGGCCTGGATGTTTCCCGCGCGCTGTCGTCGATGATTGCCGATGCCCCCCGCATCAAGCCGATCCGTTATTCGGACGGCTGGCGCACCGAACTCGATGACATCGGAGCGAGGTTGGAGAGTGTCGGGCTGGAACTGGCGATGATGCCCGATGTCGGGCCCTTCGAGGCCGCCTATCTCAGATCGGTGGAAGCTTTCGATCAGGTGCGGCAGGGTTATGAGGCGGTGGTGGCGGCGACCAACGGCAGATCGGTCGTGTCGTCGCAGCTGAAAAGGACGATTTCGGACGGGGCCGACGCCATCGAAAAGGCGATGACCGAGATGCGGTCCGTCGAGCGGTCACAGGAGGCGACCGCTCCTCCGCCGGCCATCGATCCCATCGCGGCCGCCAATTCCATCCGCAACCTCTGCCTCAGGCAGGGCGGCGAAGGTTCTCCGTCCTTCCGCGACTGTGTCAACGACCAGGACGCGGCAAAGAACGCGCTGGTGGGGCGGACCCCTCCATCGGTTGGATTGGACGACGCCGCATTCAACAAGGTGCGCAACGGGTGCCTCTACGAGTGGCCCGACAACTACGTCAATCGCAATGCCTGTGAAGTCCGTCGAGCCAAGGCCGCTTCCGGCAGCTGAGATTCCTCCAGAACGGGCGGGACATGTCCCGCCCCTACGGTTGATCATTGGCGGTGTGGCAGTAGGGCCTTGGCGCATGGCGTAGGGGCGGCATACATGCCGCCCATGGTCATTGCAGCGATGGTTCCTTTTACCGATAGGTCTCGAGGACGTCCCGGATCGTGCGTTGCAGGTCTTCGTCGGCGATCAGGTTCACGAGATTCGGATTGGTGCGGCACACGCGGCTGAGGTGCGCCACGGCCTCGTTTCTTCGCCCCTGGGCGTTCAAGCTCATCCCGAGATGGAATTCGGCATCCTCATGCGGCCAGCCCGTGAACGAAGTTCGGAACGCCGACTCGGCACCCGCGGCATCCCCGCGCAAGAGTCGGGCGCGGCCGAGGGTTCGCCACAGCGCCGGACCGTCAACGCCGAGCCGCTCGAGTCGAGGCAGGATCTGGGATTCGACCGCGGCGCCCATCCGGGCTCGCGTTCCCTGATCCTCGCTCTGGACAAGAGCCATCCGCAGCTCGAGCCCGCCCATCCACACATCGACGGCGACTCTTCGCAGCTGCCAGAAGGCCCCCGCCGCGGCGAGAACGATGGCGGCGATCGCCACCGGCACGCGGGCGCGGCGCCAGCTGAACGAATGCGGTGGTCGGTCGGAAGCGATGGTGTGGGCAAGACAGAGGCCGATCGGTATCAGACCCACGGCGAGGTGCGTGGGGTAGTGAAGCAGCAGAAAGGGCGCCGCCGCGGCCGCGGTCAGGGGCAGAGTCGGCCCCGCGCGCGGCGCGGCGGTGATCAACGCCCAGCCGAAAAGGGCCATCCACGCGACGCCGAGCAAGCCGAGTTCGGCGACCATCTGGAGCGGGTCGCAGTGGGCCCACTGAAAATGGGACGCCACCTCGTTCCTTCCTCCGGTGCCGCCGTTCCGGGTGAGCCACTCGAGGCGGCTCGGATAGTACTGATGGGTGTAGGCGGCCGCCCCGACCCCGAGCGCGCGGTGGTTGCGGATCATCTGCTCCGCAGCGGTCCATCCGTCGCCACGGGCTGAGAACAGACGGTACCAATTGCCGGTCCGGACGCGGGCGGCCTCGCGTTGCAGGCGGTCACCGAGCCCCAGGGCAAGCCCGATGGCGATCACGAGCGCCCCGAGACGCGGCGACTGTGGTCCACAACCGGCGAGAACGCCGTTGCACGAGCCATACCAGCATCACCAGACCGAGCGCTGCGATACCGGTCAGGGTCTGGCTGATCAATGTGGCGAGGGCGAACAGGGTTGCCAGAGCTCGGAAGAACCATTTTCGGGACGACGCCTCGCCCCAGGTCAGGAGAAAGGGAAGGAGAAGGACGGACGCCATCGCGAGATCGGCGGGGTTGCCGGTCAGGCCCGTCAGGCTCAAACGAGCGCTGGTGAACGGCGCTGCGAAATCGAAAACCGCCACCCCGGCCAGCTGCAGGAGCATCACCGACACAGAGCAGGCAACGCCGATCACTGCGGCAAAAACGATCCGTCGCCGCCCGTCGCCGTCGATGGTCGCCAGCCACAGGATACCGGCCACCCAGATGAGAGTCAGCAAGGCCGACTGCATCGAACGCGGCGGGCTCTCACTCCACAGGGCGGAGGCGAGCTGCAACGCGGGGAGCGCCAACACCACCTGGACCAGCCTGCCGCGAGGCAGGGTGAGAGTGCCCCGGCGGGCCGCCGAAATCACCGCGAGACCCACCGCCGCGCAGAGGGCCGCCAGGGCCACCGCCTCCTTTGGCAGGCGAAATGGACTGGCAGCGCCGGCGAGGACCACGACCTCGGCGAAGAAGAACCCGGCGGCGGCGATCCGGACCGGCCATCGCGAGGCGGGCTGCGGGTGCGGGTGTTTGCGTGCCACGGTCGCATCGTAACCCAGTCCGGACCCCGACTCTCAGTACAGACAGCCCAGGAGCCCAGGTCTGACTCGTGGAACGAGACTGTCTGTGAGTCTGTTGGCGCGTCCCGTCATTGACCTGAAGGCTGAAACCTGTAACCTGTCGCCTTGTTTCGGTCTCTGCCTGTGCGGCCGGGGACAGATTCTGGGGGCGGACCGGCCAGGGAGGCAGGATGCGACGAAGTGTGATCATTGGCACCGGCAGCTATGTTCCGCCGCGAAAGGTGGCGAACGCCGAGTTCTTGAACAACCGTTTCTTCAAGGACTACGACGAACCGCTCGATCCTGCCGAAAACCAGAGGACCATTCAAAAGTTCCAGGAAATCACCGAGATCGCCGAGCGTCGCTACGCCGCGGACGATCAGGTCGCGTCGGATCTCGGCACGCTCGCTGCTGAAAAGGCCCTCGAGGATTCGGGAATCGACCGCGAGAGCCTCGACCACATCATCTTCGCCCACAACTTCGGCGATGTGCTGCATGACAATCGGAGCAGCGATTTCTGCCCGAGCCTGGCCGCACGGGCCAAACAGAACCTCGGGATCGAGAACCCCGAATGCATCGCCTACGACCTGCCGTTCGGGTGCCCGGGTTGGGTGCAGGGAGTGATCCAGGCGGACTACTACCTTCGGTCGGGGGACGCGGGGCGGGTGATGGTGATCGGCGCCGAGACCCTGTCGAGGATCTCGGATCCCCACGATCGCGACAGCATGATCTATTCCGACGGAGCCGGTGCGACCATCTTCGAGGCGCGCGAGACCGACGAAGGGATCGGTATTCTCGCCCACTCGGCACGGTCGGACACCATCGATCATGCGCGGTTGTTGTGGATGGGGGAGTCGTTCGATCGGACGAACGGCGACACGACGCTCTATCTCAAGATGTACGGGCGCAAGTTGTACAACTACGCCTTGACGAATGTGCCGGGAGTCGTGAAGAAGAGCCTGGAAAAGGCCGGACTCGACCTCGGCGACGTCAAGAAGGTCTTTCTCCACCAGGCCAACGCCAAGATGGACGACGCCATCCTCAAAAGGCTGTTCAAGCTCTACGAGGTCGAGGAGATCCCTCAGGGGATCATGCCCATGACCATCTCCTGGCTCGGCAACTCGTCGGTCGCGACGGTCCCGACCCTGGTCGATCTGGTGGCCCGCGGCGAGATGAACGGCCACAGCGTCGAGCCCGGCGACACCGTCATCCTCGCCTCGGTCGGCGCCGGGATGAACATCAACTCCGTTGTCTATCGGTGGGTCTGACGGATCACTAGTGAATTTTCGATTTTGAATTCTGACTTGCCGGCCGCCCGGTAGGGCATGGTTGGACCGGAGATCCGCATTCAAGACCTGATTGGGCGCTTCCGTACGGGCCGCGGCTGATCACTGGCCCTGCCGGCTGCGATGATGCTTCACCTGTCGCTGGAGCTGTTCGCTGCCCTCGGATTTGGCGGCCTACCGACCGTTCAAGGTCTCGGCGATGATCTCCAGCGAGCTCGCGTTGGCCTCCATGACGGTCATGTAGTCGCCCGATTCGGGCACATTGCCGCAAGGGTCGAAGAGGAGGCTGCCGACTCCGAGTTCGTGGAGACCTGCGACTGTGTCCTCGAGCGGCTCACCCTCCCACAGCATCCACTGTGCGGGGTGGGACGCCAATACCTCCTCGAGGTGATCCCATGCCGTTCCGTCGGGAGCCTGGTCCGGCTCCAGGTGGACCTCGGTGCCGTTCAGTTCGTAGCGTCGAATCAGGTACTGATAGACGGGGTGCGAGAACAGAAGCGGTGTGTCGCCGATGACCTCGGCGGCCGTTTCCAGGCGCTGATCGAGACGGCGCAACTCGCTCTCCAAGGCGACGAGATGCTCATTGAATGCATCCTCGCGCCCGCGACGGAGTTGGATGAGAGCCCGGGTGACGGCCCGCGCCTGCTCGATCGCGAGCTGCGGATCGAGCCAGGTTGTAGACGCCCACCCGGTGTGCTCATGCGCGCCCTCGGGTCCGTGGCTGTGGGTCGTGGCGCCCTCGAGCGGGATGAGCCGATCGGCGTACGCCGCCGAGGTGTCCACCATCTTCGCTCTCGGAAGCGTCGCCCTCGCGATCCACTTGGCGTAGTCGGCGCCGTTGAGCAGAATCAGATCTGCACCTTGATACGCGGCGATCGTTTCTGCAGCCGGCGACCAGTAGGCGGGGTCTTCGTCGAATGGCGCCGGGAAACGGACCTCCACGAGGTCGCCGCCGATTCGCCCCGCGAAGTACGCCAAGGGGTAGTTGACCGTCGAGACGAGAAGCTTGTTGGGGGAAGCCGCGAGCGGCGGCGCGCCGTCATTCAATCTCTCCCCCCCGCAGCCCGCAAGAGAGAAGATCGAAGCGGCGAAGAGTGGAATGGTTCGGCGCATGGTGCCCTCCGGGAGGTTTTCACGGCATTTCTGGAGTCTACAACAGCGTCAGCGCCGTGCCGATCGCGTTCTCGAAATCTGCAGTGATCCGGTGAGTATTTCCATCGCACTCGCCTCGACCTGGAACCGGTACACTGGCCGTCGGCGATGGGAGATGTGATGGAACGAAGGGTATTCGCGATTGGTTCGATCCTGGCAGGGCTCGCTGTCGCATCCGGAGCGTTCGGCGCCCACGCTCTGCGGGCGAGCCTGGGTCCGCAGCTGCTGACGACCTTTGAAACCGGTGTTCGCTACCAGATGTACCACGGGCTCGGTCTGCTGGCGCTGGCGTGGGCGATCGGCCGCTGGCCGGAACGACGGCTGGCGCCGGCGGCGTGGCTGCTCCTGGCGGGCACGATCGTTTTTTCGGGGAGCCTGTACCTCGTGGTCCTGACGGGTTTCCGGTGGTTCGGCGCGGTCACGCCCTTTGGTGGCGTCGCTCTGATCGCTGGATGGGCCCTCGCAGCGTGGCGGTTGGTCGCCACCGTTGAGTGACCCGCGGGCCGGCGCGGATGCGTCGGAAAAGAAACCGATGCGGCACCGCGATTTCGCCCCATGTGCCGAGAATCGTGTCGGCATCTGGTGGTGTTCGGACGCATGTCCATGGCTGCACGTCGGCGTGGTAGGGGCTGATCGTTCCAGGTTGGCGAAGGTGAGGTGGGACCGCCCTGAGGTCCCCATGTAGAATCGACCGGCGCCGTTGCGCCGTTTCACACGGTTTCAGGAGGCCCAGTTGCCGATCAAGAAAAAAGAAGCTCCCGTGAAGCGCCCGTCGATGCTCGCGAGGTTCCTCACCGCAGTCGAACGCATCGGCAATGCGCTGCCCCACCCCGCCACGCTGTTTGCGATGTTCGCGTTGGGGCTCATCTTCCTCTCCTGGTTGGCCAGCAGATTCGGGCTGCAGGCAGTCAACCCGAAGGACGGCGTGGCGGTGCTGCCCATCAACCTGGTCTCGCGGGACGGCCTGCACTGGCTTCTCGATCACACGGTCGTCAACTTCACAGGTTTCGCGCCGCTGGGAACGGTCCTCGTGGCGATGCTCGGTATCGGCGTCGCGGAGAAGAGCGGTCTCATCAGCACCGGTCTCAGGCTCATGGTCCATGCCGCACCGCAGAGGCTCTTGACCTTTGTGATCGTCTTTGCCGGAGTGATGTCGAACATGGCCAGCGACGTGGGCTACGTGCTGCTCGTGCCGATGGGGGCGATCATCTTCCTGTCGGTGGGGCGGCACCCGATCGCGGGCCTGGCGGCGGCGTTCGCCGGTGTTTCCGGAGGATTCAGCGCCAACCTGTTGTTGGGGACCATCGACCCTCTGCTGGCGGGCATCAGCGAGGAGGCGGCTCGAATCGTCGATCCGTTGTACACCGTCACTCCAGCCTGCAACTACTATTTCATGGTTGTTTCGACATTCTTGATCGCGGCGATCGGCACCTGGGTCACCGAAAAGATCGTCGAACCTCGACTCGGTTCGTACGAAGGCGAGGCTGTGGCCGAGGGCGAGGAGTTGCGCGGTCTGACGGCGCCTGAGAAAAGGGGGCTGTGGTCGGCCGCCCTGGTCAGCCTTGTCCTGCTGGCGCTGGTGCTCATCGGGCTGGTGCCGGCCAACGGGATCTTGCGGGCCGCCGACACCGGCAGCGTCCTTTACTCGCCGTTCATGCACGGCATCGTCACCTTCATCTTTCTCGGCGGCTTCCTGGCGGGGCTCGCCTACGGTATTGCCGCGGGCACCTTCAAGAATGACGCGGATGTCGTCAAGGGGATGAAGCAATCGATGGAGTCGTTGGGCCTCTTCATGGTCCTGGTCTTCTTTGCCGCCCAGTTCGTCGCGTACTTCAAGTACACCAACCTGGGCTTGATCCTGGCCATCAAGGGCGCCGAGGTCCTGAGGGCGTCGGGGCTGGGCCCCATACCGCTGATGATCTCTTTCGTTTTTCTGGCTGCGCTGATGAACCTCAGCATGGGCAGCGCGTCGGCCAAATGGGCCTTCATGGCGCCGGTCTTCATCCCCATGTTCATGTTGCTCGGATACTCGCCGGAACTGGTGCAGGGCGCCTACCGCATCGGCGACAGCTCGACCAATATGATCTCTCCGATGATGTCCTTTTTCGCCCTGATCGTGGCGTTCGTCCAGCGGTATGACCCGAAGGCCGGAATGGGCACGGTCATCGCCACCATGCTGCCCTATTCGCTGGCGTTTCTGATGGCGTGGATGGTCCTTCTGGTGGTCTGGCTCCTGTCGGGGCTGCCCCTCGGGCCCGGTGCGGAGCTGTACCTGGCGAATTGACGAACTCCCGATCCGTTTGGTGGCGTCCAGGGGATACGGTACGATGCCGCTACCGCGACCCGGGGCTGGTTCGTGGACCCGTCACTTCAAGGGAGAAAGAACTCTATGGCGATTGGACACCCGAAAGGCCTGAAGGCACTTTTCTTCACCGAGATGTGGGAACGCCTTGGTTTCTACATGATGGTCGGCATCTTGTACCTCTACATCATCGACACCGAGCGTGGGGGACTGGCACTGTCCAACGCCACGGCGGGGGAGATCTACGGAACCTATCTCGCGTTCGTCTATTTCACGCCGTTTCTGGGTGGCATGATCGCTGATCGGTATCTCGGTTTCCGTAAGTCGGTGTTCATCGGTGGTCTCCTGATGGCACTGGGCTATTTTTCCCTTGGTGTTCGGAGCATGCCGACCTTTTATGCGGGGCTGGTGCTGCTGTGTCTCGGCAACGGTCTGTTCAAACCGAATATCTCGGCGATGGTGGGAAACCTCTACGAACCGGGAGATCCGAGACGCGATGCGGGTTTCAACATCTTCTACATGGGCATCAACATCGGGGCGTCCGCAGCGGCTCTGCTGGCCGCCCCGCTGCGAAACCTGTGGAGCTTCAACCTGGCCTTTACCGCGGCCGGAGTCGGGCTTCTGATTTCGGTCGCGATCCTCACTGTCAAATGGAAGGGGTTGGCGGTCGCAGATCCGGCCATAACGGAGCCGGGGCCGGACGATGTCACGATGAAGCAGATCGTCATGACGATTCTGATACCGGCTGCCGTCTTTGGCGTCGCGGGTTACTTCATCGGTGAGTACCTGCCATTTGTCGTCAATACCATCGGAACCGTGACCTTTGCATTCCTCGTCGGCATGCTGCCGATCATGGCGTATTTCGTGATGTTGGCGAAACGCGCGACGCCGGAGGAAAAACCGGGGTTGGCGGCCTTGATTCCCGTGTATGTGGCGGGTGGCGCGTTTTTCATGGTCTTGCACCTCAGCGGCGGTCTGATGACCGTTTTCGCCGAAAACAACACCAATCGGAAGGCGGAGTGGATTCCGAACAAGACCGACTTCTACGCGCAAAAGGCGATGCCTTCGTACTTTTCGAACGCGAGCAGCAAGCTCCCGCGACCTGATCAGAGAACCCTGGTCGTGGTGGATGCGGACACAGAATCCATGTTCGGAGCGCGTATTCTGACCCAGTCGTTGGTCCAGAGCTATGAGCAGATTCCCGGACACAACGTCCAGGTTCTCGATCCGTCCGAGTTTCCCGACAACGAGCGGTCTCTGGCCTGTGGGGTGTATGCCGACAGCAACGTCAGACTCGTGACTTCGAAGGATGCTCACGGCGTGACCACAACCAGCGTCATTCTCGAGCCGGAGAACGCCAAGGCTTCGAGAGAGGTGATCCTCGGTCGGACCCTGGAGGGCAGGACGGTTCCCGTGCTGCTGGTGACGCAGGCCACCTTTGACGCCGTCTACGCCAACACGGACGAGGCAACGCCAATACTCCAGCCGGGCAAATACGTGCGACTGGTGAACGCCGAGATGATCACGGCACTTCTCAACCCCGTATTCGTGGTGGCCTTGACACCGGTGGTGGTGTGGTTCTTTGCCATGTTGGCTCGCCGCGGACGTGCGGTCTCGACCGCGCGCAAGATCTTCTACGGAATGGTCATAACCACGGTCTCGATTCTCGTCATGGCCCTTGCGTCTTTCGTGGGTCATGACGGCGCGGTCAAGACAGCGATGATGTGGCTGGTGGTTTACTACATCATCATCACTTTCGGCGAACTCTGCCTGTCGCCGATGGGGCTCTCGCTGGTGACCAAACTGGCGCCGAAGAGGCTGGTCGGTCTGATGATGGGCGGGTGGTTCCTCGCCACAGCCATCGGCAACAAGCTGTCGGGCTTTATCAGTGGGCTTGAACCTTCGACCATGATGTTCGTCATCGTGGCCGTGGCGATCCTCGGGGTAGCCGGCTTTATCTACGTTCTGCTGCCGCGACTCGACGCGGCGATCAAGCAGTACGGAGCGTAGGAGAATTCGGAATTCGGAATTCGGAATTCGGAATTGCCCCCGCCCATCCGGGCGGGGGTTTTTTGCAGGATGCAGGGCTCAGGATCCAGGATCCAGGATCAATGCTGTCCAAAACAGATCCCCATCTGACTTTGCCACTCTGAAAACACTGGAGTTGAGGATCGGTCAAAGCCATTTTCAGAACGAGGTCCTCAACAACCGAAAACGGCTGTCCAGGTCTCGTACTGAGAAACGGGTGATCCGAGACGCAGGAAACATCTCTGAAGGTGGGCCAAGGCCCACCCTACGAACCCGCTCAAAACCTGGGTTCGAAGTAGGGTGGGCCTTGGCCCACCTTCAGACCCGCCGCGGTCGGGGTGGAGCCTGAATGTGATTTCGAGCAGTCCACGATGGCGTCTTGGACAAGAGTGATCCAGGATGCAGGATGCAGGTTGGAGCGAGGTGTTTCTGTTACGTCAGGTAGCGTTGAAACGTTGTTGAATCCTGCATCCTGCATCCTGCATCCTGCATCCTGCATCCAGGGCAGCGTCAGCGTCTGCGAAGCTTTTCGAGGGCACGGTGGAATCGCCACGCCTTGGTGCCTTCCATTTCCTTGATGAGGGCGTTGAGGCGCTCGATCTCTCCGTGGAGGCTGTCGGCGTTTTCCGCCTGTTCGGCGAGAGCGGCCCGGTGCTTGTCAAGAGCTTCATTCAGCAGTCCGCGCTCCCGGTTGAACCGTTGGCGCTCCGTCTCGAGTTCGGCCGCGCGGAAATCCGCCGAGTCCTTGGCAGCGACCGTTTCAGCCCGCAAACGGTCGACCACCCGGGCGGTGATCTCAGGGGAGTGCTGGTCGCGGTGTTTCTCGATGACCCGGGCCTTCATGGCGAGGAAGTCAGACCTTTCGGTGGGCCGTTCACCGAGAATGTGGTCGCCGCCTCTGAAATGGCGGTACTCGGCCGTGACCTGAGGGTGGTGGTGGAAGGGCGCGGTTCCGGCGAGCCGGATGAGCATGTCCCAGTCTTCGAAAAAGGGCAAGCTGGTGTCGAACGGCCCGATCTCGTCGAACAGCCCGCGCTCGATCAACAGCGTGTTGAACGGGATGTAATTGTCGAACAGAAGGAGCTCCGGGTCGAAATCGCGGCTGTAGGGCAGCCGACGGGCGACCTCGCGCCACCCGTTCTCGGGATCGAGTGCATACACTCCGACGGCTGCGTCGGAATAGACGACTCTGGTCCCGGCGGCGGCTCGCAAGCCCGCAAGAGTTGCCAGATGTTCGGGTTCGGCGAGGTCGTCGTCGTCGAGAAAGGCGACCCATCCGCCGGTTGCCGCTTCAACCCCGGCATTGGCCGCAGCGGCGCGGCCGAGGTTGTGCGGGAGGTTGACCGAAACCACCGGAAAGGGGAATCCGTCGCGAACCGACGGCGTTTTGCCGCCGTCGTTGACCAGCACCACTTCGACCCGGCGGTAGGTACCCGCGGCCAGACTCTCCAGAGCCTGGGCGAGCAGCTGCGGACGGTCTTTGGTGCGAACCACGACGCTGATCGTCGGTCCATCGCCCACATCGTGGAGTTCGGGCACTCCGCCGAGGCGTCGGATCATGCCGGCGCGGCTGGAGGTCACGAAGTCCTGGACGGTCAGCCTGCGATAGCCTTCGGCCGCCAGGACATCGGGAGACAGAGACGCCGTGCGCAGCGAACGCAGACCCAGGGTCATTTCGCGGTAGTTGTGGAGCTCGAGTTGGCTGGCGTGGGCCTCGATGGCGCGTCGTATCAGGTCCACTTCGGTGCTGACGTCCACCAGGACATCCGGAAACGCCGGGTGGTTGGCCTCGTAGAGGAGGATCTCGAGCCCGTCGACCGCGGCGTCGAGGTCGGTACCGCCTCGCAGCCCGGATAGAGCCGCGTGGGTGGCGGCAAAGGCCGCCCGGTGGTCGGCGCTGATCTCCAACGGTGAAATTGCGAGCAGAAGGTCCGGGCGGCGGGCCATCAGGGCGCGGCGAACCGCTTCGGCGGCCTCGTCGACGTGTGCGTCGAGGGAACCGTCGGGGAGATCCAGGTACTCGATATCGGTGACGCCGAGGATTCTCAACCCGTCGGCGGCCTCCTCGTGCCGTCGTTGGGCGTAGGCGTCTCTGTCGGCGATCTCTTCGACCCCGCCCGAGCCATCGGTGAGAAAGAGGACGCCCACCCTGGCCCCGGCGGAAGTCAGCTGGGCGATCAACCCGCCGCACCCGAGCACGTCGTCGTCGAAATGGGGTGCGATGACAAGCGCCGTATCGGCGGACACCTGGGTGGTGACGCCCGGTGGTGCGAGGTCCATGCGCAAAATTTCTCTCCCTTCTGAGGATAGTATCACCGTGCTGATACCATATCGGCCGTGAAAACACTGTCAGCAACCAGCCCGGTAACTCGAGGATCTGCCGGATGAGCCGGGCGTTTCTGATCTGCCCGGAACCGGTGCGGGCGGTCACGGCTGGCGTCGGCACCCGTTTTATGACCCTGGCGGAGGTCCTCGGCGGCGCGGGGCACGAGGTGACGCTCGCCATCCCCAACGACCCCGCCGAGGCCGGGCTCGACCACGAGCGACTGCGCGTCGTGCAGGCGGATCGGGAAAGGCTGGGAGAACAGGCCGAGGGCCACGACTGGGTGATGCTGCACGCCCATCTGGGAAACCACTATCTTTCGCAACGCGACGACCTGCCGGTGGTGGTCGATCTCTACGATCCGTTTCTGGTGGAGAACATGCACTACCACCGCGACCTCGGTCTGGAGCCCTTTCGAACCGACCACGCCACCTGGCGTCTGCAGATGGCCCGTGGAGATTTCTTTCTGTGCTCTTCGGAGGAACAGCGGCTCTACTACCTCGGTTGGTTGACGGCCCTCGGACGCGTCAATCCGTTGACGCTCGAGGCCGACCCGACCCTGGCCCGCCTCATCGTCGAGCTTCCGTTCGGGACGCCGCGTGGAGCGCCTCCGGAACCGCCGCCGCGAACGGAGGTCCTGGCGGATGTCGACGCCAACGCGCCGGTGCTGTATTTCGGGGGCATCTACGATTGGTACGACCCGGAAGTGGTCCTCGATGCGCTGCCGGCGGTGCTCGAATGCCATCCCGGTGTGGTGGTCGTTTATGTCGAGCACCCGCACCCTGAGCTGACACCGCTCTCGGTTGCGGAGAAGGTGAAGAAACGGGCAAAGAAACAGGGTTGGCTCGGCACCACGGTGCGCTTCGAGCCGTGGCGGCCGTTCGACCGCCGTTTCGAGCTGCCCCAGGTCAGCGACGTGGCGGTCGTCACCCACCAGCCCGGGCTCGAGACCGACCTCAGCCTGCGCACCCGGCTGGTCGATCTGATGTGGCTCGGGCTCCCTGTGGTGGTGACCGCTGGAGGCACCATGGCCCGGGTCGTCGAGGAGGAGGGCGCGGGAGTGGTGGTGCCGGCGGGGAACCCCGCGGTGCTCGCCGCGGCCGTCTGTTCCCTGCTCGCCGACGCAGCAGCCCGATCGAAAGCCGGGTCAGCCGCCCGCGGGTGGGCGGCTGACCGCAGCTGGCAGCGGGTGGCTGCGCCGCTCTTGGAGTTCGCCGAAAACCCGTGGCGCGACCCCGAACGCGAGCGGTTCGATGCGCTCGCACCCGGCGAGGTGTCGGCCGAAGAATCACTGTTGCGGCGGATTCAGCGTCGGCTGCGGCGGTAGGTGAGCGACCGGTGAAGACCTCCGTCATCGTCGTCAATCATGCCGGCGCCCATCACCTCGATGACAGCCTCCTTTCGCTGGCGCGGTATTCGGATCGCAGCGATGTCGAGGTGATTCTGGTTGACAACGGCTCGCGGGATCGTTGTGGAGACGAGGCAACCCGGCGTTTCCCGTGGGTGCGGGTCATCCGATCGGACACCAACACCGGGTTCGCCGGTGGCGTCCACCTCGGCGCCGCGGCGGCGACCGGTGAGATGTTGGTTCTTCTCAACGACGACGCGGCGGCGGGGGACGATTTCATCGAGGCCCACATCGATTGCCTGGCGGCGCATCCAGCTGCTGCTGCGAGCGCCGGCCGGCTCCTGACCTGGGACGGGAAGCGCCACGACTTCGTGCGCGGCGTGGTGACGTTTGACTGCCATGCGTTCCAGGCCGGTCACGGCTTCCCGACGGCGGAGGTTGCGTCTCCCGCGGCAGGGGAGGCGATGCCCTTCGCCTGCGGCGGCAACATGGCCATCCGCCGGGAGGACTGGGTGCGCAGCGGCGGTTTCGACCGCGAGCTGTTTGCGTATTTCGAGGACGTGGATCTGGGTTGGCGTCTGTGGGCGACGGGCCGCGAGGTGGTGGCATGTCCGGACGCGGTCGCCCGCCACCGGGGTGCGGCCACTTCGGCAGGGCTCGGCGACTTTCGCCGCGGCGTGTTGTTCGAGCGCAATGCCTTGCGCACCTTCCACGCATGTGCGGATGTTGAATGCCGGGTCGCCTTCGGATCGGCGGTCTACGCGACCTTCCTCCACCGCCTGGCGGCCTTTGCCAGTGAACGCCCCGATCTCGAGCGAGTGGTTTCTGATCCCTTCAGCGGGGGTGGCGACGCCGCCTCGCTTCAGGGGCGGTGGGCCCGGCGGGTGCGGGAGACGGGGTGGGTTGCGAGCGCCCGTCACCTGCTGGCGCGCGTCGCCCTGGGCCCCCGCGCCGGAAGCCCCGCCCTCGAAGACGGTTTTCTCCTGATGCAGCTGCGGGCGGCGAAGGGCTTTTTCGCGGGTCTCGACGGCACGGAAAAACGCCGTGCCGAGCTCGAGGCGCGGCGGACCGTGCCGGACCGTGAAATCCTGGCCCGCTTCCCGCGGGTTGTGGTTCCCACCTATGCCGGCGACGAGGCGTGGTTCGACTCCGACACCTTCGCGGGTCTCCTGCCCGAGGGTTGGCCCCTCGAGCGCCGCAGCCTCGACGGGATCATGAAGCGGTAGCCGCCGAGCCGTCTCGACGGCTCGGCGGCTGGATGCAGGATGCAGGTCACAGGATGCAGGATGCAGGCCACAGGATGCAGGTTTCATCGCAAACGATGTTGAACCGCTCGTGAGCAGAATCTACGATCCTGCATCCTGCATCCTGCATCCTGCATCCTGCATCTTGCATCCCGCACCCGCGTCAGCGGGTGCGGAGTGTCACCTGCGCGTAAAACCTTGGAAGATAAGCACAAACTTCGTGATTTCTTCTCTAAGATCCTGTGATTCGCGGCGCCCCGACAGCGCCGTAGACGAATTGCCAGGGAGCCATCATGATGGTGAGAACCATTTTTCAGAGTCTGATGTGCGGTGTGTTGATCTCCGCGGCAACGCCCGTTTTCGGCCAGGAGGCCGAGCCCGAGACACCGGCGACGGTCGAGAGTGAACAGACCGCGGAGGCGACGGCTGCGGAAGCACAGGGCCGGGTCTTCAAGGACCAGATAGTGGTGACCCCGGGTCGCCAAGAACAGGCATCGGGCGACGCCCCGGCGCCGATCACGGTCTTCAGCCGGGATGACATCGAGAAGATTCAGCCCGAAAAAATGGCGGACCTGTTCAAGGCCATCCCGGGTGTTGAGATCGACGGCGAGGGGCCCTTCCGCGGCCTTCCCGTCATCAGGGGCCTGAGCTCGAACCGGGTTCTCATCCTGGTTGACGGCCAACGCCTCAACAACTCACGGGAGTCCACCACCTTCGCCGGTATCCAACCCGCGCTGGTAAATCTGTCCGAGGTGGAACGCATCGAGGTGCTGAGGGGACCGGCGTCGGTGCAGTACGGATCGGATGCCATCGGCGGCGTGATCAATATCATCACCCGCCAGCCGAATCTCGGCGCCCAGGACTTCACGATCAACGGCGACGTGGCGCTGGAGTACGGCACGATCTCGGACTCGCAGGCCGGGCGGGTGTCGGTCACCGGCACCGGCAAGGGCTTCTCGTTCTACGCCGGAGGGTCGTACGAGACAGTGGACGACTACACCGCCGCGGACGGGCGCCAAGGACGATTCCCGCTACTCAGACTATGTGCTCGATGACAACACGGTGCCCAACAGTGGCATGGAGCAGACCAACTTCAACGGCGGCGTCAAGTTCCTGACCGGGCAGCAGGGCGTGCTTCGAATCGATGCCGAGGTGGTCCGCACCAAGGACGTCGGCTTCCCCGGTTTCTGTCTCGAGTCTTCGGGCATCGAGTTCACGTTCCCCAACTTCGATCGCGACAAGATCGGTGTGGCCTGGAACTCGGGACCCGTGTGGGGTCTGTCCGACATCTCCCTGAGCACCTACTACCAGGCCGTCGACAAGGAGAGCGCGAGCATCTTCGATTTCCCGGGCTTTTTCTCCGAGAGCTTCACACAGTCCGAAATCGATTCCATCGGTTTCAATGCCCAGGCATCGCTGATGTCGGCGGCCATCGCCTGACCTTCGGCGTCGATTTCTACACCGACAACGTACAGGACACGGCGAGGCTGTGACGTGTTTTGGTCGGTTCTGCCTGCCGCCGAGCACCGAGGTGGCGGTGCCGAAGAGTCCGAGCAGCAGGGTCTCGGCGCCTACATTCAAGACGGATGGACTCTGAGTGAAGCCTTCAGCCTGCAGCTCGGATTGCGCGGTGACACCTTCAGCTTCGTCAGCGAGGACGATCCCAACTGGACCGGAGAGCCCTTCGACGAGACCGATTCGGCGGTGTCCGGAAATGTCGGACTCACCTGGAGCGTGACCGACCACGTCAACCTCACCGGGCTGGTGGCCCGCGGATTCCGCACTCCGAACCTCCAGGAGCGGTCGTTCTTCGGTCTGGCCACCAACGGCGAGGCCTACATTCTCCAGAACCCCGGCCTGAGCTCTGAGAGTTCGTGGAACTACGAGATCGGCACCAAGGTGCGCTACGACCGCTACAGCGGTGGGTTTCACTTCTTCTACAACGACCTCTCGGATTTCATCACCCTCGAGTTCCTCGAATCGGGTGACCCGCGTTGCACCTCTCCTCCGGCTCCTCCCGGGGTGCAGTGTGCTCAGTTCGCCAACATCGAGAAGGCGACCATCTGGGGCGCCGAGCTCGATCTCGAGGCCATGATCGGCGACGTGGTGGACGGCCTTCGGGTCCCTCGCCTACATGGAAGGCGACAACAAGAGCACCAACGAGCCGCTGTCGACGATCCCGCCGCTGAAGATCGTGCTCGGCGTGCAGCTACCAGCGTGCGCGGTGGTGGACCGAGGCGAACGTGCGCTTTCTCGATCGCCAGACCGATCTTCCGGAGGATGACCCGTTCTTCGATACCGGAACTGTCGGCTTCACCGTCTATGACCTTCGCGGAGGATACGACTTCGACTTCGGGCTCGGTTTCCTGGTGGCGCTCGAGAACATCACCGACAAGCTCTACAACGAGCCCTTCAACAACCGCCCGGAACCGGGACGTAATCTGCGGATGACGCTCAGGTATCGGTTCTAGAGGAATTCGGAATTCGGAATTCGGAATTAGGAATTTCCCCTGCTCGAAAGGGTGGGGGATATTTTTGTGCGGATATTGGATATTGGATGTTGGATATTGGATCTTGGATCTGGAGAGCCGGTGTGCGGCGGAGGTGCCTGGCTCCCGGCCCGTCCGACGGGCCGGCGTGCCTGGCTCCTCACGGGAAGCGCGTTCGAAGAGGCATGTCGGTCCAGAGTCCCTGAAAGGCGTAGGCGGGTCGTTCACGGCCCGCCCGCGGGAGCGAACGCCCTCCCTCACTGTCATCCCGACCGAAGGCCCGAAGGGCCGAAGCGGAGGGATCTCGAGGGTTGCTCTTGGAACAACGTTTCCTGACGGCTCCACTCAGGTCCCTCGGCTCGCTATGCTCGCTCGGGATGACAGTTTGAGAGGCGCGGTTCGCGAGTCCGAAGTGGGGAGGGGCCTCGGTCCACCCTCACTCTCGCTGCTGAATGCTCGATGCTGGGAACGCTCGAATGGCAGCCGGGACGGCTGCCCCACAATTCATTGCCAACCTGTGCGGAAACGGTCCGCGTGCGGCGGAGGTGCCATCTTCAATATTGTTGGATTCTCGGACATTCACGGCGGCAGGATGTTTCGGGCCAACAATGATGAAGGTGGCTCCTCTCGGGAAGCGCGCCCGCAAAGTCATGCCCGGAAATGCGCCCCTACCCCTCGGCCTTCTCCTCCGACCTCTTGCCGGTGAGGGACTCGATGTCGATCCGCCAGACCCTGGTGGCGGCCGTGCGGTGGTCGGGGATGTTCCACTCGCGCCCCGAATAGTGGAGCATGATCTGGTTGAGGGCGCGGTTCTTGTCCTCGCTCGATTCCAGCTCGAAAACGGTTCCGTAGCCGATGACGGACCGGAAGCTGAAGGTCCAGGCGCAGGCGTCTTCGGGGTTCCTGACCAGGGCAACGTCAGCCTCGAACTCGAAGCAGGCGCGGCTGTTGGCTTCGATGAATTCGATCTTGCGTCCCTTGGGGGCGGTGTGGAAGTAGATGCTCTCGCCGTCGAAACCGAAGGAAACCGGCACCAGGTACGGTTCATTGTCCCGGGCGAAAGCGAGCCGGCAGACATCGGCCGTCCGGATGATCGCGTCGATCTCCTCGCGCGAACGGATCTCCTTGTCGTGTCGCCGCATCGTCATGGCTTGAGCGCGCGGGTCGCGATAAACGACGGGATGTGTCCGGAAAGCTTGTCTTCATCCGGCGGATACAGGTCTTCGTAGAGCCCCGCCAGGACGAAACCCGCTTTGAGCTGACCTCCGATCTGTTGTTCCAGGGTGTGTCCGTATTCGAAAGGCTCGCCTTCAGCCATGTAGCGGTCTTTCTGCTCGTCGGTGAGTTGTTCCCGGTCGGAGTAGGGCACGGTGTTGACCACGTACAGGAGATCGGAGCTGAATTCGATGTCCTCGTTGAACAGGTATCGCACGGGGTTGGTGAACCCCGCGAGCAACGTGCCCCCGGAACGCAACACCCGAGAGGCCTCGCGCCACACCGGTTCGAGGTCGGGAACAAAGCAGTTGGAAACCGGATGCACGATCAGGTCGAAGGATCCGTCCGCGAACACCCCGAGATCGGCCATGTCGCCCTCGATGGTCTCGATCGCGAGGCCCTCCCGCGAGGCGACCAGTCGGTCCTGGTCGAGCTGCCTGGGGGAGTTGTCGAACACCACGACTTCGGCGCCGGCCGCCGCGAGGATCGGCCCCTGCTGGCCGCCGCCTGAGGCAAGGCAGAGGACTCTGGCGCCCTCGAGAGCGGGAAACCACTCCGGTGGAACAGGGCGGGTCGGTGTCAAAACGATCTGCCATCGGCCGCGGCGGGCCGCTGCGATCTCGTCCGGTCCCACCGGGACAGTCCATCGGTTCCCCTTGTCGACAAGCGCATTCCACGCGCGCCGGTTGAGTTCGAGGATGTCGTCCTTCACGAAAACCCCTCAATCGATGTTCAAAAAACCGCGGGCGTACAGGACCGCCCTGCCGGCGATGTGGACCCGATCGTCGACCAGACGGCAGGCGAGTTCGCCGCCGCGTTCGGAGACCTGTCGTGCGGCGAGATCGGTCGTTCCCAGGATCGCCGCCCAGTACGGTGTCAGCGTGCAGTGGGCCGATCCCGTCACCGGGTCTTCGGGGACTCCGGCCACCGGGGCGAAGAAGCGGGAAACGAAGTCGACGTCCTCGCCCGGGGCGGTGACGATGATTCCCGTGCAATCCAGCTGTTCGAGTTCGCTCATATCCGGGCGCAGTTCGCGGACGGTTTTTTCGGAGTCAAAAACGACCATATAGTCGCGTGATTTGAAAACGTCTTCGAGGGGGATATCAAAAGCATTTTTGAGATGAAGAGGTGGCTCAATTCTCTTTGCCGGCCGCGAGGGAAAATCCATAACGAAAGCCGACCCTTGTTTCCACACTTTCAAGGTGCCGCTCTGGGTATTGAACTGGATGCTCTCGCCCTCGAACCCGAGGTGCTCGAAGAGGACGTAGGCGGTGGCCAATGTGGCGTGTCCACAGAGGTCGACCTCCATCGACGGCGTGAACCACCGGAGATCGAACTCGCCATCTCCCGGCACAAAAAATGCGGTTTCCGAGAGACCGTTTTCCTTGGCGATTTTCTGCATCATTTCGTCGTCAAGCCACTCGTCGAGAGGGCAGACTCCGGCAGGATTCCCGTGAAAAACTTCGTCGGTAAATGAGTGGACTTCGAAATACAAGACCATGCGCTAATCCTCCGCTGATTCCAGGAGATTCCGCTTCAAGAAATCGATCTTGAGGCGGTGAAAATGGGGCGCGAAAGGAGAGCGGCGGATACCGTGCCGCGTCCGTGGGTAGATCATGAGTTCGAAGGACTTGTCGGCGGCGGCGAGCTTGCCGATCAGCTGCAGGGAGTTCTGCAGGTGCACGTTGTTGTCCATCGTGCCGTGCGCCAGCAGCAGTGCTCCGGAGAGATTGTCGGCGTACGCCAACGGCGCCGACTCCTTGTAGCCCTCGGGATTGTCCTGCGGCGTGTCCATGTAGCGCTCGGTATAGATCGTGTCGTAGAGGCGCCAGTCGGTGACCGGGGCGTAGGCGATGCCGGCGCGGAAGACGTCCGGGGCCTTGAGCATCAGCAGCAGGGTCATGTAGCCGCCGTAGCTGCCGCCGTAGACGGCGATCCGGTCCGGATCGACCCACGGCTGAGATCCCAGCCAGCGGGCAGCGTCCAGGTTGTCGGCGACCTCGTACTCGCCGAGGCGGCGGTGGACGATGGTCTCGAAGGCGTGGCCGCGTCCCCAGGTGCCCCGATTGTCCACGAGAAAGGTCGCGATGCCCATCTCGGCGAACAGGCGGTAGGTGTTGTGGACCGAACCGCTCCAGCTGTCTTTGGTCAACTGCGAGTGGGGACCTCCGTAGACGTAGAGCACGACCGGGTACCGTTTCGCCGGGTCGAAGTCGCGCGGCCGCATCAGCAGCGAGTAGAGCTCGGTGCCGTCGTCGGCGGTCACCGATCCTTCCTCAAGCGGCAAGAGATCCCAACCGGCAAGCTCGTCGCCCGACTGCCAGAGTCGGCGCACGACCTCACCGTTGGCCGCCACGAGGTCGGCGCGCGGGGGCGTGTCGCGGGTCGACCACTGGTCCACAAGCAGCCCGCCGTCAGGCGACAGCGAACCGGAGTGGGTGCCGCGGGGCTGGTTGCCGATCGGCGCGACCTCACCGCCGTCCAGTGCGACCCTGTAGAGGTGGAGCTGTCTGTGGTCGGCGAGATTGCCTTGAAAGAAGGCCGTTGTCTGCGCGCCGTCGACACCGTAGAACTTTTCGACCTGCCACTCGCCGGACGTCAGGCGCCGTTCGAGCGTGCCGTCCGAATCGTAGAGATAGAGGTGGCGCCAGCCGTCGCGCTCCGAGGTCCACAGGAAACGTCCGTCGTCGAGGAAGACCAGGTCGTCGCGCACGTTGATCCAGGCCGTGTCCGTTTCGGTGACGAGAGTCCGGGACCCACCGGTCGCGGGATCGGCGACCATCAGGTCGAGCACATTCTGGTCCCGGTTGAGCTTCTGCACCCAGACCTCACCCGTAGGCGTCCAACCGGCGCGCGGCAGGTAGAAGTCGCCCTTTCCGGTGTCGATCCACCGCGGCTCGCCGCCGTCGAGCCCGATCACCCCGAGCTTCACCACCGGGTTGGCGGTACCGGCCTTCGGATACCACTGTTGCTCCAGTTCCGGGTAGGGCATGGCGTCGCCGGTGATGGGGACGATGCCGACCGGGGTCTCGTCGAACTGAAGGAAGGCGATCTTGGCGCCGTCGGGCGACCACCAGTAGCTGCGTTCGACGTCGAGTTCTTCCTGGTAGACCCAGTCGGCGACGCCGTTGCTGAGGAAGCTCTTGTCGCCGCGATCCGTGACCCGGTGAACGACGCCCGATGCCAGATCCAGCCAGAAGACGTCGCCGCTCCTGGCGAAACCGATCTTCGAACCATCGGGACTGAAGGCGGGGAAGATCTCCTGTTCGGCGTCCCCGGTCAGAAAGCGCGCCTCGCCGGTGGCGAGCTCGAAGAGATACAGATCCCCCGCGTGGCCGCCGACCAGCGCCGATCCGTCGGGCGACAGCACCGGGGTCGTGCGACCGGACGCGGAACTGTTGACGTCGCCAGGGCTGGGTTTCTTCCACTCAGGCCGCTGTGCCGTGAGGCGGTCGATGACCACAGTCCAATCGGCGAGCTGCTTCGTCTCGCCGGTCGTGACGGCGTGCCGCCAGAGAACGTTCTCATCGCCCTTCGACGTCCAGTAGATGACGTGCTGACCGTCGGGCAGCCACATCAGATTGTCGAGGGCTTCCAGTTCGAGAGCCTTGTCTTCGAAAACTGTCTCGAAAGTCGGCCGTTTGAGCGGCTCGTCGGCAGTGACGAAGACGCCGTGGACCAACAACAACAATGCCGAGAACTTCAGCGACAAACGGCGCATGGAGACCTCCCTCATGAATGGGAGTGTAACGCCGCCGCTCACGAGTCGGGGCTGTCGGTCTCCTCCAGCTCGACCAGGAGCTCGCGGGTCACTTCCGCGTACTCCGAGGGCACGAGAAAGGCCACGATGCCGGCGCGCGGGTTGAAGCGGAAGGGCGAGAGGCTGCCGCGGAAGGCGTCGAAGCGCTCCTCGCCGACCACCACGTGGGGAATTCCCTGAGCGTCGAGGAAGGACCGCACGACCGGGACCTCGGTGGGGTCTGAGGTTTCGAAGACCGGTTCGAGGTCGGCGTGGGCATCTTCGGCTGACAGCGGCGCGCAGTTGCCCCGGTCCTGACATGACTCGGGTGTGGCGACCGCGTCGTCATCGGGTGGATCGACCCGCGCGGAGGGGTCCTCCTCAACCAGAGGCTCGTTGCAGTAGGGACACTGGGTGATGCCCTCGCGGTACTCGCCGTGGCGGCCGTTCATCTCGAAATCGGGGCACTGTCGATTGGCACAAAACATGGCGTTGTTGCTCCCGGCGACGATTATCGCCCGTTTCGGCGGTTTGTGGTTCAATCGTCTCGATGAGTGGCGAAACGGTCTTGAATGTCTACCTGTCCGAGGGGCCCGCGGTGGTGGATCTCGCCCGCGAGGCCTGGTTGATCGAACGCGCGGCCGATGGCGAGATCAGCCTCTTCCTGACCTCGTGGAAAGACCCGGTCGTGGTGCTCGGTTACGGGCAGACTGAGGACGACGTCGACCTCGAATGGTGCCGGTCACAGAGGTTGCCCGTCTTGCGCCGGCTCACCGGCGGCACCGGAGTTGTCCACCACGGTGACCTCGGAGTCGGGTTGGCACTGCCGCTGACGCACCCGTGGGCGCAGGGGATCATCAGTCTCTACGGCCGTTTTCTCGAGGTGCTCGAGCCCGCTCTTCAGTCGGCCGGAGCGGGTGTGTCGCGGGTTGTCGAGCCGCGGCGGGCGAGCCGGGTGCGTTCGCCGATCTGTTTCCTCGACCAGCTGGCGGACACCCTGGTTGTCGGCGGCAACAAGGCGGTCGGGTGCGCGCAGACCCGGCGAAAAGGTGCGGTGCTGATTCACGCCGCAGTCCTCCTGGGCCTCGATGCCGAAAGATACTCGAAGGTGTTCGGCGTTCCGGTGGAGGATGTGACTGCAGGACTCGCCCCGGCCATCCCCGGCGGCGATTGGAAGGCGGTGGGGGAGGCGATTGCCGCGCACCTCGCAGACGCTCTCGCGCTCGAAATCCGCCGCCGGCCGCTCGAGCCGGTTCCGGAGAGGTTTCTCGAGCCGTACACGACAGTTAAGTGGGCGCCGGTTTCTGGTTAAGGAGCGTTCGTGGGGATTGACTTTGCGTGCGCACTTCCCGTGAGGAGCCACCCTAGGCATTGTTTGCCCGGGACACCTCGCCGGCGTGAGTCTTCGAGCGTCAAACAATGCCAAGAATGGCACCTCCGCCGCACGCGGGCCGTTTCCCGACATGCATCCCGCGGGCCGTAAACGACCCGCCTACGCCTTTCAGCAACCTCGCCGCCGAGGCATTCGGCAGACGGGACGCCTGCCCCGCAAACGACCTCGATCTTTCGATCGGGAGTTCGGGTGCCGGTCCGAAATTCAAAATTCAAAATTCAAAATTCAAAATTCCCTCCCGAAATACCCTGCTACCCTTGTTTGTTGCAATAGAGCGGACACGATGACGGCAGGGGGAGAGACTATGCCTCGGACGCGGGTGTATGAAGCGGTGACGGAAAGGCTGGAGATCCTCGATACGGAGGGCCGGGTCGACGGCGACCTGATGCCGGCGCTCGACCCCAGCGAGATCCGCGGGCTCTATCGCGACATGGTCCTGATGCGGACCTTCGACGGCAAGGCCCTCAACCTCCAGCGCCAGGGCCGGATGGGGACCTGGCCGCCGATCAAAGGGCAGGAAGCGGTCCAGGCCGGTGTCGCCCTCGCCATGGCGGAGAACGACTGGCTGATACCGGCCTTTCGCGAGCACGGGATCATGGTCATGCGCGGTGTGCCGCTGCACCTGGTCTACGCCTATTGGGCCGGGGACGAGCGCGGATCGTGCTACCCCGAGGGCGTGCGGTGTTTTCCGGTCGCCGTGCCGGTCGGCAGTCAGTGGCAGCACGGCGCCGGCGTCGGGTTGTCGCTCAAGCTTCGCGGCGAGGACGCGGTGGCGGTGACCCTCGGTGGTGACGGTTCCACCTCGGAAGGCGATTTCCACGAGGCGATCAATTGCGCCGGGGTGTTCGATGCCAAGACGGTGTTCGTGATTCAGAACAACCAGTGGGCGATCTCGGTGCCGCTCCACAAGCAGACGGCGGCCGAGACCCTGGCCCAGAAGGCCCACGCCTACGGGGTGCCCGGTATCCAGGTCGATGGCAACGACATTTTCGCAGTCTACGTGGCGGCGCACGAGGCCATCGAGCGCGCGCGCAGCGGCGGCGGACCGAGCCTGATCGAGGCCGTAACCTATCGCCTCGGCGACCACACGACCGCCGACGACGCGACCAGGTACCGCGCCGACGACGAGCTCAAGATGTGGGAGGGCCGCGACCCGATCCTCAGGCTCAAACGCTATCTCGAGCTGCAAGGTTTGTGGGACGACGACCAGGAGGCGGTGCTGCTCGAAGAAGCGCAGGCCTGGGTCGAGGCGCAGGTCACCCTGTTGGAGGAGATGACTCCGCAGGAACCGGAGGCGATCTTCAAATTCATGTACCACGAGATGCCGCCCCACCTGGTCGAGCAGATGGCAGCGTTGGCCGAAGAGGTGCAGTCATGACCTCGTCGAAGGCCGACCGCAAGCTCCACGCGGTGCCCGAGGTGGCGACCGAGAAACTGACCATCGCGCAGGCGGTGCGCGACGCGATGCTCGAGGAGATGGAGCGCGACGAGCGGGTCATCGTTCTGGGCGAGGACGTCGGCATCGATGGCGGCGTCTTCCGCGCAACCGACGGTTTGTTCGAACGCTTCGGCGCCGACCGCGTCATCGACACGCCGCTCGCCGAGAGCGCGATCATCGGACTGTCGGTGGGGATGGCCGCGACCGGTCTTCGACCCATCGCCGAGATCCAGTTCATGGGTTTCGTCTATCCGGCGATCAATCAGCTCTTCGCCCACGCGGCAAGGATGCGCAACCGGACCCGGGGCTCCTTGAGCTGCCCGATGGTGGTGCGGATGCCGTTCGGCGGTGGGATCCACCCGCCCGAACACCACTCGGAGAGCTACGAGGCGCTGTTTCTCAACACCCCCGGTTTCAAGGTGGTCATCCCCTCCAATCCCTACGATGCCAAGGGTCTGCTGGTCTCCGCAATCCGTTCCGAGGACCCGGTTCTCTTCATGGAGCCGAAACGCATCTACCGCGCCTTCCGCGAGGCGGTGCCGGCGGAGAGTTACACCGTGCCCCTCGGGAAAGCGGCGATCGCCCGCGAAGGGACCGATGTGACGCTGATCTCGTGGGGCGCCATGGTCCGCGTCTGTCTCGACGCCTCAGAGGTCCTGGCGCGCCGGAACGTCAGCGCCGAGGTCGTCGATCTGCGGACCCTCAACCCGCTCGATCGCGAGACCATGATCGCAAGCGTGGTCAAGACCGGCCGCGCGGTGGTGGTGCACGAGGCGCCCAGGACCGGCGGCTTCGGCGCCGAGATCTCGGCCCAGATCACCGAACACGCGCTGCTGCAGCTGGTGGCGCCGGTGCAGCGAGTCGCGGGATTTGACGTGGTGTTCCCGTTGGCGCACAGCGAGAAGCTCTATCTGCCGTCGCGAGAGAGGATCGTCAAGGCGGTGGAGAAGGCCCTCGCCTTCTGAGCGCGCCGTGCTGAGACCCGCTATCATGTGTCCGCACAACTGAGAGATCCGAACCAAGAGGAGCAGGAGTATGGCGTTCGTCTTCAACTTTCCCGATGTGGGTGAAGGGATTCACGAGGGAAGGGTCGTGGAGTGGCTGGTCGCCGAGGGCGAGGTTGTCGCCGTCGATCAACCGCTGCTCAAGGTGGAGACCGACAAGGCGGTCGTGGAGCTGCCGTCTCCCAACGCCGGGACCGTGCTGCGGCTGCACGTTCCTGCGGACTCTGCGATCTTCGTCGGCGACGCGCTGGTGACCATCGGCGAGCCGGGTGAGGATGCGGGCGGCGAACCCGCCGCAGCGGCCGAACCGAAGCCCGATGCACGTGCAGCGGCGCCCCTCCAGGCGCAGGCTCCGGTACCGGCCGCGGATGGCAGGCGACCGTTGGCAACGCCGCGCACCCGGGCGACGGCGCGCAAGCTCGGTGTCGATCTCGCGACCGTTCAGGGCTCCGGTTCAGGCGGGCGCATCACCGATGAAGATGTTCAGCGAGCCGCCGAGGGGGGCGCTCCGGCGCCCGCATCGGCGGAGACGAGGGCGTCCGTTCCTGCGGGGGTGACCGCAGCAACCGTCGACGGCGAAGTGGAGCGGGTCCCGGTGACCCACCTCCGCAAGGTCATCGCCAACGCCATGCGCTATTCGAAACAGCACTCGGCCCACGTGACCCACGTCGACGAGGCCGACGTCACCGATCTCATGGACCACTATCGCCGCGCCAAACCGGTGATCGAGGAGCGCACCGGCGTCCGCTTCACGGTGCTGCCCTTCTTCATCAAGGCGTTGGTGGCGACCCTCAAGAAGTACCCGATCTTCAACGCCTCGGTCGACGAGGAACGCCAGGAGATCCTGTTCAAGAAGTACTACAACATCGGGATCGCGGTGGACACGCCGGAGGGGCTGATCGTGCCGGTGATCCGCAACGCCGACCGCAAGGACATGGTCGACATCGCGGCCGAGGTCGCCGACAAGGCGCAGCGTGCCCGCGACCGGCAGCTCACGCTCGACGAGCTCAAGGGCGGGACCTGCACGATCACCAACATCGGTCCGTTGGGCGGGGTGTTCGCGACCCCGATCATCAACCAGCCGGAGCTTGCCATCGTCGGGCTGCACGCCATGAAGGAACGGCCCGAAGTTGTCGACGGGGAGATCGCGATCCGCACGATGATGTATCTCAGTCTTTCGTTCGATCACCGGTATGTCGACGGCGCCGAGGCCGCGAGGTTCATGAGCGACCTCGTGCGTCTGGTGTCCCAGCCGATGTTGCTGATGGCGAGGTTGTAATGGTTGTCGGATCTGTCTCCCGCGGGTGTCAGGTGGTTGTGATCGGCGCAGGCCCGGGCGGTTATGTGGCCGCCATCCGGCTCGCCCAACTCGGCAAGGACGTCATCCTGGTGGAGAAGAACCCCACCCTCGGCGGCGTCTGCCTCAACGTCGGGTGCATTCCTTCGAAGGCCATGATCCACGCCGCCGACCTCGCCCACGAGGTTCGCAACGCCGGCCACATGGGTCTCACCGTCGAGGGGCTGGCGGTGGACCTGCCGAAGATGGTCGAGTGGAAGGACGGCATTGTCACCCGTCTCACCACGGGCGTCGAGTTCCTGTGCAAGGGCAACGGCGTCGACGTCGTGAGCGGTGCGGCCGAGTTCCTGAGCGACCGGTCGCTGGCGGTGTCCACCGACGACGGCCGCATCGAGATCGAGTTCGAACAGGCGGTGATAGCCACCGGTTCGCGGCCGATGCAGCTCGAAGGTTTCCCGCACGACGGCATCAAGATCATCGGTTCGACCGAGGCCCTGTCGTTGAAGAGCGTGCCCGAGCGCCTCGTGATCATCGGCGCCGGCTACATCGGGCTCGAGCTCGGCACCGTCTACGCCAAGCTCGGCTCGAAGGTGTCGGTGGTGGAGTTCCTACCGAAGGTGATGCCGAACCTCGACCCCGAGGTCGGCAAGGCGATGACCCGGCAGCTGAAGAAGCTCGGCGTCACGCTCCACCTCAGCCACCGGGCTGAGGCCTTCGAGCCTGGGGATCCGTCGATCGTGGTGGCCCGCGGACCCAAGGACGAGGAACTGCGGCTCGAAGCCGACGTCGTGATGATGACGGTAGGCCGCGTCCCCAACACCGAGAACATCGGGCTCGAGGCGGCGGGCGTCACCACCGATTCCAAGGGCTTCATCTCGGTCAATGACCGCATGCAGACCTCTGCCGCAGGCATCTACGCCATCGGCGACGTGGTCGGCGGCGCCCTGCTCGCCCACAAGGCCTATCAGGAGGGCAAGGTCGCTGCGGATGTCATCGCCGGGGAACCGGCCGCCTTCGACAGCTTCGTACCGGCGGTGATCTACACCGACCCCGAAGTGGCGTGGGTCGGACTCGGCGAGGAAGAGGCCAGGGAAAAGGGCCACGACGTCGTCACCGGCGCCTTCCAGTTCAAGGCCTCGGGCCGCGCCATGTCGCTCGACTCGACCGACGGCTTCGTCAAGGCCATTGCCGACGCGGGGACCAAACAGCTGCTGGGGATCGTCGCGGTCGGCCGCGGGGTCAGCGAGTTCATCGGTGAGGCCACTCTGGCCCTCGAGATGGGCGCCTTCCTCGAGGACGTGGCGCTCACCATCCACGCCCATCCGACCATGTCCGAGGCCCTCCAGGAGGCGATCGAGGGCGCCCTCGGGCAGGCGGTGCATATGGTGAACAAGTAGGGCTTGAGGCTTGGGGCTTGAGGCTTGAGACCCAAGGGACATGGGGCGTGAGAACTGAGGTTCGGGGCTTGGGCTCTGAGACTCGAATTGCAGTTTGATGGCAAGTGAAGTTGCGGGTTCTCCTCGAACGTCAAGCCTCAAGCCTCAAGCCCCAAGCCCCTCAATCCCTGCTAGTCTGTACGCCTCGAAGGGAGCGCACGGATGAACCCAACCCGTCCTGGTGCAGGCTGGATCGAGGTGATCGCCGGGCCCATGTTTTCGGGCAAATCCGAGGAGTTGATCCGGCTCCTCAAACGGGCGATGATCGCCCGCCTGAGGGTGCAGGTCTTCAAACCGCGACTGGACAACCGCTACTCGGAGGGTGATGTCGTTTCTCACTCGCAGATGCGGGTTCCGTGCGAGTTGGTGGAGCGCGCAGGTGAGATCAGACCGCGCCTCGATCCCCGAACGGAGGTCGTCGGCATCGACGAGGCGCAGTTCTTCGACGATGCGCTGCCCAGTGTGTGCGGGCACCTGGCCAACCTCGGTAAACGGGTCATCGTCGCCGGTCTCGACATGGACTACCGCGGGGTGCCCTTCGGGCCCATGCCGGAGCTCCTGGCAGTGGCGGAAGAGGTCCACAAGATCCACGCCATCTGCACCAGCTGCGGTTCCCCGGCTGCCTACACACAGCGTCTCATCGAGTCAGACGAGCTTGTGGTGGTCGGTGCAACCGGCGCATACGAGGCCCGTTGCCGGCGCTGCCACGAGCCCGAAGGCGCGCCCCCGGCCTCCGAACCGTGGTTGTTCCAGTCGACCGACGGCGTCGACAAGGAGCCCGAAGGTTGAGACTTCGCGGCCGCTGGTGGTGGTTCGGCGGCGCGGTCGTCATCGTGATCGCCGTGATCTCCTTCGGCGTCGCCGGGGATTCCCAGTTTGCCGAAGTCTTCTTTGCCCTCTCGATCCTGTGGGTCATCAGCACCGCGTGCTGGGTGGTTTGGAGGCTGTGGCGGTGGATGACCTATCGCGTCGGCGTGCGCCTGTTCGTCACCTATTTGATGGTCGGCGTGCTGCCGGTGCTCTTTGCCATCGCCTTCGCCCTGGTGGGGCTCTACATCCTGATGGGGCAGTACACCTCGGTGCGGCTGGGTTCGGAGCTTCACCGTGTCCGGTGGGAGCTCGCCCACCAGTGCGAGACCGTTCTCCAGCGAGCTGAGTTGCGGGGCGCCGATTCCGCGGTGGGGCTGCTTGGAGAGCTCGCTGCCGCTTCCCACGAGCCGTTGCCGCGGGTTGTGTGGCAGGCGCGGTTCGGTGACCGGATCGTGGGTCTCGAAGGCGGTGAGGACCTGCCGGTCATGGAGTGGCTCACCCAGAGCGAGCGCGACCTGACGGCTCGATTCGGTGAACAGACGTACGGCGTCGTATCTGCGGCCTCTGCCAGCAGCGATCGAGTCACGGCGTTGATCCCTCTGGATGAAGGGTCGGCCAGCGCTATCAGCGCTGCCTGGTGGTTCGACGTCGCCTTTCTCGTCGAGGGAAACGCCGGCACGGGCGACGGATCCGAGACCAGGGGCGATACGATCTCGATTTCGTCGAGCGGCGAAGAGAACATGAAGTTCACGGTCGACGGTCAGGAGGTTTCCGGGAACGAGCTCTGGCCCGCGTGGTCGGAGGAGCGCTCGTCGTTGCTGGCCCGACCTCTCATCGTGTGGTTTCGTGTCGAGCCCGACATGGTCGATCTGGAGAACGGCGAACCGCTCGAAGAAGCCAACCTGTTGGCGCTGCTCAGGACCTCTCCGGCCAACGTCTGGGACGATTTCACCCTCTCACGCTACGAGCTCGGGCGCGAATTGTGGGGCGTCCTCGCCGGTCTTGCGGCTTTGTTTCTGATCGGCTACGGGCTGGCGCTTGCGGCCTCTCTCGCGGTGGTCTTCTCTATCGCCCGATCGACGTCACGGCTGACGCACGGAGCACGGCAGGTCGAGCTGGGAAACCTCGATCACCGGGTGCCGGTCAAACGCCGCGACCAGCTCGGCGACCTCGCGCGGTCGTTCAACCACATGACGGATGCGGTGCAGTCCATGCTCGTGGATGTCGCAGAGAAGGAGCGGTTGGCCCGTGAGCTCGAGCTCGCCCGCGAGATTCAGCAGAGCCTTCTGCCGGCCCGCCGCCTCGAATTGGGGCCGCTTCGGGTGCGCGCCAGCTTCCAACCGGCGGCGGAGGTCGGCGGCGATTACTTCGACGTCTTCTCGTTGGCGGACGACCGCCTCGTGGTGACGGTCGGCGACGTCGCAGGCCACGGCCTCTCCACCGGACTTCTGATGGCGAGCCTCAAGTCGTCGGTCGCCGCGCTGGTCCACGAAGACTACGCGGGGACGGAGTTGATCGACAAGGCCAACCGGCTGTTGATGGAGCACGGCCAGGCGAGGACGATGGTCACCATGGTGGTGGTCGATGTGGACCCGGCGCAGGGCCGCATCGTCCTGGCCAATGCCGGCCACCCGCCGCCCTTCCTGATCGGCGTCGTCGGCGGCCCCCGGGAGCTCCTCGCGGGCGCTCTTCCGATGGGGAACCGCTTGTGTCGTCCGGCTTCGACGGAGTGTGAATTCCCCGACGGCGCACGGCTGTTTCTGTACTCGGACGGGCTGGTGGAGGCGGTCGCGGCGGATGGAGAGCCATTCGGGTACGACCGTCTGGTTCGATTGCTCGAAGAGAGCGCCGAACTCGACGGCGATGCGTTGATCGCCCGCGTCCTCGAGGCTCTCGCCGACTACACGGCGGGGGTGCCCCTGGCCGACGACCTGACGCTCCTGGTGATCGAACGACGTGACTGACCGAGGCTAGCCCGATCAGGCGTCGTATCATGGGAGGGTCATGATCAAGGAACTGCGCCCCGGGATGAAGATCTGGAGGTTCAGCCTCCAGCGCCGGCTGGCTCGCGGCGGCATGGGTACGGTGTGGGCGGCGTGGGACGAGCGTCTGGACCGGGAGGTGGCCCTCAAACTGCTGCCGCGGGTGCTGGTGACCGAACCCTCCGCCGAGGCCCGGTTTGAACGCGAGGCGTTGGCGATGGCCAGGCTTCAGCACCCCAACGTGGTCGCCATCTTCGACATCGGCACCTTCGACCCAGGGGTCGGCGAAGAACTTCCGTACCTGGTCATGGAGTTGATCCGCGGCACCTCCCTCAACGAAATGTTGTGCGACGGCGCACTTCCGGCGCGGTTGGCGGCTCGGATCGTCGAACAGGTCGGGCTGGCGCTGTCCGCCGCCCACAAGGTGGGCGTCATCCACCGCGATCTCAAACCCTCGAACATCATGGTCGGGGACGGGGGGCACGTCACGGTCCTCGATTTCGGTCTTGCGCGGCTCGCCGACCGCGAGGGTGAGACGCCGGTCGAGTCCCTGACTTCACCGGGGATGGTCCTCGGCAGTTGCCCCTACATGGCGCCGGAACAGGCCCTCGGCCAGGGAGTGACACAAGCCTCGGATATCTTCTCCTGCGGGGCGGTGTTGTACGAGTGCCTTTCCGGCGCGCGGGCCTTTGACGGCCCGACTCCTATGAAGGTCCTGCAGGCGGTGGTGAGGACCGAGTACCCGCCGCTTCAGGATGTCGCACCGTTCGTGCCCTCTGAACTGGTGGCGGTTGTCGAACGCTGCCTGGAGAAGGACCCGGGGAAGCGTTACAGGACTTCCGCTGACCTTGCACACGACCTCGCGGTGTTTCAGGGCACCGACGCGGTGAGTCTCGCCGAGGCGCCCACTGTGGCCATCAGCTCCGGAAAGCTGGAGGCCGTCGTCACGAAACGCCGGAGGCTCGCGATTCGCGGCGCGGCGATCGCGGGTGTTGCGCTGGCGACGGGCCTTCTGGCGGGCGCGTTGGGCGGCCGTTTGGGGACCGAATCGCGGCGCCCGGATCCCGGACGGTGGGAGGCGCGGGCCCTGATGGACACGGTCGGCACGCTGGTCGATCCGTCGTGGCGCCCGGACGGGTCCGAAATCGTGGTGGCCCGAAGCCAGATCGGCGCCAGTGAAATCCTCGCTGTCGATCCGTCGACCGGGAACGCCCGCACCCTCCTCGCCGCGGAACCGCCGGAGATTCTCAGCTCGCCCCGAGTGTCGCCGGACGGCAAGGCGATGTTGGTGGAAGTCGTGGTCGCGGGCGAGCCGTCGGTCCGGGTCTTTCCGGCCGTTGGTGGGCAGGCGACGACCGAGGTCATCAACGCCGCGGGAGCGACCTGGCTTGACGCCGGCTCGTTTGTGTTTTCCCGCGAAGAATTGGACGGCTTCGGGCTGTACCGCTACTCGTTGGCGCGGCGGGAAACCACGAAGCTGCGCGCGGCCGAGGGCTCGCTGTCGTGGTTGAGCGCGCAACCTCGACCGGGCGGTGGGTTCGCCCTGTTGTCGGGATCCTCGGGGATTCCCAACGGCCTGTTCGTCGTCAAAGAGATCGACTCGGAGCCGCAGACCTGGCAACCTCCCGACAAGCAGATCTTCGGTTCATCGTGGGCGCCTTCCGGCCGGTCGCTGGTGGCGTCGATCGAAGGCCGGTTGGTGCGGATCACGTCCGAGGGATCGGTGCCGATGATCCCGAGAATCGACCGTCTGTGGCACCCGGCCTTTTCGCCGTCGGCTCAGAGCCTGGCGGTTGTCCGCAGAAGCTCGACCAACGATCTGGTTGCGGTTGACCCCGACGGCGGTGGTTGGACCTGTCTCCTGTGCGGAGTGGCAGACAGCGGTTGGGGGAGTGTTGATGCCAACGGCGTGGTCGTGTATCGCCGCTATATGGCGGGCAGCGCGACCCTGTTTCTTCGAGAACCGTCGGGAGTCGAGGCGGCCGTAACCGATCCGGCTGAAGACGCGTCCTGCCCGGCGCTGTCGCCGGACGGAGGCCGGATCGCCTATCTGGCGAGGGTGCCTGACAGCGGCACGGAACTGCGGGTCGTGGCGAGGTCCGGCGGCCAGCCGGTGACCCTGGCGACCGATGTCGAGTCGTCCGAGTACCCCAGTTGGTCACCCGATGGGCGGTTCATCACCTTTGCCGCCGGTTCTCCCATCAAGGTCATGGTAGTCCCCGCGTCGGGCGGGCAGCCCCGGGAGGTGACTCCGAACGGTGGAGACTATCCGCAGTGGAGCCCGGACGGCCGTTGGATCGCCTATTCGGTGTGGACCCAGGATTCCGACCCCGACCAGGGCGCCTGGGTGGTCGAGGCCGCCGGTGGGACGCCGGTCATGATCGGCCGCGAGGCGACGCGGATGGTGTGGAGCCGGGATGGCGATGTGCTGTGGCAACTGCGGCGCGCCGGAGATCTGATCGAGCTCTGGGAGGCGGAAACCGGCGTCTGGGACTGGCGGCGGCGTTCGATCCTCGATCTCGGGCGCCCGGCCGTGTCGCACCTCGAGCACCTGCCGCTGACGGTCAACCCGGCGACCGGCGAGTTGGTCATGAATCGGCGCACGAATCTCGCCAGCCTCCTGGCGTTCGAGGGCGTCGATCCCGCGCGCTGGTGAAGCCGGGTCGATTTTTTCTTGTAAACCTTTTCCACTAAGTGGCTTCAGTAGGGATCCGAGATCGTTCCAGCGCCTGGTCAGTGGAGATTGCGGAATATCGTGAACTGCCTGGACGTACTGTCACATGAGTGTCGTTCTTGAATACCCGTTGCGACGGTGGTAGATTCGGCTGGTGCCGGCGCCCGCCTGCGGGGCGACACCGAGAAATGGAGGATATTTGATGAGAAGCAAGACTCTTTGGACGGCTTTCGCCCTGACGGCCTTGGTGTTGGTCACGTTCTCCGCACAGGCGGGTGACCACGAGTACGTTGGCGCTGACAAGTGCAAGATGTGTCACAAGGTGCAGTACTCGTCGTGGGAGACCACGACGCACGCCAAGGCGACCGACGCGGCCAAGGCCTCGACCGACCGCGCCTTCACCCCCGACTGCCTCAAGTGCCACGCCACCAACGCCAGCGAGGACTTCCCCGGCGTGCAGTGCGAGGCGTGCCACGGCGCGGGCGGCGACTACAAGAAGATGAGCATCATGAAGGACGTGGAAGCCGCCAAGGCCAACGGTCTGGTCATTCCGACCCAGGCGACCTGCGACGGCTGCCACGTCGGCGACGACCACGCCAAGAAAGTCTCGCTGGCCGACAACTTGAACAACAAGGCCGCCATCCACGAGTTCAAGAACCCGCCCGGCGAGTAAGCTCGTCACTCTGTGACTCGCAAAAGCGCGGCTTCGGCCGCGCTTTTTTTGGCTTGAGGCTTGGGGCTCGAGGCTTGAGATCCGAACTGCGGCAACCGAGCACCAATTCCGGGAGGCCCCAAGCCCCAGGCCCCAGGCCTCAAGCCCCAGGCCCTCCTTGGCATCCCCCCGTGCGCCGTGTATTGTGCTCTATCGCTGCCGCGAGCGGAGGACCATGCCGACCGAGGACAAACGCGCCGCCATTTCCGTCGACGAGGCACGGCATCGCGCCGGCGTGACTGCTTTCCCCGACCGGGGTGAAGTTCCGCGAATCGGCGGTGTCGGTCTCGAGCCGGAGCTCTTTCCGATCGTGCGCGACCGCGAGGGCCGTCCCGCGGGGCGGGTGTTGCTCACACAGCCCGGCGGGCACGGCGTGCTCGAGATCATCGACGAGTTGGCGGCTTCCGACGCCTGTATCGAGCCCCGCGATCCCGATGCGCCGGGGCCCATCGAATACCCCGTCAGAGGCGGCGGAAGGCTCACCTTCGAACCGGGAGGGCAGGTCGAACACTCGACGGCGGTGTACTCGTGTGTCGCCTCGGCGGTCGCTGACGTCGCCGACGTGTTGGGCAGGGTGCGGAGCGCATTCGATCGCCACGGCATGTCCCTTGCCGCAATCGGCATGGACATCTGGCACGACGTGGAAACGGTGCCGCAACAGCTTCGCGCGGGCCGCTATACGGCCCAGGCCGCCTACTACCGGCAGCGCGGACACTGGGGCGCCGTGATGATGCGCCACACGGCCAGTCTCCAGATCAATCTCGACCTCGGCCCCGAGGACACCTGGAAAGAGAGGTGGCTCCTCTCGAACCTGGCCAGTCCTTTCATGACGGCGACCTTTGCCAGCAGCCCGAGCGAGGGCGCGGTATGCACCCGGGCGCGGGCGTGGCAGGAACTGGACCCTTCGCGGAGCGGCTTCCCGTCTCTTCTCGTCGACGGCGTCGGTGACGATCCTCGCGGCGAGTGGGGGCAGGCGGCGCTCGACGCGGATGTCATGCTCTACCGGGTGGACAATGGCCACTACGAACCCGGGTGTGTAGGATGCACCTTTGAAAAGTGGATCGTCGAAGGACATCCCCGGTGGGGCTGGCCGACCGCGGCGGACCTCGATTACCACCTCACGACCCTTTTCTTCGAAGTCCGACCGCGGGGTTTCCTCGAGTTGCGGGCCGGCGAGGCATTGCCGAACCAGTGGCGCCCGGTACCGGTGGCGCTGATGGCGGCCCTCTTTTACGACGACACTGCGCGAAAGGCCGCTTTGGATATGCTCGGCGATCTCCGCGGCCGCCTTCCCGAGCTGTGGCGCCGCGCGGCTCTTGACGGGGTCCGCGATGCCGAGTTGCGAGACCTCGCATGCAGGCTGTGGAAGATCGGTCTCGACGGTATGAAAGCGCTGCCGTCGGGTTACGTGGCCGAGGATCACATTGCGGCGACGTGTGCCTACCTCGAGCACTACACCGAAGAAGGCCGGACGCCGGGCGACGATCTCCTCGATCTCAACAATGAAGATCCCGCGGTGGCGTTGGCGTGGGCGAGCAGCTGACAGCCCGACCGCCCGGTCGGGCGGTCTGCTGTGAGCTATGAGCCCTGAGCCTTGAGCTATGAGCTGTGACCATTCATTTGCTTCCCGTACTCACCGAAACTTCGGAAACGGTTCATAGCCCATAGCCCATAGCCCAATGCGCTATTCTCGTAGCGTCTTGAGGAGGCATCGAGATGATTTTCGATTCCGAGATTGATCGAGCGGTGCGCGAGGGAACGCCGCTGACTGAGACGGCACCCTGGTTGGCGTTGGCGGCTCACCACCGTGAGATCGCCGGTGTTCACATGCGCGATCTCTTTGCCCGCGATCCCGGGAGGGCCGACCGGCTGTCGGTGGAGCTCGACGACCTGGTGTTCGACTATTCGAAGAACCGCATCACCGACGAGACCGTTCGCCTGCTGTGCGACCTCGCGCGGGCGAGCGGTGTGCGGGAGGCCGCGGCGGCGATGTTCGCGGGTGAGAAAATCAACTGGACCGAAGATCGAGCCGTCCTCCACGTGGCGCTGCGCAACCGGTCCAACACGCCGATCCTTGTCGATGGCGCCGACGTCATGCCGCAGGTCAACACCGTTTTGGAAAAGATGAGGAATTTTTCGGGAGCCGTGCGGGGAGGGGAGTGGACCGGGTTCACCGGCGAGACCATCACCCACGTGGTCAACATCGGGATCGGCGGCTCCGATCTCGGCCCGGCGATGATCTGCGAGGCCCTCGGCCCGTTCTGCGACGGCCCGCGGGTCTCCTTCGTCTCCAATGTCGATGCCACCGACTTTGTCGAGAAGACCCGCGGTCTCGACCCAACCCGAACCCTGTTCGTCGTCGCCTCGAAGACCTTCACGACCCAGGAGACCATGACCAACGCCCACACCGCCCGGAGCTGGCTGGTGGATGCCCTCGGTGACGAGGCGGCGGTTGCCCGGCATTTCGTGGCCCTCTCCACCAACCGACCGGCGGTGGAGGCCTTCGGCATCGACCCCGAGAACATTTTCGAGTTCTGGGACTGGGTCGGGGGCCGTTACTCCAGCTGGTCGGCCATCGGTCTGACGGTGGCCCTCGCCGTGGGTTTCGATCGATTCACGGAGCTTCTCGAAGGCGCCCACGCAGCGGACAGGCACTTCGTCCAGCAGCCGTTCGAGCGAAACATCCCGTTACTCATGGCGATGTTGGGGGTCTGGTACCGCGATTTCTTCGGCGCGGCGACGCGGGCGGTCCTGCCCTACGATCAGTACCTCCGCCGCTTTCCGGCCTATCTGCAGCAGGCGGACATGGAGTCCAACGGCAAGTCGGTGGACCGCGACGGCAACCGGGTCGCCTACCTGACGGGACCGGTGGTGTGGGGCGAGCCCGGCACCAACGGCCAACACGCCTTCTACCAGCTGATCCACCAGGGGACGGGGCTCGTACCGTGCGATTTCATCGGCGTGGTGAACTCGCACAACCCGATCGGCGACCACCACGAAAAGCTCATGGCCAACTTCTTCGCCCAGAGCGAAGCTCTGATGATCGGTAAGACGCCGTCCGAGATCTCGGCGGAGTTTGTCGATAGGGGGGTTGATGCTCTGCAGATCGAGCGCCTCCTTCAGCACAAGGTTTTCGAGGGCAACCGGCCGAGCAACTCGTTTCTGATCGACCGGGTGACCCCGCGTTCGCTGGGGACCCTGATCGCCTTGTATGAGCATGCGATCTTCGTCGAGGGCGTCGTATGGCGGATCAACAGCTTCGACCAGTGGGGGGTCGAGCTCGGCAAGGTTCTGGCCGGCACCATCCTCGACGAGGAGCAGCGCCTGCTCGCCGGCGAGGCCGTGGATCTGTCCCACCATGACAGCTCCACCCAGTCGCTGATCGAACGCTACGCGTCGCGACGGGACCGAGGCTGAGCATCCCGCGAGCCGGAGTCTGCCCGCAGATCACGCAGATGACGCAGATCCATCGCACCGTCGCAACCACGAAGACACAAAGACACAAAGGCGTGGTGCCTGCGTCAACGAGGTTGCCTGGAGTGGCCGGCGGAAGGCCGGTGATCTCGCGATCACCGTCCCCCGGGAAAGCGCCCGCCCGTGATGGATGCAAGCATCCCTCACGGACGAGCCCTTCACCCCGGCCGACGCGCAGGAAGCGCGTCGGTCCCGCCTGGGCTTCGCGCATGGTGAGGATCCGTAGGGTGGGCTTCAGCCCACCATCAGAGCCGTTCAAGTACGTGGCAATCTCGAGGGACCTTGTGACAATTCACTGCAGGGGAGCAGGGGAGCAGGGGAGCAGGGGAGCAGGGGAGCAGGGGAGCAGGGGAGCAGGGGAGCAGGGGACATGCTCCTTATCATGTTTGGGTCGTTTCGGACCAGGAACGCCTTTCACGGCGAGCGTCCGTTTTTTACTGTCATCCCGACCGGAGGCCGGAGGGCCGTAGCGGAGGGATCCCTCCGCTCGATCGCTGCGCTCCCTCGGTCGGGATGACAGAAGGGGGTCGCTGCGCTCCCTCGGTCGGGATGACAGAAGGGGGTCGCTGCGCTCCCTCGGTCGGGATGACAGAAGGGGGTCGCTGCGCTCCCTCGGTCGGGATGACAGAAGGGGGTCGCTGCGCTCCCTCGGTCGGGATGACATTCCGGGAAACACGAACCGTTTCTCCCTTTCACCCTTTCCCCCTTTCTCCCTTTCTCCCGTGGCCCGCTCCATTTCTGCTATTTCTCGGGCTTCTCCGGGCGTCCGGGTTAGAATGCCGGTTCCCTGAAACGGGCTGGAGGATTCATGACCCTGATTCGCGTGGCGCACTCGCCGGACTCCGACGACGCCTTCATGTTCTACGCCCTGGCCAACGGCCTCATCGAGACCGGCGATCTGCAGTTCGAGCACATGCTGTCCGACATCGAGACCCTCAACAAGGCGGCCTTCGAAGGCACCTACGAGGTCACCGCCGTGTCAATCCACGCCTACGCCCACCTCGACGAGCGCTACGCGCTGCTCGGATCGGGCGCCTCCATGGGCGACGGCTATGGTCCGGTGCTGGTCGCGCGCGAACCGATCGGCAATGAGGAATTGCGTTCGATCAAGGTGGCCATCCCCGGCCGCCTGACTTCGGCGGCGCTGGCGCTCAAGATGTGGAACCCCTCGCTGCAGACTGTGATTTACGACTTCGACGCCATCATGCCGGCGGTCCAGTCGGGCGAGGTGGATGCCGGGGTCGTGATCCACGAAGGGCAGCTCACCTGGCACGACGAGGGCTTTGCCAAGATCGTCGACCTCGGCGTGTGGTGGGCAGAAGAAACCGGCGGACTGCCGTTGCCGCTCGGCGGCAACGTGATCCGCCGGGATCTTGGCAGCGAGACGTGCCAAAGGGCAGCTACGCTTCTGAGAGCCTCCATCGAGTACTCGCTCGCCAACCGCGAGAAGGCCCTCGACTACGCCCTCGATTACGGCCGAGGTCTCGACCGCGACAAGGCGGACCGGTTCGTCGGGATGTATGTCAACGAGCTGACCGTCGACTACGGCGAACGCGGGCGCGCGGGGATGAAGACCTTTCTCGATCGCGCTTTCGCCGCAGGCCTCATTCCGAAGGTGCCGCAGCTCGATTACCTCTGATCTCGACCACGAGTGCTGCGATCGCGCCGAGGACCGCGCCGGCGGCCAGCAGCATCCAGACCAGGCTCCAGCTCCCGGTGCGGTCGTGGATCGCGCCGGCGATGGCCGGGCCGGCGAGGTTGCCGAGGTTTGAAAACGCGGTGATGAAACCGAAGGCGAAACCGACCCGGGTGGCCCCCACCAGCGTTGCCGGCAGCGAATAGGTCGCGGTGGCAACCGTTGCGAAGGTCGCACCGACGAGGAGCATGGCGGGCGCCGGCGGCAGGAATCGGAAAGCCATGCCCGCGAGGACGGCGGTCAGCAGCAACTGGCCAGCCAGAAGCCACCGCCCGGCCCGTCCGGTCCGATCGATCAGCAATCCGGTGATCGGGGCGAGGACGATGGCGACCCAGGGGATCAGGCTCACGGTCAGCAGCGCTCCGGCGCCGCCGCCGGCCCACTCGGGCGCGAAGGTGAAGATCGAGGCGTAGGCGGCGAAGAAGAGCAGCCAGGAGCAAGCCAGAGCCACCAGAGGCGTCGACAACCACGGCTCGCGGCGCTGATCGGGGGTTGCGGCTTCGCCGCGAAGGTCGCGCGGCACGGCGAGGTTGTGGAGGGGGATGGCGAGAATCACCACGACTGCCAACGCCGCCAGCTCGCCGCGCCAGCCGAAGGCGGCAAGCAGTTTCGGGTGAAGGGTGAACATCACGATCATGCTCGCCGGATAGACCGCGTTGAAGATGCCCATCGCCAAGGCCAGTTCGCGGCCGGCAAATGCGGTCGAGACGAGGCGGGCGAGCAACAGGTTGATGGCCAATCCGCCGACACCGAAGAGCAATCGGCCCGCGACCAGCATGGCGTAGCTCGGAGCGAGGGCGAACAGCCCCGCGCCGATGGCCATCAGTCCGAGGGCCACGTTACCGGCAGCCCGCGCCGGCCAGCGGTCGATGGCGGCGCCGAGCGGGATCGAGAACAGGATCGCCGGCACCGAAATCGCCCCCATCAGCACACCGATGGCGAGGTGCGAGAGCCCGAACCTGGAGACCAGTTCGGGGATCAGCGGCGGGACGGCGAAAAAGGTCACGCCGACGGAGAAAAAGCTCACGACGGTGGAAGCGAGAATCAGCCAGCGGCGGGCGGAGAGGTCGTTGTGCATGGGGGGCATGATACAGGCCGCGCGGCGCGATGGCACGCCGCGCGCGGCCTGAGGCTTGAGGCTTGGGGCTTGAGATCCGAGCATCGACCGCAAGCCCCAAGCCCCAAGCCCCTCTTCAGATAGCCTGGCGAATCAAGGCAAACCGGTCGAGAAAAACACGTTGCACGAGTCTCAAGCCCCAAGCCCCAAGCCCCAGGCCATCGTTTCCGTTGACAGTTTGAAACATCTGTTTAATACTTTCGTTTGAAACAGGTGTTGGGAGTGCTGATGGAAACTGAAATGGGCGTGGTCGCGGAGGCGCACGAGGCGGAGGACACCCGGGACAGGATCCTCGAGTCGTCGCGCAAGCTCTTTGCTGAGAAGGGTTTCGATCTGACCTCGGTGCGCGACATCACGACTGATGCCGGGTGCAACGTGGCCTCGGTGAACTACCATTTCGGCGGCAAGGACAATCTCTACCTGGAGACCTTCCGCTCGATGTTGGCTTTTCTCCGGGAACAGCGGCTGTCAGTCCTCGACAAAATCATGGAACGCAAGCCGCCCCCGACGCTCGAGGAGTTCCTGCGGTCGTTCGCGGAGGGCTTTGTCGACCCCCTGACCGACGAGAGCCGGGGTCGGCTCTTCATGGCGCTGGTATCGAGGGAAATGTCGGACGCCCGGTTGCCGCACGATGTTTTCCTCAACGAGTTCATCCACCCGATCCTCGAACGGGCGATGGTGGCCCTGGCCGAGTTCGGGCCGCAGCTCGAGCCCGCCGCGGCCCGCATGTGCATCATGTCGATGGTCGGTCAGCTGTTGCACGCCCTGAGGGCGCACCACCTGTTCATCGCGCAGGGAGCCTCGGAGCTGATGCCCGAGCGTCTTTCGGACTACGTCGCCCACTTCGTCACGTTCTCGGTCGGCGGGATCAACGCGTGCGCCGTCGCATCTGCGACCGACGGCACCGAACATGCCGGGGAGGCCGTTTCATGAGGAATCCGAGAAATGCCCGACGGGCGGTCGCGGCCGTCGCCCTGTTCTTCGCGGTGGGGTGCACACTCGGCCCCGATCCCGAACGCCCGACGACTGCGGCCGATGTCGGCTCGAGCTACGTCTACGCGCCCGAAGGCTCCACCGCGCCGTTGCCGGAGGTGACGCCGTGGTGGCGGGAATTCGGCGACGAGACCACCACCGAGCTCGTCGAGCTCGCCCTCGCCCACAACACCGATCTGCGGGCGGCGGCGGCTCGGGTGCTGGAGGCCGAGGCCAACCTCGAGCGCGCGGGCGGTGCGAGACTGCCCCAGGTCGGCTATGGCGCCTCCGTGTCCCAGCAACGGAACTCCTTCGTGCTGCCGAATATCGGCCGCCAGACCATCGATTCCACAACCTACTCCTACAACTTCAACGTCTCCTGGCAGGCCGATCTCTTCGGCCGGCTCAAACGGACCCAGCAGTCGACCTGGGCCACCCTGCTGGCTGAAGAGGCGGCGCGTGAAGCCGTGGTCCACTCGGTGGTCGCCGCGGTTGTCCGCGCGCGGGTTCTGGTCGCCACGACCGCGTGGGCCCTCGACATCAACCGGCAGATCACCGCGAGTTGGGAGTCGACAACGCGAACGGTCGGCCGCCGCTACCGGGCCGGCATCGCGGGCGCCGTCGAGCTCCACCTGGCGCGGGAAAACCTGGCCTCGGCGCGGGCTTCCGAAGCGACTTTGGAGGGCCAGCTCGAACTGGCGCGGCTCGCTCTGGACGTGCTCGTCGGCCGCCGGCCAGGCGCCGCCGAGATGCTGCCGGCCACCATGCCGCAGCTCCCATCGCTCGAACCGGTGCCGCTCGGGTTGCCGGCGGCGTTGCTCGACCGCCGACCCGATCTGCGGCGCGCCGAGATGCAGCTTTCAGCTGCGACCTTTGGTGTCGGCGCGGCGATCGCAAACCTCTATCCGGATCTCAGTCTGACCGGATCGGTCGGTGAGTCTGCAGATTCCTTCAACGACCTCGATCTGACGAACTTCGTCTACAACATCGTCGCCAACCTCACCGGTCCGCTTTTCAGCGGCGGTCAACGGCGAGCAGATGTCGACGCCGCCAAGGCGCGGGCCGAACAGGCGGCTGCAGCGTATGCAGGGGCGGTGCTGAACGCCCTGCGCGAGGTCGAGGACGCCCTGGTGCTCGGCGACTCGTCGGTTCAGAATTACGACCTGACGACCGACCGCGTTGCCGAGGCCCGCGCGGCAGACAGCCTCGCGAAGCAACGCTACCAACGCGGTGTGGAGAACCTGCTCACGGTCCTCGAGACCGAGCGCCGGTTGCGCCTCGCCGAACAGGCGATCGTCAACAGCACCCTCAGCGTGTGGAACGCCCGCATCGATCTCTTCCTCGCTCTCGGCGGCGACTGGGGCACTGATTCTGAAGACCTCACGGCGGATGACGAAGACGAGACCGCTGCCCGGGCGAGGTCCGTAATTCAAAATTCAAAATTCAAAATTCAAGATTCCGAAGAGGTACTCTGATGTCTTCAAAAACCCTCAAGTTCGTCATTCCCGTTGTCGTCGTCATCGCCGGTTTCGCCGCGGCAGCGGTCATCACGTCGGCCCGCAAAGCCCCGCCCAGGGTCGACCGGCCGTCGCTGGGGCCCCTGGTCGAGGTCATGCCGGTCGAGATCACCGATGTGCCGGTGGTCGTCTCCGGCCACGGCGAGGTCGTGGCGAAGGTGTCGGTGGACATCGTCCCGCAGGTCGCGGGCCAGGTGGTCGCGACCCACCGCTCGTTGGTGGCAGGTGGGTTCTTCAGGAGTGGTGAGATTCTGGTGGAAATCGACCCCCGAGACTACGAGCTTGCGGTGGAGCGCGCGCAGGCGTCGGTGGCGCGGGCCAAGGTCACGCTCGAACGCGAGCAGGCGGAGGCCGAGGTCGCCCGCGAGGAATGGAATGGGCTGCACCCGGACGAGGAGCCGACCGCGCTGGTGATCCGCGAGCCCCAGATCCGCCAGGCCGAGGCCGAGCTCGCGGCGGCCCTGGCCGATCTCAGCGTCGCCCGGCTCAATCTCGAACGGACCAGGATATCGCTTCCCTTTGACGGAGTTGTCGTGTCAGAGAACGTCGATGTCGGGCAGTTCGTCGGCAACGGCAGCAGGGTGGCCACCGTCTACGGAACGGACGTGGTCGAGGTTCGGGTTCCGCTGGACAGCGGCGAGATGGCGTGGTTCGACGTGCCCTCACGGCGAGGTGGCACGGGCGCGATCGCAGAGGTGAGCGTCGGTTCCGGCAGCGCCCGCTCCGTTTGGGAGGGCCGGGTGACGCGGATGGAGGCGCAGGTCGACCAGATGTCGCGCATGGTGCACGTCGTGATCGAGGTGCCGCGCCCGTACGAGATCTCGACCGACCACGCGGCGCTGCTTCCCGGGACTTTTGTTGATGTCCGCATCCTGGGGCGCACATTGGAAGAGATTGCCGCGGTGCCCAGATACGCCATCCACGACGGCGACCGGGTGTGGGTGTTCGCGGACGGCGCGCTCGAGGTTCGTGAGGTCGAGGTGGTTCGTGCCGACCGTCAACAGACGCTGCTGTCTTCGGGTCTCGACGAAGGCGATCTGGTGATCTTGAGCTCGCTCGACGCGGTCACCGACGGAATGACGATTCGCCGCGCCGAGACGCCGATCGGCCCTGTTCTGGAAGTGAAAAACCCTGAGGCTGGAGGCGCGGTATGAAGGACAGCCGCAAGGGGCCGCTGGCCTGGTTTGCCGCCAACCACGTGGCGGCCAACATCCTGATGATCTTCATCCTGGTCTCGGGTGCTTTATCGCTGTTTTCGGTTGTCATCGAGGTTTTCCCCGAGATCGAGACCGACACCGTCACGGTCAGGGTGCCCTACCGAGGCGCCTCCCCGGCCGAGGCGGAGGAGGGCGTCTGCATCCGCGTCGAGGAGGCCATAGCCTCGATCGAAGGCATCAAACGCATCCGATCGTCCGCACAGGAAAACCTCGGGACGGTGACCGCTGAGCTCGAGGAGGACGCCGACAACCGCAAGGTGCTCGACGACATCAAGGCGGCGGTCGACCGCATCGAGACATTTCCGGTCGAGACCGAGAAACCGGTGGTCTCCGAGGTCGACACCCGCCGCCGTGTCATCACCATCGTGCTCTACGGTGAGGCGTCCGAGAAAACGCTGAAGGCGCTCGCAGAGAGAGTCCGCGACGAGGTCACAGCCCTCGAGGGCATCTCCCAGGTCGAAATTGCCGGGGTCCGCAACTATGAGATTTCCATCGAAGTGTCGGAGGACGCCCTTCGCCGCTACGGCCTCAGTTTTGAAACCGTGGCGAGTGCCGTCTCCATGTCGTCGCTCGACCTCCCTGGTGGAGCGGTCAAGACCCGCGGTGGTGAGATCCTTTTGCGAACCAAGGGACAGCTTTACCGCGGTGCGGAGTTCGAGGACATCGTCGTGGTCACGCGACCTGACGGCACCAGGGTGGAGTTGTCAGACGTAGCCACCGTGATCGACGGGTTTGAGGACACCGACACTGCGACCCGGTTCGACGGCAGGCGAGCGGCTCTGATCCAGGTCTACCGGGTCGGCGACGAGGGCGCTCTGGACGTGGCCGGGACCACCAAGGAGTATCTTGCCGACCTCGCACCGGAACTGCCGGCGGGGGTCTCCGTCGACACCTGGGACGACGACTCCATCATCCTCAAACAGCGCATCGGTCTGCTGCTCCGCAACGCCCGGCTCGGTCTTTTCCTGGTTTTCATCTGTCTCGCGCTCTTCCTCAACACCAGGCTCGCTTTCTGGACCACCATGGGGATCCCGATCTCCTTTCTCGGTGGTCTGTGGCTGCTTCCCTATGCCGACGTCACCATCAACATGATCTCGCTCTTCGCCTTCATCGTCGTCCTCGGCATCGTGGTGGACGACGCAATCGTTGTCGGCGAGAACATCTTCAACTATCTCGAAGCCGGCATGAAGCCGATTGATGCGGCCATTACCGGCGTCCGCGAAATGGCGATGCCGGTGACATTCGCCATCATCACCACGGTGGCCGCCTTCGCGCCGCTCCTCTTCGTGGCCGGCACGATGGGCAAGATCATGCGGCAGATCCCGGTCGTCGTGATCGCGGTCCTCCTGATGTCGCTGGTCGAAGCTCTGTTGATTCTCCCGGCCCACCTTTCCGGCGAGGGAAAGATCTTCAACCGGATCGTCGGGCCCTTCCTCGCACCGGTCGAGCGGGTGCAAAGCATGGTTCAAAACCTTCTTCAGCGCTGGATCAGGGGGCCGTATCGGAAGAGCCTCGCATTCGCTCTCGAGTGGCGGTACCTGACAGTGGCGGTGGCCCTGGTCTTTTTGATCCTGAGTGTGTCGATGGTGGTCGGCGGTTTCCTGAAGTTCAGCTTCATGCCGCGGGTGGATTCCGACAACATGGTCGCCTCGCTGACCATGCCGCAGGGGACGCCGGTCTCGCAGACCGAGACGATCCTGGCGCGGATCGAAGCCGCCGCGGAGGTTCTCGCCCGCGATCACGACGAGGCGCAGCCGGACGGCTCGCCTTCGATCATCCGCCACATTTCGACCACCGTCGGGCAGCAGCCCTCGTCCGCCGGAGGAGGGCCGACGGCCCAACGCGTCTCGGGTGGAGATTCGTCCCACGTCGGAGAGGTCAACGTCGAGTTGCTGGGGGCGGAGGATCGCGATGTGGGCTCCGCCGAGTTGGTCAGCCGCTGGCGCGAGATCGTCGGCGAGGTGCCGGGAGCGGTCTCGCTGACCTTCAAGGCGAACATGTTCTCCGCCGGCGATCCGGTCAGCGTCCAGCTGGCCCACCGAAATTTCGACACGTTGCTCGCGGCAGTCGATCGGCTCAAGGTCATCATCGCCGAATACCCCGGCACCAAGGACGTGGCGGACTCGTTCCTGCCCGGAAAGAAGGAACTCAAGCTGACGTTGACGCCCGAGGGCAGGGCGGCGGGTCTGACCTTGTCGGACCTCGCGCGCCAGGTTCGCGCGGGCTTCTACGGCCAGGAGGTGCAGCGGATCCAGCGCGGCCGCGACGACATTCGGGTGATGGTCCGCTATCCCGAGGCCGAGCGGCAGTCGCGAGGCGACATCGACGAGATGCGGGTGCGGCTTCCCGGCGGCGCCGAGGTCCCCTTTGGGACGGTGGCGGTGGTCGAGGAGGGTCGCGGCTATGCGGTCATCAACCGCACCGACCGGCGCAGGGTGGTGACCGTCAGCTCTGATGTCGAGGAGGCGGTGGCCAACGCCAACGAGATCTCGAGCGACCTGCGCGCCAAGGTTCTGCCCGCCCTGGCCAGGGACTATCCGGGTCTGACCTTCGACTTCGAGGGCGAACAGCGCCAGCAGAAGGAGTCGCTGGACAGCATGAAGGTCAATTTCCTGGTCGCTCAGCTGGCGATCTTCGCCTTGCTGGCGATCCCCTTCAAGTCCTACACGCAGCCATTGATCATCATGTCGGCCATTCCCTTCGGACTCGTCGGGGCGGTCTTCGGTCACATGGTGATGGGGCTCGATCTGACCATGCTCTCGATGTTCGGGATGGTCGCTCTGACCGGGGTTGTGGTCAACGATTCGCTGATCCTGGTCGACCTCGTCAACCGTATGCGGGCCGCGGGTTCCACGATCGATCAGGCGATTCGCGAAGCCGGAGAACGCCGCTTCCGGCCGATCATGCTGACCACCGCGACAACCTTTCTCGGTCTGACGCCGATGATTTTCGAGACCAGCATGCAGGCAAAATTTCTGATCCCGATGGCGGTGAGCCTGGGCTACGGCATCGTCTTCGCCACCGCGATCACCTTGATTCTGATCCCGACTCTGTACCGCATCCTGGAGGATCTGAAAGCACTGTTCGGGGCCACGACCGAAGAGGTTCGGGTCAGCCGACAGGTGACCACGGCGGAGGAGTTTTGAATTTTGAATTTTGAATTTTGAATTTCCCATCGCAACCGGTCGGCACGCTGGATCCGGCTTCGTCTTCGGCTACGCCGTGACAGCCAGCGTGCCCCACAATCGCCTCGAGGCTGCGTTGTGGTGCGGGCGTCTCGCCCGCACGTCTGGTGCCGGCAATGTGCGGCCGGGACGGCCGCACCACAATTCGGGTTGACTGGGAAAGCCCTCTGAGTGGTGGCAGGCCCTGAAGAATAGCCTACGGCTTTCAGAAGGGCCATCGAAGACACGCGGCACGCGTGCCCCACAAAGGCCCCGGTTTTTTTGTGGGGCAGCCGTCCCGGCTGCCATGGGCACGGGTTTTTCCCGAGCCGTGAGCGCAACCGGAACACGATTTACGGGTATATACGTTATATGTTTTTCCGGCGATTCCGGTGCGTGTTTCGGGGAGGTTCAGTGCGAACAACTCGATTGAGTTTCTTTGTTCTGGCTGCGACTGCTATGGCGTCGACCGCTGCGGCCGCCGGTCCGGCGATCTTGACCGCCCCGCTGGGTCTGGTCAACGGCGTTCTCGAGGTCGAAGTCGACCTTGCCGGATCGGCCGCTGCGGCGACCCTGTTTCTCGACGGCGTCGAGGCGTGTGCGCCGACTGCCTCCGAACCGACGTGCCGAGTGGATCTCGGTCAGGGCCTTCATGTCCACCTCCTGGAACTGGTGGTGGAGGGGGCTGCCGGCCGCGTGCAACGGGTGGAGCGATGGCTCAATCGTCCGGGTCGCGAGGCCGACCTCGAGATCGAGCTCGCGTCCCGACCAATCGGCGACGTCTGCGGGGGCCGACTTTCCTGGCATGACGTGCACGGCCAACGGCCCTCTGTCCTCGAAGTGGAGGCTGCGGGTGAACACATCCCCGTGTCGGCTGAGAACAGGATCTTCGGCTACCCCTGCGCGGCCGCCGGAGCGACTGAAGTCGTGGCGGCGGCCGCGGTGTTCCCGGACGGGAGGCGGGCGTCTTCGGTGGCGTTGACCGGCGACACCGGAAAGTCGGCCGGCGCCGGTCCTCAGTCGATCGTTCTCGAGGGAGCAGCGACCGGTGGCAGCCCGTGTTCGTCGACCGGACCGGGCCGGCCCGCACGCATTGAGGGGTTCGAGGTCGCCTTCGTGCTCGACCCCACCGTCGACTACGCGGCGCTTGCCGGTCTCGGCGACAGGGCCGGTGCCGGGCTCGATGCCGCCTCGGCATGGGATCGCGCATCTTCGGCCTTTTCGGACGCCGATAATCTGTGGTACCTGCGGCCCGATTCCGCGCTTCTCCGGCTCGACGGGTTTTCCCGGGGCCGGGAGACCTGGCTGGGCTCCTTTTTCCAGATCGGTTCGAGCCCGTTGAATACCGGTCTCCGCCTGTCCGACGCCGTCGCGACTGCAGGTCTGGTGGCGGGGGCCCTCCCGCACCGCCGCGCCGTCGTACTGGTTCTCGGCAGCGGAACGGCTCGAGATCAGAGTCGTTTTTCGAGCCGACAGGCGAGGTCGTACCTCGCTGAGGTGGGTGTGCCGCTGGTGGTCTTACGGACGCGGGATGCGGTCGACGACGGATGGAGCACGGGATTCGAGGTCGGTTCCCTGCCCGAGTTTGCACACGCGATCGAGGCCGTTCGCGAACGCATCGACGACCAGTGCGTCATGTGGTTTCCGGCGCAGATGGATCCGCAGCAGATCGCGGCATCGCTGCCCGACGGAACGGCCGTTGCGGGTCGCCGCGACGCCGGCCCGGACGCGGGCCGTACGGTGTGGCGAAGGGCCGAGGCGACGAGCGCCGTTTCGGAGGTCAGACCCGTCTCCGACGAGCCGGTGGCTCGGGGCAAGGTTGAAGTCACTGCGGTCGAGGTCCTGGTCAGGGCGCAGGATGAAAAAGGAGATCCAGTGACGGATCTCACGGCCGGGGAGTTCCAGGTGGCGGAGGACGGGCATTCCGTCCCCGTGCTGCAGCTCGAGCCGATACTCGCGCTGGATCGAGTTGGCGCGCCACCGCCGGTAGCGGCGGACGAGAGATTGCCGGCGGCAGCCCCGGCGAGAAAGATCGTGCCGGTGTCGGTGTACGTGGAGCGCGGCCTGGCGGGCGCTGCGGACATCGTTCCCGCGATCGACGCGTTGACCCAACAGGTGGACTGGCTGACGTCGTTGGGTCCGGTGGACGTCGTGGTGGCCGAAAGCTCGGTCGACACCGTTCTCGAAGGGGCAACCGATCCGGAGGTCGTTCGAAGGGCGCTTGAGAACGTCGTCAAGCTGCGGTCCCACGGCCACGCCATAGAACGCATCCGCACCAATTACGTGCGTCAGGTCCTGGACTATCCTGACCGGGGAATCGCTCGTGAAGGAGAGAGCCAGACGGCACCCATCACTACCAGCACCCCGGCCAACGAGCTCCGGATCAAGACGATGACCGCCGCCAGGACGTCGATTTTCGAGGAGGACGCCCTGCTTCGGAGGACCATGGCGCGGATGAACGACTGGGCCCTGGGGCTGCAGGCTTCCGGACCTCGGCTCCTGTTCCTGGTGGGGACCGGGTTTGACGAGGACCCCATCGACTTCTACGTGCGCTTCCTCGAGATGAAGGACCCTTCTCTCGGGACAGCCGCGCGGGCGGAATTCGTCCGTTACAACCAGGCCACCAGGGTCGACTCGGTAGGCCGCGAACTGGCCGCCGCCGGCTGGATGGTGGTTCCGTTGGCGACCCGGATCGCCGGCAGTCAGAGATCGGCGGCTGAATTCTCGGGCCGCGATACCTTTCAGTCCTTCCTGACCGATCGCACCGACGGACCGTACCTCAGCGACGTGGAATTCATGCTTCTGGATCCGTTGGGCTCCCAGCAGCACCTGGCGGCGCCGAGCGGGGGCAAGGTCGTCGTTGGAGGCAGGGGCCTCAACAAACTCATCAGTGAGAGTTCGGGTTGGTACCGGCTCTCCTACCAGGTGGCGCGAGCTCCGGACGGCGCCCTCCACGAGGTGGCGGTCACGAGCGAACGAGCGGGCGTCGAGATCGAGAACACGGGGGTCGTGGTGTCGGGCACGTCGGAAGGCCGGGCGGCCATGCGCCTGCGCCGTCTGTTGGACGATCGCTCGGCCACCGGAGAGCTGCCGGTTCAAGTGCTCGTGGGTCCGGCCGCGAAGAACGAGGATCAACAGCTCGAGGCGTCGCTCACCGTCAGCGTCGACCTGGAATCGATCGCGCCCCTGTTCACCGCCGAGGGTGCGCGGGCGCTGCGCTTTTCGATCGGTGTGCGCTCGGGGCCCGGCGTCCCGTTCGTTTCGCACTCGGTGGTCACCGCTGCCGGTGCGGTCGGCGGCATGCAGTTCGAGGCCCCCCTCCAGTGGTCGGGCGACGACGCGGAGTTGGCGGTGGTCGTCGAGGATCTGGGTTCCGGAGCGTGGGGGGGGACCGTCAGTCGGCTCGGTGAGTGATTGAACGGCCGTGAGCGGGTTGCGATCGCGCGGGCGGGGATAAACCCCGCCCCTACGGTGCTCAGAAAAGGTCTGTAGGGGAGGGGTTTATCCCCTCCCTTGATCGTTTCATGAGACCCGCTGAGAGCACGTATCCGCGAGTTAAAACTGCCTTCCGCGGTCGGGGCGGAAAACGTTGCGGTAGTGGCGGACGCGCCACGGGAGCAAGCCGCCGATCCGCTCAATGGTGACGAGATCGAAACGGCACGGCCGGTCCCACAGCGAGAAGCGCCCGAGATAGGCGGCCGAGACGCGGGTCAAGGTCTTTTTCTTCTTGTCGTGCAGGGCGGCGGCGGCGCCCCCGAAATCGTCGCTCGATCGCGCCTTGACCTCGACAAAGACGACCTCGCCGCGTCGCTCCATCACCAGGTCGAGCTCGCCGCCGGCGCCGCGCCAGTTGCGGTGCCGCAGCCGGTAGCCCTTCGCCAGGAGCAGCAGCAGCGCGAACCACTCGGCGGTGCGTCCAAAATGGCGGCGTCGGAGCGGGGACATGACCTGATTGTAGATGTACGAGGCGACTGCGAGTCAATCGTCGGCGCCGGCGCGATCGCGGCGACCGGGAGCCGGATCCGGTGTTCACTCTCCGCGAAGTGCGGTGATCGGGTTGACTCGAGCCGCCCGCAACGCCGGCGCCAGGCAGGCGATCAGCGCCACTCCTGCGAAGAAGAGTGCGGCTCCACCATAGGACACGGGGTCGAGGGGTTCGATCTCGAAGAGCAATCTCTGGATCAATCGGGTGCCCAAGGATGCGCCGGCTAATCCGATGGCGAGGCCGATCCCGACCATCACCAGCCCCTTTCTCAGGATCAGACCGATGACTTCGGTCGGCGCCGCTCCCAACGCCGCCCGGATGCCGAACTCGTGGGTCCGCTCGCTCACGTGGTATGCCAAGACCCCGTAGAGGCCGACGGCGGTGAGAAGCATGGCCACAACCGACAGCAGTCCGAGGGCCAGCATCACGACCCGAAAACCGGTGAGATCCTGATCGACCAGGTCCGTCATGGTGACGAAATCGCCGAGCACAGCATTGCGGTCTTTCATTTCGATTAGCTGTCGAATCGGCGCCGCAAAAAGATCCGGGTCACCCTCGGTGCGGATGACCAGCCATTGGAAGCTCGGCCCGAACTGTTGTGACGCCAGATAGATGGCCTCGTCGAAACTCGAACGGACGCCGTCGATCCTGGCGTTGCCGACAACGCCGACCACCTCGAAGGCAAAGTCGAACCAGCCCAACCTGACCATGTGACCGAGGGGCCTCTGGTCCGGGAAAAGATCTTGAGCTAGGGCCTCGCTGATGATGACGGCGGGGGCGCTGCCCTGGGTGTCGGTGTCGTTGAAATCACGTCCGCGAAGCAGTGGAATCCCGATGGTGGCGAAGTAACCCGGCGTCACCGCCCGGGTCAGCCCCATGTCGGAGTCCCTCGGCTCGGGACGGGGCTGGTTGGCGTGCCAGATGGGCCAGTCGGTTCCTCGCGAGGCGATCGGCAATTTAGTGATGGCGGCTGCGTCCTTGACCCCTGGCAGCGTCTTGATGTCCTCGATCAGCGATGCATACACCACAACGCGTTCGAGATCGGTGGGATGGTCGTCGGCCTGAATCGTGTAGGTGGCCCCGACGACGTTTTCGGTCTCGAATCCGAGATCGACCGAGGCGAGATTGACCATGCTGCGGATGAGCAGGCCGCAGCCGATGAGCAGGCAGACCGACAACGCCACCTGAATCACCACCATGAGGGACCGCATTCGGGTGCTGCTCTTGCCTTCGGAGGTCCTGGCCGATGCCCCGAGCTTCTGCCAGACATTGAGCGAAGTTCCACGCGCGGCGGGAACGATACCAACAGCCAGGCCGACGAGAACTGAGATCCCCAGCGCAAACAGCAGGACCGCGCCGTCAATTGTCGGCACCGGCACACCGGGATCCCCCGGAGGCAGCAGCCGCAGTAGCAGATTGTGAAACAGGTAGGCCACGCCGATCCCGATGAGGCCGGCCGCCAGGGTGAGGAGGACGCTCTCGGTCAGGAGCTGGCGGATGAGCCGGCGCCTGCTGGCTCCCAGGGCCGACCGCATCGCCATCTCCGAAACCCGCCGCTGGCCGCGCGCCATTTGCAGCCCTGCCACGTTGATGCACGCGATCAGCAGCAGCATGCCTGTGGTGGCGATCAGCAGGTTGAGGCTTGCACGGACGTGCGCGACCATATAATCCCGCAGCACGAACAGCCTCAGCCCTTTCCCCTTGTTGGTGTCCGGGTACTCGGCTTCGAGCGCGGCCGCCACGCTGTCGACATCGCTCTGAGCCTGGTCGAGCGACACCCCGTCCTTCAGTCGGCCCACCGCCCACAGACTGTGGGAATCCCGCTGCGGGTCGATCGGGCATTCGCGATCGATCACGATCCAGAGGTCGGTATCGAACATGAACCGGAATCCCGGCGGCATCACCCCGATCACCTCATAGGTCGTGCCGTCGAGGTGGAGGGGGGCCCCGATAGCGTCCTCTGAACCGCCGAATCTGTGTTGCCATAGATCATGGCTGACGATAGCGACGTTGGCACCGGAAAGATCCTCCTCACCCTCCATGAAGTTCCGGCCCCGAATCGGTTGAACTCCGAGCGTCGGAAACAGATCCCAAGTCGCATACACGGCCCCTACCGCCTCAGCTCGCTGACCCCCGGTCATCGTCATTTCGTGGCGGCTGGAGAGAACGCAGAAACCTTCGAACGATCGGCTGAGACGCCGGTAATCAAAGAAGTCGAGCCTGGAGACCGGACCTTCGTTGCGGCCGTCGTAGGTCTTGACCGTGGCCACGAGACGGTCCGGTTCCTGATAGGGCAGATGGCTCAGGAGGAGCGCCCTGATGGTGCTGAAGAGCGCGGTGTTGGCGCCGATCCCGATCGCCAGCGTGATCACGAACACAGATGCAAAGCCGGGCGACCTCCGGAGCATTTTGACGGCGAACCGGATATCGTGCAGGAACATGTCCACACCTGCGCCATGGCGGGTCTCGCGAACCGTGGCCTTGACCTGTTCGCTTCCTCCCAGCTCCATCAGAGCCTGTCTGCGCGCTTGTGCGGGGTCCACACCCGCCTGGATCTTCTCGTCGATCAAAATGTCGACATAGCTCTGCAGCTCCTCATCGATTTCGTGATCGAGTTCCTGGCTTCGGAAGAGGGTGCGAAACACAGATCGGAGAGTCGATAATGGCGGCATCTCTTCTCCTTCAGTTGGCCTCGAGAACCTTGCCGATGGTCAGGACGAGGTGGGACCACCCCATTTCCTCCTCACCCAGGCGAGCCTGGCCGGCGGCGGTCAGCGCGTAGTACCTGGCGCGCCGGTTGTTTTCGGATTCTCCCCACTCGCCCCTGATCCAGCCCTCCTGCTCCATGCGGTGGAGCGCCGGAAACAACGACCCGGGTTTCACTTGAAACACACCGTCGGTGATCTGCTCGATGCGGCGGGAAATGCCGAGCCCATGCATCGGTGCCAGGGAGACGGTCTTGAGAATCAACATGTCGAGCGTGCCACGGAGGATCTCTGTCTTGTTTTCTATCATCCGAACCCCCGTTTCACATCCACTCCTATCGGTGTTCTATACGAGAGGGGCGGAACCGGGTTTCAGATGAACCTCGTGCCAATGGGCTGGTATCAAGATTGCTGCAATGTTCGGGCGGAGACGAGAATCGAGGTGGTCACCGCCAGATTGGCACATTTGCCCTTCCGCCGGCGCGTCGCTCCCGAGGCACGCCCTGTTGCCGCTGCGCCCGGCTTGCCGATCCTCGCGGGCTGCCTCGCGTGCGCGATCGCGGCGGTGCCGGCCGTCGGCCAGGACCTTCGGCCCACCCCTCGACCGGCAACCGACGGGGAGGTCGCTGCACCCGGCGTATTCACGCTCGATCTTGCGGAATTGCCGCAGTCCGAGTCGATGGAGACGGACGAACCTCGTGGTTTCGACCTTGGACTGACCGAACGCGCTCCGGATGAGGAAGCGGGCGCGGGGGTGTCGATCGGCGGGGCTTCCGTCCTTTCGTTCGACTCGCCGTCCGGATGGGACGATCGATCGTACGCCGACTTCGAGTTCGGCTTCGACGAAGTGCCGGGCGTGCTGATGCAGCGCCGAACGGCGGATCCCGTCGAGCTCCACATGGCGCGGGAGTTCGAGCGCGTGATTCCGGGGTTCTCCCCGCAGGGCCTCCTGTTCGCGCTCGATGTCGACGCGATCGTCAGGATGATCCGGGACTGGAGACATCGGCGCCGCGATCGAAAACTGCCGGCTGCCGCCTTGCTTCCGCTCGACGCCGAAGTGACACTGGTAGTCCGCGACACCGATGGCGGACCGCCGCAGTCCATCAGCGTCGTGCCGCTCACCGATGGCTGGGTCGGCGAAACCCTCCACGCGAGCTGCGACGGGTCGGGCCGATGTTTCGTCAACGGTCTGCCGGGGGCTCCGAGCACCCTCCTCGTGCGGGGGGAGGGTGCGGCCGTGGTGCCGTGGAGACCCACGGACCGAGGGTTGACGATCCGTCTGAGGCCGACGGGGACGGTCAGGCTGGTGCCCCCGTTTCTCGAGCGCTGCCCTCCGCCCAACGTGAGGGTCGTGGACGAGGCGAGCGGTCTGGTCGTGCCGGTTCTCCGCTGGCTCAACCCGAAGCGGGGGTCCTGGGTGCCTCTCCACCGGGCGAGTCTCCCGCTCGTCGTCCCCGTGGGCGTTTACAGGGTGGAGGTTCTCCAAGGGCAGGGCTCGGCGCCTTTCGAGACCATCGTCGTCGACGCCGATCGCGAGGCCGAGATCGAGGTTGGAGCGTGCGTCGCGAACTCGTGACCGTCAGACGGATCGATCGAGGGGGATGGAGAGCACCGCGCGACATCCCGGCCCGCCGGAGCAGGGTTCAACGCGCAGCGAGCCGCCGTGGGCCTCGGCGATCTGGCGGCTGAGAAAGAGCCCGATGCCCGAGCCGTTCTTCTTGGTGGTGAAGAAGGGGACGAACAGGTTGTCGAGAGTCAGGCAGTCCGGGGCCTTCGTCGCGGATCACGATCTCCGCCATGCCCTCGTTCACCGACCAGCCGACCGCGACCGAACCGCCGGTTTCGAGGCTCGCCTCGACGGCGTTCTTCATGAGGTTGATCAGCACCTGTTCGAGCTGGTCCTGGTCGGCGGCCACGATCGCGGCGGGACCGCCTCCGATGTTCAGACGGCGAGACGCTTTTCGAGCGCGGCCGCGTTGCGGATGCAGCTTTCGAGATCGACCGCGGCAATCGTCGGCTGCGGGAGCTTGGCCAGGCGCGAGCAGTCACCCATGAAGCGGTTGAGCGCCTCGACCCGGGAGGCGATCACCTGCAGGCCTCGACTGAGGTCGCTCCGCCAGTCCTCCGGCGGCGGGATCCTGGTCGATGACCCTCTCCATGCTGCCGGCGAGCGACGTGATCGGCGCCAGCGAGTTGTTGAGTTCGTGGCCGATGACGCGGATCAGCCGTTTCCACGCCGCCAGCTCCTCGGCCTGGAGGGCGCGGCTGACATCGGAGAGCACGAGGAGATGGTTGGGCCGCCCGTGCTCCCTGAAGCTGCCGCGGCGCATCTCCCACCGCCCCGCCGTTTCACCGATCTCGAGCTCGACGGTCCGCGAAGGTGCGCCCGAGAGACAGCTCTCGAGCCCGAGTTCCCCGGCCGTTGCACCGAGAAGGCCCTCTGTCCGGTCGAAGATCTTCTCGCCGGCGGCGTTGACCTGGCGCAACCTGTGGGAGGCGTCGAACGCGAAGACCGCGACATCGATCTCGGCCATCACCTTGCGCACCAGGGCCGTGGCCTCGAGGTCCTCCACGCGCTGTCGACGCAGGGTCTCCGCGAGTTGATTGAGTTCGGCGACGAGCTCGCCGTAGGGATCGGAACGGGAGACATCGCGGACCCGGAACGAGAAATCGCCCTCGCGCAGCGCGGCCAGGAGATTGGAGAGGGTGCGCAGGTGGTAGCGGCTGCGCGAGCGCACCACCATCACCAGACCGAGCCACGCGGTGACGAGGAGGGCGATCAGGACCCGACGCGAGGTCGATGTGAGATCGGAACGGAGGATGAAATACCCCGCGGCGGCGATGGCCGGCACGCCAGAAAGCAGCACCAGACCGACAAATCGGGCGTGCAGCCCATGGCGGACCCGGTGCGCGTTCCTCCCGTCAGCTGCGATCGGTTCGTCGGCCCTGGATCCTGCGGCCGCGGGCTTCACAGACCGTGTTTCTCCAGACGCCGGTAGAGGGCGCTGCGGCTCAGACCGAGGGCCTCGGCGGCGTGGCTGACGTTGCCGTCATACCGCCGCATGGCCTTCTGGACGAAGATCTTCTCCAGGTCGTCGAGGCTCATCTCGTCGAGGGTGGTGGCGGCGGCCGCCTGAGCGCCACGAGACCGAGGTGGTCGGCCTTGATGGTGTCGTCGGTCGGCCATCAGGACGGCGCGTTCGACGACGTGCGCCAGCTCGCGCACGTTGCCGGGCCACAGGTGGCGCTGCAGGGCGGTGGTGGCGGCGCCGTCGAATCCGACCAGATTTTTGCCGATACTTCTGGGCGTACCTGCCGAGAAAGTGGTGGGCGAGCAGCGGGATGTCCTCGGGGCGTTCGCGCAGCGGCGGCAGCCGGATCTCCACGGTGTTGAGACGGAAGAGGAGGTCCTCGCGGAAGCGGCCCTGGGCTACGTCGAAGGCGAGGTCGGCGTTGGTCGCGGAGATGATCCGCGCATCGACCATCCTGGTTTTCGAGGAGCCGACCCGTTCGAGCTCGCCGGTCTCCAGCGTCCGCAGCAGCTTGGCCTGCTGTTCGAAGGGCACGTTGGCGATCTCGTCGAGGAACAGGGTCCCGCCGTCGGCCATCTCGAACCGGCCGACGCGGTCGCCCTTGGCGTCGGTGAAGGCGCCCTTGACGTGGCCGAAGAGCTCGCTGGCGAAGACGCCGTCGGGAAGACCGCCGACGTTGACCGTGATCAGGGGGCGTTCGGCACGAGCCGAGACGGCGTGCAGCCGCCGGGCGACGACCTCCTTGCCGCTGCCGTGCTCGCCGGTGATCAGGACGTTGGCGTCGGACGGTCCGACGCGGGCGATCAGCTCCAGCACCGGTTGCATCGCCGGCGCCGTTGCGATGAGATCGGGGGCCTCGCGGGTCAGCAGCGTGGCGTTTTCGGCCTCGAGACGGAGGCCTCGGCGCAGTGCGCGGCTCAGGGCCACCTGGTTGCGGAGGATCGACAACAGCCGGTCGTTGTCCCACGGCTTTTCGACGAAATCGCGTGCGCCGAGACGGATGGCCTGGACCGCGACCTCGACGCTGCCCCACGCTGTCATCACGACCACCGGCAAGCGTGCTGTCCAGAGCCTGCAGTTTCTCCAACAGCTCGAGCCCCTCGGCGCCCGATGTCGTGTCCCGCGAGTAGTTGAGGTCGATCGAGTGCGGCGTCGAAATCGCCGGCGCTCACAGCTGCGAGCGCATGGTCCGGCGAATCGACGGTCTCGACGAGATAGCCTTCGGTCTTGAGCAGCAGACGCAGCGATTCCAGGATGTCGGGCTGATCATCGGCGATCAGAATGCGCGGAGAGTCTCCGGGAGATGCCACGGCGACTCTCAGGATACCGTACCTGCTTCAGTCATCTGAAGCGCGATCACGGGATTGATCCTGGCCGCCTTCATCGCCGGGATCAGGCCGGCCAGCAGACCGACCCCCAGCATGGCCACGGCGACGGCCACGTAGGTCACCGGGTCGAGGGCGGAAACCTCGAAGAGCATGCTCCGCAGCCACCGGCTCAGGAACCACGCGATCAACCCGCCGGCGATGACTCCGGCGAGAACCAGCAGCGCACCTTTGTTCAGGATCGTGACGAGGATCGAGCGCGCCTCGGCCCCGAGGGCCATTCGCACACCGATTTCCTGGGTCCGGCTGCCCGACGGTGAACGACATCACGCCGTAGAGACCTCCCAGCGCCAGCACCAGTGCCATCATGCCGAAGCCGGTGAGGAGGTTCGAGAGGTCGTCGATCGACTGCGTGTTGCGGGCGACGATGTCGTCCATGGTGTCGATCTGGTAGACCGCGAGCTCCGGCTCCACCTTCCAGATGGCCTTCTGGACGTCGTCGATCATCGACCCGGGATCACCTTCGGTCCGGATCACGAATGTCATCGTGGACCAGGTGAAGAAACCCTGGACGTAGAGGGTTTCGAAGCGCGGTTCGGTGTTGAGCGAGGTCTGCCGATGGTCGCCCATCACGCCCACCACTTCCATCCAGGGAAGGCTGCCCTGCAGCTGTCCGAACTTGACCCGTTTGCCGATTGCGCTTTCGTTCGGCCAGAAGTGGCTCGCCATCTGACGGTTGATGATGATGACGGGCGGCGAATCGGCGCGGTCGAGATCGGTGAACTCCCTGCCCTGCAGAATGGGGATGCCCATGGTCTCGAGGTATCCGGGCAGTGACCGCCGTGCCGCCGACGAAGATCGTGTCGGCGGGGTCCGAGATGGGGTGGTCCTCGATGCTCATGCTCGAGTTGCTGTTGTCTCCGATGAGCGGGAGCACAGAGGCGGCCGAAGCGGCGCGGACACCGGGAAGGGCCCTGATTCTCGTCACCGTCTCGTCGAAGAACGCCAGCTGTTCCGCTTCCGACGGGTACTGCTCGCTCGGCAGCGAGACCCGCATGGTCAGGAGGTTTGCGGTGTCGAATCCGGGATCGACCGCCTTCAGGGCCATGAGGCTGCGAATCATCAGACCTGCGCTGATCATGAGTGCGAGCGCCAGGGCCACCTGGCCGACAACCAGGAGATCCCGCCGAACGCGGTCCCTCCGGCTGCCGAACACGGAGCGGCTGTTGGCCCGGCCGTCGTCGCTGACCTGCGAGCGGAACGCGCGGAGGGCTACCGGCAAACCGAATCCGATGCTGGTCACCCCGAGCAGCAGCAGCGTGAAGCCGAGGGCGCGACCGTTGACCGCGACATCACCCACCGGGCCGACGGACGCCCGCAGTCCTGCGGCGAGGATGTCGACGCCCCAGAAGGCGACCGCGACCCCGAGCAGCCCGCCGCCGACCGCCAGCAGCGCGGACTCGGTCAGCATCTGGCGGACGAGCCGGCCGGGGCCCGCGCCCAGCGCGGTGCGGACGGCGAACTCCCGCTCGCGGCTGCCGCGGTCGAGAGCAGGAGGTTGGCGATGTTGACGCAGGCGATGAGCAGGACGAATCCGACGGCAGCGCACAGTGCGAAGAGCATCGAACGGGTGTTCCGGCCGAGCAGGACCTCGCCCAGCGGCACCACCGCGGCGGTGTGGCCGCGGTTGCTCTCGGGTAGGCCTCGGCGAGGCGGTCGCCGATCACCTTCACTTCGCGGTCGGCTGCGACGGCCGTGACGCCGTCCCGCAGTCTGGCAATGGTGTTGTAGATGTGGTTCCCCCGAAGCTCCGACTACCTCGCCGAAGGTGAACGGCTTCCAGATGTCGAACGGACCCACGGCGATCTCGACCTCGGGTGGCAGCACGCCGAGCACCTCGTGCCCGATATCGTCGATCCGCATCACCGTGCCGACGACATCGGGATCCGCCCCGAACCGCCCCCGCCAGGTCGCATCCGACAGCAGCACCACGGCATGTTCTTCGGAGGTGTCTCTGGAGGCGTCGTAGGCGCGGCCGATCGCCGGTTGCACGCGGAGGGCCTGGAGGACGCCTGAGGAGGCGCGGACCACGCGCAGTCGATCGGGTTTGTCCGCGCTCATCACGTTGACCGCCTCGAATGCGTAGATGCCGGAGGCGTCGAAAGCAGAGCTCTGTTCGGTCCAATCCCGAAAGTCGAGAGCCGAGACGGTCATGCGGTTCCAACCGGCCGCCGGTTTGGCGGTGTACAAACGCACCAGGCGGTCGGGTTGCTCGAACGGCAGGGGCGTCAGCAGCGTCGCGTCGATGACGCTGAAGACCGCGGTGCTCGCACCGATGCCGAGCGCGAGGGTCAGCAGCGAGATCAGGGTGACGGTCGGGTGCCGCAGCAGCATCCGGACGCCGAATCGGAGGTCCTGAAGAATGTCAGACATCGCCTTGCCCTTCCGTCAGTCGTTCAGCACACCGCTTCTTGAACCGCCGGGTCGGTTTCGTCCACGACCTGGCCGTCGAAGAGGTGAAGGGTCCGTTCGGCGTACTTCAGATAGCGGGGGTCGTGAGTCACCATGCAGATGGTCGCTCCGCCGGCGTGGAGACCGGCCAACAGATCCATCACCTTGGCGCCGCTGCGAGAGTCGAGGTTGCCGGTGGGCTCGTCCGCCAGCAGGATCAGGGGTTTCCCGACCAGGGCGCGGGCGACGGCCACCCGCTGCTGCTGGCCGCCGGAGAGCTGGGAGGGGTAGTGGTTCAACCGGTGCTCCATCCCGACCTGCTCCAGGGCCTCGCGAACCATGGCCTTGCGATCCGACGAGGGGGTCTCGCGGTAGACCAGCGGCAGCTCGACGTTTTCGAAGACCGTGAGGTCGCCGATCAGGTTGAAGCTCTGGAAGATGAAACCGATGGCCCGGTTGCGCAGCCTGGCTCTTTCGCGCACCGTCAGCGTCTCCACCGGGTGGCCGTTGAGGAGGTACTGCCCCTCGCTCGGCGTGTCGAGCAGACCCATGATCGACAGCAGGGTCGACTTGCCGCCGCCGGAGGGACCGGCGATGGTGACGAAGTCGCCGGTCTGGATCTCGAGGTGGACGTCGGCCAGGGCGTGGGTCTCGACCTCGTCGGTGAGAAAGACCTTCTTGACGCCGGTCATCTGAATGAGAGGATGTTCAGCCATGGTTGCTCCCTGTCTTTATCGCAGCTTGATGCGTTCGTTGTCGTCCCAGCGAGAGGTGTCCGAGAGGATCACCCGATCGCCTTCGCGAAGTCCGTCGACGATCTCGATCGTGTCCACCGAGGAGCGGCCGAGCTCGACCGCGACCCGGGAGGCGTGCTTGCCGTCGGCCTCGAGCCGGTAGAGCCCGACGGTGGCGTTCTCCTGGGCCTGGACCGGCCGGCCCACGAACATCACGTCGGTCAGCTGTTCGATCCGGATGGCGCCGTCCACCGCCATGTCGGGACGGGCGCCGTCAGGCAGCGCGTCCTCGAAACGGACCTCGACCATCACCGAGCCCTCCTGCACCGAGGGGTCGACGCGGGTCACCGTGCCGGCAACCAGACCGTTGCGGGTGTCGACGCTGACCGCCTGACCCGGACGCACGTCGCGGGCGCGGGTCGCGGGCACCCTGAGCTCGGCCTTGAGCCGGGTCGGTTCGGCGACCTTGGCGAGCATGGTGCCGGGGGCCACCTGCTGGCCGATCTCCACCGGGACCTCCTGCACGACGCCGGCGATCCCGGCTCGCACCGCCAATGCCTCGAGCTGTTCGGCCCTCAAGTCGAAGAGCGCCCGTTGCTGCTCCAGTTCGGCCTGTTTCGCCGCCAACAGGGCGCGGTGGGCCTCGGCGGTCATTGTCAGCCGTTGGGCTTCGATTTCCTGCCGTGTCGTCAGGGCCCCGGCCACCGCCTCCGACGACCGCACCTGGATGTCCGAGATCAGGCCCTTTTCGAAGAGCTCGCGATTGGCCTCGGCCTGCAGCGAGGCGCGGGTGAAGTCCGCGTCGACCTCGGCGGCGTGCGCCCGCTGGTCGAGCTCCGCCGAGATCAGGGTCACGCGGAGGCTCTCCATCTCCGCCTCCGCCCGCAGGAGGGCGTTCTTGGCGTCGATCGCCGACCGTTCGACCTCGGGGTTGGAAAGCTGGAGAATCACGCCGTCGGCTTCGACCGGGTTGCCGGGTTCCAGGTAGACGGTCTCGACGCGGCCCGTGGTCTGGGCCTGGATCCAACGCAGCTGTTCCGGTACCAGCTTGCCGTGGCCGCGCACCTGCCGTTCGAAGCTCCCGCGCTCCACCGTGCCGATCCACACCGTGTCGCGGTCGACGGTCGGTGCTGCGGGCTCGAGGCTGGCCACCGCCACGGTCACCGCCGTTACCGCGACGACGCCTGTCGCAGCCATCAGCCACCGGTTGCGGCGCTTTTTCTCGACGATGCCCTCTCGTGCAATATCCATCATCCTTGTCCTCGCAGTCGACAACGCAATTCGTGTGCCATGCGTGAATGGGCCTGTGAGAGGGCGGAAGCAATGAAAACCGTTCGTTCACGGGAGGGAAGTGTCCGGAATCGAACACCTGGGTGCACACCCATCATTCACTCCGCAATACGGTGGAGGGATCGACTCGAGAGGCGCGATAGGCTGGGACAAAGCTGGCCACCACTGCCGCGGCCACGATGATGACGGGCACCACGATAAGGGTCCTCAAATCTGCAAAACCGACGTTGTACAGAAGGCTTTGCAGACCCTTTGACGCGAAGACTGCGCCCAGCAGTCCGATGAGAACACCGAAGATCACAGGCACCAGAGCTTGCCGCACCACGAGCTGTCGGATCTCCGAAGGCTCGGCCCCGAGGGCCATCCGAATCCCCATCTCGAAGGTGCGGCGGCTGGCCGCATAGGCCACGACCCCGTAGACGCCGACAACGGCGAGCGCGAGCGCGATGCCGCTGAAAACCACCAGCAGGACCGTCGGGAACTCACGATCCGAGGCCCCGTCGGCACGAATGTCGGCCATGGTTCGGAAGTCGCCGATCGGAACCGAGGGCCCGATCTCGCGGATGATCTCGCGAACCGGTGCGGTGAGCGCGGCGGCGTCACGCTCGGTGTGGATGACCACGCCCATGCTGCGCGCGAAGCCGATGATGTAGGTATCGGGCGGCAGCTCGTCGATGGCGAGCTGGGCGTGATTGACGTACATCGTCGGATATATTTCGCGCTCGAGATCCCGTTGTCGGATGTCTGGAACCACGCCGACGATCTCGAGCCAGGGAGTGTCGTCGCCCCAACGCCGGAACCGCTGACCGATGGGATTGGCGCCGTCGAGATGCTCGCGGACGAAGGCCTCGTTGACGACCGCGACGAACGGCCTGCCCGCGATGTCGGTCTCGTCGTGCAAACGGCCTCGGGTTGGAGCCAGTCCCAGTGCGCGAAAATATCCGGGAGATGTGAGCTGGAGATAGGTGTGGGGGGACTCGCCGATGGTTTCTACCTCGCGCCCCTCAATCTGAATCGAGTACGTACCGAAGCCGTTGGCCAGCGGTATCTGGCGAACGATACCGGCGGATACGACGCCGGGCAAGGCCTGGATGCGTTCCTCGAGCTCTGCGAAGAACCCCACGATTTCGGAGCCTTGGGCGTAGATGGCCGACGGAAGCGTGACCCGCGTCGTGAGCACGTCGTCGGTGCGGAAGCCGACGTCGACGCGGCTGAGCTCCGCCAGCGTACGGATCATCAGTCCGGAGCCCACCACCAGCACCATCGCAAGAGAGACCTCGGCAGTCACGAGTGCCTGGCGGAGTCGGCTGCGACCGCCTGCGGCCACCGTCCTGGTTCCGTCTCCAAGGGCCTGCTCCGCGAGGCGTCGAGGCGTCTTCAGGGCGGGCAGGATCCCGGCCAGGATTCCTGCTGCGATGGAAACGATCGCGGTGACTCCGAGCACCCTGAGGTCGAGCCCAACGTTGTCGGCGCGGGGGACCGCGTCGGCGGTAAAAGCCAGCAGAGACTTCGTGCCCAGGTATGACAATACGAGACCAACGGCGCCGCCTGCTGATGACAACAGGAGGCATTCGGTCAGAAGGTGCCAGGCGATGCGCGGCCGGGAGGCGCCCAGGGCCGAGCGCACGGACAGCTCCATGTTTCTGGTCTCGGCGCGAACGAGCATCAGGTTGGTCACGTTGGCGATGGCGATCAGGAGGACGAGGGTGACCGCGGCGAGCAGGATCCAGAGCGGAGTTTGGACGGAGCCGACGCGATCCTCGAGCAGGCTGACCGCCGAAACCCCGTACTGAAAGTCTTTGTAGTTTTCGGGGTATTCGCGGATGATCCGTTCGCCGTAGGCTGCGAACTCGGCCTTCGCGTCCTCGATGGGTACGCCGTCGGCGATGCGCGCAATAACGGAGTAGAGATGGTCGGTCCGAAGGCCCTCGGCGGAAGTATCGAACCACAGGGAACGCCACACGTCTGCGTCGGGGCTCGGGAAGTCGAACCCGGCCGGCATCACGCCGATCACAGTGTACGGTCGCGAGTCGAGCGTCAGCTTCTGTCCTACCACATCCTGCCGGCCCCCGAACTGGCTTTGCCACAGGCCGTGGCTGATCACGACGACATCGGCGTCGTCTCGTTCATCGCCGGGGATGAACCCTCGGCCCATGACGGGCTGGATGCCGGCCACATCGAAGACCTCGTGGCTGCAGTCGGCGCTCAGCACAAACTGGGGATCGGGCGAATCCCCGAGGTAGAGGCGCTCGAATCGATACGTGGTCACCGACTCGATGCTCTCGATCTGCTCGCGATAGTCGAGGAAGTTCGCTGCCGCGTGGGATCTCGAAACCCTGCCCTGGAACTGGGTGCGAACCCGGATCATGCGATCCGACTCCGGGTACGGCAGCTCGCTCAGCAGGACCCCGTTGACGACGCTGAAAATGGCGGTGGTTGTGCCGATGCCCAGCGCCAGCGTCACAATCACGAGAATCGAGAACGACGGGCTTCTCACGAGGTGGCGCAGCGCGAAACGAATTTCTGTCAGCAAACCATCCATGGCGGTTCCTTTCATCTACTCATTGCGAAGAACCGTCATCGGCTCGACCTGCGCCGCCCGTCGGGTCGGAAGCCAGGTTGCGAGGAGCGAAACGGCGAACACCACAACTGCCGTCCCGGAGAAGGTCAACGGATCGTGGCTGGCCACGCCGTAGAGATGGCTCGCCAGCACTCGGGTGAGCACGAATGCGGCGGCGATCCCGCAGAGCAGCCCGGCGGCCACCGGGACCAGTCCCTGGCGAACGATGAGGGCGACGATCCGCCCGGGGGTTCCCCCCAGCGCCAGCCGAACCGCGACTTCATGAAGGCGCCGGCCGACGGTGAAGCTGATAACGCTGAACACGCCGATGCCGGCCAGGGCGAGACCGACAGAGGCAAAAAGAACCAGCAGCGCGGTCACCACCCGCGTCCGAGCCAGCGAACTGCCGACGACCTCCGCCATGGTCTGAACGTTGAAAACCGGTAACTCCGGGTCGAGCCTGTGAATGATCTCGCGGATCGGATCTGCGAGGGACATCGCGTCATCGGTTCGGGCTCGAACGGCGAAGGTGGCCCACTCGAATCCGAATTGAGTCACCGGTACGTACATCTCCGGTCCGGCATCGTCCGCCAGATCGATGTGGCGGACGTTTCGAACCACACCGACAATGGTCTCCCATTCAGCCTCGGGATCCGAAGGGTCGTAGCCCGTGGTCCGACGTCCGACGATGTCGCCCCGGGGGCACAGTTGGCGGACAAAGGACTCGTTGACGACCACCACGGGTGGGGAGTCCGCGGTATCGGATGCCTCGACGAAACGTCCGGCCGTCAATTCGAGACCCGCAGCCCCCAGGTACCCGGGAGTCACGAAGCGAAGATCCACCAGCGGCCGCTGTGACTCGGACTCCGGTGTGAGACCCCCTTCGACCTGGGCGACCGTGGAAACCCGGCGGCTGAACAGGGGCAGCGGGTAGACGGTTCCCACGGCTTCTACCCCGGGGATGGCGGCGATCTCTTGTGTGGCGCGGAGATAGAACGCGATGCGGTCGGCCTCGTCACTGTAGCGCTCGTCGGTGAGCGCCACTTCGGCCGTGAGCACCCGGTCGCTGTCGAAACCGGGATCGACGTTCAAGAGATTGATGAATGTTCGGACAAGCAGGACAGCGCCCGCAAGCAGAACCACCGAAAGAGCGACCTCCGCCAGCACCATGGCGGTGCCGACGGGCGACGATCCGCCGGCCAGCGCTCCGATCCGACTCGCGCAGCTGCGCCATGATGCGGTCTTCCCGCGAGCGGATCGCGGGCAGCACGCCGGCCAGGAGACCGACGGCCACGGACACCAGGACCGCGACCGCGAGAATTCGCGCATCGAATGTCAGACCGGCGTTGCGCGGTATGAGTTCCGCGAATCGCAGCACCATCAACCCCGTGCCCCATTGGGCGAGCACGAGGCCGACTGCGCCGCCGCACAGGGCGAGCAGGACGCTCTCGATCATCACCAGGCGGGTCAGCTGCCCTCGGCTGGCGCCGAGCGCGTGTCGAACTGCCAACTCGCGTTGTCGCGCCGCCGTTCGCACCGAAAGGAGGATCGTCACGTTCGCCGACGCGATGAGGAGCACGCAGGCCACGGCGGCCAGCAGCACCAGGAGCGAGGATCTGACGGCGCCAACCACAGTTTCCTTGAGTGGGACGAGACTGACGCCCTGTCCTTCGTTGGTGTCGGGGTACTCCTGTTCGAGCCTCTCGGCGATTCGAGCGAGGTCGGCCCGGGCCGTGTCCAGGTGAACGTCCGGCAACAGACGCCCGATCGGCACCACCCATCCGTGCGCCCGGTCCTCCGTCGCAACATCGAAGGCGATGGGGAGCCAGAGTTCGGTGTCTCGCGGAAAGTCGAAACCCTCGGGCATCACACCGACAACGACATGCGGCCTGCCGTTGACCACGACGGTGCTGTCGACGATATCCGGCTGTCCGCCGAATCTCCGCTGCCAGAGACCATGTGAAATGATGGCCACCAGATCCTGTCCCGGTTGATCCTCTTCCGCCCGAAACGATCTTCCGATCTGTGGGGCGATCCCCAGCACATCGAGGAAGGTCGCCGACACCCAGGCGCCGGACACGCGTTCCGGCGTCGATCCGCCCGTCAGGTTGAGGTTTTCGCGAAAGATCGCGGCCATGGCCTCGAAGGTCTGGTTCCGTTGTGCAAAGTCGATGGAGTCGAGGGCCGACATTGGATAGGCGCCCGGCCCTCGTTCGGGTTCGGTCATTCGGATCTCAACCAACCGATCTGCGTCGGGGTAGGGGAGAGGCTCGATCAGTACGGCGTCGACGATCGACCACACCGCCACCGACATGCCGATCCCGAGACCCAGCGTGAGGACCGCGAGAAGGGTGAAGCCGGGGGTCCGGGCGAGCGAGCGACAACCGAATTGCAGATCCTTGAAGAACGCCACGTCATACTCCAGTCTGGTTCCCCACAATCCTCAGCAACGACCGTGCCAGCTCATTCGGAAGGCGCCGTGTGTCTTCGACAGACTTTCCGTTCGATTGCGAAACCGCGATGTTCGGAAGCGGACACTGCGTGCTGGAGTGCACGCGGTTCAATACGCCGACATGGATGGAGGGTTTGGGCCAGGACGTGCAGGCGGGACGCCTGCACCACAAAACTGCGCCGCAGGCAGGAACCGCTATCATGCGCCGGTGCGAACGGACGATTTTGACTTCGAGCTCCCGCAGGAGCTGATCGCGCAGCACCCGGCGCCGCGGGGCACATCGCGTCTGATGGTGCTCGATCGTGCTTCCGGGTCAGGTGAGCCACCGCGACGTGAGCTGTCTGCCGGACCTGTTGCGCCCCGACGATCTTCTTCTGCTCAACGACACCCGCGTGATCCCGGCACGGCTATTCGCACACCGCTCGACGGGACGGAAGTTCGAGCTGCTCCTCTTGCGGCAGCTGGACGAAGAGAGGTGGGAAGCCCTGTTGAGGCCGTCCGCTCGCGCCCGCACCGGCGAACGCCTGGACCTGTCTGACGGCGGCGGCGTGGTGCCGGTCGAGCGAAAAGGGGAGGGCCGGTGGACCGTCCGTTTCAATCCCATCCTCGATCTCGAGCGGCTCGACCGCCTCGGCGAGATGCCGCTGCCGCCCTACATCGAGCGCCCCGAGGGCGGTGTTGACGAGGACCGGACCACCTACCAGACGATTTACGCCGCCAACCCCGGCGCGGTGGCCGCGCCGACCGCCGGTCTCCACTTCACCGACGGGCTGCTCGAGACGATTCGCGCTGCGGGAATCGAGATCGCCTTTCTCACCCTCCACGTCGGGCTCGGCACCTTCCGGCCGGTCAAGGTCGAGGACATCGCCGACCACGAAATGCACGAAGAGTGGTTCAACGTTTCAGAGGCCACGGCAGCAGCGGTCAATCGCGCTCTCGACCAGGGGCGCCGCATCGTCTGCGTCGGCACCACCTCGGTGCGCGCCCTCGAGGGGGCCCTTGCGGTGGGGGAGGGCCGGCTGCATCCGGGCGACGGGTGGACCCGGATCTTCATCACCCCCGGCTTCGAATTCCGCGGCGTCGGCGCCCTGCTCACCAACTTCCACCTGCCGCGCTCGACCCTGCTGATGATGATCAGCGCCTTCGCCGGGCGCGACCACGTCCTTGCCGCCTACGCCGAGGCCGTCGCCGAGACGCTACCGGTTCTTCTCCTACGGCGACGCGATGTTCATAGGGTAGTGACAAGGCGTTCCCGAAAGTCGTAGGGGCCGGGTTTATCCCCGCCCCGCCTCGCGGCCTACACTTGCAGTGACTGCATCTGACAGTCGTAGGGGCGGGGTTCATCCCCGCCCGGCCTCACGGTTTTCGGGCGCGCTCTGAGGTCGCAGACGCAGGGAGGGGGTGAACCCCTCCCCTACGGCCTTCAGGAACGATTTGCACCCGCGGAAGATCTGTCCCGGCGCCCGGACGCCTGCCGCAGGTTCCAGAGTGACCCGGTCTACTCCGCGTCGTCGCCCGGCTTCTTTGGGTCGGGCGGCGCCTTCCGTTCGTCGTCCTCGCCGAAGATGCGCAGCGCGGGCGTCTCGAGATCGTCCATCTGCCCGCTCCGCACCGACCAGATGAATGCCATCACCCCGACCAGAGCGAGGAGCAGGGCGATCGGCAGGGCGAGGTAGAGGGCGGACATGGGAGTTTGATTGTAGGGTCAGAATTCGGAATTCGGAATTCGGAATTCGGAATTTCCGTCCCACCACCCCCAACTCAGCTTGGTTTCAAGGTAGGAGAGTGGCATTCCGGATTTCGGAATTTTGCACCCGAACACCCGGCAGCCGGGACGGCTGCCCCATAATCGCGCCTCAGCATCGCGGTTGTGGGGCACGCGTCTCGCGTGCCGGGTGCGAGGGCGGCATTCCGAATTCCGAATTCCGAATTCCGAATTCAAAACGTCCGTGCTCGGTACGAGGACAGCACGACGGTCATCGAAGAGAGCGGCATCAGGATGGCGGCGAGGATCGGGCTCATGTGGCCGGTGATGGCGAAGGCCACCGCGACGATGTTGTAGGAGAGCGAAAACACGAGGTTGCGGCGGATCACGCCGAGCGTCCGCCGCGATCCCTCGAGCAGCTCCACCACCGGGGTGAGCCCGGGCCGGCCGAGATAGACATCGGCCGCCGCCAGCACCGCCTCGGCGCCGCCGTGGACGCCGATGCCGACCGTCGCCGCCGCCAGCGCCGCCGCGTCGTTGACGCCGTCGCCGACCATGGCCACAGTTTCGTCGCCGTGTGACCGAACCGCTTCGAGCTTGTCCTCGGGAGTCGCCGAACCGCGCGCCCCTTCGGGCGGCACGCCGACCTCGCGGGCGATCGTCTGCACCACCGCCGGGTGGTCGCCCGACAGGATCTCCACCAGCCATCCGCCGGCGCGGATGGCCGACACGGAATCCTCGCTGTCGGTTCGGAGAGGGTCGCCCAACCCTGCAACCGCCGCGACTCGGCCATCGGCGGTCACCACGACCGGGCTGAGACCCTCGCCGGCGAAGACCGCTACCGCCGCGGCGGCTTCTGCCGGCAGCCCGCCGAAGCTGCGCTCGACATGGGCTGCCGAGGCGACCAGCAGCGACCGACCGTCGACCACGCCCTCGACCCCCGCTCCGATGATTTCGCGAACCTCCTCCGCGGCAAGGACGGGGCCATCGCCTGCCGCCGCCACCAGGGCCCGCGCAACCGGGTGGGCCGAGTGGCGCTCCAGCGCCGCCACCAGCGGCCTCAGATCTTCATCGCCCCACCACCGGATCACCGCCAGCCGTCCCTCGGTGAGGGTCCCGGTCTTGTCGAGGATCATCAGCCCGGGCCGGGCGAGATTCTCCAGCGCATCACCGCCTTTGATCAGGATCTTCTTGCGGGCGGCGCGGCCGATCGCGGCGCTCACCGCCAGCGGCGTCGCGAGACCGAGCGCGCACGGACAGCTGACGATCAGCAGCGCCACCGCGTGCTGGATCGCGTTGGCCGGGTCGAGCCGCGCCCAGATCACCACCGTGGCCAGCGCCAGCCCCAGCACGATGGCGACGAACCACCCCGAAATCCGGTCCGCCAGCAGCACCACCGGCGCGCGCCGCTGGGCGCCCTCCTCGACCAACCGCATGAGGCGGCCGACCCGGGTGTCTTCGCCGGTCGATCGCACCTCGACCAGGAGACGCGCCGAAAGGTTCACGGTGCCCGCGTGCACCGGGTCGCCGGCCGCGACCTCCTCGGGCAGAGACTCGCCGGTGAGCAGCGAGCGATCCAACGTCGAGGCGCCTTCGACCACTATCCCGTCGGCGGGGATCGAGTCCCCGGCTCGCACCTCGACCACCGCACCCGCCGCCAGGGACTCGAGCGGAACCTCGCGCACAGCTGTTCCCTCGACCAGCCGGGCGGTCGACGGCGCCAACGAGAACATCAGCTCGGTGGAGCTCGCCGCCTTGAGCTGCTGCCGCCGCTGCAGAAAACGGCCCACCAGCAGAAAGAAGATCAGCGCCGTCACCGACTCGAAATAGATCTCGCCCGAGCCGCGCACCGTGTTGACCGCGCCCTGGATGAAGCCGGCGAGGATGCCGATGGCGATGGGCAGATCCATGTGGAGGCTGCGAGTGCGCAGCGCACCCCACGCTCCGCGGTAGAAGACCGACGCGCACCATAGGACCGCGGGCAGCGCGAGGCCGAGGCTGACCCAGCGGAAGAGCGTGCTGTACTCGTCGGCGATCGAGTGGAAGTGGCCGCCGTAAAGAGCGAAGGCGATCAGCATGACGTTGCCGGCGATCGCCCCCGCCACCGCAATGCGAACCAGCAGCGACCGTTCCTCGCGCCTCGCCATGTCGCGCGCCTCGACCCCGCGGAAGGGGTGGGGGACATAGCCGATGGAGTCGAGAAACCGCGCCACCTGCGAAAGCGGCGTCGTCCGCGGGTCCCAGGTCACCGTGGCCAGCGCGCGGCCGAGATCGAGGCGTACCTCCGCCACCCCATCCACCACCACCGTCAGCTTCTCCACCAGCCACACACAGGCCGCGCAGTGGACCCCCTCCAGATAGAGCTCGACGGTCTCGAGCCCCGACGGCAGCGTTCGGCAGTAGAGACGGTGGAAGGCGGGATCGTCGAACTCCGAGAACGTCTTCCCGGAGACCCGTGCCGCCTGCTCCGGCGCCTCGATCCGCGATTTGATGTCGTAGTAGCCGTCGAGCCCGTGGCCGCGGATCACCTCGTACGCTACCCGGCACCCCGAGCAGCAGAACTGGTGTTCGGCGCCGTCCTCCACCAGCCCGGCGGGAACCGGCAAACCACAATGATCACACTCGACTGACACGGTCGGATTCTCTCATGCCGGTGATTTCGGCGGCGGGAGGGGGGCAGGGGAGCCTCGCGACTCATGATGCTCCGATCCAAGGAATGTCATTTCGACCGAGAGAGCGTAGCGAACGAGTGGAGAAACCTCTTGCAGGGAAGCCCTCAATTCCGACGGTGCGCCATCAAGCCTCGAGCATCTGCTTTCATCCGCGGAGTCCGCGGTTTCTCCGGATGGGAACGTCTGGATGTTTCCCCTTTCTCCCTTTCTCCCTTTCTCCCTTTCCCCGAACCTCGGCGCCGGGTGTATATTTGAAAGGAGGGCTCTCGAACACCAACCAGCTGAGACGAGGCGTGGTCTCAAAACCAAACCAACTTCTGCACGCCAGGAGAGCCTAAGATATTACGGCTCAATAGGTTGCATGAGCAATCATAGTGCGGAAGCCTTGTTCACCCGATCAACAACTTCCAAGAACTCGAGATTCTTGACAACGGCAGAATCCTGCCTTATGCTTCATTTACACCACCATGGGAAGCGTTCAACCTTTCCCCGCGCCCGCCTCGCCGCGCCCCCGGCGCCTGATGGACCGGGTCATTTCCGAAATCCGCGTCCGCCACTACTCGATCCGAACCGAAGAGGCCTACACGGGCTGGATCCGCCGCTACATTCAATTTCACCGCAGCCACCCGCGCGATCTCGACGGCGACGACCTCAACCGTTTTCTGACCCACCTCGCCGAACACGACCGGGTCGCGGTCTCGACCCAGCGCCAGGCCCTGTCCGCCATCCTCTTCCTCTACCGCCACGTCCTCAAGTCCAATTTCGAGTGGCTCGACAACGTGGTGCGCGCCCGCCAACCGCGCCGCCTGCCGAATGTCCTCAGCCGCGAAGAAGTTGCAGCCGTGCTCTCCCGTCTCGAAGGCATTCCGCAGCTCGTGGTGCTGCTGCTCTACGGCACCGGCATGCGGATCCTCGAGTGCCTGCGTCTTCGCGTCCAGGACATCGACTTCGATCTCGGCCACATCACCATCCGCCGACCCAAGGGCGGCCGCGACCGGGTGACCATGCTTCCGGAATCCACCCGCAAACGCCTCCAGGACCACCTGATCAACGTCCGCACGCTCCACGAAAACGACCTGGCGGAAGGCTACGGCAACGTCTACCTGCCGGACGCCCTCGCCCGCAAGTATCCCCACGCCGACCGCGACTGGAAATGGCAGTACGTCTTCCCGGCCGCCAGCCGCGGCACCGACCCTCGCACCGGCACCGTTCGCCGCCACCACCTCCACGAATCAGTCATCCGCAAAGCCATCTATGCCGCCGCCCGGTCCACAGCCATCCCCAAGAAAGTCAGCTGCCACACCTTCCGCCACAGTTTTGCCACCCACCTGCTCATGGCCGGCCACGATATCCGCACCATCCAGGAACTCCTCGGGCACAAGGACGTGAAGACCACGATGATCTACACCCACATCATCGGCAAGGCCGGCGGCCGCGGCGTCACCAGCCCCGCGGATACCCTCGGGACCGGCATGTGAGCACGCTAACACCCGTCGTGTTAGCGTGCGATTCGCACACGATAACATCCGATCCTCAGGATCTCGGGAAACCTTCACTCACACGTGAAATCGCCGGCGGTAGGTCTCGGAGATCTTCCGGCCGCCAGCGCGAGGAATGAAGGGTAGGGTGAGGAATGCCGCTACGATTCGAGTGGAATCGGTTCAAGGCGGACGAAAATTTGAGGAAGCACGGAATCTCGTTCGAACATGCGGCGACCGCCTTTGGAGACCCCTTCTCGCTGACGATCCAAGATCCGAGCCACAGCCTCGGGCAATCTCGCTATCTGCTTCTCGGTCAGACGTTTCGTGGTACGCTGGTCGTGGTGTCCCACGCCGAACACGACGACAGCATTCGCATCATTAGTGCCCGGCGCGCGACACCCGGGGAAAGAAGAGATTATGAAGGGCCCTGACGAGGACAAGGTCGCCGAGATGCTGCCGGAGTACGACTTCTCGGCCGGTGTGCGCGGAAAGTACGCCGGAAAATTTCAGGAAGGCAGCAACGTGGTGGTTCTCGAACCTGACGTTGCCGCCCGGTATCCTGATTCGGCAGCGGTGAACGAAGCCCTCCGAAAGGTGCCAGACCCTGATACCGATGATTCTCGTGAATGATCCCAAAGGTCCGAGGCAGGGCGTTCCAGCGCAGAGATTTCACAGCAGGAATGTTAGGAAGCTCGTCTCGCACGATTTCGTCGGTTCTGTTCGTATCGCTAATATGAGTTAGGCGTGAAGGGGACAATGATGAAGAGGTGGGCACCAATCGTCGTGTTGCTCCTGGTGGCGCTATCCATCCATACCGCGTTCTCCACAACGATGAGATTGCGGCGTCAATCGATGGATCCGGGGACCTATCAAGGCCCCATGCAGATCATGACCCAATTCGAGCTTTCTGGGCAGTACAACGGAGACTTGGTGTTACGAACAATTGTCGTCAACGAGGATGAGACCCTCTGTGTTCGTCCCCAAGTTCAAGGGGTTGACGATCTTTGCCTGCCACGCACCGATGATGATCTCCTCCGTTGGCAGCACGAGGTTGACGAGGCCACTCGTTTCATCGCCAACGGAGGCACATGGGCCCCGGGTCTCCACACGATTGAAATCCGCAGGATGAAAGGTAACGAGGCGACTTGGGGCGTTCGGTTCTTCGTGGTTCGAGCCGAAAAGGCCGAGAACGCGTGAATTGGATGCGACTCATGTTTGAAGTGCGCCAGTCGCCTAACAAATCGTTTCAGGCGGACCGCAACCCGCGCGAGCGGGGTTTGCGTCCGCTGAACTCCAATCGTTAGGCCGGTCAGGTAGGTATGATGAGTAGCAGGAGCATCACACACCGTTGGGGCAAGGGCAGTGCCAAACCGGAGGCGCGGTTTCGGACACCGTCAGTGAAACGCGCTTCCGACGTGAACGCGGAAATAATGTCAGCGCCTAACATCTCATTCCAGCGGACCCCGCGTTGTGGGTAAGCGACGCCGCTGGTTTCGTCGATACGACATTGAGATGGAGGCGAACCCAGATGATTCGTGTGATCTAGAGGCTCTTTGGCAGGCGGTGAAGCACGTCGAGAAGGACCTCAATCGCGTATTGGATGCAATTGCAGAAAAGTATTTTGAGCACTACGAGGGCTGGGACTGCCCCCTAGGACCGCTCTCCCGAGAAAAATTCAAATCGAAGCCGAAACTAAGTTCGTTGTCGTTGGATTCGGCCGGAACCGAGCTGTATTTCGAGGATGGAGGGTTGTTTCTAGGTCACCTGTTCAGGGTTCGAATCAAAGGTGGTGAAGTTTACACAGTTGCTCTCGAGGGCTAGGTCATGTCGAAGCCGGAGATGATCATGTTTGAATCTGAAGTGTCATGCAGGCCTAACACCTCGTTCCAGCGGACCCAGACAGCGCGGCTGTTTGGTCCGCTGAACTCGGATCGTTAGGCAGGTCAAAAGGATAGCGAAGGATGTGTATTGAAGATCGGATAGCGGAATTCGTCACCGTTGGGGCAATTTGCGAGTGGGAACCTGTGACGGCGCGGTTTTCGGACCCCGTCGGTGAAGCGCGCTTCGACCGGGCGTGCACGCGGAAATCGTATGTCCGGCGCCTATCGACCTCATTCCAGCGGACCCCCACCCGCGGCGGGTGTGGTCCGCTGAATTCGGACCGTTAGGCCGGTCAGGTAGATAACATGAGTAGCAGGAGCGTCACACACCGTTGGGGCAAGTGCAGTGCCAAACCGGAGGCGCGGTTTCGGACCCCGTCAGTGAAACGCGCTTCCGACGTGAACGCGGGAAAGGATTCCGCGCCTAACACCTCATTCCAGCGGACCCCCACCCGCGGCGGGTGTGGTCCGCTGAATTCGGACCGTTAGGCCGGTCAGGTAAGTACGGTGAGTAACAGGAGCATCACACACCGTTGGGGCAAGGGCAGAGCCAAACCGGAGGCGCGGTTTCGGACCCCGTCAGTGAAACGCGCTTCCGACGTGAACGCGGAAATATTGTCAGCGCCTAACACCTCATTCCAGCGGACCCCCACCCGCGGCGGGTGTGGTCCGCTGAATTCGGACCGTTAGGTGCCAAAGGGTTAACTGTGTCGATGTCAATGATCCCGTGGTTACTGGAACCGGATCCGTTTCAAACCGCTATGCGGGTATACCTTTCCGAAACGCCTAGGATCCCAGGACCCTTCTTCCCTTCGAATCGACTCAAAGATCATGAGTTCAATTCGCCAACAGTTGATGCCGGACTTTCAGAGGAAAACGAGTTCTTTTTCCGTTCGCCGCGTGTCCATTTTGAGTTCTGCTCGGTGGTTGATTCTCTCGTTCATCAGGCATTTTCCACCCGAAAAACGAGGTCTCGCTCCGACAATGTTCAGTTGTTCAGAGCATTTGTTGGCCCATTCTTGATTTGCGCTCCTCACCGCCCGTGGAACGAATACGGTGGCGATATTGGCACCGCACTTTCACCTCAGTCGCTGAGGGGTGTAATTCGGTATCGAGAACTGTGTGATTTTGATTCTCTGCAAATGGACTTCCAGTCGCTCGGAGGGAGGGAGCCATGGAAGAACCGCGAGTTCAAGCACTTCGTCGAATTCGCGGATTTTAGGTCGTACAGCGACAGATTGACGGCTCTCGTCAATGAAGGAATTGAAACCCATCGGGTCCTTTTGATTGGTGTGTATTGAAGAAATGATCTCAATGAAACCAACACCTAACACCTCATTCCAGCGGACCCTCACCCGCGGCGGGTTCGGTCCGCTGAACTCGGACCGTTAGTCTCAAATGACGAACCTTCCACAAGCCGGAACGGTTGACCAGAATTATGAAAAGTGATCCACAAGCGACTTGGAAAACCTACTACGCCAAAATTCGCAGTAGGCGCATTTCCGAAGCCGAGACACTGTGGGCTGAGATGCAGCGAGATGGTGTGGACGAATCCACCATTCTTGCCATCGACTTTGTTCACTTCTCATCTGACCTGAAAGGTGCAGAAGACCTTGCAGCGCAACTCCGTGAAAACTACTCTATAACCTTGATCAGCGACAAGGATTCCGATTACAAGGTCATCCAAGGATCAACGCGGCCATGCGGTGTGACGTTCGATGGCCAGGCATTTGCCCAATGGGTCGAGTTCATGTGTGACGTGGCGAGATCCCATGGGTGTGTCTTCTCGAGGTGGTCGATCGAAAGCCCTGAGTTGACGCAAAGTTGGTCGAATGAGCACCTCGAGGAAGGGCCGGAATAATGGCCAATAAGATGCCTTCCGGAACAACAATCTTCTTTGGTGGGCCTAACACCTCGTTCCATCGGACCCTCACCCGCGGCGGGTGTGGTCCGCTGAACTCGGACCGTTAGGCCAGGCCAAGAGATGCGAGCAATCAGTTGGGTCATCACAAACCGAAGGAGCGAAGGCTCCATGAAAACCTGCGGCCTTTCCGTACTGTCATCTGATGATGCAACATTCCATTGCCGTCTTCGGCCACGGTCTTTCGGAAACTCCGGATCGAACAGTGGCGTCGAAACGGCTATCATCGACCCCGTGACTTACCGACGTGAAATCTCGTGTTCTATTCTGCCTAACACCTCATTCCAGCGGACCCCCACCCGAGGCGGGTGGTGTCCGCTGAATTCGGACCGTTAGGAAGAACGAGCAGAGAGTGGGAAACGCGGTGTATTGCAGCCGAGCGATCAAGACAGTCACAGTTATTGTCGCAGTCTTGAGCCTTCAGATTGCGTGCTCGAATCCCGCTTGGCACACCACGTATAAAAATGAACACGTTGGGTACTCTATCGGATTACCCGTAGGCTGGTCCCCGGTTCCAGCTGACCTCGTTGCTGGATTCGAACTGGGCGCTGAGGGAAACATGCGTGAGGATCCCTTCTTCACTCCCTCGGAAGCCGAAATCGTTAGCGCCAACCTGACGACGGTCGCGATTTTCTCGCCCCTTAATTGGACCTCAGCCCAACCTCGTATCCCGATGTTGGCAGTGGCAATAGAGTCCGGACGTCAATCGGAAACGACCCCAGATTACTTGGCTCTTGTTGGAGATCATCTGTCGACCTCTTTTGAACGGGTGAGCGAGGTTGGCAAATTTCGATGCCGAGGGAAGCAATTCGGAATAATTCAACTTGAGACCCGAGTCGACCAAACCTCCATATACGCTCATCTCTATTGCATCCGTCACAGAGACTACATGTTGAGCTTTCACTCGATCGCATTCCAACCAGAGGAACTCGACCTGATGAGGTCAATGGTGTGTTCCACGAGGTTATTCTAACCATGAGGCACTATGAACGTGTGTCCTAACACCTCATTCCAGCGGACCCCCACCCGCGGCGGGTGGTGTCCGCTGAACTCGGACCGTTAGGCGGGGTGCGGAGTATCCGATGGGAAGCAGCTGGAACTCAGTACTGGTTCGACCACTTCTGATAGACCTTGCATTACAAGCAGCAGCGCGAGTCGCGAAAGACTGCGAAAAGGTCCCCTCTCTGGTCTTCCCCGTTTTCGAGTCATCGGACCCAAGAGTCAACCTCGCATCTTGCGAAATCACCAAGAACATGAACAAACCCGCCACCCTGACTGATCAGATTGAATCAACGCGAGGAGACTTGAACTTCATACCTTCTCCTGAATCCGAATTGGCTCGTCGTCTAAGTGACACCGACGCAAACGCGACAGCAGTTAATGTCTGGTATAGCGACAGCTTAGGCGAATCAGGTTTCCACGTTTTCGAGCGTGGTGAATTGACCGATTCCGAAGACTCAGCGCAAACACATATTGATGAGAGCCACCTGGGTTTGGAGCCTTCCGAAATAGATTCCACCTGGCAGGCGCCGATTGAGAGAATCCTATCCAGACTTGGCGTACCTGGTCCAGCCGATGTAGATAGGTTGTTCGAACTCTTCTATTCTGCTGATTCACCCAGCCGCTCATATCGGTTGTCAGAAGACGGCGTGCTCCTTCAATCCCCAACACTGATAGAGCCGACCAGTCAACGACATGAGCCGAAAGGAGACCGTACATCCAAGCGTGTACTCGACCTCATCGGCAAGATCGTCAACTGGGGCGTTCGCGCTTTGATGGGGGCATTGCTGCTCTTCATCGTCTTCGCATTGGGGTACATCGGATGGCAGTTTCTGCTTCTTTGGTTACCATGATCGAATTGCGATACGCGCCTAACACCTCATTCCAGCGGACCCCCACCCGCGGCGGGTGTGGTCCGCTGAATTCGGACCGTTAGGCGAAAAAGGCAACACCGTTTTGATTATTGATTTCACCATTGACATACCTCGTGGATATTCACCAGAGGACCGGGAAAACATTATCGAAGTGCCTCTCAATCGGCGATTAAAAGAGAATGATCTTGGTTGTGTAGTCGGTGGCGGTTCTTGGATCGACGGTTCTGGCTGTGACGTGTCAGTGGTTGTTTCTGATGCCGGCCGTGGTTTGGTCGAGATTCGTAAAGTCCTTCGCGCAGTTCGAGTTCCCAGAAGAACACTTATTCGGCAGCATGGGCCAGAAACCACCGAACATGCTGTCTACCCGCGCCCGCTGTGGCAGCTCCTTCGCCGTTTCAGAAGGAGTTCGCCGGAGCGATGGACAAGAGTTACGGTCGGTGACGTTTTTCAATTACCCAACGAGTGCGACGAAGATCCCCCGTTGGTGAAAGTTCTCCGAAAGTCTGAGCTGTACCCCGACTTTATTGTCGTGGGTATCTATTTGCCAGACTGGCAGCAAGTTGGGTTTCTCGTGACAGTTCAACCCATAAACGCCGCACGTTGGGTCCCCTTGCCGGCGCGAGAAGTCGACGAGGATGATCTGAAAGATATTCCAGAAAATCTTCTCGAGAGCCTTGAGGGCGTCAAGATATCGTTTCATGGAGCTGTTGAAAGCCAAGCCTGGGAGATGACCAGATCAAACAGAAACGCCTAACACCTCGTTCCAGCGGACCCGGGTCCGCGGCGGTCGCGGCCCCGGTCCACTGAACTCGGACCGTTAGGCAATTCCTTGGAAGGAGATTGAGTTTGACTCAGACAATCGAGATCCTGGAGATGCCCGTAGGTGCCTGGGCGCGTTGGTTGGGTGCCGCGGGAGCTGCAGTCGGTTTTCTCGCCGGCATCTTCAGCCTGGTGATGCTGTTTGTATCCCCTGAGGACTACACTTCGACAATATCTCGAGTGTTTTTCGGATACGCGGCACCAGTCACGTTCTCCATTATCTGGGGAGCGTTTGGGGCGTTTGGTGGCGCGATGCTCGCAAGCACGTACAACCACATCGCCAGCGTATTTGGAGGTATCAAGGTCAGAGGCTTGATCACGAAAGACGGTGAACCGGATGCCTAACACCTCATTCCAGCGGACCCTCACCCGCGGCGGGATCGGTCCGCTGAACTCGGACCGTTAGGCAATCTCTACGCAAGAAAGAACAAGAGAATGACCAAGCTGTCGAAAGAGGAGAAAAAGGCGCGCCTCAAAAAGTGGCAGGCGAGCGAGCGGAAGGATTTGGTTGCGTCTATGCCGATGACGCCCGCTCAGCTCAACGGTCTTCTCGATCATGTGCATGCACGTCTGAAACACTGTGACCACTCTCATAGATTGACGTCCGAATTCCTGCGCGCCGAAGAACTTGACGCTACGGGTGTTCTACCTTGGCTGCGGAACCATGGGGGATATTGTGATTGTGAGGTCCTCTTCAACTTGGAAGATCTCGCGAGTTCCTTTCTCAAAACAAAGCCCCGCCGAAAACCGAGAAAGAGACAGAAGCGAGAACCCCGAAGTCTCGATCTAGTACAGGGATGGGATCTATCCTCTCTTCCTGGTCCCTGGCGAGTGGCGAACCTCTATTCGCCTGAGGAGCCGTTGAAGCTTCAGATGGGAAAGAAGGGGCGTTGCGCGGTCACTGTCGTAAACTCAGATCTTCCTTCTGGAGATCAGTCGGCCCCAAAGTACTGGTCTAACCTCTGGCATACGCGTACCAAGTGCCCCAAGAAGTTGCTAATCGAAGTCACGCACGAAGTCCTTCGTCTTCCTGTTGGGTTTCAGTCCACTCTTGCCCAAACTCAGAACTGGATATACGTCTTATGTTGGATTGTTCCGGAAGAAGCAGGCTGGCATCTTGAAGTTCAAACCGAGGTTACCAGATTTCAAGGTGATCTTCCGTTGGTTGAGCGTCTGATCTCCAATCTGCATCTTGGAAACTGAACGATCGCCGCGCTTGAGTTCAAGTTTGAAGTGCAACATTCTTGGCCTAACACCTCATTCCAGCGGACCCCCACCCGCGGCGGGTGGCGTCCGCTGAATTCGGACCGTTGGCGCGGCGCTACGCGCCGCCCCAACAGACGGGAGTTAAATGTACGCCCGGTGTCCGGCGCGGCGCCGGCCAACCGTGCGTTCAAGCTGACGGACGCAGGCTACAGCCGCAGGAGGCCAGGTGGTTCCGGAGTGGGACGAGGTGGCCAGGGAGCTGCGCCGCAAGGGCGTGACCAAGCGTCTGCTGTGGGAGGAGTACCAGGAGGACCACGGGGCGCGGGCCTACAGCTACAGCCGGTTCTGCGAGCTGTACGCGGTCTGGAAGGGCGACATCGAGCCGGTGATGCGTTTCGAGCACCCGGCCGGCGAGAAGTGCTTCGTCGACTACGCGGGCCAGACGCTCGAGGTGGTCGACCCGGCGACCGGGGAGGTCCGCGAGGCCCAGGTCTTCGTGGCCACGCTGGGGGCGAGCAACTACACCTTCGTCGACGTCACCTGGAGCCAGCAGTCGGAGGACTTCCTCGGCGTCGCACCAGCGGGCGGTGGAGTACTTCGGCGGGGTGCCGAGGATCTTCGTGCTCGGACAACCTGAAGTCCGGGGTGACCAAGCCGGACTGGTACGAGCCGTTGCTGAACCGGTCGTACGAGGACCTGATGAGCCACCTGGGCGCGGTGGCGATACCGGGGCGGGTGCGGCAAGTCGCGGGACAAGGCGAAGGTGGAAAACGGCGTGCTCCAGGTGGAGCGCTGGGTGCTGGCGCCGCTGCGGGACCAGCTGCTGATGGGTCTCGAGGATGCACGCAACCAGGTGCTGGAGCGCTGGACAAGCTCAACGACCGCCCGTTCCAGAAGATGGCCGGCAGCCGGTCGAGCGTATTCGCCGAGCTGGACAGAGCCGGCGCTCCAGCCGCTGCCCAAGACACGCTGGGTGCGACGGAGTGGAAGCGGCTGAAGGTCCACATCGACTACCACGTGGAGGTCGACCGGCACTACTTCAGCGTCCCCTACCAGTACATCGGCGAGATCCTGGATGTGAAGGTCACCCCGACGCTGGTGGAGATCTTCCGCAACGGCCGGCCGGTGACGGCCCACCGGCGAAGCCAGAGCGCGGTACTCGACCAAGCCGGAGCACATGCCGAGCTCGCACCGGGAGTACCGGCGGTGGAGCCCGCCGCGGGTCGTCTCCAGGGCCAAGCAGATCGGGCCAGCACGTCAGTGAGCTGGTCGATCGGCTGCTGTCGTCGAAGATCCACCCCGAGCAGGGATACCGGCCCTGCCTGGGCATCGTGCGCCTCGCCGATCGCTACGGCGAGGAACGTCTGGAGGCTGCGTGCCGGCGGGCTCTGGCGTTCTCGGCGGTGAGCTACAAGAGCGTGAAGTCGATCCTCGAGAAGGGGCTGGACCGTATCGAGGAGGACGACCGAGCACGACCCGCCGCCGATCGATCACGGCAACATCCGGGGCCAAGAGGCCTACTGCAGACGGGGGCCGCCCATGCTGACGCACGGTCTGGTCGAGCGCCTGTCGGCTCTCAAGCTGCACGGCATGGCCCAGGCGCTGGAGAGACATCGCCAACAGCAAGGACGGCGGCGAGCTGAGCTTCGAGGATCGGCTCACCTTGATGATCGACCACGAGGAGGCCGTCACGGGCGAGCCGGGCTCTCGAAACGGCGACTCCAGGTGGCCAAGCTGCGCTATCCCGCAGGCGGCGGTCGAGGACGTGGACTTCCGCCACAAGCGCGGCTCTGAGCCGCAGCTCCTTTCTCGCCCTGGCCCGCTGCGAGTGGATCCGAGGCCGGCTACAACCTGCTGCTGACCGGGAAGACCGGTCTCGGCAAGACCTGGCTCGCCTGCGCCCTCGGGCAGCGGGCCTGCCGGAAGGGCTACTCGGTCCGCTACCTGCGCCTGCCGAGGCTGTTCGACATGATGAAGGCGGCGCGAGGCGACGGCACCGCGCCGCGACTGATCGAGCGCCTGGGCAAGGTCCAGCTGCTCATCCTCGACGACTTCGGGCTCTACCCGCTGGACAGCGACCAGCGACGCGACCTCATGGAGATCGTCGAGGAACGTGCCCAGCGCCGCTCCACCCTCGTCACCAGCCAGCTCGAGGTCAAGGTGTGGCACGAGGCGTTCGGCGACCCGACCCTGGCCGACGCGGTCCTCGATCGCCTGGTCAACAACGCCTACCGGCTCGAGCTCGAAGGGCGAGTCGATGCGCGACGACGACTGCCCGCCGGAGCTCGAGCAGTGATCGCGCTTCGCGCGGACGATCGCCGCGCTGGCGCGCGGCGGCCGGCTGTGGAATCTGCCGTGGCTGCCGGCGCTGATGGAAGCGCGGCGTGCGCCTGATATCCTGCGCCGCAGCTTAACTCCCGTCTGTTAGGCATTCAAGGCGGAAGATCGTGTTCGGTAAAAGGAGAGCCCAATGAGCAGTGCGACCGGCGAATTTTCGATGGACGATCTCGTCGCATACATTGCCCAGCCGGTTTACTCGATTAGGGCTTGGCTCAGCCTCCTCGGCGCGTTGTGTTTCCTGACGTCGGTTGGGTACGCGGTTATTGCTTTGCCGGCCGCGGCCAATACGGGTACTTTTCTCGTCACTTTGTGGGAGGCAGCATCCGGCGCGGTACTTGCCTTGCTCCTTTGGAGCATTGCCCAGGATATTCGAAATGCTGTCGACTCCGGGCAGGCGGATCGACTCCTCAGATTCATGATTCACGTTCGTTGGATTATTGTCTTTCTATGGGTTCAGTTAATTGCGGGATTGATTCTCACGGTGGTTCTCTTCGTTGTGGCTAGCTGATGAACGTAGGGTTATTGCCTAACACCTCATTCCAGCGGACCCCCACCCGCGGCGGGTGGTGTCCGCTGAATTCGGACCGTTAGGTGGCTTGTCGTGCCTCATTGCGTACTGAGACTACTCCTTGAAGGGTTGCCGCTGATGATCGCTGTGCTCGCCTTGGCTCTTGCATCACTTACGGGGGTCTACCTCATTGGCCTCGGGGTAGTCTCATTCCTCGCTCCTGGCTTGGCCAGCCGCTTTCTTCTGGGATTTGCTGGTTCCGCTTTCACCCACTACCTAGAGCTGATTGTTCGCCTCACAATTGGCGGCGCGTTCCTTGTACATTCCCCACGTATGGCGTTTCCTGCCGCGTTTTCTGCATTTGGCTGGGTTCTCATCATCACCACCGGCGTCCTCTTCTTGGTTCCTTGGCAGTGGCACCATCGCTTCGCACAGCGGTCCGTTCCTTATGCAGTTCGCTATCTCAGATCGGTTGCCTTTGCCTCTTTGCTTTTCGGCAGCGCAATTCTGATGGCGGTCATTCGTGGCGCCGCCTAACACCTCGTTCCAGTGGACCCTCACCCGCGGCGGGTTGCTGGCGGCCAGGGGCCGCCGCAACGCACCACCATCAGCGAGCGGCCAATGGGCCGGCAGGAATCCAGCCCTTGTCCGCAAATCGCTGCTGGCGGCGGGTTGTGGGCCGCTGAATTCGGACCGGTAGGCCACAAAATGAAGCATAACGCTTGACGTTATTAACGCGGCGCATTACTATAATACTGTGATTCGGAGCTTCAATGACCCAGAGGCCGAAAGGATCTTCAAGCGTGAACGCTCGAGAAGGCTCCCGCATAACATCCACCGCGCTGCTTTGAAGAAGCTCCTCGTACTTGATGCTGCCGATGCTTTGTCCGATCTGAGAGTTCCACCTGGAAATCGGCTGGAAAAACTATCCGGGGATCGGAAGGGTCAACACAGCATCCGGATAAACGATCAGTGGAGGATTTGCTTTCACTGGAAAAACGGCGACGCCCTGGATGTGGAAATCGCCGACTATCACTAGGGACGGAATGATGACAAAGAAAATGATTGACCCGATTCACCCCGGCGAGATTCTGATGGAGGAGTTCCTCGAGCCTTTGGGTATCAGTCAATATCGGCTGGCCAAGGACATCAGCGTGCCTCCTCGCCGCATCAACGAAATCGTTCATGGCAAACGTTCGATTACAGCGGACACAGCACTTCGGCTTGCCCGTTTCTTTGGGACGACAGAGCGATTCTGGCTCAATCTCCAAGTTCGCTATGACCTCGAAGTCGAAAGGGGCCGTCTAGTAGGCGTGCTCGAGCGCGATGTGACGGTGTTCCAGGCCGTCGGGTGACGCTTCGAGCCCTAACACCTCATTCCAGCAGACCCCCACCCGTGCCGGGTGTGGTCCGCTGAATTCGGACCGTTAGGCGCACAGAAACAGAGGGGAAAAGCAGAATGAACGAGCGCCGAGCGTCAAGAACTACCCTTTCGAAGTGCCGCGTCGCTATCCTAGGTTTGATTGCGTCATCACTTTCGATGGCCTCATGTCATTCACAAGAGAAGGGACAGTCCATGGCTCAAACCGCAAGAGGTCAATTCGTCGTCTCCATGAAGCCCTTGGCGTTTGAGGGCGCCAACCCAGAATTCAAGCTCGGGCGGATGTCCATTGACAAGCAGATTTCCGGCGACCTCACTGCGAGCACAGTGGGTCAAATGCTCAGCGCGATGACGGATATCGATGGGTCCGCCGGCTACGTTGCAATTGAGCGGGTAGCAGGTGTTCTGAACGGAAAGCGAGGAACCTTTGTTCTGCAACACACCGGTACCATGAATCGCGGCGCACCATCCCTTGTAGTAACCGTGGTTCCGGACTCAGGTACCGAGGAATTGGTCGGACTGGAAGGCGATTTCAAGATCGACATCGACGAAGGCAAACACTCGTACGAGTTCAAATATCGCTTGCCTGAGCAGTCGAGCCAATGACGCCTAACACCTCATTCCAGCGGACCCCCACCCGCGGCGGGTGGTGTCCGCTGAATTCGGACCGTTAGGCGAAGATCCCCATTCGAGGTAAACTGAAGCGTGTCACCTACGGTCAAGATCGTCGGCCCGTATCGGTTTTTCTTCTACGCTAACGAGTTAGGGGAGCCGGCACACATTCATGTTCGACGTGACCGCTGTGTGGCTAAGTTCTGGCTCGGACACGTCGCTCTTGCACGTTCGAGGCGTTTCAGCGCGCAAGAACTCTCGCGCATCGAACAAATCGTCCGAGAGCATGAAAGAGAATTGTTGGAGGCTTGGAATGGCTTTTTCAGTAGCTAACATCGAGCCGCTCGCTGCCGAGGTCAACGTTACTGACCACGAGTTAGTGGTTGAGCTTGTAGACGGACGCCAGATTTCTGTGCCACTCGCGTGGTTTCCGCGTCTCCTGCACGCGTCAACGGATCAGCGGAGTGAGTTTGAACTGATCGGAGATGGTGAGGGCATCCACTGGCCCGCCGTTGATGAAGATATCAGTGTCCGCGGACTCGTGTTGGGTTACCCGTCAGCTGAATACAAAAAGGGCGCCTAACACCTCATTCCAGCGGACCCCCACCCGCGGCGGGTGTGGTCCGCTGAACTCGGACCGTTAGGCACGCAAAATGCTACGAGCATGTGCATAATGAACTGGTGAGTCCTACTGTATTTCGCGATGGCCCGTTCAGATTTTACTTTTTCTCGCGTGAGGAACGGCGGATGCACATCCACGTTGACTCACCGGATGGAGAAGCGAAGTTCTGGATGGACCCGGAGATCCAACTCGCACGCAATCACCGTTTTTCAGAACAAGATCTGGGCCGCCTACGTAAACTAGTAGAGGAGCATGAGGATGTCATCCGTACCGCTTGGAACGAGCACTTCGGCAGCTGAAGTCACCAACATCTCTCGGCATGGTGTCTGGATGCTGGTTGATGAGCGCGAACTATTCATGCCGTTCGATGACTTCCCGTGGTTTCGCAACGCCCCCGTTGATTCGGTACTCAAGCTCGAACGGCCGCAACCCCACCACCTTTACTGGCCTGACCTGGACATCGATCTCACCGTTGATACGATCGAGAACCCACAAAAATACCCGCTCAAGTCGAAAGGCCGCTCCTAACACCTCATTCCAGCGGACCACCACCCGCAGCGGCTGGTGTCCGCTGAACTCGGACCGTTAGGCAGGTATTGACAAGACTTTGTCGCGGTATGATAATTGGTCATACCGGAGGTGCCAAATGGCGAGCGCGAAAATCGCGGTGAGTTTGAAAAGAGATACGGTAAAACACCTCGATCGTTTGGTCGATGAGGGTGTTTATCCAAGCCGAAGCCGCGCCATTCAAGACGCACTGGAGGAGCGCCTTTCGAGACTTTCGAGAGATCGGCTCGCGAGGGAGTGCGCCAAACTCGATCCCGAGTACGAATCCGCATTGGCTGAGGAGGGATTGGGTTCGGAGGTTGAACAGTGGCCCGAATATTGAGGGGAGAAATCTACTGGGCCGATCTCAACCCGGTAAAGGGTAGAGAACAGGCAGGTCGCCGTCCGGTTCTTATTATTAGCCATGACGTTTTCAACGAACGATCTGGGACGGTCATCGCGATGGCGATAACCAGTCAGGCTCAGAACGCTGGGTTTCCGTTGAATCTCGAGATCACGGAATCTGGAATGCCCAAACGGTCCTGGTTAAAAATCAGCCAGGTCCGCACGCTATCTCTCCTACGGCTTGGGAAACGAATCACAGCTTTGTCGCCCGAGTTGGTGAACGAGGCAATTGATGGCCTCAATGAGATTGTCGCTGCCTAACACCTCATTCCAGCGGACCCTCACCCGCGGCGGGTGGCGACCGCTGAATTCGGACCGTTAGGTCGCGCAACGCCGGAGAGGCGGTTAAACTGGGCGTTAGGAAAAAGGTGATGACTCCGACAGTACTTCGCAGCGGGCCTTACAGGATTTACTTTCACAGTCACGAACCGAATGAACCGGCCCATGTTCACGTCGACCGAGATGACCAGTCAGCCAAATTCTGGCTTGCGCCAGTCTCGCTCGCCAGAAACCTTGGATTCGGTGCGAATGAGTTGAACAAGATCCAATCCCTGGTGCGGAAGCACGAGGCTGAACTCCTGGAGGCTTGGGATGAGTATCATGGAACCTAGGGCAGGCGAACGGATCAAGGACGTCCGCTGTACGAAGGTCTTGTTGATCGTGGACCTTACAGATGGTAGGACACTCTCTGTTCCTCTTGCGTGGTACCCACGGCTTCAGTCCGCGACGCCTGACCAGCGAAAAAACTGGGAGGTTTCCGGGGCAGGTTTTGGAATTCACTGGCCCGAAGTTGATGAGGACTTGAGTGTTGATGGACTGCTTCGAGGAGCCCCGGCGTCACGCGGTTCGGCGGTTCAACAACTCGCAACCTAACACCTCATTCCAGCGGACCCCCACCCGCGGCGGGTGGCGTCCGCTGAATTCGGACCGTCAGGTACCCTCGCGCCGATTTTGAACCTATAATCATCTTGGGAGACATCAATGACAAACTGGCGTGCTCACATCACTGTCGACCCAGAAATTTGTCATGGGAAGGCATGCTTTCGCGGCACCCGAGTTCTCGTGTCAGCTATTCTCGACAACATCGCGGCTGGAGAACCCCAAGATGCAGTTCTCAAGAGCTATCCATCGCTGACTCGAGAGTCGATTTCCGCGGCCATCGCATATGCTGCAGACTTGGCCAAAGAACGAGTTGTTGCCCTCCCTGCCTGAGTGAGCCGTGCGTTTCAAAATCGACGAGAACCTGCCGATCGAGGTTGCCGAGGCACTTGAGGCGGAAGGACACGATGCAATATCTGTCGTCGATCAGGGACTCAGCGGAGTTCTTGATTCGCGAATTGCAGAAGTGTGCAAAGCCGAAAATCGATGCCTCCTCACATTGGACACCGACTTCTCTGACATACGGTCATACCCACCAGGCTCGCACTCTGGAATTGTCGTTCTTCGCCTTGACGCTCAGGACAAGAGGAGTGTTCTGTCAGTCATCTCTCGCCTGGCCCGAACACTCGAGAAACAGTCACCAACAGGCGCGCTTTGGATTGTCGATGAGCACAGGATACGGATCCGAGAAAGTACCTAACACCTCGTTCCAGCGGACCCCCACCCGCGGCGGGTTCGGGCCGCTGAACTCGGACCGTTAGGCAATAACATGGGTTGACATACCAAATAGAGGATATATAGTATAAAGTATGTGGGAAGTCTATGAGCATACGCGCGTTGGCCGCCAGCTCAAAAAGCTCCCCGCGGACATTCTGAAACGGTACGAGAAATGGAAGGACATCGTTGCCATATCGGGGCCACAGGGGCTGCGAGTGATCAAGGGGTTTCATGACGAGGCGTTATTTGGTAAGTGGAAGGGACACCGATCGTCTCGGCTCAATAACCAGTTCCGCGTCTTCTATCGAGTCGAGAGCGATCGAATACTCATCGAGGTCGTGAGTATCACGGCCCACGAATATCGGAAGAAGTGATCATGAGCGATTACCGGAAAGCCCGCCAGAACATTGAGGTCACCGTCGGTGAATCCGTCCGGATTATTCGTGAACTTCAGGAGTTGAGCCAGAATCAGCTTTCGGAACTCACAGGCATTCCCCAATCCACGATCTCCGCTATCGAGCGAGATCGAGTCAACCTCGGAGTCGAACGAGCCAAGGTCCTCGCTCGAGCACTCAAGGTCCACCCCGCGGTACTGGTTTTCCCGAACTGGGACGTCAAGAGTGAGTCTGCAGCCTAACACCTCATTCCAGCGGACCCAAACGGCGTGGCTGTTCGGGCCGCTGAATTCGGACCGTTAGGCCTTTCACTGTGTCGAGTACAATCCTCATGTGTTCTTCGAAATAGTTGGTGAAATCAGTGATGTCGAGACGATTGCTGCGGGGAAAGCGATCCGGGAACTCAATCGCCTCCACAAACTGTATGGCAAGGCAAAGTGGCGAAAGGTGAAGGGTGTGTGCGAGATTCGGCTATTGAGTGGTCTCGTGGTCAAAGCGGAGTTACATTGGTATGAGGCGCATGGGATTGGCAGACGGGAATTCAAGGTCAAGCGCCTGATGGATTAAAAAATGATCATTGAGCAAGATATTTCGTTCGTGTTGTGCGTTGAAAACGAGGGTTTCGAAGTATCCCTCGAAAAGCGAAAGGTCTATCTTCGGTTGGCCGGTGAACCGGATGGCGATGATCGATTGATCCGCGTCATCGATGAGTCAGGCGAGGACTATCTTTTCCCTTCGGAGTTTTTTGTTCCGATCATCCTCCCTAAAGCTGCAACGGCCGTATTCGAAGAAGCTTCAGCCTAACACCTCATTCCAGCGGACCCCCACCCGCGGCGGGTTCGGTCCGCTGAACTCGGACCGTTAGGCAAAAAAGGGAAGGCAGCTGCAGTTATGAACTGCCCAAACTGTGGATCCGAATCGCCATTTTGGATCAGTGTCGTCTTCGTACGCGTTGTTGACTATCCCTGTAATGCATGTGGTCGACTTTTTCGATTGGATCACCGTGGTCTGGTCATCCTGTTTGGTGGCGCGATCGGTACTGCATTGCTTGTTTGGGCAGCGGCTGCTGCGGCTGCATCCCCTTTTTTTCCCTTTTTCGTGGCGGTGTCGGGTCTGTTGCTAACCGGCGATGCAACCCGCCGTTTCGGAGAACTCGTCAAAAAACATGATTGATAACGGATATTGGACTTGAGGTATCAATTCGCATGCGCTTGAACACCTCGTTCCAGCGGACCCAAGTCCGCCCGAGCGCCACCTGATGCGTATTGGAGGCCACATTGGAAGTTGTCTACCACGCAGCGTGTAGCCTTGACGGGTACATCGCAACCACAGACGGTGGTGTCGAATGGCTGACGCCTTTCCAGGGTCAAGGAGATGATTACGGATTCGCGGATTTCTACGCGACTGTGGATTCCCTGATGATGGGCAGCCACACATACGAGTTTGCCCTGCGGCATCCGCCATGGATGGCTCCCGACAAGCTCAGCTGGGTCTTCACTCGTCGTGGCCTTGACGTTGCCGATACAAGCGTGACTCTCACTTCTCAGGAACCACGAGAGGTCGTGGAGCTGGTGAAGGCCCGCGGTCTCAAGCGCGTTTGGCTCATGGGCGGCGGCACGTTGGCGGCGTCTTTTCGCATCGACGGTTTGATCACTCACTACAAGATCGCGGTTGTTCCGGTGATGCTTGGCAGTGGCATTCCGTTGTTGGCGAGCAGTTCCCGAAAAGACGAGTTGCGGTTGGTTCATGCCACCACGCACCCGAGTGGGATCGTCCAGCTCTGCTATGAAACCATGACAGACGTCTGACACCTCGTTCCAACGGACACACGTGCCTGACAGATCGATTCTCGCTGGGATGAAACAGGAGAGGGAGGACCCCGGTGAGATTTCGGGCAAGCAGGCCCTTTTTCCAGTCAACCTGCCGCCGAGGAAGATGGCTGGGCTGGAGTCGCAAGGGATGCTCTTCGATCTCGGGTATGAGGACGGAGTGGTTCCGGTTCTTGCGGTTCCCGAGTCACCGGTGCCCGATGGAACGAGGGCAGGGTGACCAGGGGTAAGGATGCCGTGGTATTTTCGAAACAGATCGCAACAGTGGCCAAAGTGCTCCTTTTCTGCTGGCTCATCACCGGTGTATCTGCGACTCGAGCGGCACCGCAGGTGATCGTCGGAGGATTCGGTTTCGCCATGGTTGCCAGCGCGCTGCTGCCAGACCGCCGCAAGAAGACCTGAACGGAGACATGCAATCGGCCGAACGCGCGGTTTCGGCGGATCGTCGAGAGGGGGGTGTGACAGGTGTCCAGGATCATCCACGTCGAATTTGCCGGTGTTGATGGGTACGGACTCCGGGATTTCTATGGACGGCTTTTTGGATGGGACAGCACCCGCAGAGAAGCGGGAGGGTTCGACTACCACGACATGGATGTCCCAGGGGCGATTTCCGCCGGCGTGCGTCACGAACCGACGGGCGGGCCTGAGGTTGTCGTTTACGTGGAAGTGAACGATCTCGAACGGTCGGTTGAAAACGCGGCAGCCCTCGGTGGGCACATTCGCATCCCACCGACGCAACATGGCGATCTTCGCTTCGCCCTCATCCAAGATCCGGAGGGGAACCCGGTTGGCTTGATCGAACGAGCACGTGAGGAATCAAGCTCTTGACACTTCGTTCCAGCGGGCCTGCACCCGCGGTGAATACCATTCGCTGAACCGGGATCTGGAGGAGCCACCGATGGACCGATCAACCCTTCGGGGTGGTTGTTTTTGCGGTTTTGTACGCTACGAGATGACCGGATCACTGCGCAACGCGAGAGCTTGCCATTGCTCTCGGTGCCGCAAAGCGTTCAGCGGCGCATCTTCGGCGTACGCAGAACTCTCACCTTCGAGCACACTCGAATGGCTGGCGGGCGAAGGCCTGCTTTCGATCCATGAAACGGGCAACGGGTGGGGGATGGGCTTTTGCTCGAGATGCGGCTCCACACTTTGCGGCATGCGTGAGGGAGAGGTCCATGGCTTGACTTTGGGGTGCATCGACGGCGACCCGGGGGTCGAGATCGAGATGCACATATTCGTTGCCTCGAAGGCGCCGTGGGACCACATCGGCGGTAACGCGAGACAGTATGCCGAACACGCTCAATCTGACGATGACGACTGACGTGGGGGCGTCGAACACCTCAATTCAGCGAGAGCCGGACCGCCGCTTCGCCGATATTCCTTCAAAGCCCCGGAATAGGAGAAATGTCAGGTGACGAACTCGAAGACATGGCTGCGGATCAGCTTCCGGATGGGGGCGATCGCAGATGGCATCGTCGCTCTTGCCATGTTCGCAGAGGCGATACTCTCGCGGCCCAGTCCCTTGACTCATCACGTGCCGGACACCCCTTATCGATACGCCATCGGTCTTGCGGGCTCCCTGATGCTGGGCTGGACCCTTCTTCTGTTGTGGGCCGATCGGAGACCCGAAGAGAGGCGCGGTATCTTGTTGTTGACCATCGCTGTTGTGTTGGGTCTCATGGGGAGCGGCCTGTTTGCACTGTCGACGGGCTTCATGCCCATGGCGACCGGGGTCCCAATTCTGCTCTTTCAGGGACTGCTCATTGTGCTCTTCAGTTCGAGCTATGTTGCATCCAGACGGCAGCGACCAGATACTCGGTAGGCAGTCGTTTCGGTGCGCCCACCGGGCCGTTCAACCCGGGTGATCTGCCGTTTGCGGGAATTCCAGGACAAAGGACCGAGCCATTTCAATGAATATCGAACACCCCAACGACCCACTCCACGGCCACACCCTCGAGATGATCGTGGAGAGCCTGGTTGCGTATTATGGCTGGGACGAGTTGGGCAAACGCATCAAGATCCGTTGTTTTACCAGCGATCCTTCGGTGAACTCCACTCTGAAGTTCCTCCGCAAGACGCCATGGGCGAGGAAAAAGGTCGAGGACCAGTTCATCGCAATGAACAAGCAGACACGCCGGTGAATGGACGTGATTGTTGAGAGTCACGATCTTCCAGATCAAGGTCGCCCATACGGTCATCTTCTGGGTGCTGAGCCTCTGCGTCCTGTATGCCCTTTTCAGCGGGGTTGCCGACCGCATCACGATCTGGACCTGGATCGCGGTGGGTCTGCTTTTGGTCGAGAGTGTCGTGCTGGCTTTTTTCGGTTGGATCTGCCCGCTGACGATTCTGGCCGAACGCCAGGGTGCACCGCGGGGGTCGGTGGCGGACATCTTCCTGCCGAAGTGGTTTGCCGACCGCATCTTCCCGGTCTGCGGCACGCTCTATGTGATTGCTCTGGTGATGATCGCGGTCCGGGTGTTGCTGTAGAGGGTTCGGTCCGGTCTCGGAAGGAACGACCGCTCCCCTGGGAGATTCGTGAGAGGAGTCGAAGCGGCCGATGTCAAAATGGCAACCGATTTCCGAAATGTGGGGATCGCCGCGATGAAAGGCTGAACATGGGATCCGACCTGGATTTTGTCGAATTTGTGACCGACGAGATCGCAGAAGACTGCGGCATCTCGTTCAAAAAGATGTTCGGCGAATATGCTCTCTATTCGCATGGCAAAGTCGTTGCTCTGATCTGTGACAATCGACTCTTCATCAAACCTACGGATGCCGGCAAGGCATTCATCGGTGAGTACGTCGAAGCGCCGCCCTACCCCGGCGCGAAGAACTCCCTCCTCATCGAAGACCGGATCGAAGACTCCGATTGGCTGTCCGAGTTGATTCGTATCACCGAGAAAGCTCTTCCCGAACCAAAGGCAAAGAAAAAGAGATCACCACAATGATCCGCAGATCGGAGTCGCCGTGAAACACAGCCGCACGACCACCTGGAGCGACCCGCTCGAACTGGCTCAGAGGGCGCGTCAACATTCAGGGATCGATTTTCTCCAATGGCTGATTGACGAACGCAAAGGCGTGCCGATCGGCGTCACCCTCGGTTTCTCGCTGGTCGAGGTCGACGACGGCGTTGCCGTTTTCCAGGCGGAGGCCGGCCCCTGGGCCTACAACCCGATCGGGTCGGTTCACGGCGGATGGTACTCGGCGGTCCTCGACGCGCCACTCGGCTGCGCGCTGCAAACGACCTTACCGGCCGGCGTCGGATACACAACGCTGGAGATCAAGGTCAATGTCGTTCGGGCCGTGCGCCCCGATACCGGAGTGCTTCGTGCGGTGGGAAGGCTCGTGCATCGCGGCTCGCGGACCGCGGTCACCGAGGCGCGGATGGAGGATCGAGAGGGCCGGCTGTACGCCCACGCCACCTCGACCTGCTTGATCCTCGACGAAACGAGCCTGAAGAAATGATCATCGTGTTCAACGAGCGGTTCAGCCTTCCGGCGGCCGAGGTCTATTCCTATTTCCGGACTCCTGCCGACTGGCCCCGGTTGTTCGGCATGGCCGGACACACCAGGGACCTGGGTGACGGCTGGTACGCGATCTCGTTGAAGAACTTCCCTTTTCCGCTGGTGGCGAGGAACACGGCTCAGGAGCCCGACAGGCTGGTTCGGTGGGTTTTTCGAGGGTTCTGGAGGGGCGGGGGAGAGGTTCGATTCGTCGAGACATCCGAAGGAGTTGCGGTCGAGGGTTTCGAGGAGATTGCGGTGAAGCCGCTTTTCTTCCTTTCACCCGTCGTCGAACGGCTGTTCCTCGAGAGGGCCTTCCGTGCGGTTTGGGAGATCGGTTGGCACCGTTTGCGCAAGAGGGAGGCCTCGGTGAGGGACCGGGTGAGTCCATCATCGGGTTGACCATCATCCGAGCAGAGAGCCTCGCCGAGGCGCAGTCGATCGCGGCGGCCGACCCGGCGGTCGAGGCCGGCCGCCTCAAGGCTTGGGTGCGTGAGTGGTGGGTGCCAAGGGAGAGTTTGCGGTGACGATTTCGCGATTCTTACCCGACAGGTGCCGGTGGGGTATGATCCGGCCAAGGAGCGCACCATGCCCAACCTCGTGCCCGGAGCCACCGCCTCACGAACCTGCACGATAACCGACGAGATGATCCGTGCATTTGCGGAGCTGACCGGCGACACCAACCCCGTTCATCTCGACGACGCCTATGCCGCGGGCACGCGCTTCGGGCGCCGAATCGCTCATGGGATGATCGCCGCAGGGATGATTTCAGCGACTCTCGCCAACGACCTGCCGGGGCCGGGCACGGTGTATCTCGGGCAGTCGTTGAAGTTCAAACAGCCGGTCTACCCGGGAGACACGATCACGGCGACCGTCGAGGTCCTCTCGGTGCGACCCGACAAACCGATCGTGACCCTCGGCACCGTGTGCACCAACCAGGACGGTGAGGTGGTGCTGGAAGGCGAGGCGGTGGTGCGGGCGGGCGCCGAATAGACGGCAGGAACGGCGGGGCAGGCCGCCTGGATTGCAGCCAACCTGGTCGCCATCTGCACCATCGTTGTGTGGAAGCTGATCGAAGGTAAGAGCAACGACGGTCGGGTCGTGTAGACTTCGAGATCTGTCAAACCCATTGAGAACACCACCCGGAGGTTTTGTGAACTCCTTTATCGATGCGGTCCTGACCCGCCTGCGAGAACAGTTCGATCCGGCGGTTTTGGGACCAGTGCTGGTCTCGATGCTGACCAATCTCGTGATCGGTTTTCTGACCTTTGCGGGCTTCTATGCTCTGTGGTGGGTCATCGATCGTTTTGCAGGCGCGGTCTTGAGGCGCGGCAAGGTCGACGAGACATCGGCCAGTTTTGCCCGGACGATCCTCAAGTTTCTGGTGCTCGCCTTCGGCGTCGTCCAGGCCCTGTCGGCCGTCGGGGTCAACACCGCAGCGCTGGTGACCAGTCTGGGCGTGGCGGGTCTGACGATCGGTTTCGCGGCGCGGGACGCGTTGTCCAATTTGATCTCGGGCATCCTCATATTCTGGGACCGGCCCTTTGTGATCGGGGATCTCGTCGAGGTCGAGGGACACTATGGACGGGTGGATCGGATCACTCCGCGGTCGACCCGGATCGTCACCGTCGACGGTCGGATGCTCGCCGTGCCGAACGCGACGGTGATCAACTCGACCGTGGCGTCCTACACCAACTTCCCGCACCTGCGCCTCGACATCTCGGTCACGGTGGCGGTGACCGAAGACCTCGATCGAGCCCGCGAAACCCTGTTGAACCTGGTTCGAGACGATCCGAACGTCTTGGATGATCCGCCGCCGCGGGTCGTGGTGACGGCGCTCAACGATTACAACGTGAACCTCCAGCTGCAGGCCTGGATCGAGGACGAGAAACAACACATACCGAAGACCTTCGAACTGCGGGAAGCGGTTTTCACGACCTTGACCAAGGCGGGAATCGACATGCCTTTCGAAACGCTGCAGCTGGCGCCGATCGAGGTGACGGCGCGACCCGGGGATATCGGAGCCGCCGTCTGACGGGTTGCTGTTATCGTTCCCGAGGCCTCGGACCCGGAGCGGGCTCGTGAGTTCCGGTGCCTGTGCGTGAATCGATCTGTCGGAAGGTACTGTGCACGCGCCGAATCCGGTACCCACACCGGGGGAGAGGGCCTGGTGAGGGCCTGTCGTTCCGCACTCGCTTCCCGTGAAGATCCCGGGCACGTCTGCCGCGGTATCACGAGGGTACCTTCTGCGATCCCGCCAAACTGGCAGCCGGGACGGCCGCCCCACAACCGGACGAGTGCATGTGTGGGGCACGCGTCTCGCGTACCGGGTTGAAAACTCAACACTGAGAACTCAACACTAAGAACTATCCCGTGTTCTGCATCCCTCTGGCAATGCCCCTCACCGTTACCTTGAGCGCCTCCTCGAGTTCGTGGTCCTCTCGGTCGCCCGCTCGCCAACGCCGCAACAGGTCGACCTGGAGGATGCTGATGGGGTCGACGTAGGGATTGCGAAGGCGGATCGAGCGCCGTAACACCGGTTCCCGTTCGAGGGGTTCCTCGATCCCGCGCAGACGACAGATCAGCTCCCGGGTGCGGCCGTACTCGGCCAGGATCCCGGGGAACAGCTTCTCGCCGGCCTCGCCCGCCAACCCGGCATACCGTTCGGCGATCCCCATGTCGGCCTTGGCGAGCACCATCTCGACGTCGGCCAGGAGATTGTCGAAGAACGGCCAGTCGTTCGCCATATCGCGGAGGACGCCCACACCGTGGGCGTCGATCGCTGCAGCGAGACCCGCACCGACGCCGTACCAACCCGGCAGCAGGTGGCGATTCTGCGTCCATGAGAAGACCCACGGAATGGCGCGCAGATTTTCGACTCCGGCGCCCGAACGGCGGGAGGCCGGGCGCGAACCGATCTCGAGCCGTTCGATGACGTCGATGGGAGTGGCGGAGCGGAAGTAGGGGATGAAGTCCGGATCCTCATAGACCAACGCGCGATAGGCCGAACGACCGGCGCGCGCAACGGTCGTCATGGCGTCGGCGAATTCGCCTTCGAGGGTGTTTGCCTCACCGCTGCCGGCGCTCGCCTCGAGCACGGCGCCCGTCATCAACTCGAGAGTGCGGAGGGCGATTCCCCTCAGACCGTATTTGGCGTGGATGATCTCGCCCTGTTCGGTGAGACGCATCCGACCGTGCATGACGCCCGGAGGTTGTGCGAGGATTCCCGCCCTCGGCTTGCTGCCGCCACGGCTCGGTGTGCCGCCGCGCCCGTGAAACAAGGTGAGCTCGATCCCGGCCCGGTCGGCGACCTCTGAAAGCGCCGACTCGGCGCGGTAGAGGGCCCACCGCGACGCCGCGAGACCGGATTCCTTGCTCGAGTCCGAGTACCCCAGCATCGCGATCTGCCGGTCGCCCCGCGCAGCCACGTGAGCCCGGTAGAGGGGGTCGTCGAGGAGTGCAGCGAGGGTCTCGCCGGAGTTTTCCAGGTCCGGCACCGTCTCGAAGAGCGGCGCCACGTCGAGAGGTACGGTGAGGTCATCCTCAAGCAGACCCGCAGTCCGGGCCAGGTACAGAACCGCGAGTGCGTCGTCGGGCCCCTGCGCCATCGAGATGATGTAGGGCCCGATCGACTCGATACCGAAGATCCTCCTCGAGTCGGCGATTTGGCGGAAGACCGCGAGCGTGGCGGCCGCCTCTGGAGAGGAGGTGCCGACTGCAGCGGAGTTCGACAGTGCTGCGCGGAGAGCAGCCGTCCGGGCGCCGGCGCCGGCGTCTGCGAAACCCTGTTCCCCGAGCAGTGAACCGGCGGCGACCCTGTGAACAAGCGCGTCCTGCCGGATGTCGAGGGTTGCCAGGTGAAAGCCGAAGGTGGCGGCCCGCCGGGCGAGGCGGGTGGTCTTCACCAGCCCGGCGTGCTCCCCCTTGTTGCGGCGGAGGCTGGCGGCGATGAGTTCGATGTCCGTTTGAAAGGCCGCGGCCGACGGATACGCGCGATCGCCACCGGCCAACGTCGCATCGAGGCGCGCCCAGCAGAACCACAGGAGAATGCGGTAGGGCATGTCGTTGTAGCGGCTGGGGATTGCGGCGGCCACCTCGGGCATCAGCTGCCGATAGTTCGCGCACCGTTCCTCGACGCCTGCGTCGACCGCGATTCTCGTGCGCGATTGGCTGAGGTGACCGAACAGCTCACGGACCTCGGCGATGTAGCGGCCGACGATCAGCTGCCGTTGCCGTTCGAGAGTGCTGCGGATGGTCTCGGGCCCGACGTTGGGATTGCCGTCCATGTCTCCGCCGACCCACGATCCGAAACGCAGGAACGGCCCTGGCACCACTCCGATCGCGTCCGCGCCGTAGGCCTCTTGGAGGGCCGCCTCCATGGCCTCGCCGAGGGCGGGAACCACCCGATAGATCACGTCGATGAGGTAGAAGAGGACGTGTTCGACCTCGTCGGCGACCGTTCGTTTGACTCCGGAATGCTCGGAGGTCTGCCATATGAGAGTGATCTCGTCGCGCAACCGACCGGTGAGAGCGGCCTCTTCCTGCGGAGTGCGGTCAGAATGCTGCAGGCGCTCGATCAACAACCTCGCCACCCGCTGCTCTTTGGCGAGGACGGTTCGCCGGATGGCCTCGGTCGGATGGGCGGTGAAGACAGGTTCAACCAAAATCCCCGCGAGACTCGCGAGGGCCTGCTGCCGGGTCACGCCGGAAGCCGCGAGACGGCGAAGGACGTCATCGAGGCCGCCGGGTTGCGGCACTCCCGATCGCAGATACTCGCGACGGCGGCGGATGCGGTGGACTCGCTCGGCCATGTTGACGAGGGCGAAGTAGGCCGAGAAGGCCTGGGCAACCTCGGCCGCTCCCGGTGCGTCGAGACCTTTGAGGAGATCAACCAGCGTGGGTTCGGCGCCGGCCGCGCCTTCTCTTCTGGCACGTGCCGCGAGACGAGCGCCTTCAACGATGTCGAAGAGCTCATCACCGCCCTGCTCGCGCAGTGCATCGCCGAGGAGGGCGCCGAGGAATCTGACATCCTGGCGCAGTCCGTCGGCCGGTTCAATCGGAGGTGCAGTCTGCATCGGGTTTCACCGGGCCACTTCAGCCGCCGCCGCAACATCCGGTGCCGGCGTCATCGGGCGAAGGAACGCCGCTCTGCATCCCCTGGTGTTTGTGGATGGCGGCGGTGACCGATGCCGGGCGGCCGAGGATGGCGAAGAGACCGAGTGCCACCAACAGGGCGGCGGTCACAGCGGGGACGTGGCGGCGCAGCGGCGCGCTCAGCAATTGGGTGCCGAACCCCACCGCGAGGAGGGCGGGAACCGTTCCAGCCCAGAACGCTGTCATCACAGCCGCGCCCGCAAGGGCGCTGCCGGTGCCGGCGGCGGTGACCACGAAAGCCCACAACCAGCCGCAGGGCAGAAAGCCGGACAGCAGCCCGACGACGGAGGCGCGGACCAGCGGAGGTTTGTCGCTGACCAGTGAAAACCCGCGCCGGAAGAGGCGGGCCAACCTGCCGTTGCCGCTGCCGTGTTTGAAGATGCGGACGCCGCGAATCTGGAGCAGAGCGAGCACGCCCCACAGAACCATGGTCGCTCCCGCGAGCACCGCCGCGACGCGTTGAAAGCCTGCCAGCGACCCGGCGACGTCGAGGGCGGCGCCGATCGCCCCAGCGGCGAGTCCGAAGAGCACATACGTGACCAGCCGTCCACCGGAGTAGGCGGCGTGGCTGAGCATCCGGCGGGTGCCCGCGGATCCGTCGGACCCGCTGTAGAAGGCCACGAAGGGACCGCACATGCCGACGCAATGCAGGGACCCCACGAGGCTCGCGAGGAAAACGGTGGCCAGGAGTGGGCTCATGAAGCGGTCCGTACAAAATTCGGAATTCGGAATTCGGAATTCGGAATTTCCGCCCCACCGTCTGTCATCAATGGGGAGGGGGGACGGCGTTCTAGTTTTGAGTGTTGAGTGTTGAGTTTTGAGTTTCGGGCTCGTCCGGATGGCAGCCGGGACGGCTGCCCCACAATTCGGGCAGCCCGGCTGTCTTGTGGGGTAGCCGTCCCGGCTGCCATTTGGGTGAGGACCCGGCATTCCGAATTTTGAATTTTGAATTTTGAATTTTGAATTTCGAACCCGTCGCTACACCACACGGGAAGCGCTGTCCGCCATTCCGAATTCCGAATTCCGAATTCCGAATTCACTGCCAGCTTCCTTCCACGAACAGGTGCCTTATCTCGGTGCTCGTGAACTCCAGGTTGTCTCGGTCGACGGTGAAACGCAGTTCCCACCGGCCGTTGTGCTGCATCGGCAACGTCGTGCGGTAGGCCCCGGGTTCGTCGGCGGGTGTGAGTTCTGCGCGCAGGATGTCGCCGCTCGAGGAATTGTGAAAGGCCTCCACCCTGACTGCGGCGCCGGTCAGCGGGGCACCACCGGCATCGGCGAGCGTGACCTCGAGCCGGGGTTGGTCGCCCGGCCGCTCCGGCGGGGTGACTTCGAATTCGAAGCGCCACCCGAGGTTTTCGTTGGTGCGGTCCTGGGCCCTTTTCAGGTCCCAGTCGATGGCTTTCTGGTAATAGTCCTCTTCAACCGCGTAGGACGGGTCCGAGGTCGCGATGAAGACGACGATCAGCGAGACCACCACGTGGAGCGCGAGGGCACCGGCGATGAGGTACGGCCAGACGGCGCCCTTTTTCACGACCCACCCCCGGTTCCCGAGGGCCCGAGGATGCGGTAGGAGAGGTCGCGGCTGAAGTCGACACCGTCGTCGATGCGCAGGGTGACCGAAACCTCATCGGCCGAAAACGCCGCCGGTGGGGCGGTGATGAAGGCGCCGGTCATCTCGGTCTCGCCGGGGGCGACCACCAGCGGGTTCTCGGGTGCCACCAGGGTGATGCCGTCGCCGTCGACCAGTTCGATGAGGTAGGAGCGCTCCTCGGGCGAACGGTTGGCGATCTTGAGCCGGATCTGGTTGGAGATGTCGCCGTTGGGCAGCACGGTGAAAGGCGCGCCGAGGCCGCGCAGCAGGGTCACGTCGGCCGAGGTCTTTCCGGCGAGCGAAACGCCGAAGGCGCCGAACATGACGAGCAGAATGGCCGAGTAGACCACCAGCCGGGGCCGCAGGAAGGACCGTTTGCCGGTCTCGAGTTCGGCTTGCGATGTGTAGGAGATGAGCCCCGGTTCGAGGCCGATGCGGTCCATCACGGCATCGCAGGCGTCGATGCACTGAGTGCAGTGGATGCACTCCATCTGCAGACCTTCGCGGATGTCGATGCCGGTGGGGCAGGTGCTGACGCACAGTCCGCAATCGATACAGTCGCCCGCGGTGCGTTCTTCCTTCTTGCGCCACGGCGCCCGCTCCTCGCCGCGCTTCGGGTCATAGCCGACGATCAGCGACTGCCGGTCGAGCAGCACCGACTGGAAGCGGCCGTACGGGCAGGCCACGATGCAGGTCTGTTCGCGGAAGTATGCGAAATCGAAGAACATCAGAAGCGTCGTCCCCAACATCACGGCAAAGGCCGCCGGGTGGTGGGTCGGCGGGCTGGTCATCCAACCGAGCAGGCGGTCCCAGCCCACGAAGTAGGCGAGGAAGGTGTTGGCGAGGAAAGCCGAGACGGCAAAGAACACCGCGTACTTGAGGAGCCTCCTCGCGTCAGGCCCCGAGGCGTCGAGGTCCATCTGGCGTTTGCGGCCGCCCTCGATGAGGTTTTCGATCGGGCGGTAGAGGAACTCCATGTAGACGGTCTGCGGACAGCCCCACCCGCACCACACCCGGCCGAGCACGGCGGTGACGAGGAAGATCCCGATGAAGATCGAGAACAGGAGCAGCATCAGGAGAAAGGTGTCGGTGGGCAGGAAGGTCGCGCCGAAGAGGGTGAACTCGCGTTTCGGGATGTCGAAAAGCATCAGCGGCTTGCCGCCGATCCTGAGGATCGGGATCAGGGTGAAGGTGGCGATCAGCGCCCACGCGGTCACCAACCGTCGCGTGTAGTAGTGGCCTTTCGAGACTTTGGGCCGGATCCAGCGCCGGCTGCCGTCCCGGTTGAGGGTCGAGAGGACCCTCTCCTGGGCTTCGGGCGCATTCGAGGTCGTCGTCACGGCGATCCTCAGGATTCGGTCGGCTGGCTGTCAGCCTCCGCCTCGGTCTCCTCGGCGACGATTTCAGCGCCTTCGTTCTGCGCCGGCACCACCCGCACGGTGACCTGGCCCTGCGGGTCCTTCGGGTTCGGCGGATCGCTGCCGAGCAGGGTGCCGACATAGGAGCTGACCGCCATCAGTTCGGCCGGTCGGAGCTGCCGTTCCCACGCCAGCATCCCCTTGGCAGTGACGCCGTCGCGCACGGTCGCGTAGATATCCATCAACTGGGCCCCGTGCAGCCAGTACTCGTCGGTGAGGTTGGGTCCGATGCCGCCCTCGCCGAACATCCCGTGGCAGGTGGCGCACTTCGCCTGGAAGATCTTCTTGCCGCCGTTCATCATGCTCGCGTCGGCGGTGAGATCTACCAGCGTCCCTTCGCTGATGTCGCCGAGGGCGAGGAGTTGCTCCGCCTGCCGGTCGTAAAAGGCGATCATCTCGGCGTCATATTTCTCGGTGGAGAGAAGACCGCCGCCGAAGTGGAAGTAGAGGATGTAGAGCGGCGAAAAGACGATGGTCAACCAGAATATGGCCAGCCACCACCGCGGAAGCGGGTTGTCGTACTCCTGGATGCCGTCATAGGCGTGGTCGAGAAGGGAGTCCTGGTCGACCGCTGTCGGATCGTGATCGGGGTACTCGTGACTCACGAGAGTTTGCCTCCTTTTGCGGCGGCGGTGCGGTCGTCGGCGCCGTCCTCGAGCGGCAGGTTCCGCAGGTGATCGTACGAGGGCTTGCTGCGCACGAAGAAGACCCAAACGACGATCGCCGCAAAGGTGAAAAAACAGAGAATCAGGGCCACCTCGGTCCACGAGGAGAGACCGGCCGCGGACATGACATCGGTGAGGCTCATGAGGCCTCCCCGATGACGACCGTGTCTTCGACCTCGACGGCGACCTCCGCGGGGCCGATCTCTTCTTCGATGGCGACCGGTTCGGGCTTCGAGATGTCCGTGCCCATGCGCTGCAGATAGGCGATGAGGGCGACGATCTGTTTGTCCGCCAGGCCGTCGGGCCCGCCCTGTTTGACGATCTCGGCAGCGATCGCCGCGCCCTGTTCGCGGGCGGTGGCCGTGGCGTTGGCCACTTCCTCGTCGGTGTAGGGCACGCCGAGGATCTGGTGGGCGCGCATGACGGGTTCGATGCTCTCCCAGTCGAGGTCGTCGGTCAGCATCCACGGATACGCGGGCATGATCGAGCCGGCGGTGATGGAACGGGGGTCGTCCATGTGGCGGACGTGCCACAGATCGGGGTACTTACCGCCGATCCGCTGCAGGTCGGGGCCGATTCGCCGCGAGCCCCACTGGAAGGGGTGGTCCCACACGAATTCGCCCGGTTTTGAGTACTCGCCGTAGCGCTCGGTTTCGGCGCGGATCGGGCGGATCATCTGCGAGTGGCAGTTGTAGCAACCCTCCGAGAGGTAGATGTCGCGGCCGGCGAGTTCGAGCGGTGTGTAGGGCGTCACCGTGGCGATGGTCGGGACGTTGGACTTGATGAGGAAGGTGGGGATGATCTCGAACAACGAGGCCACCACCACGGCGACCAGAACCGCAATCGTGAACTTGAGGGGGAGGCGCTCCCAGCGCCGGTGCCAGGTGGTCGAGAAGAAGCGGTCGAGCTTGTATGCGAGGTCCACCACGTGGGCGCCGCCGGCCTTCAACTGGCCGACCGGTTCCGGAGGATCGACGTACTCCTTTGCAAGCGCCGGCGCCTCGTGCACGGGAACCTCGTAGGTCGAGGGCCGGTTCTTCCAGGTCATGAAGAAATTGACGCCGAGCATGAGCGCGCCGGCGAGATAGGCGACGCCGCCGATGACCCGCACCCAGTACATCGGAATCAACCGCAGGGTGGTTTCGACGAAGTCGCCGTACTTGAGGTAGCCCTCCGAGTCGAAGGCGAGCCACATCAGACCCTGGGTGAGACCGGCGGCGTAGATGGCGACGATGTAGAGCAGGATCCCGATCGTGCCGAGCCAGAAGTGGGCTTCGGCGAGCTTGCGGCTCCACAGTTCGGTCTGGAAGAGGCGCGGCAGCAGCCAGTAGATCATGCCGAAGATCAGAAAACCGACCCAGCCCAGAGCGCCCGAGTGGACGTGGGCGATGGTCCAGTCGGTGTAGTGGGAGAGCAGGTTGACCGACCTGACCGAAAGCAGCGGTCCCTCGAAGGTCGACATGCCGTAGAACGTGATGGCGACCACGAAGAATTTGAGGACCGGGTCCGAGGCGACCTTGTCCCACGCCCCGCGCAAGGTCAGCAGGCCGTTGAGCATACCGCCCCACGAGGGCATCCACAGCATGACCGAGAACAGCATCCCGAGGGTCGAGGCCCAGGCGGGGAGCGCGGTGTAGTGGAGGTGGTGCGGTCCGGCCCAGATGTAGATGAAGACCAGCGACCAGAAGTGGATGATCGACAACCGGTAGGAGAAGACCGGGCGGTTGGCGGCCTTGGGCAGGAAGTAGTACATGATGCCGAGGAAGGGCGTCGTCAGCAGGAAGCCGACCGCGTTGTGGCCGTACCACCACTGCATGAAGGCGTCCTGGACGCCGGCGTAGATGGGGTAGGAGCGCCACAGACCGGCGGGCACCACGAGGTTGTTGAACACGTGGAGCACGGTGATGGTGACGATGGTCGCGATGTAGAACCAGATCGCGACGTAGATGTGGCGTTCGCGGCGCTTGGCGATGGTGCCGAAGGTATTGATGGCGAAGGCGATCCACACCAGAGCGATGGCGATGTCGATCGGCCATTGCAGCTCGGCGTACTCCTTGCCCTGGGTGATGCCGAGGGGCAGGGTGACGGCGGCGGCGACGATGATCAGCTGCCAGCCCCAGAAGTGGATGGCGCTGAGGGTGTTCGAGAACATGCGCGCCTTGAGCAATCGCTGGATCGAGTAGTAGACGCCGGCGAACACCGCGTTGCCCGCAAAGGCGAAGATCACCGCGTTGGTGTGGAGCGGCCGCAGGCGCCCGAAGGAGAGAAAGGCGAGCTCGAGATTGAAGAAGGGGGCGGCGAGCTGCAAGGCGATGATCACGCCCACCAGCATGCCGACGACACCCCAGATCAGGGTCACCAGAGTGAATTTGCGGACGATCGCGTCGTCGTAGGAGAACTGTTCGATCTTGACGGTCATCAAGCTCCTCCGGGCTTTCGATTGTGTGGTTGCCGCGAACCGAATGTACCGAATCTCAAGTGGCGTCGCGAATAATAACAGGAACTGTTCCTTCAAGTGAGAACCAACAGAACCAGAAAGCCGACCGCTCCGCTCCCAGGCGTCGGGATTCGGCGAGTGGTTCGACATAGGCGACGCCCACAACGGCGTCGAAAGAGATGCGCAGAGGCAGGTCCCGGACAGTCACCTCGTACGAGCCGGCCGGCGTTCCTGCGGCCGCCGCCAGCTGCGACAGTGAGAACGCGAAGTCCTCGCCGTCGACGGTGACGATCAGCAGGCGGTCCTTGAAGTGAAGGCCGCCGGCAGGCGGCAGCGGGTCGACCGGGAACCTGAGCAGGTCGGACCCGAAATACGAGTGGTAGGGGTCGCGTTTGTAGAGCATCTTCATCTCGGGAAGGGGCGCGAGGATGGCGGTCTCCGGGTGGCGGGCATGCCAGTCGGCCCAGGTGGTCAGGTGCGCGTGGCGCAACGGCAGCAGAGGCTGCGATCCGGGTGCGGGACCGGCGACGGGTCTGCCGTCGAGTTGCGTCCACAGCGGTGTGGTCTCCGCTCCGATTCTTCGGTTGTACAGCAGGGTATTCGAGTTGTAGAGCAGCCCCGAGACCCCGAGCTCGACTTCTTCGCCTTCGATCTCCCGGCCGAAGACGGCGACGCTGTCGCACAGAGGGCTGTAGGTCACGGCGATGGGCTCGCCGCCGACGACGTCGTTGACCACTTCGTGCCACCGCATCAGACGCAGGGGGTAGGCTCGTGCTTCGCCCCCGATCTCGACTCCGATGACCCGGTCGTCGGGAACCAGCATCTTGCCGCGTTCCTCGCGGTTGAAGCGGTCGACCTCGGCCGCATCGACCATCGCCGGGTCGCTCAGGGCCATCACGCCGTCGCGGTTCATGGCGCGCACGATGAGGTCTCCCCGAACCAGCGGGTCAGCGAGATCGAAATCAGCGCCGGAATTCCGCGTCGGTGCCCGATTGAGAAGAGGGACGACCATGACCACGCCGACGGTCAGGGTCAGGGCGATCGCCGCCAGCGCCACCCACCAGCCGCTGCGGATGATGGACGGTCCTGCCACGGGTCAGAACTCCGCGGCGTCCGCCGGAGGCGGGGTCTGAACGACCGGTTCGGCAGAGCGAGTCAATGTGGCGACGGCCGCACCCGGCGGTGGCGCCGCGCCATCGTTGCGGTGGTTCATGTCGGCGACCCCGAAACCGAGCACGATGGGGAGGTAGAGAATGCTCGCCAGGAACAGCCGCCGCGCGGACCGCTGACTGCGTTCGCGGAGGAATACCCAGCCCAGCCCCAGGAAGGCCAGACCGATCACCTGTGACGCCACCAGGTAGGTGGCGCCGGTGACCCCGGCTGCGGACAGGGCAGCGGTGATCGGCAGCAGGGCGGCGGCGTAGACGAAGGCCAGACGTCCGGTGAGGCTGCCGTCCAGGTCGACTGACGGCAACATCCGGAAGCCGCCGCGTTGATAATCCTCACGGTACATCCAGGCCAGCGCGAGGAAGTGCGGGATCTGCCAGGCGAAGAGGACTCCGCCGAGGATCCAGGCGCCGGCGTCGAGACGACCGGTGGCGGCGGCCCATCCCATCATCGGCGGAATCGCGCCACAGACCGCGCCGACGACCGTGTTGAGGGGTGTCCGCACCTTGAGCGGGGTGTAGACCAGGACGTAGAGAAGGATGACGAACAGCGACAGACCGGTGGTGAGACGGTTTGTGCCGGCGGCCAGGATCGCGAGCCCGGCGGCGGCCGTCACCAGGCCCCACACAAGGGCGACCCTGCGGTCGACCCTTCCAGAGGGCAAGGGGCGCGACATGGTGCGGTGCATCAGGCGATCGCGCTCGACCTCCCACCACTGGTTGAGAATGTTGGCGCCGAAGGCGCTGAGAGCGGTACCGACGACGGCCGCGAGCGCGACCCGCATCTCAAGGTGGCCGCGAGCACCGAGCACGTAGCCGACAAAGGCCGTGAGCACCACGAGGGCGCCGAGCCTGGCCTTCGAAAGTTCGAGGTAGCTGGCCAGGATCCTCCGCGCCGTCATCTCCGGTCGGGTGGGGCCGGTGCCGGGTTCAACTGAGATCGTCATTGAGGTATTGCCGTCTTTCCCGCGATGTGCCGCAGCGCCTGGTGTATATTTTCCGTCGATCCTCGTCAGGTGGCGTTTGACGCCGCCGAGTATAACCGAGCCGCGTCGACTCGTATTCTGGCAGTGGCACGAAACGGAGGCGGGATAATGAGCGATCGCAGCTACGTGCTGCCCCTCGGGTTCGCGATGACGGTCACGATGTGGGCGCTGGCGTACGTTTTCAGACTACCGCTCGTGGCGGCCCCGAGTTGGCTGCTCCTGATTTCCATGCTCGCTGCGGTGGCTTTCTGGGGCTGGTTCACCGGCGCCCGCAGCGGCGGCGGCTGGCTTGGCGGCGTGATGGTCGGAGCGACCTCAGCCATTCTCAATATGCTGATTCTGGGCAGCCTTTTGACTTCCGCCGACGGTGGGGGGGTCGTGCCGACGGCTCTCGTGTGGATCCCCGGCTCTATCCTCGTCGTGGCGGTGGTCGCCGGAGTCGCCGCGGCGGTGGCAGGCGATTCAGAAAAGCCCTCGACCACCGCGGGTTGGACGGCTCTGTTTTCGAAAGTGGCGGTGGCGGCGACCTTTCTCCTGGTGGTGGCGGGCGGTCTGGTGACCAGCAGTGAGGCCGGCCTGGCCGTCGTTGACTGGCCCAACACCTTCGGGTCGAACATGTTCCTGTTCCCGCTCGCGCGCATGACCGGCGGTATCTACTATGAACACGCCCACCGCCTTTTCGGAGCGCTCGTGGGTCTGACCACGATCGTGCTCGCCGTCCGCCTGTGGCGGCGCGACGCCCGGAAATGGGTGCACCGGCTGGCGCTGGCCGCGGTCGTCCTGGTGGTGCTGCAGGGCACCCTTGGCGGCCTCCGGGTCACCGGCAACTTCACGCTTTCGACTTCAGAGGTGGACATGGCGCCGAGCATAGCGCTCGCCCTCGCTCATGGTGTGCTGGGTCAGATCTTCCTCGGCGTGATGGTCGCGCTGGCTGCCGTGACTTCCATTCGGTGGCTCGAGGCCGGGGCGCCCGAGCTGCGTCCGAACTTCAGCGACGATTGCGGTCTCCAGCGGTGGTTGATCGTCATCGTCGTCGTACAGCTGGTGCTGGGTGCAGCGCAGCGGCATCTTGCGGCGTTGTTGATCGTTCACATTTCCCTGGCGGCGGTGGTGATCCTGCTGGCGGTGATGGTCGGGGTTCGCGCCTGGGGGATGTTCCGCGATGTGTGGCCGGTCGACCGGCTGGGCAAGGCGTTGGTGGTGCTGGCTTCTCTTCAGGGCCTGCTCGGCATCGCGGCTCTTGCGGTGACTGCCGGAGATGCGGTGGTGGGCACGCCGACGACTCTCGAGATCACCGTGACCACCGCCCACCAGGCGACCGGGGCCGTGATTCTCGCCCTGTCCCTGGCGTTGGCGCTGTGGACGCGGCGCCTGTTCGCTCAGGACCCCGCTGCCATCCGCTGACGCGGAGGCACCCGATCGCGCAATTTTGCCCGCAGATCACGCAGATGACCCAGATCCGGCCCATCGCAGGTTGAACGCAAAGGCGCAGAAACGCAAAGACGCAAAGGCGGGTTTCCTCCGTGGATGTGGTTGCCTGGAGTGACCGGCGGAACCCATCGGCGATCCGGGATCGCCGGCTGCCGGGGAGCATCGGGTCCCCTCCGGACGCGAGCGTCCGTCGGCGCCCCGCTGCCCCCCGGCGACGCGCCAGGGGCGCGTCGGTTCCGCCTGCGGTGTGCCAGGATGAGCTGTCTCGGTGTGGAGTTCCGTAGGGTGGGCTTCAGCCCACCATCAGGGCCGCGGACGTATGGGAAGAAGCCGAGAGAACTGCAGCGATTCTGAAGGTGGGCCAAGGCCCACCCTACGCGAACAGGCATGGATTGGGAGAGCGTTTCTCCCTTACTCCTCTGCGCCTCTGCGTTCGGTCCGAAATCTGCGTCATCTGCGTGATCTGCGGGCAGCCTGTGCGGGTGTTTGGCCTCTGCGTCTCGGCGACTCTGCGTTAACTTTCTGGTTCGGTTCGGCGGGGGAAGGCGCCGGTGGTGTAGAAGTGCTCGAGGAGGTCGTCCTTCTCGTGCCAGCGGTCGAGCAGCCACCGGCGGAGGCCGTCGGCGGATTCGGGAAGGTCGGCGACGGGGAAGCGGCGCACGTGGACGTGGATGCGGCGGACCAGTCCCTTGAGGTACTGCCACAGCGACGGTACGGCGTCGTCGTAGCCGATCGTGAGGTCGTAGACGGCGTCGATGTGGCTGCGGAGACCCTCGACCGAGGCCACGAAGCCCTTGGTGCGGGGAACCAGGGTGTGGACCGGCGGGCGCAGCTCGTGGGCGCGGGCGTAGTCCTGGGCGGCTGAGAGCTTGGGCAGGGTCAGACGGGTCCCCTCGACGAAGGACACCAGGTAGACGGGCACGTTGCCGTCGACGATTCGCGAAAAGGTCTTGCGGATGGTCTCGCGGTCCGCCATCCAATCGCGGTCGATGTAGAGGCAGTCGAGGAACTGCATGCCCCAACCCATACCCGGCACCCATTTGAGCTGTTTCTTGACGAAGAACTTGAGGTCGCCGAGGCGGTCCTTGGTCCTGGCGAATTTCATGATGGCCGGGATGTCCGGCATCTGTTGGTGGTTTGCCGTGACCAGCGCGTTCTCGCGCATCGGCACATCGTCCCCGGTGAAGATCACCTGAACCTCATACAGGTGGTCTGCGGCGGAGACGCACAGCCCCCACCAGGTGTCGGCGCACCACCTGTTGACCGCACGAAATGCATTTTTGGAAAAGGGCAATACGACCAGACTCAGCGTTTGCAGCAGGTTGACAGGCAACAGGGTTGCAAAACCGACCACAAGGAGGGCCACAGCCTTGAGGGTCGCCAGCGGCCCGGAGCGGTCCGTCAGCGGTTCGAGAGGCACGACAAACCCTCCGCCAGCAGGTCGCAGCAGCGATTCACGTCGGACTCCACGGTCGCCAGGTTGCCGATGGCCACTCGGAGAGAAATACCGTCGTCGAGCTTGGTGTGGGACAGGAAGATCTCGCCCGAGGCATTGACGTGCTCCATGAGTTCCATGTTGAAGCGATCGAGTTCTTCGCCCTCCACACCTTGCGGCCGGGCGCGGAAGCAGACGACCGAGAAGGGTGTCGGCGCGAGCCGTTCGAAGTGCTCGTGATTCTCCACCCAGTTGGCGAACGATCGCGCCATGTGCACGTGGCGGCGGATGCGTTCGTGGATGCCTTCGAGCCCGAAACAGCGCAGGACCCACCACAACTTGAGGGCGCGGAAGCGGCGGCCGAGTTGGACGCCGTAGTCCATGAGATCGACGACCCTGCCGCTGACCGGGGTGGTCAGATACTCGGGCACCAGCGAGAAGGCCCGCTTGAAGATCTCGGGGTGGCGTGTGTAGAGGGCCGATGCGTCGATCGGGGTGAAGAGCCACTTGTGGGGGTTGAAGACGAAGCTGTCGGCCCGCTCGCAACCGTCGAGGCACCACCGGTTTTCGGGGCACAAAGCAGCCGACCCGGCGTAGGCGGCATCGACGTGGAGCCACAGCCCCTCTGCCGCACACAATTCGGCGATGGTCGCCACCGGGTCGACCGAAGTGGTGGAGGTGGTGCCGACCGTTGCCACCACCGCCAGCGGACGAAGACCTGTCGCGCGGTCCGCCGCCACCATGTGGGCCAGCGCCTCGGGGTCCATCCGGTATTCGGCGTCGTGGGGCACCGCTCGGAAACCCTCCAGGCCGAAACCCAGGGTCAGACAGGCCTTGGCGATCGATGAGTGAGCCTGGTCGGAGGCGTAGATGCGGAACGGCGCCGTGCCGCCGCCGGTCATTCCGCCGTGGCGTATCCCGGGGTCGGTTTTTTCGCGGGCCGCGGCCAGGGCGAGCAGCGACGAGATGGAGGCGGTGTCAGTCAGAAAGCCGAAGAAATCATCCGGCAACTCGAGGCCGCGGCGCATCCAGTCGAGGACCGTGAGCTCGAGTTCGGTGGCCGACGGACAGGTCCGCCACAACATGCCGTTGACGTCGAGAGCGGCCGCCAACATCTCGCCGAGAATGCCGGGGCCAGAGCCTGTGATCCCGAAATAGGCCATGAAGCCGGGGTGGTTCCAGTGGGTCACGCCGGGCAGGATGATCGAGAGAAAATCCTGCCACACAGCCTCGGGGTCTTCGGCGGTGGTGGGCATCTCCCTCGGCAGACGGGCCGTGACAGCGCCCGGCTCGACCCTCGAAAGCACCGGGTGTTCGCGGTTGGCACCGTCGAGGTAGTCGGCGATCCACTCCACCATACGGTGCCCCTCGCGGCGGAAGAGTTCCGCATCCCAGTGGCCCGATTCGTCACTCATCGCGACCTCCGGCGCCTACCTTAACCCGCACCCGGCGCACGTGTCACTACCACCGGGCCGACTTGCGGCCGACAGGGAAGAAATCCGCCGTGCTAGGGTGTTTCAAAGCTCAGAATAGAAATTTCGGAGGAGAACATGACCGTCACCGAGACCAGTGGAGGCGACTCCGGCCGCAAGGCGCCGGTGCATTTCTGGATCGTCGCGATTGTGTCGTTGTTGTGGAACGCTTTCGGTGCGTTCGATTACCTGGCAACCCAACTCGAGCTCGATTTCTACATGGGGGCGTTCAGCGAGCAACAGCTGGCCTATTTCTACGGTTTCCCGGCGTGGTCGGTCGCTGCGTGGGCGTTCGGAGTCTGGGGTGCGGTCGCCGGGTCAGTCGGGCTGTTGCTGCGCAAGAAGTGGGCCGTCTGGGCCTTCGCGGTTTCCATCGCCGGAATGGTCGTCAACGGGATCTACACATTTTTCCTGACCAATGGTCTGGAGATCATGGGCGAAGGGGCGCCGATCATCACCGCAGTCATCTGGGTGGTGGCGATCTTCCTCCTGGTCTACGCGATCGCCGTGAAGAAACGCGGCATTCTGCGCTGAATGCGTCCCGAGTGAGGCTGCGCGGCACCCACCGGTTCAATTGAGACGTTTGTCGAGGGCCGCCATGTAGCGGGCGATCGTCTTGGCGCTCTTTTTCGAGCCCTCCTCGGTCGAACGGACTTCGACCCGGGTCTGTTCGCCGGTCTGACTCAGAGTGACCGCGAAGTCGACGGTCTTGGAGAGGGTCTTTTTCGGCGTCTGCATCGTGAAGACGTGGTCCGAGCGGTCGGAGTCCGTCACGACGAGATCGGCGTCGCGGGCGGCCTTGACCGCCTCGTCCCACACCCGTTCGATGGGCGCGTCGTAGACGCGGCTGTCGGCGGCCGCAACAAGAGCCGCCACTGCAATCATGACGGCGCCCAGGCATGCGATGCGTGAAGTCTTCATGGTTGGTTCCTCCTCTCTCGAGAGTAGCGGAGCCGGGCCTCGATGTCTCACCGTCCGCACCGCCGTTGGAGTTGACATGATCGGGAGGACGCGGCACCCTGCGCCCATGACAACGAATGTGGACACAGAAGTTCCCCTCTTCGATCGCCGGACATTCGGCTCGGAGCACGGCTTTGCGCGAATCGGCACCGGCAGCGTCGGCGGCAAGGCGGTGGGTCTCCAGCAGATCCTCCGGGAGATCCTGCCGCGTTTCGACGCCTCCGTCTTCGAGGGCGTCACCGTGGTCGTGCCGCGGGCGGTGGTCATCGCGACTGACGTGTTCACCGAGTTCGTGGAGCGAAACCGGCTCATGAACCTGGTGCTCAGCGGGATTCCCGACAGCCAGATCGCGCAGGAGTTCCAGCGCGGTGAACTGACGGAAGAGGTAAGGGAGAAGCTGAGAGCACTGCTCGAGGTCATGGGCGCGCCCCTCGCCGTCCGGCCATCGAGTTTTCTCGAAGACACGCAGCAGCGCGCCTTCGCGGGCATCTTCACCTCCAAGCTGATTCCGAATTCCGAAGAAAACGTCGACGCCCGCTACCGGCGCCTATCGGGTGCGATCAAGCTCGCCTGGGCTTCCACCTTTTTCGAAAATGCGCTGGTCTCACGCCGGGCGTGCGGGCTTGCCGACGATGCCGAGAAGATGGCGGTGGTTGTTCAGGAGATCACCGGTTCGCGGTACGACGGGCGCTTCTACCCGACTCTGTCGGGACTCGCGCGTTCGTACAACCACTACCCGGCGCCTGGCAACAAGCGCGAGGACGGGGTGGTGACGGTGGCCCTGGGGCTGGGCAAGACGATTACGGACGGCGACCACGTGTGGAGCTACAGTCCTCACCGCGCGACCGCGCCGCCGCCGTTCAAAAGCACGGGGGAACTCCTCAAGTTCACTCAGAACAGTTTCTGGGCGGTCAACGTCGGCGACCCACCGCCGCCGGACCCGGTGCGCGAGAACACATGTCTGGTGCGGTGCGGATTGGGAGATGCGGAGGCCGACGGCACGCTGACGTTTCTGGCCTCGACCTGGGACCCGGCGTCCGACCAACTGCGGGCCGGTCTCGGGGGCAACGGGCCGCGGGCCGTGACCTTCGCGCCCGTGCTCGAATCGCGTTCGATCCCGTTCACGCCGGTGATGGAGCGCCTGCTCGAGCTTTCGTGCAACGTTCTCAACGGCGAGGCCGAGATCGAGTTCGCGGTCAACCTGGACCCCGAAGACGCCCTGCCGATGGAGATCGGGTTCGTCCAGGTGCGCGCGATGTTGACCCCTGGAGAACGGACTCCCGTCGAAGAAAGTGACCTCGAGGGGGAGGACGTTCTGGTGTCATCCGACAACTGCCTGGGACAGGGTGCGCGGGGCGATCTGACCGACATCGTCTATTTGCGGCCGCAGAACTTCGACCGCGGATCGACGCGGATGATGGCTTCGGAACTGGATGCCGTCAATCGAGGCCTGGTCGAGGAAGGTCGCCACGGCGTCTTCATCGGTCTCGGACGCTGGGGAACGACCGACGACCGCTTCGGAGTGCCGGTCAAGTGGGGGCAGATCTCGGCTGCGCGGGTGATTGTCGAGGCGACGATGCCGGATGCCCCGTCCAATCTCAGCCACGGGACGCACTTCTTCCACCGACTGCTCAGCAACCACGTGCTCTACATGTCGGTGGAATCTGACGGCCACGGCCGGATCGACTGGGACTGGCTCGACACCCAGGAAGCGATCTGGGAGAGCCGGCACGTCCGCCACGTGAAGTTGGAAAGCCCGCTCGATGTCCGCATCGATTGTGCCAGCCGTCGAGGATTGATCCGCCGGACACGTGGCACGTGAGGGTGAGCGCTTCGGCCGTGAGACTGGCCGCCGCATCGTGGGTCGCCCTGGTTCTGGTGGGGTGCGGGACTCCCGTTCCCGAGGTGCCGGTCGATGAGAAGGTGTCGTACTCCGAACACCTCGAACCGCTGGTATTGGCACACTGCCTCGGCTGCCACGAGGCCGAAGAACCCAAGGCCAAATTGGTGCTCGAAGAGGGGACCGGGTACGGGCAGCTGGTGGGCCGCCATTCGATCCAGGTTCCGGAGATGGCGATCGTGGTCCCGGGGGATCCCGAGGCCTCGTATCTGTGGCTCAAACTCGAACACAGGGCCTCCGAGGGCAAGGGCATGCCGCGGACCCCGACCGGCGTCAAGAAGCTGCGCGCCGCCGAGCTCGAGCTCTACCGGAGGTGGATCGAGGACGGCGCGAGACCCTGACGGGTTTCGAATTCGGAATTCGGAATTCGGAATTCGGAATTTCCGCCCATCGTCCCACCTCCGTGGAAATCGAGGCACACGGTTGCTCGTTCTGGGATGTGGCGCGGGTGAGTCATTCCGAATTCAGAATTCCGAATTCAGAATTCAATCTTGTGTACACTTTCGCCGATTTGAATCCGTTCAGTGGAGTCGATGAGGTCGCGATGGGGAGATCGGCATGCATGTGATCGTGGTGGGTGGCGGTCTGGTGGGTTCGACGCTGGCGGAAAAGCTGGCCGGCGACGGCCACGATGTGGTGCTGGTGGAACGGAGTGCGGAGCTCATCGCCGACCTCAACGAAAACCTCGATGTCCAGACGATCCGCGGCAACGGTGCGACGATTCCGGTTCTGATGAAGGCGGGGATCGAGAGCGCCGACCTGCTGCTCGCAACCACCGACTCCGACGAGGCCAACATGGTCGTTGCCCTCGTCGGCTCGGTGATCTTCAAGGTGCCGCGGGTGGCGGCGCGGCTGCGCGACCCCGGCCACGAGGAAGGCTTCCGGCGCATCGCGCGCGAGCCGGGCGGCGAACGCGTGGCCATCAACCCGGACATGGCGGCGGTCGAAAAGATCCTGTCGTTGCTGCCGGTGCCCGGCGCCGTGGACGTGGTGGAGTTCTTCGACGGCGATCTTCTGGTTGCCGGCTTCCATGTCAAACAGGGGTCGGAGTTTGCCGGTCTGATGCTGTCGCACCTCCGTCTGCTGTTTGCGGCGACGCCGATGCTGGTGGTTGCGATCCGGCGCGACGGCGCCTGGCGGGTCCCCTTCGGCGACGACGAGATCAAGGCGGGCGACCTCGTCTATTTCGCGATGGACCCGAAGGAGCTCGACAACGTGCTCGTCCTGCTCGGACAACGCCGCGGTGTCGACCGGCGGGTGATGATCGCGGGCGCCACCAGGATCGGGGTCAACCTGGCGCACCGGCTCGAGGGGATGGCCGTTCCCGTGACTCTGATCGAGGAGGACCGGGAGGCGTGCGAGCGGGCGGCAGCCGAGCTCGGGGACACTCTCGTGATCCACGGCCGCGCCACCAACCGTTCGCTGCTTCGCGAGGAAGGGGCGGATCGGGTCGACGGCTTTGTTTCGTGCACCGATCGCCACGAGGAGAATGTGGTGGCGTGCCTCCTGGCCGGGCGGATGGGCGCCGCCCACACCTTCGCCCTGGTCGATAATGCCGCTCTTTCGGGACTGGTGGGCGAGCTCGGCATCGACGCCATCATCTCGCCGCGGTTGTTGTCGGTCAGTCACGCGCTGCACTTTGTCCGCAAGGGGCGGATCAAATCCGTGGCGGCCCTGCTCGAAGACTCGGTGGAGATGTTCGAGGTCGAGGCCGCGGAAGGCAGCAGGCTGGTTCGCAAGCCGTTGTCCGAGCTGGGTCTGCCGCGCGGCATCCTGGTGGTGGCGGTTCGGCGCGGCGAGCGGATCTTCATCCCCGGCGGCGGCGACCGGATCGAACCCGGCGACCAGGTCATCCTCGCGGCGGCGGCCGAGGTGGCGTCGAAACTCGACGACGTGCTCGAGGCGTAGATGACAGGGCCCCACCGGTGAACCGCCGCTTCGTCGTCTATCTGCTGGGCTGGCTGCTGCTGCTCGACTGCGCCTTTCTCGTCATACCGTTGTTTGCGAGCCTGGTGTTCGGGGAAAGTCCGGAACCGTGGGTCGAGGCGATGACGGTTGCCGGCGTTTTCGGTGTGCTGCTGGTCAGCTCGCGCACCGAGTTCGACCGCCATATCCGCCCCCGCGACGGCTTCCTGATCGTCACCGGGGCCTGGATCCTGGTGTCGCTGGTGGGTGCCGTTCCCTATCTGGTCACGGGCACGCTGGGTCCGGTGGACTCGCTGTTCGAGTCGGTCTCCGGGTTCACGACGACGGGGTCGACGGTGATCGCCGACGTGACCGTCGTCCCTCGTTCGCTGCTGCTGTGGCGCGCCATGAGTCAATGGCTCGGCGGCATGGGCATCATTCTCTTCACCATCGCCATCCTGCCCTTGTTGGGCATCGGCGGGATGCAGCTCTTCAAAGCCGAGGTGCCCGGCCCGGTGGCGGACAAGGTGCGCCCGCGTCTCGCCGCGACCGCGCGGATGTTGTGGATGATCTACGTCGGTTTCACGGCGGCGGAATGGGTCGCGCTCCGCCTCGCCGGTCTTTCCGGCTTCGACGCGCTCTGCCACTCGTTCACGACCCTCGCCACGGGTGGGTTTTCGACCATGAACACCTCGGTCGGAGAGTTCGGTTCGCCGTTGGTGGAATGGATCATCATTTTCTTCATGCTGCTGGCGGGGATCAACTTCGTGCTCCACTTCCGCCTGCTCACCGGGCGTGCCCTTGAAGTCTGGCGCGACGCGGAATTGCGCTACTTCCTCGGAGTGATCGCCGTCGCGACCCTCATCCTGACGGCGACCACCCACGTCGCAGGCGCGCGCTTCGCCGACACCTTCCGAGACGCGGTGTTCCAGACGCTGAGCGTCCTCACCACCACCGGTTACGCCTCCACGGACTTCGAACTATGGGCAACTCTCCCGTCGCTGGTGCTGCTGTGTCTGATGGTGCTCGGCGGCATGTCGGGCTCGACAGGGGGCGGCATCAAGAGTCTCCGCGCATTGCTCGCGATGACCTCGCTGAGGACTGCGGTGCACCGCCTGATCCACCCTCACGCGGTGCGGCCGGTGAAGTACGGGGGCGCCGTGGTTTCGGAATCGGTGCTGTCCGGCATCTGGGCATTTCTCACCGCCTACCTTCTGATCGCGCTGTTCGGAGCGGCGGTGGTTGCGGCGTACGGCTACGATCTGATGACGGCGATCTCGGCGGGGATGACCTCGATCGGTAACGTCGGCCCCGGACTCGGCCAGATCGGCGCCTACGACAACTTCTCCCACTTCCCCGGGCTGGTGAAGATCGTGCTTGCCGGGTGCATGCTGTTCGGGCGGCTCGAGGTCTTCACCATCCTCGCGCTGTTCTCGCGGGAGTTCTGGCGGCGATAGGGGGCCTCGTTTCCAAGCTCGCTTCCCGGGAGGAGCCACCTTCAACATTGTTGGCCTGTGTCGCGCTGCCGACAGGTATGTTCGTGCCTCCAACAATATTGAAAATGGCACCTCCGCCGAAGGCGGTTTCACACATCCTGAGCACTCGAGAGCGCTTGAAGGTAGGGCGTTGTCCGATATCTGCGTGATCTGCGTGATCTGCGGTTCCTCCTGAGATGGGTGGGCCGGGCGTGTAGAATGCACCGTCCAGGCGAGGAGATCCCGGCAGTGAAAGAGCACCGCGCGAAAATCGGCATCGTCTTCCTGATCGTCTTCATCGATCTGGTGGGTTTCGGCATCGTGATCCCGATCCTGCCGCTGTACGCGGAGGAGTACGGTCCGTCGCCGCTGGTCTTCGGTCTGCTGATGGCGTCCTTTTCCATCATGCAGTTCGTTTTCGCGCCGATCCTGGGGAGATTGTCGGACCGTATCGGGCGGCGCCCGGTGCTGTTGGTTTCGCTGGTCGGGTCGGCCGTGGGCTACGTGCTTTTCGGCATCGCCGGGTCGCTGGCGATGCTCTTCGCCTCACGCATCATCGACGGCATCTCCGGCGGCAACATTTCGACCGCCCACGCGGTGATCGCCGACATCACCGGTCCGGAGGACCGTGCCAAGGGCATGGGTCTGATCGGAGCGGCCTTCGGGCTCGGCTTCATTCTCGGACCGGCCATCGGCGCCCTGCTGGTGACCATCGCGCCGTGGATGCCGGGTATCGCAGCAGCTGTCGCCTCGACCATCGCGTTTTTCCTCGTGCTGACGAAACTTCCCGAGACCCTCGACACATCGGTCAGAGGAGAGGCGCGTACACACCCGCTCAATTTCCAGAATCTGGCGCGAACGATGTCGCACCCGTTGGTGGGTCCGTGCATGGTGATGGCGTTCTGCACGATCTTCGCTTTCGCGAATTTCGAGACCACCTTCGCTCAGTTTGCCAAGCTGCGGTTTTCTTTCAGCATCTCGACCATCGCCTGGCTCTTCGTCTACGCAGGGGTCCTCGGCGCGGTGGTCCAGGGCGGACTCGTGGGAAAGCTGTCAAAGAGGTTAGGTGAAGCGAGGCTGATCGTGGCCGGCACGATCCTGAGCTTTCTCGCCCTCGGATTCCTGCCCTACGCTCCGGGCACAGGATCGCTACTGACGACGCTCGCGGTGCTGGCGCTGGGTCAGGGCATCGCTCACCCGTCGCTGACCTCACTCACCTCCAAACTGGCGGCCCCGGATGAGATCGGCGGCGTGATGGGGGTCTTTCAGGGCATGGCCAGCCTGGCGAGGATCGTCGGACCGTTCTGGGCTGAAATCGCCTACGGAAAACTCGGTTTCGCGTGGCCCTTCAGAACCGGTTCGGTCTTCATGCTGGTCGCCTTCGTGATCGCGACGACCGCTCTGGTCCGATTGGGTCGACAGGCGCCGGCAGCTGGGACCAACGAGTCGTAATGACTCAGCCGCCGTGGTGTTTGGACCCGCCCTGCGAAGAAGGAGACTGCGAACCGGCCCCGCCCTGCTGCGGCTGGTTGCCCATCGCGGGCGTCTGCCGACCGCCGCTCGAGATTCGACGGTCGGACCTCTGTCCGCGGTCCCAATCGGTGGTCGAGATCCCGTGCGCGAAAGGTGAGCTGGGTTCGCGACCGGTCCGGATCCGGGTCGAGAGCCCGGCCCCGACAAGGACGGGTTCGGACCGATTCAGAAGGTCCCGGACCTCGACCGTGCCCTCGAAAACAACCAGCGTTGTGTCACCGTCCTTCTCGACTTCGATTCCGTATTCGGTCCCGCGCACCGCGAGCACGGCCGACGGGGTGGTCACCAATCGCTCGCGGTCATCACCCTCCGGCAGCTTGCCGAACACAGCCCGGAGGCTGCCGCGCTCGACATTGATGAGCACTCCGGGAGCGCCCTGGGCGAGCTGAAATCGGGTCTTGGTTCCGATGTGGAAGCGGGCCGCACGAGCGGGGACCTCGAGGTCGGCGGATGATCGGGATCCGGTTCGAAGCGAGTCGCCGGACCGCGCGTGATCGCCCGTCTGGAGGGCGAGTTCGCCGCTGTCGGTGACGAGCAACAGGTGGCGTTTGACGGCCACTACCTCGTAGTCGAGTAGGTTCTCGGATTCGGGGCCCGGTGCGGCCCCGAGTGCAGCCATCGCCACCACGAGAAACGCGATGCTCTTGTTCATGGCTCGTCCTCCTCGCGGTCGAGTGCGATACCGAGTCGTTCGGCCTTGCGGTACAGCGATTTGCGTTCGATGCCGAGGATTTCGGCGGCGCGGGTGCGGTTGCCGCTGCATCGTCTGAGGACCGCCTCGATGTGGCGGGTCTCGAGCTCTTTGAGGGTGAGGTCGTCGCCGATTCCCGGCCCGGGGAGGTCGGTCGAAGATCCGTCAGCATTGTGAACCAGCAGGTTGAGGACAGTCCGGGCATCGGCAAGGCCGCCGGTATCGACCAGCGCTCTCTGCACCACGTGCTCAAGCTCGCGCACGTTTCCGGGCCAGGGATGGCCCACGAGAGCTTCCAGAACTTTTTCGTTTGCAGGTGTTTCCGTCTCGAGGCCGAGGTTGTCGGCGTGGCGGCGGCGGAAGTGTTCCACGAGCGCCGGGATGTCCGAACGGCGGTCTCTCAACGGCGGTATCCCGATCTCGTAGGCCGCGAGCCGGAAGTAGAAGTCCTCGCGAAAGGAACCGGCCTCGACCTCGGCGCGGAGATCGCGGTTGGTGGCCGCCACCACTCGCACCGGGACGTTGACCGAGCCGTCGGAACCCACCGGCCGCACCTCTCCGGACTGCAGGAAGCGCAGCAGTTTGACCTGGAGGGAGGCCGGCAGCTCACCGATCTCGTCGAGAAACAGAGTTCCGTTGCGGGCGGTTTCGACGGCTCCCCGGTGGTCACGGTCGGCGCCGGTGAAGGAGCCCTTGCGGTGGCCGAAGAGTTCGCTCTCGAGGAGGTTTTCGGGGATCGCTCCGCAGTTGATGGGCACGAAGGGCCCGTCGGGTTCGGCACCGAAACGGTGCAGAGCCCGAGCGATGAGCTCCTTCCCGGTGCCGGTCTCGCCGCGGATCAACACCGGGATGGGGAGAGGCGCTACCCGGGCGACTGTGTTGTAGACCTCGACGATGGAGGGGTGGTTGCCGATGATCATGGATTCCGGGCCCACTTCGAAACGGTCGTGGCCCGCTTCGGGGGAGTGCAGGGCCGCCCGGACGCGCGCCACCAGCGCCTCGACGGCAAAGGGTTTGGCCAGATATTCGAACACGCCCAACCGACGCGCCGAGGCCGCGGTCTCGATGGTGCCGTGGGCCGTCACCAGAATGACCTTGGCGTGCGGCGAGTGCGTCCGGCAGTGTTCGAGCAGCTCGAGACCGGTACCGTCCCCGAGGTAGATGTCGGTGACGATGACATCAAAGGCGCCGGATGCGACGGCATCGAGAGCATCGGCGGACGAGGCTGCAGCGCTGACGTCGAAGCCCTCTTTGCCGAGGGAGAGCTTCATCATCTCTCGCATCGCGGTGTCGTCGTCGACGACCAGGATTTTCGGCCTCTTCGCCACTCGTCAACCCTCCTCGGGTGACGGCAGACTGACCGTGAAGGCGCTGCCGACGCCCGGTTCACTCTCTATTGTCATGCATCCTCCGTGCCAGTCCACCACATCCTTGACCAGGGCGAGCCCGAGACCGGCCCCGGAGCTCTCAGTGCCGGGGACGCGGTAGAAGCGGTCGAAGATCCGTGCGAGGGACTCGTCGGGAATGCCCTGGCCGTGGTCGCGGACCGCCACGATCGTCCGGTCACCCTCGGGCCGCACTTCGACCTCGATTTCCTGGCTGGGTTTCGAATACTTGATGGCATTGCCCACCAGATTGTCCACCACCCGGTCGAGCAGGGCGGGAACGCCGACAACCCAGCTGCCGCTTTCTATCGAGGGGGCGATCGAGAGACCGCGCGCACGGGCGGCCGCCGCGAGGATCTCCAACCTCCCCTCGACGAGAGCAGCGAGATCGACCGGGCCCGCCTCTCCGTCCCAGTGGCCGGCGCCGAGCCGTTCGAGGTCGAGAAACACCGCCACCATGTCCTGCAGCCGACCGGCCTCGCCGCGAATCATCCCGGCCACTTTCGCGAGCTCGTCTTTGGAGAGCTCATAGCGCTCCAGGCTCTCTCCGAAACCAGCGATGGAGGCGAGCGGTGTCTTGAGCTCGTGCGACACCAGCCGTTGCATATCGCGCCGCCGCCGCTCGAGGGTGCGTTCGGCCGTGACATCCCGGATGATCGCGAGCCGGTTGGCTTCGAGTTCGGTGACAACGACGGAAAGTTCGTACGGGCCTCGGCGATGCTGGTCCGCGCCGCCGTCAGCTCGGGCGCTCCCACCGGTGACTTCTTCCACCGTCGGGACGTGGCCCCACAGCCGCTGTGCGGCCGGGTTGGATTCGAGAACATCTCCGTCGGGGCCCCACAATACGACACCTTCGGCCATGCCTGCGAGGAGGGCTTTGCGCGTAGCGTCTTCGGCGAGGACCCGCCGTTGAACATCCTTGATCGCGTCGAGGCGGGCGCGGGCGGTCCGGGGAACCCGCCCGGGCGGAGAGGCGTCGAAGTGCGCGAGCATTGCCTGTAGGAGACGGCCGGTTTCGCGGTGAGCGAAGCGCGACTCGACGGTTTCGCGCAGCAGTGCGGAGATCACCATTGTCGCGATCAGTGAGGCGACCGGCACCAGAACGAGAGCGCTGCGGAGAGCGAGGATCGCGACCGCTCCAACCCCGGCGATGAGGAGCGAAAACCTGAGGAGGTCGAACGCGCCGCGGCGGTCGCGCAGCAGCTGAACCCCGAACGCGAGCAACAACGCCGCCATCGCCGACCAGAGGAGACCGAGTCGATGCAGCAGGAGTCCCTCGAGGATCGACGCGGCGGCTGATGCGTGCGCCAGGGCCCCGGGAACCGGGGCGTGGCCGGGCCCGGTGGGAATGACGAACTGGTCTCCCGCGCCGGTCGCCGAGATGCCGATGAAAACCAGGCGGCCGGAGATGCCTGCGGCCGGCAGCACGCCTTCCAGAGCTGAGGCGGCGCTGAACACCGGAAGGTCCTGCGGGGCCGGGCGGAACCCCGGCCGCATTTCGGTTCCGGCAGCGACGGCAATCTCGGGGCGGAGCAGCCGGGCCGCGGCCAGTGACAAAGCCGGAAGCGACAGGCCGTCCGCCTGTTTGGTGGCGGCGATGGTCCGGACCACCCCGTCGGGCCCGACCTCGCCGTAGGCGTGGGCGGCTGCAAGGCCGCCGCCGAACCTCGGCAGCGGCAGCAGCCAGGTACCATCCGAGTCGATGGCGGCTGCGAGGGTGATGGGGCCGGTAGTGACGGCACGAGTGAGCGCGAGGTCGTCATCGGTTGGCCCCGGCTCGGCGAGAATCAGGTCGACGGCAATGGCACGCGCACCCGCCTCCTGGACGGCTGTGATCACCCGCGCCAGGCGCCCGCGCGGCCACGGCAGCGGCCCGTAACGAGCGACCGCGGTATCGTCGATGAGGACGGCTGCGACCGAGGCCTCGCCTCTGGCGCGGAGCGAAGAGGCGCGGAGCAGCAGGTCGCCGCTGACACGATCGATTGCCGGCACCCATCCGATGATCCACAGCAGTCCCGTGATGACAGTGGCTGACAGGGCGAGTGCAATCGAGGTCCACTGCCGCGAGCGGTGTTCATTTTCATTCGCAAGGCGATGGTCGTTCCGCATCTCGTTCATGCTACCGGGTTTCTCCTGAATCCGGGAGACGCCCGGAGACTCGACGAAGTTGGCGAGCGGAGCAATATCGCCCGGCCGGAAACTGTTGGAAACGGCGATGCACAGCTATTGTGGAGGACACCAACCGGAAAGCGAGGGCTCCGATCTGGAGGGCCGATGCAGGAGGACGGCGTGAGAATCGTGTCGGTGGGATCTGCACTCCCGAAACACTTTTACGACCAGGAGACCCTGCTCGCGGCGTTCAGGGAGCAGTGGGCGGAGCGCTACTTCAACCTCCGCCGGCTCGAGGATCTGCACCGCAACGTGCTCGTGGGAGGCCGCCATCTGTCGCTGGCGCTCGAGGATTACGCCGCGATCGAGAGTTGGGGACAGGCCAACGACCACTGGATCCGGGTGGCCACCGAGCTTGGAGGCGAGGCGGTGCTGGATGCTCTGGACAGGGCCGGTCTGGCGCCGTCCGATGTCCATGCGTTGTATTTCGTCACCGTCACCGGTGTCGCCACTCCCTCGATCGACGCCCGCCTGGTCAACCGGCTCGGTCTGCCGCCGACGGTCAAGAGGGTGCCGATCTTCGGTCTCGGGTGTCTGGCGGGGGCGGCCGGCGTGGCGCGCGCGGCGGACTACCTCGAAGGGCACCCGGACGAGGTCGCCGTCCTGCTGTCGGTGGAGTTGTGTTCCCTGACCTTGCAGCGCGAAGACCTGTCAGTCGAAAATCTGATCGCCTCCGGGCTCTTCGGCGACGGCGCGGCGGCGGCTGTGATGGTGGGCAGCGGGCGAGGGGGCGACGGGCCGAAGGTGGTGGACAGCCGGTCGTCCTTCTATACCGACACCGAACGCGTGATGGGTTGGGACGTTTCCGAGCGCGGTTTCAAGGTCGTGCTGTCGGCGGAGGTTCCGGATATGGTTCGCCGCCACCTTCGGCGCGATGTCGACGCCTTTCTCGCCGATCACGGTCTCGCACGGTCCGACATCGCGGTCTGGATCTCCCACCCGGGCGGCCCTCGGGTGCTCGAGGCCATGCAGGAAGCCCTCGAGTTGCCGGAGGGAGCGCTCGCCGGAGCGTGGCGCACACTGCGGGAGGTCGGGAACCTCTCCTCGACGTCCGTGCTGCTGGTTCTCCAGGAGGCGCTCGCCTCGCCGCCGCCGCCGGGCAGCTGGGGTCTGATGTCGGCCATGGGCCCCGGTTTCTGTTCGGAACTTGTGTTGCTGCGGTGGGACGAAGAGCCCGGCCGATGATCCTCGGCGTCGATTCCCGCGTCGCCTACACGGTGCTGATCGTGCTGATCGCGGTGCAGCGCCTGTGGGAGCTCGAGATCTCCAAACGCAACCTGCGCGCCCTGCGTTTGCGCGGCGGCACCGAAGTGGGGTCCGGTCACTACCCGTGGATGGTCGCCCTGCACACGGCCTTTCTGGTGTCGTGCGTGGCCGAGGTGTGGCTGTTGGACCGCCCGTGGCGGCCGCTGGTGGGTTTGATTTCGATGCTGGTTCTGATCGCCGCCCTCGGCCTGAGGTGGTGGGCCTTGCGGTCCCTCGGCGACCGCTGGACGACCCGCGTGGTCGTGGTGCCGGGAGAGCAGTTGGTAACGTCGGGTCCGTACCGGTGGTTCCGCCACCCCAACTACGCGGCGGTGGTGCTCGAGATCGCGGCCATCCCCATGCTCCACTGCGCCTGGATCACCGCGGTCACCTTCAGTCTCGCCAACCTCGCTCTCTTGAAGGTCAGGGTGGGGGCCGAGGAGGGCGCTCTGGATCGAAGCGCGGAGGGTGACGGGTGAAGCCGTCCGAGGCCGAGGTTTTGGCCGGCATCGTTGAGGTGGCCCGGACGCATGTTGGCTGGCACGGCGAACTGCGCCCCGAGATGCGGCTGGTGGAGGACCTGGAGCTCGATTCGCTGAAGGCCCTGACACTGGCGCTCGAGGTGGAGAACCGATTCAAGGTACTCCTCGACCAGGAGGGTAACCTGGTCACGATCAGGGACCTGGTGGCCGCGATCCGGAGGCAGTTCGATGGGTGAGGCGACGACCCTCGTCGAGATGTTGGGCCGCGCAGCGTTGGTTCCCGACACCGGCCTGAGGTTGATCGACCGCCATGGTCGGGCCGGGTTCCTGCCGTGGTCCGAGGTCCACGCGAGGGCGTTGCGGGTGGCCGGGGGTCTACAGCAGCTCGGGATCTGCAAGGGCGATCGGGTGGCGCTGGTCTATCCGACATGCGCGGAGTTCTTCGAGGCCCTTTTCGGCATCCTCGCCGCCGGCGCCGTTCCGGTGCCGCTGTATCCGCCGGTGCGCCTCGGCCGCCTCGACGAATACACCGGCCGCACCGCGGCGATGCTCCGCGCGGTCGATGCACCGCTGATCCTCGCCGAGGGCCGGGTGCGGCGGCTGCTCGGTGAGGCGGTGGAGGCGGCAGGCCCGGTTCACGGGTGTCTGGAGTTGGGCGCCCTCTCCGTTGCCGGGATGCGGGAGGTCGAAGTCGGTGGAGGTGATCTGGCCCTGGTCCAGTTCTCCTCCGGAACCACGGTCGATCCGAAACCGGTGGCCCTGAGCCACCGCGCGGTGATCGCCCAGACAGTCAGGCTCAACGGCTTCTGGCCTGACGGCAACGGCCTCGTCCACAGCGGAGTGAGCTGGCTGCCTCTCTATCACGACATGGGTCTGATCGGGTGCGTTTTTCCCGCGCTCGAGCGGCCGGCGGTTCTCACCCTGATCCCGCCCGAGTTGTTCGTGGCGCGGCCCGCGGTGTGGTTGCAGACGATCTCGCGCTATAGCGCGACAGTCTCGCCCGCGCCGAATTTCGCGTACGGTCTGTGCGTGGAGAAGATCAGCGACGAGGAGATGGAGGGAGTCGATCTGTCGTCGTGGAGCGTCGCGCTCAACGGCGCCGAACCGGTGGCGCCCCGGGTGTTGCGGAGATTCCAGGAGCGATTCTCCAGGTGGGGTTTCCGGGCCGAGGCCCTGACCCCGGTCTATGGACTCTCGGAGGCCGCCCTCGCGGTCACCTTTTCCGAGATTGCCGGCCCGTTTTCGAGCCGGTTCTTCGATCGTGACGAACTGGCTGATGAACACCGCGCCGTGGAGTCGGCGGGCGGCGTGGAGTTGGTGTCGCTGGGCAGCCCGCTCGATGGGTTCGACATCCGCGTCGTCGACCGCGATCGCCGGGATCTGCCGGAGGCTCGGGTGGGTCGGGTGCTGGTGCGCGGTCCCTCCGTGATGGACGGCTATCTCGGGATGGAAGAGGCAACTGCCGAGGTCCTTCAGAACGGGTGGCTCGATACCGGCGACCTCGGGTTCCTGCTGGATGGGGAGCTGTTTCTCACCGGGCGTGAGAAAGACGTGTTGATCCTGCGCGGGCGCAATCACTCACCGGTGGAGGTGGAACACGCCGCCGACGGGGTCGAAGGGGTGCGGACCGGGTGCGCGGCGGCCTTTTCCTTCATGCCGGAGGACGGCGAGACGGAGACGTTGGTGGTGCTGGTCGAGGCACGCCGTTCAGTGGCGGAGGCGTTCTACACCGGGATCGGGACAAGGGCGGCGCACGCGGTGCTGGCTGCGACCGGGCTGCAACCGGATCGGGTGGAGGTGGTGCGGCCGGGGACCCTGCCGCGGACATCGTCGGGGAAGATCCGGCGCCGTGAGGCGATGCGGCAGTGGCGGACGGGCGAGCTGCGGCCGCCGAAGGCGGTGACGCCGCTGAGCATCGGCGCGGCCATGGTTCGTTCGTCGCTTGCGGCCGCCCGTTCGGGGAGGCATCGTGGCCGTTCCTGATCTGGTCATCGCAGGAGGCGGGCCCGCCGGTCTTGCCACAGCCATCCGTGCTCGCCAGGCCGGGCTCGAGGTCGTCGTGCTGGAGGCCGGGGCGCCTCCGATCGACAAGGCCTGCGGCGAAGGTCTGATGCCCGACGGCGTCGAGATCCTCACCGCTTTCGGTGTGGCTCTCGAGGCCGTCGAATGCCGGGTCTTTCGCGGGATACGCTACGTCGACGGGGAACTCGTGGCCGAGGGCCGGTTTCCGGGCGCGTCAGGACTTGGCATTCGGCGCACGGTTCTGCACCAGGCGCTGAGTCGCCGCGCCGCCGACGTCGGGGTTGATCTGCGGTGGGGGAGGCGCGTTCTCGGGCTCGTCGACGGGGGGTTCTCCACCGACGACGGGGTCGTGACCGGCAGATGGCTGGTGGGTGCTGACGGCCGCACCTCCAGGGTCCGCCGATGGGCGGGTCTCGACGGGCGGAGGTCGAAAAGACGGCGGATCGGTCTGCGCCGCCACTACGAACTCGAGCCGTGGACCGATCTCGTCGAGGTTCATTGGCACGACCGGGGTGAGGCCTACGTGACGCCCGTCGGGGATCGCCTGGTCGGCGTGGCGATGCTCTTCGAGGGCGGCCCGAACGATTTCGACGAGCTGCTGGCCGGTTTCCCAGAGCTTCGGAGGCGACTCGCCGGTGCGGCGGTCGCCTCCACCGACCGGGGAGCGGGGCCGCTCGAACAGCGGTGCCGCCGTGTGGTCTCCGGCAACCTTGCGCTTGTCGGCGACGCCGCCGGATATCTCGACGCCATTACCGGCGAGGGCCTCGCCCTCGCCTTCCACCAGGCGGGTGCGGTTGTCGATGCCATGCTCGACAGCAACCTGGACCGGTACGCGAATGCTCACCGTCTGATCGTGCGGTATCCGGCGGCGGTGACCCGGCTCCTGTTGGCCGTCGAGCGGCGACCTGCGCTGCGTCGTCGAGTCATGACGTCGTTGGCGCGAGACCCCTCCCTGATGTCCCGTTTTCTCGCCCTCAAAATGCGGCGGGAGGGACCGCGTCTCCTCGGTTCCGGTGGCTTGCTGCCGTTGAGCGTGGCCGTTCTGAGGGGCTGAAATACTCGCTTCTCTCGGCGGCGGGGACGGGCTACACTGAAGCCGCTTGTTCAAGGGGGAGCCGATGAGCGTTCTCGACGAGAGCAGTCACGACATGACGGTGCTGATCCTCGGCGGCGGACGCGGCAAGCGGTTGTCTCCGTTGACCATGATGCGCAGCAAACCGGCGGTGCCGGTCGCGGGCAAGTACCGGCTGATCGACATTCCGATTTCCAACGCCATCAACTCCGGCATGGAACGGATGTACGTGCTGACCCAATTCAACTCGGTGTCGCTGCACCGCCATATCGGCCGCACCTACCGGTTCGACGCCTTTTCGCGCGGCTACGTCCAGATCCTCGCCGCCCAGCAGACGCCGGAAGTCCAGACCTGGTTTCAGGGCACGGCCGACGCGGTCCGCCAGAACCTCCAGATCTTCTCCCAGCTTCACGGCGACCACGTGCTGATCCTTTCCGGCGACCACATGTACCGGATGGACTACCGGCAGTTGCTTCACGATCACCTCGAAAACAACGCCGACATCACGATTGCGGTCAAGCCGTGTTCGGAGGAGGAGATCGCGGGGTTCGGCGCGGCGAGGGTGGACGGGTCGGGACGAATCGTCGAGTTCAGAGAGAAACCGGCGAACCCGGAATCGAGAGCGGGGATGGAAGTGGCGCCGTCGTTGCTGGCCGCCAAGGGAATTTCCTCCGACCTCCCCTACATCGCGTCCATGGGTGTCTACATCTTCAAGAAAGACGCCCTGGTCGAGGCCCTGGACAACCGCCTGGTTGATTTCGGCGGCGACATCATCCCGGCCGAGATCTCCCGGCGAAGGGTGCAGGCGCACTTTTTCAAGGGCTACTGGAGGGACATCGGAACCATCGGTGCGTTCTTCGACGCGCACATGGATCTGGTCCAGCCGGACCCTGAATTCACCTTCCACGACCAGAGCTGGCCGATCTACACGCGTCCGCGCTATCTGCCGGGGGCCAAGCTCCACGGCTGCAGTTTCGACCACGTACTGCTCGGCGACGGCTCGCGGGTCGAGGACACGGTCGCCGAGAACGCCGTCATCGGTCTGCGGTCTCACATTCGCGGCGCCACCATTCGCCGCAGCCTGATCATGGGTGTGGATTCCCACTATCCGGACGCCGGGCCGGGGGCGCCGCCGGTGGGCATCGGTGATGCCAGCGAGATCTCGAACACCATCGTCGACAAGAACGCGCGCATCGGCCGCGGCGTCCGCATCTGCAACGAGCAGGGCGTCGAGGAGGCCGACGGCGAAGGGTGGGCGATTCGCGACGGGATCGTCGTGGTCGAAAAGAACGCGGTCATTCCGGACGGCACGGTGATCTGAAGGCCTGGGGCTAGAGGCCTGGGCGATGGGCTGTGGGCTGAGGGCCGAGCTTCTTGCAGAAACCCTATCGGTCGATGTCGCCCTGAAAAGTCCTATGAATCGCAACCACAAAGACACGAAGCCACGAAGGTTTTCACCAAGAAGATTTTCTTTGTGTTTTCTTTGTGGCTTCGTGCCTTCGTGGTTGTGACGTGTCCACGGCTGCACGATCCAGGGTAGGGGCGGCAAGAATGCCGCCCACGGCAACGTTGCTCATAGCTCATAGCCAGCCGAGCATCTTGCACAATCCAACGCGGGAGGGGATAAACCCCTCCCCTACGGTGTTCAGAATCGGTAGTGGGAACGAATGCCGTCCATTAAAGCCGTAGGGGAGGGGTTTATCCCCTCCCTTTTCAGTGTCATCGTGCCTCGATTCTGATCGCCTGCGGGTGATTCTGCAAGAGGCTGAGCCCATAGCCCATGTGACCCCGAAATCAACTGTGGGTTTGAACGCACCAGACCGGAATGACCCCAAGCCTCAGGCCTTTCGCCGCAGGCCTTCAGCAATCTTCCGTTTTTCCACGGGTCTTCGACTGTTGTCCGATTGCTCAATTGTACGTTTAAGTGATTTCTTTGGAGAGATTTCGGCGTGGCATACTGTGCCTTGTCGAAGGGAGGGTGTCGCGTGGTCAGACACATGACGATCCCCGTTGTGGTGGTGTTGATGGGTGCTTGGACCGCTGTGGGCGAGGAGCCTGCCGGCGTGGTGCAACGAGTCGAGTCCGTCCAGCTGGCGGCCATCGCCTCGTCCCCCGCGCTGCAGGCACGCCTCCACGATGCGGCATTCAGAGGGGCGGAGGCGAGGTCGGAGGCGGCTGCCGTCAACCCCTATGTGGAGTGGCAGAGCGAAGGCCTGGGATCGGACCGGACGCTCAACGCTCAGGACTCGCTCCGTATCGGGACGCCGTTCAACTTCTTCGGCCAGATGGGCCCGGCCCACGACCTCGCCGCGACGACCGAGGAGGGCGTGGCAGTAATCCAGCGTGCGGCCGTTCGATCGACGGCCGTCGATGCCGTGCAACGGTGGCTCGATCTGGCGGCGGCGGTTGAACGGCTCGAAGTCAGGAAGGCGCGGCTGGACCGCCTCGATATCGCGCTCTCCCTGCTCGAGGCGCGCCACCAACTGGGGGAGGTTGCCGGCACCGAGGTCGCCCAGCTCGACCTCGAGCACACCGACGCTTCGCTGCTGGTGGCGGCGGCCGCAGCCGAGATCGAGGTGCAGCGGCAGGCAGTCGCGGAGCTCTGCGGCCTCTCCTTTCCGGACCCGTGGCCCGGCGATCTGGAAGCGCTTGCCGGGCTGTCGCGATCCCCTGCGTCGAGCGATGTTCACGCGCAGGCGCTGGCGGCAGGGGTGCCGATGCAGCGCGCCGGTACCGAGGCCGACATCGAGGAGGCGAGGGCGCGGATGGCGTCGGCCACGGCCTGGGGGCGCCCGATGATCGAGGCGGAGTGGGAGCACTTTCCCGACATTGGCCCGATCCCGGGGTATGACGCATGGGGCTTTCGCATCGCGGTGCCGCTTCCCCTGGGGAGCGTGGGCGCCCGCCACCGGGCTGCTGCAAAGGAGCGTACGGCAGCGGCGGCGGCATCCCGTCAGGCGGCGGGTCGTGAGACGTTGCGCCGCGCCGAGACCGCGCTGGCGGTGGCCGAGGGTGCAGAATCACGCCTCGCGACGATCGCCTCGGCCGTCAAGTCGCTGCCTCGTATCGAAGAGTCTCTCTTCGCACAATTTCGGTTGGGCGTGCTCAGCTACCTGGAGTATGTCTACGGCACGGTGCGGCACGACGAGTTGTTGCTGACGGCGATCGACGCCCACATCGATCTCCTCGTCGCGCGTCTCGAATTGAGCTATCTGCTGGACGACCCATCGATCTTCCCGACCGCGGCGTCGTCGACGGAGGAGGAATCATGATCCGCTTTCTGGGAACCTGTTTGCTTGCGTCGGCCGCGGCCGCGGCCGGCGCCTCCGACGTCGTCCAACTGACCGCCGAACAACGGGCCCGGGCGGGGATCGAAGTCGCGGCCGTGACCCACGAGGATTTCGGCAGCCGTTTGCGAGCCGTCGGAATGGTCGTGAGGGCCCCGGGCTCGACCCTGGTGCTCAAGACGATCGCGGGCGGCCGGGTGGAGACGCTCGAGGTGGCGCCGGGTGAACGGGTCGTGCGCGGTCAGCCCGTGGTGACTCTCCACTCGCACGAGATGCTGACGATGCAGAGCGAGTTGTTGCTGACGTTCGACAAGGTCAAGCTGGCCGAACAGCGTCTCGAGGCCGCCCGCGAATTGCTGGCGATCGAGGGCATCAGCCGCATCGAGCTCGAGCGTCGGGAGCAGGAGTCGCTGTCGGCGAGGCTGCGCTACAGCACCCTTCGCGAGGAGCTTCTCGATCACGGTCTTCTCGAACACAGCCTGGAACGGGTCCTCGAGAGCCAGAGCCTCGACCCCCATCTGCCGGTGGTGTCGCCGATCGACGGGGTCGTGCTCGAGGTCTCGGTGCAGGAGCAGGAGTGGGTGCAGCCGTACGCGCCGTTGATGGTGGTGGGCGACCCTGCCCGGGTCGAGCTCGAATTGCAGCTCGCCCCCGAGCAGGCCGCGTTGGTGTCGGTGGGCGATCCGGTGGAGTTCGCGCCGGTCGGCAGGGCCGGAGAAACGCGCCGTGCGACCGTCATCACCCGGGTGCCGCAGATCGACCCGGCGACGCGGACCATCCGCATCCGGGCGCGGATCGACGATGGGTCGCCGTCCTGTTTCCCGGGAGCGTTCGTTGAAGCGACGGTGAGCCACGGCGCGCTGCGGAAATCACTGGCGGTCCCGAAATCCGCGGTGATCAGTCTCGGTGGCGGTGACGTGGTGTTCGTGGTCTCGGGTGCCGACGAGTTCACCGTTCGGCCTGTGGAATTGATCCAGGCTGACGGCGGCAGATACGAGGTGGTCGAGGGTCTGGCCGCCGGAGAGGAGATCGCGGTGGCGGGAGTCTTCCTCTTGAAGTCCACCCTTGTGAACTCCGAGGGCGGGGAGAGCTGAGATGCGCAACCTGGTCGAGCTTTCCCTGAGCCACCGCCTGGTGGTCGTGCTGTTGGCAGTCCTCCTGATTGCGGCGGGCTGGATGTCGTTCCGGACGCTGCCGATCGACGCCTTTCCCGATGTGACCAACATCCAGGTGACGGTGATCTCGCAGGCCGCCACCCTTTCACCGCTCGAAATCGAACAGCTCGTGACCTACCCCATCGAGCAGGCCTGCACCGGTCTTCCGCACTCGACCGAGGTGCGCTCGCTCTCGAAATTCGGTCTCTCGATGGTCACCATCGTGTTCGAGGACGGAACCGATATCTACTTCGCCCGGCAACTGGTGATGGAGCGCATCTTCTCCGTCCAGGGCGAGCTGCCCGAGGGCGCCAGCAGCGGTCTCGGGCCGATCTCCACCGGTCTCGGCGAGGTCTATCAGTACACCCTCGAAAGCCCCGACCTCGATCTGATGGACTTGCGGTCGCTGCAGGACTGGGTCCTGCGGCCCATCCTCCGCACCGTGCCGGGGGTCGCCGGGGTCGACAGCTTCGGCGGCAACGTCCGCCAGTTTCACGTGGTCGCAGACCCGATGGCCCTGCGCCAGTACGGGTTGGCGCTCGAGGAGCTCGCCGCGGCGGTGGCGGCCAACAACGGCGTCGCCGGCGGGGCCTTTGTCGAGCGCGGCGGCGAGCAGTTCGTGGTTCGTGGCGATGGGTGGGTGCGGGATTCCGAGGACCTCGACAACACCGTGGTCGCATACCGCAACAACGTCCCGGTGCTGCTCCGCCAGGTGGCCGCCGTGGAGCTCGCGCCCGAGATCCGGCAGGGCGCCATCAGCCGCGACGGCCGCGGCGAGACCGTGGCCGGGATCGTGCTCATGCTGCGCGGCGGGTCGGGCCGCGACGTCGTGGCCGGGGTGCGGGAAAAGCTCGACCTGGCCCGGCAGTCGCTGCCGCCCAACGTCGAAATCGTGCCCTTCTACGACCGCAACGAGCTGGTGACGACGGCCCTCGGCACCGTTCGCGGTGCCCTTCTGCAGGGCGCCATCCTCGTGCTGTTGGTGCTGCTCTTCTTCATGGGCCACCTGCGGTCGGCGGTGTTGGTGGCGTTGCAGCTGCCGATGGCCGCCCTCGCGACATTCCTCGTGATGAGCCTCTTCGGGATGTCGCTCAATCTCATGACGTTGTCCGGTCTCGCCATCGCCATCGGCATGCTCGGCGACGGCGCCATCGTGCTGGTTGAAAACGCGGTCCGCCTGTTGGCACGTCCGCAGGGCGCCGAACAGCAGCGTTGCGGTCTGATGTGCCAGGCGGCCACCGAGGTCGCCCGGCCCGTGACCTTCGGGGTCCTGGTGATCATCGTGGTGTTCATTCCCATTGCGGCGCTGCAGGGCATGGAGGGCAAGATGTTCGCGCCGCTGGCCTACACCATCGGCATCGCCCTGGGGTGTTCGCTGCTGCTCACGATGACGGTCATTCCGGTGCTGGCGTCGTTCATCCTCAAACCGGTGCCCGTCTTCGGCGGCGGCCGGATCCCGCACCCCGCGGATGTGGTCAGGAAGATGTACCGGCCCCACCTGCGGTGGGCGCTCGCCCACCCGCGGTTCGTGGTCGGAACCGCCGCCGGGCTGTTGGCAATCGCCGCGGCCCTCGTGCCCACGCTGGGGACCGAGTTTCTGCCGACCATGGACGAGGGCTCGATCGTGGTCCAGCCGTTTCAGATACCGTCGGTTTCGCTCGAACAGTCACTCAAGACGGTGGCCCTGATCGAGGCCACCATCATGGAATTGCCCGAGGTTCGCCACGTCGTCAGCCGTACCGGCCGGTCCGACATCTCCACCGATCCCATGGGCGTCGGCGAGAGCGACACCTACGTGCTGTTGGCGCCGCGCTCGGAGTGGACGACCGCCCGCACCAAGGAAGGCCTTGTCGCGGCGATCCGGGAGCGGCTCGCCACCATTCCCGGCGTCGAGTTCGGCTATACCCAACCGATTCAGATGCGGGTCGATGAGCTGCTGTCGGGCGTCAAATCACAAATCGCAGTGAAGATATTCGGCGACGACCTTCACGAACTGGCGCGGGTGGGTGAAGAGGCGGCAGCGATCATGACCGGCATCCGCGGGGCCGCGGACATCAAGGTCGAGGCCGTCGAGGGCCTGGGCTATCTGCAGATCGACATGGATCGGCGGCGGATGGCGCGGATGGGGGTCAACGTCGCCCAGGTGAGAGAGTTGATCGAAACCGCGATCGGCGGCCGGGTCGTGACCACGATGCCGGAAGGAGACCGTCGCACCGACGTGGTCGTCCGCCTGCCGCGGTCCTTCACCGCCGAGATCGAGAACCTGCGCGAACTGCCACTGGCCACCCCGTCCGGCGAGCGCGTGGTCCTGGGCGAGGTGGTCGATATCGCTGTGGTCGAGGGACCGGCGCAGATCTCCCGCGAGGACGGCAAACGGCGGGTGGTTGTGGAACTCAACGTGGTGGATCGCGATATCGGCGGCTTTGTCGAAGAGGCGCAGCAACAGTTGCAGGAGGGACTGGTGCTCCCTACCGGATACTTCGTCACGTGGGGCGGCCAGTTCGAACAACAGCAACGGGCGATGGCGCGTCTGCGCCTGATGGTGCCGGTGGTCCTGGTGCTGATCTTCATTCTCCTCTATCTCAACTTCAGGGCCGCCCGGCCGGTCTTCCTGATCCTCGTCAACATCCCGTTGGCGCTGGTGGGCGGGGTCTTCGGGCTCAAGATCTTCGGTCTGTATCTGTCGGTCTCGGCGTCGGTCGGTTTCATCGCGCTCTTCGGCATCGCGGTCCTCAACGGACTGGTGATGGTGGAGTTCTTCCGCAACCTCGAGGCGGAAGGAAAGTCGCGGCTCGACGCGGTGCTCGAGGGCGCAGAGCTCAGACTGCGGCCGGTGTTGATGACGGCGGCAACCACCGCCCTCGGGTTGGTCCCGATGGTGTGGGCGAGCGGCGTCGGTTCCGAGGTCCAGCGGCCATTGGCGGTGGTGGTGGTTTGCGGGGTCGTGACCTCGACCATGTTGACCCTCATGGTGCTGCCGGTTTTGTACCAGAAATTCGGCGGCGAGAGTGTTGCCCTGGCTGAGAGCCGATAACCCAACGCAAACCGGGCGGGGATAAACCCCGCCCCTACGACGTTCAGAGGCGCGTGCCGGTTCTCAAAGCCGTAGGGGAGGGGTTCATCCCCTCCCTCTCATTTATTGCCACCCTCTTCTTCGTGCACGTGTGGGCTTTTGCGTGAGGCTTCGGCGAAGAGCTCAAGCCTCAAGCCAATAACGGCCCCGCCCCGAAGGGCGAGGCCTTGTAGGGGGGAGGGGAGAGTCAGTTTCCGCAGGTGCCGGAGCCGTTACCAACGCCGTTCCCGCTGCCGTTCTGACCTCCACCGTTGGGGCCGGTGCCGTCACAGTTGCCGATGCCGGAACCGTCACCGCCGCCGCCCTGACCGGGTCCGCGCCGCATCCCGAAGCCTCCTCCGCCGGCGCCGCAGGCCGCCACCGGTTCGCCGTCGGCGTCATAGAACATCTGCCGTTCCATGTCGGCTGCGAGTACGGCATCAAACATCTCCTGGTCGAGGTACTGCGGTGAGTAGGTCTCGCCCTGCGCTTGGAGCGCGCGAATGAACGCACGCAGGTGGTTGCGCGAGCCCTTGGCCAGGTTGTAGGCCACGATCTGGACCTGGTCGTTGTCGGTGATCCCGAGCAAGATGTAAAGATCCGCTAGGTCCATGTCCTCGATGGCTGCTCCGACCGTCAGTGCGGCGACCAGGGACTCCTCCCCGGCGACGGTGAATGTGTCGTAGAGGTCATCGAGATCAGGATCCAAAAAGGCACCAACAGTGTCGTCGGTGATCGGGTCGATCAGGCCCTGGGAATCGATCACCCAGTACACCAGATCCATGTGTTGCTGCTCGGCCCGGGCGATGTTTGCAAAGATCGGCAACTGCCACCTTTCGGCAAGCGTGAGGTACACGTCTCGGGCCAGCTTTTCTTCTTCACGCAGATAGAGCACGGCTGCTTGCTCGGCGGCCGAGAGCGGTATCGGTTCGATTTCGTCGAAAAGCGCCCCGAGGCCGCCCGCACAGTCCGCGCCCACCTGAGCGGATGCACGCAGTTGGGATTCGACTGACGGCGCGGCGAGGGTTACCACCGCCACGACTGCGACGGCCAGAATCACACGAGAATCGAGAATCTTCATGGGGACCTCCTTGTGTGGGCTTTGCGCCCGTTGCTCCCGATAGAGCAAGGGGTGTGCCAGGTTGTGCGGGCTCCAAGTGCCCATATCGAGGAGGGTTTCAGGTCTGACTGACTCGGTGGCCGGGTTGATTCGACACACTCAGGGTTTGGCCTACTCTGCCGAGCCGAACCCTGATGTCGGATGTTTGATGTTTGATCCACCCACCCTTGATATGGGCGTGAGGAGGTCTACGATCTGCCGACATCCAACATCCAACATCCAACATCAAAAAAGCCCCGCCAGATGGCGGGGCTTGATACGGATGAAGAAAAGCCTAGAAGGCCCAGCCAACCGACGCTGCGGCGTATTGATACGTGCCCGAGGTGTCGTAGAGGTACGGCGCGTCGTCCTGGTAGTCAACGTAGTGGTACCGCAGGCGCAGCCAGAAATTGGACCGGAACCAGAACTTCGCCCACAGGTCGGCGTCGATCCGGGTGCTGTCCAGGTTGGAGTAGGTGTGGGACTGCGAGAAGTCGTAGGACATCGGAGGATGGGTTGCCACGTAGTCGTCGGCGGAGAGGTCGAACGGGGCGAGCCCGGCTTCGGCCTGCATCCAGCTGAGGTCGAGCCCCAGCTCCATCTTTTCCTTTTTACCGTACTTCACGCCGGCCATCAGGGTGTTCGATTCGGAGGTGTAGTCGAGCATGTCACGGGAGTAGCCATCCTGGCCACCCATAATCGTGCCTGCTCAACCATCGAATATGACGATGCACACCGGGGTATTCAAATCCGATTCCATCAAGGTATAGGTCGCATACCAATTGAAGGTCTCGGTCGGTGCGGACCACACCGTCACGAGCGCGGTGTTGCTTTGGCGCGACCAGTCGGTGAGGTCGCCGTCGTTATTGTCTCCGTCGTAGTAGATGTACTTGCCGAAGACGGTGGTCTTGCCGGTCGAGTAGCCGAGCCGCAGGTCGGCGCGTGCCCAGCTCGATGCGGAGGCCGTGGTTTCGGCGATCCGCGCGTCGTGGAACTGGGTGTATTGCGGCGTCTCCGGGTTCCAGGGGTTCGGGTACGCACTCGAAACCAGCGTCGAGCAGGCGCCGTTGATCAATGTGAAGGCGTTGTTGACATCGGCATATTTGAGGTTCGCCTCGAGCTGCCATCCGGTGGCAGGACGGGCTCGCCAGCTGACCCCGAGCAGGTTTGTCGAGGTCGTGAATTCACCGGGCAGGACTTCGTAGTTCTCGCGATCGATGGTGTCGTAGTCCCAGGTGAAACGGAGGGTCCCCGCCTTGCGGCCGAAGCGGTAGCTGAGGTCGGCCTTCGACTCGAACACGTCGCGGTTGAGCGCCGACTTCCGGGTGAAATCGAAGTTGAGTCCGTAGATGTCCTCGTAGGTCTGGCCCGCGTGGGGGCCCGCGATCGAAGGACGATCGTTGACATCGACGAAGACGTCGTCGTTGTCGATCGAGTAGACGTTGCCGCGCCAGCGCAGGCGCCAGCCGTTCTTCCAACCCTTGGCGGCCGACACGATGTAGCCCTTGTAGTCCGACTGCAAGTTGGTGTAGTCGTTCTCGGTCTGCGACCACACGCCGTTGGCGGTGACGGTGAATCCGCCCACGTTGTTGAAGACGAGGTCGAGCCTGGTCTTGTCCTTGCTGGAGTTCGGCCACAAGTCGGCCGGAACCGCCCCGACATCCGAGTCGAACTGCAAGCGGTTGTCGAAGACCGGAACCTGCAGCTCGGGGTGGAGGGCGTCGTCGAAGGTGGTCTGCACCGAGTTGGTGCCGTACTTCAAGCTGCGGCTGGTGAAGGCGCCCTTCACGTAGCCGCCCTTCCACGCCACCTTGGCGTCGAGGGTGCCGTCCGACGTCTTTTCGTTGAGCGCGTGGGACTGGCTCTTGACGTGGCAGGTGTCGCAGTGCGAGGTGGTGAAGGCCTGCTTGTGGCCCTCGCGCTTCTGTTCGTCGAACTGTACGCCGAGGGTGAGAGCCTTGACGCTCGGCAGCTGGAACTCGGTCCGGCTGGAGAAGGCCGCGTAGGTGAGGTCGTACTCCTGGTCCGGGTCGTAGTCCGTGTGGTGGACGACCTTGCCGTTGAACGACGTGGCTTCGAGATTGGTCATCGGATCGTGGCCGAGCCGGTGGATGAACTTCTCGTAGCTGTTGTGCGAGCGCACCATGCGCTTGATGTCGAAATCGAGCTCGCCGGCATTGGTGTTCGCGCTCTGGAAGGCGCCCAGGAAGTAGAGGCTTCCCCAGTCCTGGTGCGTCGATACGGTGGCGTTGCCGATCATACCGGAGGCGGTGTCGTAGTACTCGGCGGCCATGTCCGGCGATCCGTCGACATCGGAGTCGTAGAAGCCGACCTCGACGTTCGACTCGGTGTTGCCTTCAGCGGCCCAGTAGCCGGGGACCGTGTAGGGCACCCCCCAGAAGGTGTAGATCCAGGGACCGGGCTCGCCGAGCGCGACAGCCGGTGTCTCGCCCTCTTCCTGGGCGAAACCGGTCAACGGCACCGCGGCCAGGACCAGGATCAGCGAAATACGAAGGAGTTGTCTGGTATTCATGTCTGCCCCCTTACCGCACCAGGCCGTAGCCGGCGCCCGCGGTCGACTGTGACGGGAGATCCGTACCGTGGACCTGGGAGTGGCACTGGGTGCATTTCGTGGTGAACGACGCGTTGAAGCTGTGCTCACCCAGCGGATTTTCACGCTCGGTACCGCCGACCTCCCACTCGCCCTCCGGGCTCAGGAGCCCGGCGTGGAAGTGGAACTCGTGGCACTGCAGGCAGACAGTGGGCTCGTTGGCCGTCAGCAGGTTGTTCGGGATCGCGCCGTGGGCCGTGTGGCACAGACTGCAATCCTCGACCACCGGTGCGTGCTCGAAGACGAATGGGCCTTCCTTGTTCTGGTGGCAGGTGTAGCAGAGGTCGTTGAGCCGCATCGACGTCTTGAGCTGGAACTCCGTGGCAGCGTGCGGGTTGTGGCAGCTGGCGCAACTCATTTTTCCCTCGGGCACCGGGTGGTGCGAAGGCAATTGGAACTGTGCGTAGACCTGCTGGTGGCAGTCTTTGCAGGTGTCCAGAGGGTTGGCCGCCTGGTGGACCGAATGACAGTCGAGACACGAGATGTTCTCCATCGCGTGGGTCGAGGCCATCCACTCGCCCTGTTCCTTCAGGGAGTGGCAGTCGAGACACGCCGAGGTGTCCTCGATGGCGTTTTTGAAGGTGCGGATCAGCGCCGGATCCCCCTCCTCCATATGCTTGGTGCCGTCCCCGTGGCAGCCCTCACAGCCCACCTGGCGACCGAAGACCTCGAAAGGCTCGATGCGCATGTGGATCTGATTGGCCATCTCAGCGGCCACTTCGTCGTGGCAGTCCGCACAGGGACTGTCCGCCGCAGCAGCCGGGAGGGCCAGGGCGCATACCACGCCGACAAACGCCAGCAGGATGCTCCTATTCATCATGACCTCCTTGCTCCAATCGGTTTTTCGAAAAAAATTGAAAGTCCCCTGACGGGGTCCTGGTTTCGACGCAGAATGGGATCCTGGTGATTCGGCAGCGCGCGGCACTCGCCGGTCGCGGCCGGGGGGTGGTGAGGCATGCAGGCTCCGTTCAATCGCCTTGCCGTCCTCCCGGGACGGCTGGAGCGGCCTCAGAGATGGGGGCTGATTCGGCCCCGCGAGGTACGGTTCATTCTCACCGCTCCAACCTATTGATCTCAAAATTCATTGTCAAGCTTATGTCACTTTGGTCATATGCAGAGATGTTCAACTATCAAATTGATAGAATTTAAATCATTCTATTGAATGAATTTATTTTAAATTTTGAGAGTTAGATTCAGAATTACCTTTTGGCTGTCAGCTCAAAATCGTATAACCGGTCTCAATTACAGAAGTTGAATTGGGGAACAAAAAACGGCGGGCCCGAGGGCCCGCCGGTGGTGGTTTCGGCTTTCGGTCAGTGGGAGGGCGTCAGGACCGCAGCCAGAGGGTCCGCCTCGTAGCCGAGCCCGGTCCAGTCGAGACGGCCGTCGGGGCCGTGGCAGTCCAGACAGCGCAGGGCGTTGTCGGCCGGTTGTACCTCGTGGAAGATGCCCATGTAGCGTCGGACCGGCACCCAGGTGTAGTCGAAGTCCTCGATGCCGTAGAGCGCGTGGGAGGCCTCGCGGACGGCGCCGTCGATGTTGCCGTCGGCGAAGAACTCCTCGACGTTGATCGGCAGAAGCCACCGGCTCTCGGTCGTCACCGGCATGGTGGCCCGGTGGACCTTGAACGGATAGAGCTTCGCCTTCGGGTCCTGGCGGGAGCCCTGCGGCACGACCATGTTCACCACGCCCTCGGCATCGGTGGTCACCGGCACACCGGGCAGCTGCGCCCACACGGTGCCGTTGTACCAGGCGATCTCGGGTTCGACGTTGGAGCCCATGGTGAAGGTCGGGGTGTGTTTGTCCTTCTCCTCACTGTAGGCCGGGGTCGACCAGTCGCGCGCCATGTCGGTGCTGTCGATCCTGGCGAAGGTCGGAATGTGGCAGACGGTGCAGTCGACGCGAACCGCATGCCGGTTCAACAGTTCCCTCTGGTGGGGGGCCGCCTCGTGGCAGGCCCCGTCACCACACTGCAACTGGTCGGCCGAATCCGATCCCATGAGGTCGACTCCGCGGCCGCGCATCCGGTGGCTTGCTCCTGCGTGACAGTCCATGCATGCCATGTCGCCACCATCGGCTCCCATGTGGACGTCGAACTCGCGGTCGGTGTCTGCCAGTTCATACTCGATGTCACCGCGCTTGAAGTTGGGTCCGCCTCCGGAGCCCGCGTGGCACCGCAGACAGCTGGTCCTTTTCGGCATGGTGATCCGCTTGGAGACCGAGTCGAGGCCTTCCTGGTTCTTCCACAGGATCGGTTTCCATTCGAGGCTGCCGTCGTCGTTCTCCACCAGAGTCCGGTTGTAGCCGGACGCGTGGCAGATCAAGCAGTCGATGTTCTCGAGCTGCTCCTGACTCATCTCGGTGCTGGGCATCTTGCCCAACCCGGCGTGGCACTTGGAACAGCCCTGGGAGAGGATCTCGCCGCGGGAGTTCTTCGTGATGCCGATCCAGGCCGGGATGGGGTTGGTGCAGAAGTCGTTGATGGTGTTTTTCTTGCCGAGGGGCTTGCCTTCGGCGTTGACGATCGCCGGCGTCTCACCGGTCCACTGATAGTGTTGTGAGTGGAAAAAGGTCTCCGCCTCGTCCTGGTGACACCCGAGACATGTCGAGGTGCCCTCGTAATGTTCGAAGTACTCCTGGTGGGAGTAGTCCGCTGCGACCGCCGGCATCGCGGCCAGGCCGAGCAGCGTCATCAGTGTGATCGCGTGCCGGATCATGTGAGCCTCCCCGGGTGTCTTCTCAAGATCAGAACCGCGCCTGCAATCCTAGCAGGAAACGGTCGGCGTCGGTCGGTGAGGCGAAGCCGAGGATCGGGGTCGAGTCCAGCTCATGCGGCGCGCCCAGGTGCCAACCGGAGCCTGAATAATCGAAGTTGTACTTCATGTAGTCGAGCTTGAGAATGAAGTTCTTGGTGATGCGGTGGGTGAGGTAGAGCTCCCAGACATCGCCGCGGACCGAGGTCTTGGGCGCAAAAAGGCTGTCCTCGGCGACCGCCATGTTGAACCAGTACTCGGAGCCGTAGTTGTACTCGAGGCCGACCTTGGTCTTGTTGTTGGCGAAGTTGTAGCGCGCGCCGATGTAGTACATGTAGCCGTCCTGCTTCTCGGGCGCCTGGAAGGGATCGGAGAACATCCCGCCGAAAGGCGTGGTGATGTCGTTGGGGTCGGACTCCATGTAGCTGAGGCTTCCGAAGACGTCGAAAGCTCCGGGGTGGGCGACTGCGACCAGACTCGCCCAGGAGATGTCACCCAGGTTCTCCGAGGGTGCGTAGCGGAGAACGACCGGGGCCGGCACATCCTGTCCGGTGACCGGGTCGACCGGCAGGACCACGAGCCCGGCGAACCCGTCCGTGACATCGAAGGCCTTCATGATGGTGGTCTGAATGAACAGGTCCTCGGTGCTCACGATGTCCCAGTTGAGACCCAGGAATGACGCGTCCTTGATCCGGTCGGCGGGCTGCTTGAGGTTCTCGGCATTGCCCCAGCCTGACTCGAAGCCGACGCCGTAGCAGAGGCGCATCGTCGAGTTTTCGCTGATATGCCAACCAAAGGTCGCGCCGTCGAACTGGAAGTTGACGAGCGTTCCCAGCGGCGAACCCCCGCGGGGCTCGTCGTTGCGGAAGTTGAGCGGCACACCGCCGGTGGAGGGGCGACGACCGATCGAGAGGTAGAACTTGGGGCCGCGCCAGGTGAAGTAGGCGCGCTCGACCCGAAGGATGTCGGAGTTGGGTACCGACGCCGTCGTGCCGTCGATGTTGATCGAGGTGGAGGAGCCGTTGAACGTCTGGACACCGGTGGAGTCGCCCCACACCTTGTACATGGAAAGGCGCCCCGAGAAGTCGACGCTGTCGGAGACCTTGGCATCCATCTGGAGGCGCAGGCGGTTGGTGTAGAGGATGTCGTTGTCGTAGTCGTAGCCCTCGGTGTAGGTGTAGGGGAGGAGCTGGCCAAGCAGGGCCTCCTGCATCTCGGGCGGGAACGATCCCATCACGTCCTTCAACCAGTCGAAGGTGACGACGTTGTCGATGTAGTAGAGGTAGTTGGCGTAGTTCTGGGCGATGAAGCCCTGGACTTCTTCCGGAGACTGCGGCGGCATGCCGGTCGCGCCGAAGTAGAAGAGTGTGTCGACCAGCATCCGCTGCAGCTGCATGCCGTTGAAGTAGTCGTCGTAGGTCGAGTTGATGGAGTTCACCTCGAAGCGGAAGTCGCCGCTGAAATTGATCTTGTCGAGCGCCGTCTTGCGCTCGTTCGCCATGACGCGTTTCTCGAGGTCCGAGATTTCTTCTTTGAGTTTGTCGATCTCTTCCTGGGTCGCCGCATCCTGGGTGAACGCGACGGAGGTCAGGCTGAGCAGAGTGATTCCGAGCACCGCAAGCGTTTTGCGAAGCATGAGTCTCCTCCTTGAGTTCGGCGGATCAACCGCAGGTCATGGGTTGTTCGGAGTCGGCCGCGTGGTCGATCGCGAACTTCTTGATCTGTTCGAGGTCGTCCTCGGTGATCACCTCGGTGACCGGCTGGTTGTCGTGGGCAGGATCCATCACGGCCGCGTGAGATCCTTCGTACTTGTCGTTGAAGAATCTTTCCCACTGGGTCTGGATGAGGGTCATCGGCGTGTACTCGCCGTTGGGCGAGTCAGCTTCGTGGCAGGGTTTGCAATACTCCTTGTAGAGATCGCTTCCCTTGGGTTTTTTCGCCGCGGTCGCCACGTTGGCGAGACCGATGACGAGTACTCCGATCAGAACGGTTGCAACATACAGACGGGATCGAGACATCGTTACCTCCTTGTACTTTGTTTCACAATGTATTGAAGACAAACTCGTGCCTTTAATACGACTAAATTACCAGCAGAGCATATGCCCGTATTTCGATATTGTCAAGATCTTTCAAATATTTGATTGCAGCAAATAGAGAGTTTTTCTCATTTGTCTGGAGGTTCTTGGCCGATCCCGGGTCACCCAGCCAAGATCAGATCGAGCCGGTCGCCACAGATCAAGGCAATGACCGCCCATCGGACCCAGGGTCTCAATTGCCCCGAAAAGCGACGGGCGGGCAGGTGCGAAAAAGCTCGTGGCACGGCGAGAGAAGTTTGTGAATTTGGTAACATGCGCGTTTGCGGCTCGCCACCGCGAGCTGCCGAGGGTTGTCGAGGGAGGCGAAATGTTCGAAAGTGTAGAAGAAGCTGAACGCTACATCGCTGACGAGGGCATCGAGCAGGTCGACCTCAAATTCTGCGATCTGTGGGGCCGCTGGCACCACGTGACGATCTCGGCGGCGCGCTTCAGCGACGAACTGATGGCCAACGGGATCGGGTTCGACGGTTCGTCGGTCGGGTTCAAGGGCATCAGTTCGGGCGACATGGTGATGGTCCCGGATCTTCAAACAGCCTTCCCCGACCCCTTCTGGGATCTGCCGACCCTGAGCTTCATCTGCACGACGCTGGAGGCCGACACCCGCAAGCTCTATCCCTACGACCCGCGGAGCATCGTCCAACGCTCCGAGATGTGGCTCGCCGAGAGCGGGATCGCAGACGCCAGCCTTTGGGGACCGGAGTTCGAGTTCTATGTATTCAACGGAGTTTCGTACGAGAACGGCATGAACACAGCCGCGTATCGCATCGAGTCGGAAGAGGGCAGGTGGGCGAGCCGGGAAGTCGGAAGCGGCTACTCGGCCCCTGCGCACGGCGGCTACCATGCGATTCCGCCGCGCGACCACCTCCACAACCTGCGGTCGAGAATCTGCTGGCGGCTCGACGCTGCCGGTGTCCCCGTCAAGTATCACCACCACGAAGTCGGCGGGCCCGGCCAGTGCGAGATCGAAACCCCGCTCCTGCCGCCCACCCAGGCCGCGGATGCCTGCATGATCGTCAAGTACATGGCTCGGATGACCGCTCTCGAAGACGGCATGACGGTCACCTTCATGCCCAAACCGCTGTTCGGCGAGGCCGGTTCGGGCATGCACTTCCACCAGCGCCTGCAACGGGGAGGGGAGAATCTCTTCTACTCGGCCGACGGCTACTCGTGTCTGTCCGACGTGGCGCGGTGGTACATCGGCGGTCTGCTCGAGCACGGCGCCGCGGTGCTCGCCTTCACCAACCCGAGCACCAACTCCTACCGGCGCCTGGTGCCGGGTTTCGAGGCCCCGGTCAGTGCCATCTTTTCAGCCGGAAACCGTTCGGCCGCCGTCCGCATCCCGAGCTACGCCAACAAACCGGACACCGCCCGCATCGAGTTCCGACCACCGGACGCCACGGCCAATCCGTATCTCAGCATCGCGGTTCAATTGCTGGCGGGTCTCGACGGCATCCGTCGCAAGCTCGATCCTTCCGAACTCGGTTTCGGGCCGGTCGACGAGGACATCTTCTCGTGGACCGAGGAGCGGCGCCGGACCATCAAGGCCCTGCCGGCTTCGCTCGGTGAGGCGCTCACGGCTCTCGAGGGCGACTCGGATTTCCTGGTCGAGAGCGGCGTCTTCTCCTCGCAGCTGATCGAGCGCTGGATCACCAAGAAGCGCACCGAGGAACGCGAGGTCGCGAAACGAACCCACCCCTACGAGGTGGAGCTGTACTACGACTTGTAATTCGCGGCCCCAGAGGGGCCACGAATTACGGGGTCCCTTCGGGACCTAACCGACCGGAGGAGGCGGAGGGGTCTGGGTATACATGCCGGGCGACGGTTCGACTTTGAAAACCGAGCCGCCGATGAGGCCGCCGAGGGTCCCGAAGAGGGCGCCGAACAAGAGGGCGAAGAAGAGCCCGATCAGAAACATCATCACGCCGCCCGAGCTTTCCATGAAGGACGAGACCTGCTCCAGCATGACGGGGTCGATATCGGCGCCGCTCGCCTGGATCTGCTCGATGACCTCCTGCCAGTCACCCATCCCGAAGGCTGCGCTGATGAGGCCTCCGAGGATGCCGGACACGACGCCGTAGATCAGGCCCGCGAGCAGGCCCACCGTCGCGCCGTTGCCGGCGCCGAATGCGGCGCCCGTCTTGCGGCTCTCTTTGGAATGGAGAAAGGCTGCGAAGAGCCCGGCACCGATGATCAACGCGCAGCACGCGCAATTGATCCAGTTGAGGACCGGTATCGAACCTGCGATCCCGAAAGCAGCGCCCGAGATCAGGGCCGGTTTGAACATCGAGGGGGCCTGGTTCATCGTCTCCTCCTTGTGCGTGCGTCTATCCTACCGAATTCCGCGGGGGATTGGCAGAGGCGGCCGGATGTGAGTTCTGGCGGACGATCTCGAGCAGGGCGTCGCCGAGGTAGAGCCCGGCGAGAAGGCCCAACGGAATCGCAAGGGCAAAGCGGGGCCAGTTGGCGAGGCTGGGCAGACCGACGAGACCTGCCGCGAAGTCGACGACCGAGGGCGCCGCCACCACCGCCAGCCACACCGCCCGCGGCCGCGATGACCGGTTGCGGAGCGTGGTCCACAGCAGACCGAGACTCCCGCCGATATACAAACCCATGCAGCGGGCGCAGACCGCCATCGGACCGAAACCGAGGTCGAGACACCGCTCGGCGATCTGGTGGCAACCGGGTTTGTAGAGCAGCCGCAGCCACGGCGCGAAGAATGAACTACTGGTCGCGAGCCACGGCACCGCCACCACCCCTGCCGTCCACAACAGGGCGAACGCAGTGACGAGAGCCGGCACCAGCCGGCTGGTCGGTTGTGGAGACGACGCGTCAGCAGCCATAGACACGCTCTAGTGTGCCAGAACCCGCGAAGGATTCCCGTCCGCGCGGGTTTGCCCGCAGATGACGCAGAATGACGCAGATCCGGACACCCGGAAGAAAACGCAGAGGCGCAGAGACGCAGAGACGCAAAGACGTGGTGGGGCTGGGGAGAAAAGGAGAAAGGGGACTCACCCCCGATCACGTTTGGATACAGATGGATGTCATTTCGACCGAGCGTAGCGAGCGGAGAAACCTCGTGCAGGGAAGATCTGCCACTTCCCACGGCGTTCGACTGAACCTGCCTTTCAGCACGGCGTGCCCGTGAGGAGCCACCTTCAACATTGTTGGCCCGAATCACTCCACCAACGACGATGATTGTGCCTCCAACAATATTGAAAATGGCACCTCCACCGCACGCGGCCCAAGTTCTGAGGTGTTTGTACCATCCTGCATCGTGAATCCTGTGTCCAACATCTGCGTCATCTGCGTGATCTGCGGGCAAAATGGGTGGCGAGCGGCTCTCCGTTGAATCGCGATGTTTTCAGCCCTCGCCGAAGAGTGCCCTTTGCCCGAGCTCGGCGGGGACGAGGTTGCTGGCTCCGACGCCGAGGAGGCGGACCGAGCGTTTGGCAGCCTCGGTGCGCCGCACCAGTTCGTGCGCCACCGCCGTGATCGTCGCCGCATCAGCGGTCGGGTTGGGAAGGGTGTGGGACCGGGTCGGGGTGGTGAAGTCGGGGTAGCGCACCTTGATGGTGATGGTGGATGCGGCGAGATCTCGCTTCGCGAGACCCTTCGCTACCTCTTCGGCCATCGAAGTCAGAAGCTCATCGATCGCAGCGGCCTCGGCGATATTCTCGTCGAAGGTCCTTTCGGTGCTGAGGCTCTTGCGGACGTGGTCGTTGTGGACCGCACGGTCGTCGATGCCCCAGGCGCGCTGCTGCATGGCCCGCCCCCAGTGACCGAAACGGTTGGTCAGGAGTTCCACCGGTGCCTCGCGAAGATCGGCAATGGTCTTGAGCCCCATGGAGAGCAGGATCTTCTCGGTGGCCGGCCCGACGCCGTGGAGCCGGCGAACCGGCAGCGGTGCGAGAAAGGCCGCAGCCTGCGACGGCCGAACCACGGTGAGCCCGTCCGGTTTGTCCTGGTCGGAGGCGATCTTTGCCACCAGTTTGTTGGGACCGACGCCGACCGAGACCGTCAATCGGCGCTCTTCGCGCACTCGACGGCGGATGTCCTCTGCGATGGCGGTGGCGCTGCCGAATGCGCCCAGATGTTCGCTGACATCCAGGTAGGCCTCGTCCAGCGACAGGGTCTGGACCAATGGCGTGTATTCGCGGTAGATATCGAAGATCACCTGTGATTCCTCTCGGTAGCGGCTGAAGTCAGGCCGCAGAAAGATCGTCTCTGCACAGCGCCGGCGAGCCTCGGCGGCCGGCATCGCCGAGTGGATGCCGAACTTCCGCGCCTCGTAGTTTGCGGCCGCCACCACCCCGCGCCCGTCCGGGTTGCCGCCCACCACCACAGGTTTGCCGACCAGCGACGGGTCGTCGCGCATATGGACCGCCGCGTAGAAGCAGTCCATGTCCGCGTGCAGGATCCGCCGCAGCGGGACGTCAGCCATTGATCGATCTTACGCTGGATTTACTCCAGCTCAAACCCTGCGGGAAACGAACCCGTTTTGCCCGCAGATCACGCAGATGACGCAGATCCGGCCCATCGCACATCCAACGCAGAGACGCAGAGACGCAGAGGGGCGGAGGAGCAGGGGAGAAAGGGAGAAAGGGGACTCACCCCGATCACTCTTGGATACAGATGAATGTCATTTCGACCGAGCGTAGCGAGCGGAGAAATCTTCTGCAGGGAAGAGCTACCACTTCCCACGGCGTTCGACCGAACCTGCCTTTCAGCACGGCGTGCCCGTGAGGAGCCACCTTCAACATTGTTGGCCCGAATCACTCCACCAACGAGGATGATTGTGCCTCCAACAATATTGAAAATGGCACCTCCACCGCACGCGGCCAATGTCCGAAGGTGCTCGTACCATCATGCATCGTGAATCCTGTGTCCAACATCTGCGTTATCTGCGTGATCTGCGGGCAAGACGTGTGGCTTTCGGGCTTCGCGTCTTTGCGTTGAAAACTCGGCTGCTGACGCCGTGGTGATGCATTCGTGGAAACCCGCTAGACTGCACCGCGATGAGTGCGTTCTTCGAATGCGGTCCGTTCAGCGCGCGCGATGGCGAGGGGCGACAGCTGTTCGAGGACGTTTCGCTTTCGTTGGACGACGGTCAGTGCGTGGCGATCGAGGGGCCGTCGGGCGGCGGAAAGTCCACCCTGTTGCGGCACCTCACCGGGCTCGCGTGGTCGCCCGACGCCGGGCGCCGGCTGAACGGGGTGGACCACAGCTGCGCGCAACTCCCGGCCTGGAGGTCGCGGGTCACCCTGGTTGCCCAGGACGCTCCGATGATGGCGGGCTCGTTGCGCGAAAACCTCTCATTTCCGTTTTCGCAGCGGGTCGGGAAGGACCGGACGTTCAATGAGCGCGAGGCAGTTCGACTCATGGAGTCGGTGGGTCTCGGGCGCCTCCCTCTCGACCGCGAGATCCGCACTCTTTCGGGCGGCGAGCGCCACCGCATCGCACTGGTGCGGGGCCTGTTGTGGGAGCCGCCGGTGCTGGTCGCCGACGAGACCCTGTCGGGGCTCGATCCTGACACCGTCACGGCTTCGTTCGACCTGATGCTGACTTTCGCCAGACGGCCCGGTCGCCTGGTCATCTGCGTGTTTCACGATTCCGCGCTGAACGCCCGGGCTGATCGCCACCTGCGGCTCGCCGACGGACGATTGCAGGAGGTCTCGTGAAAGAACTCATCCATCTCGGTCCGCTGCAACTGGGTATCGCCGCCGGGCTGATCGTGGCCGCCGGTGTGGTGTCGCTGGTGCTGCGACTCGGCGTGGAAAAGCGTCTGGGCGTGGCGGCCCTCCGCACCGTCATCCAGCTTGGCCTGTTGGGGCTGATTCTCGAGCGGGTGTTTGCGGTTCGCAACCCTTACGTCGTCGTAGGTCTGCTGCTGCTGATGACGGCCTTCGCCGCCCGCGAGGCGGTCAGCCGGGCATCCCGCCGCTACCGCGGCATCCTCGCCGATGCCTGGCTCACCATGGCGGCCACCTGCTTTCTGGTCGGCGGCATCGTCACCCAGGTCGTGGTCGGGGTCGAGCCCTGGTACGACCCACAGTATGTGATCCCGCTGCTCGGGATGATTCTCGGCAACTCCTTGACAGGAATCTCCCTTTGCCTCGACCGATTCATGGATCACCTCGAAACCCGGTCTGCCGAGGTGGAGCTGCGAATCGCCTACGGCGCAACCCGCCGTGAGGCGCTGGCGGCCCCGCTCAAGGACGCGGTCCGCACCGGCATGATCCCGATCATCAACTCGATGGCTGCCGCCGGGATCGTGTCGCTGCCGGGGATGATGACCGGCCAGATCCTGGCCGGGTCGCCGCCGATGCAGGCGGTGGCCTACCAGATCGTGGTGATGTTCATGATCGCCGCCGCCGTCGCGCTCGGGGCCATGCTCGTCGTGGTGCTCGCCGGCCGCCACTTCATGGGCGTCGATGCGACCCTGCGCCTGGACCGGATGAACGCCACCAGGAACTGATCTGCGAAAAGTCCACCGTTCCCGGAATCGCCCGCCCACCGCGGGCCGGGCCCGCGGCTACAGTCGCTCAGGTCGGGTCAGAGGAATGCAAGCATCCCGCTGACCCGACCGGAACGACTGGGCGCGCCGATGGCGCGCCTGGGCGGGCGGATCGGGGCGGAGTGAAGCGGCGACCCTTTGAGTGTCCCGCCCCCACCCCCCTCCCACCCACCCTCGGAAATTCCCGACGGGCTGCGCCCGGCGAGAATTTCCGTGGGGCGAGGTTTTTTGACTTGGGCATTGCCAGCCACGAGGCGTATCACCTGGCGGAGGGCGTTCGGGGGGTTCTTGTGGGGCAGGCGTCCCGCCTGCCATCATCTGCGCATGGGCTGAACTCGAGATTCCCGTTTCGATTCTGAAGGTGGGCCAAGGCCCACCCTACCTTCGCGCCCCGGGGAGGAGGCACCTCCGCCGCATGGCAGCCGGGATGGCTGCCCCACAAAGCCTTCGTGGTCAGTTGTCGTGTGGGGCACGCGTCTCGAGTGTCGGGCTTGCGACGGCGAAGCCCATCGGGCGAAGCCGGGCGGGTGGGAAATTCGAAATCCGAAATCCTAAATCCGAAATCGGCAATTCGGAGCCCTGAGCCCGGCTCAGGGCTCCGAATTGCCTTCCCAGGGCATTGCAGGGCGAGGTCGCTCTTCCTTGGGGAGTGACCACTTCTTGACGACGACGACCTCCTTCATGTGGTCGATGATCTGGAGGCTGATGTCGCGGCCGAGGGATTCCATCTCGGCGAGCGCGGGACCGGTGAGGACGTTTTCGATGATCGAGGACGCGACGGCCTGCACGGCCTCCTGACCATCGGGACTGTCGAGAGTGGTGCTAATGGTCTCGAGGGTGGTTTCGAGGAGGACCTCACCGATTGCGCGGACCACCGGTTTGACGACGATGTGGGGCAGCGGCAGCGTGCGCAGGCTTTCGGACTCGTCGACCGCATTTTCGAGGTTGAGTTCGAGCAGTTGCCGGAAGCGTTCGAGGGTTTCCTGGTCGGTCAGGATCGCCCGGATCTGGCCCACCAGGACGCGCTCAATCGCTTCACGGCGTGGTTCAAACACCGAACGCGCGATCCGTACGTGCGTACCGTCCTCGACTTCTTCGCGGTACTCGTCGAGGATCCGCACCGCCACCCGGTCGGAGACCTCCTCGGTGATGATGTTGGAGATGTAGGCCACGCCCCGACTCAGGAAATCTCTCCCGACTCTGGAGATGTCGGACTGGCGGAGCCGCATGTACATGGAGACCACCCGCAGCAGGCGCAGCGGCCTCAACGCCATGACCGGAATCAGACTCAGGAGGTCGTACCAGTAGAAGATCGGGAAGAAGTACCAGCGGGCGTAGGTGCGGCGGCGCACCGCGAGCGTCCAGCGGACCATGAACTCTATCCAGAACAGGATCAGAAATGGGAGATCGATCCTCCAGAAGTGGTCGACGAGGTGACCGTTGAGTTCGTAGCCGCGAAAATAGTTGACCGCGAGCCGGGGCTCGATCTGGCGATCGAAGACGCCGAACCGGTGCCGGAGGATTTCGGGGGGGCCGCTCCAGTAATCGTGGGCGATCTCCGTCAAAACGGCGGGGTCGCCGAGAAGTCTCCGGGAATGCCCGGTCTCTCCGGCCATCGTCGCCTTGATGGCTTCGAGGTCCGCGGTCTGGCCCGATCTGAAGAACGGGTTCTCGAGGAAAATGCGGGTGTTCAGGCTCTGCAGCTGTTCGAGTTTCTGACCAAGGGCCGGCGCTGCGGGGTCGAGTGCGAACAGCGACTGCGCCGAGTCCGCCTGTTCGATCATCTCCTCGGTGAGGGGGTTGGGCCGGATGCCGAGCACCGGGTCCCAGACGCGGGTCACGACCGGCACATATTTGAAATAGGTGGGCCGCATCCACAGGTAGGTCAGATCGAAGAGGATGAGGCACAGGTTGATGAAGACCACCCACACCATGAAGAGGTCCCACAGGGCGGACAGGGTGACCTTGCCGTACTTTTCTTTCCATTTTCGAAATGAGTACATCGAGTCTCCCGATTCTGTGGTCATTGTACGGTGTTTGACGACTGCAGCCGGTATTCCGCGCCCTTTCCCGGCAGGACGCCGGGACGAATTCGAAATCCGAGATCCGAAGTCCGAAATCCCGGCGCTGAGCTACAATCTCCCGAGGGCGTAGCCCCTTGGAGGTCGCTCATGCCGTCTCTCTCCGCAAAGTCTTCGAAATTGCAGGCTTCGCCGATCCGCAAGCTGGCGCCGCACGCCCGCGCGGCCGAGGGCCGCGGCACCAACGTGATCTATCTCAACATCGGCCAACCCGACATGCCGACGCCGCCCGAGATGATCGCCGAGTTGCACGGCCTGTCGCTGGCGACCCTGGCCTACGCGCCGAGCGAAGGCCTTGCGGTGGCGAGGGAAGCGTGGAGCGCGTTCTTCGCGAGCTGGGGTATCGGGTTTGCGGCCGATGAGATCCTGGTCACCGCGGGCGCCAGCGAAGCGATTACGTTCATTCTCGCGATCGTGGCCGGTGGCGGCGGCGAGGTGCTGGTGTTCGAGCCCTGCTACACGAACTATCTGAGCTTTGCGGCGCAGGCCGACGTCACGATGGTCCCCATCACCCTCAAAGTGGAGGACGGCTACCACTTCGGGTCGATCGACAGGTTGCGCGCGAGCCTCACCCCAGACACCAAGGCCATCTTGTTGTGCAACCCGTCGAATCCTACCGGTACGGTGTACACCGCGGAAGAGCTGGAAGCTGTTGCACAGGTGGCCCTGGAGAACGACCTCTTCGTGATCTGCGACGAGGTCTATCGCGAGTTCGTCTTCGGCGGCGGCAAGGTCCGCAGCTTCACCGAATTCGACGAACTCGCGCAGCGGATCATCGTCGTCGACAGCGTTTCCAAACGGTTCAACGCCTGCGGGGTCAGGATCGGCTGCATGGCGACCCACAACCGCGAGGTGCTCGATGTGGCGCTGCGCTTCTGCCAGGCGCGGCTTTCGGTGCCCACCGCCGAGCAGCTGATGGTGGTGCCGATGCTCGAAAACGGGCGCGCCTATTCCGAAAGGCTGTGCGGCGAGTACGAGGGCCGGCGGGATGCAGTCTTCAAGGGCCTGTCGGCCATCGAAGGCGTCAGCCCGCACCTCTCCGAGGGCTCGTTCTACACCATGACCCGGTTGCCCATCGACAGCTGCGAGGAGTTCGCGGTCTTCCTGCTGCGCGATTTCTCGCTCGACGGCGAGACCGTGTGTCTGGCGCCGGGCGAGGGCTTCTACGTCACTCCCGGTCTCGGCGTCGACGAGGTTCGCGTCGCCTTCATGTACAAGGCCGAGACTCTCACACGGGCGATGAAGGTGCTCGGTGCGGCCGTGAACGCGTATCCGGGGAAATTGGTAACGGTGGGCGGGTAGGCCGCTTTTCCCACGGGTTTCCGAAGCTGACTTTGAGGGCGCGGTTCCCGGGAGGTGCCACCCGTCGCATTGTTCGCCCTGGAATGCTTCGAGGACCGGAGACAGACGGGTTCAAACAATGCGACAAACGGCACCTCCGCCGCACACGGTTCCGACCATCCGGGGCACTCGAACCTCAATTGTCGGTATGGAGTCGCGTCCGTAATTCAAAATTCAAAATTGAGAATTCAAAATTATTGAGTGGCTTTTTCGATCCCGTCGAGGGCGTTGACCGGTCCGAGCGCGACCAGAACATCGCCGGCCTCGATGGTCTCGTCGGGGCCCGGGTTGAAGATGTTCTTGTCTCCGTGTTTGAGGGCGACGACGATGATCCCGAATCGCTGGCGGACCCCGGCGCCCGCGAGGGTCTTGCCGACAAGGTCTGAGGATGGATGAACTTTGACCTCGGCCAGTTCGAGCTCCATCGACGAGCCCATCAGCGAGGCTTCGACAAAATCGGTCACGGTGGGTTTGAGAGCGGTAAGAGCCAACCGCGTGCCGCCGACCCGGTACGGGTTGAGCACACGGTCCGCGCCGGCGAGCTCGAGGCGTTTTTCCGCGCCGTCTTCGACCGCACGGGCGATGATGGTGATGTCGGGGTTGAGCTGGCGTGCGATCAGTATCGAGTACACATTGTGGGCGTCGTCGGCGAGACAGGCGATGAAGGTCTTGGCACGCTCGACGCCTGCGTCGCGCAGTACGTCTTCGTGGGTGGCGTCGCCGCGGACCACGGGAAGGTGGGCCTCCTCGAGCTCCTGGCAGCGCTCCGTCTTGAGTTCGACCACGGCGAAGGGGATGCCGCGGTCGCGAAAGACCTCCACCACGGCCCGCCCCATGCGGCCGTAGCCGCAGACCACGATGTGGCCGGTCATCTTCTTGATCATGGTCAGGTCCCTTCGCAGGCCGATGATGCGGCTGATATCGGTGTCGAGAATGGCGCGGGCCGCCTCGGTGGCGATCAGGAGAATGACCCCGATGCCTCCGAAGGCGAGCAGGACGGTGAAGGCCTGGCCGGCCGGCGACAGCGGAAAGGCCTCGCGGAACCCGACGGTGGTGACCGTGATGGCGGTCATGTAGAACGCGTTGAGCACGCCCTGGTCCTCGATCACCATGTAGCCGAGGGTCCCGAGGCCGAGCACGGCGAGACCGAGTCCGAGAGACCTCAGAATATGGTCGCGGCGTCGTGCATCCACGGCTCTATCGTACACGGAGTGAGGCAGTGCGGCGATGGGGCAGTGGGGCGGTGAGCCCTGCGCTATGGGCTATGGCTGTTCATTTGCTCCTGTTGCTCACCAGGGTCGCGGAAAGGCCCCAAAGCCCATAGCCCATAGCCCACGATTCGGTGAAGACCGGGTGTTCTCGTTTCCCGCATCCCTTGCCGGGGTGCTCACACCAGCTCGAGGAGCTGCAGCGAGTGCCGATCGGCATCCGGGCCGTGGCTCTCGAGGCCTTCGGCGGAGATGACAAAGGTCGCGTGCTCGCCCGCCGTCCGCGAGAAAAAGAGGCGGTGGCGAACGCCCTGGGTCGCCAGGTCGAGGGCGCACAACTCCGGGGCACATTCCATCGCCAGGCTCCGCGAACACACGGGACAGTAAAATGACCACAGTGAGCCCTCCTCGAGCTCGAGCCCGGGCGGCAGGTAGGCCTGATAGTTTCCCGGTTCGGGGTGAAATCCGATCAGAACCCGGTGAGGGCCGCACTCGCCGATCAACACCACCATTTCGCCGGGGTTGAGCATCGCGTCGCACTGAGGACACGCGTAAATCCAACGCATGGCGGACCCCCTTTCGTTGGATGTGCCTGTGGAATTAATATGGGTTCCGGCGGCGAGAATGCAAGGCGTCTCCACGATGTTGATAGGATCACCCAAGGAGGCGCTCATGGTCGAAGCAGAAGGACGGACATTTGCATTCGATGGCCCGGACAAGCTCACGCCAGAGGTGTTGGAGACGTTTCCTTACGAATACCCGGCGCGCGAGGCTCTGGTGGAGATCGAAACCGACGAGTGGAGCTGCGTTTGTCCGTTTTCCGGGCTTCCCGATTACGGCACACTAGCCGTTCGGTATCTCCCGTCGGATGTCTGCATCGAGCTCAAGTCCTTGAAGTACTACCTGACGGGCTATCGCAACGTCGGCATCTACCAGGAGCACGCCGCCAACCGGGTGCTCGAGGACCTGGTCGCCAGTTGCGCACCGCAGTGGATGGAGGTGGAACTCGACTACCGGCTCCGTGGGGGGTTGCACACGGTGGTGACGGTAGTCCACGGCGAAGGGCCCGACGAGTGAGGATCATCTGTCGGGGGACTGCCTGACGGCACGGCTGCCGCCGCGGAGAATCGTGAACACGGCGGTGGCGCAGATGATGATGGCGCCCCCGATCGATGCCCACGCGGTAGGTTGCTCGCCGTGCATCAGCCACGCCCACAATGGGCTGAGAATCGGTTCGAGCAACAACAGGAGCGATCCCTCGAAAGCGCCCACCCGCCGCATCCCGTTGACCATGAACACGTAGGCCACCGCAATCTGAAAGACGCCGAGAAAGCCGACCACGGCCCAGTCGGTCGTCGATGTCGGCCCGAGGGGGAGCGCGAACGGCAAGGCCGTCAGGCAGGCGATGATATTGCCGCAGACGACCGCCGAGGCGGCGGTCCCGCCAGCTTCCTGGCTGTTGCCCGCTCGTCCCAGCCACCTCAGGCCGAGGATCGTGAAGGCCCAGAAAAATCCGGTCGCCGCGGCGACGAAATTACCCGCCACCGGGTCGGGAGCAGTCATCGACTCCGGCTGGGAACCGACGAAGAACAGGGACATCCCGGCGGCGAGAGAAAGCATGAAGACCACATCGCGGCGGCGAATCGTCTCCTTGAGCAGGAGCGGGCTCAACAGCAGGATGTACAGCGGCGCCGAGCTCTGCAGGAAAATTGCGTTGGCGGCCGTGGTCATCTTGTTGGCGAGGACATACGAGATCATCGTGCCGGCATAGGCGGCGCCGACCAACCAGGTGCGCCAGCCCCATCCGCGGCGAGCCGCCGGCAGAACCAGTAGCAGTGTCACCGCCGCGATCCCCGACCGGAAGCTCGCCACCTGCCAGGCGGCCAGGGAACATGCCTTGACGGCCGCTCCACCGGTTGAAAAGAGCAGGGCCGCCATCAGAATCATGAGGCGGTCGGACGTGCGGGCGGGGAGGGAGTCGGTCATCGGGCGATATCATACCCGCAGAAATTCTGAATTCGGAATTCGGAATTCGGAATGTCGGCCCACCCTCCATCGGCCCGTTTTCGGGGTGCTGCCCAAATACGTTCTCGGAGATGAATTCCTGGATATCGCACTCCCAACCTCCTCGGAACGGGACGCTTGCGATGGAATTCCGAATTCCTAATTCCGAATTCCTAATTCCAAAAAATCCAAGGGATTTTTTGGTGTGCTACCATGCCCGAAATGGGAGTTCGACCGACGAAATTCCGCAACTGCGCTTCCCGCTTCGGGGAGCTTTTTTTGTGGGCCGCAGTGGGGATGGAAAGGTGAAGCCTCAAACTGGGTCGACGGTGCTCCAGGCGCTGCTGGACGAGGCCGGGATGGCGCGGACGGTGGCGCGAATGGCCGCGGAGATTCTCGAACGTGACGGCGACAACGTCATGTTGGTGGGCATCCACACCCGCGGCGTGCCGCTGGCGGATCGTCTGGCGCGTGCCCTCGAAGAAGCCACCGGTCACAAAGTAGCGGTGGGGCGGCTGGACATCACCCTCTACCGCGACGACGTCGGACCGTGGCGGCCGGCGCACCAGCAACCGGTGCTCAAGAAGACCGTGCTGCCTTCGAACATCGATGACCGCATCATCTACCTTGTGGATGACGTGCTTTTCACGGGTCGCACGATCCGGGCTGCGCTCGACACGCTGATCGACTACGGGCGCCCTCTGGCCGTGCGGTTGGCGGTGTTGGTGGACAGGGGGCATCGGGAACTGCCGATCGCCGCCGATGTGGTGGGAAGGTCGCTGGAGACGACTCGCGACGAGGACGTCCAGGTGCGGCTCAAGGAGACCGACGGGGTCGACGGTATCTGGATCGGCCGGGAGGTCGAACATGCCGGTTGAAGCGGCAGCGGGTCTCGCCGGCAAGGACGTGGTCGGGATCAGCCATCTGGTCCCGGGTGAGATCCAGCTCATCCTCGACACCGCCGAAGAGCTGCTCGAGGTCGCCAAGCGACCGATCAAAAAGGTCCCTGCGCTTCGTGGCTACACGGTGGTCAATCTCTTCATGGAGGCATCGACCCGGACCCGGTTCTCCTTCGAGGTGGCCGAAAAACGACTCTCCGCCGACACCTTGAACTTCGCGGCCTCGAGTTCGTCGGTGAGCAAGGGCGAGACCCTGTTCGACACCGCCCGCAATCTGATGGCGATGGCCCCGGACTTCATCGTCATCAGGCACCCGCACTCCGGGGCGCCGCACCGTCTGGCCGGTGTCGTGCCGGCCTCGATCATCAATGCGGGCGACGGCATCAACGAACACCCGACCCAGGCGCTTCTCGACGCGTTCACGATGCGCCAGCGTTTCGGCAGCCTGGAAGGCCTTAAGGTGGTGATCGCAGGCGACATTCGTCACTCGCGGGTGGCGAGATCCAACGCCTTTCTGCTCGGGAAGATGGGCGCCGAGGTTCGGTTCGTGGCGCCGGCATCCCTGCTGCCCCTCGATGTGGAAGAGCTCGGGGTCATTCCCCACGTTCGGCTGGAACCCGCCCTCGAGGGCGCCGACGTCGTGATGATGCTTCGCATCCAGCTCGAGCGTCAGAAGCGGGTCAATTTCCCCTCGATGCGCGAGTATTTCGATTTCTTCGCCCTCACCCCCGAACGGCTGGATCTCGCCGCAGAGCACGCGATCGTGATGCACCCCGGCCCCATGAACCGCGGCGTCGAAATCGATTCCGGAGTGGCGGACGGCCCGCGGTCCGTGATCCTCGATCAGGTGACCAACGGCGTGGCGATCCGGATGGCCATTCTCTACCTGCTTGCCGGAGGACGCAGTGAAGCGGCTTCTGATTCGTAACGGCCGGGTCGTCGATCCGAGCCAGGGCCTCGATCAGGGGATGGACATCCTCGTCGAGGACGGAGTGATCGCGTCGGTCAGCGAACGCCTGACGGTGCCGGCAAAGACCAGGGTCTTCGACGCCGCGGGGCTGGTCGTGGCGCCGGGCTTCATCGATCTCCACGCCCACCTGCGGGAACCTGGAGCAGAGCACAAGGAGACCATCCAAAGTGGGTGCCGGGCGGCGGTCGCCGGGGGCTTTACCGCGGTCTGTGCCATGCCCGACACCAAGCCGGTCAACGACGACCCGTCGGTGACCGCGTTCATCCTCAGACGGGCGGAACAGGCGGCTCTCGCCCGGGTCTACCCGGTGGGTGCGGTTTCAAAGGGGCTGGCCGGCGAGGAGATGGCCGAGATCGGCGAGATGGTTCGGGCCGGCGCCGTGGCGGTTTCCGACAATCACAAGCCGGTTCGCAATTCCCAGCTCTTCCGGCGTGCCCTGGAATACGCCCGCAGCTTCGACGTTCCGGTCGCCGCCCACGAAGAAGACCTCGAGTTGACGGACGGCGGATCGATGCACGAGGGCGGGGTCTCGACGAGGATCGGGCTGCGCGGGATGCCCACCACCGCCGAAGAGGTCATGGTCGCGCGGGACGTCCTGTTGGCGGAACTCACCGGTGGGCGGCTCCACCTCTGCCACCTGTCGACATCGACCTCCCTCGACCTGGTTCGGACGGCGAAGAGCCGCGGCCTCGCGGTGAGCTGCGAAGTCGCCGCCCACCAGTTCGTTTTGACCGACGAGGACGTGGCGGGCGCGGGGTACGACCCCAACTGGAAGACCAACCCACCTTTCCGCAGCGCTGCGGATGTCGAGTCCATCCTGCAGGCGGTGTACGACGGGACGGTGGACGCCATCGTGTCCGACCACGAGCCCCACCACGCCGACGAGAAGGAACACGACTTTGCGGACGCCCCTTTCGGCATCGTCGGCCTCGAGACCGCGGTGCCGCTGGCCCTCAACCGGCTGGTGCATGGCCGCGTCATCGGGCTGATGCAGCTGGTGCGCCTGATGTCGACGCGACCGGCCGAGATCTTCGGTCTTCCCGGCGGCACCCTGCGTGAAGGCTCCCCCGCGGATCTGACGGTGCTCGATCTGCGGGCGCTGAAGACGGTCGACCCGTCGGCTTTCAAGTCGACGAGCCGCAACACACCGTTCGCGGGGATGCGGCTCAAGGGTTGGCCCGCTGCGACCATCGTCGGCGGCGAGATCGTCTGGCGCGTGCGCTGACGCGGACCTGCTGATGCAGGTCCGCGTCAGCGCACGCGCAAATTCGGAATTCGGAATTCGCTCCCAACCACCGCTGGTTCCCAGCGAGCGGACGGCGCTCCAATTGATCCTGTTCAGGAGGACGGCCGGCCCCAGCCGGGCGACGCAACAGGAACACGGGTCTTCATCCAAATTCCGAATTCCGAATTCATATCTGTGCTATTCTCCTGCTCCCGTGCGTGAAGGTGCGGTGAAGTTCCGCCTGCGAGGCCTGCCATGACCGAGGAAACCAACAAAAACATGAACCAGATGAACGAGTTCGAGCTCGCGCTGCGCGACAGCCTCGATGCCGAAGAGCACCGACCCGGCGACGTCATCCAGGGGACCATCGTCGCCATCCACGGCGATGTCGCTCTGGTCGATGTCTCCGGCAAATCCGAGGCGGTGTTGGATCGATCGGAGATCGACGATCTCGGCACGGGCGACCCGGTGGAGGTCGTTGTGGTCTCGAGCGGTGAAGAGATCCGGGTCTCCCGGCGACTCGCTCTCGAAGCCAAGCTCAAGGAGCGTTTGAACGACGCCGTCGCTTCGGGCGAACCGGTCGAGGGCAAGGTCACCGGGCGCCGTAAAGGAGGCTTCGACGTCGTGATCTCCGGCGTTCGCGGCTTCTGCCCGATGTCTCATATCTCCGACGTCCGGGTTGACGATCTCGACAGCCACCTCGGCCAGACCTACACCTTCAAGGTTTTGGAGTACCAACCCGACGGTCAACAGTTGGTGGTGTCCCGGGCGGCTCACCTGCGCGAAGAAAAGGCGAAGCTGAGTGACGCGGCGTGGGCAACGCTCGAGGTCGGTGCCGAGGTCGAAGGAAGGGTGCGTTCGCTGACCGACTTCGGCGCTTTTGTCGACCTCGGCGGGGTCGATGGTCTGGTTCACGTCACCGAAATCGCGCACCAGCGGGTCAACCACCCGCGGGATCTGCTGGAGATGGAGCAGCAGGTCACGGTCAAGGTGCTCGAGCTCGATCGCCAGAAAGACCGTATCTCCCTGAGTATGAAAGCGCTGGTAGAGGACCCCTGGAGCACGGTCGCCGAGCGTTGCCCGGCCGGAGGCCCATTCGAGGGGTCGATCGTGCGCAAAACCGATTTCGGCGCATTCGTCGAGATCGAACCGGGCATGGACGGTCTCCTTCACGTCAGCCAGCTCAACCCCGGTATGGAGCTGGCGTCGCTGGAGACGGGCCAGACCGTTTCCGGGTGGGTGCGCGAGGTCGATACCGAAAACCGCCGCATCAGCCTGACCATGCGCCAGATCCCCGATCGCGACCCGTGGGAACGCATCGAGATGCGTTACCGGGAGGGCCAGGTCGTCGAGGGCACGGTCGAAAACGGAGCGGACTTCGGCGTCTTCGTCGAGCTCGAACCGGGACTCAGCGGTCTGATCCCGATCTCGGAGCTCGGAATGGAGCGGGACGCCGACCCCCGAACGGCCTTCAGCCCGGGCGAGAAGATCCACCTCAAGCTGATGTCCGTGGATCCCGATCGGCGCCGGATCAGCCTCTCGGTGCGCGCCTACAAGAGCGACCTCGAGCGCCAGGAGTACAGCCAACACATGGATGCGGACGGCGGGTCGGAGCCGAACATGACCGGTTTCGGCGCCCAGCTCCAGGCTGCCCTCGGCACCACCAAGAAGAAAAAGGCGACCAAGAAAAAGAAGAAGTGACGGCGGGCGGGCGGACACCCGCCAACCTGATGTTGGATCTTGGATCTTGGATTCTTCGGCCCGTCCCGACGAGGATGAGGCTTGCAGACATCTGGTGCCCCGGCTGGCGGAAAAACCAGGCATCCAACGTCTAACATCTGATATCCAACATCCAACATCGAACATCCAACACCCGTTCGTGCGGGCGAGGTAGAATGCCGACCGGTCTCGTATCTGTTGGAGCACGCATGAACGACGAGCAGAAGCTGAGCCTGCCGGAGAACGCCTACCGCGAGCTGAAATCGGGTGAGACCTACACGCCCGTGATTCCGGAGGAACGGGGCGTCCTCGAGGTGACCTTGAGATCCGCCGCGATCGGATTCGGGATGGCGGTGCTGTTTTCGGCGGCGGCGGCCTATATCGCTCTCAAGCTCGGTCAGGGCATCGAGTCGGCGATTCCGATCTCGATTCTCGCGATCGGTGCCTCGGCGCTGTTGGCGCGAAAGTCGACCCTGCTCGAGAACGTCAACATCCTCACCATCGGCGCCACCTCCGGCATCCTGGTCGGCGGGTCGGTGTTCACGATGCCGGCGATCTATGTGCTCGGTCTGCAGGACCGCTCGTCATTTCTCCAGATCTTCCTGGTGCCGTTTCTCGGGGCGATCCTCGGCGTCCTGATGCTGATCCCGTTTCGCCGCTACTTCGTGGCCGAGATGCACGGCAAGCTGCCTTTCCCCGAAGGCACCGCCATCACCGAGATCCTGATGACCGGAGAGCGGGGCGGACAGCAGGCGAAGATGCTGGTGACCTCGATGGGGATCGGTTTTCTGTTCGACAAGCTGGCACTCAGCTTCGGCGCCTGGCGCGACGTGTTCACGACGGGGTTGGTCGGTTCGCTGGACGGCCTCACGCACAAGGTCAAGGCGGTCTTCGCGATCAACACGTCGGCGGCTGTGCTCGGTCTCGGCTACATCATCGGCGTGCGGTATGCCTCGATCATCTGCGCGGGTTCGTTTCTCGGCTACTTCGTCCTCATCCCGCTGGTCGCGTGGTTCGGGAATTACATCCCGGGCCCGCTTGCCGATGGGCTGGCCCCGATCTCCGAGATGAGCGCCGAAGACATCTTCAGCAACTACGTGCGCTTCATCGGTATCGGTGGGATCTTCATGGCGGGCATCATCTCCATCGTCAAGATGTCGCCGGTGATGGTGCAGGCCATGAACAAGGCCTTCGCCGAGATCCGCAAACTGGCTTCGGGCGGGCTCAAGCACTCCACCCACCGCACGGACTCCGACATTCCGATGGGGATGGTGGCGATCATGATGGCCGCGGTCGCGGTGGCGATCTGGATCTACTTCCGGTTTTCGGTGTTGGCGGGGATCCCCGGCGCCACCAAACTGGCGACCCTCAGTCTGATTCTGACCTTGGTGATCACCTTCCTCTTCGCCGCGGTGTCGGCGTGGGCGGTGGCCATGATCTCGATCACGCCGATCTCCGGCATGACGCTGACGACCCTGATCGTGGCGGCCGTGGTGCTCGCCAAGCTCGGACTGTCGGGCCCCGAGGGCATGCTGGCGACCCTGCTCATCGGCGGGGTCGTGTGCACCGCGCTGTCGATGACCGGCTCCCTGGTGACGGAGTTCAAGGTCAGCTACTGGCTCGGGGCGACTCCGCGGAGGATCCAGTGGGCGAACATCGTCGGCGCCGCCGTATCGTCGATCACGGTCACCGCCATGATCATGCTCTTCGCCAAGGTCTACGGTTATACGGCTTCCGTGCAGCACCCGACGCCCATGCCGGCGCCTCAGGCGAACGCGATGGCGGCGGTGATCCAGAGTGTGATGTCGAGCGCCGAGGCGCCGTGGTTGCTGTATGGAGTGGGCGCGGCGATCGCCCTGATCGTCGAGATGCTGGGGGTGTCCGCCCTGGCCTTCGCCCTCGGGATGTACCTGCCGATCGAGCTCAACACTCCGATCCTGTTCGGCGCTCTGGTGGCGGAATACGTGCGGCGCAAGGCGCCCTCGGAGGACGCCCGCAAGGCGAGGAACAACCGCGGCACCCTGATCGCATCGGGGCTGATCGCGGGTGGCGCTCTGGCGGGCGTCAGCGACGGAGTCTTACGGATGTTCGCCGACTGGCGCGGTTTCGAGGTCTTCAGCTTCGGCATGAGCGGCCCGGCGGGCAACTGGCTGGGCCTCGGGATGTTCGTCGCCCTGGCCGTGTACGTGATCTGGGATGCGTCGCGCGCGAAAGAAGAGGAGGGGGCAGGGCCGGAGATCTCGATGTGACAACCCCGGCGGTGCACCGCCGGGGATGCAGGTCACAGGATCCAGGGTGCAGGATCACTGCTGTCCAAAACAGATCGTGGTTTGACCCTGCCGTACTGAAAACGCTGAGGTTGAGGATCGGTCAATGCCATTTTCAGAAAGAGGTCCTCAACAACCGAAGACGGCTGTCAAGGTCTCGTACTGAGACACGGGTGATCCGAGATGCAGGAAACATCTCTGAAGGTGGGCCAAGGCCCACCCTACAAACCCGCTCGAAACCTGGCTCCGAGGTAGGGTGGGCCTTGGCCCACCATCAGACCCGCCGCGGTCGAGGTGGAGCCTGAATGTGATTTCGAGCAGTCCACGATGCCGTCTTGGACAAGAGTGATGCAGGATGCAGGATGCAACGAGAACGTAGATTGCCCGCCCGGGATGCCACGGGCCCTGTGCGATGAATCCTGAATCCTGCACCCTGTATCTTGTATCCACGAGTCCGACGGTTGACACCGGAGGACGACATTGTTAGATTACCGCTCCCCACTGGGGACACTGAGCGGGAGTAACTCAGTGGTAGAGTGCAACCTTGCCAAGGTTGACGTCGCGGGTTCAAATCCCGTCTCCCGCTCCAATCAACCCCCCCCTTCCACACGTCTTCGGCCGTTTTCAACCCGGGAAGTCCCCGAGTCATGACGGCGCATTCCGACAACCGGATCGGGAGGGCATTTTCAGCCGGGTTGAGACGACTCCGACAGGCTCTGATTCCAGCGGCGGTGCTTGCTGCAGGACTGGCTATGGCATTTCATCCGACGATCGGTTCCGGCTTCTCCCGGTTGCAGACCGATCTTGGAGACACGCGCCTCAACGCGTACCTCCTCGAACACGGCTGGCTCTGGTTGACCGACACACCAGGCGTCAACCTGTGGAACCCTGCGTTTTTCTATCCGGCCCCCAATACGCTGGCTTTCGGCGATTTGATGGTCTCCTTTGGGCCCTTGTACTGGCCGTGGCGGGCTCTCGGGAGCGGCCAGGTACTGAGTTTTCAGTTGTGGATGATCAGTGTCGCGACCTGCAATTTCCTTGTTGGCTATTTGTTGCTTCGACGGTGCTCGGGCTTCGATCGGCTCGGGTCGGCGCTGGGGTCGTTCGTCATCAGCTTTGCGGCCTCGCGGATCACCCAGCTCGGACACCAGCAGATGCTCCCGATCTTCTACGTCATCGGGGCGGTGTGGGCGGTGTGGCGGCTGGTGGAGTATGCAGGGGCCCCGGGGAAGGCCCGCCACCGCCGGTGGGCGGTCGCCGCGTTGTTCGGGTGCCTCGTGGCCCAGCTGTACGGCGGCTACTACAACTTTGTCTTTGCGCTCGCGATCTTCACCGGGTCGGTCGCGGCGGCTCTGGTCGCCCCTCAATCCAGACGGGTCCTCGCCGACCTGATTCGGAGCGACTGGAGAGCTATCGTGGCGGCTTCGTGCGGGGCGGCGGTGTTGGTGCTCCCGGCGGCGTCCCACTACCTTGAGGCAGCGGGCATGGCCGGCGTGCGCCGTCCGCGGGTCGCGCTCGACACGCTGCCGCGGCTGGTTTCGTACCTGTTTGTGAGCGGCAAATCGTGGTGGTATGGATGGATGTCGGATTTTCCCGTGATCCACCACCTCTCCGCACGGCACGAGCACGCGATCGGCCTCGGACTCATCACCACGGGTTGCCTGCTCTGGGTCGGCTGGAAGACACGTGTCCGACCGGGTGTCCGACTGACGTTCACCGTCATGCTGGCGCTTGGCGTGCTGCTCACGATGTTTCCCGCCGGGATTCGCCTGTGGACGATCGTGTACCTCGCGTTCCCGCCGTTCCAGGGGATCCGGGCGGTCTGCCGCATTGGGATGCTGATGGCGATCCCCGCCGGGATTGCCATTGCCTGGATGGTCAGCCATCGCCCCACCGGAATCCGCGGATGGGCCGTCACTGCAGTCGCCCTGCTCGCCTGCCTCGAGCAGGGTGTCACCACGAACTCGGTGGAAGTGGACGTGGCCGAATCCCGGGTGGCAGCGATTGTGGGGCGCGTCGATCCCACAGCCGAGGCCTTCCTTGTTCTTCCGAAGGGTAGCAGCCGCAGATGGAACTGGTTCCAGCTCGACGCGATGTTGGCCCAACAACGAACGGGCGTGCCGACGGTCAACGGCTACAGTGGCGTCCGCCCACCCGGATGGGATTTCGCGAGCTTCGGACTCCAGCGGAGGGGTGACCTCCAGAAAGCGCAGCGGAGTCTCGATTCCTGGGCTCAATTGAGGGGGATCGACGCAGAGAGGGTCCAGATCATCCGAGTGAAATCGAAGCGTAACGTGCCGGATGGTAATGAAAACGCGAGATTCGAGCCCCTGAAGCGGAGTTCTCTGAAGCCCTCACTTCACCCGGCCGCAACAGGAGCCCCCGAAACTCAACCCGGACCGTGACGCGAGAGCTGTCCGACCCGGGAGAATTGCAAATCGAACGATCTCCAATTAGACTGTCGATTGCTGAAGGCGACGTCGCCAAGTGGTAAGGCAGGGGCCTGCAAAGCCCTTATCCCCGGTTCGAATCCGGGCGTCGCCTCCAATAGCAATTCTCACCGGTCGGCACATCCCACGAATACAAATCCAGGCGTAGCATCAGCGGCCCGTGCTGGCGGTAGGTGCGTGGGCCGACCGGTGAGAATTGCAGTCAAAGATGGATTTCTCCGGACAGGACAGAGCCGTGGGGTATTGATGCCGTCGTGTCGGAACGCACGGAGGTCGTGCCTTCGATCGTGATGCCTTTGCCGAAGGTGATGTCGCCCTCGATGCTGAGGCGGTCGCAGCATTGGAGAGACGGGGGACCGGCCGGGAAGCGGTGTTCGAAGTCGTCGATCATCTTGAAGTAGCGGGCGTCGAGATCGATGACGGGCGGCGCCGTGCGGTCGGGGTGGAGCACCACGAGCCAGTCGTCGGTCAGCCGGTAGGCGTCGGAACGCACGGCCAGCAGGTCATCGGTGTTCTTGACCGGTGAAAATCGCCGCCTCGGGACCCTGACGGCGGCCGCCTTTTCGAAGAAAGAGACCGCGGCGCCCATCGCGGTCTCGAGCTGGAGCACCGGCGGCGAGTCCGGGTCGCGCGGGTCGAGCCGCTTGTGGTTGACGATGGTGGCGAGCGGGAGGAATCCACCGTTTTCGTCGAGTGCCGCCGCGAGCGACGGCAGGTGGAGCCAGAGGTTGTTGGTATTGAAAAAACGGTGGCGGCCGATATCCTGAAACGCCGCCTCGTCGTCCGGTCTGCACTGGGCGGACTCGCGCAGGGCGAGACGCCCGTCGGTCAGCCGGCAGAGGTGGCCGCCCTTGCGGTCCGCGGCCGATCGGTCCGCGGCCTCCATCACGAGATCATGCTTGTTTTCGTCCATGAATCCGAGGATGTCGGGGTCGAGGACCGCACCCAGATTGTCGGCGTTGGAGACGAAGGCATAGTCGAAACCGTTTTCCAGGAGCCGGGCGAGCAGGCCCGAATCGGCGAGCGCGGTGAAGAGGTCGCCGTGACCGGGGGGGCACCACTCCAGGTCTTCTCGGCCGGGGTGCTCTGCAGGCGACATGTCCGACGCCAGGATCTTGGGGATCCGGTTCTGGAGAAAGCCCGACGGGAGATCGGGGTGGGGGAGTTCGGGATAGGCGGAAAGGACGCCCTCAGATTCGGCCGCCGTGCGCGAGCTGTTCATCAGAAGCAAGGGGATCGTCGCGCCGGTGGCGGCCCGGGTGGCCAGGATCTGGCGGGCGATCAGGTCGAGAAAGGTGTGACCGTCGCGGACCTCGAGCAGGGATTTCGCCCTTTCGAGCCCCATGCCGGTTCCGAGACCGCCGTTGAGCTTGATCACAACCGTCCGCTGTACGGCCCGTTCGCCGCTCTCACGATAAACCCCGAACCGCGACGAGTCGGGAAGCTCGGCGACCGGTTCGATGTCCCCTTCGACGAGGAAGTCGAGCGCCCCACCGGCCGCCCGTTCGAAGTGCAGCGCAAAGGAGGCGATCGCCGGCCGGCTTGCGCCGGCCCGCCTCATGCGGTCGATACACAGCTCGAGATTCGTGGATTTTTGACGATCGTCCGGCAAAAGTGGCTCCTTCGGCGCGCGTGCTGTCATAATAGTAGCGTGAGAAGGTTCGACTGCGTTCTCGTGGGCCTCGGGCTCCTCCTGGCGTCGCCGCCGGCAGGCGCCAACGGTGCCGTCGCCGCTTCGGAAGCTCGGAAGGCTTCGGTCGAGCGCGGTGAGTTGCGCAGGCTGGTTCAGGAAGTGAGCACCGAGCACGGTGTCGATCCGAAGCTGATCGATGCGCTGGTTCACGTGGAGTCCGGCTACAACCCCAACGCGGTCAGCCGCAAGGGAGCCATGGGGCTGATGCAGCTCATGCCGGCGACCGCAAAACGCCTCAAGGTCGACGACCCGTTCAATCCGGCGGAAAACGTCCGCGGTGGAGTCGAGGAATTCTCTCGACTGGTGAACCGCTATTCGGGAAACCTGCAGCTCGCCCTGGCCGCCTACAACGCGGGCGAGGGCGCGGTGTCAAAGTACCAGGGCGTCCCTCCCTACGCCGAGACCCGTTCGTATATTTCGAAAATACTCTCCCTCTATACCGGCAGGCCGTACCGTCTCGCCGGATCGTACCGGGCGGAACCGGTGAGGATGTTGCGGAACCCGCAGGGCACGACGATCATCACCAATGCCAGGGCGGGCGCAGCATCGGCCGCCGATCGGTGGTCGACTGCCCGGGGAGGCCCTCTGAAGGGCGGTTTCGGGTCTTCGCAGTAGGCTCGGAATACCGTACAATAAGCCATACCGGGTGCGCACTTCCGAGGAGAATCCACAGGTGAGGCGATTTACATGTCGTTGAGGGGACAGGGTGCAGGCGGCGGCTGGGCCGTCCTCGCGGTCGTGCTCGGGTTTTCGGTGGGCTGCTCGTCGGTCATGTCGTCAGCCACCGCCGGCCTCGCCGACAGCCTCACCGGTGCGATCCTGAATCAAAACGACCCGGAGACGGTTCGGCAAGGGGCGCCAGCGTATCTGCTCCTGATCGACGGTTTGATCGCGGAAAGCCCGGACAACACGAATCTGTTGCTCGCGGGAGCTGGTCTCTATTCCAGTTACGCCGGCGCCTTCGTCGAGGATCGCAACCGCGCGGCAAAGCTCTCGATCAAGGGCCGCGACTACGGCTGGCGGGCCCTGTGCAGCGGCGACCGGTCGGCGTGCGGGAGCTGGAGCGCGCCGTACGACGAGTTTGAAAACGTGGTGTCCGCGATGGGCACCAAAGATCTGCCCGTCCTCTACGGAGCCGGCGCGGCCTGGGCGACGTGGATCATGTCCAACAAGAGCGACTGGGCGGCGGTCGCCGACAAGGCGCGCGTCGATGCCATCATGCAACGAGTGGTTGCGCTCGACGAGTCGTACGACGACGGTTCGGCATTCCTGTATCTCGGGGTACTGGCGACGATTCTTCCCGAAGCCATGGGTGGAAGACCGGAAGAAGGACGGGCGGCGTTCGAGCGAGCGATCGAACTGTCAGGGGGCCGCAATCTGATGGCCAAGGTGCTGCTGGCGGAAAACTACGCCAAGTTGGTGTTCGACCGGGAGCTTCATGACCGGCTCTGCCGGGAGGTCGTCGACGCCGATCCGGAGGCCCCCGGCCTCACGCTGGCCAACACCCTCGCGCAGGAAAAGGCGAGGGCGCTCCTCGCCGACTCGGAAGACTATTTTGGAGACTGATACATGACGATGAAACGAGCAGGACTGGTTCTGTGCACGATGCTCCTGGTGGCGTCCGCGGCCGGCTCCGAGACCAGGATCAAGATCGCGACGATGGCGCCGGACGGTTCCTTCTGGATGAACGAGTTGCAGGCCGCGGCGGACCTCATCGACCAACGCACCGACGGCCGGGTGAGTCTCCGCTTCTACCCGGGGGGCACGATGGGCTCGGACAGCGCGGTTCTGCGCAAGATCCGTATCGGCCAGCTCCAGGGCGGCGTTTTTCTGGCCGGCGGCCTGGCGGAAGTCGACCAGAATTTCGACGTCTACAACCTGCCGTTGATGTTCTGGTCATTCGATGAAGTCGATTACGTGCGGCAGCGTATGGACGCCTCCCTCATCGACGAGCTGGCCAAATCCGGTCTCGTGGTCTTCGGAATCACCGAGACCGGCTTCACCTACCTGATGTCCGCCAAACCGACGCGGACCTTCGCGGATCTGAGAGGCCGCAAGGCGTGGGCCCCGCAGGATGACCCGATCAGCCTGGCGATCGTCAATGCGGCAGGTCTGTCACCTGTGCCGCTGCCGATTTCGGACGTACTGACCGGTCTCCAGACCGGGCTCATCGATACGGTGGCCGCGCCCCCGGTCGGCGCCATCGCACTGCAGTGGTTCACCAAGGCCCCCTATTTCACCGACCTGCCCATCACCTATGTATGCGGCGCCCTCGCAATCTCGGACAAGACCTTTGAAAAGCTGAGCCCGGGCGACCGGAAAATCGTATCCGAGGTGCTGGCCGAGGCCGCCAGCAGTATGGATCGGAAGACCCGCGCCGACGAGCAAGAGGCCCGGGCCGCGCTCGTCAAACAGGGTGCGACCTTTGTCGATCCGACCGACGAGACTCGTGCGGAGTGGATCGAGATCGCAGCCACGGCCACCAGGAAGCTGTTGGCCGAACGCGACTACGATCCGAAGATCGTCGCCGAGATTCAGCGGTTGTTGGCCGAGTATCGAGCATCGCACCCGGCCGGCGAATAGTCATGACCGAACGGGAGCCGACCGTTCTGGCGCGTCTGCAGCGCGCTACTGCAGTGATTGAGGACGGTCTGCTCGTTCTCCTGCTGACAGCGATGATCCTGGTCGCCGGGACGCAGATCGTGCTGCGAAATCTCTTCGACGGCGCCATTTTGTGGGCCGACCCTCTGCTGAGGGTCGCGGTCCTTTGGGTGGGCATGATCGGCGCCATGGTCGCGACCCGCGGCGACAAACAGATCGCCATCGATGCCGTTTCGCGATTTCTCCCTGAACACTGGAAATTCAGAATTCGTGTCGTCACCGACCTCTTCACCGCGGCGGTTTCGGCGGTGGTGGCCTGGAGCGCATTTCGTCTGATGATGGGCGACAGAGAGGCCGGTGGGATGGCCATCGCCTTCGTTCCGGTGTGGGTCTGCGAGTCGATTCTCCCGGTCGCCTTCGCAGTCATCGCCCTGCGGTACCTCCTGCTCGCGGTAGAACATTTCCGGCTCAGCCGCGCGCCCGAGGAGCTGCTGTGATTCTGGTCGGCATCGTCCTGTTTCTGATGGCGGTGCTGGGTGCACCGCTGTTCGCCGTCATCGCGGCGAGCGCCCTGATCGGCTTTGCCGGGGCGGACATCGACCTCATGGCGGTGCCGATGGAGATCTTCCGGGTGTCGGAGATCCCGGTGTTGATCGCCATCCCGTTGTTCACCTTTGCCGGCTACATCCTGGGCGAGAGCCAGGCGCCGCGGCGGCTGGTGAGGATGTCGAATGTCCTGCTCGGTTGGATGCCCGGCGGGCTGGCGGTGATCGCGCTCTTCGTGTGCGCGCTGTTCACCGCCTTCACCGGCGCGTCGGGAGTGACGATCATCGCCATGGGAGCGCTCTTGTATCCCGCCATCGCCGAGGCCGGCTACCGCGAGCAGTTCAACCTCGGTCTCATCACCACGTCGGGAAGCCTGGGTTTGCTGTTCGCGCCGTCGCTGCCGCTGATTCTCTACGGCATCATCGCCGAGCAGTCGATCGACAAGCTGTTTGTCGCCGGGATTCTGCCGGGTCTGTTGATGTTGTTCCTGCTGGCCATATGGTGCATGCGAGAGGGGAGATTCGTCCGCGAGCGGACGGATCGGCCGCGCTTCAATTTACGGGAGCTCGGCGCAGCTCTGCGCGAGTCGATCTGGGAGATGCCGCTGCCGGTGATCGTGTTGGGCGGGGTGTACAGCGGTTTCTTCGCAGTGTCCGAGGCGGCTGTGGTGACGGTCTTCTACGTTTTGGTGGTGGAGGTCCTGGTCTACCGCGACATCCCCATTCGAAGGCTGCCCGAGATCATGCGCGATTCGATGATGCTGGTCGGCGGGATCCTCATCATCCTCGGGGTCTCGCTGGCCTCGACAAACCTCATGATCGATCAGGAAGTGCCGACGCGCCTATTCGAATATGTGACGGCGCACGTCTCGTCCAAACTCGGGTTCCTGATTCTGCTGAACCTCTTCCTGCTCGCGCTCGGGATGATGCTCGACATCTTCTCCGCACTGGTGATCGTGGTGCCGCTGATCCTCCCGATCGCCGCCGGGTACGGCATTGACCCGATCCACCTCGGGATGATCTTCCTCGCCAACATGCAGATCGGTTACTGCACGCCGCCGGTCGGGATGAACCTTTTCATCGCGAGTTACAGATTCGACAAACCGATCATGTTGCTGTACCGGGCGACGATCCCGTTCCTGATCATTCTTCTTGTTTCGGTGCTGGTCATCACCTACTGGCCGTGGCTGTCGCTGGTGCTGGTGCGCTGAGTCTATCTTCTGTTGCCGAGTGCTATCTGGCGGTTGAGGTGGGCGACCAGGCGCTCGAAACTGGAATCGCGAATGTCGGCGAACCGGGTGCCGACGCCCTCGATGCCCTCGCGGGAGGAGTTGGTCCGCCGCACGACCTCGGCGGTCCCGTCGATCAGACCGCCGCCGGGAAGCCTGAAAAGGAAGTTGAAGTTGGTGCCGGGGTCGAGGGTCTCGTGTCCCTGGAGGAGAGCTCCCGACCTGGAGACGTTGACGGTCTGGAAAATGGCACGATTGCGGTTGCGGGTGACCTCGACATCCGCGTGCAGCAACACCCGCATCGACACCCTCGGGGCGATTTCCAACAGATCGCCGATCGCCCGCCACAATCGGGCCTCGTTCCAGTCGGTGCAGATCGCCCGGTTGGCGCCGACATCCACGCGTGACTGCGCCTCGTCCATGTCGTCCGGTTTGGCGAGCAGGAGCAGCCCCGCATCGTGGCAGGCCGAACCCTCGTTGCGAATGGTCTGCATCAGGTGGTCGAGAGAGATCTCTTCGAGGGGATAGGTGATCACGACGAGCTCGAAGGCGGTGCTCAGGACGAGATCGTGGAGGAAAGGTGACGGCTCGACGGTGTGGACGCTGAAATCGGCGCGCCGCAACATGGGTGCGACGCGTTCCAGGCCGGCGTCCTTTGCGCCGACGACCAGTACATGCTGCCGTGTGTCGGCCATCACTCCATCATAACCCGACACAAGCCAACTGTTTCAACTATGTTAGGATGCTCCGACCGTTAAATCTGCGGCGCCGTCCCGCATCGGCCGGTCGTCGGAACGGGCGAGGTCAGATGGTAGGCGAGGACGAGTCCAAGGTGAACACCCACGGCGGCGGCAGCCCCAAGGTCAGCGGCGTGATCACGTCATTCAACGAAGAGCACAATATCGCCGACTGTATCGAGTCGCTCGATTGGTGCGACGAGATCATCCTGGTGGACTCGTTCTCCACCGACACGACACCCGAGATCGCGGGCCGTTACCCAAAAGTGAAGTTGTTCCAACGACCCTATTTCGGGGCCGGCGCGCAAAAAAACTGGGCGATGCAACACGTCGAAAACGACTGGATCTTTCTGCTCGACTCCGATGAGCGCTGCACACCCGGGTTGCGGGAAGAGGTGAGAGCGTTGCTCGCCGCCGGGCCCACCTACGATGGCTTCATGGTGAACCGCAACGTTTACATCATGGGTGAGCGGATTCGATTTTCCGGGTGGCAGCACGACCGGGTGGCGCGTCTGTTCCGCCGCGGCAAGGCCTACTACGAAAACCGCAGGGTGCACTCGGTCCTGCACACGACCGGCGAAACCCCGATTCTGAAAAACGCGATCGAACATTTCATGGTCGATCGCAGCTTCGACGAGTACGCCTTCCGTCTTGGGAAGTACGGCTATTGGAACGCCGCTCAGTGTTGGCGGGACGGCGAGAGGACCAATGCGCTCGAGGTCTTCTTGCGGCCGATCTGGCGTTTCTTCCGGACCTACGTCCTGCAGTTCGGCATTCTCGACGGTGGGTTGGGCGTTGTCTTCTGCCTCCTGCAGGCGTACTCGACCTATATGAAATTCGCGATCCTGTGGGGGTGGCAGGTCAACGAGGCCCGCGGCATTCCTCCGGTCCTCCCCGAGTTCGACGAGGAAGAAACCACCTGGCAAGGCCTCCGACAGCTCGAGGAGCAGGAGCAGGACCAGAAGATCGGGTGATGGGCAGGGGGTCGCGACGTGATCGTCGCGGGCGGCATATATACCGCCCCTACCCAGTTCCGTCACAAGGCTTCGCGACTCTCAGGAATCGGCTGCCGCCATGTGGGTTGTGCCGTCTTCCTCCTCGTCGAGTTGCGCTCCGGAGATCAAGCCCGTCACGAGGGCGAACGCTACCAGCGGGATCTGTTTGTGGAGGAAAGGCTCGCCGAGGAATGCCACCAGATAAACCGCGGCGACCACAGACGCAGCCGCTGCGAGGCCCCGAGACCGATAGGGCCCGCGAACCAGAACCCAGAATATCCAGCCAAGGGAAGCCAGACCGGCCACCCCGAGTTCGGTCGCAATCTGCGCGTACTGGTTGTGGAAATGGCGGTACCAGTAGATCGCCGGTTTGAAGCCCTGGAACTCGGTATCGAGATAGTGGCGGAAAAGCGGGATATTGCCGCCGGCGCCGGTGCCCAGAACCGGGTGTTCGCGGACGATTCGGGCGGCCACCACCGTGGCCGCAAGCCGGCCACCGATATTGTTCTGGTAGTCGTTGTCGACAGTGGCGGCGCGAAACTCGTGTCGTGCATCCCTCATGCGCTGGACGGCCGGCGGCTCGAATACCCAGACTGCGCACACACCCACCACCGCGAGCAGAAGCGTCGCTGCGAAGACCCGCCTCGATGCGTCGAACGCCCACCGCAAAAGCAGCACGCCCAGGCCGACTGCAAATCCCAGTTGGCCGGATCGGCCGATGTTGAACAGGAGCCCCGAGGCCGTCACGGCGGAGGCCGCGAGCCACAGCGCCCGCCCGCTCCACGACGGCGCGCCATACAGCGCCCGCGTCAGAGCGAGCAGAGAGCACACAGCGAGGATGAGCGTGAAATCCAGGTGAGCCATGGTGGCGGAAGGGTCTCCGGGGTGGGCATCGCCCAGGGTCAGGGCCCCGAGGAGGACGGCCGCCGACAGCGCAACCGAGGCGATGGCGCCGATCTGGAAGGCGGCGGCTGCCCGTTTCCGAAAGAGCCCCGACACGGCGGTGGCCACCATCGGTACCAGCAACAGATACCGGTATTTCGCCACGTAGCGGAGACCGGCGGCCGGATCGCTCGACCACCCGAGCGAGAGCAGGTTGAGAGCCACGAACACGACAATCGCCAGAGTCAGCCGGTGGCTTCTGAGCCTTCTCGAATCCGTTTTCAGGGAGCCGCCGAAGACCCACAGGAGCATGACGAGCGTGGCCGCAAGCGTCAACCAGGGCCGGTAGAGAGGGAGGGAGAAGGCGAGGACGACGGTCAGCCACCCGATCATCGGGACTTTTTCAGGATCGTGGTGTGGAGGTGTGTGCTGCGCGACCATCTTCAGTTCCGGTGGCGGACTATAGCAGAAAGAAAAACGCCGGGGCGGGGCCCCGGCGTCGAACGTTTGTCGGACCGGATCAGGCTTCGACTGCCGCTTCCTTCTGTTTTTCGATCTCGGCCCGGACCTCGGTCATGTCGAGCTCGCCCACCTTGTGCATCAGCTCATCCAGGGCCTCGGCGGGCAGCATCCCGGCCTGGCTGAAGATGCCGATGCCCTCTCTGAAGACCACCAGGGTCGGTATCGAGCGGATCTGGAACATCGCCGCCAGTTCCGATTGATCCTCGGTGTTGCAGGCCGCGAAAACCGCACCTTCGTGCTTCTCCGCAGCTTTTTCGAAGATCGGTTTGAAGGTCTGGCACGGCCCGCACCAGGGCGCCCAGAAATCGATGACGACGGTGTCGTTGTTGTTGATGGTCTCCTCGAGATTGGCCTGGGTCAATTCGGTGACTGCCATGATGATTTTCCTTTCCTACTCAGACAATAATAGTTGCATAACCATTAAAGCATATACTAATAAAAGAAATTGTGGGTGTCAACCCCCGAAAAGGCTGACCGGTCAATTGACGTCATCGCCGCCATCGGGGTCGGTCGTCTCCAGAAAGGCCGGCAACCGGTAGCGTCCGCCGGCCGGAAGGGCGTCGAGGCCATCCGAGGGACGCTCCTCGGCAACCGTCACCAGTTCGCGAACCTCCCCAGGCAACTCGAGCAGGAAGCGTGACGGTTCGACGATCACGTCGACCCGGTAGCGGTCGCGGGCGATCGTCGGCCGCACCAGAAACAACCGATCGCGGGCGCGGGTGGCGGCGACGTAGAAGAGCCGCCTCTCCTCTTCCTCGTCGTCCGTGCGGTAGCTCGGGAAGCGCCCTTCAGCGAGCCAGATCACGAAGACCGCGCGCCACTCGATGCCCTTGGCCTGATGGACCGTCGACAGGGTCAGCATTTCATCGGGCGGGCCGGCCGTCGCGTCCTCGCCGGAGAGGTCGTTGAGCAACGTGATCTCCGACAAAAAGGCGTTGATATCCGGATATCCGTCGGCGAACAGCGCCAGCTGCTCGAGGTCTTCGAGTCGGGAGCCGGCATTCTCGAGGTGGGCCCGGGCCCACTTCGAGTAGTAGAGTTCGACCACCCGGCGAACGGCTTCGCCGGGCTGGCCGAGGAGCTTCGGGCCGGCCAAATCGTCGATCAGGGTCTTGAGTTCGGAAAACGCCGCCGCGGCGCCCTTCGGCAACCGCAGCGACCCGACATCGAGTTGACAGAGTCTCTCCAGAGGGTCGACTCCGCCGATCCTTTCCCAGACCCTCGACGCCAGCCTCGGGCCGAAACCGTCCCGCAGTTTGACGAGCCGAGAAAAGGCGATCTCGTCGCGGGGGTTGTCGACGAATCGGAGGTGGGCCAGGACGTCCTTGACGTGGCGGTGTTCGAAGAACCGGAGGCCCGAGCGCACCCGAAACGGGATGTTGCGCCGCGACAGCTCGACCTGGAGGTCGAGCGAGTGACCGTGGTTGCGGTACAAGACCGCCATGTCTTCGAGTTCGATGCCTTCCTCGCGCAGTGCGAGCACCTGATCGGCGACGTGCGATGCCTGAACCTCGGGGGTCGCGACCGCGACCTCGAAGGGCATCTCGCCGCCCTCCCGGGCGGGCCGCAGCAGCTTGTGGAACTGGCGTTGGTTGTGGCCGATCGAGGCGTTCGCCAGATCGAGGATGGGCGGCACCGACCGGTAGTTGGTCTCGAGCCGAAAGACCGTGCAATCGGTGTGCCGCTCGGGAAAGCCGAGGATGTTCTCGAAGTCGGCGCCGCGAAAGGCGTAGATCGCCTGGGCATCATCGCCGACCACCATGACGTTGCGTTCGGGACCGAGCATGGCATCGACGATGTCGGCCTGAAGCCGGTTGGTGTCCTGGTACTCGTCGACCAGGATGTGGTCGAAGGCCTGGCGAAGCTCCTGGCGGGCGCGGGGGAAGCGGGTGAGGAGCAGCAGCCAGTTGAGCAGGAGGTCGTCGAAGTCCATGAGGTCGCTCTGTCGTTTGCGCTCGAGAAAACGCTTGAAGACGTCGGCGATGACCCCGGCCTGGTCCAGAAAATATGGCGCGCGGTCGGTCAGGACCTCCTCGAGATCGTGGCCGGTGTTGATGATGTAGCTGTAGATGTCGACGAGCTGGCGCGGTCGCGGCATGCGTTTGCCCGGCACCTCGGGCGTGATATCCGCCAGGGCGGCCCCCATCAGCTCGGTGGAGTCCTCGCGGTCGAGGATCGAAAACCGCGGGCTGTATCCGAGGAGCTCGGCGTAACGGCGCAGGACTCGGTGGCCCGCGGAGTGGAAGGTGCCGCCGGTGACCCGGGTCGATCCGTGCTCGACCAGTTGCTCGACCCTGCCCAGCATTTCCCTTGCGGCTTTGTTGGTAAAGGTCAGGAGGAGAATTCGGCCGGGAGGGACTCCGTCTTCGATCAAGCGGCAGGTTCGATACACCAGCGTGCGGGTCTTGCCGGTCCCGGCGCCGGCGAGAGCCAACATCGGCCCGCCGGGGTGCATGACGACCGCCAGTTGCTGTTCGTTGAGTTCTTCCTCGTAGTGGACGCGGTACCGCCGGTCGGCGTCCGGACGGCGCAGATCGCCGCTCATGGGAGGGAGGAGGGTCCGAAAATGGAACGGTCGAGCGCCAGGGAAACGTCCCTGCCGTAGAGCAGCAATGTGGCCTCGAGGTGGGCGTCGCTGTCAAGCAGCGTTTCCACCGCCGAGGTGAACGGTGCGGGCACCCGGATTGTCAGGAACCCCGAGGCGCCTGCGGCGACGGCCAGATCGAGGGCCCAGCCGAGCCCGGAGAGAGCCGCGTCCGGCGTACTGCCGGCGACCGGGCCGACCTGGTCGACGCCGCCGTAGGCGTAGGCGGCGATGCGCTGTCCCTGTTGCACGAAGGCGGCTTTGAGACGCCGTTCCTTGAGCCAGTGGACGTGGTCGACGTCGCGGGTGATGTTGCGGGTGACGCGGTCGATGCGGTCGAGATCGGCCTGGCCGCGGCGGTTGAAGAGATCCGAGGTCACGTCCTTGCCCGTCAGCAGCCGTGTGAGGACTGCGGCGAGGTCTTCGGCCGCCCCCGCGGCCATGGTGAACTGGTAGACCGTCGTCATCGGGCGGAAGCCGCGGCTCAGGAGCAGGGCCTGAATGCTGGGTTCGGGCGGCACCATGGCCAGGAACTCCCGCGCGCCGGAGCGCTCGCCGTAGGCGAGGGTCCGGTCGAGCAGGGCGCCGCCGGCACCGTTGCCCTGGTGTTGCGGAAGGACCCAGAGATCGGACAGGATGCACTGGCGCGAGCGAACGTGAGAGGCCGCGAATCCGAGGGTCTCGTCGCGTTCCATGGCCGTGAAGAACCCGTCGGGGTCGTGGGCCATGAGGTGGCGGAGGTCGGGGTCGATCTCCATGTCGAGATCGAGTGTGCCGCGATTGGCCGGGAAGGCGGCGAGGTCGGCCGCAACGGCGTCCCGCAGGATCGCCACACCCGGCAGCTCTTCGCGATTGATCCTGCGCACCTTGATCTTGGCCATGCCCACTCCCACCGTCGAGACGAGGATTCTACCGCATCCGGTGGCTCGCAAGCTTGCCCGCAGCAGACTTCTATCCGAAGAGATTATTCCTGCGTCCACATCCCGATTCTCTCGACGTTATTGCCCGTGAGTGCCCCCTATGACAATGATTGGGCCCGTTGAGTTGGCTCGCAACAGAGATCCGAGTTCCCAACATTGTCAAAGACGGCACGTCCGGTGTCCGCGGACGGTGCGCCGACTAACGCCGTCGAGCCTCAAGCCGGGCTTGCCCCGGCGTAGCCAGGGGTGCCACGAATGATCCTGCAGGGGAGGTTGTGATGGATAATTCAAAATTCAAAATTCAAAATTCAAAATTTCTGACTGCGGCTACAATAGGCCGCACAAGGAGTGCCGCATGCCCAAGGTCCTCGACCACGATCCGCGCCGCGACGTAATCTTCGAGACCAACCGCGACCACTGGCGCAACGGGCTGCGGATCATCGACGCGCAGCGGCGTGAGATCGAGCAGGGCGGCGGGGAGCGCGCCGCCGCCAAGCAGGTTGAAAAGGGCAAGCTGCTGGCCCGGGAGCGGGTCGCGGCACTGATCGACCCCGGAACGGAATTTCTCGAGTTCGGGTCGTTTGCGGCGTGGGGTTTTTACGAAGAGTGGGGCGGGGCGCCGGCAGCGGGTGTCGTGGTCGGTCTCGGCACCGTGTCCGGTCGCGAGTGTGTGGTGGTCGCCAACGACGCCACGGTCAAGGCTGGAGCGTGGTTCCCCTTGACCTGCAAGAAGATCCTGCGCGCCCAGGAAATCGCGCTCGAAAACCGGCTGCCCGTGATCTACCTGGTGGATTCGGCGGGGGTCTTTCTCCCCATGCAGGACGAGATCTTTCCCGACCGCGAGCACTTTGGGAGGGTGTTTTACAACAACGCCCGTCTTTCCGCCGAAGGGATCTACCAGATATCGGCCATCCTCGGATCCTGCGTTGCGGGCGGGGCCTACCTGCCCATCATGTCGGACGAGGCGCTGATCGTCGAGGGCAACGGCACGATCTTCCTGGCGGGTGCCCACCTCGTCCAGGCGGCGATCGGGGAGCGGATCGACAACCAGGCGCTCGGCGGCGCCGAGGTGCAGGTCGATATTTCCGGCGTGGTCGACGACCGGTTTCCGGACGATCCCTCGGCGATCGAACACATCAGGGCCCGCATCGGCGAGCTGTCGAGACCGCCGCTCGCGCCCTTCGATCGCATCGAGGCGCGCCCGCCCCTGGTCGAGGCCGAGGACATCCTGGGTCTGGTGCCCGTGGATCGGACCAGACCCTACGACATGAAGATGATCCTGGCCGCCCTGCTCGACGGGTCGGAATTCACCGAATACAAGGCAACCTACGGTCAAACCCTGATCTGCGGGACCGGTCGGGTCGAAGGCTGGGCCCTCGGCGTGGTCGCCAACCAACGGCAGATCGTGCACCGGAAACGCGGGCTGGATGCAGGAGGGCAGGAAATGCAGATCGGAGGGGTGATCTACTCCGATTCCGCCGATAAGGGCGCGCGTTTTGTCGAACTCATGAACCAGAAGGGAATTCCGATCCTGTTCCTCCAGGACGTGACCGGGTTCATGGTCGGATCCAAGTCGGAGCGTGAGGGGATCATCAAGGACGGGGCCAAGATGGTGAACGTTGTTTCAAACACCGTGGTGCCCAAGTTTACGATCTTCGTCGGCAATTCATTTGGTGCGGGCAACTACGCGATGTGCGGACGTGCCTACGGAGCGCGATTCTACTATTCGTGGCCCTCCGCATCGATCGCCGTCATGGGCGGGCAGCAGGCATCGGAGACCCTGCTCTCCATTCAGCTCAAGAACCGCGGTGAAGATGTGGCGGAGGATGAAAGGGCGGCGCTGCTGGCAGAAATCCAAGCCCGGTTCGCGGCGGCTTCGGACCCGCGGTACGCCGCGGCGCGACTGTGGGTGGATGAAATCATCGATCCGCGGCGTACGCGGGAAATCGTCGCCCGGTCGATCCAAGCCGCGGCCCACCAGACCCGGATCGATGACTTCAAGGTTGGAGTGCTGCAGACCTAGCGTCTATTTCGGATTTCGGATTTCGAATTTCGAATTTCGGATTTTTGACCCGCACCCGTCACCGGCGCGAAACGGGTGGCGCCCGCCCGGGAAGCGCGTGCGGAAAGTCAGCGCGGGGCGGCGGCGGGCGCCATTCCGGTGGTTGATGAAATCTCGACAACCTCTGCTCGAAGGCTGCGTACCTCTTGGATGACTGAAAGGTAACCGGCGTTTTTGGTGTTGCATAGTGGTGACTGGGTGGGGCGTTCTCGAGACGTCCTCAGGCGCTGGACAGTTGATGAAACCGGGTTACTCTATGGGGGTGCTCAGCGACATGGACATGCCCTTCAAACCGCGGACCTCGAGCCAGGTGGCGGTCATCCTGTGCATGGTCGCGATGCTGACGGTGTCGACCGCCGGTACGGCGGAAGCTCGCGCCGACACGCAGGAAAAGCAGGAGCCCCAGATCCCCGCATACTGGCTGATGTGGCTCGATGAGGAAGTCTATCCACTGATCACCAAGGAACAGCGCCAGGCCTTCCTGGCTCTCGAGACCGAGGCGCAGCGCAAGGCGTTTGCCGAACGGCTGTGGCTGCTGTGGAGCCGGCAGTCCGGTTTTGGTACGGCATTCCGCGGAATGTATGAAGATCGACTCGCCATCGCCCGGTCGGAGTTCGGCAACACCTTCGAAGACCGGGCCCGGATCCTGCTCATCAACGGGCCACCGACATTTCGCCACCAGGCTCGCTGCCCATCGGTCTTCCAGCCCATGGATTTCTGGGTGTGGCAGTACATCGAAGGACTCGGCGAAAACGTCGTGGTGTTGTTCTACCAGCGGGACTTGTTGCGCCGTTGGGAGATGTGGACCACCATCGATGGCTATCAACGGTTGTATGCGTCCGGCGTTCAGGCTGAATCCCCGGGATTCGGCGGTTTTTCGACGCGGAACAGATTCGACAGCCCCGCCTTCAAGTGTCCGAACGGCGACGTTACGGTCCGGCTCCTGAATGCCGCGGCCATGTGGAGCCGAGACCCGACTTTCCTCGCCGCGATGAGCCACGTCCGTACCCTCGAAAAAGGCGGACTCGAAGCGACATCCCACCGTTTCATGGAGTTTTCCGCCCTGCTCGATGACGACGCGGAGCCGATGGACTTTTCGATCGAAACCGATTCGCGGGGCGCTCGCGGAGGGCTGGTCGAGGTCGGGTTCTCCGTCGACGTCGATGTGGAGGGTCTCGGGACAAATCCGGTCGGAGACATCGACGTCGTGCAGCTCGATGTGGTGGGGGAGATCACCAGCGCGGGAGAGGTCATGGTGGATCGCTTCCGCTACATCTATTCGATGCCGCAGACCGACGACACGGTCGGTCTGCTCCTCGACAGGATGTTGCGTCCGGGAGACTATCTGCTGCGGCTGAAGATCGAAGATGTTCATTCCAAACACGGTTCGATCAAGGAGCAGCCGTTCACCGTGGTCGCTCTCAATTTTTCTGAGTCAGTGATAGACGGCTTTGTCGATCCCCGGGTGGCAGCCATCGAGGCGGAACTCAGTGAGGCCGAAGAGGAAGAGGAACAGCCGACCCTGCGGCTGGTCGGCCCGGAGGGCGATGCCGTCAGTGGGTTGCAGCGGTTCGAGGCTCTGGCCGTTGAAGAGGTCCAGAAGGTGACCTTTTTCATCGACAACGAAGCGGTTCTGTCGAAGAACAGACCGCCGTTCGACATCGATCTCAACCTCGGTCCTCTGCCGAGGTTGACGTCGGTGATGGTCATCGGATACGACGCCCTCGGCAACGAGGTCGCGCGCGACGGATACACTTTGAATGTCGGGCGTGAACGGTTCCACGTGCGTCTGAAGCCGGTCTCCGCAGCGGATGGAGTCGGTGGCAATGTCAGAGTGGAGGCCGAACTCAACATTCCTTCCGACAGCGAGTTGCAGCAGCTCGAACTGTACTGGAACGACGAGCCCCTCGCCACCCTCCATGAGCCGCCGTTCACGGCGGATGTCTCTCTCGCTGCGACCGGCCAGTTCGGCTATCTGCGGGCCGTCGCGACGCTGGAAGGCGGAGAACAGGCGGAGGACATCCAGTTCGTCAACTCGCCTCAGTTCGGCACGGTCGTCAAGGTCACTGCCATCGAACTTCCGGTGACCGTGCTCGACAACAACGGGAACCCGGTCGAAGATCTGACCATCGACGATTTCACGATCTACGAAAACAAGGTGCCTCAGGAAATCTCGCATTTTTCGTTGCACCGCGACCTGCCGGTGCGCATGGGCATGGTGCTCGACACCTCGGGATCGATGGAGACCACGCTGCCTACCGTGCAACGGGTGGTGATGGGTTTTCTCCGTGATCTCCTGCGACCGCGCGATCGGGCTTTTATCGAAACGTTTTCGGACCGCCCCGACCTGTTGACGGGGTTCACGGCCAACTTCACGGTCATCGAGAACGCCCTGTTGGCCCTCTACGCCGACCGATCGACGGCTCTGTATGACGCCGTCGTGATGGGTCTGTTCCAGTTTTCTGGCGTCACGGGTCGAAGGGCGATGGTGGTGTTGACGGACGGCGATGACACGGCTTCAGAGAACAGGTTCGAAGACGCCCTCGGCTATGCCCAGAGAATGGGTGTGACGATCTACACGATTGGCGTGAGCATTTCATCGACCAAGATCACGACCAGGTGGCAGCTCAGCAAGTTGGCGGACGCGACCGGCGGGCGCTCGTTTTTTGTCTCGGAAAAGTCGGAACTCGACGACATCTACTCGGAGATCAACCGCGAGCTCAGAACCCAGTACCTGCTCGCCTACACGTCGAACTCCGAGGAACCCCCGGACAAGTTGAGGAAGATCAAGGTCGACGTCGATCGACCGAAGACCAAAGTGCGGACGATCACCGGTTACTATCCATACGGTGGTTGAGTCAGCAAGAGCGAAGGCGCCCGTCGAAGGGCGCCGAAATGCGGAGGGAGATTGTGGTGCTGAAACGACGGTGGTTCACGAAGGTCGGTGCAGCGTTCGTGGTGGCGATGTTTCTTGCATCCACCCACGTTGCGGCCGGAGACAGCGCGAAGAAGGAAGCCAGCGCGGAGATGGAGTGGGGCTATAAATCGGCCCGGCGCGGTTATTGGCAGGAAGCGCTGCTTCGCTTTCAACACGCCAACCAGCTGACCCCGGATCGACCGGAGATTCTCAACAACATCGCGGTCGCACAGGAAGCGAACGGCCTGTTCGAACAGGCCCTTCTGACCTATCAGATGGGGTTGTCGATCGATCCGAAAGACAGTGCGCTGCAGCGAAATTATGCGAGGTTCCAGGAGTTCTACGCGAGCTTCGTTGCGCCGCCGCAGGAAATCAAGGAGACCGCCGACGAAGGGAAAGACGATGCGAAACAAGATAACTGAGTTCGTGGTCCTGTTGCTGGCGGCGACCACGATCGCATCGGCAGGTGCGCGCGAGGTCCGCATCGAACTGCAGCTCAAACCGGAGCTCGCCCTCGAGGGCACTGAGAGCGTCTTCGTGGGGCCGATCATGATCGAGCCACGCGAGGGTGAGAGTGTCCAGTCGGTGGACCTGACCGCAGCCCGCGAGTTTGAGATCTACCTCCGGAAGCTCCTGCGCCGCGAGGCCGAGTTGAACCTCCTTCCTCAGGCCGAGGACCTGCGTCCGCCGTCGAAGAATCTCGCCAAGCTGGCTCTCGATCCGGCGTTCTGGAAGACGATCAACGAGGAGACCGGCGCTGATCTGATCGTTGCCGCGGCCATCGACGTCAAGGTTCTGGACCGCTCCGGCTACACAACCGAAGAGTACGTCTCCCCGCAGGACGGGCAGACGTATTTTCGTCAGGTTCTGGTCGAGGAGACCGGGTTCAACTACGACATCCTGCTGGTGGTGATCCAGGGAGCGACGGGTGAAATCGTTCACCAGGAACAGATCACCGACTTCAAACCGCAAGACGAGCGCAAGCTCGAATCGTATACCGACATGTTCACCGACCTCTACACCCTGCAAAACCGTCTTGTCGGGGTCTTCGTGCCGCGGGTGGTCCAGGTCAAACGCGCGCTGTACGCCAATTGATGATTGACGATGGTGCCTGTCTGCCCGAAACCCGAGAAATCCGTATTCGGTCAGAGAGTCGCCATCTGCGGAGGTATGAGATGAAGGTACTGAGGATCCTTGGAGTGCTGTTGCTTGCCGCGGTTCCTGCCACGGCCCAGCTGAACCCCTACAACCCGTACATCGGCGGCAAGAACAAGGTTCGCTGGGACAAGTTCGAGTGGAAGACCTACGAGACGCCGCATTTCAGGATCTCCTATTACGACCGCGTCGAGCCCGCGCTCGAAAAGGTCGCCTCCTATGCGGAGAGTGCCTACGACGACATCGCCCGGCAGCTGAACTTCCAGATCCTGGAGCCGGTGCCGCTGATCCTCTACGCGACCCACGCGGAGTTCGAGGAGACCAACGTGATCGTCGGGTTCATTCCCGAAGGCGTCGGGGCATTCGCGACTCCGGTCCGCAACCGCATGGTGATGCCGATCGACCTTCCGGACCGTGAACTCCAGGGTCTCATCCAGCACGAGCTCACGCACATCTTTCAGTACGAGATCTTCTTCGGCGGCAAACGAGGGCGCCTTGTCTACGCGCGACCGCCCTTGTGGTTCATGGAGGGTATGGCGTCGTATTTCGGCAACGACGAGGATGCCCGCGACGAGATGTATATGCGGGACGCCGCCCTTTCGGACCAGGTACCGTCCATCATGAACCCGCCGCAGGGATTTCTCGCCTACCGGTACGGGCACAAAGTGTTCGAGTACGTCGAGCAGGAGTGGGGCGAGGACGTAGTCCGCGATTTCGTGTTCTCTTTCCGCGGAAACTTCGGAGGTCAGGTCGGTCGGCCGTTGGACAAGGTCCTCAACATGGAACCCGAGGAATTCGACGCCGCCTTTCGAACCTGGCTGAGGCGCACGTACCAGTCCTACACGGTTCGCGGCGTGCCCGGGGAGTTCGGCCGGAAGTTCAGGGTTCCGGGGTTCGTCGACTCCAACCAGACCTCGCCCGCGATCTCGCCGTCTGGCGACCTGGTGGCGGCCTTCACCACCTACAAACAGGAGGTCGACGTCGCCATCTTCGGCCTGCCGGATCGATCCCTCTACAAGAATCTGACCAAGGGCCTCACCACGAAATACCAGTACCTCGTCGCTCAGGGGCTGACGGTCGGGCCCGCCGAGGGTAGGGACCTCGCATACTCACCCGACGGAAACCATGTGGCGGTGTTCGCGCGCACCGAGCGCACCCGTTCCCTGCTGCTGCTCGACGTCCGCAAGGGCGGCATCGCCAGGGAGTATCCCATCGATCTGCCGGTCGACCAGCCGTCGCAGCCAGCCTTTTCGCCGGACGGGCGCTTCGTGGCGTTCCACGGGGTTGCCAATGGACAGTTCGACATCTTCCTGCTCGAGCTCGAGTCCGGAGGTGTCTCGAACCTGACCGACGACCCGCCGTACGACGCCGCTCCGGCATATTCACCGGACGGCGCCTCGCTGGTCTACTCCTCCAGCCGGGGCGGTCCGGCCAAGCTCGTCAGGCTCGATCTCGCCGATCCCTCGAACCGGGAACAGTTGACATTTGGCCCCGGAGAAGATGAAGGGGCCGCGTTCTCTCCCGACGGAGAACGGTTGTACTTTTCGTCGGACCGTGAGCAGGGGGTCTTCGATATCTATCGGCTGGACCTCGATACGCGCGACCTGACCCGTTTGACCTACGTCATCGGTGCAGCGCTCAACCCGGTTCCCGCTGACACACTGGAAGGCGAGAGGGTCGGTTTTCAGGCCTACTCCAACGGGGTGTGGGGGTTGTACGGCGCCGAGGTCAATCAGGGTGTCGAGGTCGGCAAGTCGGAGCCGCCCACGGAAGAGATCGAGCTCGAGCCTTTCGTACCGGCGGTGAGCATCACGGTCGACCCCGAAAAGGGGGAGCGGGTCAAACGCCGGAAGTTCTTCCTCGAGGATGCGGGGGCTTATGTCGGTATCGACACCACGAATCAGTTTCTCGGACAGGCCTATTTCACCCTGTCGGATCTCTACGGAGACCGCAGGATGACGATTCTCCTCGACAGTGTCGACACCTTCGCCAACTTCCTGGTCAGCTATTACAATCTCGAGCCCCGCCTGCAGTGGGGGGTTCGACTGTACGACAGCCGTAGTTACTACATCACAGGGTACGATCCCTTGCGGCTGACGGTGACCGACAAGCAGCAGCTCTACCGGTACACGACCGCCGACTTCAACCTCCGTTATCCCCTGAGTACCTACTACCGTTTGGAAGGGCGCGTGGGATATCTCGACCGCAAATACGATCAACCGATCGGCTACAACGAGGAAACCGGTCAGGTCGTGACCATATCGTCGCAGAACAAGGCGCCCTATCTCGGTATCGGAGCCGCCGGTGACACGACCTTCTGGAAGAGCTACGGCCCGCACAAAGGAGCTCGGTGGGAGGCCAACTACTACTACGCCTACGACACCGACGACGGTGGCGCGCTGACCCAGAACGTCGCCCTCGACGCCCGCGCCTACGTTCCGACCTCGCAGCGCAGCGAGTTGGCTTTTCGCGGTTGGGCAGGGTTCGCGGATGGGAACCAACCGTGGATCTACACCTACGGCGGCCTCGACACCCTGCGCGGCTACCCGACCTACTCGCTTTCGGGCAACCGGACGTTCTTCGTCAACCTGGAATGGCGCTTCCCGTTGGTCGACCGCATGGACCTCGCGTTCCTGAGAATTGGCGGCATTCGCGGAAGGATCTTCATGGATGTGGGCGCCGCCTGGTATCAGAACGCCGCCGGAGAGGATTTCAACATGTTCGGCCGACCGGGCTTCACGTTCTACGAGGACGGTGCTCTCGTCGACGGCGTCTCGTCCTACGGTTTCGGCATTGATATCAATATGTTCGGCCTGCCGATGCACTTTGACTGGGTCAAACTCTGGAATTTCGACCAGACCTTCACGAGTTGGGAGACTGACTTCTGGATCGGGGTCCGCTTCTGAACGAGGAACGAGGAATTCGGAATTCGGAATTCGGAATGAGGAATTAGGAATTCGGAATTAGGAATTAGGAATTAGGAATTTTCACGCCGCCTCCCCCGAATCTCGGGGGAGGCGTTTTCTTTTCTGTGAGGGGTGGTTGCTGCGCCCCCCATCCCTGTCATCCCGACCGAGGGAGCGAAGCTCTCCACCCCTCTGTCATCCCGACCGAGGGAGCGAAGCTCTCCACCCCTCTGTCATCCCGACCGAGGGAGCGAAGCTCTCCACCCCTCTGTCATCCCGACCGAGGGAGCGAAGCGACCGAGTGGAGGGATCTCTTCGGCTCGCTTTCCGGAAAGTCTCTCGTGGTGGGCTGAAGCCCACCCTACAATCCCGCTCGGGCTGTGGGTCCGAAGTAGGGTGGGCCTTGGCCCACCTTCAGAAACGCTGCTGCCGAGGCCAGCCCGTCGTCGTGGAGATCCGTTCGACTCGCTCGCTCGGGATGAAATTCCGAATTCCGAATTCCGAATTCCGAGTTCATTTACCTGGATAGTAGCCCGAAATGGTCCTGACCTCGGCCTCGGGATCGGCGACCCTGACCTCGATCGACCGGAACTGCTCAGGCGGCTTGTCCGAAGGAGACTGGTACCACAGGAGGTACTGGGAACGGAGAATCTCGGCGATGCGTGCGTAGACCGCGGGCAGTTCTTCGACCTGTTTTGGAAAAAACGCTTCACCTCCGGTCTCCTCGGCCAGGGCCTTGAGCACCTTGCGGCTGGAGAAATCGAGCTTGCCGACGCCGAGACCGATGGAAAAAATCGGAATCCGCATGGTGTGGGCGAATCGCTCGGCAACTCGCCAGTCAGTCCGCGACGTGGTGTCCTCGCCGTCGGTGAGCAGCACGACGGCCTGTCGGCCCCGGCGGCCGCGGAACTGCTCCAGCGATCGAACCACTGCATCATTGAGCGACGTACCGCCGTCAGGCGCCACGGTGTCAAGATCGCCGACCAGCGCCTGGATGTTGTCGGTCCAGCTGACCTGAACCTGCGCGTCCCAGGAAAACCTGATCAACACCGCCTGGTCTCCGGGCTCGAGCAATTCGTCGGTGAAGCCCTTCACGGCTTGCCGCACCTTGGGGAAATCCTCGATCATCGAGCCCGAGGTGTCGACGGCGATAGCCAACGACAAGGGGAGGTCCTGGGTGGTACCGAAGCCTTCGACCGCGACTTCGCTGTCGTCCTCGAAGACCGAGAAATCGCTCTGTTCGAGACCGATGATCGGGGTACCGTTGGCATTGAGAACGACCACCGGCAATTCGACGAGTTCGACCCGCACCGAGCCCACGAATCCGCCACCGCCTCCGAGCGTCAAAACCGCATCCCCGCGCGTCCCGTCCAGGTCGACGACCTCGGCGGAGAGGATGGCAGCCTGTTGCAGTTTGGAAACCGGCACCTCGGTCACGCACGGGCAGGCGGCCCATCGTGCGACCATCTCTGCATCGAGGTATAGCTGGACCTGTTGGATCTCCTTGCCGCCGCTCGCGGCGACGGTGATTTTCCGCATTCCGCTCTTGATGGTGGACTCCGGCGCCAACAGGATCTGGACGCCGATCTGTCCCGAGGGACTGTTGAGGACCAGCGCGTCCTCACCGAGGTACTCGCCGTCGGAGTCGTATGCTATCGCCGATATCTGAGTCCGTCTGAGGATGTCCCCGAGCGCGATGGAGACGGTCCATGGCCCGCGGTTGCGGCGGCCGAGGCTCGTACCGTCGCTGAAGAACTCCACCGATGCGGTGTTCTCCGGTGCGTCGACCTCGAGCTGAACGGCCCCGAGGCCGCCGAGGTTCGGCGGTTTCCGGAACTTCACCGCGCCCTCGCTGGGCGGTGTGAGGTTGAGGGCGATCGCATCGATCGGGGCGCCCTCGGGCGCCTCGAAAGGCTCCAACGATTCGGGGACGTCGATGTCGCCGAACCAGACGCCCCCGGCTCTTCCGTCGAGCGTTCCGATGGCGATCTGCAATTCGTAGGTGCCCGGATCCCACTCCCGGTAGAGCATGGCCGTGCCGTCGGCCTCCATGGCCACGACCGCGCTCTGGCGGTCGACGATCTCACCGCCGGTGCGCAGCGTCGTGACGACCCGGACGCGTTCTCCCGCGCGCTCGCGATCTTCGGGAGCGATCTGAAACACGGCCCCGACGACGGTACCGTCAACGCCTCGGCCCAGCGCTTCGACGTGGGCGGTGAGAGCTATCGGTGGTGTGCCCTGGCCGTGGGCCAGAGCCGCCGTCAGGAGAAAGATCGAAAGGGCTGCGGGCTTCATTGAGACTCCTCGGAAAATTGATCGGCTATTGGATCTTCGATGGCCGGGACGCCGCGGTCGCTGGTTTGTACGGTGCTCACCGCGGGGGGTTGCCGAACCCGACCGGGGCCGAAGGACCGAGCCATGAGTACAACCCGTTCTGCGGGACTTTTCATCCCCGGATACCGTCATTTTACCGTCAAAACCGCGGTGGCCATGATCTTCAGATCGAAGCCCGACACATATCTCACCTCGTACTGGCCGGGCTCGAAGGGTGCGGCGAGGCTTGACGGGCTGCCCGAGGCGGCAAATGCGAAGTCCAGCGACTCGCCGGTGCTCGATCCGGTCTTCGCCACCGCGAGAAAGTCGCCAGATCGAGCAGTGCCGTTCCATTGAACATCGAACCGCGTCCCGCTCCGAACCGATTTCGGGACATTCAGTTCGATCTGAACAGCGACAATTTCAAGGCCGCTGCGAGCCAGGTTTGCGCCGTCGACCGAACGGATGTAGCGGACTTCATAGGATCCCGGGTCGGGTGGGGACCGCAGGCGGGCGGGGTTGCCGTCCGCAGTCGGCGCCCAGCTCACGTAGGTGTCGTCGGGCGAGCCCGGAGTCGCGATGCTGAGAAAATCCTGCGCGGCGTCCGGTCCTGTCCACGCAAACTCCAGGATCGTCCCCGGAGCGGCCGTCGCCGGACCTTCCAGGGTCGCCAGCACCTCGAAAACCTCCAAAGACCGGCGAGCGAGGATCTTACCCAGCCGCGAGCGGTAAAAGATCGAATAGTCGCCGGCGGCGGCCGGTGCCGCAATGGTGAAGGTGCCGTTCTCGCGCGCGGCCGGCAGACAGACGCTGTAATCGGTGTCGTCGGCGTCGTCGGCGGCGATCGTGATGTGGTCACCGCTGAGCCCCGGTCCGCTCCACGAGATGGCAATCGGTTTTCCATTCTCGACCATGTCCTCGCTCTGGATGCTGGCTTGAGGGTACCGGGTGTTGAAACGGAGGCTCCCGAGCAGCTGGGAAACACCGGGTCGTGGTTCGAAGATGCACCGCGCCTCGAGTTCGGATGCGGTGCCCGGGAGCTCGAGCGCGACATCGCCGCGGCGACCGTCGGTTCTGGCGCGGACCACGTATTCACCAACCGCGGAACCGGGTGCCGCGACGGCGATCCAGGTGGCGCCGGCAGGCGCGCCCCAATACGTGATGTGTACGACACCGCCCGCGAGAGGAGAGTCAGGTTCCACCTCGAGGGTCACTGGTGGCGCGTCGGCAAGGTTGATTTCGATGGCCTGGCCGGAACCTTCGACGACCAGCCCCGAGATCTCGATCCCCTCACGGTCGTCCCTTTGAATCCTGGCGCGGTAGCGGCCCGGGCTCAACTGAACACTCGCACGCCCTCCTTCAACGGCCGAATACGCCCTCTCGCCGCCGCCTGCATCGCTGAAGTCGATTGCCGACGAAATCAGGGGCTTCGTGCCGAGAGAGATTCGAAATTCCACATTACGTGCCACCGAGGGGCGGGTGTCCGTCGGTTGCAGGGCCCACTCAAGAGCTTCGGCCAGCGCCGTGGATTCGAAGAGGTTGCGGGTCGGTGCCAACGCCGTGGCCGCGTTCGCGAGGGCTCGATCGAGCCCGAGCCCGATGATCCTGACCTCGAATGGTGGCTGCTCCTCGACGAGGCGCTTGATGATCTCGATGATGTCTTCATGACATTGATCGGAGCCCGACGTGATGATGACAATACGCCGGTCCTGGGCTTCTGCCAGGTCGCCGATCGCTTCGTTCAGGCCTCGGGCCAAGGGGCGGCCACCGCGCGGAACGAGGTCTTCGAGCCCCACGCGAATTGCCTGTGGGTTGATCAGATCGAACGGAACCGCAAGTCGGGTGTCGCCGCACCAGTCGCCGACGACGAGGGGAATCCCTCCCCCGACGATCCGGAGGGCGAGTTCCGGACGGCCTTGCCTTTGCGCTGAGGCCGCAGCGTAGTCCTGCAGCGCCTCGCGGGCGGCGACAAATTTCGGCGGGCCATCCCCGAGGTTTTCCCACATGCCCGCGGAGGCGTCGAGCACGACCTCGACTCGTTCGACGGCTGAACAGACCGCCGCCGCCAGCAGCAGTACGAACGCGGCCGGGATCCGGGATCTCTCTTTCACCGGCGAAGTGTATCCGAAAAAAACCGCCCGCCGTGCGGCGGGCGGTTGTCGTATCTGCGGGGATCCGGCCTCAGGTCTCTTTGAGGGCGGTCAAAAGGTCGAGCATGGCCTTCTTGCCGTCAGAGAAGAACATCAACGTGTTGTCGGCGGCAAAGAGGGGATTGGGTATGCCTGCGAAACCGGGGCTCAGGCTCCGCTTGATCACGACGACGGTTCGCGCCTTGTCGACATCGATGATCGGCATGCCTGCGATCGGGCTCTTGGGGTCGGTGCGTGCGACCGGATTGACCACATCGTTGGCGCCGACCACGAGAACCACGTCCACCTGTTCCATGGTTGCGTTGACCTCGTCCATCTCCTTGAGCTTGTCATAGGCCACGTCGGCCTCTGCGAGGAGCACGTTCATGTGGCCCGGCATCCGTCCAGCGACCGGGTGGATGCCGTACTCGACCGTGATTCCCTTGCCTTCGAGGAAGGTGGCGATGTCGCGCACCGCGTGTTGGGCCTGCGCGACCGCGAGCCCGTAGCCGGGAACGATGAGGACCTTCTGCGCGACTTCGAGGGTCATCGCGACCTCATCCGCCGAGGCAGCCTTGACGGTCTTGTAGACCTCGTCGGCGTCCGGAGTGTCGGCGGTCGGCCCCATGGTGCCGAAGAGCACGTTGGTCAATGAGCGGTTCATGGCCTTGCACATGATCTTGGTCAGGATGATGCCCGAGGCCCCCACCAACGATCCGGCGATGATCAGCACGGTGTTGCTGATGACGAAACCGGTGGCTGCCGCGGCCAGACCCGAGTAGGAGTTCAGGAGCGCGATGACGACCGGCATGTCGGCGCCGCCGATCGACAGCGTCAGGATGACTCCAAGCACGCCGGCAACGGCCACCAGCGCCCAGAAGAGGGGGGTGTTCGAGGGGTTGAGAATCAACATCACACCGAGTGCGACGGAGGCGATCGCCGCCAGCCCTTTGACGAGGTCCATCCCCGGAAAACGGTCTTTCTTGGGCAACAACAGCCCACCGATCATCAGGGCCGAAACCACGACGACGATGGACATCGGGCTGAATCCCATCGTCATGCCGTACCAGATGCCGCCACCGGCGACCGCCAGTGAGAATCCGTATTTGATGATTTTCTGCCAGGTGTGGAGCTTCCATTTGACGCACAGGAACTCGGCCAGCTTGCCGAAGGCCACATAGGACCCGAAGAACGTGACCGAACCGATGAGGCCTGACAAGACGGTTGCGACCTTCATCTGCATGCTGTTGTCGCCGAGTCCAACGCCCACCGCGTTGAAGGTCGCGACCAGCGCCGACCCGGCGACGAGCACGGAAGCCGCGCCGCCGAAGCCGTTGAACAGGCCGACCAGTTCCGGCATGGACGTCATCTTGACCCTGAGTGCGGCGATCGCCCCGATCACGGAGCCGATGCCGATGCCGAGGATGATGTAGGTCCAGTCCCATGTGCCGCTGACCAGGGTCGCGACGATTGCGAGCACCATGCCGAGGGCGCCGAGCTGGTTGCCGCGCACCGCGGTCCGCGGGTGGGCGAGCATCTTGAGGTCGAGGATGAAGAGTACTGCCGCAATCAGATAGACGATGTTGACGATGTTTTGATCTACCATGTCAATTCCCCGCCTACTTCCGCTGGAACATCTTGAGCATGCGGCCGGTCACGAGAAAGCCGCCGACCACGTTGATGGTCGCGAAGATCACCGCCACAAAGGCCATGATCTTCGCCAGATTGTTGAACCCGGCCTGATCCTCCATGACGCCGGCGAGGATCAACGCGCCGATGATGGTGATGCCCGAGATCGCGTTGGAACCCGACATCAAGGGGGTGTGCAGCGTCGGCGGCACCTTGGTAATGATCTCGAAACCGACGAAGACCGCCAGCACGAAGACCGTTATGAGCATGACCAGACTACTCATGTCACTTGCTCCCTTCGGCCGAGGCGCCCATGGCCTCGAGGACTCTTTTGTTCACGACCTTGCCGCCCTGAGTGATGAGGGTGCCCTCGGTGATTTCGTCTTCTGTATCGATCGTGAGGTTGCCCTCGTCCACCAGATGGAGGAGGAATGTGGCGATGTTCTTTGCGTACATCTGGCTGGCGTGGAACGGAATGGTGGTCGGGATGTTGACCGGTCCGACGATCTTGACTCCACCGTACGACGACGGTCTCACCGGCCTTGGTGAGCTCGCAGTTGCCGCCTCGCTCGGCGGCAAGGTCGATGACGACCGAACCGGTATGCATGCCCTTGACCATTTCAGCGGTGACCAGGATCGGCGCCTTCTTGCCTGGAATCGCAGCCGTTGTGATCACGACGTCGCTCTCGGCGATGACCTTGTTCATCATCTCCCGCTGTTTGCGGTAGAAATCCTCGCCGAGCTCCTTGGCATAGCCACCGGCGTCCTCGGCCGTCGTCGGTCTCGAGCTCGAGCTCGACGAATTTCCCACCGAGGCTCTCGACCTGCTCCTTGACGGCCGGTCGGACGTCGTAGGCCTGGACAATTGCGCCGAGCTTCTTGGCTGAAGCGATGGCCTGCAGACCGGCGACGCCGGCCCCAACCACGAAGACCTTGGCCGGGGCGATCGGTGCCCTGCGGCGGTCATCATCATGGGGAACATTTTCGGCAGTTCGTTGGCGGCCAGCAGGACCGCCTTGTAACCGGCGATGGTGGCCATCGAGGAAAGAACGTCCATGCTCTGAGCACGCGTGATGCGGGGCATCATCTCCATGGAGAAACAGCGTCACGCCCTTGTCGGCCAGCTTCTTGGTGGCCTCGTGCTCGGTCAGGGGCTCGCAAACGCCGACCACCGTCTGACCCTCCCGCAGGTACTCGAGGTCCGCAGCGCCGGCGTCCGGGTTGGCGCCGAGCGCGCGCACCTGGGCGATGAGGTCGGCGGTCTTGAACACCTCGGCGCGCCCGGGCAGGACCTTGGCCCCCTTGGCGCTGTACTCGGCGTCCAGGAAACCGGCAGCCTGTCCGGCTCCGCTCTCGAGAACGACCTCGATTCCGGCCTTTGCCAGCTGAGGCACGAGGCCGGGAACCATGGCGACCCGCAGCCTCGTTCGGAAAGCTCTCTTTGACGACTCCGACGATCATAGGCGTCCGTCCCTTCTTCCGCGACCAGGGCCGGGTCGGTCCGGCCACGGGCTGAGTTTCGAAGGAGGCCGGGAGGGGGAGGAGCCCGCCCTTGTGACCACCGTCGCCAGATCCTACCACCTCCAGGAACCTGGGAAAAGGCCTCTTGAAAAAAACTTCACAAGCTGGGGGATGGTTTTCGGGGGCGGGCGAATGGCGTTCTCGGCGCGAAAGATACGAGATCGCAATACTCGCGATACAATGGTTTTTCAACGATGAGGCGACCCGAGCATTCGGGTGCGCAACGGGTGCTTTCCCATTGATTCAACGCCTGAGAGGTCCTCGCTGTGGTTCGGAAGATCCTGCTGAGCGGAACGGTTGTGGGCTTGTGTTTCCTTGCGGGTGCCCCCTGCGCGGTCGCGGCGGACGAGAACCAACGACGAGGTGAGATCGGGATTCAGATCGGTGTTCGCTGGGCAGACAACGATATCCGTCCAGAAGGCGACAACGGGCTGGCTTTCGCGTACGGTATCGAGGGGGCGTGGGCCTTCAACCGCACGTGGGCTCTTTTCTGGGACTTCAATCTTTCGGAGCACGACAGCAGAGAATTCTGCGTCGACAACCCCAATTGCAATGCCCTGACGCCGGTCGCGGAACATAAGGTCGTGACCTTCGGGATGGAGCGACGTCTCAATCCGGGCCCGAAGGGTCGGCAGTGGGTATTCGGCCTCGGGACCGGGATGATGGACGTCGAGTGGAATGGCGCGCAGATCCACCACGGGCTGTTGTCGTTCAACGTGGGTCGACGCTGCCCGTTGGGCCCCGGCGTTCTGCGCTGGACGGTGCGCGTCGAGACTGCATTCAGTGGACGGACGGACGCGCAGTTCTATGGAACGCTCGACTGGGCACGTTTGACGAACGTGGTGGCTCTCGTCGGCTGGGGCTTTGACTTCGGGCGTGGGTTCACATCGTCTGTGACGCCACCTTCAGGCCCAGACACCAACTCGACCGCGATATCGGAAATTGCAGGACGGTGAGAGATTCCGCCTTCCTGCGCGAAGCGCCGCACGTTCTCGTGACGAGGTTCTCGGTTCCCCGGCCCCACGACCCCCGAAACGCGGCCAGTCACGCTGATGAGGTCTGGCTTGAGCGGCGTCTCGAGCTCTTCCGCTCGTTCTTCGTACCATCGGTGGGCCGGCTCGGAGTGCCGGCGGTTCTCCTGTGTTCGACAGACAGCGCGCCTGCGGTTGCGTCCGCTCTCGCAGACCTCGACTGGGTCGCGATCGGGGAGCAGAACGACTGGTACGGAGGTTGGGCGGGGGAGCGGGATCAGACCCTGACCAGGATGGACTCCGACGACGCGATCCACGAAGACTGGTTCGAGAGGGTGGACGCGGTCGGAGGCGACGTCCAGGTCTGTTTCACCAGACGCTTTCTCCGCTACGATCCGACGAGTGGGAAGGTCGCCGCCTATTCACGGGACGTGCCGTCGCCGTTGGCGGCATTCAGGGGCGGGTTGAACCCCTACTCCTGCGATCACGTGGAACTCGAGGAGCGTTTTGCGGCTCACCACATCGACGGCGCCTTTCTGCTGCAGGTCTTTCACGGCGGCAACGTCAGCAGCCGGCGGCCGTCGTGGTACCGGCGCCGTCTTCCACTCGAACGGTTGCGCCCATTCGGCGTCAGCGTCTGAAGGGTGCGCGGTCGAGGGGCAGGAAGACGACCATTTCGGTCCCGCCCTCGCGCCGCGGCGCAGCCGTAATCGATCCCCCGTAACTTTCGACGATCGCCCGCACCAGAGCCAGACCGAGGCCGGTGTGGCTGCGATCGGGGTCGCTTTCGGGTCGATAACTGAAAAACCTCGAGAAGACCCGTTCCCGGTGTTCAGCGGGAATTCCGGGCCCGCGGTCGCCGATCGTGATCCGCGCCGATTCTCCGGCGATGGCCAACGAGACCGTGATCGGTGCGCCCGGCGGCGAGAAGCTCACCGCGTTGTCGACGAGATTCTCCAGCGCCTGGGTCAGGCGGTCGGCCGAGGCGAAGACGGTGATGCCGCAATCCGAAATGTGGACGTTGAACGTCGGGCCCGCTCCGCCGAGGCGCAGCCTGAAACTCTCGACCAGAGCCGGGACCAGTTCATCCAGCCGGACGAGGGTCCGCTCCTCGTCGTCCAGGCGTGCGTCAATACGCGAGATCTCCCGTGCCTCGGAAAGCAACCGTTCCATGCGGGCGACGTCCTTCTGGATCATCTGCAGGAATCGGCGTCTCTCGCCGGGGTCCACGTCCTCGAGCGCCATGTCCGTCGCGGTGCGGATGGACGCCAGTGGGTTCTTGAACTCGTGGGAGACGTCTGCCGCAAAAGCCTCGGTCGAACGGAGGTGCTGTTCCAGTTGCACGGTCAACTCCGCCAATGCTCGTTCCAGGTCGCCGATTTCGTCCCGCCTGGTGCTGGGGACGAAACCGCCCCGCAGCCGCCCGCGGCGGTCCAGAATATCTCCGGCGCGGCGTCGCAGGCCGGCCAGCGGTCGGGCGATCGTGGTGGCGGCCACCAGGCTGAGAATGACTGCAGCGCCGAGGCTGAGGAGGAAGACCTTGAAGACGTCGAGACGGACGGCGTCGAGCGCCTGCAGGATCCTGCTCGTCGACTGGGAGACCAGGACCGCGCCCTCGACCGCGCCCTCGATTCTCACCGGGATCGCAATGTGCAGGGTCACCGACCGTCTCGGTCCGACGGTGATCCGCGTGGCCGCGCCGTAGCGGCCCGCGAAGGCAGACTGGATCTCCGGGCGGGTCAGAAGATCGCTGCTGATGTCGGAGTCGGCCGACTGGTCCGAATCGTCGGCCCCGGCGCGCAGCAGGCGGAAGGGGAGGGAGCCGATCCGGTAGAGAAAACTGTTCTGGGAAGGCGGTGCAGGCCCCGCCGAAGCCTCTGCGTCCTCGCCCTCCCGGCGCGGACCGAGCAGGGCGGAGTCGGCGAGGACCTCGCCGGCGCCGTTGACCACCCGGAGCCGGGCGAGTTGGCGTTGGTCGAGCTGGATCAGGATCCGCCTGGCGTCTTCCGGGTCGAGGCGGTCGCGAGCCTCGATGGCGGCCGCCAAGAGGCGCCCCTCCTGAGCCATCGTTCGTTCCTGGGCATCCAGAAGATGGCCTTCATAGGTGTCGAGGAACAACACGCCGCCCACCGGCAGAAAGACCAGAAGGATGTTGAAGGCGAGCAGTCGGAGGGAGATTCGGGACGGGAGTTGGATCTTCATCGGCGACGGATCAGCCGGTCTCCTCGGTATAGCGGTAGCCGAGCCCGTACACCGTCTCGACGCCGTTGAACGCCTCGTCGATGGCCAGGAACTTCTTGCGGATTCTCTTGATGTGCGAGTCGATCGTGCGGTCCGACACGAAGGTGTCGTGGGGGTAGCCGTCGGTCATCAGCTGTTCACGAGTTTTGACGTGCCCGGGGCGGCGGGCGAGGGCGTTCAGAATCATGAATTCGGTGACGGTCAAGGGCACCGTCCGCTCGTTCCACCGGGCCGTGTAGCGGCGGAGGTCGAGCTCCAGGGCACCGACGCGGAGCAGCTCCTCGTCACCTCCGGCAGATACACGACCGAGAGCGACCCGCCGGAAGAGGACCTTGACGCGGGCCTGCAGCTCGCGCATGGAAAAGGGCTTGCACAGGTAGTCGTCGGCGCCCAGCTCGAGCCCGAGCACGCGATCGAATTCCTCGTCCCGCGAGGTGAGAAAGATGATGGGAACGGTCTCTGAAAGGCCTCTCACCTTTCGACACAATTCGAGGCCGTCCATCCTCGGCATGATGATGTCGAGGATCACGAGCTCTGGGAGGTCGTTTTGGAACGCCTCCCAGGCCGCCTGCCCGTCGGCGAAAGTGGTGACCCGATAACCCTCGCGTTCAAACGCAAAAGCAACGTTGTCGCGGATGTTCTGCTCGTCTTCGACGATTGCAATGCGTTCGGCCATGCACCGAGCGTAAACCACTACACCGCCGTTCGCAATTCGCGAACGGCGATTTCGGATTTCGGATTTCGGATTTCGAATTTTCCATCGCAGCTTCCCACCGAACTGGAATGTTCGAGTGCTCACACCGATGGAGCGTGCGAAAACGACCCGCGTGCGGCGGTGGTGCCCGGCTTCGCCTTCGGCTGCGCCGGGACGAGCCCCGTGCGGCGGAGGTGCCATCCTTGGCATTGTTTGATACTTGACGGTACCGGTTGCGAGGTTCATACGGGCAAACAATGCCTAGGTTGGCTCCTCCCGGGAAGCGAGAAGGGAAAGCGGTGCCTGCCAGAACTCCGGGAAACGACAACCGTCAAGGTGAAACGAATCGCGGCGCCGAAGAGACCCGAAAGGGAGGGGATAAACCCCTCCCCTACGACGTTGAGGACGGCATGTACCTGCAAGGGAGGGGTTTGTTTCAACCTCGTCCGCGTGTCTGAAAGCCGTAGGGGCGGGGTTTATCCCCGCCCGCTCATGTCGAATTCTGCAGGAGCCGCACGCCCCAAGCCCCAGCCCCAAAAAAACCGGCGCCGCAGAGGGCGCCGGTGCAAGGCGGGAAGCGATCTCCCCGTTGTGAACTTCGTCGTGGCGTTTACTTGGCTTCGGGCTTCTTCGCGGCCGCCTTCTTCGGGGCGGCCTTTTTGGCTGCGGGCTTGGGCGCGGAGGCCTGTTTGGTGCGGAGCTTGTCGACAGCGACGGTGAGCGACTCCACTTTCTGGGTCAGGATCTCGATCTCTTCCTTGGTCGGAACGCCGATGCGGTGGATGACGGCCGTCATCTGGTCGTCGACGGTGCGGCCGAAGGTCTCCCAGTAGCTCTCGGCGACCGTCTTCATCCCAGCCATCGTGCCCTTGGCCCTTTCGACCTGTTCCTTGCCCTTTGCCTTGCTCTTCTTTTCGACCTTGCCGCCCTTTTCAACGAGGTTGGCGAGGAACTTCCCGCCCTCCTGTTCGGCCATGGCGACGGCGCCGAGCCCGGCCAACCAGATCTTGTGAGCGGAATCCATGATGTCCTGTTGCAGTTCTTTCGACTTCTTCTTGGCGATCATTTTCGATCCTCCTTGCCGTTTGTAGACGGCGTTGGCGACGCGGTGGCGCCGGTTTTTGAATCTTGCCGCCATGCGGCATTTCCCACGTCTTGAATATAACGCGCTGCGGCATAGCTGTCAAGGGAATTCTGCCGCAGTGCGGCAGAATTCTGTTTAATTTCTTTTTTACATCAATTTACGTTGCACGGAAGAACAGAGTCCGACCCGCTTTGCAAAGAAAAGCTGATGCCGCAAAGCGGCATTGCTCGTCGTGACTACTCCCAACCCTCTGGGAATGTGGTGTCGACATCGATCGCCGAGCGCACCAACTCCTTGGCCGCCTTGGCGTAGGGCAGGAGGGCAAACAGACTGCCCTTGGCAAGCTTCAGCTTGCCACCCATGAGACCTACGATGGGGTCGGTCTTTCCTGCAAGGACGCTCTTCCAGGCCGCCGGCTCGGCGGTGATCACGTAGGGGGCGTCCTCGAGTTCGGATGCGTCGGCGGTTTTCGCCCCGCGGCAATCGCCGTGCCACAGGTCGGCGATCACGATCCGATCATCGGGAATGCCCATAGCCGGGTCGGCGGTCATGAGCATGGCGATCGCGCCTTCCCACCTGGTGGCTGCCTTCTTGTAATCGGCGTTGCCGTTGATGCTGTCGTTCCAAAGCGTCGCCCAGTCGTCGGAAAAGATCTCTGCAGCCATGGTTCCTCCGTGTTGTGGTCGATTGAGGATAACCGACGATCGCTCCGGTCTCAACCTCGGCCGGTGACGTGGTGGACCGCGTCGTCCCTGAAACGGCCGACATAGCGGCGGAACGGCTCGGTGACGCTCCTCGGGACCGGGAGGTACATGAGGTGTCCCGGCGACTCCTGGGTGGCGCCGAACAACCACGAGGCCACCTGGTGGACGTTGACCCTGGCGATGTCGCGACGGCTGAACACGTTCGCGAGATACAGGGGCGACAGGTTCCTCGCCTCCGGCTCGGCGAGGCTGACGGTCCACGGCTGCGGCCGGAGGTCGAGATCGAACCTCTTCAGGACTTTCGGCGGCCGGTTGCGGACGGCGTAGAGGAAGAGGCGGTTGAAGGCGCTGGTCATCAGGCGGGGGTTGATGCACCGGATCGCCGGGACGTAGAACAGGTGCTGTCGATCAGGATGGTCCTCGCCGATCTGATCGAACGTGCCGTCGATGCCGTCTTTGAGTCGCATCAGGTCGGTCAGCAACTCGCCGTCGCCGGTTCTCAATTTGAGCGGGAAGCGCCAGAAAGGCACCAGGTCCCAACCATCTTCTTCGGGCAACGGGACGTGCCCGTAGCCGACATCCCGTTTGCGCCCCTCGACGACCTCACAGACCCGGTGGCAGTTGTGGCAGAAGTGCAGCACGGCGTCCGGGTCGAAGGTAAATTCGTGGCCGCAGACCGGACACTCCATCGGCACGAATCGAAGTCCGGCCCCCGGCTCGCGCGCCGTCTGCGGCAGATCAGCCAGCGCTTCCTCCCGGATCCGCGGAGCCGGGCCCACCACGGACCCGGCGGCACCGTCGAGCAAAACGGTCTCGTCGATCCCGGGACCGCGCACCTCGGCGACCCACCACGGCCTCCAGACGACCGCCGTCACCTCGCGGGTGAACCGCGAACCGAGGCGGATCACCTGGATGTCCCGAATCAGTCGTTTGCGGTCGAGGTTTCCGAAGGCGCGTGCGAGGTCGTCGTCGGGCCCGTCGATCGCGAGTGTTCTGAGGTCCGCGGGCAATGCCGCAGCAGGCCGCAGCGCTCGCAGATAACTGAGTTTGCCCATGGGTGGGACGTCGATTTCCGCTGTCGCGGAAACCGACGCCTCGATCGTTCCCACGTCGAATCGCAGAAATTTCTCCTGGTCGTTGGAGGAGCGCCCGAACGCGGCCTGGTAGAGCGTGCCCATCCCGTGCCGGTACGGGGTGAGAAAGTGGAGAGTCCGCACGACGTGCAGGTTGTCGGCGAGCTGGATGCGAAAGGTGTCTGCTTTCCGGGAAACGGCGGCCTCCGCCGCGTTGACGGCGGCATCGATCTCGGGCCTGGTAACCAGGGTGCCGGTCGGACTCGCCTCGGTGGCATTGCGCGCGAGCGGCGCCACCGACCTCGCGTAGAGCTTGAGGTAGTGCTGATACCGGTAGTGGTCGAGGAGGGCCTCGCGCAGGACGTGGCTGTCGTAGACCCGCTCGGGAAGGGTAACGTAGAGGGTCTCTTCGTGGCCGGCCACCAGGTGATTGCTCCCGCAGTAGGTGCAGTGAGCCATGTGGTGGAGGACAGGCACGGCAACCGCCGCCCCGCACTCGGAGCAATTGACCTCGACGCAGTAGTGGTTTTCGATGACGGTCTCCGCCTCGTCGACGCCCCGGGACCGGGTGGCCTTTGGTTTGGGGTTGTCTTCCCCGGCGGTGTGCTTGAATTGCTCGAGCTGTTCGAGCCTCCTCGAACGCGCCGCTTCGGCCCTCACGAGAGGGCTCAAGGGCGTGATGAAGAGTGCCCAGAGGGCGCCGACGAACATGCTCGGCAGGTACATCCAGAAATCCCCGGCTCTGACCGTGAGGATGAGACTGGACTGGGCGAACAGCACTCCGAGGACGATCTCGAGGGTGGCGCGCCCGGAAGCGGCGAGCCCGGCCCCCGGGCTCAGAGCATTGAGAACGATGACGGTCCACGGCGCGGGGTCGCGTGGGCGCACAAGGGCCGCCGAGGCTATCGCCGCGACTGGTGGCAGGGCGAAGGCGGCGATCGCCCAACCGGGCGTCACAACAGGTCCCCTGCCTTCAACTCACCCCGAGCCATGGCCTTCAGGATCGGCACCACACGTTGGGTGTCGTCGATGTTGAAGAAGGGATCGGCCAACGCCCCGCGGAGTATGGTGAAAAGGGCCTGAAACGCCACGGCCTCGTCGCAGTCATGGGCGAGCACCTGGCGGCACTCATCGATCTCTCGTCCAGCTGGAATGCTGTCGGCGAGGATGCGTTGTACGAGGCGACGTTGTTCGGGAAGCGAGTGCCGGTTATCGTCGTTCATGGCCTTCTCCATGATAGCTCCGCCGGGGGCGGTCCGGTACCGAAAGTGGAGGATGGAGAATTGCAGTTCATGTCGAACCTACGTGACAAGCGAGTGGTTATTTCCGGCGCATCGAGCGGGATCGGTTTCGAAACGGCGCGTCTGCTCGCCGAGGAGGGAGCCGATGTGTGTCTGGTGGCTCGGGACCCGGCGCGCCTCCAGGAGGCGGTCGACACCATCGGCGGTGCAGCGTGGCACGTGAGCTGCGATCTCGCGGACCCGGTGGCCGTTGCCGCCCTCGCCGGGGAAGTCGGATCCAGGTGGTCGTCGGTGGACGGGTTGGTCAACAACGCCGGGATCGCCCCCATGGCGACGGTTGACGACACCACCACCGGGGTCTGGGACGAGACCTTCGGAGTCAATGTCCGCGGGCCGTTCCTCCTGTGTCGGGAACTCGGTCCGCTGCTGCGCGGCGGGCGGTCGCCCGCGGTCGTCAACGTGTCGTCGACCCTGGCTGAGAAGGCCATCCCGGGGATGGCCGCCTACAACGCCTCCAAGGCCGCCCTCAACCAGCTCACCCGGTCGTTGGCCCTGGAATGGGCGCCGACGGTCCGGGTCAACGCCGTCATGCCGGCGGTGGTTGACACGCCGATCCACGCCCTGCGCGGGATGACGTCGGAGCAGGTCCATGAGATGGACGGGATCCACCCCCTCGGCAGGATCGGTCAACCGAAGGACGTGGCCGCGCTGATCGTCTTCCTGCTCTCCGACGCCTCGTCCTGGATGACCGGCGCGGTCATACCCGTCGATGGCGGCGTGATGGCCACCTGAAATTCTCAATTTTGAATTTTGAATTTTGAATTTCCGTGCGAGCACCTCGGGCTGGTGAACGGGTGAAGGCAATTTGGAATTAGGAATTAGGAATTAGGAATTAGGAATTCCCGGGCGTGCCCCGCTGACTGTGAGACGGGTGCGACTCATTCAAAATTCAAAATTCAAAATTCAAAATTCTGTTCCATGGGCGGTGTGATCTCGATGGTGCGCGTGTCATCGTCCTCGACGGTAATGCCGACCCTCCACACCCTGGTTCCGGTGGGGATCCAGGTGGCGATGGCCTCTTTCGGCCATTCGACGGCTGTGACAGCATTCTGATCCGAGAGTACGTCTTCGATCCCGATCTCGCGAAGGTCGGTGACGCGCTCGCCGAGGCGGTAGAGATCGACGTGGTGGAGGGTGCCGATCAAACCTGCGCTCCAGACGTAACTCTGGATCAGGACGAAGGTGGGTGATGACACGTCAGCCGGGTTCCCACCGAGGCCTCGGACGAGCCCCCTGACGAACGCGGTCTTGCCGGCTGCGAGCTCGGCCTCGAGGAGGATCACATCGCCGCCCGCAACCTCGAGGGCCAACTGCCCGGCAAGCTCCTCGGTCTCGGCGGTCGAGCGGCTCTCGACGTGTCGCCGGGCGGTCACGGGGACTCGAGCTCGCGCCACGCCCGGGCCAGGAACTTCGGCTGCTCGGCAGCAGGGACGGCGGCGGGGTAGACGGCAGAGCCGAGCTCACCGGCGCGTCCGTGGAGCCAACACCCCGCGATGGCCGCCCGCACGGGCTCCAGCCCCTGGGCGAGGAAGGCGGCGATGGTGCCGGTGAGCACGTCGCCGGAACCCCCGCTCGCGAGCGATGCGCTGCCGGTGGGGTTGACCCAGACCTCGCCGTCCGGCTCGGCGATCAGCGTGCGGTGCCCCTTGGCGACCACGACCGACCGCGATCGCGAGGCTGCCTCGCGCGCGGCGCCGAGCCGGTCATCCGCCACCTTGTCCGTCGCCCACCCGAGCAGCCGCGCGAGTTCGCCCGGGTGCGGCGTCACGACGGGCGCCGTGTCGCGACCGGCCAGGCGTTCGGGCCGGCCCGCAAGAAGATTGATCGCGTCTGCGTCCAACAGCAGCGCACCTCGCCAGTTTTCGAGCAGCCATTCGAGGGCGGCAGCGGCGCCGGCGCCGGTGCCCAATCCCGGCCCGACGGCGACCGCCGTCATCCGTTCGAGGACCGGCGCGATGCCTCCTGGTCCGCTGATCTCGCCGTTCTCGGTGGCCTTCAATGAGAAGGTCATCGCCTCGAGACAGCTCGCGTCAACCACCGGGACGACGGGTTCGGGGACCGCCATGGTCACGAGACCGGAACCCGCTACGACCGCAGCCCTTGCGGCCATCGCCACCGCGCCGCCCCGCCCTTCGGCGCCGGCCACCAGCAGGAGGTGGCCAAAAGTCCCCTTGTGAGCATCGGGCGCGCGGGTGGGCAACAACAGGCGAACGTCCTCGGCCTCCGTCCACCGCAGGTGGCAGTTCTCCTCGAGGGCGGTCGGCGGAATCCCGATGTCGACCACCGCGACTTCTCCACACGAGTGGCAGGCCGGGGGCAGCACGTGACACATCTTGAGTGCTGCAAAGGTGACGGTGAGATCGGCAGGGAGAACGGAGCCCGGCACGGCCGGGGACGATCCGGTGAGTCCGGTCGGCACGTCAACTGCGAGGACCGGCGCTCCCGACGCAGCGACCCGGCCCACCACCTCCTGAAGACGTCCGCCGAGGGGCCGGTCGAGACCGGTGCCGAGCAGCGCATCCACCACCACATCGGGTGGTGTCACCCGAAGCTCGTCGTCGAGCACCGACAGGTCGTCGTCTGCGACGATCTGCAATGGGACCTGAAACGCCGCGGCCAGGCGATGGTTGGTGGCTGAGTCCGGACTCAGACCCGCCGGATCTCCGAACAACAGGACCGAGACATCGTGCCCTCCGTTGCAGAGGTGGCGCGCTGCGGCGAGCCCGTCGCCACCGTTGTTGCCCGGCCCGCACAGGACCAGGACGCGCCGGGCGTCAGGGAAGCTGTCGCGCAGGGCGTCCACCACCCCTGTGGCGGCGTTTTCCATGAGAACGATGCCCGGTACGCCGAGATCCTCGATCGTGTGTCGGTCTGCCTCGCGCATGGCCTGGTTGTCGAGAACGGGCAGCATCGCGACCTCCTTGATCGGATTGTACCCCCCGCCGCGAATTCAGATCATCTCGGGAGAACGTCAGTGATCCGCCCACGGAGCGATCGCTTCGGCCGCGATCGTGTCAAACAGGATGTGAACCTCCTCGAATTCGTCGATGAGGGTCTGGACGTGGTCCACGATCTTGTCGCGGCGGACAAGAAGCGCTTCGATTTCGAGGTCGGAGAGATACGGGGAGAGCTGTTCCTTCACCGCGGTTCGGTCGAGAGCCTTCAGCGCCTCAAACAGGTTGCGCTCGCAGTGGGTTATGGCCTCCGGGTACAGCAGGTCCTTCGAGGTCCCGAAACAGCGCGAACAATCGATGAACCACAGCCGCCAGTTGGCGTCGATCAGGGTGTTGCCGAGGTTGCTGTCGCGGTTGGCCACCAGGTTGTCGAAGACGTGCATGATCCCCTTCTGCTGGTTGTAACGGCCGATGTTCGGTGGGTCGAAACCTTCATCGCGGCGCATCGTGTCGGTGATGACACCTTGCAGCCAGATCTGGACCGATCCGGTGTTGCGTTTGATCCTGCGCTCGATCACCGGCGGGACCCGGTTCAGATCGAGGAGGCGGTCGAGCCGATAGGCCGCGATGTCGTATCCGTACCAGTCCCGCCAGTTGAGATAGAACTTGGTCTTGCCCGCGGTTGTGTCGCGGACCTTCTGCTCCTGGTGGTCGATGTTCTTGAACACCGCGTTGATCCGCAGCCCTTCGCCGGCCAGCAACAGTTTCTTCGGGTCGGACACGCCGACCGGGATTTTCGTCATCGAGGCCACCTCGGCTGTGGCCAGATACTCCTCGATCTCCTCGTCCGACTGGAACGGGAGGGGCCGGCCGTCCGCGTCGAGAAAGAGGTAGCCCTCGAAGCGTTCTTCTGGAGCGACCCGGGCCGCAGTCGGCGATGCCTCCGGCGGGTTCTGGCCGGAGACCTGTGGGGGCAGCAGACAGACGATCGCCGAGGCAATCGATGCGACGAACGACCTGCGGACGGCGATTGAGGCGTTCACGGTTCTTCTCCTGGTCGTGGGCGACGAGCTGTCAACGATGCCCCGTCGGACCAGAGTCGGTGATCCGGCGGACAGCGTGCCTTCCGGGACACGCGGCTGGGTCATTCTCCCTGTGAATGTGTGGTCATTATATCGAAGATCACCGCTTCCGCGCCGCGCTGGTCGATCAGATCGAGCAGATAGGCGACGATCTTGTCGCGGCGCTTCAGCAGTGATTTGATTTCGGACCGGTCGAGAAACGGCGCGAGCTCCTGCCGAACCCGATCCGGGTCGAGGGACCGCAACCGTTCAAACAGCTCACGTTCGCAGGTCCGGATGGAGCCTTCGCAGAGCAGGTCATCGACTTTGCCGAAAGCCCGCGTGCTGTCGATGAACCATACCCGCCAGTCGGAGTCGATCAGCGTATTGCCCGGGTTGACGTCGCGTCGTGCGATCAGGTTGTTGAAGATGTGCATGATCTCCATCTGGCGGTTCCATGCCACCGTGTCCGGGGGCTGGAGTCCCGTTTTTCGCCGTTCGCTCTCGGTCATGGTTCCTTCGATCCAGATGATCATGGTTCCGGAGGAGCCCCCGATGCGGCGGGTCACCGCCGGTGGAACGCGGTTGATGCCGAGCAGGCGGTCGATCGCATAGGCGGCGTTGTCGTAGAGGTGCGAGTCCCGCCAATCGAGGTAGAAGCGACCGCGACCGCAGGTGCGTTCGGTGACCTTGTGTCGTTCGACGTCCACATCCTTGAAAATGGCGTGGGCGGAGACCCCGTCTCGCGTGAGGACCACGCGGCGGGGCATGGTGATCCCTTCACCGACGATCTCGCTCGCGGTCACCTCAGCGGTGCGGAGGAACTCTTCGATCTCGGCGTCGCTCTGGAAAGGGAGGGGCTCGCCCTGGATGTCCAGCCACACGTAACCGCCGAATTGACTCTGAGGAGGTTGTGTCTGCGGCTGCTCGGGCTCCAACTCGGCAGCCCCCCAGAGGGCTGAGATTGCGAACGTGAACAGGAAAAGCGAAACGATTCGCGACACCGACGTGGCCTCTCTCTTCGTACGCATATACTGAGCCTTCCCGGTCAACGAGTTGCAGATCGCTCCACGATCCGACCAGCCGCCAGGCAACCGGCGGCGACGGCGAGGGCGGGGAACATCGGTTCGATCCCCAGAGGATAGCCTGACGGCCCGGAGACGGCAATCCAGACGATCGCGGTTGCCGCCGCGGCGAGGATCGCCGCCGCGGCCCCTCTTCCGCCGGGCCGCCACGTTGGGGGCAGATTGACCGCGAGGACGGGGAGGAGGAGGGCGGCGGTGACGACAGAGCCGACGTGGTGCCAGACCTGGACGGCTGAGGTGAAGAGCATGGCGCCGGCCCCCGCGAGGGCGGCCGACACCACGAGGCCGATCCGGGTCCGACGCCGCACGACGTCCGGATCGGGCTCGGAGGGCCGGAGGTCGTGACCGATTGTGGTGGCCGCGATGAACAGGTAGGAGTCGAGGGTCGACATGACGGTGGCGAACAACCCGATCATGAAGACCGCCGCGAGCCAGGGCGACAACACCAGCGACGCCAGGGCGGGGTAGGCTGCCATCGGGTCGTCGAGGTCCGGCACCAGGACGCGGGCGGCGAGGCCGCTGAAGACGGTGAGGAAATCGAAGACCACCCACAGACCGACCGACACCAGGACCCCGATGCGGGCGGTGCGAGGGTCGCGGGCGGCGAAGACCCGCTGGTAGAATGCGGGTTCGACGACGGTCTGCAGCGCGATCAGATACCACACGACCACTGTCTGCCAACCGAGCCCGCCGTCCCAGACGCGGTGAGTCGCAGGCAACTGCGACCACAGCCCCTCGAAACCGCCGGTGTGGGCGAGTGCGGCGGGCAGCAGGATGAGAAAGCCCCCGTACATCAGGACGAACTGCAGGATGTCGGTGCGGACGACCGCTCGGAAACCTGAAAGACCGACGTAGACGCCGGAGAACACCGCGGCGACGATGACGGATGACGAGACGGGCCATCCGGTCACCTGGGCGAGAAGGACTGCCAACATCAGGAGGTAGGCGACCGGGACGGTCGCGGCGTAGACCGCGGCGGCGCCCGCGAGAGCCGCGGGGCGTCCGTAGGCGTCGTCGAGGAGGTCCGGAATGGTGATGGCGCCGCTCGCTCGCAGACGGGGTGCGAGCCACAGGGCAAACAGCACGGCCGCCACGTAGTAGGGGACTCCGAAGACCAGCCAGGTCGAAATCCCGAAGCTCCAGGCGTATTCGCCGATGCCGAGGATGCCGCCGTACCAGGTGGTGACCAGGGTGGCGACGAACACCGGCAGGGTCAGGCGGCGTCCGGCCAGAAGGTAGTCGACGCCCCCGCCGCCGCGCCGCCGCAACGAAAGCAGAAGCAGCGCCGCCACGTACGCCAGCAACAGGATGACGACCCGCGTGTCCATCCCCGGGAGTGTAGCTGGGCCGGTGGTTCCGTTTCAGCCGGCCGCCGGGATTCCAGGTGGTTGTGCGGTACACTTAAGTGGGACCCAGGGGGGACTATGCACATCAACGACATCCTCAAGGTGGCCGTCGAACGCAAGGCGTCGGACGTCCATCTCAAGGTCGGCGCGCACCCGGTGCTGCGCATCGACGGACGGCTGCAGGTCCTGACCGAGTTCAAGCGAATGATGCAGGAAGACACCATCGCGATGGCGTTTTCGATGATGTCGTCGCGGCAGAAGGAGCGTTTCAAACACCTGCTCGAGACCGATATCGCGTACTCGGTGCCGGGAATGGGCAGGTTTCGCTGCAACATCTTCCAGCAGCGCGGCTCGGTGGGACTGGTGCTGCGACTGATTCCGGCCCGGATCCAGACCTTCAAGGAGCTGATGCTGCCGCCGGTCCTCGAGAGAATCTGCGAGGAGCAGCGGGGACTGGTGCTGGTCACCGGCACCACCGGTTCGGGAAAGTCGACCTCGCTGGCCTCGATGATCGACTTCATCAACACCCGCCGCATCGAGCACGTCATGACCATCGAGGACCCGATCGAGTTCCTCCACCGCGACAAGAAGTCGATCATCAACCAGCGCGAGGTGGACGTCGACACCAAGCAGTTTTCGACCGCTCTCCGATCGGCCATGCGCCAGGACCCCGACGTGATTCTGGTCGGCGAAATGCGTGACTACGAGACCATCGAGACCGCCCTGCTGGCAGCGGAGACCGGCCACCTCGTGCTCTCGACCCTGCACACGGTCGACGCGACCGAGACCATCAACCGCGTGATCTCGGTCTTTCCGCCGCACCAGCAGAAACAGATCCGCATCCAGCTCGCGGCGGTTCTCAAGGCCATCGTGTCGATGCGGCTGTTGCCGCGCGCCGACGGGCTCGGCCGGGTGCCGGCGGTCGAGGTCCTGATCTCCACCTCCTACATCCGCGACTGCGTCGAGAACAAGGAAAAGACCAAACTGATCCGCGACGCGATCGACCAGGGCACCAGCCAGTACGGGATGCAGACCTTCGACCAGTCGCTGTACCTGCTGTACAAGAACGGTCTGATCACCCTCGAGGAGGCTCTCCGACGGGCCACCAACCCCGACGAGTTCAAGCTCAAGATCCAGGGCATCCAGTCGACCTCTGACATCTCCCGCGAGGAGATGGACGGCGTCCTCGATCTGGCCACGGAAACCGATCTCGACCCGTTTTCCGAGGAGTCGCCGTTCGAGTTCGGCGGCAGCTGAGGCCCACGCCCGAGGGTGATTCATGCGGACTCAAAGATCGGTCTACCAGACCGCTCTCGACCTGTTGTCGCGGCGCGACCACTTCCGGCGCGAGCTCGAAGGCAAGCTCGCCAACGCGGACTTCCCGGACGACGAGATCGCTGCCGCCATCGCCCGCTGCGAGGAACTCGGTCTGCTCAACGACGAACGGGTGGCCGAACGATTCGTCGAGGTGCGCGCGGCGTCGCGCGGTTGGGGCCCTCGCCGGTTGGCGGCCGAGCTCCAACAGCGGGGACTGAGCCACGCCGACGCCGAACGGCTGGCCACCCTCCGTCCCGAACTGGCCGAGAGCGCGGTACGGACGGCCCTGCGCAAGCTCGAGGGCCGGGCGCCCGCGGGGTGGTGGCGGGATGGTCAGCGCCGGGCACGGATGGTAAGCTCCCTCATCACTCGCGGTTTCGAAGCCGAGGTCGCGATCGCCGCCGTCAACGCACTGGCGGCTTCCCGGGAGAACCACAACGATGCGCTCGATGACCAGTAAGGAAATACGACAGACCTTTCTCGATTACTTCGCCTCGAAAGGGCACCAGGTGGTGCCTTCGAGTTCGCTGCTGCCGGGCGGCGACAGCACGCTCCTTTTCACCAACGCGGGGATGAACCAGTTCAAGGACGTCTTCGCGGGACGCGAAAAGCGCGAAGAGCCCCGCGCCTGTTCGACCCAGAAGTGCGTGCGCGCCGGCGGCAAGCACAACGATCTCGAGAACGTGGGCTACACCGCCCGCCATCACACCTTCTTCGAGATGCTCGGCAACTTCTCCTTCGGCGACTACTTCAAGAAGGAAGCCATCGAGTACGCGTGGGAGCTGGTGGTCGACGTCTACGGCCTGCCCGTCGATCGGCTCTGGTTCACCGTCTACACCGACGACGACGATGCGGTGGAGCTGTGGAAGGCAGTCGGTGCGCCGCCGGACCGGATCCTCCGCTTCGGCGAGAAGGACAATTACTGGGCGATGGGCGAGACCGGGCCCTGCGGTCCGTGCTCCGAGATCCACTTCGACCGCGGGCCCGACCCGATGGCGCCCGGGCGGGCCGAACTGGTCAACGGCGACGGCGACGACATCGTCGAGATCTGGAACCTCGTGTTCATGCAGTTCGACCGCGACGCCTCCGGCAAGATGCACCCCCTGCCGCGGCCTTCGATCGACACCGGCGCGGGTCTCGAGCGGTTTGCGGCGGTGCTGCAGAATGCGGAGTCCAACTACGAGACCGATCTCTTCATGCCGCTGATCGAGGCAGTCGCCGAGTTGGCGCAGCGGCCCTACGACCCGGCCGGCGAGCTCGGCCCGGCCTACCGGGTCATCGCCGACCACCTGCGCGCCGCGACCTTCTTGATGACCGACGGCGTGGTGCCGTCGAACGAAGGCCGCGGCTACGTCCTGCGCCGGATCATCCGGCGCGCCCTCCGGTACGGCCGCAAGCTGGGGCTCGACGGTGCCTTTCTCTACACTCTGCTGCCCGCCGTCGTCGATCTCATGGGCGACGTGTTTCCCGAACTTGTCGAGCGCCGTGAGGTGGTGGCAACTCAGCTGCGGCAGGAAGAGGAACGTTTCGCCCGCACCCTCAACGCCGGCACCGACGTCGCCCAGCGCGAGCTCGAGCGGCTCAAACGCGACGGCAAGGCCGAAGTCCCGGGCAGCACCATATTCAATCTGTACCAGACCCACGGCATCCCCGCCGAGTTGCTCGAGGAGTTCGCCCAGGAGGAAGGTCTGGCGGTCGATCTCGAGGGCTTCAAGTCCGCCCTCGATGAAGAGCGCGAACGCGGCCAGGCCTCGTGGCGCGGCGATCTGCTCGCCCACTTCCGCCCCGAATACGAGTGGATCCTCGAAAAGGGCATCCGGTCCGAATTCGTCGGATACGACAGTCTCCGCCACACCTCCGAAGTGGTGGCGCTGATCGGTGACGACGGGCTCGAGGACCAATTGCAGACGGGGAAGGGCGGCGAAGTGGTCTTTGCCACGACCCCCTTCTACGCCGAGTCGGGCGGCCAGATCGGCGATCGGGGAAGGCTGCGCTGGGAGGGCGGGCACGCGGTCGTGCTCGACACCCAGAAGCCGTTCGACGGCCTGATCGTGCACCGCATCGTCGTCGAGGAGGGGTCGCTGGTGCTCGGCGCCCGGGTCGAAGCGGAGGTCGCGGAGGGCAACCGGATCGACACCCAACGCAATCACACCGCCACCCATTTGTTGCACGCGGCGCTGCGGAAGGTCCTTGGCGAGGCGGCGCAGCAGGCGGGATCGCTGGTGGACCCGGACCGCCTCCGTTTCGATTTTTCGTGGGGCGATCCTGTGACCCGGGAACAGCTGCGGGAGATCGAGCGCCTGGTCAACGCCGAGATCGTGCGCAACGAACCGGTGACCAAGGAGGTCATGGACATGGACGCGGCCCGCGGCCGCGGCGCGATGGCCCTTTTCGGCGAAAAGTACGGCGACCGGGTGCGGGTGGTGACGGTCGGTGACGGCGATTTTTCGACCGAGCTGTGCGGCGGCTGCCACGTCGACCGAACCGGCGACATCGGTCTCTGCACCGTGGTCTCCGAACGCGGGGTCGCCGCAGGTGTGCGGCGGATCGAGGCGGTGACCGGCCGCGGCTCGATCGAACGCCTTCAGGAACGGGAACGGCTGGCGGAGCAGCTGGCCGGGCGTTACCAGGCATCCTTCGAGCAGCTGCCCGGGTTGTTGGCGAAACGGGACCAACGGCTTTCGGACCTCGAAGACGAGGTTCGCAAGCTCAAGCACCAGCTCGCCTCGGGCGACAGCGGCGGCGGCGAGATCGTGAGCGACGCGGCGGGCATCCAGGTCCAGGCGCGCCGCGTACCGGAGATGAGCCCTTCGGAGCTTCGCAACCTCGCCGACACCCTGCGGCAGAAGCTGGGTTCAGGAGTCGTGGTTCTGGGCATGGAGTCGGACGGCAAGGCGACACTGTTGGCCGCCGTCACCGACGATCTCACCGACCGCGTGAAGGCGGGCGACCTCGTTCGCGAGTTGGCGAAGACCGTCGGCGGCCGCGGAGGCGGCAAACCCAACCTCGCCCAGGCGGGCGGCCCGGACGTCGAAAAGCTGGATGAGGCCCTGCGCCAGGCGGCGGACGTGGTCGCGGCGCAGGCGGCCGTCAACGAAAACTGAGAACCCACCGCCGACTCCGGCGGGTCGCGACCGCAAGGGAGACCCGATATGAAAAACAGCGCTGATATTGCGTTCATCGGTCCTGGCGTCATGGCGGAAGCCATGATCGCCGGTCTGATCCATCAGGGGGTGGCCCCCGCCGAGTCCATCATCTGCGCGGGGCCGAATGGCGAACGCTGCGAGGAACTCGGCAGTCGGTATGGGATCCGGCACTCCACCGACAATGCCGAGGCAGTCCGGTCTGCCGGAGTCGTGGTCCTCGCGGTGAAGCCGCAACGGCTGGACCCGGTGTTGACCGACCTCGAGGGGCGCATCGACCCCTCAGCGCTGGTGGTATCGATTATCGCCGGTGCGACCATCGACAGAATCTCGTGTGGGCTGGGGCACGCCATGATCGTGCGTTCGATGCCGAACACGCCGGCTCAGATCGGTGAGGGCATCACGGTGTGGACCGCGGCGGCAGCCGTGACCGAAAGCCAGAAACAGAGCGCCAGGAAGATCCTCGGCGCCTTCGGCGACGAGGTTTTTCTCGAAGAGGAGAGATTCCTCGACATGGCGACCGCCCTTTCCGGTACCGGGCCGGCCTACGTCTTTCTGTTCATGGAGGCGATGGTCGATGCGGGGGTCCACCTCGGTTTTTCGCGCCGCGTCGCCGAGACCCTGGTCGCCAAGACCGTCCGCGGTTCGGTCGACTTCTATTACGATTCCGACGATCCGGTGCACCTCGCCCGGCTCCGCAACCAGGTCACGTCGCCCGGCGGCACCTCGGCGGCAGCCCTCTACTACCTCGAAAAGGCAGGTTTCCGGACCGCGATCTCGAGGGCGATCTGGGCCGCCTACGAACGCTCGCGCGAGCTCGGCCAGGATGTCGACGCCCACAACCCGGAGCCGGCAGGCTGACGGAGTCGCAGAACGGCATTCCAGGTCTCGTACTGAGACACGAGTGATCCAGGATCAAGGATACAGCTCGGAAGGTGGGCCAAGGCCCACCCTACAAGCCCGCTCGACCCCAGGGTCCGAAGTAGGGTGGGCCTTGGCCCGCCTTCAGACCCGCCGCGGTCGCTGCTTCCTGTTCCTGCCGTTGTATTCTGTTCCGGTCCCTGAGCGGTGTTGCAGTCACCGCGGGCGGCATATATGCCGCCCCTGCAACGATGCTTCACAGCCCTGTCGCATCGTCACATTTCGATCGACGGCTGCGGCGGAACAGTCCCGCCCGGCCGAGGTCAGTGGTCCACGTAGCCGCTGTGGGTGCGCGCCTCGACGCCTGGGGCAGTGATGTCGACGCGAACGTCGTGCCAGCGGCCGTCGTTCGCCGAATCCGAGGGGTAGTAGCCGATCGCGTACTGCCCTCGAAGCTCGTTCAGGACGTCGACGAAGACCGGCTGGATGTCTGCCGGAGAATCAACCCCGATGATTCGACCGCCGCTGTCGGTGACCATCCTCTCGAGGAGGTTGATCTGGCGACGGTACTGTTGTGGGCTGCGCCATGCGGAAGCGATGTTGAGGCCCTGGTCGCCGGGGAGGTCCCCGAGGTGCCGGCTGAGCCTGATCCAATAGGTGAGGACCTGGCTTCTCCGTGCCTTTTCGAAGACCTGGTTCATCGAAAGGACACTGTGGGTGTCGATGCCGTCCGAGAGAATAACGACCACCCGTCGTCCCTGGCGGTGTTCGAGGAGCTTCACCGCAGCATAGAGGTGGTCGTTGAGCGCGGTTCCGCCGCGCGCAGTTGCCGCCCGCAGACCGGTCGAGAGGGTCTGGGTCGAGTTGGTGAATGGTGTCGTGCCCAGCAGTTGGTCGGAGAACACCATGACCTTGGCCTGATCGAGTTCGGCCATTCCGGTGACGAAGGCGTCTCCCCCGGCTCGAGCGGCCTGGATCCGGTGACCCGACATCGAAGCGCTGGAATCGATCAGAAGCACCGCCGTGAAGGGGATGTCGCCGCCCGCAAAGGTCACGATCTCTTGTCGGGCGCCGGTGTCGAACACCTCGAACTGATCTCCGGTCAGGTGGATATCGAGCTCCCCGTCGCGGATCGCGGTGACGTAGAGTTGCTGCAGTTCGACCTTGACCTCGCCGCTGATGGGGTAGGGCAGGGTCGTCACGGTATCGGTGGCCTCGGCGCCGGAACTGTCGTGGGCGATCAGGGTGATCCGGTGACCGACGTTCTCGGGGCCGAGGTCGACCGGCAGGCGGTAGGGGGGCGAGCTGAGGATTCCGACCGGACGGCCGTCGACCGAGAACTCGACTGCAGTGATCTCGTCGACCGCCAGAACCTCGGCGACGATGTCGACCTCACCGACGACCGAGGACCCTTCGCGGGGTTCGGTGATGCTGAGCCAGATTTCGCCGGCTCCGGCAAGCGGTGCGAGGGCCGACAGCACGGCCGCCACCAGAAGTGCGCCCCTCATTTCCGGCCGCCCACTGTCTGCAGCGCCAGAGCGAGATCAGGAAGGGCGGCCGCCGCCGCTGCGCGGAGGGCGGCGGCCGACGCCGCGCCACCGAGCTCCGGCCACTCGGTATAGCGAACCCTTGGGGAGGTGCCTGCTTCGGCGGGTGGTAGCTGGAGGATGGCCTCGACCGCCTCCAACGACCGGCCGGCCGTGTCCGCAATGAACGCTCCGAGAACCCGAAGCCGCTGGTCGTTGGAAAGCCTCGCGGTGGTCGATTTGAGGAGAGACTGAGCCTCCTCAGTCCGATGCTGGTCGATCAGCATGCGGGCGTACTCCTGGGCGGCGAGGACATCGACCCAGGTGGATCCCTTGCGATCGATCAGGACGCGAAACTCCCTCTCGGCGGCTCGTTCGCGGCCACAACGCGCGAGGTTCACCGCCAAGCGGAGCCTGCCTTCGGCGAAATCAGGGTGGGTCTCGACGAGACGCCCGAACACCTGGGCTGCCTGGTTGGAGTCGCCGCTGCGTTCGAAGATCGCACCGAGGGCGAGCAGCGCAGCACGCGACGAAGGCTCCGCCGCCAACGCATCTTCGAGAAGGGAGGTGGCGAGAGTTGCCGAAGCATTGCGCGCGAGGTCGCCGGCCAGGTTGACCAGCAACGCCGCCGCAAAGGCGCGGTCCGCCGGATCTCCCGCGATCCGGACCGCCCGGTCAGCGGCCACCGACCGCGCGAAGCCGGCGAGGACGAACTCGTGCCGCGCCACGTAGCGGCGAACGAGTTGTTGGTGGAGAAGGGCGATGGGCAGCAGGCTCTGCGGGTCGGCGTCGGCGAGCTCGCCAGCGACAGAGTCTTCGACCCGACGCAAGGGCCGCAGATCTCCGGAGGCGGAGGCTGCCCTCTCGAGCGACATCAGGCGTTCGCGAGCGTCATCACCGTCACCGCCGGCGAGGGCCTTGATGACCTCGATGTAGGCAGCGCGGGCCATACGTCGTCGAAACGAGGGTACGGCCACCCCACCGGGGGCGTCGAACGGAGGGGCCGCGGTCCCCTGCAGACTCGTGACCTCAATCCAGGTGTACGGTCCGTCGGCTGCGACCAGTGCAACCGTCAATGACTGTCGGGAAACGCCTTCTGAGGGATCGTCGCGGGCTGAGAAGACGAGGGTGTACTTCCCGGGCGGAAGGTCGACGACCGGCAGAACTGCCCTGCGCAGAGTCGACCCGGGACCGGGTTCGGGTGAGAGTTCGACCGGGTACTCGGCCAGGACCCGGCCCGCCGGGTCCGTGAGAGTGGCGTCGATGGCGAGCGCGGTCGCGCCGCCGCCGCCCACAAGGAAGTCAGTGGGCCGTCCCTCCACCAGGATCGGCCGCGCCGCCGCGATGAAAGGAGCCTCCCCTTCGATCTCGAGCCCGATGTCGACACCCTGTTGGCGGATCGTCACCCAGTCGCCCCCGGCGTCGGGGAAAATCGAGGTCAGTTGAATCAGCCCCGGCTGATCGGTTTTGGGGACGACGACCCGGCTTCGCGCCATGAAAAACCGATCGGACCCCTGGGCTCTGACCAGGAGCCGCATCGTGTAGGAACCCGGGGAAAGGAACGAGCGGCCGATGAACCGAAGCCCCTGCTCGGCGATCAGATGCGACATCGGGCCCGAGTCGATGATGGCTCCCTGGGCGATGTGATCGGCAATTCCCCCATCGTCCTCCACGACATATGCGAAAAGGCCGATGGCGATCCTCGAACCTGTCTGTTCGGCCAGGAGCGCCGCCCCATCGATCTCAACGACGAATGAGACCTCGCTGCGCCCGTCTGCTGCGGTGGCGGCGATCGCCCACGCGAGTGCCCCGGTGACATCGCCGCTCTGCTGTCCAGACAACAAGAGGGCCGCGGTGCGGGTATCGACGCCGCTGATCGCTGCTGCTTCGATGGTCAGATGATGCTGGGTCTGATCGGCGACAGAACCGTTGTCGGCTGCTGGAGACGGAACCGCTGCGACGGCCACCCAAAGCGCAGCCAGGAGCGGACGAATGTGGTCTGCGATCGTTCTGATCTGTGACGCTCCTCGCGTCATCCTCCAATGGTCTCCGGGTCGATGTCGAGGGTTACGACCGACTCTGTGCGTCCGATCTCGTCGAGAACGCCGACCGCGATGCGCTGGTTTCCGCTGCGCACCCCAATGCGCACGGTGAAACCGGCGGTCTTCCCGAGGGCGGTGCCGAGCTGGTCATTCGGCACGGGGATGGGGTATTCGAGACGTTGCAGATCGGACAGGCCCCCCTCTTGGTCGCGCACAGCGAGGTGGATCGAGATCCGTCCCTGGTGTTCGTTCGCGGCCGGCACCAGAACCAGTTCGCCGATCGGCACGACCACCAGAACGGGCACCAGGAACGTCCCGTCGTCCCGCTTCGTCGCGGCAAAGGTGTGGGCCTGGATCCCCATCGGGTTCTGGGCGATGCCGTGAATGGCGGCGGCCAGCGTCCGGTTGTCGATGCGGTCGCTCTGCGGGGTGTCGTAGTAGCCTTCCCGGTGGCGGACCCGCGCGTGTTCGACATCGACCTCGACCTTGATCCGGTAGTACTTCCCGTCTTCGACATGATCGGGGCGGTAGGCCAGCGAGTAATAGCTTCCCAGTTCCTCTGCCACCTCGGTCAGCTGCTCGCCGAGGGCGGGCGAGTTCTCGAGCGGCCGTCCACCGGTCGCGTCGGCGAGGTTCGACTTGAGGAGGTCCTCGCTCACGCCCTGGATCACCGACAGACGATTCTCGTCCATCAACCTGTACTGAGCGGCTATCGCCCGGTTGTTGAGGTTCGTGATCGAGGAGAGGGTGTAAAGCGTGACCCTGTGGCCGTTGGCGCTCTGGCTGACAGCGACGAAGGCGTCGGTGACGTCGTATTGGATGGCCTGGTTGAAGGCGAGCGACGCCTGGATTTCCCACATCGGTTCGGACCCGAAGGTCTGCGCCCACTGCCGAAAGAGCCTCTCGCCGGGACGGGGCTCGACTCCGTCGCTGACCAGGAGGAGGGCCTTGCGCCCCTCGAGACCGGACAGCGAGCGGAAGACCTTCTCGAGGTTCGCGCAGGCGGTCCTGGTCCGGTGTTCCTGCTGGTCGGCGTAGGACTGGATCTTCTGGTAGATGGCGTTGCCGGAATTCTGCAGGATCGATTCCGCCTGTGGCGGGTTTGCATTGGCCATGATCCTCGTGTATTCCATGTCGTTGATCAGTCCTTCCTGGTCAACGGAAAGGCTGAGTGACGACCGGTGATTGGCTTCGGCCAGAGATGTCGCCGCCTCCGCGATATCCGAAGTAAAAGGCTGCAGGACCTGGATCCGCCCGTCGTAGGCGATGATCATGACCTGGAATCCGGGTGGGAATTCGTTCTGAAAGAAGCGCTCGATGTGGTCGACGGCGGACCGGCGCCGGCCCTGGCTCAAATTGGTGTCGTCGAAGAACACCACGAGAAAGATGTTCTGGTTCGGGGCCTCTTGCGTTGCAACTCCGGTCGGTGCGTCCGGAGGTGCGATTTCAGGAGCATCTGCGGGAGCGGTCACTCCGGGCGCGGCGTAGAAGTGGCTGATTTCGACCGGCTGCCCGTCCTCGAAGAGGTGAAAGTCATCGATGCCGAGGCCGGGGATCGGTCGTCCCTGACGATCGGCCACATAGACGTCGACGCTGACCAGGGGGACCTCGAGGGGGGCAAAGAACGTCGAGAGCGGCTGGTCGGCCGTTTGTCCTGAGACTGAGGCGGAATGCCAGACCACCACCACCCAAAACGCCATCCCCAGCACAAACGCACCAGGGATTCCGCCACGGTTCCGCATCGTCACAAGCACCCCCTGCCTTCCAGTCCGACACCGGTCAACGAACCGCGGTTCGTTCCGCAGCGGATGGTACTACGGCGGTGCAGGTATTCCGACACCCGATCGAATGCGCTCCTCCTCTTCATACGTTCCACCTGGCGATTCTGTTTTCGGCGGCTTCAGATCCCGGCCGATCCGGGATCCGGTGTGATCGGCGACACCCGGTTTCGAAATCAGCAGTACAGCGGCCAGCGGCGGCAGCAAAGGCAGCGACGGTCGACAGGAACAGGGACAGCGCCGGTTCCAGCGACAGTGACCGGACCCGTTGCAGGGTCGTGATCATTCAGGCCTTCGGATTGACGAGCCGCCAGGCCGTGGCGCGGTCGCCGATACCGGTTCCCGAACCTGAACACCGCCGCTGTCGCCGAAGCGGGGATCTCATCCGTCCAATTCTCAACCTCATGCAATGCCGGCCGGACCAGGGGTTTCAGTCGTCGCGAGCGGCGAGCCGGTCGGCGACGGTTTCGAGCGCCAGCTCGATCATCTGGTCGAACGAGGTCTGGCGATCGGCCGACGAAAGCGCCTCGCCTCGGCGGATGTCGTCGCTGACCGTGCAGATGGCGAGGGCCTCGGCGCCGAGTTCGGCGGCAAGGGTGTAGATGCCGGCGGTCTCCATCTCGATCCCGAGGACCCGGTACTTCTCCATGAGATCGAACATTTCGGGTTGGGGCGTGTAGAAGAGGTCGGCCGAAAAGATGTTCCCGACGTGGAAGGGGAGTCCTTTCTCTTCGGCTGCCCGGACGGCGGTTTGCAGGAGGTTGAAATCTGCAAGAGGCGCCAGGTCGTGGCCGCCGAAGCGCATCCGGTTGACGCCCGAGTCGGTGGAGGCTCCCATGGCGATGATGATGTCCCTCAGAGCGACATCAGGGTGGACGGTGCCGCAGCTGCCGACCCTGATCAGGCGTTGGACCCCGAAATCTCGAATGAGCTCGGCGCAGTAGATCGAGGCCGACGGGATCCCCATGCCGTGCGCCATGACGGAAACCGGTCGTTTTCGATACTCGCCGGTGAAACCGAGCATGTTGCGGACGTCGGTGACCTGCCGCACGCGGTCGAGGAAGGTCTCTGCAATGTACTTCGCCCGCAATGGGTCTCCCGGCATCAGAACCGAGGCGGCGAAGTCCCCCCGAGCGGCGTTGATGTGGATTGATGACATGGGTTCTCCGTCGTTTTCGAACCGATGGTACCCAACCTGGTCTGAAGACCGCAACCCGGCAGGTTTCTTCATATACCGGGGTCAAGAAATATTGACACCATGCGGCACAAAGATTTGCTATCCTCGGCCGCGACGATGGCATCTCGAATTGTCCGAATTTCATGGGGAGGTTGGTCATGGTGAACGCGGTGGCGAAGCGTCTGTTTGGAGTCTTGGTATTCGCTCTCATTCTTGCCGCCTTTGGCGGTTTTTCTTTTGCTCAGGAGGCTCCGGAGGAGCCGGCTGAGGTTCCGGCCGAGGGGGTGGCTGCTCCGATCGCGGTCGGGGAGATCGTGGTCACGGCGCGAAAGACCGAGGAGAACATCCAGGACGTACCGGTGGCGGTGTCCACCATCGCGGGTGAGGATCTCGATGTCCTCCTCACGGGCGGCGCCGACGTGCGGGCCCTTTCAGGCCGCGTCCCCAGCCTGGTCATGGAATCCTCCTTCGGGCGCGCTTTCCCTCGCTTCTACATCCGTGGTCTCGGAAACCCGGACTTCGATCTCAACGCCTCACAACCGGTGTCGATGATCGTCGACGACGTGGTGCTCGAAAACCCGGTCGTCAAGGGCATGCCCCTGTTCGACATTCAGCAGGTCGAGGTTCTGCGCGGGCCCCAGGGCACGCTCTTCGGCCGCAACACCCCGGCCGGTATCGTCAAGTTCGACAGCGTCAAGCCGTCGCAGGACTTCGACGCCTACGCCAAGGTCTCCTACGGCACCTACGACACGATGGACATCCAGGGCGGGGTCGGTTTCGCGCTCTCCGACACCTGGTCGGCCCGACTTTCCGCCGTCTACCAGTCGCAGAGCGATTGGGTGACCAACCAGAACCAGGCCGGTCCTGAAAACGAGCTCGGCGGGTATGACACCACGGCCTGGCGCGCCCAGCTGCTGTGGGAACCCAACGACACGTTCAGCGCCCTGCTCAACCTCCACGGTTGGGAGGTCGACGGCACCGCGCGCATCTTCCGGGCCAACATCTTCACACCCGGCGACGACGACCTGATTCCAGGATTCGACCAGGAGAGCGTGTGGCACGACGGCCGCAACCAACAGGACATCAGCTCCTTCGGCGGCGTGCTCAAGATGGAGTACGACTTCGGCGGGTCCACGCTGACCTCGATCACCGGCTACGAGAGCCTCGACGACATGTACAGTCGCGGCGACATCGACGGCGGCTACGGCGCGGCGTTCCTGGGCGAGGGCAACTACGGCCCGGGCTTCATTCCGTTCCCGTCCGAGTCCGCCGACGGCCTCCCGTTCCTCGACCAGTGGACCCAGGAGTTCCGGCTCGCCAGCAACGACGCCGAGGTCCTCAACTGGCTGGTGGGCTTCTTCTATTTCAACGAGGAGCTGCAGGCGGACACCTTCAGCTACAACTCTCTCGCACCGGGCAACCCCCAGGACGGATATGCTTTCCAGACCCAGGACGCCACGTCCTACGCGCTCTTCGCTTCCGTCGATTGGCGGGTGGCCGCGGACTGGGTCCTGGGCGCCGGCATCCGGTTCTCGAGTGACGAAAAGGACTTCTCGGCCGAACGGCCGGACCCGACCTTCCAGTTGCCGACGGTGAGACCCATCACGGAGCACGTCGAGGACGAAGTGGTGAGTTGGGACCTGAGCGCGCTCTACGAGGTCAACCAGAACGTCAACCTCTACGGCCGCCTCTCGACCGGCTACCGCGCGCCTTCGATTCAGGGCCGCATCCTTTTCTGCGCCGATTTCGAGGGCGGGCTCAACCCCGCGACCAACTGCGTGACGGTGGCCGACACCGAGACGATTCTCTCCTTCGAGATGGGCGTCAAGACGATCCTGGCCGAGAACAAGCTCCGCTTCAACCTCACTGGCTACGTCTTCGAAATCGACGACCAGCAGGTGACCGCGGTGGGCGGCGAGTTCAACACCGCCACCCTCCTCAACGCGGACAAGACCGAGGGCTACGGCCTCGAGACCGACATCCAGTGGACGCCCTCCGGTAACTGGCTGATGACCTTCGGCGCGAGCTGGAACCCGACCGAGATCAAGGACCCGAACCTGACGGTCGCACCCTGCGGCGGCGGCTGCACAATCCTCGACCCGGTCGTCGACGGCCTCGCCTATGTCGACGGCAACAGCCTGCCGCACTCTCCGGACGTGATCTTCAACGGCATCATCAACTGGCGCTCCGACCCGGCCAAGAAAAAACTCTTCGCCACGCTGGACTGGACCTACTACTCGGAGAAGAGCTTCTACCTCTACGAGTCGGAAGAGTTCAACGGAGACGCTCTCGAATTCGGTCTGCGGCTGGGTTACGCTTTCAGCAACGCCAAGTACGAAGTCGCGCTCTTCGGACGCAACATCTTCGACGCGGAGATCGCCCGCGGCGCCATCGACTTCAACAACCTCACCGGCTTCACGAACGATCCCAGGATCATCGGCGTCGAGTTCCTCGCCCGCTTCTGATCTGCGATCAACTTCATCACAGGGGCCGCCCATCGGGGCGGCCCTTTTTATGTCAAAGTCGCGGCGACGTGTCGAAGAATTTCGGCCGGGCGCTCGGTGATCGCCTGTCCATGGGAGACGACGATGCGAATGAGATCCGGCGTATCAGCCAATTTCTCGAGATGGGAGGCCAGCGCGGACCTGTCCTTCACCGCAAAAAACCTGAAAAGGCGGGTCACCCGTGGGCCGCCGGTGGAGGCCGTTACATAGCGGAAGATGAACCCGCCGAGGCCCTTGCCGTGGGGGAGGTTGAACACGGCATCGTTGAACACCAGGGTGGTGCCGGCTCGAGACCGGACGGTCAGCACGCCTTCCGCCTTCGCGACGCCTTCCAGGTATTCGACTTTCACCGTCGAGCCGCCTTCGAACTCATCGAGGGTCCCGTCCACCCGAACAACCTCTTCGATTTTCGATCGCCCGCCTTGTGGGCACAGCACACGCATCTCCGGGTATCGAGCAACGAATGCAGGCGCGTCGAGTCGGTGGAAGGAGTTCGGCACCAGGAGAATCGCCGGTTTCCCCCATCCCTCGATATCGGCCATTGAGGCCTCGTCGAGGGCGATGGCGCCGTGGACGACCACGCGCCCATCCTCGAGCCGTACCAGGGTCATGACTCGCGGGAGGTCCATTCCCGGGAGAGTCCCTTTCACGCACCAGACGTTCTCCTCGAGCTTTTCGATCGGTGAATGGGGGAGCACCGTCCACTCGCTATGGGCCTTCGGCATCGTGTCACCTCCCGGATTGCGCGGGCGAGCATACCAGCGGTCGGACCCGTTCGGCCGAAAAGAAAGGGCCGCCCGTTTGGGCGGCCCTGCCAACGTTCGACGTGTCAACGTTTTAACGTTCAAACGTCTGTGTTCTACCCCTTCGGTTTGAGCCAGTAGGCGAGGGCCGGCAGGAGGACGATGGCGCCCGCCATGTTCAGCAGGAACATGAAGGTCAGGAGGATTCCCATGTCGGCCTGGAACTTGATCGGCGCGAAGATCCAGGTGGCGACCCCCACGGCGAGAGTGATGCCGGTGAAGATGACGCCGGCGCCGGTGAGCTTGAGGGTCGTGAAGTAGGCGTCCTGGATCGACTGGCCCTCGGCGAGCAGGCTCTTGAACCGGCTGTAGATGTAGATGCCGTAGTCGACGCCGACCCCAACGCCCAGGGCCACGACGGGCAGCGTCGAGATCTTGAGCCCGATCTCCAGAACCGCCATCAGGGCGTAGGCGAGGATCGACACCAGGGTCAGGGGAATGACGATGCAGAGCGTGCCGCGGATTGATCGGAAGGTGATCAGACAGAGCAGGATGATGGCGGCGAACACCCACAACAACATCGGAAACTGGGCTGCCGACACCGCTTCGTTGGTGGCCGCCATGACCCCGACGTTGCCCGTGGCGAGCCGGAACTTGAGGTCCTCCGAGCCGTGCTCGGCGCGGAAGGCCTTGACCGCGTTGACCACACGATCGATGGTCTCAGCCTTGTGGTCCTCGGTGTAGATATAGACCGGCATGACGCTGCAGTCGCCGTTGAGAAGGCCCGTACTGGTGTCGATGTAGGTCACGGCCTGCGCCATCGTGGAAGTGTTGCGCGGCAGCTCGCGCCACATGAGACTGCCCTCGTTCCACCCCGCGTTGATGATTTTGGCGACCGCTCCGATACCGAATACCGACTGCACGCCCGGGACGTTCTTGATGTGCCATTCGAAATCGTCGATGACGCTCATGATGCCGTGTTCGGTGCACGCCTCGGGGTGCGACTCGATGATGGCGGTGATCGTGTCGACGCCGATGGAGAAGTGCCTCGTGATGATGTCGGTGTCCATGTTGTACTGCGAGGTGGCACGCAGTTCGGGGACCCCGGCGTGGAGATCGCCGATCTTGATCTGGGTCGCCTTCCAACCCCCCACGGCGAACAACACCGCGGCGACCGCGACGATGGCCGCGGCGGTCTTCCGGGTCGTCACCTTGCCCAAGGCTGCCCACAGAGGGGCCATTTTTTCGGCGCGATTCACCAGCTTCTGCTGGTAGGCCAGATCCAACTTGACGTATGAAAGGAGGACCGGAACCAGGATCAAGTCGGTGAGAATGATGACCGCCACCCCGATGCTCGCGGTGATGGCCATCTCCTGGATCATGCGGATCTTGATCAGCATGATGGTGATGAATCCGATGGTGTCCGACAACAGCGCGATCCCGCCGGGGATCAGCAGACGCCGGAAGGTCGATCGTGCGGCGTCGAGGCTGTTGGGGCTGTCGAAGACCTCTGCCCGGAAGGCGCTCACCATCTGCACGCCGTGGCTGACTCCGATGGCGAATATCAGAAACGGGACCAGGATGGACATGGGGTCGATGCCGAAACCGAGCAGCGGCAGGAGACCGAGCTGCCAGACGACGGCGATGAACGCACAACCGATGATGATCATCGTCAGCTTGAGGTTCTGCGAATAGATGAAGACGAAGACCGCGGTGATGGCAAAGGCGATCAGAAAAAAGAGGACCACTCTCGCCACGCCCGAGGCGATGTCGCCGATGACCTTGGCGAATCCGATGATGTGATAGTCGAGGACCGAACCGGCCTCATCGTTGGAGTATTTCTCGCGAACTTCCTCGAGCAGCGACGCAACTTTGATGTAGTCGAGCTTCTCGCCGGTGTTGGGGTCGATCTCGAGCAGCTCGGCAACCACGATGGCCGCCGAAAAATCGTTGGCTACCAATCGGCCCATGTAGTTGGATTTGAGGATGTTCTCGCGGACCTTTGCGAGTCCCTCCGGAGTGGAGTCGAAGTCGTCGGGGATGACGTTGCCTCCCGATATTCCGTCCTCCACAACCTCGGTGAAGCGCACGTTGGGAGTGAAGAGCGACATGACCCGGGTGCGATCGACGCCCGGGATGAAGAAGACGTCGTCGGTCACCCGCGCCAGGACGTCGAAGAACTCGGGGGTGAAGATGTCGCCTTCGGGCGCCCGGATCGCGATGACCACCTTGTTGGCCCCTCCGTAGGCATCGCGGTACTCGACGTAGGTCTGCATGTAGGGGTGCTCGAGGGGCAGCATCTTGGCGAAGCCGGCGTCGATCTTGAGGTGGGAGGCCTGGTAGGCCATGAAGAGGGTGAGCAGGATGAAGAGCACGACGACGACGCGGCGATTGCCGAAGACGACGTTTTCGATGAATTTGATCATGGCAGTCTCCCCCCCTATCAGTCCGAGGCCGTCGCGAGATCGGCGAGGGTTGTCATCTTGACCCCGAACTCTCCGACCAGGAGCAGAGAGCCATTGCCCGCGTCGATGATCGACGAGATCCCCCGGCGGTTGGACTGCTGGTGGAGCACGAAGGTGCGACCGCCGTCTTGCGAGATCAACACCGCACCCCCCAGACCCGTTACGACAATCGTGCCGTCCTCGAGCTGCAGACCGTCGGTGAGCATGGCGACGGTTCCAGTCTCGATCTCCTCCCAGGTTTCTCCTGCGTCTTCCGACCGGAAGAGGTGCCCGCGGAGGCCGTAGATCAGTACCGTGTCGCCCTCGAGAGGAAGGACGCCGAAGTACGAGCCTTCGTAATCCGACGGGAGCTCTTCCCACGTCTCGCCGCCGTCATCCGACCGGTAGGCGTAGCCCGCCTCGGCGGCGATGTAGAGGCGGCCGTCGGCTGCGCGGGCGATCTTGTGGAGGTGCCAGTCGGTATCTTCGACCGAAACGAAGTCCCACGTGTCGCCGCCGTCGGTTGTCGCGTAGTAGGTGCCGTAGGCGCCGATGGCCACGCCGTTGTCCGCGTCTGCAAACCACACGTCGAAGAACGGAGCCTCGTCCTCCGGGGCCCAGTTGATCAGCTCCCAGGTCGCTCCGCCGTCTTCGGTTCGGAGAATCGCAGAGTCGTGGCCGACCGCCCATCCGAGGTTGGCGTCGAAGAAGTACACACCGGTCAGAGCGGCCCGTGTCGGGACCGCGGCCTGTTGCCAGCTTCCGCCGTTGTCCGTCGAGATCAGGATGTGGCCGCGCTCTCCGACGGCCACCAGTCTGCCGTCGACCGCCGTCGCATCGAGGGCCAGGGCACGCGCCGCCAGGGGGGCCGTGATCGAAGGCTCCGGTGCGATCTCGTCCTGCGCTGCCGCCGTTGAACCGATGCCCGTCGCCAGGGCGATCGCGAGAACCACCGGAACCCGGCGCACCGCACTGGGGATCGTGTGACGTCGGGTAACGAGTTCAGCTACCCGGGCGAGATTGATGCCCGATGATGTGACCATCTGCCCTTCTCCTGTCATCCTGCGACCGAGAGACAAAAAACGGACGGGCCGTGAGGCCCGTCCGTCATCCGATCGGTCGTTCAGCGCTTGCCCTCGCGGCGGAGTGCCGCGGGAGTGTAGTCCTCGTAGGATCGTTCGATGTCGAACTGATACGGCGGGTTTTCGCTGTTGAGGCCGATGGCCAGATAACGTCCTGCCTGGAGGTCGGTGTGGACCTCGAGCGCGGTCCACAGGCTGGGGACGTTGTAGTACTGCATGGCGTGGCCCTCGGAGACGCGCCACAACTGGTCGCGCTTGTCGTAGGTGTCGACCGCCAGGATCTGCCAGCTGTCCTCGTCGAAGTAGAAGGTGCGCCGTTTGTAGATGTGGCGGGCGCCGTCCTTGAGAGTGGAGTCCACGACCCACACCCGGTGCAGTTCGTAACGGGGCAGCTCCTGGTTGATGTGGAGGGGTGTCAGGATGTCCTTGACCTTGACCGCCGGGTCCTGGAGCTTGTACGAGTTGTAGGGAACATAGATTTCCTTCTTGCCGATCAGCTTCCAGTCGTAGCGGTCGGGAGCGCCGTTGAACATGTCGAACTGGTCCGACGTGCGCATCGAGTCGGCGGCGGTGCCGGGGTTGTCATACGCCACGTTGGGCGCACGCCGCACCCGCCGCTGGCCGGGGTTGTAGAGCCAGGCGTTGCGGTTTTCCTTGACCTGGTCGAGGGTCTCCTGAACCAGGAGAATGCCGCCGGCCAGGCGCGCCGGCGCCATCACCTCCTGTTTGAAGAACAGGATCCGGTTGTTGAGCTTTTCTTCGCTCATGTCCGGCATGCTGTAGACCATGTAGAACTCGTCGTGGAACTGAACCAGGGTGTAGTCGCCGCCCCGGGTCGGCGCGGCTTGCGAGATGTCGCGGGCGGCGCTGTCGGCGCGGTAGCGGACGATGTGGTTCCAGATGCACTCGACGCCGACCTTCGGGATCGGGAACGGAATGCCGTTGACCGCGCCCTGGATCCCGTTGCCGCCCTGGACCAACTCCGCCGTGGCGGCGATGTGTTTGGTGGCCTCGTAGATGCGCTGCGGCACCGCGGCGCTGCGCCGGGTGGGGTAGACATGCATCTTGTAGGTGTCGGGATAGGTCTCGAAGAGCGCCTTCTGGCCGACAGTCAGCTTGTCGGCATACTGGCCGACGTTCGCGGCGGTGATGGTGAACAGCACCTTGTCGTCTGCATACGGGTCGATGTAGTGGGTGCCGGGTTCCCACGCCGCCGGCGGCTTCGTGAGCCCGCCCTCCCAGGCGGGGATCGTTCCGTCCGCATTGCCGGCCTTTTCGCCGCCGAGCGGGGTCAGTGTGGTGCCGAGCTTGGCGATCTCTTCAGGTGACAACCCGGCCCACGCCGTCGCCGACATGCCGGCGATCACAATCACGGCGCAGCCGAGGATGATCAGTGAGTTCTTTCGCATCGTTGTGCCTCCCTTGCCCTAGAACGAGTACTTGATGAAACCGCCGATGAAATCGCGGTCGTTGATGAGGTTGTATCGACCCGCTCCGCTGTACATCGTGTAGCTGAGATCGACCTGCCAGGCGTTCTGATAGTCCGCACTGATGCCGACCGTCAGAGCCTTTGCGCCCTCGAGGAACGGTCCGCCGGGTCCGGGGCTGTTGCCCTTGACGTCCTGGGCCCAGGCGAGCCGGGGCGAGAGGGCCCACGGTCCGATGGCGTTGTTGTAGGTGAAGCGTGTGACAAGCCGGTAGCCCCAGGAAAAGTCGTCCGCGAAGGCTTCCGCCGGTTCGGACGGCTTGCCCGCATGGGCGCCGCCGGGCATCGCCATCAGCGGGTTGCCGCTGGTGTAGGTGCCGGGGGCCTCGAAGCGAAGAGTCTCCTTGTCGGGCATGTCGAAGACCCAGTTGAAGCCGAACTCACCGAGAAACACCGCCTGGTCGGCGCCCAGGATCTGGGCGGTGATCTTGGTCAGGGTGAACTGCGCCTGCGACGAGTCGAGCCGCCGGTAGCCGTCGATGTTATCGGCGAATCCCACACCGCCGGGCGCCACCTGGTTGATCGCTGCGAGCCCCGCGGAGATCGGCGACAGGGCTGCAAACAGCAGCTCGACGTCATCCATCTGGTAGGGCGCATCCTGTTTGTAGGTGACCTCACCCTGGAAGGCGATGCCAGAGTTGCCGAGCTGGGCGTTCCAGCTCAGACCGTAGAGCTTGATGTCCTCGGGGTAGGCGGTGTACCAGGCCGCGGTGTCGGCGAAGGCGGCCGTGGCGGCCCCATTTCCGACCGCAGCTGCGAGTGCGTCGACCTCCGGGCTCACGCCCGGGGGAACGCCCACGAGGTAGTAGAACATCAGAGCAGCTGCGGGTCCTGCAGCGGCCGCTGCCTGGGCGCCCTGGATGGTGCCCGAGATCCCGTTGATGGTCGGGAGCCGGCTGTGAAGGTTGGTGTAGTAGAAGCCGAACTCGGTGCCGCCCCAGTTGGGCATGAAGAGCCGCAGGGCGATACCGTACTGTCCGCCGTCGTCGGGCAGGATGGTCTCACCGCGGGGAACGCCCAAATAGGGGTAGTCCACCGGAGGTTGGATGTAGGGAGGCGACACACCGCTGTCGGGGAAGCTGCCGAAACCGAGAAACACGGTTTCGCCGCCGCGCCCGGCAAAGTCGTTGGTCGAGAAGAAGGTGCCCGGCGGGTCGATGACGGTGGGTTCCCACTCGTACTGATAGAAGCCCTCGAGCGAGAGGTTCTGCGACAGATCGACCGAGGCCCACACCATGCCGAGGGGCCGGTAGGCCTCGCGGAGCTCGGCGCCGGGGACCCGGATGGCCGAAACGTCGACCGGGTTGATGCCGCTCAAGCCGCCCTGGATGAAGGTGCTCTCACCCCAGTTCAGGACCTGGTTGCCGGCCCGGATCTCGGCCCCTCCGCTGCCCAGACCGAATTGGAACCAGGCGTAGGCGTCGAGGAGCTCGACCCTCTTGCCCGCCCAGTCGAGGGCCTCCGGGGTCAACTCTGTCCGGGCGCAGCAGTCCTTCATGAGCTCGTAGTCGTAGAAACCGCTGCCGCGCACGAAGAAACCCGCGCTGCTGCTCGCCCATCCGTTGTAACCGTAGCTGAGATCGATCGTGGCCTTGAGAGTGTTGCTGACGAGGCCCTTGTCGAAGTTGAGGTTGCCGTCGTCGCCGTTGACCGACCACGCGGTGCCGCCCTCGGGGACACCTATAATTGCCAGGTCTCGATCCTCGAGGCGATAAGTGGCGCCCCACGACAGGGTGGTGTCGAGGTTGAGGGTGTAGTCGTCCGACGACGCCAATTCGAAGGCGCCGACCGGTGCCGCCATCAACACCGCAAGAACAGTCACGACGATCGCAACGCCCGCGCCCCGGGCCCGCGGGACCGGCCTGAACTCGAAAGTCATCTTCATCTCCTCCCTCCAATCGTCCGTTCTGCATTTTTCAAAGGGATCGACACACGCAAAGGCCCCCCGGTCGTCAGGCTCGGGGGGCGGGGATACACGGTGGTTTCGTCAAGGGGAAGGTCGAAATCGGAAGAACTCAGCAGCGATCGGAAGCCACGGGCGGGGACCCGATTCATGGCTTTCTGCGTCCGTCGCAACGCCATCTTCCTCCCTCGTTCCGTAGGCGACCAGATGTCTGTGACTTCAACTCGAATGACGTCGCGAAGCATAACACAGCGGTGTCGTCAAACGACCCCCGGGTGATATTGAGACCGGGGCTTTTGTAGGCCCCCGCGCGGCATGCTCGTGAGGCGCCACTCGAGGTGATGGGGCAATGACCGGTTGCTGCGCAACCTGGCAGTGGGGCAGTGACCGCCTCACCGCCTCACCGCCTCACTGCCTCACTGCCTCACTGCCTCATGCCTCGAAGCCCCAGCCGTTTCCGCGTCAGCGCCTCGAGCCCACCGGCGAGGACGAGGTCCTGCGCCGCCGGGCCGACCGGCGAGAGGGCGTAGCTCCGGCCGTTCCAGGTCGCCTTCGCGTTCTTGAAGTCGATGGAGAGGTCGCCGGCCGGAATGGTCTTGCTGCCGGTTGCCACTTCGTTGTCGAGGCCCGTGCGGATGGCTTCCGAAAGCTCGCGGCTTTCGATGCAGATGAAGGCGTTGTTGAACGCGTTGCGCAGATACGTCTGGGAGAACGAAGCCGCGATGACCATCTGGATGCCACGGTACTTGAGGGCGGTCGCAGCCTGTTCGCGGGATGACCCTGCGCCGAAGTTGCGGCCGGCGACGATGATGTCGCCTTCGACTGCGATCGACTGGAAGTCGGGATCGTAGTTGGCCATCGCGTAGGTGGCCATCTGTTCGGGGGTGAGGTCGTCGCGGTAGGTCACGTCCTTGCCGTAGATGCCGTCGGTGTTGAGGCTGTCGACCGGCAGCAGGAGGGCTCGCCCGGCGAGAGTCTCCGGGAACCCCTTCCGGATCGAAACCGAGCGTTCGAGCGGCCGCCATCCGAGATCCTTGAAGGAGTGTTTCGGCACCGAGGCGCCGAGGTCCTCAGGGCCCGTGATGTAGCCCGCGATCGCCGAGGCAGCGACGACGGCAGGGCTCGCCAGATAGGCCTGGGCGTCCCGAGATCCCATGCGGCCCTTGAAGTTGCGGTTGGTGGCGGAGATCCCGACCTCGCCCTCCTCGAGCAGGCCGATGCCGAGACCGATGCAGGCGCCGCAACCGGGCGGCAGGGGGCGTGCGCCGGCGCGCAGGAGGTCTCGCCAGGCGCCGTCCTTCTCCGCTTCGGCCTGGACCTCGGCCGATGCGGCGGCGACGTAGAGTTCGACATCGTCGGACACCTTCTTGCCGTCGAGCACGGCAGCTGCTTCGATCAGATCGTCGAGGCGGGCGTTGGTGCAGGACAGGAGATACGCCTTGTGGACCCTGACCCGCTCCTCGGAAATCTCCGCCACCGGCCGCATCACCGCTACCGAATCAGGACCCGACACGTGTGGCGAGACCCGTTTGAGATCGAGCACGATCTCCGCGGCATAGCGGGCATCGGCGTCGGGCACCGGAGGGCGCGCCTCCCAACCCGCGATCATCTCTTCGTTGAGGCGATCCGAATGCCCTTTGGCGCCGAGGATTTCGGCGCGCTCGCGAAGATACTCTGCGGTGATTTCGTCAAACGGGAACCACCCCACCAGAGCGCCCCACTCGGTCGTCATGTTGGAGATCGTCAGGCGTTCGGACATCGAGAGCCCGGCAATTCCGGGGCCGTGGAACTCGACGGCGGCGTTGAGGACCTCACCCGAGTTGTAGAGACCGCACAGGGTGATGATGACGTCCTTGCCGGTCACGCCGGGCCGCAGATCGCCCTCGAGGGTGACCTTGACCGTGCGCGGCACCAGCCACCAGGTTTCGCTCCCCGCCCACAGCGCGGCGGCGTCGGTGCGAACCACCGGCGTGCCGACGGCCGCGAGGGCGCCGTACATATTGGAGTGGGAGTCGGAGGCCACGACCAGGGTGCCGGGGTGGACGAAGCCCTGTTCGACCATGAGCTGGTGGCCGATCCCGGCCCCTGCCGGGAAGAAGGCGATTCCTTGTTGCAGGGCGAACTCTTCGATGCGGCGGTACTTGGCGAGGTTTTCCTCGCTGGTGTCCTGGACGTTGTGGTCGAGGGTGAACACCGGCTGCGACGGGTCCGCCACCCGCTTGGCCCCGATCGCCTGGAATTTGGGCAGCACGGCGCCGGTGTTGTCGTGGGTCATGACGTGGAACGGACGGACCGTCACCATGTCGCCGGCCTGGACCTCGTGGCCGGGCTCGAGACCTTCGGCGTGAGCTTGCACTACTTTTTCGGTGATGGTCTGGGGCATGTCGAACCTCCGGTTCGAATTATGAATTTTGACCCATGAGCTACTTCTTGCCGTAATTGGCTTTCCTTACGTTGTTCCCGAGAGGAGCCACCTTCAACATTGTTGGCCCGCATCGCGCTCCCGACGTGGACGGCGGTGAATCCAACAATATTGAAAATGGCACCTCCGCCGCGCGTTGCCCGTATCAGCACGCATTTCCCGAGAGGAGCCACCTTCAACATTGTTGGCCCGCATCGCGCTCCCGACGTGGACGGCGGTGAATCCAACAATATTGAAAATGGCACCTCCGCCGCGCGTTGCCCGTATCAGCACGCATTTCCCGAGAGGAGCCACCTTCAACATTGTTGGCCCGCATCGCGCTCCCGACGTGGACGGCGGTGAATCCAACAATATTGAAAGTGGCACCTCCGCCGCGCGTTGTCCGTATCAGCACGCATTTCCCGAGAGGAGCCACCCTCAACATTGTTGGCCCGAATCGCGCTGCCGGCGTGAAGGCTTGAGTGTCCAACAATATTGAAAGTGGCACCTCCGCCGCGCGTTCTCACTTTGTGACTGTCAGTTCTGCCATGAGTTCTCGGACGTTTTCGAATTCCTCGGTGCGGTTGATTGCCGCTTGCATGCGTTCGACGTCGGCCGGGGTGGCGATGCCGTCGGCGAGGGCCTTGAACTTGCCCGTGATCTCGGCGTCGGTGAGCGGGTTGCGCGGGTCGCCCTTCGGGTAGTCGAGCTGCTTCTCGACCTCGCGCCCGTCGGTGGTCCGAATGACGACGCGCACCCGCTGCAGCCCGGGAAAGACCGCCTCGATGGCCGGGTCCGCGATCACCTTCACCTTGTTGAGTTGGGCGCGGATGGTCGGGTCCATGATCTTGGCGTCGGTGAATTGAATCGGCGTCACCTGGCGTTCGGCGACCGCGGCTGCGATCACGTAGGGCAGCGAGTGGTCGGCCGTCTCCTTGGTCCGCGGGTCGTACTTCGAGGGGTCGGCGAGGATGTCGGCGGCCCGTGCCAGCGAGTAGATCGTGACCGTCTCCACTTCGTCGGGGGCGAGGTCGTTTTCGATCATGAGGTCGAGCGTCGCGGAGATCGGGGCGTGGGTCAGGGCCTCGGTGGGAAAGAACTTCATCCCGCACTTCATGATGCGCCAGGACTCGCCGAGGCCCTCGGTGAGGATGTCGAACTTCCACTCGGTGTCGAAGACGTGGCTGAATCCCTCTTTGCCGTCGAGCACGTGCTCGGGGCCGGTGTAGCCCTGTTCGGCCAGCAGCGCCGCCAGCACCCCGGACTGGGTCGCCATGGGATCGACCGTGTTCTTCATCATGGTCAGCTTGCCGGCGGTCACCGAGCCCGGCGTGCAGTGGCGCGAGGCCGAGATCCCGATGGCGTGCTGCATCTTTTCGGCGTCGAGACCGAGCATGCGGGCGGCCGCGATCGGTGACGCGGCGGCGGTGAGGGTGGCGTGGTGCCAGCCGATCTCGCGGACACCGGGGAACGAGGCCTCGCAGAGGCGCTGCTCGAACTCGTAGGCGAGGGCGATACCGACCAGGAGGTCCTTGCCGGAGCCCCCGGCACGCTCGGCGCAGGCCATCGCCGCGGGGATGATATCGGAGGGGTGGCACGGGTCCTGTTGCCAGTAGATGTCGTTGTAGTCCATCACCCGGATCATCAGGGCGTTGAGGAGAGAAGCGGAGACCGGGTCCCACTGCTCGCCGGTGACCAGAACCCGGCTGGTGCCCGTCCCGGCCATTTCCCCGAGAACCTTGCGGGCGATGTGAACGTCGTGCTGTTGAGCCCCGCCGAGGGCGCAGCCCATGGAGTCCATGAGGTATCTCTTGCATTCGCGGACGACCTCGGAGGTCAGGTCTTCATAACGGACTTTCGATGCCCAATCGGAGATGGTGCGGGTGACGGTGGTCATGATGCGGTGCCTCCAGGTCGGTCGGTGTGGGCCGCAACGCGGCGAGGGGATTGTAACGGAAAGAATTATGAATTTTGAATTTTGAATTTTGAATTCCAGCACAACGCCCCACGGAAAGGAGGCACCCGGGTGCTCAGGGCGAGCTCTGAAGGTGGGCTGAAGCCCACCCTACGGGTCAGCTCGGTTTGCGGGTCCGAAGTAGGGTGGGCCTTGGCCCACCTTCAGTCGCGCCACTGATCTCGAGGATGCATCTCAAGGGAATGATCCGGGGAAAGTCGTATGATGTTGGCGACGGAGGACGGAATGGTTGTGGAACGAAAAACGGCGGCGTGTCTGGCGGTGGGATCGGAGCTGCTCGGTGATCGCCGGCTCGACTCGAACTCGCTGACCATCACCCGGGTCCTCGCGAGGTACGGCATCTCCGTCGACGAGAAGAGGGTTGCCGGCGACTCGGTGGACCAGGTCGCCACCGCAATCCGCGAACTGATCGCTCGCCACGACCTGGTGGTGGTGACCGGAGGACTGGGACCGACGGCCGACGACGTCACCCGGGAGGCGGTGGCCCAGGCACTCGGCCGGAGCATCGAGCCCAGCACGGAGGTCGAGGGTTGGATCCGCAAACGTTACCGGGATCTCGGCCGCCGCATGCCGGATGTCTGCCTCGACATGGCGCGCGTGGTCGAGGGCTCGCAACCGCTGCGCAACGACCGTGGTTCGGCCCCTGGGCTGATGGTCGAGACCCACGGACGCATCGTCGCGGTGTTCCCGGGCGTCTCGTGGGAGATGGAGGGCATGCTCGAAGCGGACCTGGTGCCCGAGATCGCCGCCTGGAGCGGGGGAGCGGCCAAGATCAGCCGGATCCTCCTCCTCGGGGGGGTCGTCGAATCGGACACCGAGGAAAAGATCCGACACCTCTACGATCGCTTCGGGCGAGAGAATGTGACCATCCTCGCCTCCTTCGGCGTGGTGCGTCTGGTGCTGTCGGCGGAGGGCGACGAGGCGGCGGCGCGGCGGCGGATCCAGACCATGGAGGCCGCGTTCCGGGAGGTTCTGGGCGACGATGTGGCCGGGGCCGACATTGACGGGTTGGCGGAGGTCGTGCTCGAGGGCCTGCGCCGGAAAGGTCAGACCCTGGCGACTGCCGAGTCGTGCACCGGAGGCTTGATCAGCGCCGAGCTCACCGATGTCCCAGGCTCGTCGGATGTCTTTCTCGGCGGCATCGTGTCCTACTCCAACGACGTCAAAGAGGGGTTGTTGGGTGTCGAGCACGAAACGCTCGTGGCTCACGGCGCGGTTTCGGAGGAGGTCGCGAAAGCCATGGCCGAAGGCGTGCGAGAGCGGGTGGCTGCGGACTGGGGCATCGGCATCACGGGTATCGCGGGGCCCGGCGGAGGCACCGAAGAAAAGCCCGTCGGCCTCGTTCACTGGGCGGTCGCCGGACCGACCGGAGTGGAGGCCCGCCACCGGGTCTTTCTCGGTGACCGTTCGATCGTCCGCGGTTGGAGCGTCAACGCGGCCCTCGACCTGCTGCGGCGATGTCTCAGCGGAGACCGGTGAGCCGGCCCTCCATCGTCCGCGCATTTTTTGCCTTCGAGATCCCGGATGCGGCCAGAGACCGTCTGGAAGCCGCCCGCGACGCCGTCAGGCCCGCGTTCCCGTCCGCCAGGTGGACCCGGCCCGAGGGTTGGCACCTGACTGTGAAGTTTCTCGGTGAGCAGCCGCGGGGAGTGCTCGAAAAGGTGGTCCGCGATGTCGGATCGCGCATTGCGGGTTGCGGCGGGGTGACCGCCACACTCACGGGTGGCGGTTTCTTTCCATCGCCGGCCAAACCTCGGGTGGCGTGGATCGGCGGATCGGCGACCGGAGCGGACCCGGTCGTTGCCACCATCGAAAAGGCGGCGGTGCGGGCCGGGCTGCCCGCAGAGCGTCGCCCGTGGGCGGTCCATCTGACGATGGCCCGGCTCAAGACGAGGTGGCCCGCCGACGCGGTCGACCGCTACCTGGAGTGGGCGCACGACCTGGAGGCGATGCGCTTCGCCCGCAGCGAAGTCGTGCTGTTTGAAAGTCGACCCCAACCCGGAGGGGCGGTATACACTGCCCTTGAAAGGATCCCTCTCGAGTGAAGTTCGAAGTGGCGCTGGTCGTCTTTGCATATTTTCTCGGCTCGCTGCCGACGGCATACCTGCTGGTCCGTCTGATGACCGGCAAGGATGTCCGTGCCACTGGATCGGGCAATGTCGGCGCTACCAACGCCTTGAGAACGGCCGGCTGGAAGGTCGGCGCGGTCGTCACGGTCATCGATCTGTTGAAGGGCGCCATCCCGGTGTGGTTGATGTATCGGTTCAACCCTGAAAGCGAGTGGGTGGCCGCCGCCATGTTGGCGGCCGTCCTCGGCCACTGCTACCCGGTGTGGCTCAAGTTCAAGGGGGGCAAGGGTGTGGCCACGTGTTTCGGGGCATTTCTGGTGATCGCGCCGTTGAGTGCGCTGGCCGCCCTCGTGCTGTGGATCGTGGTGCTGGTCGTGTCCCGCTGGGTGGCGCTGGCCTCGATGGTCGCCAGCGCCTCGTTTCCCCTGATTCTCAAACTGATCGATCGACCCGACATGGTGACACTGGTGGCGGTGTCCGCTGCGGCCGTGATCATCATCCTCCGCCACAGTTCGAATATTCGGGGGATTCTGACCGGCACCGAGGTCAAGACGAGCGACGATTCCTGGAGGTGATATGAGGTTGAGCGTTTTCGGTGGCGGGTCCTGGGGCTCGGCGGTCGCGCATCAACTGGCGCGGCGCGGACACGACGTGCTGCTGTGGGCCAGAGAACCGGAAGTGTCGGAAGGCATCAACACCGACCACCGGAACCCGTTGTTCGTCAGCGATCTCGAACTCGATCCGGGCATCAGGGCCACCCACGATCTGTCAGCCGCGGCCGCCCACTCCGAGGTCTGGCTGTGGGTCGTTCCGGTCCAGTTCAGCCGCTCGGTGATGGAGGAGCTCAGGCCGGTCGTCAACGACCGTGTGGTGATCGTTTCGGCGTCGAAAGGCATCGAGACCGGCACGCTCCGCCGGATGGATCAGGTGGCGCAGGAGACTCTCGGCGTGGCGCCGGAGCGGTTCTGCTGTCTTTCGGGACCGACCTTTGCGCGCGAGGTGATCCTCGGCGATCCCTCGGCGGCGGTCCTCGCCTGTCCCCATCTCGATCTCGCCGCGCGGCTCCAGGAGGAGTTTTCGGACCACCACATGCGCTGCTACGCGGGCACCGATTTGATCGGTGTCGAGCTTGCAGGCGCGCTCAAGAACGTGATCGCCATCGCCGCCGGGATCGTCGACGGCCTCGGGCTGGGGTTCAACACCCAGGCCGCCCTCATGACCCGTGGCCTGCACGAAATCACCCGCCTCGGGGTCGCCCTGGGCGCCGATGCCGAGACCTTCCGCGGTCTCGCGGGGATGGGCGATCTCGTCCTCACCTGTACAGGCGGGTTGTCGAGGAACCGGACCCTCGGTCAGCGCCTCGGCCGCGGCGAAGACCTCGAGACCATCCTCGGCTCCCAACGCGAGGTCGTCGAGGGCGTTCGCACCACCCCGGCGGCGGCCAGGCTGGCGGAGGACCACGGCGTCGTCATGCCCATCACCGACGCGATGACCCGTCTGCTCACCGGCGACGTCGATCCCAAGACCGCGCTCCGCGAGCTGATGACCCGTCAATTGCGCGTGGAAGCGGAACTCTGACGACCACTTCCCGCCGGATCCCGGATTTTGGATTTTGGATATTGGATCCGTCCATCCGCTCCCCTGATAGAGCAGTCGGGTGATCAACGATTTCGTCGCATCCAACATCCAACATCCAACATCCTGGTCATCAGCCCGCCGGCCCCTGCTCGTCGCGCGGAATCCTGAGGCCTGGCACGAGGTTGCGTTCGGCGATCACGACAATCGCCTTCGGGTACTCCGGGCAGGCCCGTTCGCAGAGGCCGCAGCCGGTACAGGCACCACTACCGATCAGCGGCCGGCTGCCGATCATCAGAATCGCCTGATCCGGATACGGGCAGGCGGTGTAGCACCGGGTGCATGTTTCGCCGCGAAAGGTGACGCACCGTTTGGGGTCCACCTTGGCGATCCCGAGGCGAACCCGAGCGGGTCCGCCCGGGTCGACCAGGGCACCCTCGCCACAGGCGGCGATGCAGGGCAGGTCCTCGCACAGATAGCAGGGCTTCACCGACGGGTTGATCACAGGGACCAGCTTCTTGTCGTCGCGCTCGAGGCCGATGATGCTCTCGGTCGGGCACACCGGAATGCAGTCGCCGCAGCCCGTGCATGCCTCGAGAAAATCGGAGTCGGGTTTGAGGGCGCCGGGTGGGCGCAGCGCCTTGTCGGGATCCGGTCCCGTCGTGCCCGTCGCGACGCTGGTCGTGCTGCGGAACGCGCCGAAGAGATCGGTGAAGAGCTCGCGCCGCGACCGGTCGCGCGGGCCGCTCACGAGGTCACCTCCCTCGGAACGGGGATCTCGCTCCAGGCCACCGGCTTGTCGATCTTCCGGATCTCGCATCCGCTGATGGCCTCCTCGACCAGAGACTGTACGTCGAGGGCGGTCGCGGCCTCGGCCAGTTCGGCGGCCGTCGACCTGGTGGCGGGATTGTCGGGCAGCAGGAAGGAACAACAGTCGAAGTGGGGGAGGATGGATGTCTCGTAGGTCCCGATCCGCCGCGCGAGGTCGATGATTTCGGGTTTGTCGAGGCTGATCAGGGGCCGCAGGACCGGCAGCCTGGCCACCGCCTCGACCGCCCGCAGGTTTTGAATCGTCTGCGACGCCACCTGCCCCAGCGCGTCGCCGGTGACGAGCGCATCGGATCTGAATCGGCGGGCGGCGCTTTCAGCCAGACGCAGCATGAATCGACGGTACAACAGGACTCTGAATTCTGCCGGACAGCGGGCTGCGATGGCCTCGAGAATAGGCAGCAGGGGCACCATGGCGAGCCGCGCACGTCCCTGATAGCGCATCAGGATCTTCGTCAGATCGACGACCTTCTCCAAGCTGGCGGGGTCGGTGCGGGGCACCGAGTGGAAGTGGACGAAGTCGAGACGCATGCCGCGCTTCATCATCAGCCATGCCGCGACCGGAGAGTCGATGCCTCCAGAGAGCATGCAGGTGGCGCGGCCTCCGACGCCGACCGGCAGGCCCCCCGGTCCGGGAACCCGCCGGTTCCAGAGAAACAGTCCCTTTTCGTCGACCACGACGTGGAGGGTCACGTCGGGCGACGAGAGGTCGACCGGCCACCCGGTGCGTGCCTGGACGAACGCGCCGAGCGCTCGCTCGATTTCCGGGGTGGTCATCGGGAACTGCCTGTTCGAACGGATGCACCGGATCGCGAAGCTGGCGGCGTGGAGATCTTCGAGCCGCTCTGCGAGGAGTTCCTGTAGCGACTCCAGGGTCCGGCCACCGTATTCGACGGCCATGATCGCGCCGATCCCGAAAACCGTCCCCAACCGCCGCGCGACCTCGGCGAACGGGGTGGGTTCGGAAAAGGTGATGAGGACGCGCCACGCCGGACGATCGACGGCCTCGACCGGGAGGCCTCCCAGGGCCTTGTTGACGTTGTCGGTGAGCTTGCGCTCGAACCACATCCGATTGCCGCCCTTGAGGCTGATTTCCGATGTCGTTGCAAGCACGTGGGTGACGGTGTCCATCGGGGAAGGGTAGCACTCGGAGTTTTGAATTTTGAATTTTGAATTTTGAATTTCGGCCCAACCTCCCACCGACGGGAGGCGTCGGGGTGCTCAGGGTAGCTGTCGGTGAATTCGGAATTCGGAATTCGGAATTCGGAATTATGAAATTCGGTCAACTCTCCGCCAATTCCAAAACATGTCATCCCGACCGAAGGCCCGAGGTACTTCTCCTTTCTGTCATCCCGACCGAAGGCCCGAGGTACTTCTCATTTCTGTCATCCCGACCGAAGGCCCGAGGTACTTCTCATTTCTGTCATCCCGACCGAAGGCCCGGAGGGCCGTAGCGGAGGGATCCCTCCGCTCGGTCGCTTCGCTCTCTCGGTCGGGATGACAGCAGGCAAGATATTCGCCGCCGGTCCGAGCGGCACGCGAGCCGCGTGCCCACAAGCGGACCCGCATCGATGGATGGTTTGTGGGGCAGCCGTCCCGGCTGCCATGTGCTTGCCTGCCGGCAACTCAAAGGCGGAGGCGGCAATCATCGCTGGTGGTGGCGGGGCCTGAAGGACCCGCCTACGGCTTTCATGAACATCCGCCATCATCCGTGAAGGTCGTAGGCAGGTCCTTCAGGGCCTGCCCGCGGGATGCATGGAACGCGAGTGGTGGCGGGCCGTCAACCGGACCCGCCTACGGCTGTCGGTGGCCACTCGCCGGTGTTCGGCTCAGAACACGATGCGGATGGGTTCGACGGCGAAGCAGAGGATGAAGATGAGGATGGTGATCCAACCGATCATCCGGCGCTGCGGATCGAGCGGGACGTCCTCGTCCCAGATCCTGGGGTGGACCGGTTTCATGATGAGGGCGATCACCACCCACACCCACCACCCGGGCCAGATGAAACCGAGACCGGCCAGAACGCCTACGAGGGGCCAGGCCGCCTGTCGTTGCCGGCTCCCGAAGAGGGCATATGTGATGTGGCCGCCGTCGAGTTGACCCAACGGAAGGAGGTTGAGGAGGGTGACGAAGATCCCGAACCACGCGGCGACCCCGGTGGGGTGGATCCACAGCACCAGGTCGTCGGCCAGCCCGGGTTGAAGGAGGGTCTCGAAGATCCGGTAGATCAGAGGCTCGGCGAATTGAATATAGCCGCCGCTTTCGAGGCTCTCACCGACCTCGGAAGCCGCGATGCCATAGGCGAGGAACGGCAACATCGCTGCAAAACCCGCGATCGGGCCCGAGGCGCCGATATCGAGCAACTGCCGCTTGGTGAGGATGGGGTCCTTGATCCGGATCACCGCGCCGAGTGTGCCGATGCCTCCGAACGGAATCGGAAAGGGGATGAAGAACGGCGGCGTGACGGTCAGCCCGTAGCGCCGAGCCGCCACATAGTGGCCGAGTTCGTGGCACATCAGAATCGTGAGGAGGGGGATCGAGAACTTGAACCCGGTCAGATAGAGGCGGGGGTCGGCGAAGAGCCTGGCGGCGCCGAAGTGTGCCATCTCGGGGGGAAGACTGCCCCAGAACAGGGCGCCGATGATGGTCGTGCTGGCGAGGGTCAGAACGAAGAGCAGGATGTGGAGCCACCACCGGGGACGGTAGGGCGGCGGCGGCAATGGAAACGCCCCGGCGGTGGAACCGTCGGGGCGGGGAAAATCCTGGCCTTCTTCCGGGTGCACGCTCAGCTCATGTCTCGCAGGGCCTTGCCGGGTTTGAAGCGGATGGTCTTGCCGGGTGGAATCTCGACCTCGCGGCCGGTTTTCGGATTGCGGCCGATACCGCGTTTCCTGTCCTTGACCTGAAATACGCCGAAACCTCGAAGCTCGATACGATCGCCTCGCAGCAAGGCGTTCTTCATACCCTCGAACAGGGCATTGACGGCTTCACTCGCTTTCGGCTTCGGGAGATCGGTCGCCTGCATGACCCGCTCGACAAGATCCGACTTGATCATCCACTCCTCCTTCCCCGGACGCGGGGATTGCGAAGTTATCCGAGAAGTTCATATCCTGTCAAGGCTTACAAAAAAACTCCCGCGGCGCCGGCGGGAGTTCGGAAAATGAAAAGTGTTCTTCAACTGCACATCAGAAGGGCACGTCGTCCGCGTCGTCCGGGAAGTTCTGGCCGACGTCGCCGTGGGGCGGTGAGGGGCCGTCCCCACCCCCGGACGACGGCCGGCCGCCGCCGCCCAGCAGCTCCATCTCGCGGATGTGGACCTCGGTGCGGTATTTGGTCTGTCCGTCCACTTCGTACTTCCGGGTCCGGATCTGACCTTCGATATAGAGCTGTTTGCCCTTGGTCACGTAGTTCTCGACGATGTCCACCATGCGGTCCCAGGCAACGATGTTGTGCCATTCGGTGCGGGGGTTGCCGTTCTCGTCCTTCGACCGGCGGTCGGTGGTGGCGAGAGAAAAGGTGGCGAGCCGCATCCCGCTGGGGAGAGACTTGACCTCGGGATCTCGACCGACATTACCTAACAGAATCGCTTTGTTGACGCCCATGATTGGCTCCTCTCCTGCGTGGATGGGACAGCGGAATCGTAACACACCTGGAGGGCTCTTCCGGGCCAGAATTCGGAATTCGGAATTCGGAATTCGGAATTTTCATCACAGCCCCCCACCGTTCAAGTAAGTTCGTGTGGTCTCGTCGATAAGTCGTACGGAAACGAGTCGCGTGCGGCGGAGGTGCCTGGCATCCGGCCCGCCGCGGGCCGCGTGCCTGGCATCCCATCGGGGAGCTCGTCAATGTGCCATTGAATCGCCACGTTCCGGCCACGGCGCCGGTGCGTCGAGGGTGGTACCGTGTCGTCAGTGAGCCAGGAACGTCTCGTCGTGCGCTACGCCTCGAAGATGGCGGTGGTGACCCTGATCTGCCGGATCACCGGGTACCTTCGCGACAAGGCCCTGTTCTCGGTGATCGGCGCCGGCTACCTCAACGACATGTACCGGACCGCCAACCGGATACCGAATGCGTTTCGAGGTCTCTTCGCGGAGGGGACCCTGCATGCGGCGTTCGTGCCGACGTTGTCGCAGCTCGTCGCCGGGGAGGAGGATCGGAAAGAGGCCCTGGAGCTGTTTCGCGGTCTCCTGACCGTGCTCCTTTTGATGGTGGGGATCGTGGTCGGGCTCGGCATTTTCTTCTCGCCGTGGTTGGTCAGGCTCTACGCCGAGGGCTTTTCGAAGACCCCCGGGATGCTCGAGACCACGATCCTCATGAATCGGATCATGTTCCCGTATCTGATGCTGATCTCGCTCGCCGCCGTGCTCCAGGCGGTCCTCAACAGCCACGAGCGTTTTCTGCTCTCGGCCGCGACCCCGATTTTTTTCAACCTGACCCTGGCCGGGACGGCCTGGTTCGCGGTTCCCCGGCTCGCCCACCCGGAGGTCGTCTTGTCGATCGCGGTTCTGGTCGGGGGCTTCCTGCAGTTTGCGATCCAGGCGCCCGCGGTTCGCAAGCTGGGATACTCCCTGCGCCCCGCGTGGAGCGGTTTTTCGAGCCCCCAGGTACGTGGGGTCCTGATGTTGATGCTGCCAGGGATCCCGGTTCTCGGCATCAACCAGATCAACCAGTTGATCTCGAACCGCTTTGCCTCGTTCATCGATGCCGGCGTGAGCTACACCTACGGCGCGTACCGGGTGACCGAATTGGTGTTCGGAGCGATCGTCGTTCAGATGACGACGGTTCTCCTGCCCGTTCTCTCGCGTCAGCTGCGGCTCGACCCCGAAAAGGCCCCGGCCACCCTGGTCGGGACCGTCACCCTGGTCAGCTTCGTCACCCTGCCGGCGGCGACGGTGATGGCGGTTCTGTCGCAGCCGATCATCGGCCTGCTCTTCGGAGGCGGCCGTTTCGACGCGACCGACGTGGCGATCACCGGCGCGACCCTGACCGCCTATGCCTTTTCCCTGGTCGGCACGGGTCACGTCAAGGTGATGGCGAGCGCCTTTTTCGCCCAGAAGAACACGCGGACCCCGATGTGGGGCAGTTTGATCGCCCTGATCGTGTTCACCGCGGTGTGCGCCGCGGCGGTCGGGCCGTGGGGAACCGTGGGTCTGGGATGGGCCAACACCGTGGCGATGGCTTGTTTCGGTCTGTTTCTGACGGTCCTCTATGCGCGGAGATACGGCTACCGAGGAGTCCGGCCGGGCCCGGTCGCGGCCGCTGTGGGCCGTCAGGTGATTGCGGCGGCCGTGATGGCGGTAGCCCTGCACTCCTCGCTGCCGTGGCTTGCAGCCGTCGACCACACATCGCTCGATCGGCGCGGTTCGTGTGTCGGCCGTGTTGGCCCTGGCAGCGGTCGTCTATGTCGGGGTCGCGACGCTTCTCGGCGGTCAGGAACTGCGGCTTCTGGCATCGGCCTTGAAACGAGGTGAGCCGTCGTGAAGATGGTGATTCAGAGGGTGTCGCGAGCGGAGGTGACGGTCGATGACGAGGTGGTCGGGCGGATCGGGTGCGGTCTCCTGGTTCTGGTCGGGCTCGAGCGGGGCGACGGCACGCCGCAGACTCGAACGAGCCGCCCGCCGGCTGGCGACCCTGCGGGTTTTCTCCGACGCGGACGGCCGGATGAACCTCGGTCTGGACGAGGTCGGTGGGGAGGTGCTCGCGGTTTCGCAGTTCACCCTCGCCGGGTCGATCAGCAAGGGCCGGCGCCCGGCCTTCGATCGCGCCATGCCGGGTGATCAGGCCCAACCCATGTTCGATGCCTTGGTCGAGCTCTTGCGGGCGGCCGGGCTGACCGTCGCAACCGGGAGATTCGGAGCCCTCATGCAGGTCGAACTGGTCAACGACGGGCCGGTCACCCTGATCTGGGAAGACGCTCCTTCGGAGAGTTCTGAGTGTTGAGTGTTAAGTTTTAAGTTGAGCTCCGACAACTTCGCAAGCTGGAATGAACTGTCTTTCCGAAAACTCAAAACTCAAAACTAAAAACTCAACACTCGATCTGGGCTGATTCGCGCAGCGAATCAGTCCAGATTGGCGGCTTTCCAGGCGGCCCAGAAGTCCTGTCCTTCGGGCAGGTGTTCGATGGCGGCGAGAAACTGTTCGTCGGTTTCGAGGGCGGCCTGATAGCCGGCGTCGAGCCCGAGTGTGGCGTTGAGGACCTCGACCTGGATGCCCAGCTTGACGTCGTTGAGGTCCTGTTCCTCGGCCTCTCAGGGTTTCCAGGTTTTCAGTCGGCAGGATCTCGTTCTCCTCGATGAAGACGAAGAATTCCTCGAGCACCGGCCCGTCGACGGAGAAAGCGCGCGCCATGGCGGCCTGATCTTCTTCGGGCACGTCCTTGAGGACGTCGATGGCGAACCGGAAGAAGGCCGAATTGCCGTAGAGGCGCGCCAGGTTCTCGGACAGGGTTCGATTGTTGACGGTCACATCGGGGGTGATACCCCCACCGCCGAGCACGGTACGACCGGCATCGGTTGAGTAGATCGCTTCTCCGTTGCCTCCGTCGGTGCCGTTGCGGTGCGTGATGTAGTCGATGAACGAGTCGTAGTCGCGCTGGATCGATCGCCCGGACGGGGTGTAGTAGCGCGCGGTGGTGAGCGCGAGGCCGGCATCGCGAACCGAGAACACGGTCTGGACCAGGCCTTTCCCCCACGTGACCTCGCCGATAACCAGCCCTCGATCGTGGTCCTGAATCGCCCCCGCAACGATTTCCGAAGCTGAGGCGGACCCTTCGTTGACCAAGACGATGACGGTTCCCTCGAAGGTCTCGCCGTTGCCAGGCGCGTTGAGGGTGGAGTGGCTCGATCGGGTTCGTCCGCCGGTCGTCACCACCAGATCGTCCTTGTCGAGAAACGGGTCGACGACCCCGATCGCGGCGTCGAGCGAACCGCCGGGGTTGTTGCGGAGGTCGAGAATGAGATCCTGCATGCCCTCGGTCCGGAGCCGTTCGATCGCCTGGCGCATTTCGCGGGAGCTGCTCGAGGTGAACTCGGACAGCCGGATGTAACCGACTTCAGGGCGAACCATGAACGCATAACGAATCGTGGTTTGCGGGATTCTGGTGCGTGTGATGTCGACGCCGAAGGTGTCTTTGAGGCCCGGACGGGCGATCGTCAAATGAACATCCGTGCCTTCCGGTCCGCGGACGAGATCGACGACATCGTCGAGGCTCATGTCCTCGGTGTTCTGATCGCTGACAGCAGTGATGATGTCGCCGGTCCGCAGGCCCTTGGCCGCGGCCGGAGTGCCCGCCATCGGCGCGATCACCGTGATCTTGCCGTCGCGCCGCGAGATGATGATGCCGACGCCGAAAAACGAGCCCTCCTGCCGCGAACGCATCTTGCCGAAGGTTCGCGGGTCGAGGAAGTTCGAGTGCGGGTCGAGCACTTCGAGCATCCCCGCGATCCCGTCGTAGACGATGTCGGCTGGATCCTGTTCGGTCGGCAGCCACTCGACGAGGAGATTGACCACCCGCGACGCGCGCATCATGAGCTGGGTCTCGTCCTCGGGCACCGAGCGCTCGCCGAAGAGAGCGCCCGCGGTGGCCCCGCAGAGGAGCACGACCAGGGCAACGACGATCGGGTAGAAACGGCGGTCTCTGTCAGTCATAGATTTCCCATCCGTGGCTCGCCACACCTCGTGGTGTGACGGTACCTCAGTGTAACCCGCTTCGAGATACGAAAAATTCAGCCTGTCGGTTATTTCCCCCTTTAGGGAAAGTCTTCCTGCACGCGGCACGTTTCAGCGCATTGTTCCCGAGAGGTGCCACCCGCAACATTGTCGGCCCGAATCGTCGTACCAACGGCGGCACCTGGCGTCCAACAATATTGCAAATGGCACCTCCGCCGCACGTGGCTCGTATCAGCGCATTGTTCCCGAGAGGTGCCACCCGCAACATTGTTGGCCCGAATCGTCGTACCAACGGCGGCACCTGGCGTCCAACAATATTGCAAATGGCACCTCCGCCGCACGCGGCACGTATCCGAGCGCGTTGCCGGAAATTCGAAATCCGAAATCCGAAATTCGAAATCAATCTGGGTATACTGAGCGTCTGGAGGTCTCTGTCGTGTTCGGAACCCTCGGAATGCCCGAGCTCATTTTGATCTTCGTGGTTGCGCTGCTGCTCTTCGGCCCGCGCAAGATGCCGCAGATCGGGAAGAGCGTGGGCCGAGCCCTCGGCGAGTTCCGGCGGGCCTCGAACGAATTCAAACGCACCATCGAGGACGAGGTGGCTGCCGACGATCTGCGGGACGTCGGGAATGACCTCAAGGGCCTGCGCGATGTCGGCAACGACCTCAAGGATCTCAAACGGACGATCGAGAAACCAATCGAGACGACCATGAAGAAAGTGATGGAAGATCCGGCCGAGAGCGACGGAAACGGCTCCGAGCCCGAGAGGATCGAGCCGAAGTGAGCCCGGTCGAGCGGGAGGCTTTGGACCTCGAGGACGAGGGGGCGGACGACGATCTGCCTCGGATGACCCTGCTCGACCACCTCGACGAGCTGCGTCGCCGGATCCTCTACAGCGTCATCGCCCTCTTCGTGGCCTTCCTCGCGAGCTGGTACTTCGCACCGACGATCTTCCTGTGGCTCGAGCGGCCGATCCTGGACGTTCTTCCCGCGGGCGAGCAACTGGCCTTCACCGAGCTCTCGGGCCCGTTCATGCTCTACATCAAGGTGGCGCTGCTGACGGCGATCTTCGTGTCGTCGCCGTTTCTGCTGCTGCAATTGTGGATGTTCCTGCGCCCGGGACTGTACAAGAAGGAACGGCGGCTGGCGGCGCCTTTCATCATCTTCACGACCCTCTTCTTCGTCGCCGGGGGGTATTTCGGCTACCGGATCGCCTTTCCCATGGTGGTGCAGTTTCTGCTCGGGGTCGGTGAGAACTTCCGGCAGGTCGTCACCATCGACACCTACTTCTCGATGATGTCGAAAATCCTCCTCGGACTCGGTCTGGTGTTCGAGATGCCGATGTTGATCTTCTTTCTCGCCCGCCTCGGGATCGTCAGCGCCGGCCAACTCATCCGTTGGTTCCGGTGGGCCGTGCTGTTGATCTTCGTCGTGGCGGCGGTCATCACTCCGACCCCGGACGTCGCCACCCAGACGGTGTTCGCGGTGCCGATGATGCTGCTTTACATTCTCGGCATCGGGGTCGCGGCGATTTTCGGCAAGAAGAGGGAAACCGTCGACTGAGGCGGGTTTGCGGACCGTGAGTTTTCGAGACGGAGGCTGAACATGGATTCGATCGAGGCGGGGTGGGAGATCGGGTTTCCGGCGGCGACGGTGGACGAGTTGCTGGTGGCCCTGGTCGTCCGCGACCTGGTGCACGGTGCGTCCTTCGATGTCGAAGCTCTCGAGGACGGCAGCGAACTCGCGTTGGACTTCACCGCCGGGGATGAGCTCGACGGCGAAACCTACAACCTGCTGCTGTCGGCCGAAGTCGCGGGCTCCGACAACCGCGACATGATCGAGGCGTTTGCCGAGGAGATGCTCGAGGGGCTGGTCGAAGAGGCGCAGGAGGCGGTGGAACAGCGACAGGAGATCGGCTCCAGGCCTGTGGCGGATCTCGTCTTTCGGGCGGTCGAGGAGGACGAGGAACGGTGGGATCTCGTGATCCCCGACTGGTTGGCCCCGGATGGTTCGGAAGTGCCCTTCGGGTTCAGGCCGTTCGAGGCCGCCGGCGACGAGGCGTGGCCGGACAATGAGGTCCTCGATCTGCACGGGAGGGTCGTCCTGGTGCCATTCGCGGGCAAGGTCCACGCGTTCGGGATTCCGGCGCCGACCGGGTGGACTGACGAGCACGACGCAGGCGACCCGGACGGGCTCCCGATCCACCCGAACGGGGGGTAGGACGTGAGGGCCGATTCGAGGCCTATCCCCTTGTTCTCCCTAGAGAAGGCGTGTATACTCCGCGCCCTTGGGCCGTTCAGCGGCTCCCGGTTTGGTTGGAGGCTAGGACGATGGACCTCATTCGCGAAGTGACACAAGATTACCTGAGAACGGATATTCCGGATTTCCGGCCCGGCGACAACGTCAAGGTTCACGTGCGTCTCAAAGAAGGCGAAAAAGAGCGCATCCAGATCTTCGAGGGTCTGGTGATCGCCCGCAAACACGGTGGAATCTCGGAGACCTTTACGGTTCGCAAGATCTCTTCGGGGATCGGCGTCGAGCGCACTTTTCCGTTGCACACGCCCTCGATCTCGCAGATCGAGGTGTCGCGGCGCGGGCGCGTCAGGCGGGCCAAGCTGTACTACATCCGCAATCTGCGCGGCAAGGCCGCCCGGATCAAGGAGCGGGACCGCGCGCGATAGACCGGTGCCGACGTACCCCGGGCCCTCCTTCCACAGCGATCGAATTTTCAAAGGGTGAGGTTTGCCCGGCCGGGTCGTTCTCGGTGCGAGGGACCGCCGCCTGCTGGCGGAGGCCGACGCGGTCATCGGCGTCGATGAGGTCGGTCGCGGCGCGCTCGCGGGACCGGTCGTGGTCTGCGCCGCCCGTTTCGAGAAGATCCCGGTTGACGGCGGCGTGCGGGACTCCAAAGAACTGACCGCCAAGCAACGAGAAGAGGCCCTTGCGAGGGTGCTTCGACAGTGCGCCGGTTGGGCGATCTGCGAGATCGGCCCCGAGGTCATCGACCGCATCAACATCCTCGAAGCCACCCGTCTCGCGATGCGAGCAGCGGCGCTCGCGCTGACCGGGCCCTCCAGTGCCGTGGTCACCGATCATGTGGCCCCGGGCGACCTCGGATGCCGGGTTCTGTCGCCCGCCCGGGCCGATCGCGACTTTTTCTGCGTGGCGGCCGCCTCGATCGTGGCCAAGGTTCACAGAGACCGGATGATGGCGGCGATGGGGCGCCGGGACCCTCGTTGGGGGTGGGAGAGCAACAAGGGATACGGCACCGCGGCGCACCGGGCCGCCCTCGACCGGTGGGGTCCGAGCCCCAACCACCGTCTCAGCTTTTCATGGACACCGCGTCCGGGCGTAGACCCGGTTCGGCGGGCGTCGAGAAGCGCGGGCGTGGGCCCTGCTGATGTTCGAGGAAACCGCGGCCGACGGTCGGCTGCGTCGAATCGACGAAAACGACGCCTGTGCTACCATAATTTCTGGGATCAGGACGTATCAACCCGGCTGTTCACAGCAAGATCGTTGCTTCGTATCTTCGCTGAGGACGCCGGGTGGGGAGATTGAGAATCGGATGGCGCTGAAACGGGACAGGGTCCTGAAAGATGCTGAAAAGCTTGTCCAGAAGGGCAAGCTGGAGCAGGCCATCCGCGAGTACGAGAAGATTCTCAAGCGCTATCCCAGCGACACCACGATCATCAACCGCGTCGGCGACCTGTACGGACGCATCGGCCAGCTGCAGCGGTCGATCGAGTTGTACGAGGAGATCGCGGATCACTTCACCAGCGACGGCTTCGTCACCAAGGCCATCGCCATCCTGAAAAAGATCCAGCGGTTGGACCCGCAGCGGCTCGATATCTTCGAACGCCTCGCCCAGCTCTACTTCGATCAGGGTCTGATCGTCGAAGCCAAACGCGAGTACCAGATCCTGGCCGATTGGTACATCAAGAACGCCCAGCTGGAAAAGGCCATCGAGGCCCACGAAAAGCTCGTCGATCTGGACCCGAGCAACCACGTGTCCTCCTTGCGGTTGGCCGACCTTCTGTTGCGCCGCGGAGAGATCGGTTCGGCGCTCAAGGTCTTCGATCGGCTCGGTGCGGTGCTGATCGAAAAGGGCAAGATCGACGAGGCGGAGCGCCTCTACCGACACGTGCTCGAAAAGAGCCCGCCGGAAGGCGATTTCCTGGTCGGTGCCTGCGATGCGTTTCTCGAAGCCGGGCGGACGGCCGTGGCGCTCGAATTCCTGAACTACGCGGTCGAGAAGTCCCCCGAGTCCATCGAGATCAAGATCCTGCTCGCTCGCACCCACATCACAATGGGAGAGACCGAGGCGGCGATGGCTCTGGCCCGGGAAGTCCTCGCCGCGGACCCGAAGAACGCGAAGATCCGGGCCCTCATGGGCCCCGCCCTGGGAACCGCCGGAGAAATCGAACACGTCGGCGAGGCCTCGCTCCCTGCCGTGCTGGAGATGCTCGAACGGAGCGATCACGCGGGGGCCCAGGCGGCCCTCAACGTACTCCTCGAGCAATCTCCCGACGACCAGGAGGTTTTGAAGCTGGCAGTCCGTGCGTGGGGCCCGTCGAGCGATCAGGAGACCCTGTTCACGCTCCGCGCCGCCCTCGCCGAGAGCTTTTTCAATTCCGGTGAGCTGGAAGCCGCCAAGCGTCTGTTTGTCGACCTGCTTGACACCGAACCGGAAAACCAGCGCTTCCGCGAGCGGTTGGCCGCGCTCGACCAGGTCAACGAAGGTTTCTTCCGCGACGCGGGGGCAGCGCGCCCACCGGTGGTGGACGATGGCGAAGGCATCGAAGAGATCTCTTTCGAACAAGCGGAAGAAGAGATCGAAGAGAAACCGCACGAGCTGCCGAGGGTCGAGCCAGAACCCGATCCCGTCGTACCGATCGCAATGGAGAAGCCCGCGACCGTGGTTCCGCCCCCCGTTTCGACCGCCGGTGCGACCGCTGTAGCGACCCCGGAGGGATTTGACCTCGAGGAGAGGCTGGCAGAGGCCGGGGTGTTCGCCAAGTACGGCCTGGTGGACAAGGCGATCAGCCACCTCGAAGACGTGGTTCTGTTCTGTCCGGAGGAGATCGAGCCCCGCCGCCGGCTGGCTCAGTTGTACGCCGAACACGGCGAAAGGGACGCGGCCACCGCGATGGCCGGTCCGGTGGTCGAGCACCACCGTGCGCAGGGTACGATGGATGATCTCGCCGAGCTGCTGGCCTTCCTCCCCGAACTCGCCGATGGGGCGCAAGCCGCGGCCCGCCCTCAGGCCGAGGTTGTCGACGAGCCGCCCACGGTGACGGGCAGAGGGATCGAGATCGGAGAACCCGCGGCCGCAGGATTCACGGACGAGGACAGCGACCTGGTCGAGATCGTCGACATCGAGGAGGGACTCGAGCCCGTGGTGGCCGAAGAGATCCTGATCGACGCCGAGGAGATCGCAGTCGATCTCGATGTCGAGGCCATTCCCGTCGAAGCTTCGCCGCCGGCCGCCGAAGTCGCCGAGCTCCACCTCCCCGAACCCGCGCCCGGTGTCGAAGAACCGCCTCGACCGGTCATGAGCGAGGAAGTCGTGGCCGACGAGTTGGTGGAGATCACCGACAGTTTCGTCGGCCCTTCCATGGGCGACCTCGAGCAGATCGACTTCTTCATCGACCAGGAACTGTACGACGACGCCGCTCGCGTTCTCACGGTCCTGGAAGAGGAACACCCGGATGACCCCGAGGTCTCGGCCAGGCGTCTCAAGCTGAAGGAAGTCGGGGTTCTCCTCGAGGCGGTGGAGACCGTCGAGGAGGGTGCCGAAGAGCTGTTCGCAGATGAAGAACAGTACATCGATCTCGCCAAGGAGCTCGAGGCGGAGCTCGCAGCGGAAGAGGCGATGGTGGACGAGGCGACCGGCCGCGGCAAGGGCGAGGCGCTGCTCGAAGAGGTGTTCCGGGAATTCCAGAAGGGGGTTGCCGAGCAGCTGTCGGAGGAGGACTCCGATACCCACTTCAACCTCGGGATCGCCTACCGCGAGATGGGGTTGCTCCCCGAGGCGATTCGCGAATTCCAGGTGTCCTCGCGCGACCCCGCCTATTTTGTCGAAAGCTGCTCGATCATCGGCGTCTGCTACCAGGAACAGGGGATGTGGTCGGAAGCGGTCAGCTGGTACCAGAAGGCCCTGGTGGCGCCCGACATCTCCGACGACGCCCGCCTCGGTCTGCGGTACGACCTCGCCGTCGCCTACGAAGGGGCGGGAGATCTCGATCAGGCGGTCGGCCTGTTCGAGGAGATTTCCGCATCCGCGTCAACCTACCGCGACGTCGCCAACCGCCTCGCCAGCCTCAGCCAGCAGCGCCAGGCGAACTAGCCCGGGCGGCATGTATGCCGCCCCTACCCATGTGTGTGCGCTGTAGGGGTGGGCATGCCCCGCCCGCCCGCGTTCCGTGAAGCATCTTGTGGTGCAGCCGTCCCGGCTGCACGTGCGGGCGGGACGCCCGCACCACAATCGGAACGGACTCAGGGGGCGCATGCTTCGTCCGGACGGTATACCGCTGTAAATCGCCAGGAACACGTGAGTGATTCTGAAGGTGGGCCGAGGCCCACCCTACGAGTCCGCTCGATCTCCGAGTCCGAAGTAGGGTGGGCCTTGGCCCACCATCAGACACGATGAAGACCAGCAGAAAACCACGACCGAGTTTCGCTCTTCAAAAAATCAGCGAAAACGCGTGACGCCGATCCTCGGGCAGAGGTCCGCGAGCGGGCAATCGGTGCACTTCGGCGAGGTCGGGTGGCAGCGGTTCTGGCCGAAGGTCACGAGGAGGTCGTTGATCGGTATCCAGAGTTCCCGTGGGAGGACCTTCTGGAGCGCGTACTCGGTCTGCTCCGGCGTCTTCGACGAGACCAGCCCGAGCCGGTTCGAGATGCGGTGGACGTGGGTGTCGACGCAGATGGCCGGGATGCCGTACGCCAGACCGAGCACCAGATTGGCGGTCTTTCGACCGACACCCGGAAGGGCGAGCAGCGCCGCCTCGTCCCCCGGCACCGAACCATCGTGTGAATCCCTCAGAATCTCGGCGATCTCGCGGAGCTGTCTGGCCTTGGTGTTGTAGAAACCGGCCGGAAAGATGGCGTCCGCGATCGCAGCTGAATCGAGGGCGGCGAGCGCCTCCGGGTTGTCGGCGAGCGCGAACAAGCGCCGACTCGATTCGGCGGTCACCTCGTCCTTGGTGCGCAACGAGATCACGCACGCCACCAACAGCCTGAACGGCGACCTCGAGGTCTCCTGCTCCTCGACCAGTGTCGTCACCCTGCAGGTGCTCCTGAAGTCCTCGAGCCGCCGCGCCAAATCGCGGACCTTTGCGGTGGGCCATTTCTTCATGGCCCGATCATGGGGGGTTCTCGGTCCGCAGTCAAATTCGATATTAAACAACGAGTTCTTCGCATGTTAGGCGATCCGTCGATTGACCTGAACTGACCCTCGATGCTAGGGTGTGCGCTCCGAAAGGGAGGATCAATGGCACCTAAAGGACACCACGTCTTTACATCCGAATCCGTGACCGAAGGACACCCCGACAAGATCGCCGACCAGATCTCCGACGCCGTTCTCGACGCGGTACTGACCGACGATCCTCGAGGCCGCGTGGCCTGTGAAACGCTCGTCACCACCGGACTCGCCTTCATAGCCGGTGAAATCACGACGGAGACCTACGTCGACTTTCCCGCGATCGTCCGCGAGACCATTCGCGAGATCGGATACACCCGCGCCAAGTTCGGGTTCGACTACGAAACCTGTGCGGTGATCTCGTCGATCGACCCGCAGTCGCCGGACATCGCCCAGGGCGTCAACCCCGGCGGTGCGGGAGACCAGGGTCTGATGTTCGGTTACGCCACCAACGAAACGCCGGAACTGATGCCGATGCCGCTGATGATGGCCCACCAGCTGACGATGAAGTTGAGCTCCGCCCGTCGCGCCGAGGTGGTCGATTGGCTGCGTCCGGACGGCAAGGCCCAGGTCTCCATCGAGTACGACGACGACCAGCCGAAACGCATCGAGGCGATCGTGGTTTCCAGCCAGCACTCCGACGAGATCGAGACCGGCGACCTGCGGAGAGAGATTCGAAAACACATCATCGACACGACGCTCCCGGCCGGGATGATCGACGGCAACACCAAGATCCACATCAACCCCACCGGTCGTTTCGTCATCGGCGGCCCGCAGGGCGACTGCGGTCTCACCGGCCGCAAGATCATCGTCGACACCTACGGCGGCGTCGGCTCCCACGGCGGCGGAGCGTTCTCGGGCAAGGACCCTTCCAAGGTGGATCGTTCGGCGTCCTACATGGCCCGCCACGTCGCCAAGAACATCGTCGCTTCCGGTCTGGCCGCCAGGGCCGAGGTCCAGTTGGCGTACGCCATCGGGGTCGTCGATCCAGTCTCGGTCATGGTCGACACCTTCGGCACCGGGGAGGTGCCGGACGACCGCATCACGGCCGCCGTGCGGGAGGTCTTTCCGTTGTCTCCGCTCGGGATCATCGAGTATCTCGATCTGTTGCGCCCGATCTACAAGCAGACCGCCGCGTTCGGGCACTTCGGGCGCGACAACCCCGATTTCACCTGGGAGAAGACGCACCGTACGGCCGATCTCCGGACCGCCTGCGGCCTCTGAGCGCAACCGATGCGGAGACCGGAGGCCGCCGACGGAGCGGGGTGGCACGCGGTTTGCGTGTTGGTGACCGTTGCGGTCCGGTGGATTCCCATCAGAGTGCAAACTGCCGTCCTGGTTGGGTTCACAGGCTTCTTGCTATGCAGATGACCGCGAACGTGGAGCGTTACGAGTCACCATGACCGATGACAACGGCCTTTTCGGCACACAACGATCGCTGCGTCTGCAGTACGCCGCTGCCGCTGCGATCTTCCTGGTGCTGGTGCTCGGCATCATCCTGCTGTTCGGTCATTTGATCTCCGGTTCGCTTTCCAAGAGATACCTCGAAGATGTCCTCGCGGGCGGCCGCGAAGAAGCCCGGCGGATCGCGGCCGAGCTCGGCGGCGCGGAGGTCAAGGAGCTCGACGTGGTCGAAACCCGCCGCGAGGTCCTGTCGCGGACCCTCGAGGGCGATCCGGAACGCCGTATCTGGCAGTCCATCGAGGTCACCGACAGCGAAGGAACGGTCGTGTATTCGTCACGCAGCCAGTCGCGGGAGGAGATCCCCGAGGCGATCGCCGAGGACCTCCAAATCCAGGGGGCCCTGTCGGATGAAAACGTCATCGAGACCGAGAACCCGTACCGCATCACCGTGCCCCTGGGCGAAGTCGGCAACGTGGTGCTCAACGTGGACCGCGCGGAAGTGGCGGAACGGGTTTCCGAACTGCGCGGCGACCTCCTGACCCAGACCATCGGGATCGCCGCTCTCACCCTGGCGACGCTTCTGCTGGCATTCGCGTTTGTGTGGTTTCTCATCCAGCGCACCCGGCGTCTCGAGGCGCAGAGGTTCGAGGCCGAGGAGATGGCGGCGCTCGGCGCGCTCGCGGCCAATCTCGCGCACGAGATCCGCAACCCCCTGAATGCCATCAACCTCAACCTCGAGCTGCTCGGCGAAGATCTGCCGGCGGACGGCAGCAGCGCCAGCCAGTCGCTCGCCACCACCCGCGATGAGGTGGGGCGGCTGGCAAGCCTGGTCAGCGATTTCCTCACCTACGCCCGACCGGGCGAACCGGAGCTGGAGACGGTGCGGGTCGACGGCATGCTCAAGGATGTGTGCGAGTTTCTGGCAGCGGAGGCTCGGACCAACGGGGTGCACCTCCGGGTCCTGCCCGGTCTGCCGCCGGTGGCGGTGTGGAGCGACCCGGGCCAACTTCGCCAGGTGCTGTTGAACCTGGTGATCAACGCCGTCCAGGCCGTTCAACAACTGCCGCCGGACCGGAAGGTGATCGAACTCACGGCGGACGCCGGCGAGAAGCTGGTCGTGATCGCCGTTCGCGATCGCGGGAACGGGATACCCGGTGATGAACTCGGCCGCGTGCGGAAGGCTTTCTACACGAAACGGCGGGGTGGCAGCGGGCTGGGGCTCGCCATCGCCGAGCGCTTTATCGAGGCCCAGGGAGGGCGGATCGAGCTCGAGAATCTGCAACCGCACGGCTTCGAGGCGCGGGTCTTCTTGCCCATCGTCGACGAAGCTGGCAAGATAGGCGGGTGACCGGCTGAGATGGCGTATCTCCCGGTACCCTTGGAGGATTGAATGAATCGAAATACCCTGGCCGCCGGTCTCGCGATCGCCGTCCTGACCGCAGCGGTCCCCGCCGGCGCCCAGTTTCTGGCGGCTGACCTTCTCTACCTCCCGGGCGTCGCCCACACGGACGGTGAAGAAGGCAGTCAGTGGCGATCCGACCTCTACATCACAAACGTGGAACAGGAGGCGGATGTCGATATCGCAGTCGTCTACCTCAGAACCGGCCTGGTCTCCAACGCCCAGGAGTTCGTCGACCGCAGCACCTGGCTCGGCGGCACCGACGGGGAGGGTTTCGGGCAGGTCGATGCGACCCTTGCGGACATCCCGCCGGGAGGCACCGTCGTTCTCGAAGACCCGATCGGCACCTTCTGGCCCAACGACCAGGGAACTGCGAATTACGGCGCTCTGGTGATTTTCGCATACGAGTCCGGCACCCTGGAAGACGACGGCACGAGGGTTTACGGAAACGTGATCGTCAATTCGCGGGTCTACACTCCGAAGACCTTCTATGAGGCCGATCCCGACAACGAAGGCGAGTTCCTCGAAGTCAAGGGCACCTACGGCCAGACGCTTCCAGGAGTACCCTGGTACAACCTGGCCGACCCTTCAGCGGTGAGCGACGAGGGTGACTTCAGCTTTCAGATCCTGTCGGGCGCTCAGGCGGACGAGGATTTTCGCTACAACGTCGGCATTCTCAACGCATCGGACCCCCTGACTTCCATCACCATCGTGATCCAGCCGTTCCAGGGCGACGGCGAACCGTTTCTCGATTCCAACGACAACCCGATTCTGAGGTCTCTCGTGATGCCCGCCTCGTCGCACGTGCAGTACAACAATGCGATGGACACGCTGTTCGGGCTGGATGACGTGCCGGCCGACGCCACGATCGACATCAGTTTTGTCAGTTGGTCCTCGGCGAACTCGATGCCGGTGGTCGGGATGACGGTCTACGGCACGATGATCGACAACCAGACCAACGACTCGACCGCGATCCTTCCGGCCTTTGCGTTTCCGTACAATATCGAGTGCCAGTGGCCGTCGAGCAGCGACACCAAAAACTCCACCGGAGGCATCCGGCGCGTGTGGGATCGACCTCTTGAGATTCCGCCCAAATGAGGCGATCGAAAACCGAGATTTGACAACCGACAAGCGGGTGGTATCATCCCGCGGACGCGTGGGGAAACCCGCATGAAAGGAGAGCGAAATGGCCGACCCTGATGACAAACTTGAAGATAACGTACCCGGAAAGTGGTACGTCGATTCCAACTGCATCGACTGCGATGTCTGCAGGACAACCGCGCCGAACAATTTCGAGGCCAACGAGGACGAAGGCTACTCCTACGTCAGCAAGCAGCCCGAAAACGACGACGAACTGGCCCAGGTTGAAGAGGCCATGGAGTCGTGTCCGACCGAGGCCATCGGCAACGACGGCTGATCGCGAAAATTCGAAGAATCTCCCGGCCGGTCTCTGACCGGCCGTTTTTTTGTCGGCGTTTGCTATCATCCGCCGGGTTCGGACCGTTTTCGGGCCGAACGAGGAGGCTCCATGCGTGTCCTGTCCGGTGTGCAACCATCCGGCACACTCCATGTCGGCAACTACTTCGGCGCCATCCGCCAGTTCGTGCGTCTCCAGGAAGAGAACGAGTGTTTCTTCTTTCTGGCCGACCTCCACGCCCTGACCACGGTCCAGGACCCGGTGCGGCTGGGCGAACTGATCACCGATCTGGCAACCAGCTATCTCGCCCTCGGTCTCGACCCGGCGAAAAGCGTTGTCTACCGGCAGTCGGATCTCCCCGAAGTCACCGAGCTGTCGTGGTACCTCTCCACCGTGACTTCGATGGGCCTCCTCCAACGTTGCCACTCGTTCAAGGACAAGGTGGCGCAGGGGGTGGTGCCGAGCCACGGCCTCTTCGCCTACCCGGTGCTGATGGCCGCCGACATCCTGATCGTCAAGAGCGATCTGGTGCCGGTGGGCAAGGACCAGAAGCAACACCTCGAGGTGACGCGCGACGTCGCCGCCTCCTTCCACGCCACTTACGGTGAGGAGGTCTTCCAGCTGCCCGAGCCCCTGATCCTCGACGACGTGGCGGTCGTGCCCGGGGTCGACGGACGCAAGATGAGCAAGTCCTACGACAACTCGATCGAGATCTTCGGGCCGGAAAAACCGATCCGCAAGAAGATCATGGGCATCGTCACCGACTCCACCCCGGTCGAGGAGCCCAAACCGACCGAGGACAACGCCCTCTACCACCTGCTCAAGATCTTCGCCCCCGACGCGACCGAGAAGGCGTGGGTCGAGAAGGCCTTCGCCGAGGGCGGCGTGGGCTACGGCGACATGAAGAAGCGGCTCTTCGAGTACTACCTGCAGACCTTCGGCGAGGCCCGCGCCCGCTACGACGAGCTGCGCGGCGACCCCGCCGAACTCGAGCGCATCCTCAAGAACGGCGCCGACACCGCCCGCGAGACCGCCGCCCCACTGATGGACGAGGTCCGGAAGGCGGTCGGCATCCGCTGACGGCAGGGCCGTCAGAATTCGGAATTCGGAATTCGGAATTCGGAATGCCAATCGGCAGGCGGGACGCCTGCCCCACAAGACGCACTCGGGGCCCTTGTGGGGCAGCCGTCCCGGCTGCCATTATTCAAGCTCCCGCATACGCTTCTGAACCTGTCATCCCTGACGCTTGCAGCTCGCGTTTGAAGATCACGTGGCTGACAATCACGCAAATGCCCGGTGGGACGCCTTGTGGGGCAGCCGTCCCGGCTGCCAACATTCAAGCCCGCCCGTACCGTTCTGAACCTGTCATCCCGACTGAGTGAGCGGCGACCTCCCTCTTCCTGTCATCCCGACCGAGAGAGCGAAGCGACCGAGCGGAGGGACCTTTGGAGCGCGTGAGCGCGTCCATGAATTCCGAATTCCGAATTCATCATTCCGAATTCGCGCCGCGCATCAGCGCGGCGCGCATTGCTTCCTTCGGCGGCACAGTCTGCGTGAAGGCCGCAAACTGGGCGATAGCCCTGATGCAGCAGCACGTCGAGGCCGTCGGCGACCTTCAATCCGAGTTCGCCCGCACGCGTCGCCAACGCGGTCGGGTGGTCGCCGTAGACCATATCGACCACGGCCTCCGCCTTCGAGATCTCGGCCTCCGAAAACGGGCACGGCCCATCGGGGTCCCGCCCCAGCGGTGTCGCGTTGACCAGGATTGCGGCGTCTTCCGGGATGGAGTCCGCGGCGCACCACCCGATTCCGATCCTCTCCGCGGTTTCTTTCGCCCTTTCGTCGGAGCGGCTCCGCATCACCACGTCAGCCCCCGCCAGGTGAAGCCCCACCGCCGCCCCCCGCGCCGCGCCCCCGGTGCCCTGGACCACCGCGCGGCGCCCCATGGGTTCGAAACCGAGCGTGACAAGCGAACCCACGATCCCGTCCGCGTCGGTGTTCTCGGCCACCACCTTGCCGACGCCGAGGACCAGAGTGTTGGCCGCACCCGCGCGCCGCACCCGCGGCGCCGCGAGATCGGCGGCCGCGGCTGCCTGATCCTTGTACGGCGTCGTCACCGCCCAACCGTGGGCTTTGAGACCGATGCGGTCGAAACAGGTGTCGCCCCTTGGAACGAACAACTCCTCGAGTTCGGCCTCGTCGGGCACGCTGACCGGGACCATCAGATAGGGGAGGCCGAGCGCGCGATAGGCGGCGGCGTGGAGGGTCGGGCTCAAGCTGCGGCTGACATCCGATCCGACAATTCCGTACAGCCGCTGCGGGGGACCGTTGAGGTGTGAGATCACGCCGTCGCTCTGCGCGATCGTGAGCTGTCCCGGCGCCGCCTCCGCCCCCTCGCTCCACGCCGCAAAAGAAAACGGCGGACCGAGCAGCGGTGCCAGATAGCGGCTGGCGAGACCGGGCACGCCCATCGCAAATGTCAGCAATCGCCGCCGCTGCCGAGCCCGGTCGTTAAACCTGCCGTGCAGCCCGAGAACCGCAACCAGATCGGCGACCGATGTCGCCGTCGGAACCACCTTGATCCAACGCGCCGGCGTCTCCAGCATCGCCTCGGCAATCTCGCCGAGATCCGGCGGTGTCCCGTCGACCGAATGCCACGACAAGACAATCTGTTCGGGTGCCAACCCCAGCGCCCGCACCAGGCGAGCGTCCCGCTCGTGCTCGAGATCGATCAGCGCCGCGCCGGCCTCACGTGCCGCCTCCAGCGCCGAGCGCCGCTCGCCGGGATCGGTCGGCCCGCGCCCACCCTCGGCGCTCGATCGCAGGGTCACCAGCACCGGCAGCGGGCACGCCCTGATCGCCGCCCGCAGGTCGATCCCCGGGAACAGATCCGCCCGTATCTCGACGATCGAAGCCCCCTCCGGCGGCCGCGCCACGGCCTCCAGCGGATCCTCCGAAACCTCCGGCGTCAGCGAGACAATCCAATCCATGGCCGAGAGCATAGCAACGCCACAATCGAACCGCATCACCTCCTGAGGACGTCGCGGATGGGTGCCACTGATCACAACCTCGCAAAGGGGGCCGGTGAACTGAAACCGTGAGGGTGTATTCGATGGCACCTATCCACCCGCTCGAAGCGTCACCTGGGCTATTCAGGGTGGGCGCTCAATCCGAGTTGGATCGCCAGGGCCAGGTCGACGGCGTCGCGCTCCGGATCCGACAACCGTCCGAGTCGTTTCGTGATGCGATGCTTGGCGATGGTGCGGATCTGGTTGGCGACAGCGCGGGACGGTTTGGCGAGCCCGCTGGGATCGTTGCCGATCATCGCTTCGTAGGGCCGGAGCGGGCGATCCGGGAGGCTCGTGATCGGTACGACCTGGAGCACGGAGTCGAAACGGCAGGCGGCCCGGTTGGAGACGACGACCGCGGGGCGGGTCTTACGAATCTCTCGCCCTTCGCCGGGGTCGAGGCGGACCTGGACGACATCACCGCGGTTGATCGGCCCGGTCATTCCTCGACCTCGGAGTCGGCGGGTTCCCACTCGGCGGCCAGATCGGCGCTCGCAGCGGCGTCGTCGCGATAGGCGGCTTCGAGCTCCTTCTCGAGCTGGCGCTCCCGGTAGTCCCGGACGGCGTCGCAGACGACCGCGCTGGTGTTCGGGGTCTGATAGAGGTACTCGGCGACATCTTCGTCGATCGTGACCGTGATGCGTTTCTTTGCCATGTCGATACCCCCATGCGAAGTCTATCGCATACGAAACGTCATATCAACGATGTGCTGCTTTGATGCGCGAAAGTTGCCGCCACGCAGTTCTGCGGTCTGATATTTTTCGCAAGACGGTGCCTGCTGTAAAGGTGTCATTTCTCGGCGACCAGCCTTTCGACAAATTTCCGCAACTGAACAACTCCAGTGAAATTCAGTTCGCATTGTTGTGCGGTGAGGTTGTTCGAGGGCCACAACCTCGAATTTCTAATGTGACACTTGACAATGTGACAGTTAAGTGGCAAATTAGTATTCATGGACGACGATCGTTTTTCCATAGGCGAGATCGCGGAACGTGGCGGGGTCACTCGCCGAACGGTCCGCTACTACGTGCAGCGGGGGCTGATCCCGGAGCCGTTGGGGCGCGGGCGCGGTGAGCACTATGGGCCTGAACACCTGGCGGCTTTGCTGCGGGTGAAGTCACTTCAGGAGCAGGGGGCGAGCCTCGAGGAGATCCGGCGCCATCTGGCAGGCGAGCCGCTCCCGGTGGGGGAGGCGCACAAGCCGCCTCAAGCGGTGGAGGAGATGACCGGCCGGCGGGATTCGGGTTCTGGTCAGGAGATTACACGGCTCGGGTCACGGCCCGGGCAGGTCTGGATGCGGCAGGGAGTGATGCCCGGTTTCGAGCTGCACGTGCTTGGGGCCGAAAGGGCGCTGACGGAGCGGCAGCTCGCCGCTTTGGCACGGTTCATCAACGAGTTGGGGGGCGAGGGAGGCGACGATGGGAGCTGAAACTGCGGAAGTGATGGCCGGCGCGTATGTGTCGGAAACGGGGCGGCGAGGGGAGCCGGGTGTGGCGATCCCGCTTCTTGGCGTGAATGTGGTCGCCGAGATCACGGGCCCCACGAGCCGGGTCGTGATGCGGCAGCGCTTCCGCAACGAAGGCAAAAAGCCGATCGAGGCGGTGTACGTGTTTCCGGCGCCGGAGAAGGCGGCGGTGACCGGGCTGGTGATCGAGACCGGCGGGCGGCGCATCGTGGGCACGGTCAAGGAGAAGGAACAGGCCTTCGACGAGTACGACGAGGCGCTCGCCGCCGGTCACGGCGCGGTGTTGTTGGACGCGCACCGGCCCAACGTGTTCCAGGCGAGCGTCGGCAATCTGCTGGCGGGGCAGGAGATGGTGGTCGAGCTCGAGCTGGGTGATGGAGCTCGGTTGGGAGGGCGAGGCGCTGCGCTTCACTCTGCCCACCACCGTCGCGCCGCGCTATGCGCCGGCGGGGGACCGCGTCGGGTATCGGTCAGAGCGAGGCCGAGAAGCTCAACCCTCCGACCGCGTTCGAGGTGCCGTTCGGTCTCGAGTTCCGGGCGGAGGTGGACATCCCGGGCGGGGTCGCGGGCATCGAGTCGCCCTCGCACCCGCTGCGCTGGAAGCCGCGCGGCGAGGGGGCCACGGTCGAGCTGTCCCAGGAGACGGCGGCCATGAACGAGGACCTGGTGCTTCTGATCGCGCCGGCCGCCCCGCGAGAGCCCCACGCTGTGGTGGAGCGGCAGAACGACGGCAGCGCGGTGGCCGCCGTGTCGTTCCTGCCCGAGCTCGACGCCGGCCCGCGCGACGCCGCGTGAGGTGATCTTCTTGATCGACCGCTCGGGCTCGATGGGCGGCGGCTCGATCGAGGAGGCGCGGCGGGCGCTGCAGCTCTGCCTGCGCAGTCTGCAGAAGGGCGACCGCTTCGACATCGTGGGCTTCGGCTCGCACTTCGAGGCCATGTTCGGGAAGAGCAAGGCCGTACACCCAGGCGAGCCTCGAGAAGGCGACGACATACGTCCAGGAGATCGATGCCGATATGGGCGGCACCGAGGTGCTGGCGCCGCTGACCGACGCGCTCGAGCGCGGCCGGACCTCGGGCATGCCGCGCGGTGTCGTGCTGCTGACCGACGGCGAGGTGACCAACGACGCCGCGGTCATCGATCTCGCGAGTCGCCACGCCGGCTCGGCGCGGATCTTCACCATCGGCATCGGCCACGGCCCGAGCGAGCACTTCATCAACGGCGTCGCCCGCGCGAGCGGCGGCGTGGCCGAGTTCATCAAACCGGGGGAGCGCATCGAGCCCAAGGTGCTGCGGCAGTTCGCGCGGCTCGGCGCGCCGGTGGTCGAGGACGTGCGGGTGGAGTGGAACGGCGAAGTGGTCGAAGATCGCGCGCCTCATCGGCAGACCCAGATCTTCGACGGCGAGCCCTTCCTGGTCTACCTGCGGCTGCCCCGGCTCGAGGCGGGCACAGTGCGGCTGGCCGGCCGGCTCGGTGAACGGGACATGAGCTTGGGAGGTGGCGCTCGACCCGGCGGCCGCCGTCGAGGGCACGACGATAGGCGCCCTGGCGGCCCGCGCCGAGATCCGCGACCTCGAGGAGGGGACGAGCCGCCTGCACGAGAAGGGCGGCTCGCGGCAGCGCGGTCGCCTGGAGGCCCGTGTCACCAAGGCCATCGTCGATCTCGGTGTGCGCTACCAGCTCGCCTCGTCGCAGACGTCGTTTGTGGCGGTCGAAGAGCGGGACGGGAAAGAGATGCAGGAGCGCGGCCGGCTGGTGCTGGTGCCGCAGGCTCTGACCAGGGACTGGGGTGGGCTGATGCCCGCGGCGATGGCGCCCGTCACGTCCCTTTTGAGCTCGAGTCGGCAGATGATGGCCGACATGGATTCATTCGATTTTTCGGAGGACGACGTGCGCGCCTGCATGGGGCCGCCTCCGGCATCTCCGCCCTCAGCGGATCGATTCGACAGCACGGCGAAGAGCGTCGAAAGGCATTATTCGCCGGACATTCATACCCAGGATCACGACGCCGTCACCCTGCTCCAGCGCGCGGATGGGTCGTGGAAGCTCGACAAGGCACTGGCAAAGGCGGTCGGCCTGAAGCTGAAGACGCTACAGGGCCTGGCGGAAGGGCTCCAAGATGTCCCGGACGCCGAAACCGTCATCGCCACCGCGGTCGCGCTCGCCTATCTTCAACTCCGTGCCCCCGACTCGAGGCGGGAGTGGCGGCTGCTCGCCAGGAAGGCCGAGGCGTGGCTCGATGCCAGGCTCGCCGGCACAGGGCACACCCGGCTTGAGGTCATGGGTCTCGCCAGGTCGGCGGTGCTTCGGGCGTGACGGCGCCGGGATCGCAACGATCTTCGTGGCGCGAAGGCGCGGCGTTTTAGGGGGATCACAGCGTTTCCTTGACACTATGCCATATGGCATCTATATTGATGCCAAAAGGCTGGAGGCGGAAACCGATGTCGTCAATCTCGAAATCGAAAGGCAGCGGAGTTTCGGAGAGCGTTCTCGACTACGGCGCCGGGACGGCTGCAGGAGCTTCCGGCAGGCATGAGTATGTGTCGCTGCTCGGCCTTCGTTCGTTCGACACCGCGGCGTTGGTCAGACGGCTGGAAGAGGGGGTTTCGTTCGCCGCGTTCGAGAGGCTCAAACGCAACCTCAAAGTGTCGTCGCACGACCTCGCGGAAGTGGCGCAGATCACGCCGCGGACGCTTGCTCGAAGGAAGAAGGCGGGCCGCCTTCAGCCGGACGAGTCGGATCGGCTGGTACGGCTGGCGCGGGTCTTTGCAGGAGCGATCGATCTATTCGAGGGCGATGCCGACGCGGCCCAGGAGTGGATGATGCATCCCAACCGCGGACTCGGTGGGACGAGCCCGTTCGAGATGGTCAGGACCGAGGTCGGCTCCCGCGAGGTCGAGAGCCTGATAGGCCGCATCGAGCACGGGGTGATCAGTTGACTGTGATCGCCTGGCGGGTCGTCAAGAACAGGTATGTGGAGAGCGCGTTCGACGGAGAGGGGGCTCGGCGCTTCGGCGGACGGTGGCACAGCGCCGGCCGCTCCGTGGTCTACACATCGGCGACGACCTCACTCGCGCTGCTCGAGATGCTGGTCCACGCCGATCTCAGGATGCTCCCGTTCTACGTCACCATTCCGATCACGTTCGACGCCGCGATGGTCGAGAGGTTGGATCAGGAGAGACTCCCTCCAACCTGGCGTTCCTTCCCGGCGCCGTATGATCTTCAGCAGATCGGCGACGAGTGGGTCGAGTCGCAGCGGTCGTGCATCCTCGAGATCCCGAGCGTCATCGTGCCGCACGAGTCGAATTTCATCGTGAACCCGGGGCACCCCGGGATCCGTTCGATCGAGATCGGGAGTCCGGTCGGGCTCGACATCGATCCGCGGATGCGGTGAGGCCAGGACGTATATCAAGCCGGGTTGGAACGGCGGTCTGACAATCGATGCCCCGGGCGAACTGCCGACCTACGTCAAACCGGAGTGGGGCGGCGCGGGATTCACCATCGACCCGCCGGACGGGCCGACCGCCACGGTCAGACCGCTGTGGACGGGTGAGGTGTCGACGGCACTGCCCATACCGGTTCCGATAACGTTCGGGCAGTAATGCTCTCTCGCCTGGCAGCCGGGACGGCCGCCCCACAAAACGAAGCCGTCTCGCCTGGCAGCCGGGACGGCCGCCCCACAAAACGAAGCCGTCTCGCCTGGCAGCCGGGACGGCCGCCCCACAAGACGAAGCCCCCTCGTCCGGCAGCCGGGACGGCTACCCCACAAAACGAACCCGTCTCGCCTGGCAGCCGGGACGGCTGCCCCACAAGGCGCTCGGGGCCCGTTTGTGGGGCACGCGTCCCGCGTGCCATCGGCGGGTTCGCGGCACCCTGCGAGCTCGCGAGGTGCAGTCTGCTCGGGTACGATTCTCGGTGAGGAGCGGAACGAGAACTCGCCGACGCGGGACGAGGCCTTGAAAACCAAGAAATCGAGCTTCAAGAAGGACACGCTGTACCCCCGGGTCACGGCCGCAGTCCAGACAATCCTCCGCAACGGAACCGTGGTCGCGCCGGTCGACGGCTTGATGGGAATCGGTTTCCTCGAAAAGCAACGTCTCGAGGATTGGCGATTCGGGCGCGTTCCCTCTCTCGAACGGGTCATCGCCTGCAATCTCTCGAAGGCACTCCGCGTGCTGAAGATCCTGAGATATCACGGGGAAGAGCGCGGCCTCAATAAGTCGTTGACGGCCTACAAGAAATGGGGCAAGGGTCCCAGGACATCACTGCGTTTTTCGAAGAGCGGCAGCCCTTCCATAGAGGCCCTGTACGCAACCCATTACGTGGCCGGTCGACCGAAACGGCGCGTCCCCGACAGAGCGGCCCAGGAGAACCCGAATGGCAGCGCTGAGGAGCGGTAAGGTTGGCGGCTGACTACTTACCGCGGGAGTCAACGAAGTCGGCGAGCCACTTCAGCGAGCCGGGGCTTTCGGTCCAGGCATGTCCGGCTTCGATGATGTAGACAGCTGCCTCGTCGAGGCTGCCGAACGTGTAGCCCGCGGGGAGTTCGTCCGGAAACTCGCCGCGGTCCAGGAGCAGGTCGGCGACGTGTGGGTTGCGTTTCAGCGCGCCTGCGAGCCGCTTGCGCGCGACCTTGGTGTCGCCCCGGCGGCGGAAGGCGACCAGCGCCGAATTGAAAGCCGGTGCGGCCCCGAAGTCCTCGGGGTAGCAGTCGAGCAGATCCTGCGTCGAGCGGTTGTCTCCCAGGATCATCAGGGCCGGAGCGAGCAGGTGGCGGATGCCCTGGTTGTCGTTCGGGTTCAGGCGCAGCAGTTCCTCGTAGTGATCCGCAGCCTCCGCGATGCGTCCGTCCAGCATCAGGGTGTCGGCGAGACTCTTGCGGGCTTCCATATAGGGTCTGGTCGAGCTGATGCTCCAGAAGGCCCCGGCCCCCTCCTCGAAGATCTTCGGGCCGAGTGAACGCTCGGCCGCCGCGACGGCCTCGCGGTACCGCTCAACGGCTGCGGTTACGTCGCGCTCATGCCACGCGAGCGCGAGGAGGGCTTGGACGCAGTCCGGGTCCAAATCGAGGGCCCGCCGGGCGAGCGCGATGCCTCTGCGCCCCGGAGTCTCCATGGCCTCGAGGCCGAGCTCGCGGGCCTGATCTCGGGGCCCAGAGATCTTGGGAGGAGGGAGCCTTTTCCCTACGACCTCGCGGTCGAGAAAAGCCTGCATCTCCTCCGTCGAATCGAAGCCCTGCTCTTCGACCAGCTCGCGAATCGAATCCATGACCGCCGCCTGTCGCAGGGGGTTGAAAACCCTGGGCCTGGCGTGAGGATCCGGTTCAGTCGGAGCCACCAGGTCCGGCAGGGAGAGCGTGAGCTCGAGCGGGCCCTGGCTGGTGTCGACCACCTTGCTCCAGTTGCCCGAATCCATTTCTATCTCGGTAGTCCCCGCGAGGGCACGGAACATCCCTTCGAAAAAGGCCAGCATCTTGGGGCTGGCGCGGCGCACCCTTCGTTTGGGCCCGTATTGTACGGCGGAGGGGACGCGGCCCTCGGGATCGATGGCGAGGCCGTGCCTCTTCCACGCCTCGTGTTCGCGGATCGGAACCTCCCAGGGCTCGTGAAAGGTGACCGACCACATCGAGGTGTCCGCAAGACGATCAAACCCCTGCCGCGTTTCGTCCGGCGGACCTTCAAAGAGCGAGCGTTCCTCGGCGAATGCGAGGCCGTACTCGCCGAACGCGCCCAGGACGCAGGCGAAGCGGACGTTGGGGGCCGGCCGCGGCGCGCCGACTTCGATGATGTCGCTCGCATCGAGGTCGCGCCACGGTGCGGCGAGCCGGAACTCTTCCGCTGCGTCGGCAAAGGCGCGCAGATGTTCGATGGTCACGCCGGGCACCTCGGTCGCGGCGTCATACGGCTCGTCGGCGGCGAGCTTGTGGTACATCGCGCGGAGCGGCTCAGCCAGCAGCGGCAGGTCGCCGCGGCAGGACACCTCGCAATCGCGGGTCTGCGGCAGATTGACCAGTTCGACGGAAAGCTCGAGGTCGGCGACCTCGATCAGCGCCGGCCGGGTTCCGGAGACCTCGTGCAGACTTTCCATCGCCGCCAATGCCAGCTCGACGCCGGGTGTGTCGCAGCGGGTAAGATCGGACGAACCGATGAGCCCGGTCGCGGCGCTGGCCGCGATGGCGAGCCACGGCCGAAAATACTCGCCGTCTTCTTCGACCCACGCCGGGTATCGCACATAGCCGATCTGCCAGGTGTCGCCGGTGGTCTTTGTCTCGGGGAAACGAACAACTTTGGCTGGTGGCATGGCGATAGGATACCAATGGCATGCGGTCTTGAAAATACCGATCGGATCGTGGCGGGGCTTTGACGATCGGCTCGAGCTCCTGCCCGTCGCCTCGGATGGCAGCCGGGACGGCCGCCCCACAAAATGACGCGCTCCCATCCGGCAGCCGGGACGGCCGCCCCACAAGGCGTCCGGGGACCGTTTGTGGGGTACGCGTCTCGCGTGCCATCTGGCAGCCGGGACGGCCACCCCACAAGGCGTCCGGGGACCGTTTGTGGGGCACGCGTCTCGCGTGCCATCTGGCAGCCGGTCCGGCCGCCCCATGAGGAGGAGGCCCTATCCGGGAAACTTGAACTGCGCGTCGTCGAGGTCGGGGTCGAGCTCGATCGTGTCGATGGCGATGGTGAGGACCTCGGGCCGGTCCGCGGCCCGGGTCTCGATGTGGAACGGGAAGACCAGCCCCTCCACCTCCCGGAAGTCCGAGAACGTGTTTGCGAGCAGTACGGGGCGGCCCCGGACGATCCGCGTCACGTCGGAGCGAACGATCTGGCGCGACTCGATATCGACATAGTCGTGGCGGACCGAGCCGTCTTCGAGGGTGACCTCGAGTTTGAAGGCTTCGCCGTCCGGAAGCGCCTCACGGCCGACGAGTTCGACCGTGCGGCCCTTCTCGAGCCAGTCGACGAGCGGGCCTTCGATATCGCGCTGGTCGGCCCCGGCTGCAGCGTCGACCTCGGCCTCCACGGTCTGAGGTTCGAATTGGCCCTGCAACGGCGCGACCTGCCACCCGGTTTCACCGTCGTGCGCGAAGACGCTTGTTGTTCCCTGATAGGAGAATTCGAGACGGAAGAGCCCAGGTCGTTTGATCTCCCGAAGCACAAGGGCGACCCGTCCGTCACTTGCGGTGACCGTACCGATCTGCCGAATCGACTGCAGCGCCTGGATCCGTTCCTTGCCCCCGCGGGCGGCGAGGTTGGAGGCGACGATCTCGTCCACCGGTGACGGCGCCGAGCACGCCGCGAAGAGCCCGCACAGAGCCGGAAGGGCGATTGCGGAAAGCCGCGAAGGTTTCGTGAACTTCATTGGCGACCTCCCCCGACGGTCCCGACCGGGACGGCTGGCAGCTGTACCGGAAGCCGGGACCAGTATCCCGGGCCGGCTCCCCACCCCCAGTAGACCGGATCGCCGTACACGGGCAGGCCGCCGCCGGTCGCCGCCTCGCGCTCGGCTTCCTGACGCTCTTTCTCCGCCTTCTGCTCGGCCTCGATGGACTGGATCCGGGCCTCGTTCACCTGCCGATATTCCTCGTCGCGGGCCTGTCGTTCCGCGAGAATCGACTGCCTTTCGGCAGGGGTCATCCACTCGCCCTCGAACTCGATGTAGCCTTGCGCAATGTAGCTCTCTTCTTCGCTGACCCATCTCCCATCGAGGCGGACCCGCCCGAGCGCCCGGTTCGCCTCTTCGTCGTCCGGCAGGATCGCGACCACGTGCGAATAGGCGTCCTGGACCTGGCTGCCGAGTGCGTTGCCGGTCGCCCACTGTGCCAGCTCTCGCCACGCCTCGGCGTCGCCGGCCGGGATCTCGGCGGCCCGCGCCCGGTACTCCTGCATGGGAGAGGTGCCCTTTTCGATCCTGACCACGCTCGACATCTTGACCGTCAGGCTGCCGCCGCCGATGTCGACGCTGATGGATTCGTCGGTCTGCTCGATGATCTCGCCGGTGATCCGACCGCCTCCCCGCAGATAGACGTCGTCTGCGGAAGCGGGAACGGCCGCCAGAGCGATCAGAACAATAAAACCCTTCACTCGCGCCTCCCTTGCATCGACCGGGATGTGAATCACATGAAGTAACTGCCGAAGTGTAGCATCGGCGCGGGCGCCGACCTATTCGCAGTCAGGTTCCGCATCTGAGATTTCTCAGGAGCACCCGGTAGGAGGCAGGATCGATGCATCGCTCTCTCGGTCTGCTTTCGGTTCTCGGGTTGTTTGAGCCGCGTATCTTTGAGACTGAAACTCCAGTAGACTCCGTGAGAGGTACATCCCTGTGAGGCACAACCGGATCGAAGGCTGAACGTGCGCGCCACGGACGCCGTCATGGCGGCGCTTCGAGTGGAGCAACCGATCCGTGCCGAGATCTTCGGCGTGGAGCGTCTGGAGCAACACGCCGAGAGCCTGGCCGCGGCCCAACGGACGACGGAGAAACCGTCAAAAGGAGTAAATCTCCTCGCCCGGATCGATGACGACGCGCGGGTCCTTCTCGCGGCCTACAGGGACATTGCCGAGACGGTGCGGGAGAAGAAGGAAATCACGCCTGCCGCGGAGTGGCTCCTCGACAACTTCCACATCGTCGACGAACAGATCCGGGACATCCGGGACCACCTTCCGAAGGGCTATTACCGTCTGCTTCCCAAGATCGCGGAGGGTCACCTCGTGGGACACCCCCGCGTTTACGGGTTGGCCTGGGCCTACGTCGCCCACACCGACAGCCGGTTCCAGCTGGAGACCCTGCGGCAGTTCGTGCGCGCCTACCAACGCGTTCAGCCGCTGACCATCGGCGAGGGATGGGCGATCGCCATCCACCTGCGGGTGGCCCTGGTGGAGAACCTGCGGCGATTGGCGCAGCTCATCGTCCGCTCCCGCCAGGCGCGGGCCAGGGCCGACGAGTTGGCGGACCGGGTGCTGGGTCTCAGCGGCTGGGAGGCGGAGACGGGGGAGCAGATCTTGCGGCGCCTGGGCGACGGCCCCCTGAGCGACGCCTTCGCCATGCAGCTCTTCCAGCGGCTTCGGGACCAGGACCCCTCCGTCGTACCGGTCCTGGACCGGCTCAACGAGAAGCTGAGCGCCCAGGGGACGTCGGCCGACGAGGTGATTGCCCGGGAGCAGCATGCCCAGGGCGCGGCCAACGTCACCGTCTGCAACATCATCACCAGCATGCACTGGATGTCCTCGGTCGATTGGACCGGTTTCTTCGAGTCTGTCAGCCTGGTGGACGATACCCTCCGCTCCGTCCCGGGGTTCGCCGACATGGACTCCGAGACCAGGAGCCTGTGCAGGGCCCAGATCGAACTGCTCTCGAGGGGTTCGGGGCACACGGAGCTCGAGGTGGCACGGGATGCGGTGCGCCTGGCGCGCGACGCAGCGTGCGAGAGCACGCCGGATGTTCGCCACGGCGAAGGGGGGGCGGGGGAGTCCGCGTCCGTCCCCCCGGACAGCGTCCCTGAGGGAACCAACGTTCGTCGGCGTGCCGAGGAGTATCCGGCGTACTACATTCTGTCCCAAGGGCGGCTGGCGTTCGAGAAACACCTTGGCCTGCGTGTTCCCGTGCGAATTCGGCTGCGCCGATTCTATCGCGCCCATGCGATCGTCGGCTACCTGGGAGCGATTGCCGGCCTCACCACCGTTCTGCTGTCCGGCTTCCTGTTTCCCACCTGGAACGCCGGGGCAGGGTTCGCGGTCCTTGCCTTGCTCGGGATCGTGGGTCTCGCGCCCGCCTCCGAGATCGCGATAGTCCTCGTCCATCGGCTGGTGACGTCTCTCGTAGCACCCAGGTTGCACCCCAAGCTCGAGCTCTCCAGCGGAGTGCCTCCGGAATTTCGATCGATGGTCGTCGTGCCGACGTTTCTGACCGGGCGGGCCGACATCGAAGAACAGCTCGAGCGGCTCGAGGTGCACTACCTCGCGAACTCCGAAGGGCACCTCCACTATGCCCTCCTCTCCGACTGGACGGACTCCAGCCACGAGCACCGGCCCGGAGACGACGAACTCCTCACGGCCCTGATCGAGGGCGTCGAGCGACTGAACGAGAAGTACGAGGGCCCGACCGGAGAGGGAAAGCGGTTCCTCGTGTTGCATCGGCGCCGTCTGTGGAACGAGGGCGAAGGCAGGTGGATCGGCTGGGAGAGGAAGCGGGGCAAGCTCCACGAGCTGAACCGTCTGCTGCGTGGCGCGACCGATACCACGTTCCTGCCGATCAACGGACGGCCGTCCGAGGTGCCGGAGGGGGTTCGCTATGTCATTACCCTGGATGCCGACACCCGGCTTCCCAAAGGGGCCGCCTATCGGTTGATCGGTGCGATCGCGCACCCGTTCAACCGGCCGCGGTTCGACCCGCACAAGGGACGCGTCGTCGGGGGCTACGGGATCCTGCAACCCCGGATCACGCCGTCGTTGCCGACCGGCCCCCGCAGCACCACCTACCAGCGAATCGTCTCCGGCCCCGGCGGCGTCGACCCCTACGCAGCGGCGGTGTCCGATGTCTACCAGGACCTGTTCGAGGGGGGCTCATACACGGGGAAGGGGATCTACGACGTCGACATCTTCGAGGCGGCTCTGGAGGGGAAGGTCCCGGAGAGCGCCCTTCTCAGCCACGATCTTTTCGAGGGCGTGTTCGCGCGCGCGGGGCTGCTGACCGACGTGGATCTCTTCGAGGAGTTCCCCACCAACTACGAGGTGGCCGCTCGCCGCCACCACCGATGGGCGCGGGGCGATTGGCAGCTCCTGCCGTGGATTCTGGGCCACGCCCGGGACGCCGCGGGGCGCAAAGAGAAGGCCCGCATCCCCGCCGAGGATCGCTGGAAGATGGTCGACAACCTCCGCCGAAGCCTGGTCGCGCCGTCGTCGCTGCTGGTGTTGGTGGCCGCATGGATCCTGGCCGATGTCCCGGCGCTGTTGTGGGCCGGTCTGATCGTGGGATCGATCGCGGTGCCGGCCTTTTTCCCGGTCCTCGACAATCTCCGGCCGCGGCGATCGCGGATCTCCAAACGAAGCTACCTGCGCGCGGTGGGCCGTGACATCTTCGTGGCCTCGTCGCAGACCTTGCTCGTTGTCACCATGCTCGCCGATCAGGCGTGTCTGATGGCGGATGCGGTCGCACGCACGCTCTGGCGGGTCTACCTGACGCGGAGAAACATGCTCGAGTGGGTGACGGCGGCGCAGGCCGGCTACGGGGCCACGCTGACGTTGAGGGCCTTTTACCGGGACCTTCGCTGGGGCGTGCTGGTTGCCCTCGGGGCCGGCTCGCTCTGCGTGGCGTTCAAACCGGAAGCTCTGCCCGTAGCGGCTCCGTTCATTCTCCTCTGGGTGTTGGCGCCGGCCTTCGCCCTCCGCGTCAGCGTGCCCTCGGAGGACGCGGCCTTTCCGGCGCTCTCCACCCGGGAGACGCGCTCGCTGCGGCTCATCGCCCGTCGCACCTGGCGCTTCTTCGAGACCTTTGTCGACGACCAGGAGCACGCCCTCCCGCCCGACAACTTCCAGGAGGACCCCGAACCCGTCCGGGCCCACCGAACCTCACCGACCAACATGGGCCTCTATCTGCTCAGCGTGATGAGCGCCCACGACTTCGGCTGGATCGGGGTTCAGGACACCGCGGATCGGCTCGAGGCGACGTTGCAGACCATGGACGATCTGCACCGCGTCCAGGGCCACTTCTGCAATTGGTACGACACCCTGGACCTGCGGCCGTTGGAGCCGATCTACATCTCCACCGTCGACAGCGGCAACCTCGCCGGGCACCTGATCGCCCTCGCCCAGGCGTGCCGTGAACTCGCGCGTCGCCGGCCTTTCGGCCCCGAAACCCTGGCAGGCGTCGGTGACGCCGTCCACCTGCTGCTCGAGTCGCTGGAAATTGCCGTGCCTCCGCGGCTCGAGCACACGGTCGCGGCGGGACCGCTCCGTGAAGCCGCGGAAGGCATACTGGCCGTTCTCGAGGGTCCCCCGACGGCCGGCATCGCGTGGGCCCGGCGCCTCGAAGACCTCGGGGCCCGGGCGGAGAGGCTCGTGGATATCGCCTCGAGCCTCACCGACAACGGCGGCGATCTTTCGGCGACCGAGGTCCTGGCCTGGGCGAGGGCTGTTCGGGATACCGTCAGGAGCCACGCCCGGGACATCGCAACCGACGCGCTCTTCGAGAGGATCGAGGGCCAAGCGAGGGCGGAAACGATTCTCGGCCACCACTTGTCCGACCTCGCAGTGCGTGCCGAGGCGATGGCCCAGGCCATGGACTTCCAGTTTCTGTTCGACACCTCGCGCAAGGTCTTCTCGATCGGGTATCGCGTGGCCGATCACACCCTCGATCCCGGCTGCTACGACCTTCTGGCCTCCGAGGCCAGACTGGCGAGCTTTGTCGCCATTGCCAAGGGCGACGTGTCACCCCGGCACTGGTTCCGTCTCGGCCGGGCGCTGACGCCGGTGGGCCGCGGCGCGGCCCTCGTCTCCTGGTCGGGGTCCATGTTCGAGTACCTCATGCCGCTGCTCGTGATGCGCCAGCCTGCCCATAGCCTGCTCGATCTTTCCTGCCGACTGGTGGTGGGGTATCAAATCCGCTACGGCGAGGACCGCAAGGTCCCGTGGGGGGTCTCCGAATCCGCCTACAACGTTCGTGACGTGCACCTCACATATCAATACTCGGATTTCGGCGTTCCCGGTCTGGGGTTCAAGCGGGGGCTGGGCGAGGACGTGGTCGTGGCTCCCTACGCCACCGCCCTCGCGGCCATGGTCGACCCGAAGGACGCGGTGGCGAACTTCGTCCGCCTCGAGGAGGCCGGGGCACAGGGTGCGTACGGCTTCTATGAAGCCCTCGATTACACCCCGTCGAGGCTTCCGGAAGGCGACCGGGTGGCCGTGGTCCGGGCCTACATGGCCCACCACCAGGGGATGACCGTCGTCGCCCTCGACAACGTGGTTCACGACGGCGTGATGCGGAGGCGATTTCACGCCCACCCATTGATCCAGGCCGCAGAGCTCCTGCTCCAGGAACGGACGCCGCGCTCGGTTGCGGTGGCCCGGCCGCGGGCCGAAGAGGTGCGGGTCGCCGCGCTGGTCCGCGGCCTCGTCCCGCCGACCCTGCGCCGCTTCGAATCGCCGCACGACATCACGCCGCGCACCCATCTCCTGTCCAACGGCCGGTACACCGTGATGGTGACGGCCGCCGGCGCCGGCTTCAGTCGCTGGGGCAACCTGGCAATCACCCGCTGGCGGGAGGACGGGACCCGTGATGACTGGGGCTCGTTCATCTATCTACGGGACGCGGACACCGGTGACGTCTGGTCGGCCGGCTTCCAGCCCAGCGGGACCGAGGCGGACGCATACGACGTTGTCTATTCCGAGGATCGGGCCAAGATCATGCAGCGGCACCAGTCGCTGTCGACCACCCTCGAGATCGTGGTCTCCCCGGAGGACGATGCCGAGCTTCGCCGGTTGACGGTCACCAATCTCGAGGACCGGGCCCGCGAGATCGATGTCACCTCGTATGCCGAGGTCGTGTTGGCCCCGCAAGGTGCCGACGAGGCACATCCCGCGTTTTCCAATCTCTTCGTGGAAACGGAGTTCGTTCCGGAGCTCGGGACGCTGCTGGCGTCACGGCGGCCGCGGTCGGCGGACGAACCGCGGGTGTGGCTCGCCCATCTGATCGCCCTCGAGGAGGAGCCGCCCGGCGAGGTGCAGTATGAAAGCGATCGGGCACGTTTTCTGGGCCGCGGCCGCGGGGTTCGGAAGGCGTTGTCCGCGGTCGGTGGGGAGCCGCTGTCGAACACGGTAGGGACTGTTCTGGATCCCATCGTGAGCCTGCGGCAGCGGGTTGCGATTCCCGGTGGTGGCACAGCGCATCTCGTGTTCACGACGTTGGTGGCGGGTTCGCGGGAGGAGGCGCTCGCGGCGGCCGAGAAGTACCGGCAGCGGGCGACCTTCGAGCGGGCGAGCTCGCTGGCCTGGACTCAGGCCCAGGTCCAGCTTCACCACCTGCGGATTACCCAGGACGAGGCCCATCTCTTCCAGCGTCTGGCCAATCGCCTGCTCTTCGTCGATCCCACCTTGCGCGCGGCGCCCCAGGAGCTGGCGAAGAACCGCAGCGGCCAATCCGGGCTCTGGGTCTACGGCATCTCCGGCGATCTACCGATTGCGCTAGTGGAGATCGAGACCGTGGAGGAGCGGGAGGTCGCAAGGCAGCTCCTGCGGGCGCACGAGTACTGGTACCGGAAGGGGATTGCCGCCGACCTGGTCATTCTGAATTCACAAGCCACCTCCTACGCGCCGGGCCTCCAGGAGTCCCTCGAGGCGATGGTGCGGGCGAGCCAGTCCGCTGCCGGCCACGAGGGCCATCCAGCACATGGGGGCGTCTTCGTGCTCAGGGCCGACCTCGTGCCGGAGGCGGACCAGATTCTGCTGCGGGCTGCGGCGCGAGTTGTGATTCTGGCACGTCGAGGCTCGTTGTCCGAGCAGGTAGTCCGACTCGGGCGATCGAGGCCGGGGCCGGCCCCGCGGCGTCACCGCGCGCCGCCCGAGTCGACCGAAACCGTTACTCCGCCCGTGCTGGATCTCGAGTTCTTCAACGGCCTGGGGGGATTCACGGCGGACGGCCGTGAGTACGTCACGGCCCTGGGCACGGGCCAGTGGACCCCCGCTCCCTGGCTCAACGTGGTGGCCAACCCGGATTTCGGCTTCCAGACCTCCGAGGCGGGCTCGGGCCACACGTGGTCCGTGAACAGCCGCGAGAACAAGCTCACGCCGTGGTCGAACGATTCCGTCAGCGACCCTCCGGGCGAGGCGTTCTACGTTCGAGATGAGGACAGCGGTCTCGTCTGGGGACCGACCATGCTCCCCATCCGCGAAGAAACCTCGCCGTATGTCGCGCGGCACGGCCAGGGCTACAGCCGCTTCGAGCACACGGCCCACGGCATAACGCTGGAACTGGTGCAGTTCGTGCCGGTGCGGGACCCGGTCAAGATCTCCCGCCTCACCCTGACAAACCGGTCCAATCGCAAACGGGAGCTTTCAGTCACGGCCTACGCGGAGTGGGTGCTGGGGGTTGCGCGGGGCGGACCCGCAGGTTTCGTGGTCACCGATATCGATGCCGCGACCGGCGCCATGTTTGCGCGCAGTTTCTGGAATGGGGAGTTCGCGGATCGCGTTGCCTTCGCCGACCTGGGCGGGCGCCAGACCTCCTGCACCGGCGACCGCCTCGAGTTCCTGGGCCGCAACTCCGGCCTCGAGCACCCCGCGTCGCTGCAGAGGGTGCGGGCACTTTCGGGGAAGACCGGAGCAGGCCTCGACCCATGCGCCGCTCTGCGGACGAGGGTAGAACTCGAACCGGGCGAGCGCACCGAGGTCGTCTTCCTGCTCGGCGAGGAGGCAAGTCGCGATAGTGCTCGATCCCTGGTCGAACGCTACCGTACGGTGGATCTGGACGCGGCCCTCCTCGAGGTCTCAGAAGGCTGGGACCGGGTGCTGGGGGCTGTGCAGGTCACAACTCCCGAGCCGTCGATGGATCTCCTCCTCAACCGCTGGCTGCTCTATCAGACACTCTCCTGCCGGATGTGGTCGCGCTCCGCCTTCTACCAGTCCGGCGGGGCGTACGGGTTCCGCGACCAACTCCAGGACGTTCTGGCCCTGGCGGTGACGCGGCCCGATATCGTGCGCGAACATCTCCTACGGGCCGCTGCCCGGCAGTTCCCCCAGGGCGATGTCCAGCACTGGTGGCACCCGCCGACGGGCCGAGGCGTGCGGACGCGGATATCTGACGACCGCCTCTGGCTGCCGTACGCGGCGATCCGCTATCTCCGGATGACCGACGACCAGGCGGTGCTGGACGAAGAGGTCGCCTGGCTCGACGGACCGATCCTGGAGGACGGCCAACAGGAGGCGTACTTCGAGCCCACGCAGTCGCACGAGCGGTCGACGTTGTACGAACACTGCGCGCGCGCCCTCGACTGCAGCCTCCGGGTCGGTAGCCACGGCCTGCCTCTGATCGGGGCCGGGGATTGGAACGACGGCATGAACCGCGTCGGCCACGAGGGCCGGGGAGAAAGCGTGTGGCTGGGCTGGTTTCTGCTCATGAATCTAAAGGATTTTGCCGGCATTGCCGAGTCCCGGGGCGAAGACGAGCGTGCGCAAAGGTGGCGCCACACAGCCGATTCGCTCCAGTCTCAGCTGGAGGCGGAGGCTTGGGACGGGGATTGGTACAAGCGCGCGTTCTTCGACAACGGGACGCCGCTCGGGTCGGCGGCCAACGAGGAGTGCCGGATCGACTCCATCGCCCAGTCGTGGGCGGTCATCTCAGGTGCCGGGAACCCTCAGCGGGCCCGCCGAGCCATGGAGTCCGTGAAGCACCATCTCGTCCGTCGCGACGACCGACTGGTGCTGCTGTTCTCGCCGCCGTTCGACACGACGCCGTTGGACCCCGGATACGTCAAAGGGTATCTCCCCGGCGTCCGGGAAAACGGTGGGCAGTACACTCACGGGGCGGTCTGGTCGGCCGTGGCCTTTGCCATGCTTGGCGAGGGCGACACGGCCCTCGAACTGTTCAACCTGCTGAGCCCCATCCTCCACGCCGGCGACCGCACAGCCGCTGACGTGTACAAGGTCGAGCCATACGCGGTTGCCGCCGATGTCTACTCCGAGCCGCCGAACGTGGGGCGGGGAGGGTGGACCTGGTACACGGGGGCTGCGGGCTGGCTCTACCGCCTCGGCCTGGAGTGGATTCTCGGCTTCCAGAAGGGGGCCTCCGCCCTTCGCATCGATCCTTGCATTCCGAAGGGTTGGAAGCACTTCGAGATCGCCTACCGCCACGGCGGGACGCTCTACAGAATCACCGTCGAGAACCCGAACGGAGTCTGCCGGGGGGTCTCGAGCATCAGCCTCGACGGAACCCGGCTGCCGGCGGATGCCCTGGTTCCGCTGGCCGACGACGGCCGCGAGCACGACGTTCGGGTGGTGCTCGGATAGGCCCATATCTCCGCGGTGATGCCTTTGAGCCACGAGGTATTCGGGTTGGCCAGAGTTGCTAGGATGGACGCCGGGAGGCGCCATGAGAATCAGGCTCGCGATCGCGGTGGTCCTGCTGTGGCCGGCGATCTCGTCGGGTGGCGGGCTGAGTGAATTGGCCGCACGGATCGATCAGCCGACACGGGGTCCCGAGATTTCGGTCGAGGGGCCGCTGACGTTCGGGAGGGCCGCGATCGAGCCCGGTGCGCTCACGACAGTCCGCGTGCTGATGGCGGGCGACGAGAAATGCGGCGTTGCCGTCGAGGGACCCGCGACCTTCAGGCTAATGATCGACGATCCCTTTAGCGCACCGATAGCCGACCGCAACCTCGACCGTGCTTCGAAACTCGAAGCGAGGAAGGTCAAGGACGATCTCGAGGTCTCTTTCGAGATCGATTCGGCAATCGTGTGGTGGTGGGAGGCACCCGGATCGGTGGAGGGTGATGGAGGGCCGCGTGGGTCCCCGGCGCTCCCCGGGTGGGCGGCCGAGGTGCTCGACGATCCTGCCTTCTCCCCTCCCTCCGTGGAGCTGATTGCCGCCCGCGGCGTTGCGGCCGAGGGCGTCGTGTACGTACTCATGGACGGCGGCAAGGGCACCTTCCTCTACGCCACCGATCCCATCGATTCGCGAATCGAGGAGCTCTATCACGTCGAGAAGATCACGTCCTCGGAGTCAGCCCACCGGGGGCGCCACTATCTCGAGAGCCTTGTCACGCAGCCATTGGGACGCATGTGGTGGGACCGTGCGCCGCAACCGCTGGTGGCCACCCACACCGAGATCGGGGTGGTGAATGCCGCCGCAAGCCACGTGGCTGTCACGACCGAGGTCGATCTGCTGGCAATGCGCCCAACGGTGGGTATCTGGCGATCGAGCCTCAGGGACCGGGTGATTTCGACGACCAACAAGGACCTGCCGAACACCGTGACCTCGGTGAAGGTCAACGGCAAGCCCGCCGACTTCGTTCATCGCGGCAGCCAACTTCTGGTTGCCATCGAGCCGCCGGCGGAGAAGGGAGCGACCACCCGCATCGAGGTCGCCAACGAGGGCAACATCGCCATCCGGCCGGGCAACGGCAAGTCGTGGTCGCTCGGGACCTGGGCGTGGCACCCGGAACCGGGGTGGAACGGAGACATGTCCACCTCGATCATCACAGTCGAAGTGCCCAAGGACCTGGTGCCGTTCGCCTCCGGGACGATGGTGTCGACCACCACCGACGACACGTCGACCGTATTGAAGGCCCAGCTCGAACGGCCGATGCAGTTCGTGGTGGTGGCGGCGGGCTCATATCATCTCTCCAGCGACACGCGGAACGGGCTCACCTGCACCGTCGGGTCCTACCTCTTCAACAAGGAAAAGGGCGCCGAAAGACTGATCGACCTCTTCTTTGCAGCCGAGAACTTCTACTCGAATCTCTTCGGTTCGCCCTATCCATTCCGCGAGGTCAACATCGTCGAAGTCAACGACTGGGGATTCGGTCAGGCCCCGCCGGGGATCATCTTCATCACGCAGGAGGCCTTCGAGCCGAAGACCGACGTCATGAATCAGTTCTTCTCGAAGGGCGTCAACGAGCGTTTCGTGCACGAAATCGCCCACGCCTGGTGGGGCCACCTGGTCAAGATGGACTCGCTCGAGGAACAGTGGCTGTCGGAGAGCTTTGCCGAGTATTCGGCGGCCGTGTGCATCCAGGCGCTGGCCGGCGGCGGCAAGAAGGGCCAGCGCGAGTTCGACGAGATCCTCAGGGGCTGGCGCTCCCGGGCCAAGGAGGTCGGGCGAGGAGCGAGCGTCTATCTTGCGAACTACCTGGCGGGCGACGACCTGACGGATGTCCTCGACCGCCACTACCTCCTCTACGACAAGGGGCCGCTGGTCATTCACGGCATCCGCTACCGGCTTGGGAGCATGTACGGGCCCGAAGACGGCGACAAGGTGTTCGTCAATTTCCTCCGGGCCGTGCAGGCCAACTTCAGCTACAAGTGGGGGGCCACCCGCCACCTCGTCGGCATCCTCAACCAGCTCACCGGGGAGGACTGGCAGCCGTGGTTCGAGCGTTTCGTGTACGGCTGTGAGACGCCCGATTTCAGGTGAGCCTGTTGCAGGATTCGAAAGCAGACGGGCGGGACATGTCCGGCCCCTACAGACTATTTGTAGGGGCGGCACACATGCCGCCCGCGGCTACCGTTCGATGAGATCGGCACGCGGCTCGACCTCAAAAAAAGTTGGCTCCCGGGGGAGGAGCCATGAAGGAGGAGTTTGATAGAGGTCGTTCTTTCCTGCCGCGTCCTGGCAAGGACCCGACGGCGCGACCCTGCCTCCCTATACGTGCGACATGCCAAAAGGTTACGTTTCGAATTCGGAATTCGGAATTCGGAATTCGGAATGTCGGCCGGCGGAGAAACCGCAGATCACGCAGATGGACGCAGAGAGGGCCGCGCTTTCATCCGGCAGGCGGGACGCCTGCCCCACAAATCAACATTTCTCGGTGTGACCCCTTGTGGGGCAGCCGTCCCGGCTGCCGTGTGCTGGTCTCGTGGCAACTGAAAGGCGTAGGCGGGTCGTTTACGGCCCGCCCGCGAGACGCTCGGATTGAGCGGTGGTGGTGGCAGGCCCTGAAGGACCTGCCTACGCCTTTGAGAGGAGTTGTTCTCTGCCCGTCCGTGGGAGGCTGAAATCGACGAGGGTGGTGGCGGGCCCTGAAGAAAGGCCTACGCCCTACAGTGGTTATTACTCCGGTGGATCGAAGGCGAGGATCCCGGTCAGGTAGTTGCCCAGGACCAGGGTGTGGATGTCGTGGGTGCCCTCGTAGGTGTAGACGGTCTCGATGTTCATGAGGTGGCGCATGACGGGGTACTCGTTGACGATGCCGTTGGCGCCGTGGATCTCGCGCGCCAGCTTGGCGCACTCGCGGGCGACCCAGACGTTGTTGCGCTTGGCCAGGGAGACCGCCTCGTGGGTCAGTTGGCCCGCGTCCTTGAGCCGCCCGAGTTGCAGCGCCAGGAGCTGCCCCTTGACGATCTCGGAGTACATCCAGGCCAGCTTCTGCTGTTGGATCTGGTGGGCGGCGATGGGTTTGCCCTTGAACTGGATGCGGCTCTTGGCGTAGTCGAGAGCGGCCTGGAAGGTGGCCAGGGCCGAACCGAGGGCGCCCCAGGCGATGCCGTAGCGGGCCTGGTTGAGGCACATCAACGCGTTCTTGAGACCTGTCGTGCCGGGCAGCACGGCGTCCGCCGGCAGCCGGCAGTCCTCGAAGGCGAGCTGTGAGGTCACGGAGGCGCGCAGCGAGTACTTGCCCTTGTGTTCGATGGCAGAAAAGCCGGACGTGCCGCGCTCGACGAGGAAACCTCTGACGCCTTCATCGGTGCGCGCCCACACCACCGCGACGTCGGCGATGGAACCGTTGGTGATCCACGCCTTGGCGCCGTTGAGCACCCAGTCCGAGCCGTCGCGCACCGCCCGCGTCCGCATCCCGCCGGGGTTGGAGCCGAAGTCGGGCTCGGTGAGACCGAAGCAGCCGACGGCCTCGCCTTTCCCGAGAACCGGGATCCACCTTTTCTGCTGTTCGTCGCTGCCCCACTGGAGAATTGGAAACATCACGAGCGAGGTCTGGACCGAGACGAAAGAGCGGATGCCGGAGTCGCCGCGCTCGAGCTCGCGGTTGATCAGACCATAGGTGACGGCATTGACGCCAGGCAGCCCGAACTCGGTGTAGGGTGCGCCGAGAAGATCGAGAGCGCCCATCTCGGGGACCAATTCGCGGGGAAAGTGGCAGTCCCACGCCCACTGTTCGATGTGCGGCAGGATGCGGTCTGCGACCCACTCGCGGACGGTGTCGCGCACCATCCGCTCTTCATCGGTGAACATGTCGTCCACCTGGTAGAGGTCAAGCCCGTCGAACTCTTGCATGTCAATACCTTCCAGTACCTTGGATGTGGCGTCGCATCGGGGTACCATCGCCCCATGAAAATCCCCTGGCCGATGGTCGCCGGATGGTACCACGCGGTGCTGTTGACAGCGTTGCCGTGGGTGGCGTGGCAACGCCCCTGGTGGGCGCCGGTGGTTGCGGCGGGAGCTCTCGTCGTGCACCTTCCGGTCATCCGCAACCGGACGGCCGAACCGTGGGCGGGAGGGGCCGTCGCCCTTTCCGCAGCGCTGTTTCTCTTCCTTCGCGGCGGCTGGGAGATCGGTCTCGGGTGGTCGCTTCTGGCGGTGTTGGTGGCGGCGGTCGCTCGGGTCCGACCGCGCCGGGACGGCAGCCGTCCGGATGCCGCAGACTACCTCGCGGTCGGATGCTGGGGCCTCGTGTTCGCACTTTCGCCGCGGTTGGTGGCGTTCGATCACGGCGGCTGGCTGGCGCCGGCCGTCCTCCTGTACGCGGCGCAACGGCTCGCCCGTTCCGGCACCGCCGCTGCCGAAATCGCCGTTGCCGGGGCACCGGGTCGCGAGGTTCGGGGCACCTTGAGCCTCAACGCGGTCGTCGTGGCGGGTCAGGACAGCCTCCCGCGGTCGATCCCCTTGGAGCTGGAGCTGCGGGCGGGCGACTCCCTCGCCATCCTCTGCGATGCACCCGACGAGGCGGCGATTCTGGCCGATGTCCTGGCGGGGCGGAGGGCGCCGGTCTCGGGGAGTGTGACGGTCGACGGGTCGCCGCTGAAGGTCGGCGACAGACTGGTTGCCGTCGTGGCCCCGGGTGAGCCCTTCGTCCCGGGAGGGTTGAACGGAAATCTCGCGGTGCTCACCGACCGCCCTCTCGATCGCGCGGCAGTGGCGGCAGTGCGCGAAGCGTGCTCGCTGACCGAGGTCTCGGAGGCGCTGGGCGATCGCCCGCTGGCGGTCGACGGTGAGCCGTTGACGGCCTATCACAAGATGCTGGTGCTGGCGGCGCGGGTCATCCCGTCGCCCTACCGGCTGGTGGTCGTCGTGGACCCGATGCCGTGGGTCAATGCCGTTCGAGGCGAACTGTGGCGCACCGCGGTGGTCCGCGCCTCGGTGGGGAGGACCAGCATCTGGATCACACCGGACCGCGACCTCGCCGGCCGCGCCACCCTGGTGATGGAGTACCGGCAGGGAGCGCTGCGCCGGGCGTAATGCCCGGCGAATTCGGAATTCGGAATTCGGAATTCCGAATTCCGAATTCACGCGCCGGGTTACACTGTTGCGGCGTGCTCAGGGGGAACTGATGGGAACATTCCAGGGTGGTTCGGCGCCGGCGATGGCAAAGCAGATCTGCGACGGCTACTCGCTCGTCACCCAGGTCAGCCTGAAGCGTTTGAGCATCGATCAAATGACCATGCTCGAATTCGAGCTCGACAAGCGTCTCCGCGAGACCCGCGGAGATGTGGTCTCGCTCGAGGATCAAGCGGCGTTGCAGGCCCGCAACCGGCGGATTTCGCGGATCGAGGGTGCGCTCAGGGTCCTCCGCCACACCATGCAGCAGCGCCGCATGGGAAGGCTTTGACTCAGAACGGTATCGAACACGGCTGGGAGGCCTTGCGAGGCGACCCCATGCCCTGGCTGCTCGACCCGTCCCTCCCCAACCTTCACTGGCGGGTCCTGACCGACTTCATCCACAGACCGTCCGACAGCCGGGCCGTCGTGAGTGCGCGCGGCGGCGCCGACGCCGTCGATCCCATCGCCACGCTGCTCGAAGATCTGTCGCCGGACGGCACGTGGCTTTCGAGCGCTCCTCTTTGGGAGAGATTCGCCGGCCCCGGATGGCGCGTGCTGGCGGCGGTCCAGTGGGGCGGCGATCCGACCGATCCCCGGCTTCAGGCGGCCTCGAAGCGGCTGCTGGAGGACGCGCCGGGTGGAGGAGCATTCGCCGAACGCGAGGACGAAGATGCCGTCCCATGGCTGACCGCCCGGGTGCTTCAGGCTCTCGCCCGGCTGGGGTGGTGCCGGCACTCGAGGTTTCAGGAGGCGGTGGCGTGGCTCGACGAAGCGGCGCCGCGATCACCGGATGGAGGGTGGAGTCGTGACGGTGACGGCGCGGCGTGCGGAGTGACTCCGGTGGCGTTGCTCGACGCCCTGACCGTGTGCGGTGACTGCAACCGTTCGGTGTTGCGCCATCGGGCCGTTCGAGCGCTGTCCTCGGCCGTGGCCTCGGCGGGGGAGGAGTTTTTTCTTCTCGGCCACCCGAACATCGATCGCACCGACGCGGCGGAGGCATTGGCGGTTCTCGCCCGTTCGGGGGCAGCGCTCGCACCGGGGGCCGTGGCGGCCCTGTCGCGGCTCCAGGAGATGCAGGGCGAGGGGGGCCGGTGGGCGCGGGGAGTCGATGTGCCGGAGTCCCTCCCGGTGGGCTCCCGACTCAAGACCGGTGAACCGTCGAAGTGGATCACCCTCGAGGCGGCTGCCGCCGTTCTCCACTACGCCGTCGATGCGAAATTACCGAGGATGTTCCCCCAGCGGCCCACTCAGCAGCAACGAGACTGAAGGTGGGCCAGGGCCCACCCTACTTCGGCCCCACAAAATGCGCCGGCTGGTAGGGTGGGCTTCAGCCCACCTTCAGAGACTTTCAGGTAGCGTGGGCGATTCGTTACGGAACCGCGTTTCCGCGGCTGGGCGCAATTCAAAATTCAAAATTTAAAATTAAGAATTATCGGGCGTCTGTTCGACTCCCTGCACGCTGATCCAGACGATGGCGCCGATGAGCAGGCAGCCGCCGAGCCACTGCCAGGGTCCGAGCACGGAGCCGTTGACGACGTAGTCGAGGATGACCGCGGCGAGCGGCAGCGAGAGCTCGCACATCGTGGCGACGCTGGCTCGCACCCTGGTGAGGCCGTAGTAGTAGAGGAAGATCGCGCCGGACCCGGTGGTCAGGGAGATGACGAGGACGAACACCCAGTTCGGTGCCGGTGACCGACGCAAAGGGGAGGCCGATTCCGCGCACCGCCAGATAGATCAGGGCCATGGCCGAGGTCATGCCGTAGCGGGCAAAGGTGGCATCTTTGAAGTCGAGCGACCCCAGGAGCATCTTCCCGAGAACCGTGGCGACGCCGAAGGCGGCGGCGGCCACAACGGCCAGAAACGCCGCCTTGAGGGTGATCGCGTCGCCGGCGGCCGCCGGGGTTGCAGAGCCCGAAGGTCAGGAGGTAGGCGCCGCCGAGAGCGACCACCGCGGCGGCGAGAAAACGCGCCGAGACCCTTTCGCCGAGCAGCACTGCGGCCAGGGCGAGGGCAAAGACCGGCTGCAGCTTCTGCAGCAGGACGACGACGCTGAGCTGGTTGAAGTTGACCAGGAACAGCGCCTTGACGATGGCCATGGTGCCGAGCAGTCCGCCGGTGAAAGCGACCAGGGCGAGCGCCATCCAGCCCCTCGCCGGCATGGCACGGAGCCGGCGGTAGCTGCTGCCACAGAAACGGCTGCATGAGGGCGAAGGGAACGGCGTGCAGCAGGAAGACCACAAACGGCACCGACAGGTTGGACAGCCGTGGGGTCAGGACCACTCCGTCGACGCCCCACAGGGCGGCCGAGACGCAGATCAGGGCGGCGCCGATGGTGGCTTCGCGGTTTTTCATCAGCGGAATGCAATTCCGGGGATATTCAGGCAAACCCGCGCGTCCGAGTCGATTGGGGCGAAACGTTTGAACGTTGAAACGTTGAACGTTTGAACGTTTCGAATCCGGCAGCTGACCGACCGGCTGGAACGGAAAAAGCCGGATCTGGTTTTCGTTCGGATGCGCGGGTCCATCAGAGCTCGACGCCCATGGGTTTGCGGAGGACGAGCGCGATCACCATGGTGAGCACGAAGAAGACCACCATCCAGGCGAAGGCCCACTCGAAATCCCAACCCAGAAAACCGATCGTGCCTTCGGCGTAACCGAGGGTGATGGAACGGATCGCGCCGGTCTTCTCGAGGGGTTTCTCGGACGGCCACTCCAGCTGACCGACAAATGTCCGGGGCGGGCGTTCCGGCGACAGCCGGATCAACCGGTCCGTGGCGCGGAGGCTCTTGACGGCGGTTTCGCCGTCGACCGTGACCTCGAGATCGTAGTCGCCCTCGGCATCGACGCCGAGCTGCCAGCTGACCTGGGCCAGCGACGGGACCCAGAGCGGCCCGGTCGTGACCTGCAGACCCTCGGGCAGCTCGAGAGCGATCTCGGGCCGGGACCCGCCTTCCGCCAGCCGCGGGATCGAGCTGGACGGTCATCAGCGCCTCGTCGCCGGGCTGCAGACCGCGAAAGCCGTAGAACTGGTGGAGCTGGACCATCACCAGCACCAGCGGCGGCAGGATGAAGATCATGGGTTTGAGGGCCAGCGCCTGGTAGTGGAGAACGTGGCCGAGAATCTCCCACTGCGCCTTCATGATCGCCCTGAGGTCGTCGTTGAAGAGCCGGATCTCGAAGAGCCCGGCGTGGATGCGCCGTTTGACCTCGGCGATCCGCTCCTGGTTCGAGGTCTTGCCGAAGACCCACAGTGCGAAGACGCCCACCGGGATCGACCACACCAGCACGCCGACAAAGGCCGGCAGCCCGGCAAGGGGCGCCTGGAGCAGGTCGAAAAGCGGCCGCAGGAGGTCGTTGAGGAACTTCATGAAGGTGGGCGCCGCTCCCTACGACATGTAGCCGAGGCCCTGGAGGCGCTTCTTGATCTCCTCCTCGGACTCGGCGTCCTCGAGCTGGGCGAGCTCCTTTTCGAGGGCGTGGGTGATGAACTCCTCGGGCGAGGAGTAGCCGGCGATCTTGGAGAACTTGCTGATCCTGTCGACCAGGCTGGTCTCGAGTTTGACCTTGGTGTATCCGAACATGATCACTTCTCCCTTGGCGGTCGGTTGAGCGAGTCGCCTGCGACGATCGGCCTGCCCTCCATGTGGGGCGGCGGCGTGATACCGAAGAGGCTGAGCGCGGTCGGTGCGAGGTCGATGATGGCGGGGTCGTCCTTCTCGATCGGGTGGTTGGCGAGGAAGACGCCCGGCACCAGGCGCGGGTCGACGATGTGGTCGCCGCTCCACGCCTTGATGTTGTCCTCGAAGACCGCCCCGGCGACGACCCCGCGAGGCGCAGTCCCACGAGATCCGGTAGCCGTGGTTGTAGCCGATCAGCAGGTCGGGGGCGTTGCCCTTGTACGGGCCGCGGTAGAGCACGTCGGTGTCGAAGGCCTCGTTGATGGCGACCTCGCCCTTTTCGTCGTCGACCAGACCGTCGAGCCCCTTCTTGAGCTCGGCCTTGAGGGCCTCGACCTCGGCGCCGGGTTTGACGATGCCCTGTGCCTCGCGGCCCTCGATGTTGAGGAAGATCCCCACCAGCCCCACGGCGTAGGCCCGGGTGCGCGACCAGTCCACCGACTGCAGCCACTGTTCGGAGCCGTCGGCGCCTTCCTTGAGGGTGAGATAGCCGTTGTCCTGAAGCCACGCGTTGAGGTTGACGCCGCGGCGGAAGGAGGTGCAGCCGTGGTCCGACATCACCCACAGCACGTCGCCGTCCCGAGCCGCTCCAGGACCTTGCCGACGATCTCGTCGTTGCGCAGGTACTGCTGTTCGATGGCGTCCCCGTACTCGGGATCGTCGATCCCGGCGGCCGCCGGGTGGCCGTCCTCGGTGTAGCGCCAGAACATGTGGTTGACCCGATCGGTGGCGTCGAAGACGGTCACCAGCGCGCCCTTGCGCAGCTTGTCGAGGGCGGTGAAGAGCATCTCCTCCCGCTCGCAGTCGATGTCGGTGGTCTGGGTCATGAAGGCGCGGTCGTCGGTGACCTTCTCGTTCAGCGCCCAGGTGTCCTCGGCGAGACCGAGGGTGGCGTAGGCACCGAGCTTCTTCTCGAGGTAGGAACAGTAGTAGCCCGGGTGGGAGATCGGCATGACCGGTTTCTCGGGCTCGATGTTGATCGGGGAGAGGTAGAGCGAGACGTGGTCGTCCATCTCGGTGACCATCATCCGGGTGATGCCGGTGACCTTCATCCCGGCGACCGCCTTGAAGCGTCAGCTTGACCCAGTCGCTGAGGACGCCCTTCTCGAGGTCCGCGGACTCGCCGTTGACCGACACCAGCGCGCGCTGGGCGCCGCGATCGAGTTCGAGCTCGAGGCGGCAGCGTCATCGGCGGGTTGCCGTCGAGGAAGGTGTTCTCGGGACCCTCGATCACGCCCTCGAAGGTGTCGCGGGAGCCGTTGGCGCGAAGCTCGAACCGGAGCCCGCCCTCCTGGAAGGCCCCCTCCTCCGGGCGCGTGGTGAAGAGCATGAAGGTGCCCTGGGTGCCGAGCAGGTCGGGGATGCACATCGCGCCGAGCTGGGCGCCGTAGAACTTGTCGGGCGGAAAGGTGATGGGCACCCGGATGATGGTCGACCAGATGTTGTGCTCGCCGAGGATGGTCCACCACGGTTTCGACTTGCGGAGGTTGCGGATGCTCGGTTTGGCGAGCGGGATCCTCAGCTTGCCGATCTTGAGCACGCGGTCGACCGATCCGATCTCGGTCGAGGACAGCCGCGGCAGATAGGTCCGGGGGTCGCGGTCGAGGAAATCGAAGATGTTGTGCTTGCCGGGGTTGGTGCCGGTGGTGAAGGACGACCAGGCGACCGGGGTGATGGAGGGGAAGGTCGAGCGCAGCCGGCTGTAGCCGCCCATCCCGGCGAGCTTCGAGAAGTTGGGCATTCGGCCCTCGGCCATCAGGCGCTCGGTGATGCGGGGCTCCTGGCCGTCAAAACCGACCACGATCAGGCGCCGGATCAAGGGCGCGTTTCGGGTGCGGCGGCGGATCGCCCGCCACAGCATGCGAAAGGGCCACGCCAGCAGTGAAACACCGGCCAGCATCATGGTCACGAAGATCACGGCAAAGGAGCCGAGCACCGCAAATCCGGCGCCCGGACCGACATAGGCATCGGCCGTTCCCGGCCACCACAGAGCCGCGGCCGAAACGGCGAGAACCGCGGCCGCGCGGAAAGACCTGCGCTGCTTGATCTTCAAGGCGTGTTGCGCCAACGAAACTCCTCGTAGTGTATGAGCTTGGGCGGCAACCGCACTCGCATGAGGTCACCGGCCGCGGCATTGTAGTATAACCAGGCTGCCGCGACGGGAGACCGCGTGCGGCGACGTCCATCAAGTTTTTGAAAACGCGGCGGATGGTGAGAACATTCCGCTTCGCCGTCGCAGGGAGTCAGGCCGACATGACGACGAAACTGAAAGATGTGATCCGCCGGTTGAAGTACGGTCGGCCGGTGGTGATCGTCTCCGGTCTTCCGCGGTCGGGGACCTCGATGGCCATGAAGATGCTCGAGGCGGGCGGCATGCAACCGGTCGTCGACAATATCCGCACCGCCGACATCGACAACCCGAAGGGCTACTACGAGGACGAGCGGGTCAAGGACCTCGCCGAGACCGAGGACATGAGCTGGCTGCGGGCGGCGCGGGGCAAGGTCATCAAGGTGGTCTCCTCGTTGCTCAACTACCTGCCCGCAAGCAACACCTACAAGGTGGTGTTCATGCGCCGCAACCTGCACGAGGTCCTGGCGTCGCAGGCGAAGATGCTCGAGCGCCGCGGCGAGGCGTCCCACACCGAAGACGAGGACCTGCTCGCGATGTACGAGGCCCACCTCGGAAAGGTCGAGTTTCAGCTCCGTTTCCGGCCTTACTTCGAGTGCCTGTACCTCAACTACGCCGACGTGGTCGGCGACCCCTTGAGTCAGGCGCGGTTGATGGCCGAATTCGTCGGCAGCGGTCTCGACGTTGAAAAGATGGCGGCTGCGGTCGACGGGTCGCTGTACCGCAATCGGGCGACCGGTGATGGCGTCGTTGCCGGTGCAAATGGCCCACCCGGGTGAAAGAGGCCTGCCGATGACGCGACCCCTCCGCTTGAGCCTGGTCATCTCGATGACGGCCGCGGCGACAATCGTCGGCGCCTTCGTCTTTCGGGCGGCGCCGCAGACCCAGCCCGCCGAGATGGCGCCTGCCGAGTTTTCCCTCGACGGCCCGTTCGCCTATTCGGTGGAGTATCTCGGCGTGACCTGCGGCCACATGACGCTCGAGAGCCGGCTCGAAGAGTATCGGGGCCGGCCCGCGTACCACGTCGTCATGACGGCGCGGAACTCGAAGTTCTTCAACAAGATCTACAGAGTCGACGGGCGGATCGATTCGTGGGTCGACGCCGAGACGATGACCACCATCGCCTATTCGAGCGACATCACCGAAAAGGGTGAACGCAAGATCCGCCGCTACGACGTCGATCGCGAAAAAGGCGTGGTCGTGGCCGACAAACACGGCGAGATCTCGGAGATCCCGTACGACGGCGGCCCGGCCCTCGACCCGCTGGCCTTTGTCTACCGGGGGCGCGCCCTCGCGAATCCCGGCGTCAAGCGCTTTTCGATCCACCTGTTGACCGACAAGGGCGCCATTTCGACCGACAGCCTGGTCGAAGAGCGCAAACGGTTCGGCACCTACGACGGCAAACGGGAGCTGCAGATGGTGCAGCCGGTGACCGACGACGGCGAGATGTTTTCCAAGAAGGGCGAGTTCATCTACTGGATCGACCCCGGTCCCGCACGGACTCTCTACCGCCTCGATTTCAAGCTCGGCTTCGGCAGGTTGCTGGCCAAACTTCAGGGACCCGCGAGCGAACCCGCTGACAGACGGACCGACGCCGAGCGCGCCCTGCCTGGCGAGTAGGCGCTCACTCCAAAAGCTGATCGAGCCAGTCGCACTGGCCGGCGCGGAGGCGGACCCTGGAAACGGCCTTGTTGTAGCCCCTGGTCGAGACCCCGGGGTGCCAGGTCGAGGGGCGGGGGAGCCCGGCGGCCAATTGCGCCGCCTGTTCGGAAGTCAGCAGCGCTGCCGGCGCGCCGTAATAGAAACGAGAGGCCGCTTCGGCGCCGTAGATCTCCGGCCCGAACTGGGCGACGTTGAGATAGAGCTCGAGGATCCGCTTTTTGGAAAGGTGCTTCTCGAGTTGGCGGGTGAGCACGATTTCGCGGAGCTTGCGGAAGGGGGAGCGAGATGGAGAGAGCCAGAGGTTCTTCGCGAGTTGCTGGGTGATGGTCGAGGCGCCGCGCACGCGCTTGCCCTTGACCGCTTCGCGAGCCGCCAACTTGAGTTCGTGGGTATCGAAACCGGTGTGGGAGAAGAAACTCAGGTCCTCGGCCACCACGACGGCTTTTTTGAGCTGGAGCGAGATGCGACCCGCCGGGACCCATTCCCATCGGACCTGGTCGCCGCGCGCCTTCGCCGTTTCAATGAACGCCGTGGTCTTCGGGTTCTCCTTCGCCAGGGCCGCCACGTCGGGCCAGGTGAGCCACACCGCGGCCCCTGCGACGGCAACTATCGCGGCAGCGACCGCGGCCAGCCGCCACACCCACCGTTTCAGGGGTTTCCGTTTCTTTCGGACCACCCCGAGAGTGTAGCGGACGAGGCAGCCGGGACGGCCGCCCCACAACCGGAAGATCGCCTTGTGGGGCACGCGTCTCGCGTGCCAGGTGGGAGTCTGGAAAATTCGAAATTCGAAATTCGAAATCCGAAATCGTGGTGGGTCAGATATCCCTGCGACGGGCCAGGAACGCTTCCGCGCACAGCATCCCGTCGATGGCCGCCGACATGATGCCGCCGGCGTGCCCGGCACCTTCACCCATCGGGTAGAGGCCTGCCGCCGAGGGCGACTCCAACGTCTCGGGGTCGCGGACGATCCGCACCGGGCACGAACTGCGCGACTCCGGTCCGACGATGATCGCATCGGGGTGACGCAGGATGGGCAAGCCGCGTGCAGAGGTCGCTCAGACCGCGGCGGAGGGCGTCGAGAACCCTTGTCGGCAGGAATTCCTCGAAGGGAGCAGGTGTCAGCGACAAGGGGTAGCTCGATTCAGGGATTTCAGAAGAAATGCGGCCGCCGACAAAGTCACCCAGACGGAGCGCGGGCGCGCCGAATGGTGCTGCGGCGAGGGCCGCGGCCCGGCCTTCGATCTGCTCCTGCAACTCGATGCCGGCGAGCGGCCCGGGGCCCCCGAACTCGTCCGGTTCGAGGGTGATCACGAAACCGGAGTTGGCGAAACGACCGCGGCGGCCGAGGGGGGACGCTCCGTTGACACAGATCACGCCAGGCCGTTCGGTGGCCGGGAGGATCTCGCCGCCCGGGCACATGCAGAAGCTGAAGACATCGCCGCCGGGCATTTTCGCCACCAGCCGGTAGTCGGCCGCCGGCAGCAGCGGGTGGGCGCAGAACTCGGGTCCGTACTGCATCCGATTGACGACGTCCTGAGGGTGCTCGATTCTCGCGCCGAGTTGGAAGGGCTTTTGTTCCATGGCCACACCGAGGCCGTGGAGGGTGCGGATGGAGTCGCGCGCCGAGTGGCCGAGACCGAGAAAGGCGTGCTCGGTCTCGATGACGCCTCCGGGGTCGATCTCCACGCCGACGATGCGGCCCTCGTCGATCCGTAGACCGGTCATCCGGGTCGAGAAGCGGAAGACCGCGCCGCGGTCGCGAAGAGAATTCCTGAGGCGGCGGATCACCGACGGCAGGAGATTGCTGCCGATGTGCGGCTTGGCGTCGTAGAGGATCTCGCCTGGGGCGCCGTGGTCGGCGAGGATCTGGAGGACCTCGGCCACCCTGGGGTCCTTGATCCGGGTGTAGAGCTTGCCGTCGGAGTAGGCGCCGGCGCCGCCCTCGCCGAACAGGAGATTACTCTCCGGGTTGAAGGTGTCGCCCTTGAGGAATCGGTTCCACTGGCGGGTGCGTTCGGTGACCTCGAGACCTCGTTCGACGACCACGGGTTCGAGTCCGGCCTGGACCAGTCTGTAGGCCGCCAGGAGCCCCGCGGGTCCGGAGCCCACGACGACCGGCGGTCTGGATCCGGCGTTCCGTACGATCGGGATTTCGACCCGGTCCGGGGCGCGAAAAGGCTCGACGCGCGCCGGCTGTTCGGCCAACAGCCTTCGTTCATCATCGCCGGCGAGGTCGAGGGCGAGAGTGTAGAGATAGCGGGGGCGGCCGCGGCGGCGCGCATCGAGCGACTTCCTGACGATGGTCCGCACCTCGACCTCGAATGGGCCCATCCCGAGGTGCGCAGCTGCCGCCGGCCCGAGGTCGTCCTCGCCGTGTGCGAGAGCCAGCGGCAGGTTGCGAAGCAGAACGGTCATGGGTGCACTCGTCCGCTGATCATCAGCTCCGTGTCAGGGGCCGGTAGGTCACCCGGTGGGGGCGATCGGCGGCGTCGCCGAGCCTCCGGCGGCGGTCGGCCACGTAGTCCGAGTAGGGCCCGGGGAACCACTCCACGTGCGAGTCGCCTTCGAAGGCCAGGATGTGGGTGGCGACGCGATCCAAGAACCAACGGTCGTGAGAGATCACCATCACGGTGCCGGCAAAGGCGAGGATGGCCTCCTCCAACGCGCGCAGGGTATTGACGTCGAGGTCGTTCGAGGGCTCGTCCAGAAGCATGACGTTGGCGCCCTCTTTGAGCATTCGCGCGAGGTGGACGCGGTTGCGTTCGCCACCGGAGAGGAGCTTGACCGGTTTCTGCTGGTCGGAGCCGGCAAAGTTGAAGCGCCCCACATAGGCCCGCGAATTGACCTCGGCGCGGCCCAGCCAGATCGACTCCGAGCCCTCCGAGATCACCTCCCACACCGACTTCTCGGGGTCGAGGGTGGAGCGGCTCTGGTCCACATAACCCAGTTTCACCGTCTCTCCGAGTCGAAGCGTACCGGAGTCGGGCTTCTGGGCGCCGGTGATCAGTTCGAACAGGGTGGTCTTGCCGGCGCCGTTGCCTCCGATCACGCCGACGATCGCTCCCGGCGGGACCGAGATGCTGAGGTCGTCAAACAGCAGGTGGTCGTCGAAGGCCTTGCTGAGCTTTTCCGTCTCGATGACCACGTCGCCGAGACGCGGTCCGGGCGGGATCCAGATCTCGAGATCGCGGACCATCTGTTCGGGCTCCTGGGAGAGGAGCTCCTGAAAGGCGGTGATCCGCGCCTTGCCCTTGGCATGGCGGGCGCGCGGCGCCATCCGGATCCACTCGAGCTCCCGTTCGAGGGTCTTCTGTCGGCGGCCCTCACTGCGCTCTTCCTGGCGCAGACGCTCTTCCTTCTGCTCGAGCCACGAGGAGTAATTGCCTCGCCACGGGATCCCGTGGCCGCGGTCGAGCTCGAGGATCCAACCGGCGACGTTGTCGAGGAAGTAGCGGTCGTGGGTGACCGCGATGACGGTGCCCTGGTATTCCTTGAGGTGGCGCTCGAGCCACCCCACCGAGAGATCGTCGAGGTGGTTGGTCGGCTCGTCGAGCAGCAGAATGTCGGGCTGTTGGATCAACAGCCGGCACAGGGCCACCCGCCGTCGTTCTCCGCCCGAGAGGACGTCGACCACGGTGTCGCCCGGCGGACACCGCAGAGCGTCCATGGCGAGCTCGAGTCGGGAGTCCAGCTCCCAGGCGCCGACCGCCTCGATCCTCTCCTGGACCTCGGCCTGGCGGTCGAGGACCTTCTGCATTTCGTCGTCGTCCATAGGCTCCGAAAAACGGTCGGCCAGGGTGTCGAATTCGGCGAGCAGCGCGGTGGCTTCCGACGCGCCCTCCTCGACCACCTGGCGCACGGTCTTGCCTTTTTCGAGTGACCGGTTCCTGTTCGAGCATCCCCACCGTGTAACCCGGCGCGCGGACCACCTCGCCGTTCGACGACTCCTCGGTCCCGGCCATGATCCGCAGGAGCGTGCTCTTGCCGGCCCCGTTGAGTCCGAGAACGCCGATCTTGGCGCCGTAGAAAAAGCCCAGCGAAATGTCGCGCAACACCGTCTTCTGGCCGTGGGTCTTCGAGACCCCGACCATCGAAAAAATCACCTTCTGATCGTCAGCTGCCATTGTGTCCCCCGAAGGTGCAGGGTCGCGCGAGTCGGGCCGCAAGTCAAGGCGGCCGACGTCCGTCGGCCGCAATTTTGAATTTTGAATTTTGAATTTTGAGTTTGCCATCGCACCCGCCGGCAGCCGGGACGGCTGCCCCACAAACGCTGCATGGTTTCTTTGTGGGCACGCGTCCCGCGTGCCGTTTCCGCGGGCGGTTCCCGACTCGATCATCCCGATTCTCCGGGAGGACAATGTCGGATGCCGGGTTCGAGTGAGCGTCCTCTGCGCCCTTATCATTCCTGAAGGTGGGCCAAGGCCCACCCTACGCCGGGCGTGAACACCGATCGGTTGGGTAGGGTGGGCCTTGGCCCACCTTCAGAGATCTCATCGTTGGGATCACGAACCGGTCACTTCGAAAATTGAATCCCCCACGGATCCTTTGCGATGGAATTCAAAATTCAAAATTCAAAATTCAAAATTTGAGATTCCTCATTCCGGCCGCAGGCCGGGCAAATACCAACACACCACCTTGGGTTCGGTCATTTCCTGCAGCGAGAAGCGGATGCCCTCGCGGCCGAGACCGGAGCTCTTGATGCCGCCGAAGGGCATGGAGTCGAGCCGGTAGTCGGTGGAGTCGTTGATCAGGACCGAACCGGCGTCGAGCCCCTCGATCATGCGGTGGCAGATGGTGACGTCGTTGGAGAAACCGGCGGCGTGGAGGCCGTAGTCGACCGAGTTCGCTTCGGCGATGGCCTCGTCGAGATCGTCGACCGGGTAGAGGTTGACGGCCGGTCCGAAGACCTCCTGGAAGTGGATGGTGGCGTTTTTCGGGACGTTCTCGAGCACCGTCGGTTCCATCAATGCTCCCTTGCGGTTGCCGCCGGCGAGCACTGCGGCGCCCTTTTCGACCGCCTCCGCGACCCAGCGCTCGACCCTCTTCGCCTCGCCCTCGTTGATCATCGGCCCCATGTCGGTGGCCTCGTCCATCTTGTCGCCGATGGTGTAGGCCCAGGTGTGGGTGACGACGAGCTCCTTGAAGCGGTCGTAGACGTCGCGGTGAATGTAGATCCGCTGCACGCCGATGCAGTTCTGGCCCGCCGCCCAGAAGGCGCCCGATACGCAGGTCTCGGCCGCCCACTCGATGTCGGCATCGTGCCACACGATGACCGGCGAGTTGGAGCCGAGCTCCATCCCGATCTTCTTGAGACCGGCCCTGGAGACGATGCGCTCGCCCGCCTCGAGCCCGCCGGTGAAGCTGACCATGCGGACCCGCTTGTCGGACACCAGCGGATCGCCGATCACCGCACCGTGGCCGGTCAGACACTGGAGGACACCCGGCGGCAGACCGGCTTCCATGAAGGCCTCGCAGAGCTTGAGGGCGGAGAGCGGAGTCACGGTGGCCGGCTTGAGGATCACCGCATTGCCGCCGGCGATGGCGGGGCCGAGCTTGTGGGCGACCAGATTGAGGGGGTCGTTGAACGGCGTGATGGCGACGACCACGCCGATCGGCACGCGCTCGAAGTGACCGCGGCGCTGCTCGCCGCCGGGGAAGGAGTCGAATGGGATCGTCTCACCGAGCAGGCGCTTGGCCTCCTCGCCCGAGATGGTGAGGGTGTTGACGCAACGCCTGGCCTCCTTGCGCGCCTCGCGGATCGTCTTCGAACCCTCGCGGGCGATGGTCTCGGCAAAGTCCTCGAGGTTGTCGGCGACGATGTCCGCGGTCGCCAGCAGGATTTGCGAGCGTTCGTAGGTTGTCATTGCCCGCGCGGTGGCGCGCGCCGCGGAGGCTGCGGCGAGGGCGGTTTCGACATCCTCGGCGGTCGCCGCCGGGACGGTGTCGATGACGGCGTTGTCGAAGGGATCACGGACGTCGATGGTCTTTTCGCGGTCCACCCATTGATCACCAAGCAGCATTTTCATCGTCAGTTCCTCTCGCGTTGATGGCCAGCAGGTCGATCAGAAGGGCAAACCCGGTCTCGCGGCGGCCGGCACCGGCGCCGACGATGGTGACGTCGCCCAGAGTGTCGGTGGTGATGGTCACGGCGTTGGTCGCGCCGCCGACCCCGGCCAGCGGGTGCGACAGTTCCATCAACTGCGGCGCCACGGAGGCGCGCACGGCATCGCCGTCCCTCCATACCCGTCCGATCAACTTGTAGCGTTTTCCGTCGGCGGCCGCAGCGGTGATCTGTTCCGGGGTGATCCCGGTGATACCCGTACACGGACTGTCGTCGGGGGAGAGCGAGGCCCCGAACACCGTGTTGGCGAGGATGGTCACCTTGGCCAGCGCGTCCCACCCGAGGACGTCGGCGTCGGGCACCGCCTCGGCGTAGCCCAGCTCCTGGGCCTTCTTGAGCGCCGCCCGGTAGTCCATCCCGGCCTCCATCTGGGTCAGGATGTAGTTGGTGGTGCCGTTGAGGATGCCCTTCATCTCCGTGACGGTGGAGCCGGCAAGGGTCTCCCGCAGGAGATTGAGAAGCGGGGTCCCCGCCATGACGGTGCCCTCGTAGAGGAACTCGACATCGTTGGCATCCGCCAGTTCGATCAACTGATTGGAGAAAAGGGCCAGCGGTCCCTTGTTGGTGGTGGTCACGTGGAGACCGCGGGCGAGCGCCGCGCGGATATGATCGGTGGCCGGTTGGCCGCTCTTGATGTCGGTGTAGGTGACCTCGATCAAGGCGTCGGCCTCGGCGTTGGCGATCATCGTCAGGGCGTCCCAGTCGCAGCCGCCGTCGGGATAGTCCGAGATCGACGTCCCGTCGTCCACCATTGCCATGACCTTCTCGAGGTCCAGCCCCGCCGGGTCGTACGCCGAACCTCTGAGCATATCGACGATGCCGGTGACCTCCCAGTCGAGACCGTACCGTTCCTCGAGCTCTTCCTTTTTTTCAATCAGCAGCTCCGACAGCCCCTGGGCGACGGTTCCGAATCCGATAAAGAGCAGACGCATTTTTTGTCCTTTCTGGGGTGCCAGGTCCGCAGTTCCGTAGAAACGCTTTGAAGAGATTCACCGCAACCCTGAGCCCGGTCGTTTCTACGGAACTGCGGACCTGGCACCCTCACGCTTTCCTCACACAGTTCGCAAGCCGCCGGACGGCTTCGGCCAGATCCTCCTTCGAGACGAAGGAGAAATTGATTCGCATGTGGTTGCGCTCGGGGTTTTCACCGTAGAACTGCGACCCCGGCACGAAAGCCACCTTATGCTCGATGGCCTCGAAGAACAACTGGTCGGTGTCGATGTGCTCGGGCACCGTCACCCACAGAAAGAGCCCGCCCTCGGGCACGGTCCAGGTCACTCCGGTCTCCGGCGGGAAGTGCTCGGCCATGGTCTTGAGGAAGACGTCGAGCTTCTCCCGATAGTAGGTGCGGCAGTTCTCGAGGTGGCCATCGAGGTCCCACTCGGTGAGGAAGGCCGTGCACATGTCCTGGTTCCACTTCGGGGTGTTGAGGATGGCGCCTTCCTTGATGTGGGTCATCCGGGTGATGACTTCGGCGGGGCCGATGTTGAAGCCCACCCGAACACCCGGACAGAAGAGCTTGGAAAAGGTGTAGAGACCGATCACGTGGCCTCCGTCCCGCTCTTGATCGAGAGCGAAGAGGGCCGGGATCGGCTCGCCCCGGTAGCGGAGGTCGCGGTAGGGGCTGTCCTCGACGATGGGCACATCGAAGTCGTAGCTGAGATCGAGGAGGGCCTCCCGTTTGGCGAGACTGATTGTGATGCCCGAAGGGTTCTGGAAATCGGGTACGACGTAGATGAACTTCGGCGGTGTCCCTGCTGCGGCCATTTCTTCGAGACGTCGATGCATCCCGACGACGTCCGAACCGTCGGCCTCGATGTCGACGCCGATGATCCGCGGCCGCTGCATCTGGAAGGTGACGATCGCGCCGGCAAAGGTCGGCCGGTCCACCATCACCGTATCGCCGGGCTCGAGAAAGAGGCGGCCGGCGAGGTCGAGGGCGGATTGGCCGCCACTCGTGATGACGATGTTTTCGCGTCCGATCCGAATCGAGTCGCGTTCGAGAAAGGCGAGCACCGCCTCCACCAGGCAGGCCTCGCCGGGGATCGGAGAGTACTGCATGATGCGGTCGATGTTGGAATCCAGCGCCCTCACGCTCGCCTGGCGCAGCTGGCTCCGCTGAAAGACCTCGGGGGAGGGGAGCCCGCCCGCGAGGGAGATGATTTCTGGGTCGGTGAGGTATTGGATCGTTTTGCCGATGGGGTAGCCTTGGTAGTTTCTTACGTTTTCCGCGAATCTCGTGGGCCATGACTTTTTCATCGTTCTACCCGTGGAGTGCCAGGCTCTGGCCCAGAATTACGATTTGCGTGCCCCTGACAACGAGGGCCGAGCCTGGCACGTCCCGCTGAACATTGTAGGTGGCCAGGCTTCCGCCAGAGGAAACGCGCTTCGTGCCCCTGAGAGCGAGGCTGCAGCCTGGCACGTCCCGCTGAGCATTTCTGAGCACATGGCTTTCTCATCGGCTTACCCGTGGAGTGCCAGGCTTCCGCCAAATTCGGCGCGTTTCGTGCCCCTGAAAGTGAGGCTGCAGCCTGGCACGTCCCGGTGAGCAGCCCTTAACGTGCACGAGAGGTCACCAGGTGGGCGCGGGCGGGGTCGGCGGGGGCGTTGCCGCGGTAGGAGGCCGCGCCGAAGCGGGTCGGGATCCCGCGGCGCATCATGGCGCGGCCGTCCTTGGAGGCGCGCAGGCTCTTGTAGTAGATCACGTCGCCGATCTTGTCGGCGACCGCGGCCCGTTCGTCCTCGGGCATGAAATAGGCCTCCATGGTGTCGAGCTCGCGGGCGGTGCCGTCGGACTCGTACTTGAAGGTCAGGTCGGTCCCGTTTTCGAGGACCTTGAAGGCGTTGTCGGTCCAATCGAAGTCCGGCATCCCGAGATCCGGGTTGATCCGCAGGTGGGCCGCCAGGCTCATGCCCTTGATGCCGCTCCGGTTGAGTTCCTCGGCGCAGCGGATGAAGTTCTCCGGCGACACGCCGTTGCCGATGTTGACCTCGTAGATCGGGGTCGTCCGGTCGTCGCGAAGATACTCGGACATGATGTTGAGCAGCAGCCTGAACTGCATCAGGTTCTGGGTCGACAGCAGCATCGAGACCTTGAACTGGAGGTTGGGGATGTCGCGTCCGAAGGAGCAGGCGGCGACGATGGTCGACCACGAGGGGTTGAGGAAGAAGTCGTTGCCGGTCTCGAGCGCGGCGCGGGTGATGCCGTCGAGGTAGACCAGGTGGTTGTCGTTGGCGACCTCGACACCGCCGAGGTTGCCGAAGGCGGTGCCCATGTTCTTGAGGATGATCTGCGCCGTGCCGTCGCCGAGGTCGCGGGTCTCGAATGTCTTCCCGGTGACCTCTTCGAGCGTCGCGAACCGGTGCGCCGGCATCGGGATCCCGATGAGGTTGGTCGAACAGAACTTGGAGGCTCCCATGATGTTCTCTGCCATCGTCAATGTGGCCATGAGATCGCCGGAGTAGACGTAGTTTTCGGTGAGCGCCACCACCGAGATGAACTCTGAGGGCACCCAGCAGGGCTGGTCGGTCGTTGCACTTTCAGCCATTCGCTGCATGGCGCGGTGGGTCACACGGGCGCCCTGAAAGCCCGAGACCTGGGCGGTGGCGACGCCGAAGTCCGACCGGTAGCTCGGCGAGATCTTCTGCTCGAAGTCCTCGATCTTCGCGAATTTCTCCACCAGCCTCTCGGCGTCCTCGATGAGTTCGCCGAACCCTTTTTCCGCCAGCACACTCTTGCGGGTTGCGAGATCGCGCCGTTGCCGGATGGTCTCACCGATCTTCTGCGCACCACCGTGGTGCTCCTTCAGCCGATCGATGGCCTCGAGATCGTCCGTTGAAAGCAGTTTGAATTTCATGGTCGTTCCTCCAGCGGGGGTAGGGTGATTGGAGAGGCCGGATTTCGTTATTCGGTCTCAATTATGTTGATTGTTCTCTACCTGGAGATATTCTAGGTGACGATTCATAATCAAATCAAGAAATCGAATATAATTCGGTTCATGAAATATCAGGAACAGCTCGACCGAATCGACTTCGCCATCGTGGGTGTTTTACAAAAGAATGCTCGACTGGCCAACAACCGGTTGGCCGAAATGGTGGGGGTGGCTCCCTCGACCTGCCTCGAACGCGTGCGGCGGTTGGGGAAACTCGGCGTCATTCGCGGCTATCACTGCGACGTCGACCCGGGGGCGTTGGGGGTGGGGCTCGAGGCGATGATCGCGGTCAGGCTGCGTCTGCACTCGCGCGATCTGGTGGACTCGTTCCGCGAGTATGTCGCCGAGCTTGCCGAGGTGCGCAGCGTCTTTCACGTCACCGGCGGCGACGACTTCCTGATCCACGTGGCGGTTCGCGATTCAGATCACCTGCGCGACCTCGCCCTCGACTCCTTCACCACCCGCCCGGAGGTCGACCATATCCAGACCCGTTTGATCTTCGACTACACGCCGACCTGGCGCCTGCCGGTCCCGGAGGAGCGCCTGGTCTGAGTGGTCGGCCGCATTCGACAGTTGGCGGGAATTTCAGGTTAGAATCGGTGCCGCGCAAATCCGGCCATTTCAGTCGCAATTGCGTCAGTGTTGACGGAGATATTTTGGATAATCTGATTCCACCCCACGGTTCCACGCTTGTCGCGCTCATGGTCACCGACCAGCGGATGGCCGAGATCCGCGAGGAGTCGCGCGACTGGCCGTCGGTCGATCTCGGTCCCCGCCAGCTCTGCGATCTCGAGCTCCTGCTCAACGGCGGCTATTCGCCCCTCGAGGGCTACATGGGTTCGGCCGATCACGACGAGGTCTGCGCGACGTCGCATCTCGCGAGCGGGATCCTGTGGCCGCTCCCGTTGACCCTTGACGTTACGAAGGAGGTTGCCGACAGCCTGTCGCCGGGCGGTTTCCTTGCCTTGCGCGACGGCGAGGGCGTGATGCTCGCCGCGTTGAAGGTCGACGAGGTCTGGCTTCCGGATCGTGCAGCCGGGGCGTGCGCTCTTTTCGGAACCGACGACCCTTCCCACCCGGGCGTCCAGCAGCACCTGCACCGAACGCGGGAGTTCGCGGTGGCCGGCAGGGTGGAGGGCATCCAGCTTCCGGTCCACTACGACTATCGGGAGCTGCGCCTGACGCCGCGCGAGCTGCGCCGCACGTTCAGCCGATTGGGCTGGCGCAAGGTGATCGCCTTTCAAACCCACCGCACGGTGCATCGGGAGCAACTTGCGATGATGACCGAAGCGGCCGGGGAGGCGGGCGCCAATCTGCTGCTCCACCCCGTTGTCGGGCTCGACCAGCCCGGCGACGCCGACCACTACACCCGCATCCGCTGCTACCAGGAGCTCATGCCGCACTTCGCGTCGTTCATGGCGCGCCTCAACCTGTGTCCGATCGCGCCCAGGGGAGGCGGCCCCCGCGAGGCGTTGCTGCAGGCCATCGTGCACAAGAACTACGGCTGCACCCACCTTCTGGTGGACTTCGACGGTTCGGGCGCCGTGCTCGAGACCCTGGGAGCCCCCACCTACGCTGCGGACGAGGCTCGCGACCTGATGGCGGAGGCGGCGGATGAGCTCGGTGTCGAGTGGATCCCCGCCAGGGAAATGGTCTACCTCGAGGACCGGCGGCGTTTCGTGGCGCCGGAGGAAGTGCCCGCGAACGGCCGCATCCTTCGGCTGACGGCGGAAGAGGTCCGGCGCCGCCTCGACGACGGTCGTGAGATCCCGGACTGGTACACCTACCCGGCGGTGGCGCGGGAGCTCCAGCGCCGCCACCCCGTGCGCGGTTCGAAGGGGTTCACGGTCTTCTTCACCGGTCTCTCGGGGTCGGGAAAATCAACCATCGCCAACGCGCTGCGGGTCAAGTTGCTCGAGGTCGGCGGCAGGGGAGTGACCCTGCTCGACGGCGACCTGGTGCGGATGAACCTGTCTTCCGAACTCGGCCTTTCCAAGGCCCACCGCGACCTCAATATCCGCCGCATCGGTTTTGTCGCATCAGAGATCACGCGTGCCGGCGGGGTGGCCATCTGCGCGCCGATCGCACCGTACGACGTCGTTCGGCGGGAGGTGCGCGAAATGGTGGCGCCGTGCGGCGGCTTCGTCCTGGTGCATGTGGCGACGCCCATCGAAGTCTGCGAGGCGCGCGACCGCAAGGGCATGTACGCCAAGGCGCGAGAGCAGGGATCATCAAGGAGTTCACCGGTGTCTCCGACCCCTACGAGGTGCCGGCCGACGCCGATGTCTCGATCGACACCTCGAACATGACGCCGACCGAGGCGACCCGCGAGGTCCTCTTCTTTCTCGAGCGTCAGGGCTATATTGCGGCTCCTGACGGAGATTGAAGACCGAATGCGGGGGTTGACGCGATGCTGATACGACTCGCTGTCATCCGTCGCCGCAGCGGCTGCATCGCCGCCTTTCTGGTGGCGGGCGAACACCGTGCCGATCGCCGGATCGCAGCGGAGTTTGCGGCCATCGAAGCGGCGGTGGAAGAAGATGACATCCACCTCGACCTGCCCGCCCTCGAGCCCGAGGCGTGGGTGCGGCAGTACAAACCGGAGGCATCGGCCGGAGGCTATACGCTGGTTCTCTACCGCCGGCGGGTGCCGATGATCATCGATATGAACGGCAACATCGTCCACGTGTGGCCGAGGGTTCGCGCGATCGGTCGCGCGCGGTTGCTTCGGGACGGACGGCTGGCGGTGATCGGTACCGACAATCTGATCAAGGAGTACGACTGGGACGGCAACCTGACCTGGTTCTACCAGCTCCCACTGAAGGAGACATTCCGCACCACGATCTGCACAAGCTCGATAACGGGAACTACCTGTTGCTTGGCAACGCCATCACGACCCACGCCGACTATGTGTGGGAGGTCAACGAGCAGAAGGAAATCGTGTGGGAGTGGTGGTCGATGGATCACGTGGAGGACTTCCCGTCGTGGGACCTCGAAAGCGAGGATCCGGTCCACCCGAACTCGATCCAGGTGCTGCCGCCCAACCGATGGTTCGAGGCCGGCGACGAGCGCTTCAGACCGGGCAACATCCTGGTCAGCGGCCGCAATCTCGACACGATCTTCATCGTCGACAGACGGACCGGCGACGTCGTTTGGCAGTTCTCGAAGAACCTCGACTACCAGCACGAAGCGTCCATGATCGAGAAGGGACGACTCGGCGAGGGGCTGATTCTGGTTTTCAACAACGGCACAATCGGTACCAACGGCTACCGGCGCACGCTGGTGCAGGCGATCGACCCGACCCGGGGCGAGGTCGAGTGGAATACGGTTCCGAGTACTTCTTCTCATCCGTCGCCGGCACCGTCCAGGCGCTGCCCGGCGACAATCTCGCCATCACCTCCAGCCACGGCGAGGATCTTCGAGATCACGCTCCGGGAGAGATCGTCTGGGAGTGGGTGCCGCCATATCTGCCGATGCGCGCGCAGCGGGTGCCTGCGGACTTCTGTCCGCAACTAGCAGCATTGCCGCCTAGGAGGAAGTGGAGGTCAGGCCGAGCGGCGACCCACGTCCGTACGTGGACGTCGACCTCTACCGGTTTGCCCTTTTTCGAGGAAGACATGACGCGGGAGATCGA